>NZ_JBQFZQ010000037.1:0-560 GCF_056542325.1 Ruegeria sp. AD6 | reverse complement strand
CAACTCAGGCAATTTTGCAACCGCACGCTCCGCAAAGAATGCGTGGATCAACCCTTTGCGCTGATCCGAGGCCATCAGGTCCATGAATAATTCCCGTTCGCGTGCCAAACCGGATGCAAAATCCTCGGCCTCGCAACTGGCTTGTATTGCCCGCACTGCAATCGCAGGCGACAGTTGGCCCCGGCCCTTCTTCAGCACCGCGTTATAGGCCGCATCAAAATCGATTGGGGCGGGCCGGGCCATATCGCAAACAGGACGCCGAGGTGCATCAGTTGCAAGCAGCTCTCTGACATAGGCCAGGCCGATCTCGCGCGGATCACCATCCTGAACTTTGTCCAGCACACCCATCTCAAGCGCTTCTGGAGCTCGGACGTGCCGCCCCGTCGTGATCATGTCCAATGCAGCCTCGGCTCCGGCAACACGCGGCAAGCGCTGGGTGCCGCCAGCGCCAGGAATGATACCAAGATTAACCTCGGGCAACCCCACCTTCGCAGACGGCACGGCAACGCGATAATGACAGGATAAGGCAACCTCAAGCCCACCACCAAGCGCGGTTCCAT
>NZ_JBQFZQ010000036.1:0-636 GCF_056542325.1 Ruegeria sp. AD6 | reverse complement strand
CATTTTGGCCCAACATACTACGTAGGGCGGTCGGCATCGAAACGGACTTTCACGTGTTTTAAGCGAAAGCTCACTTCTCTAATCGGGCGTTTGGGTCAAGTTCATTTCATCGTTTCGATTCCGTGCTTTAGGATCGTTGTCTCTCATCCGGGTCACACTTCTCTTCGCAGTCATTGATGGCCCGGTTCGGTTGGACCGCTGCATGCATGTGTCGGAATGGACGTGGAGCGCCCCGCTTAGTCTCGCGCTTCAAGTTGCGCAGTGAGCTTTTTCGGCGTCATCCACAGACCTCGTCCGGTGAGGGACGATCCCGTCATTGGTTTTTGGTGGGTCAGATCATGCAGCGCCCTCCACTTTCCCATGACGAAACTCTGTGTTGTCCGCCCAAATGCGATGCATGATGACGGCTAGTTTCCTGGCAACAGCGACGACTGCACGACGACGACCTTTTCGACGCATCAGGCGCAGGCCCCAACTCTTGATCTCAGAGCTTGCAACGGCGCGCATCATCATCGCATTTGCTGCGGCATACAGCGTGGCACGGACGTCGCTGTCACCAGCCTTCGAGATACGGCCGGGATTGTCCATCTCTCCAGACTGGTATCGTCGAGGTGTTAACCCAAAATGTGCAGCCAC
>NZ_JBQFZQ010000035.1:0-746 GCF_056542325.1 Ruegeria sp. AD6 | reverse complement strand
GCGATCTGGCGGAATTCGACCTCGCCGAAGCCGCGCGTGGTGCCCGCAGGGCTGCCCAGACGGATGCCCGACGTGATGGTCGGCTTTTCGGGGTCAAACGGCACGCCGTTTTTGTTGCAGGTGATATGCGCCCGGCCCAGAGCCTTTTCGGTGGCGTTGCCTTTCACGCCCTTGGGGCGCAGGTCGACCAGCACCACATGGGTGTCGGTGCCGTGGGTCACCGTGTCCAGACCGCCCTTGATCAGCTGGTCCGACAGCGCCTGCGCGTTGGTCACGACCTGCTGGATGTAGGATTTGAACTCAGGCCGCAGCGCCTCGCCAAAGGCCACGGCCTTGGCCGCGATCACATGCATCAGCGGGCCGCCCTGAATGCCGGGGAAGATCGCCGAGTTCACTTTCTTAGCGATATCTTCATCATTGGTCAGGATCATACCCCCACGCGGACCACGCAGGGTTTTGTGAGTCGTTGTGGTCGCCACATGCGCATGCGGGAAAGGAGAGGGGTGTTCGCCCGCCGCCACCAGACCGGCGAAATGCGCCATGTCCACGTGCAGATACGCGCCGACCATGTCGGCGATCTGACGCATGCGGGCAAAGTCGATCTGACGCGGGATGGCCGAGCCTCCGGCGATGATCAGCTTGGGCTGGTGTTCCTTCGCCAGCGCCTCGACCTGATCATAGTCCAGCATGTTGTCTTCTTTGCGGACGCCATATTGCACCGCGTTGAACCACTTGCCCGACTGGTT
>NZ_JBQFZQ010000034.1:0-1106 GCF_056542325.1 Ruegeria sp. AD6 | reverse complement strand
ATGGCAAAGGAAAAGTTTGAGCGTACAAAACCGCACGTCAACATCGGCACGATTGGCCACGTTGACCATGGTAAAACGACGCTGACCGCAGCAATCACCAAGTATTTCGGTGACTTCAAAGCGTATGACCAGATCGACGGCGCGCCGGAAGAGAAAGCGCGCGGCATCACCATCTCGACCGCCCACGTGGAATACGAGACCGACAACCGCCACTATGCGCACGTTGACTGCCCCGGCCACGCCGACTACGTCAAGAACATGATCACCGGTGCCGCCCAGATGGACGGCGCGATCCTGGTTGTGAACGCCGCTGACGGCCCGATGCCGCAAACGCGTGAGCACATCCTGCTGGGCCGCCAGGTTGGCATCCCGAAGATGGTCGTGTTCCTGAACAAAGTTGACCAGGTTGACGACGAAGAGCTGCTGGAACTGGTTGAGATGGAAGTTCGCGAACTGCTGTCCAGCTACGAATACCCCGGCGACGATATTCCGATCGTTGCAGGTTCGGCTCTGGCCGCGATGGAAGGCAACAACCCGGAAATCGGCGAAGAGAAGATCAAGGAACTGATGGCGGCTGTTGATGACTACATCGACACCCCTGAGCGTGCCGTTGACCAGCCGTTCCTGATGCCGATCGAAGACGTGTTCTCGATCTCGGGCCGTGGTACCGTTGTGACCGGCCGTGTCGAGCGTGGCGTGATCAACGTTGGCGACGAGATCGAAATCGTCGGCATCCGCGACACCGCGAAAACCACCTGCACCGGCGTTGAAATGTTCCGCAAGCTGCTGGACCGCGGTGAAGCAGGCGACAACATCGGCGCCCTGCTGCGCGGTGTGGATCGTGACGGCGTTGAGCGTGGCCAGGTTCTGTGTAAGCCGGGTTCGGTTACACCGCACACCAAGTTCGAAGCCGAAGCCTACATCCTGACCAAGGAAGAAGGCGGTCGTCACACCCCGTTCTTCGCGAACTACCGTCCGCAGTTCTACTTCCGTACAACTGACGTGACCGGCACCGTGACCCTGGCGGAAGGCACCGAGATGGTCATGCCCGGCGACAACGTGTCGTTCGGCGTTGAGCTGATCGCACCGATCGCGATGGAAAACGG
>NZ_JBQFZQ010000033.1:0-1043 GCF_056542325.1 Ruegeria sp. AD6 | reverse complement strand
CCTGGGCGCAACGCCGCGGTGAGGCCGCATGGCCGAATGCGCGATCGGCCTGGGGCCGATGCTCTCCTGCGACACGCGCAGCCGAGCAGGAGAGGCCGTCAGGGCAACGGCCTGCGGTGCTATCAGGCCGGGGCATCCTCCAGATCTCCAAGGCGCAGAAACAGCCTGGAGGCCAGCACCCGGTCCTGCGCCGCCCGGTCCTTGTCCCTGTTCTTCGACGCGGCGGCTTGCAGATGATGGTAGGCCGCGTGACGTTCGGCCAGCCGGTATGCGTCGGGGTCTTCGGCAATGTCCCGCGCCTTCAGGATGGTCACGAACAGGTCCGGCGATGCGAAGAGGTTGGCAATCCGCGTGCCCGACGCATCCGTGCGCGACAGGGGAAATGGCGGGCGTTTGAGATCCAGCCGGCCAAGGCTGTAGCTGTGCAGCACGCCCAGCAGGCGCGAGGGGTCGGCGGGGTATGGGGCGCAATCCCACAGCTTGCGCATGGCACGGCGTTCCGCGTCGGGCAGCGCGTCGATCATGTGCCGGGCGTCGCGCCACTGCGCGGCCCGGGCGCTGCGATCCCGCGCCTCCTGAGCGTCCCAGGCCGCGGCGCGGTCCTTCATAACCTGGTCTTCGCCGGGCTGCGCTTCGGCGATCTGGTCGGCAAAGAGCGGCAGGGCCTCCCGCTCGAGGCGCTGTTTCCTGCGAAGTGCGGCCCGTTTGCGGGACGTGTCGGTGAAGGCGTGACGGGGCCAGGGTTTGAACCGCATCGTCCGGCCCTCACGTCCCGGTGCCGGGGGTCGCCCGGCCGCGCCGAAGCGCTTCGGTCATATCGTCGATCATCTCGAGCGCGCTCATCTCTCATCCTCCGGGTGTTTGTCTCAATCGGACAGTCGGGACAGGACCATCCCGCCGAGTTTGAGGGTTGCGATCGATCCGGTTCCGGCGGGATGAAAGCCATACCAGCGGTCATCGCCGTTGCTGTAATCGAGGGCATACAATCTCTGATGGCAAATGCTGCGGAGTTTGACCACATCATGAAGGTCGGACGCACCCAG
>NZ_JBQFZQ010000032.1:0-1346 GCF_056542325.1 Ruegeria sp. AD6 | reverse complement strand
TGGCGCCGTCTTCCACGCGTTCCAGTAGCCCGTGTTCCTGCATTTCCTTCAACCGCTTTGTCAGCAGGGTCGGCGAGACCCCAGGAAGCCCGCGCTTAATCTCATTGAATCGGGTTGAGCCGCCCCAAAGCTCACCCAGGATTTGGATTGTCCAGCGCGGCATGAGAATTTCGCATGCCTTCGAGGTGGGGCAGTATAGGCCATAGGGTTTGGCTGCCATGCTCTGACGCTCCTGAACGGTAATCATAAGCTCGTTACAGTTTAGGGTCAGGATTCATAACCAATATATGACGAGAGCGGCGAGCGCGATGGCCGAGAGGAAGACCTTTGGGGATCGGTCATAGCGTGTTGCCACGCGCCGCCAATCCTTGAGCCTGCCGAACATGATCTCGATGCGGTTGCGCCGTTTGTATAGCCGCTTGTCGTATTTGACTGGAGCCTTGCGCTTCTTCCGGCCAGGGATGCAGGCGCGTATCCCTTTGTCTTTTAACGCATCCCTGAACCAGTCGGCGTCATAGCCGCGGTCTCCGAGTAGCCAGTCGACTTTTGGCAGACTGCTGAGTAACGCCCGTGCGCCGGTGTAATCGCTGACCTGCCCGGCAGTGACGAATAGATTAAGCGGCCGCCCCTGGCTGTCGCAGATGGCGTGCAGCTTCGTGTTCATGCCACCCTTGGTCCGACCAATCAGGCGTCCACGCCCCCCTTTTTCGCGGCCATGCTGGTCGCGGTGCGGTGGGCCTTTAGATACGTCGCGTCGATCATCACGGTCTTTTCCTCGCCATGTTCGGCGGCCAGGCCGACCATCATCCGCGCGAAGATGCCTTTCTCGCTCCATCGTTTCCACCGGCTGTACAGCGTCTTATGCGGTCCGTATTCCTTGGGAGCGTCGCGCCAGCGCAACCCGTTGCGATTGACGAAGATAATCCCGCTCAGCACTCTCTTGTCATCGACCCGTGGCTTGCCGTGCGACTTCGGGAAGAAAGGGGAAAGCCTGGCCATCTGCTCGTCGGTCAGCCAGTAAAGGTCGCTCATATCACCACTCCATTTTAGAAGCCGTGAATCACGCAGCGCGTTGAAAATCAATGCGTCCTGACCCTAGATCGCCTCCTGGAAGGCCTGGATCACCGAATACTACCTGAGTCCAGTATTTTAACGTGTTACGCGATACGATGTACTTTGGGTTCTTTGGAAATGCGTCGGCCGCGAATTTTCAACGGTGTCACAGTTACAGACCTCCTGTGGACGCCTGTAACTGTGACCTTGCTATCGAAGCAAGCTACGCTTTCTGTCAAAACTCCACCACGGCGCGGATGGATTCCCCTTTGTGCATCAGATCAAAACCTTCG
>NZ_JBQFZQ010000031.1:0-1413 GCF_056542325.1 Ruegeria sp. AD6 | reverse complement strand
CTATGTCACACTACGCTCTGCTACCGATGCTTACGCATCCCTAGACTTCGGCTCATGGCTTGAGCCCCGTTACATCTTCGCCGCAGGACAACTTATTTAGACCAGTGAGCTGTTACGCTATCTTTAAAGGATGGCTGCTTCTAAGCCAACCTCCTGGTTGTTTTGGTCGTCCCACCTGCTTTCCCACTTAGCCATGAATTGGGGGCCTTAGTCGTAGGTCAGGGTTGTTTCCCTCTCCACTACGGACGTTAGCATCCGCAGTGTGTCTGCCATCTAGTACTCCCGGGTATTCGGAGTTTGGTTAGGATCAGTAAGCCTGTGGGGCCCCATTACCCATCCAGTGCTCTACCCCCCGGGGTATTCGGATGACGCTCTACCTAAATAGATTTCGCAGAGAACCAGCTATCTCCGAGTTTGATTGGCCTTTCACCCCTAGGCACAGCTCATCCCGATCCTTTTCAACGGATGTGGGTTCGGTCCTCCAGTAAGTGTTACCTTACCTTCAACCTGGCCATGCCTAGATCACTCGGTTTCGGGTCTGATCCCACGAACTCATACGCCCTATTAAGACTCGCTTTCGCTACGCCTACACCTAACGGCTTAAGCTTGCTCGTGAGACCAAGTCGATGACCCATTATACAAAAGGTACGCCGTCAGCTCGCAAGGAGCCTCCGACTGATTGTAGGCGTTCGGTTTCAGGTACTGTTTCACTCCCCTCGTCGGGGTGCTTTTCACCTTTCCCTCACGGTACTGGTTCGCTATCGGTCAGCAAGGAGTACTTAGCCTTCGAAGGTGGTCCTCCGATCTTCAGACAGAATTTCACGTGTTCCGCCCTACTTAATACGTCCGTCAAAGCTTCGAATACGGGGCTGTCACCCGCTATGGCCACGCTTCCCAACGTGTTCTTCTCACTCATCCGGCTCGGCTGGTCCCCGTTCGCTCGCCGCTACTAGGGGAGTATCAATTGATTTCCTTTCCTCCGGGTACTTAGATGTTTCAGTTCCCCGGGTTTGCTCTTAAAACCCTATGTATTCAGGTCTTAAGTACCTGTTCATGCTCATTATTGATTAGCAGAGCTAACAATAACAAACATTCAGGTGGGTTGCCCCATTCAGAAATCCATGGATCAAAGCTTATTCTCAGCTCCCCATGGCTTATCGCAGAGTATCACGTCTTTCATCGCCTCTTGCTGCCAAGGCATTCACCAAACGCCCTTCTCGCGCTTGATTTGATCCAGAAAAAGAAAGACATAACTTAGTGCGCTACCGCCTATTCGGCTACTTGAGCGCAGTCAGGTCAATCGCGATCGCCCAGCTGGTAACTAAAGGCGATCTTTCTTCTGAACCAAAAGCATACTTTCCCGCCTTCCATCCTGGAACCCGCGCTGCCGATGTCGGTCGGCCCCACGCAGAG
>NZ_JBQFZQ010000030.1:0-1856 GCF_056542325.1 Ruegeria sp. AD6 | reverse complement strand
ATCGTAAGAGAGATATGGGCTTTTACTAGGTTTGGCGGTGACCTACTCTCCCGGGGCTTAAGCCCAAGTACCATTGGCGCGGCAGTGCTTAACTTCCGGGTTCGGTATGGGACCGGGTGTTTCACTTGCGCTATGACCACCAAACCGAGGAAAAGCCCACGTCGACTTTCTTGCGGAGCAAGAAAGCGACGGGTGGCAGGCAGCGTATTCGCTTGCGAATGCGCGGTGCCACTCGGTTTTTATGTCACCCCTTTACGGGGTTTCACATCAATCAACGTTGTCCAACTCAAGGTCAGTGTATGCTTTTGGTGATTTGTCTTTCTGTTACTGGATCAAATCAAGCCTATCGGGCGATTAGTACCGGTCAACTGAACGCATTACTGCGCTTACATCTCCGGCCTATTGACGTGGTGGTCTTCCACGGCCCTCAGGGAGACCTTGTTTTGAGGGGGGCTTCCCGCTTAGATGCCTTCAGCGGTTATCCTGTCCGATCATAGCTACCCAGCACTGCCGTTGGCACGACAACTGGTCCACCAGTGGATCGTTCACCCCGGTCCTCTCGTACTAGGGGCAACTCCTCTCAAGTCTCCTACACCCACGGCAGATAGGGACCGAACTGTCTCACGACGTTCTAAACCCAGCTCACGTACCTCTTTAAACGGCGAACAGCC
The DNA here is from genome assembly GCF_056542325.1 of Ruegeria sp. AD6. NCBI lineage: Bacteria > Pseudomonadati > Pseudomonadota > Alphaproteobacteria > Rhodobacterales > Roseobacteraceae > Ruegeria > Ruegeria sp. AD6. Next base: position 1,185 of record NZ_JBQFZQ010000030.1, on the reverse strand, counting down.
GTACCCTTGGGACCTGCTCCAGCCCCAGGATGAGATGAGCCGACATCGAGGTGCCAAACACTGCCGTCGATATGGACTCTTGGGCAGTATCAGCCTGTTATCCCCGGCGTACCTTTTATCCGTTGAGCGATGGCCCTTCCACTCGGGACCACCGGATCACTATGGCCGTCTTTCGACTCTGCTCGACTTGTCAGTCTTGCAGTCAGGCTGGCTTCTGCCATTGCACTCAACGAGCGATTTCCGACCGCTCTGAGCCAACCTTCGCGCGCCTCCGTTACGCTTTAGGAGGCGACCGCCCCAGTCAAACTACCCGCCACGCAGGGTCCCGGATCCGGATAACGGACCGCGGTTAGACATCAAGAGTGCGAAGGGTGGTATCTCAAGGGAGGCTCCACGGATACTTGCGTTTCCGCTTCAAAGCCTACCACCTATCCTGCACATCACAATCCTGATGCCAGTGCGAAGCTGTAGTAAAGGTGCACGGGGTCTTTCCGTCTAACCGCGGGAAGCCTGCATCTTGACAGGCAATTCAATTTCGCTGAGTCGATGTTGGAGACAGCGGGGAAGTCGTTACGCCATTCGTGCAGGTCGGAACTTACCCGACAAGGAATTTCGCTACCTTAGGACCGTTATAGTTACGGCCGCCGTTTACCTGGGCTTCAATTCAAGGCTCTCACCTCTCCTTTTAACCTTCAGGCACCGGGCAGGCGTCAGACCCTATACGTCGTCTTGCGACTTCGCAGAGCCCTGTGTTTTTAATAAACAGTCGCCACCCCCTGGTTTGTGCCCCCAGCCCCTAGTTGCCTAGGAACCGGGCCTCCTTCTCGCGAACTTACGGAGGTATTTTGCCGAGTTCCTTCAACATCGTTCTCTCAAGCGCCTTGGTATGCTCTACCAGTCCACCTGTGTCGGTTTAGGGTACGGTCTGATGGAGGGCTATTTCCAGGAACCACTCAGCAGCCCAATCAATCCGATAAGATTGAACTACACCTGTGATCCGTCACATCCTCCTGGCCTAGGAATATTAACCTAGTTCCCATCGCCTACGCCTTTCGGCCTCGGCTTAGGGGCCGGCTTACCCTGCTCAGATTAGCTTTAAGCAGGAACCCTTGGACTTTCGGCGAGAGTGTCTCTCACACTCTTTGTCGCTACTCATGTCATCATTCTCACTAGTGATCTCTCCAC
>NZ_JBQFZQ010000029.1:0-2024 GCF_056542325.1 Ruegeria sp. AD6 | reverse complement strand
GAATCTGCCCTTTATGCGCGTGTGTAAGAGGATCGAAACGTTATGTATGATATGCTCCGGTGCGCACCTATGTAACGTAGCCCTATGTAAAGGCGGCGTGAATATCGCTTATTTACAAGCCTCCGATGGGGGAAACCATTGATCGCCGTCGAAAAAGATATCCGTATCCTGTCATCCTTTTGGGAATTTTTTGGTCAAGAAGCGGTTGCTCGTTCCACAGGGATAAATGATTGGTTAACCCGTAGACTATTAGTTTATGACAACCCAAACTTTGGCGGTGCAGCGAATGTCGGCAATGCGGGCTGCGCTGCAGCGTTCCGAAGTGTCCGTCATCGAATGATTTGGAACACGAGCGTTTGATTGGCTTAGGAGGATCAGGCTCGCCGCAGTTTCAATCTACGCCGCGTTCTGATGATGCAGCAAGCGGCGTTTCTGGATTGTCTGGTGTTTGATTTCCTTTCTGCGTCTGAGGATTGTTTCGGCTCGACCGAAATAGACATCGGCGGGTGTCAGATTGCTGATGCTCTCGTGGTATCGGTTGTGGTTGTAGTGATTGATGAAGTCGCCGATGGCCTGTTCGAGCGCTCCTGGCAGATAGTAGTTTTCCAGCAGGACACGGTTCTTCATCGTCTGATGCCATCGCTCAATCTTGCCCTGGGTCTGCGGATGGTTGGGCGCTCCCCGAACATGATCCATACCCTGCTCATCCAGCCATTTCGCCAACTCGCCAGAGATGTAACTGCTGCCGTTGTCGCTGAGCAGCCGGGGCTTGTGGGCAACGGTGACACTGTCACAACCTGATGCAGCCAAAGCGTCTTCCAGCGTTCCTGTGACATCGTCAGCTTTCATCGTGGTGCAAAGGCGCCAAGAGACAACGTAACGGCTGTAATCATCCAGGATCGTAGACAGGTAGAACCAGCCCCAACCGATGACTTTGAGATAGGTGAAGTCGGTCTGCCAAAGCTGGTTCGGCCGCACAGTCTTCTCATGGAATTCATCCGCCGCTTTGATGGTGATGCAGGCTGGGCTAGTGATCAGATCTTGTGCCTTCAGAAGCCTGTAAACACTGGCCTCAGAAACGAAGTAGCGCCTGGTGTCGGTGAACCGCACCGCAAGCTCGCGGGGCGATAACTCGGGTTCTTCCAGAGCCAGTTCCACGATCTGCTTGCGCACCTTGTCGGGGATGCGGTTCCAAACCCTACCTGGCCGGGAATGGCGATCCTCAAGCCCGGCCTCGCCGAAAGACAGATACCTGTCGTACCAGCGGTAGAAGGTCGTTCTGGGAATGCCGAGCTTTTCCAGTGTGCGTTTGATCGGCAGGTGCGAACCGTCAACCAGCCGGATGATCTCAAGCTTTTCGGATGCGGGATATCTCATTCGTCGTCTCCCCCATCCTCGAACATGCTTTTTTTGAGCAGCCGGTTCTCAAGGGTCAGGTCGGCGACTACCTCTTTCAGCGCCGACGATTCCGCTCTCAAATCCTTCACCTCAGAGCTGGTAGCCTGGCGTGCGGTATCGCCAGCCAACCGCTTCTTACCGGCCTCAAGGAACTCTTTCGACCAGCTGTAATACAGGCTCGTAGCTATTCCTTCACGGCGACACAGCTCCGCTATGCTGTCTTCACCACGAAGCCCATCCAACACAATACGGATCTTCTCCTCTGCCGAATGCTGGCGCCGTGTCTTCCTGCGGATGTCTTTGACAACTCTCTCTGCTGACGCTTTCTGTTTCCCGGATTTCATTCTCATCTCCACTCTCTGATGGTTACGATGAGCCTGAAATCCTCCGCTACGCAATCAACCTAGTCTGTTCCATGGGTGCTGATGGCGGACAGTTTGCGATTGGGCAGAGCCGGATTGAGAGGACCGAGGTAGCCATTCGCATCGGCGGTTTAACCGTATCCGCTGAGCCGACGGCTAAAGATCGCGCGTAAAGGGTGGATTCGACCTTATGCGGACAGCTTTGGCTGGACCAAGAACAGTTTGTTTGCGCTGACAGCAAGAGGCGCTTGCCCGGTTCTTCGC
>NZ_JBQFZQ010000028.1:0-2176 GCF_056542325.1 Ruegeria sp. AD6 | reverse complement strand
CGCAGAGTGAGGCAGATCTCGATTGCCAGATCGGAGTAGCGCGCCTGTCCACCGCGTGTCTTGCGGCGTGGCGATGCCCAGTTCTCCACTACATCATCAGAATCCCAGATCGTCACATCGCCCCGCTGCCGGAGACTTTCATTGTATTCCGAGCAGTTCGTGACCCGGTACTTAGCTTTGGGAAACTTGTCGCGACGGGCATCATTGAATTTGTGGGGCATCGACCGTCGCTCGCGTCGCAGAAAACGCTGAGAGTACTTTGAGCGTCCGATCCCTGCAACACAGTCCCGCCAGTGGACGAGCTTCGCTTCCAAGTCACGAAACTTGCCAAGCGGTGGAAGCCGAAAAGGGCAAAAGCCTAAATCACAGTGGGGTCGGCGCAATGATTACATTGAATGGCTTTCCCCGCCCCGCAAAGCCAGGCAGGACAATCCTGATCTTCTTCTCGACCGAGTATTGCCTTGCGCGTCTTGCGCTTGATGCCCCTGACCAGCTTGTCGGTGGCGTCATTCGATAGTCGACCCTGAGTAATTCCCAACCTACTGATTTTCTGATGGAAATGCTGATTTCGTGTGTTTTTGAGCTGCAGGGTTTGCTATTCTGCGGGCGATTTTCTTGCAATTTCGGATTGCCTCATGAAGCCCAAGTCGAGACCGCTGGAACAGGATGATTTGCTGCGCCCGCGCCTGGTCGATCTGATCGACATGCGCCATGAGCTGGTTAAGCTCGAGGGCTATATCGACTGGGATTTCTTCGAGCGCGAATGGTCCGGGTTTTTCCCGTCGCACCGCGGTCGGCCGGCAACATCGCCGCGGCTGGTGGCCGGGCTTCTGTATCTGCAGCACGCCCATGACCTGTCTGACGAGGCCGTTGTCCGGCGTTGGGTGGAGAACCCCTACTACCAGCATTTCTGCGGCGAGGTGTTCTTTCAGCATCGCCCCCCGATCGACCCGTCTTCGCTGACCCGGTGGCGGAAACGGATCGGCGAGGAGGGTGTCGAATGGCTGCTCACCAAGACCATCGAGGCCGGCAAGGCTGCCGGGGCGATAGATGACAAGAGCGTCGGGCGGGTCATCGTCGACACGACGGTGATGGAGAAAGACATTGCCCATCCCACCGACGCTCGGCTCTACGAACGCGCCCGGCAACGGTTGGTCAAGCTGGCCGGCGAGGCCGGGATACAGCTCCGCCAGAGCTATGCGCGTCTGGCTCCGAGGCTTGCGGCTCAGGTCGGCCGCTACGCCCATGCCCGGCAGTTCAAGCGCATGCGCAAGGCACTGAGAAGATTGAAAGGATATACCGGCCGCGTGATGCGCGACATCGCGCGGCAACTCGAGAAGGTCGCCGACCCCGGCCTCATGGCCCGTATCGCCGATGAACTGGAGCTTGCCGCCCGGTTACTGCGGCAAAAACCGAAGGACAAGGGCAAGCTCTACGCGCTACACGAACCCGCGGTCGACTGCATTTCCAAGGGCAAGGCCCACAAACGCTACGAATTCGGCTGCAAGGTCAGCGTCGCCACCACGATGAACGAGGGCTTTGTGGTCGGCATTCGGTCGCTGCCCGGCAACCCTTACGACGGCCACACTCTGGCCGAAGCGCTGGAGCAGGTGGAAATCCTCACCGACACCCGCCCCGCCCAGGTCTTCGTCGACCGCGGCTACCGCGGCCATGGCGTGACTTTGAGCCAGGTGTTTATCAGCGGCCAGAAGCGCGGTGTCACACCAGTCCTTCGCAAGTTGATCCGCCGGCGAAGCGCAATCGAGCCCACCATCGGCCACATGAAATCCGAAGGTCGCCTCAGACGCTGCCCGCTCAAGGGCACCCTCGGCGATGCCATCTTCGCAGTGCTGTGCGGCTGCGGCCACAACATCCGCCTGATCCTGGCTCATATCAGAAAGCTTTGGCCTCAAATCTGGGGCAGGATACTCGACGCCCTGACTGCGATCTCACTCTGCCGGCGGCCACGACACGCTCTCGCGGCGGCATAAAGCAATATGTTCAGGGCCGACTAATTATTGACCCTATGCGGCGATTTTCCAAGCCATGGTTTCGTATGCTTGCGCGGGGGTTTGGTAGCCTATGGCGGAGTGTCGGCGCTGGCGATTGTAGAATACTTCTATGTATTCGAAGATCGCGGCCTTTGCCTGGGCGCGCGTTTTGAACCGGTTTTGGT
>NZ_JBQFZQ010000026.1:0-2553 GCF_056542325.1 Ruegeria sp. AD6 | reverse complement strand
CAGCCATGATTTTCCATTAAATCACACACTGAATAATTGGTTGCCGATTGTGGCTAATTTTCAGGGACTTAGTTTTTGACGATTCGAGCTGAGACGCGAACGTGAGCACAACAATAGCCGATTTCGGGCCGCAGTCTCAGTACGCGGTTCCGGCGGTACGAGTTTGGTGACTTTGGGAGAGTCTGTAGATCAGAGCGCAGCGAACTGCTGGCGCTGTTCTGACCAGATCGCTGGGAAGCCGGACTTGATTAGGTAATCCGTGGTCAGGCCGTCAGGTTGCTCGCCTGCAGCGATGGCATCCAGAACATCAGGCGCTAGCATGGCCAGATCGACCACATCCTGAACGCGGCGTTTGGAAATGCCCTCTTCTTCAGCAATCTCAGAAAACGTTCTGCCGTCAATAATCATCGCCAACAATTGGCGCGCCTTGATTATGTTGCGGACAAGTGTCTGATCGATCTCAGGAGGCGGATCGCCCAAGTGCAATTTCAGTTCCACGCCTCTGCGGCGCATCTGGAATGGAGCTTCAATTGTTAGTTCTTCGGCATTGACCTGATCCGCTCTGCACTCGATCATCCGGGCCAGTGCCTGTAGATCCAGCTGCAGACTCAGCGACCCCTGTCGTATGTCTGCCCGCGCAATCAGGTCGAGGCATTTCCTGACGGACTGGCAATTTCTGAGATGCTCCGCTGCTGAAGCAATTTCGGCCGCAGACATATCCTGTAACATTGATGTCACAGCGTTCGGTCGGCTTAGGTGTTGTCTAACCACTTCAGCCAGGAGGTTCTCAAGCTGTTCTGCAGGCAGTCGCCACGTATCGGGAAACTTCTGACTGCGATCCGTCACAAGACGACCAGAGATATAGTACCGCAACCGCTTTCCATTTTTGCGACTATGGCTGGGCGTCAGCCGATCTCCGGTCTCATCATAGAGCTTTCCGGCCAGTGCTGATCGCTTTGCTTTCTGCTTAACGCCGCGCTCCCTTACTGCGCCATCTTTCAGCAGCTGCTGCACCCGCTCCCACACCGCCGGGTTGATGATGGCAGGATGCTGCCCCTCATAAACCCGACCCTTGTGTCGGATGTGGCCAGCATAGATTGGGTTGCTGATCAGATGATGGATGTGTCCGCGATCGAAGAACGTACCACCTGTCACGCGTCCGCCAGAACGTTCCCGGCGGCGCGACCGGAGACCCAGTGCTTCCGCCTGCTCTTTCACGTCAAGAATGGTCTGATGCTCCAGATAGAGATCGTAGAGCGTCCTGATGATCTCAGCTTCTTCTTCGTCGATTTTGAGCGTCCGGCCGTCAGCCTGATACCCAAGTGGAACGTTCCCGCCCATCCAAAGACCCTTGCGTTTTGAGGCAGCAATTTTATCCCGGATACGCTCAGCGGTGACTTCCCGTTCGAACTGAGCGAAGCTGAGCAGCACGTTGAGTGTCAGGCGACCCATACTGGTCGACGTATTAAAGGACTGGGTAACGGACACAAACGATGCGTCGGCCGCGTCGAGGCGTTCGACCAGCTTTGCAAAATCAGCCAGCGAGCGCGTCAGCCGGTCAATCTTGTAGACAACAATCTGATCCACGCGTTTCTGGTCAACAGCCTGCATCAGCCGCTGCAACGCCGGGCGGTCAAGATGACCGCCCGAGATACCGCCATCGTCATAGTGATCCGGCAATAATTCCCAGCCCTCATGCTTCTGGCTCGCGATGTATGCTTCACAGGCTTCCCGCTGGGCATCGAGTGAGTTGAAATCCTGCTCCAGCCCCTCCTCCGAGCTTTTCCGAGTATAAATAGCGCAGCGGATGCGTCGCATCACTGAACCCCGAAGAAGCGCGGCCCGGACCAGTGCGCTCCGGTGATGTGCTTTGCTATGGCGGACAGGGAACGCCATGTTTTGCCGTCCATGACGAACCCGCGATCAACCACTTCAATCTGATAGGTGCGTCCGTTCCATTCCCGCACTAGATGTGAACCCGGCTTCAGACTAGGAGGCGGCGTTTTTCCCAACGCGATATTCTGCAATCGGCGTTCTGTCTTCGCAGACAACCCTCCCAATTCCCGGTTCTGTAGTTCCCAGATTAGTACCCGTTTCATGAACTGCGGGGACAGGTATTTTGGCGGCGACCGACCGAACACTTCCCGCCATCGGTCAAGACAGCCGAGGCGATCTAGGTGTTCAATGTCGTCAAATGTCTTCGCAAGGTCACGATCCGCGCGCGTAGGATCCATGGCGATCACACCGACTTCACTATCCGGTAGAGCGTACCTTTGCCAGATCCAGATCGCTCAACAGTATGTCCCGCCTTGCGCAACATCGAAATCGCCGCGCGCGCGGAATGCGGTTGCCACCCAAAGGCGTTCTGAATCTGCGCAATCGTTGCACCAGCCTTGCGGGACAACAGTTTCTGCAACTGTTGCTGTCGCGTCGGGTTGTTCCGGGCGGGTTTGGCGGGTGGTGTTTTGATTTCCGTATCACATGAAGTTGTCATTGATGTCTCCACTTTGCGGGCACAGGCTGATCCTGCGCCCTGTACTGAGTGGAGCCCGG
>NZ_JBQFZQ010000025.1:0-3129 GCF_056542325.1 Ruegeria sp. AD6 | reverse complement strand
GATGACCCTTCATGACGCCCCGTTACAACCTGGTCCACAAGGCAATTCTGCGTATCAGCGCCTGCTGGACGAGATTCGCGAGGGCACTCTTCTGCCCGGCGACCGGCTGCGTGAGATTGAGCTCTCGGAACGGTTGGGCGTCAGCCGTACCCCGGTACGCGAGGCGATAAGGCAGTTGGAGGCCGACGGGCTGGTCACGCATGTGCCACGGCAAGGTGCCACCGTGCGCAGTCTGGATTACGCCGAGGTCATGGAACTCTATGAGATGCGCGCGGTGCTTGAAGGGACAGCGGCCCGTCTGGCAGCCCGCGCGGCATCGGATGTCGAACTGGATGAGCTGGACCTTTTGAACGACCGGTTGGCCGAGGCGGGTACTGGCCCCGATGCAGCCCAAATCAACAAGATCTTTCACGCGACCCTGCTGGATGCGGCCAAGAACCGGTTTCTGGCAAAATCCATGTTGTCCTTGCAAAAGGCGCTGTTGATCCTGGGGCCCTCGCAATTGCTGGATAGCGACCGCGCCGAGGCCGCAGTGGCCGAGCATCGGCGCATCATGACGGCTTTGAAGGCCAGCGATGGCGCAGCGGCCGAGACAGAGATGCGCGCGCATATTCAGGCTGCACAGCGGATGCGCATCCGCGCGTTGCAGGACCGCGACCGCTCAATCGACGAAAGCCAGTAGGTAGACAGGATATGGCCACCCCAAAGGAAGCTTACGATATCGCTGTGATTGGCGGTGGGAACGCAGCCCTCTGCGCCGCGATGACTGCGGCTGAGGCAGGCGCGCGCGTTCTGATCCTTGAGACGGCGCCAAAACCTTATCGCGGCGGAAACTCCCGCCATACGCGCAACTTTCGCTGTATGCATTCGGGCCCGTTGGGCCCGCTCGTCGAGATGTATGGCGAAGACGAATACCTCTCGGATCTGCTGAAAGTCACCGGCGGCAAAACCGATGAACATCTTGCCCGCCTCGCGATCCGCACCTCCGAGGAATGCCTGCCGTGGATGCAAGAACACGGGGTCCGGTTTCAGCCTTCGCTTTCCGGCACATTGTCATTGGCACGGACCAATGCGTTTTTCATGGGGGGCGGCAAATCTCTGGTGAATGCCTATTACCGGACGGCGGCAGGTTTGGGTGTAGATGTGCTGTATGAGGCCGCTGTGACGCATCTGGAACTGAACAGCGACCAGATCGAGTGGGTCGATTACACCTATGAAGGCCAGTCTCATCGCATCGCGCCCAAGGCGGTCATCGTTGCCTCCGGCGGCTTTCAGGCAGACACCGATTGGCTCACCCGCGCCTGGGGTGAGCCTGCGAAGAACTTTCTGATCCGGGGAACGCCGTACAACCGAGGCGTGGTCCTGTCTGATCTGCTGGATCAAGGCGTAGAAAGCGTCGGCGACCCGACCCAATGCCATGCCGTTGCCATTGACGGGCGCGCGCCGAAATTCGACGGCGGCATCGTCACCCGTCTGGACTGCGTGCCGTTTTCCATCGTCGTGAACAAACATGCCGAGCGGTTCTATGACGAGGGCGAAGACGTCTGGCCCAAGCGCTATGCGATCTGGGGCCGTTTGGTGGCGGCGCAGCCGGATCAGGTGGGATATGCCATCATCGACGCCAAGTCGCGGAACCTGTTCATGCCGTCCGTGTTCCCGCCGCTAAAGGCGAACACGTTGGACGAATTGGCCGGGATGATGGACCTGCCTGCGGACAAACTGAAAGCAACCGTCAGCGCATTCAACGCCGCTTGCGGCGACATCAGCGGGTTTCATCCGACCGAACTGGACGGGGTGGCGACCTCGGGCCTGATCCCGCCCAAGACCAACTGGGCGCGCCCAATTACCGAACCGCCGTTTTATGGCTACTCGCTGCGGACCGGCGTGACCTTTACCTATCTTGGGTTGAAGGTTGACGAGACGGCCCAGTGCTCGACGCCCAGCGGCAAGATCAAAAACCTGTGGGCGGCCGGGGAAACGATGGCCGGGTCCATCCTTGGGCAAGGCTATCTGGCGGGCTTTGGCATGACCATCGGAACTGTCTTTGGACGCATCGCAGGACGAGAGGCCGCCGCTTATGCAAACTGATCTTATTCAGGAAGCCCGCCGCCAGGCCGAGATCTGCAACGCCTGCCGCTATTGCGAGGGCTATTGCTCGGTCTTCCCGTCGCTTCATGCGGAACGCGCGTTCTCGGATGGGGACATCACGCAATTGGCCAACCTGTGCCATAACTGCCGGGGCTGTTACTACGCCTGCCAGTACACCGCCCCGCACGCGTTTGACCTGAACCTGCCCAAGGCGCTGGCCGAAGTGCGGCGCGACAGTTGGGAAAGCTTGGCATGGCCGCAGCCGCTGGCACGACGGTTCCACACCCATGGCGGGGCCATCGCCCTGGCGCTTGTGGTCGGATTTGCCCTGTTGTTCTGGGCGACCCGCGCCATCGGTTCCAGCGGAGGCGAAGGGTTTTATGCCGTCCTGTCCCACAACGCGATGGTCGCGATCTTTGCGCCTGCATTCCTGCTGCCTCTGTTCAGCATCGCCTTCAGCCTGAGGCGCTATTGGACCGAGGTTGGCGGCAAACCGATCCAGATGTCTGATCTGACGGTTGCGCTCAAACGTGCGGGCAAGATGCAGGATCTGGCCGCAGGCCATGGCGAGGGCTGCAACTTCGAGGACGAAGACCGGTTCAGTCAGGGCCGACGCCACATCCACCACGCCATCATGTATGGCTTCCTGCTGTGCTTTGCGTCGACCTCGGTGGCGACGATCATGCACTATGTCTTCGGAATGCACGCGCCTTACGGGTTCTGGTCGTTGCCGAAACTGTTCGGGATTTCCGGGGGGCTGCTGCTGACGGTGGGATGTGGTGCGATGGCGCTGCTCAAGCAAAAGTCAGACCGAGACCTCGGCGATCCGTCGGCCTGGGGTGGGGATATCGGCTTCATCCTGTTGCTCGGGTTTGTGGGCCTCAGCGGGCTGGTTCTCTATGCCCTCGGGTCAACGCCTCTGATGCCCGCACTGCTGGCCATCCACCTCGGATCGGTCCTGACCTTCTTCCTGCTGACGCCCTACACAAAAATGGCACACGGCTTCTATCGGCTTGCGGCGCTGGTCCGGGATGCACAACG
>NZ_JBQFZQ010000024.1:0-4346 GCF_056542325.1 Ruegeria sp. AD6 | reverse complement strand
ACAGCGGTAATTGTGAACCTCTGTGAGGATCGTCGGCTTTGGACCCTTCTAGAGCTTTTGATTGGCTCTGATATTTGTAGTCCGGATTTAGCAATAACAATGCTTCTTGAACGAGAGTGTATCGGGTTAAAGTTGAGTTTCCCGGCGTTCTGAATCTCTTCGGTTTGCCTGGAGTTCGACGTGGATGCACCGGTTGATATTGAATCTTTCACTGCAATAGTTACATTGATCTTAACAATAAAATGGCCGGAATGATCTTGACGCTGTCTGAGATTGAACCGGGACAGCGCCTGGCTGAAACAAGTGCCCAGACATATAACACGTTAGAATGCGCTTGCGTGGACCCGAAGTGAAACCCGGGGCCGCATTGTATCTGACGTTCTGAATTCGGCTCCGCCTATGTGAGGAGCCACGTCATTGACTGCGCTGAAGTTAGTTTATCAATCTCCCAACGCTCTTAAGCCAAGGAACAGAAATCCCAGAACGCATTCGAAAAGCCAGATCCGGCAGGTGATGCGCTCAATCGAGCACTTTGGGTTTACCAACCCCGTTCTTGTTGATGATGACAATCAGCTCATTGCGGGACATGGCCGTGTCGAGGCAGCCAAACTCTTGGGGTTGGAGCAAGTCCCAACGATCTGTTTGTCAGGCATGAGCCAAGAGGACATTCGGGCTTATGTCATCGCGGACAACAAGCTTGCTGAAAATGCGGGTTGGGATGCAGGCCTTCTGGCGCTCGAATTCCAGTACCTCGATGAGTTGGAAATCCCATTTGATCTCACACTAACGGGTTTCGAGTTGCCTGAGATCGATCTGAGCATCCAGGCGCTGAGACTGGATGGTGAGGACGGGCAGGATCCGTTGGATCAGGTTCCGACACCAACTGGGAATTCGCCGGTAACCCGGGAGGGTGACATCTGGCACATTGGCCCTCATCGCCTGATCTGCGGGGATAGCACCAGGGCGGAGACCTATGCCGCTTTGCTCGGATCGGAACGTGCTCAGATGGTCTTCACAGATCCCCCTTACAACGTGCCCATACGGGGACACGTCTCGGGCTTGGGATCGGTTCAGCATCGAGAGTTTGCCATGGCGTCCGGTGAAATGTCGCCAGAAGACTTTCAGTGCTTCTTGACGACTGTATTCAAACACCTTGCCGCCTATAGTGAAGACGGTTCCATTCATTTTCAGTGTATGGACTGGCGCCATATAAGAGAAATCCTTGGGGCAGGGGACGTGGCTTACTCCGAGCTCAAAAACCTTTGTGTTTGGTCTAAGACCAATGGCGGAATGGGATCGCTGTACCGCTCACAGCACGAGTTGGTGTTTTTGTTCAAATCGGGGGCCGGCAAACACATCAACAATGTCGAACTTGGAAAGAATGGCAGGAACCGGACGAATGTCTGGACTTATGCCGGAGCCAATAGTTTTGGTGAAGGGCAGGGCGGCCTTGAGATGCACCCTACAGTTAAGCCTGTGGCATTGGTGAGGGACGCCATTCTGGACTGCTCACATCGTGGCGGGTTGGTGTTGGACCCATTCTGTGGGTCGGGATCCACACTTGTAGCGGCTGAGCAATCGGGTCGCCGTGGATATGGGGTCGAGCTTGATGCAGCCTACTGTGACGTGATCCTGCGCCGTTTGACGGAAACATTCGGCCTGATCCCACGTCTTGGTGAAGACGGTCCGGTGTTTCATGAGGTCGCGGCTGATCGTGCAAGCGAAGGTGTCAGTGCGATAGCTGAATCGGAGGCAGCAGATGCGTGACAAAGACTACCAAGTTGGCTTCGGTCGTCCTCCTCGGGATACTCAGTTCCAAAAGGGACAATCCGGAAATCCAAAAGGCAGGCCCCGTAAAAAAGGGTCCATTGAACTGGATCTGGATCAGGTCCTGGATCAGCAGGTCAGAGTTCGTTTGCCCGGCGGCAGCAAAAACATGGACGCGCGCGAAGCCACACTGCGTGTGCAGGTTGATAAAGCGCTCAAGGGAAACATCCAATCGGCAAGGTACGTGCTAAAGCAGTTTGAAAAATATGAAGCCATAACACCCCCGCGATCGAAGATACAAACAGGCGTGGTGATCGCACCAAGAGCCCCCGTGCAAGAACATGAAAACGACACCTAATGGCTATCTTCAACGCTCAAAGACTGGGGCAAGCCGCGAGGTGCAAAGTATGGCCAAGCCCCTAATTTATGTATCAAGGAATTAGCCTATGACCGATGGTGCTGACCCGCTTGAGGATTTCGATCCTCTTTATCCCACCAGGTTCCAAAGAGGAAAATCTGGCAATCCCAAGGGAAGACCGCGCGGTGCGAAAGGGATGAAGCCTATTGTCCAGAGAGTTGCGCATGAAACACATGTTGTCAGCGAAGACGGCGAACGCAAGCGCTACTCGACTGTGGAATTGGTGTTGAAGATGATTCAGCGTGAAGCGCTGAAGGGTAATCTGAAAGCCAAAGTTCTACTTGATGAACTACAGGAAAAATACAGCCCGCAGGAGGTCAATAACATGGGCTACGGCTGTCTTGTTGCGCCTGAAGGTTGCACGCTTGAGACCACGCTGCTCAGGGTCGAATACGTTAAGGAGGATGAACAACCCTGGCACCGTCCGACATAGGCAGCACTGGAATGGCGTAGCTAAGTGAGTCAGACCATCCTGTCGGACAGCCACTTAAAAAGCCCGGACTCCAAAGTTCTTGAGGCCAGCTCGTTGCCTGTCCAAATGTCCAGGTTCAAATCCCTTTGCGTTGGAAGGGCCAATGCGCCGCGTGGATCGGCACATGCAAATATGAAACGGTCCCAGGACCCATCGGCTAAGAATCGTTCAATATAGCTGTCGAGCTCAGCCTGACGTGCCTGGCTCTTGACCTGAACCCAGGCCGTTTCCCCGGTCAGGGGTTGCTCGAGCACCAGGTCCACATCAGGCATGTTGCCACCCAGCAGGCTGGTACGCCGCCAGCCGTTTCGCAGGAAGATGAGATCAATCAATGTTTCAAATTCTGCCCAATGCAGGGTCCTGATCATTTGCTCTGCCAGACTATGCATCTCGTCGGTGAGCGCGCAGGCGTGGTGTTGTAGCGGATGGCGCTCTCCCCGGATGGATCGCAACAGGTAGTCCTGAGCCTCGACCTTACAAATTGTCCGCCTGTATGATGCTGTCTTGGTGAGCGCTGAACTCAGGGTGTTTAGTTGGAGAGGGGTGCCAGCAAGCGATATTTTGGACCAGCCACTTTGTGTTGATCGCCAACGCACCGGGCCCGACGATTTTACCTTGGATAGTTCGATCTTGTCGCCCGCAAGCGCCCACCATAGGTGCCCACGCGCCATTGTAATCCAAAGCGAGCCGTCTGGCAGGTCGTAGAAGTCTTTCAATTCCCGTATATCTTCTTTTGCGGCCTGAATTCCGCGCCCGGCCTGGGTCATCGTTGTTAGCAACATCTCCCAATCGCCTTCCAGACACAGCGAGTGGTCGGCCAGGTCAAAGTCGACAGGAATGACCGCATTCTCCAGGGCATAATCAACATGTTTGCCGCCAGAGCCTAGCTTTACATATCGCACATCTGATGGGTTCAACTGGTCTTTCATCTGCCGCGCCTTGTCGTCGATCGGTGACATACCAGCGCTTCGTTTAGGACGGAAGTCAACAGAATATGTCACTGATCGTCTGTAGACTGATCATCTGTGTCGATGTCCAACACGCTGTATGGATGTGCGCGACCGCCTTGCCAAAAACCTGCGACGCTTGCGGCAGATAAAAGGCTGGTCGCAAGAGGAGTTCGCGCATCAAGCGGATGTTCACAGGACGTACATTAGCGATCTCGAGCGCAGTGCCCGCAACCCAACGATTACCGTTGTGGATAAACTGGCTACCGCGCTTGGTGTCTCGCTGGGTGAGTTGTTGGACTAGTTCTACGGATTGACTGACTACCGATCCTGTGCAGGCTCATACGCCCGCTTTGCGCAATCCAAAGTTGGTGCTTCGCTTCATTTTCGCCCGTTCTGACGGGCTAAGAGCTCAATCGCCCGCATACGCGCGGCGGCGTGTTGCAGCGGGACCTGGAGGGACTGAACAAGCTCTATTGCTTCTTTTGGGCTAATCTTCGATCGCTGGCCTCTGAGAGCTTGCGATGCCGCGTCCTCCAAACTACCCGTTAGCTTTGCAAAAACGAAACTGAGCTGTTCACGGGTTGTGTTGTCCATGCCAGCAGTGCCGCTTGCCAAGCCATGGAAGTCGAGCAATTTCTTTACTATCATCGGATGTACGACAAAAAACGCTTTGAGGAATCCACATCAATTTATGGGACATGGCACAACTAATTGAGGTCCCAAACTTGTGGGCCCAATG
>NZ_JBQFZQ010000023.1:0-4476 GCF_056542325.1 Ruegeria sp. AD6 | reverse complement strand
ACCCCCCGCCTTTCTGTGGCGGGGGGTTGTGTTTGTGTTGTTATTCAGCTGCGTCTTTGTATGCGTCCATTGGGGGGCATGTGCAGACGAGGTTTCGGTCTCCGTATGCGTTGTCGACGCGGTTGACGGGGGACCAGTATTTGTCGACGCCCATGGAGCCCGGGGGGAAGCAGGCCTGTTCGCGGCTGTAGGGGCGGTCCCAGTCTCCGACCAGATCGCGCACCGTGTGGGGGGCGTTTTTCAGCGGGTTGTTTTCCGCGTCGATCTTGCCGTCGATGATGTCCTGCGCTTCCGAGCGGATCGAGAGCATGGCGTCGCAGAAGCGGTCGAGCTCGGCCATGGGCTCAGATTCGGTCGGTTCCACCATCAGGGTTCCGGCCACCGGCCAGCTCATGGTGGGCGCGTGGAAGCCGGAATCGACCAGACGTTTGGCGATGTCGTCGACGCTGATGTGGCCTGCCTCGTCCAGGGGACGGGTGTCGAGGATGCATTCATGCGCCACCCGGCCTGTTTCCGAGGTGTAGAGGATCGGATAGGCCTCCTTCAGACGCGCCGCGATATAGTTGGCGTTCAGGATCGCCACTTTGGTCGCCTGCGTCAGACCCGCGCCGCCCATCAGCAGCACATAGGCCCATGAGACCGGCAGAATGGACGGCGAGCCAAAGGGTGCCGCCGAGACCGGGCCCACGGCGGTGCCGTATTCCGGGTGGCCGGGCAGGTGTTCGGTCAGATGCGCCTTGACGCCGATCGGACCCATGCCGGGGCCGCCGCCGCCATGGGGGATGCAGAAGGTCTTGTGCAGGTTCAGGTGGCTGACATCGCCGCCAATGTCTCCCGGACGCGACAGGCCGACCATGGCATTCATGTTGGCCCCGTCGATATAGACCTGACCGCCATGGTCATGGGTGATCTGGCAGACCTCCTGCACGGTGGTCTCAAAGACGCCATGGGTGGACGGATAGGTGATCATGCAGGCAGCGAGGTTATCCGAATGCTTTTCCGCCTTGGCGCGGAAGTCATTCAGGTCGATATTGCCGTTCTCATCCGCCTGCACCGGCACAACCTGCCAGCCCACCATCTGGGCCGAGGCCGGGTTGGTGCCATGGGCCGAGGTCGGGATCAGGCAGACATTGCGCTGCCCTTCGCCACGGGCGAAGTGGTAGTTGCGGATGGTCAAGAGACCCGCATATTCGCCCTGCGCGCCCGAGTTGGGCTGTTGGCTGATCGCGTCATAGCCGGTGATCTGGCACAGCTTGTCGTTCAGATCGGCGATCATCTCGTGATAGCCCTGCGCCTGATCTTCGGGGCAGAACGGGTGCAGGTTGCCGAACTCGGGCCAGGTGACCGGGATCATCTCGATCGTGGCGTTCAGCTTCATGGTGCAGGACCCCAGCGGGATCATCGCCCGGTCCAGCGCCAGATCGCGGTCGGCCAGACGGCGCATATAGCGGGTGATCTCGGCCTCGGCCCGGTTCTGGTGGAAGATCGGGTGGGTCAGGTATTCGCTTTCCCGCAGCGCGTAATCGGGCAGGCGGTAAGCCACGTTCGAGCTGTCATCGGTGCGGTCGATGCCGAAGGCACCCCAGACGGCCTCGATGGTCTCGGGGCGGGTCTGTTCGTCCAGGCTGATGCCCACTTTCGTGTCGCCGACCTTGCGCAGGTTGACGCCGCGCGCCACGGCGGCCTCCATCACCGTTGTCTGCAGATGGCCGACCTCAACCGTGATCGTGTCAAAGAACACCTCGGGTTCAACGGCAAAGCCCGCCTCTTCCAGGCCAGCGGCCAGGCGCGAGGTCTTGCGGTGCACCGATTGCGCGATGGCCTTGATGCCGTCGGGGCCGTGATAGACCGCATACATCGAGGCAATCACCGCCAGCAGCGCCTGCGCGGTGCAGACATTCGAGTTCGCCTTCTCGCGCCGAATGTGCTGCTCGCGGGTCTGCAGCGACAGCCGGTACGCCTTGTTGCCGCGGCTGTCGATGCTGACGCCGATGATCCGGCCCGGCATCGAGCGTTTCAGCTTGTCGGTGGTCGCCATGTAAGCGGCGTGCGGGCCGCCATAGCCCATCGGCACGCCAAAGCGCTGGGTCGAGCCGATGGCAATATCCGCGCCCATCTCACCCGGGGATTTCAGCAGCGCCAGCGACAGGATGTCGGCGGCGACAATGGCGATGGCTTTATGTTCGTGCAGCGCCGCGATTTCCGATGTGAAGTCGCGCACGTGACCATGGGTGCCCGGGTACTGGAAGATCGCGCCAAAGACGGCGCCCGCGTCCAGCGTGTCCGGATCGGCCACCTGCACGTCGATGCCCAGAGGCTCGGCGCGGGTTTTGATCACCGCGATGGTCTGCGGGTGGCAGTTCTTGTCGACGAAGAAAGCCGCGTTATTGGCTTTCGACCGCCCGCCGCGCTTGGCCATCGCCATGGCTTCGGCTGCGGCTGTGGCTTCGTCCAGCAAGGACGCGTTGGCCACATCGAGCCCGGTCAGGTCGCTGACCATGGTCTGGAAGTTCAACAGCGCCTCAAGACGGCCCTGGCTGATCTCGGGCTGATAGGGCGTATAGGCGGTGTACCAGGCCGGGTTTTCCAGGATGTTGCGCAGGATCGGCGCGGGCGTGGTGGTGCCATAATAGCCCTGACCGATCAGCGAGGTCAGAACGGTGTTCTTGCTCGCCACCTCTTTCATGTGGAACAAAGCATCGCGTTCCGTCATCGCCGGACCCCAGTCCAGCGGCTCCTTCTGGCGGATCGCGGGCGGGACGGTGGCGTCGATCAGCTCGTCCAGCGTCTTGAAGCCGATCACCTTGAGCATGTCGCGCATCTCGGTCGGGCTGGGGCCGATATGGCGGCGATTGGCGAAGTCATAGGCTTCGTAGTCGGTCAGTTTGAAGGCCATCGTTGCGCTCCTCAGGGATAGGTCAGGCCCGGCGGAGACTGCGGGAGCCTCCGGCGGAAGTATTTGGAAAAAGGTGAAGGGGCGGGTCCGCGCAAGGATCCGCCGTGATTTCTTAGCCGATGAAGGCTTTGTAGCCAGCTTCGTCCATCAGATCCTCAAGCTGCGACGCGTCCGCGATCTTGACCTTGTAGATCCAGGCCTCGCCCTCGGGGTCTTCGTTCAGCGCGCCGGGGTTGTCGGCCAGCGCCTCGTTGACCTCGACAATCTCGCCATCCACCGGGGCGTAGAGTTCCGAGGCCGCCTTGACGGATTCGATCACCCCGATCTCGCCGTCCTTCTCGAACTCGTCGCCCACTTCCTGCTGCTCGACAAAGACCACTTCGCCCAGCTGCTCGGCGGCATGTTTGGTGATGCCCAGAGTGGCCACGTCCCCTTCGACGGTCAGCCATTCATGCTCTTCGGAATAATAGGTTGCCATGCTGTCTCTCTCCTGACTTCAACGCTTGTAATTCTGGGTGACAAAGGGCAGCGCCACGATCTGCGCCGGTTGCGCCTTGCCCCGGATGATCAGGTTCACCTTCTCTCCCGGCTCACCGTGACCGGCGGACACGTAGCCCATCGCCACCGGGCCACCCACCGTGGGGCCAAAGCTGCCCGAGGTGATCTGACCGATGGTGTTGCCATTGCTGCACTGGATCTCCACGCCCTGACGCGCCGGGGCGCGGCCATCGGGCTTGATGCCCACCAGCTTGCGGGCGGCACCCTCGGCCAGTTCGCGTTGGACACGCTCGGCCCCCGGGAACCCGCCCTCTTCCTTGCGGCGCTTCTGGATCGCCCAGCCGAGGCTGGCCTCAATCGGCGAGGTGCTCTGATCGATGTCATTGCCATAGAGGCACAGCCCCGCCTCCAGCCGCAGGCTGTCACGCGCGCCCAGACCCGCCGGTTCGCAATCCTCATGCGCCAGGAAGGCCTTGGTGATCTCGATGGCCTTGTCCTCGGGGATCGAGATCTCATACCCGTCCTCGCCGGTATAGCCCAGCCGCGAGATGCGGCATTCGGTGCCCATAATGTCGGCCACGGTGGTTTCCATGAACTTCAGATCCCGCGCCGCAGGGCAGAGTTCCCCCACAACATCCTCGGCCTTGGGACCTTGCACCGCGACCAGAGCCCGGTCGAAGATCTCGGTCACGTCTACGCCATCGAGGTTCGCCTTCATATGCGGAATGTCCTGATGCCGCAGCGCCGCGTTCACCACCACAAAGAAATGATCCCCCGCATTCGACACGATCAGGTCATCCATGATCCCGCCTTCGGCATTGGTAAAAAACCCGTACCGCGCCTTGCCTTCCTTCAACGTCGCATAGGCCTGCGGGCAGATCGCCTCCAGCTTCTCACCCACATTCTCACCCCGCAGGATCACCTGACCCATATGAGACACATCAAACACCGCCGCCTTCTCACGACACTGCTTATGCTCCCCCATAATCCCCATCGGATACTGAACAGGCATCTCCCAGCCCGCAAAATCAACCAGCTTACCTCCCAACTCAACGTGCAAGGCGTACAAGGGCGTGCGTTTC
>NZ_JBQFZQ010000022.1:0-10928 GCF_056542325.1 Ruegeria sp. AD6 | reverse complement strand
CCGAAAAGCCGACCATCACGTCGGGCATCCGTCTGGGCAGCCCTGCGGGCACCACGCGCGGCTTCGGCGAGGTCGAATTCCGCCAGATCGCCGACTGGATCATCGAAGTGGTCGACGGTCTGGCCGCCAATGGCGAAGACGGCAACGGCGCCGTTGAGGCCAAGGTCAAAGCCGAGGTCGCAGACCTCTGCGCCAAGTTCCCCATCTATCCGAACCTGTAAGACGAAGGACCCAAACTCATGAGCTTTCATAACATCAACCAAGCCCCCGCCCGGCTGAACCGCAGCGAACTGGCCGTGCCGGGCAGCCAGCCCGGCATGTTCGAAAAGGCCGCACAGTCGGACGTGGACGTCATCTTTCTTGATCTCGAAGATGCCGTAGCACCTGACGAAAAGGAACAGGCGCGCAAGAACATTATCGAGGCACTGAACGATATCGATTGGGGCAACAAGACCATGTCGGTACGGATCAACGGGCTGGACACCCATTACATGTACCGCGATGTGGTCGATGTGGTGGAACAGGCCGGAGAACGGCTGGACCTGATCATGATCCCCAAGGTCGGAACCGCGGCGGACGTTTATGCCGTCGATATGCTGGTGACCCAGATCGAGGACGCCAAGGGTTATAAAAAGCGGATCGGGTTCGAGCACATTATCGAAACCGCTCTGGGGATGCAGAATGTCAGCGAGATCGCGGCAGCCTCGAAACGCAATGAAAGCCTGCATTTTGGGGTTGCGGACTATGCGGCATCGACCCGCGCGCGCACGACGATCATTGGCGGCGTGAACCCGGATTACTCGGTCCTGACTGATGCTGATGCCGATGGGGGCCGGGCGACGCATTGGGGCGATATGTGGCATTATGCTTTGGCGCGTATGGTTGTCGCTGCGCGGGCCAACGGACTGCGCCCCATCGACGGACCTTTCGGGGATTTTCAGGATCCCGACGGATATCGCGCAGCAGCCAAACGCGCGGCGGTTCTGGGTTGTGAAGGCAAATGGGCCATTCATCCCAGCCAGATTGCCCTGGCCAATGATGTCATGTCGCCCTCGGACGCCGAGGTGACCAAGGCGCAACGCATTCTTGTCGCCATGGCCGAGGCCGAGGCACAAGGTAAAGGCGCGGTATCACTGGACGGGCGGCTGATCGACTATGCCTCGATCCGTCAGGCCGAGGTGCTGGTGGAAAAGGCCGGGCAGATCGCAGCCGCCTAGATGACTGCTTGGGTCAGGTACTGGCGACCAGAATTACGGTCGCCACACCAATCCAGCACCATCCCGTTACCCCGACAGTTTCGCCAGATCACTGCTCAGGGCGCGGGCTTCGGCGATGCTGCGTTGCAGGGCGGCGAGTTTGGCGTCGGGCGTCGCACCGCCGGGAGTGGCGTTCAGAACCCGATCAATGCGCGCTGCCGTGGCTGGATCAGCACCGCCAAGCGCGTCGCGCTGTTGCAGGATCCTCAGCTTCAACTGCGCCAATTCGGATTCCGACGCCCGGATCTGCGCGGCCAATGCGTCATTCCGGGCTTGGGCCTCGGCAACTTCGCCCTCGGCGGCGGTGATCCGGTCGTCATAAGCCCCCGTCGCGATCCCCGAGACGCCCGAGAAGAACCCGCCTTCGGCAGGGTCGGTGGTTGTCTGGCAAGCGGCCAGAAGCACACAAGGTAAGGCGAGGCGGAGCATAGTCACACCTTTCATAGTGACGAGGCCAGATCGCCCGCGATGCCGCGCATCTGGGTTATCTGATTGGACAAAGCCGCCAGATCGCCATCGATGGGCGAAGCAGTCTGTCCGCGGGATATGGTCAGGTTACGCGCCTCGTTGAACTCGGCCTGTCGTTTGGTGGCCCCGTCGATGGCCAGCTCCATCTGTGTCAGGTTGCCGTTTGCCTCGGCCAGTTCGCGCTGCAAAGCGGCCTGATCCACGGTTCCCGAGGCGACCTGCGCGTTCAACGCATCCAACTCGGCCTTTTGCGCCGCCAGAACCTGATTCATGACATTGATCGTGGTCTGCATTTCCGACGCGTTGCGGTCGAGGTCCTTTTTGATCTGCCGCAGCCGCGACTCGCGCCCGGCATAGTTGCGCTGAACAAAGGCCACATAGGTTCCCGCAAGGGCGCCAGCACCCAACCCGATGGAAAATCCGGTGCCGATATCGTCGCTGCCACCAATGCCAAAGCCGATCGCCCCGCCGGTAACGCCCCCTGCAACGGCCCCTTGTAGAATGGTCTTCTGCATCGCCGCCGCCTGTTTCGCCAGATCGGCCTCGGCCTGTGTCGCGCCGCCAGTGCCCGCAGGCGGAGCAGCGGTTTGACTGGTGTCGCTACAGGCCGAAAGGGCCAGCGAGACGGCAAGCACAGCTGCGCTTATTCGGGGGGTATGAGATCGGCCAGCCATTGGTAACTCCCTTTTTTGCTGTCCTCGGCCTGCGCAACATGGCGCAGGAACAGGGCGGCGTCATCTGTCAGCTGGGCGCTTGCAAGGTCCAGCGAGTTTGATCCCGATGCAGCGCTGATAATCGAGGTATCAACGTCGGGTGGAAAAAAGACGACAGACCGTCTGAGGACTTCGTCATAGTAGCTGCGGCTTTGGTCCA
This sequence comes from Ruegeria sp. AD6, assembly GCF_056542325.1. Classification (NCBI taxonomy): domain Bacteria; kingdom Pseudomonadati; phylum Pseudomonadota; class Alphaproteobacteria; order Rhodobacterales; family Roseobacteraceae; genus Ruegeria; species Ruegeria sp. AD6. The sequence continues at coordinate 8,331 of NZ_JBQFZQ010000022.1, read as the reverse complement.
GCCGTCGCAGGATGATGCCTCGGGATCGGTAGATATCGTATACATCATTGCGCGCCTGCTGCAGCACTGGCAGCGCGTCGGGGTTCGAGCGGGCAATCTCTTCGATCTGTCCCAGCGCGTCTTCGGCAATGGCCAGTGTGCGTTCAACACTGCGCAGGGCAACAAGGTCGGTGCGAAGACGTTGTAATGTGGTCGCGGCCAGAAACACCGACACTTGTGCAGCATCCTCATACAGTCGCTCGGCCGAGGCGGTCTCTTGCGCGGGCAGGCGGCGGCGATAGCTGTCCAGCGCCGGACCCAGATCGCGCGTTTGCCCGTCGCTGAGGTGTCCAAGGGCCACCAGCGCGGTTGCCAGTTTTTCCGGGTTGGCTTTGGACAATGACGCGCCCAAGGTCGCCAGGGATCCGGATGATCCGGTTTTCAAGGCGGCGATCCGGTCTTTTGCGAAGGCCGCGAACAGACCATCGGGGTATTCACGCAAATAGTCTTCAAACACACGGGCATCCGAACTGGACGAGATACTGCGCCACTGCGCCAGATCCGCCGCCGTTGTATCCTGCGGTGCGTCCAGGGGCAGGCCGGGGGCAAAGCTGTGTTCATCCAGCACGGATTCTTCGACCCACGGGATCTGGCGCCCTTCGGTTTCAAGCACGACCTGCTGCCGCACCCGTCCCAGCATAAGGCGTACGTCCAGATCGGGCGTTGCGATATGGTCCAGAAGGCCGGTGGTAAAGACGCTGTTGTCGCCCAGCCCGTCATAGGCCACGTTGCCGGGATCGGTGGCATAGGCAATCAGCAGGCCCGCGCCGCCGCGCATTCGAACCAGCCCTTGTGCGACCATACCACTGTCGGAAAACGGATTGTTGCGGCAAGCATCCAGCAGCAGAATGCCAACATCCGGCCCCGCCTTGGACATCACGTCGCGCACCCTGTCCAGCGTCAGGGAACTGCGTCTGAGTGCGGCCACATCACTGCCCGCAAAATCGGTGCCAATCAAATGGTTCTCGCCGCCAATCTGAACGCCATGGCCTGCGTAAAAGAAAACGGCCATCTCGGCCCCTTTGGCGGCGGTGCCGAATTGATCCAGTGCCAGTTCCATCCCGGCGACGTTCTGGTCGGTCGCCCGGATCACGCTGAAACCCAGCTCGGTCAGGGCCGACCCCAGCGCGGCCACGTCATTCACCGGATTGCGCAGCGCCATGTCCGGCGAGGCATAATTCGAATTGCCGATCAGAAGCGCCACGCGGGTCGAGGCATGTCCCTGCGCGGCCACGAAGACCAAACCAAGCAGGGCAATGGTCAAAACGCGGCTGAGTGCAAAGAACGGGCGGGCTACGGGCATGCCGTTACGTTAGCGCATGGCGCTTTCAAATAACAATTGGCGCAATAGGACAGGGCAAAGACAAATGGCCAAATTACCATAGGTCCGCGTTCTGCCCGCGCGGTATCAAACGACATTACCTGTCAGTTAACCTCGTGTCCTAAGCCGCCGCCGAGGCCACCGGCAAGCGCATCATCAAGGATGCCATTTCGTCAAGGTCGTGATCCGAGACGGGGCAGGCAGAGTTCTGCGACATGGAGTGATTTGCGGGGATCTTCATGGCTGCGGCAAGGTCCGTATCCGTCAGACCCGCACAGACAGAAGGCAGCTCTGCGGCGATGCCACAGGCGCGCATCAGGCCTATGTAAACGTCGGGCAGTGCCTCTGCCGCAGCCGACCCGCCAAGGGCCTGGGCTGCCAGGGCGTAGTTCTCGGCCCCGTCCGGTCGGGCGACAAGCCAGGGCAGGCTGACCTCCAGCGCAAGCCCGGTTGCATGTCCGTGGTGGACCCGTGCCAATGACCCAAGCGCATGGCTGATATTATGCCCCATATGCGTGTTGCAATTGTGCAGGGCCAAACCGGCGACGGTGCTGCCCCAAAGAACGCGTCCGCGCGCCTCAAGATCAAACCCGTCTGCCACCACGCGGGGCAGGGCGTCCGACAGAATGCGCAACGCTTCCAGACCATAGAGCAGACCGGCAGGGCTGGTTGAACGTGCCGTTGCCCCTTCAAGCGCGTGCGCGACCGCGTCGATGCCGGTCCACGCCGTGATGTGCGGCGGCAGGGTCAGCGTCAGTTCGGGGTCCAGCACGGCCTGTGCGAACATCAGTTCCTCGCCGAAATACCAGTTCTTCAACCCCTCGGGCGTGGACACGATCGATGTGCGCGTGACCTCGGACCCGGTTCCGGCTGTTGTCGGGATCGCGATTGCGGGCAGACCGTCCTGCGGCAACGGTTGCGCTGCCAGCGCAAAGTCGCGCGCCGGTTTTTGGCTGTTGGCTATGGCCGCGACCAGTTTGGCCGTGTCCATGGCTGCCCCACCGCCCAGGCCAATGACGCTTGTGGCCCCGGTTTCCCGCGCCTTGGCCGACAGGTCATCAACCAGAGTTTCCTTGGGCTCACCCGCGACATCTGCGGCAAGAACGAAAGGCACACTATGTGCAGCCAGATCCTGCGTCAGCCGGTCCGTAACACCAAGATCCGCCAGAATGGTGTCCGCGATGATCAGCACCGGGCCGCCGCCCAAATTCGCCACGATATCCGGAACCTTCGACAAACGTCCGGCCCCAAAAGTCAGCGGAGGCACCCGGCCAATGTTAAACGTTTGCATTGCAACCTCGTTCTATAAGTGACGCCTTTTGCAAGCATCTTTGACGAGCAGTCATTCACGGCGCAAGCGCCGAATTTGTCCGCAAGAACGAGAACCGCCAAGCCGGTGGGTGTGTGGCGCGAAACTCACAGTTTTATTGCCTGTCGGGAAGCCTGTGGGCGCGTGGCTAGCAGGCTGCGCCCTGCAACCCGTCTTTCGACAATTGCTGGTCCTGCAGGCGATCCAGTTCCTGCAAGGCAACCTGTGGATCGCCGGTGCGGGACAAGGCGCGGTCATAGGCGCGGCGAACGGACCGGGGCCGCCAGGGCAGCGCCGCGTTTGCCAGCCACATACGCAAAGGCGGGGGCAGCCGGTCGAACTCGCGCATGGGATCTTCCCGCCGCCGCCGTTTTTTCAGTTTCGTCTGGCCAAGATTGCCCGCCATTCTTATGCTTCTTCGGTATCGAAAATCGGATCCAGCACCAGAACCAATCGGGTTTCCCCAGACCCTTCGATGGGTGGGGACCGGTGCAACAATCCCGAAGCCGGTGTCTCGGGCCAGCGCGAGCCGCGCATCACCATGGGGCACCCCGTTGCCAAGGTGAACAGTTTTTGCGGCTCTGCCCCATTGGACGAGATGCCATATTGCGTGCCGGTTCCCCGATAGGTGCAAATGAGTCGCGCGAGGATCGCGTCAATGTGGAACTTGCGGCAGGCGATTGTGGTGACGACGCCAAGGCGCACGCGCAGATAGGGCGCGCGCATGATCCCGGCAAACCGGGCCGAGAGGTCGGCGATGTCTTCGACCAGCCATGTGCGTTCGGGACCTTCCTCAGTACCTGCGATGTCACACAGATGCTGAACGGCCTCTTTTACTGCACCTGGGCGCAGCACCATGCGTGCGGCAGGCAATTGGTCGGGATGCAGACTTTCGATCCAGTCCTGAAAGCCCAGCGGCGGTTGCCTGCGCCAGATCGCTGCCGCACAGCCGGGTTTTCGGATCACGGACAGGTCTTCGGGCCTGTCCGCAACACCAACGCCGATTGCGGCATTCCTGATCTCGGTATGTGCCAAAGTCACGCCGCTTCCCCTTCGCGTCGCCAGCCCGGGAAGGGGTCAGGCAAGTCCAGTGGCAGGGCCTCGGGACCCGAGGCCAGATGTTCGGGGACCAGACAGTCGTCCAACCGCACTTTCAATACCGGCCAGTCAATACCCGAGCCGATGAACACAATCTCTTGCCGCCGATCACCCCAGGGTTCGGACCAATGGGCCTGCATATATTCGCGCGCGCTTTCATGATCCAGCCACCGCTCTTTCGGGACCGAAGCCCACCACGTGCCCAAAGGTTTGACGGAAGACAGCGCGCCCGCCATGGAAAATTCGGCCACCCAGTTCGGACGCGTGGCCAGCCAGAAATGCCCTTTTGCGCGGATCACACCCGGCAGGTCCCCATTCAGCACTTTCAGGATCTTTTCGGGCTCAAAGGGCTGACGCGCGCGGTACACGAAACTGGTAACGCCGTATTCCTCGGTCTCAGGCACGTGGTCCGCAAACCCATAAAGTTCCTTGGCCCACATCGGATGCTCATGCGCCCTCTCGAAATCGAACAGACCTGTATCCAGAATGGCCTCGGCGGCCACGTCGGAGTGATTGGTCTCGAAGATGCGCGCGTCGGCGTTCAGGCTGCGGATGATCTTGCGCGCGGCATCGGTTCGCTCCGGCCCGGCATCGACCACCTTGTTCAGAATGACCACATCGGCAAATTCGATCTGTTCCACCAGCAGGTTGACCAGCGTGCGGTCGTCTTCCTCGCCCATGGTCTCACCCCGGTCGCGCAGGAAATCGTGGCTGGAGAAGTCCTGCAGCAGGTTCACCGCATCCACCACCGTCACCATCGTATCCAGCCGCGAGACATCGGACAGGCTTTCGCCCAGCTCATCCCTAAAATCAAAGGTCGCTGCGACCGGAAGCGGTTCAGAAATACCGGTGGATTCGATGAGCAGGTAGTCAAAGCGGCCGTCTTCGGCCAGTCGGCGCACCTCTTGCAGCAGATCATCGCGCAGGGTGCAGCAGATGCAGCCGTTTGACATCTCGACCAATGTTTCATCGGTGCGGCTGAGTTCCGTGTCCGCGCGCACAAGGTCCGCGTCGATGTTCACTTCGGACATGTCATTGACGATCACCGCGACACGACGGCCTTCGCGGTTGTTCAGGACACGGTTGAGCAATGTGGTTTTGCCCGCGCCGAGAAAACCGGACAGGACGGTGACGGGAAGTCGGGTATCGGTCATTGCCTTAATGCTCCGTAGGATTTTGAATGTGTGTGGGATGTGGTTTGCGCAGCAAATCGAGGCTGCGCTGAATCTCGGGCCGGTTCAGGTTGCGTCCGATCAACACGATGCGGGTGCGGCGGTCTTCCCCGGTCCAGTTTTTTATCGGGACAGGCGGATCAAAGATGTGCTGGACCCCGTGGAACGCAAATGGCGTCTCAATCCCGTCCAGAAACAGGATGCCCTTAACACGCAGGATGTCCCGGCCTTTGTGGGCGATCAGAGTGTCGAACCACTTGTCAAAAAGGTCGTCATCCAAGGCCTCGTCCAGAACAATCGAAATGGACGTTATGTCGGTGTCATGACGGCGAAACTCGATCGTTGATACGGGGCTGGCCGCCGAGCCCGGCAGCAGCCCGGACAGGTTGCCAAGAGGGTCCGCATTTTCTTTGGGTGTCGTCCAGGCCAGTGCGTCCTGTTGGCCTGCGGTGTCGCGCATGCTTGTCAGGTTCCACATCCCGTTCGCGCTGAAATCGCGATCCGAAACGCGCATGATGCTGGCGGTCGGGTTCAGGTCACGGAGCCGCTTGGTCACGGCCTTTGATTCTGTGTCAGAGACAAGATCCGTCTTGCTGAGCACGATCAGATCGGCCAGCGCAACTTGCGAGACGGCCTCGAATTGCGCATCCAGCGTCCCGGGGCCGTTGACGGCGTCCACAACGGTGACGATGCCATCCATCCGCGTATTCCGCGCCAGATATGGATCGACCAAAAGCGTTTGCAGGATCGGTCCGGGATCGGCCAGGCCCGTGGTTTCAATCACGATCCGGTCAAAGTGCAGCATGCCTTCGTCGCGCCGGGCAAGCAGCTTGACGAACGTGTCCGACAGATCCCCGCGGATCGAGCAGCACAGGCAGCCGGATGACATCAGCATCACGTCGCCGTCCACCGATTCAATCAAATCGTGATCCAGACCCGCCTCGCCGAACTCGTTCACGATCACCGCAATGGGTCCCGAACTGGACTCCGCAAGAATTCGGTTAAGCAGTGTCGTCTTACCCGCCCCTAAGAACCCGGTGAGCAATGTCACCGGGACTCGCAGATCATTGGTCGGGTTTGGCGTGGTCTTTGAGGCGTGAGTCATGAACATGGGTGTGATAAAAATGTAATAACATTACATCACTAAGAGAAATTAAATCGAGTGTCCAGATGGCGTGGGCTGATAGGGTCAAAGTGCCTTGATCATGCGCCTTTGACGTAGGAAGATGCCACAGAGAAAATGGGTGTGAATTGAAGTTCAGGTGGGTCAGGCCGCCTCTTCAAAACAGAATTAGTGGCGTATGTAAGATATAAGTATTTGTTATGGTTTAGGTATTCTCCGCATGCAGATTAGGTGCGCGGGTTTTGTCGACCGCCCGTTCTCAGTTGTTGAGAAGAGGCCACAGTCAGTAGTGTCAGGGTGACACGTACTAGACATCCTTTAACCAAAAGATCAATTTCTCGCTTAAGGCGAGAGCCTCGCCACAATAATGACAACTTGGACATGAATCTTCTTGTCCAAAGAATTTTTTAGGGCCTTGCAATGGTTGTTAATATTTCAACTCCTCCTTCGTCGTCTCCACTGAGCGCGATCCAAGGAACCCGCGCGTATGGTAACGGTAACCCGAATACCACAACGACGATTACCTATAACTTTGACCAATATGCGGGCTCCACCCCTTGGACAAACGCGTACAAAGACGATTTCAGGAAGGCACTGGCTGTTTTTGAATCCGTTGCCAACATACGGTTCGTAGAAGTCTCTAATTGGCAGGACGCTGACATTTACGAGGTTCTTGCACCGAATTCCAACCCGTACTTCTTCGATTCCCCGTATACGCTCGGGTATCACTATACGCCCTCAAATAACCCCTCCGAAGGTGCCTTCAGCACGGATTACTGGGATGCAGGCCCGGGTGGGAACGGGGATGCCGGAGGCTACTTTTTCACGACTCTGCTGCACGAGCTGGGCCACGCACTTGGCTTGGCTCACCCGCACGATTCAGGGTTGGGTACAACAGTCATGCGCGGCGTCACAGGACCGTTCGATTCTTTCGGAGCTTCGGGTTTGAACCAGGGTGTCTACACCGTCATGAGTTACAATGACGGTTGGACCTCCAAGAACGGAATTCTGCCGGTGGACGCCAAATGGGGTGGCGCTACAGGATTGGGTGCGCTGGATATTGCTGCGCTGCAAAACATGTACGGCGCGAACAATTCGTACAACTCGGGAAGCAATACATACGATCTGGCCACAAGCAACGCCAGCGGCGTCGGGTATCAGGCCATTTGGGACACAGGCGGATCCGATACAATCCGTTATTCTGGCAGTGGGATCACAGTTATCGATTTGCGACCCGCCACCCTTGATTATTCGTCTACGGGCGGCGGCGGCGTGTCTCATGTTGGGGGCGTAAAAGGCGGGTTCACGATTGCGGCCGGTGTTGTTATCGAAAACGCATCGGGTGGATCTGGGAAGGACACCATTTTTGGCAATGCCGCCGTAAACACTCTGAATGGTAACGGCGGCAACGACACCTTTTTTTCAGCCTCCAACGGATCGAACAACAACACGATCAACGGCGGTGGCGGCAGCGATACAATCTACCTCGCCAATGGATCCGGCGCAGACACTGTAAACGGTGGATCCGGTAACGACGTCGCCATTGTCAGAAACAATACAGGTTCGTTCTCGGGTGGAACTGGCACTGATACGGTCAGATTCGTAAGCGCCATCAGCAAGTATCTGTTCATCAACAATGGCAGTACCTACGAGTTTCTGGACGTTATCACCGGCAGAACCTTTACAGTGTCCAGCGACGTGGAGCGTTTCGAGTTTTCGAATGGAAATCTGGGCTACAACCTTACTCAGTTGACGAACGCAACTCAGATCTCGGACGTCGAAACGACTGGAACCGCGCTTCAACACGCCGCGCAAGGTATCTACCTGATCGGTGGTCCGGGTTCGAATGTCGCAGTTACTTTCAATGGTCAGGTTATGGGGGAGAATTCCCTCGTTGGCTGGACGGCCATTCAAGTTGAAGACGATGGCCAAGGATACCTTATTCTTTGGCGCAATGACGATGGCCGTTACGCGGAGTGGACGCTTGACGATCAGGGCGCGCGTTTGAGCGGTCGCCCGATTGCGAATGTTGTCGATGTCGAGGTGTTCTACGGCGTTGATCTGAACAATGATGGCACAATTGGTCATGTCACGACGACCGTTGAAGATGACGGCGCGACAACGCTGGCGTCGTCGACGCGTGGGGTTTACCTGATCGACGGCAGCACGGAAGTGACGTGGAGAGGGGACCAGATCGGCCCTGACAGCCTGCCCGGCTGGAGCGCGATTCAGGTTGAAAGCAACGGTCCGGGTTACCTGCTCCTGCTGC
>NZ_JBQFZQ010000021.1:0-12878 GCF_056542325.1 Ruegeria sp. AD6 | reverse complement strand
CGGATGTACGACAAAAAACGCTTTGAGGAATCCACATCAATTTATGGGACATGGCACAACTAATTGAGGTCCCAAACTTGTGGGCCCAATGTCCCATGACATGAAGCATCAGTCGTGGGTCAAGAAAATGCGACGCCGGAACCGGCCCATTGCGGCCGTTCGCCCGTGTCTCAGTTCGTTGCGGCGCGGCCCCTCAAACCGGCCATTCGCTGCGCTCGCAAAATCAGATGATGGAAGAAATCACAGCGCGGAAAAAGCTCCCGTTCCAATTTATTTTCAGCTGCTTTCTAGGCCCCAAAACACAAACGCCTGAACGATCAAAGTTTCTTTCATCCGATAGGTTGCTGCCATTTTTATCTTGGCTATCTGCCCGGCTTCGAGAGGACCAGTAACTAAATTTGGGATGTCTTGCGTTGCCTCAGCCGTAAAATCCAACTCCGTCGCCGTGACACCGGGTTTGACCCATATCTCGGTAGGGGAAAGTGTCAGCTTTGCAAACTCTCCAGCACCTTGAAAGTAATTTATTAACTCATCGCGTCCACGAAACTGCTTTCGGGGGTTAGCAAATGACGCGTTCGTATCGTAAAAGGTGTCCACCAATTCGACAAATCGCGCTTGGTTAGGAATGTCGTAGTATCTGTGCCAAAAAGATTCATCGACTGCCATCATTGTCTCATTCCGTTTCCAATCACTATGAGAAACTATGTCATTCAGAGTGTGGGACGTCGAGAACGTCCCGCAGTGCGTCAATAAAGCCCTGTGAAACACGGGCTTCCTGCTGCCATCGGAGCAACCGCGGCATTTTGGAGATCAGACCAGCTTGCACGGATTAGGGCGGCCCAGAGCTGACTTATTATACGGCGTTTGAATGCTGCGGCCGCATCCCACTTGCCCGCAGCTATCAGTTGCCACGACCTCGGTTTATTGCCGCATTTGGTGATGCACATGAGGCCTTCGTAGCGTTTTGGGGCTTTATGTTTTTTGCGGAGATCCCAAGCGACTTCACGATCTGCGGCATAGCTCTGATTTTGGGGTAGGACTGCTTGTTTTGAATTAGGGCAGTTGAAGTGTGCGTTCCGTCTGAGAATAATTTCATACCATATGCGAATGCAGGTGATCTTACAGCGTGTCATTGTATTCCATCAACAACAGGTGGAAATCCTTGAACGCGTGGATGATCCGGGTCAGCGCGGAACCAACAGGTCCTTTGTTTGTCAGACTCTGCGGTCGCCCCTTAAGCTGAAGTTCCACAAAACAAATTTCTTCTTGTGACTGGCTGACGAAAATCGCACCGTCGTAACGCGTTTGGATTCTAAAACAATAAGGTGGCTTACATGGCAGGAAAATTTGAAATTTACGAAGACAAAGCCGGAGAATACCGTTTCCGGCTAAAGGCGGGAAATGGAGAGATCATTCTGGCCAGTGAAGGGTATGTCCAAAAGGCCAGCGCCGAAAACGGCGTCGCATCGGTAAAAACAAACGCTCCGAACGACGATAGGTATGAGCGGAAGGAAACCAAATCCGGTGGCCATATGTTCAACCTGAAAGCCAGCAATGGCCAGGTTATCGGGACCAGCGAAAGCTATACAAGTGCATCCGGACGCGACAACGGCATCGAATCCGTCAAGCGCAACGCCCCTGATGCGCGGATCGAAGACCTGACCTGACTTAGACTCGTCCTTGATCGCGCTAACGACCGAGGCTAGCCAAGTTTCACGGTGGCGCGAAGTCGCGACGCCGATGCCTTATTAACAGGTTTTCCAACCGACATTGCATCAATGCGTTTTCTGAAATTCCTCTCGCACGTTCATTTTCTGTTCATTTTTTGAATATGCGCGCTTCATTTGCACGCGCCATATTGCCCTACTGGAGTTAAGAAAACACTGGTTCCCGCGAAGGGCCGATGGGCAAAGGAACATTTGTGTCGGGGAATGGATGTAGGACCAAGCGCTGGCCGGGGGCAATCTGTCACGCGGTCTGCGTCATACTTCTGACTTGTATTCTATGCGTCGGGTTGGGGCACGTCGGCACGGCCGAGGCGCAAACTGCAAGCTTTCGCTCGGTGGATACGAACGCGGATGGTGTTCTGAGTTTTGATGAGCTTGTCGCCGCCTTTGGGACGGCGGGGGCAAGAAAATTGCTTCAGGATATAGATCGCAACGCAGACAATCGCATCACGATCATGGAACTGCGTGGTGGACGGGACAACGGGAAGGACAGTCAAGACAACCGAGGCACGCGTGAGACCGACGCGAGTAATCGGGGCGAGCGGGAAAACGAAGACGGAGACGACGGTGAGCGCGATAGAGATGACGGTGGCCATGATGACCGCGATGACGGCGACGATGATGATAAGGATGACGATTGATCTAGGCCCGTCGCGTTCATCTGTCATTCATCTGATCACACGCCGTAGTTTCATCCGGTTTTGCGATTTTTCTCACATGGCGCTGGCAAAACGAAAGCATCGAACAGCCAGTCACGGAGTTAAGCATGGCACAGTTTCCCCAAACCTCTCCTTTTGCCTGCGACATTGCAAAATGGGCCTTTACCACCCGCAGGGTCGATCGATCCGACGTGCGCGGACTTTCCACGCGGATGGACGCCGCAAAGGCGGGTGATCTGATCCTGTGCGAGATTGCTGAGATCGGGCACCACAAGAAAATCCAATTGGCCGAGCGCCGCGCTTCGGCCAGTTATCCGGGCGATTTCGTCGTCCTTTGCCTGGGGGATCGCTATGCGCCAGATCAGTTTCTGGCCACTGCAATCATTGATGACGATCTGATTGATCTGGTGGCAGGCGGCGGCGTCGCCGGGCGGGTGGACGCGGCCCATGTCCGTATGGAAGACCCCACCCGGCTGAAACCTCTCGGCCTTCTGACGACTGCGGAGGGGCGGGTGATCAACGTGGCAGATTATGCTCTGCCCAGCCTGCCATCCAATGAAAAGGTCACTGTCATCGGTGTTTTTGGCGCATCAATGAACTCTGGCAAAACAACCGCCGCGTCGAGCCTTGGGCACGGCCTGATGCGGTCGGGCTTTACCGTGGCCGGGATCAAAGCCACCGGAACCGGCGCCTTTGGCGACTTCAACAGTTTTGAGGACGGCGGCGCTCCGGCTCTGGATTTCACGGATGTTGGGATGGCCACTACTTACCGTATGCCCCTGGCGCAGATCGAAGCCGGCTTTGACACGCTGGTTGCCACCGCCGCCGCGCGCGGGGCCGAGGTTGTGGTGGTTGAAATTGCCGATGGTGTGTTCCAACAGGAAACCCGGGCCATCCTGCAATCCTCGCGCATTCGCGACCGTCTGGATGGCATCTTATTCGCTGCCCCAGATGCGCTGAGCGCTCTTGGCGGTGTGACCGTTTTGGATCAGGCGGGTCTCAGCCCCTTTGCGATTTCGGGGATGGTCAGTTGCTCGCCTCTGGCCGCTGCCGAAGCCATCGAGGTCACGGGCCGCCCGATCCTGTCGCGCGAAGACCTGTGGTCGCCCGAGATCATCACCCGGCATGTCGTGCCGCTGATGCGCCGTGCACCTGAAGATGTGGCCGCATGAAACTCCTCCCCGGATTGGCCACAAGGGACCGCATCATCGATGCGGTCCTGGTGGTGTCCAGCAGCATCCTGCAGGCGGGCGCATTGGCCGTTGCCGCCTTTGCCACCCGGGATGCGTTCGCAACACTGCACGGTGGCAATGTCCTGGCCGTGGAAACCGTCGCGCAACTGGCAATGGCAGGCGTCGTCGCGGCGCTGTGTCTGCTAATATCGCAATACCGCGCCGAGGCGTTGGGCCAGAGCTACGCGATCTCGCTGCGTCAGGTTCTGTATCGGAAGATCGCCCGCCTACCGAAATCCCGCCACGAAGAACGTCGGCTGGGGGCTTTGTCTCTGCGTTTCGTTGGAGATCTTTCGGCCGCCCGCCTCTGGTTTGGTCGCGGTCTGCCTGATGTGTGGTCTGCTACCATAGTGATCCCAGGCGCTGCCGCCATTCTTTATGTGCTGAGCCCGGCGCTTGCGATCAGCGGCGTATCTGCGCTGGGGTTCTCTGTTGCGGTGATGGCGGCCTTGGCGTGGCATCTGGGACGTCGGCATCGAAATCTGCGCAGTCGCCGGGCAAATATCGCAATTTCAATGATCGAACGGATCGCGATTGCGCCGGAACTGGACCTAATGGGCCGCACCGGTCGAGAGCTGCGCAGGTTGAACGCTCAAGGCGCATCGCTTCGCAGCGATGCTCTGGCGCGCAGGGGGCGAACCGCCAGTCTTCAGGCAACGCTGCAGATGGGTGTAGCCTTTGCCGGTCTTCTGATGCTCTGGCAAGCCAGCCAAACCGGCATAGCGCCAGCCACGGTTGCTGCCTGTCTTTCGGTCATTGCGCTGGTCGCCCATCCGCTGCAGAGGCTCGCCGGGGCATGGGACCAGTATTGCGCGTGGCGTGTGGCGCGCGAAAAGGCCGAGAGGCTGCTGTCGGAACCCGAGGTGCTGCGGAAAGCGACGCCCTGCACCGGCCCCATTGCAATCGAAATCACCGGAGAAGTTGATCAGACGCCCATCGCGTTCATGGCTGGACATAGCGCCGTCTCGACTCTGACAGGTAAACACGCGTTGACCATCGCGCGGTGTATCGCGGGGCTCGACCGGCGCGCGGGGATCAACGTGCGCTTCAGCAGGCAGGACAAGGCCCCCAAAGTGGCCTTTGTCGGAAATGATCATATCGGCCTTCAGGGCAGTTTGCGCCGGTCGGCAAGCCTAATGTGCCGGAAGCGGCCTGGCGACAGGAGGATATCAGAGGTCATGCGGCGCTTTGGCTTGTCTGATCTGCTGTCTGCGCCGCGCGGTCTTGATCAGCGCCTGGCAGAAAACGGCAATGGGTTGTTGCCGCATCAGACATTGCGGCTGGACTTGACCCGCGCCGTTCTTGGCAAGGCAGATGTCATTGTCATCGCCTCGGTGCGGTGGGAATTGTGCAAATCCCATCAGGCTGACTTGCTTGCGACGCTGCGGGCTCTGTCCGGTGCTACGATCATATTGGTCGAAGAAACCATCCCTCTTAATCTGGAAGAGAACTCAAAGGTCGTCTGACATGCGCTCATCTACCCTGTTTGGTATCTATGCAATGGTTCTTGTCGGTTTTCTTGGGGGGCTGGCGGGCCTGACCTTATACAGCCTCGAAAAAACCCGGTGGTGGGATGCGCGGATACAGTTGGCGCAGGAATCCTATGGGCTGCATCTGCGGCTGGAAGCGGACCTCTACCGCCTGTTCAAGCAGCACGGCGATGCGCTGCTTATCGGGGATCGGGACGACGGGGTGAGTGAAGTCGAACTGCGGGCAAAGATCGCCCAGACTCTGGAAGCGATCCGTAAGACCATCGCGCGTGAGATTCAGATGGTGGGCGACGAAGAGATTGAGGAACTGGAACTGCTTGATGAGATTGAGGATGATATCGAATCCGTCAACGCGGCCATCGCAAGCCTCTCAGCCGAAGGCAACCCGATTGAGACCTTTGTTCAGATAGAACGCCTGGCGGGTCTGCTTGATGGAGATATCGATGACGCGCTTGATCAGAAGATTCAGGCCGCGCTGGATGAAGAGATTGAGGAGGTCGAGGATGTTCTGGCCGAGGCAATCGCCTTTCGGCAATGGAACGAGCGGTTGGTCTACATGATTGTTCTGGCCGCAATCGCGGTCCTGCTGGTGGGGCTTGTATCGTTCAACCGGCAGATCAGAAAGCCGCTGACACGGTTGGCAGATGGCATCGGTCGCCTGCGCAAGGCCGACTATTCCGAGCCGGTCCATCTTGGTGGCAGTCTGGAGTTTCGCGAACTGGGCACCGTGCTGAACGGCATGGCCGAGGGCCTCGCCGCGCGTGAGGCCAGCCGCGCCGAGCAGAAGCGGCGGCTTGAAGATACCGTTGCCGCCAGAACGGCCGAGCTGCAGCAGCTTATCGATAAGCTGGAAACCGGCGAGGAAAACCGCAAGCGGTTGATGGCGGACATAAGCCATGAGCTGCGCACCCCCCTGGCCATTATTCTGGGCGAGGCCGATGTTACCCTGCGGACGTCGAATTCCCTGCCCGACGAGGCCTCGGATTCGCTGGCGCGTATTCGGGATTCAGCAAAGCATACCAATCAGATCGTAGATGACATGCTGACCGTTGCACGATTTGAGGCCGGCCAGTTGAGGCTGGATCGCAGGCAAACCGACCTGCGCAAGATCGTTCATGATGCTGTCGCAATGTTCCCCGACCCGGTTCGGTTCGATAGCCTCGACATCAAAGTGATGGCATCGGTCGATGAGGTGCGTCTCCGCCAATCCGTGCTGGCCCTGCTACAGAATGCGCGGCGCTATGGAGGGCCGACGATCGGGGTCAAGCTGGACGAGGGGCTTGCTTCGTGCACGATAGCCATCGAGGATGACGGGCCGGGGCTAAGCGCGGCAGAGAAATCCCAGGCCTTTGATCGGTTCTTTCGGGGCTCGAACGCGTCGGGGCAAGGTATCGAAGGCAGCGGCCTGGGGCTGCCGGTGGTAAAATCCATCGTCGAAGCGCATGGTGGAGCTGTCGATCTTCAGGATCGGCCAGAGGGCGGGCTGCGGGTCGTCATAAGCCTGCCAAAGGCTGCGCGGATGAAAGTTGTTCAAACCGGCACGATGCAAAAAAGGGGTTGATGCGCGGACATCAGGGCTAACCTGATTTTGTCGGCGCAGTTTCGAACAGCGAAAGAGTTGAGGCACGTCATGAATATCTTGCTTGTCGAAGATGAGGCCCGCGTTGCCGATTTCATACGGCGCGGTTTGTCCGCCGAGGGCTGGGCGGTGGATCACGCTCCGGATGGTGAAGATGCCTTGGAGCTTGCCGCGACAAATACCTATGACGTTATTCTTCTGGACCTGATGCTGCCGGGCATTCAAGGTCAAGATGTGTGCCGCAAGCTTCGCGCCCGCAAATCGAAGACACCGATCCTGATGTTGACTGCTCTGGATAGCCCGGAAGAAAGGGTCGAAGGGCTGAAGATCGGCGCTGACGATTACCTGCCCAAGCCGTTCGACTTCGACGAGCTGATCGCGCGGGTCGAGGCACTACATCGCCGCGCCAACGGCTATGCTCGCGATCTCAGCGAGACCGAGATCATCTGCGGAGATCTGAAGTTTGATCGGACTTCGCTTCAGGTTTCGGTAGCAGGGCAAGAAATCAAGCTGTCAAAGAAAGAGCGTGATCTGCTGCTGCTCTTTCTTACCAACACAGGCCGTGTGCTGTCGCGTGAACGCATCCTGAATTCTGTCTGGGGGGTGCACGAGGACCCGTTGACAAATGTAGTCGACGTCTATGTTGGCCGGTTGCGTCGCAAGATCGGGGCCGAAGGCCAGCGGATCGTCACGCTCAGAAACGTTGGATACCGGATGGGCTGAGTGCGGTATTGGCGCAGCGCAAGAAGTAGACGCGTAGAACCAGAACCTGCAAATCTGTCATGATTTTGATCTTGGTGAAAAGTAACTGCAAGAAAGCACACGCATGATGCCTGGGTGGATTGATTAGCAGAACTTCGAGGGTTGGTGGGTTCACAGCCCGCCCAAACCGGGGCACACCGGCATCTGACGATGCCACTCACTCCAAGAACCCGGCCAATCCTCGTGGCGGCCTTCTCCGGGTGTTTCGGCGCAGTGGAGGAGGTCGCCTATTTTGTGACCTGGCGGGCTGCTGAAGGCAGTGCATGCTAGCCTTGGGGTTGTCAAATCTTATATTTTGCAGAACCAAATGTATTGCGGGAAAGTGCGCTGCATTCTGTAGGATACAGTTCTGGACATCATTACGTTGCGTCAGGGATTCGCGCTGAAAGATGTAGAGAGAAACTCTTTAATAATTGATACTAAATGATAATTTAGGAACCTTGAAAGCTACCTGACTGATAAGCGGACCTGCACAGGCCAATCTTACATATTTTTAAAGATTCTGAATAATTCAGTTAAACTGAATATCGCCTCTACACTCATCTGTCGGTTTGTATGAGTCGTAGGCAAGCATGTTAAGCATCATCATCTGCGCGATCGCATATGTCAGCTTTGAGTGCACCAACCTGTGGTGCGTCCTTGCAGGTGGCAAAGGCGATGCGATCTCTCTGCTACTCGCGTGTCAGACACCGTTTGGGTATTGGCCGGTGCTGAGCGCTGCACGGCTGTTATGGCAGACTGCGGATATTGTGCCGATACAACCTGCGCCGACGTTTCGGTTGCAGGCCACCACGCTCGCTTTGCCGCGTCGGCGTGCCGCCGCGCAAAGAGCGCTTCCGCAGATCGACGAGCAACTCATAGACACGTTGCTGCACCATACAAACAGCGTGATGACTCCGGGCGCAAGGCCGCGGACCACGTCAGAGATGTTCTAAACGATGCTGCTTTCATACCCCGGAAACAACTTTCCACCCAGAACCGGTGAGTGAAGACGATGGAAAAAAACAAGCAAAGCTCTCTGTCGGTCGCCACGCGGTTTGGCGAACGGTTTGGGCTGGTCCGGACATACAAGATCAAGATCCCAGGCACCGGCCCTGCGAATGAAGAATCTGAGCCGCTAAATGGCACCTCTGACAGAAAAAGAGTTGCTGGTATTAACTTAACGAAGGAGAAGATGATGTCTTTGGACATATCAAAACTCAGTGAAATCAAAGGTTTGATCGGCGCCTGTCTGGTCGACAGTGACACCGGTCTAACACTTGCTACCGAAGGTGGCGCCAAGTTCGACCTTGAAACCGCTGGGGCGGCGAATGTGGAAGTCGTGCGCGCCAAACTGCAGGCAATCGATGCGCTGAAGCTGAATGACGTGATCGAGGATATCCTCATCACGCTGGGCAAGCAGTTCCATCTGATCAGGCCCCTGGAAAAGAACCCGAATATCTTCGTCTATGTGGCGCTGGACAAGAAGACCGCCAATCTGGGTTTGGCCCGTCTTCAGGTAAAAGCCGTCGAAGAGACGTTGAGTTTATAAATGACCCCCTCGCGCCGACGGTTCAGGCGCAGTAATGTGCCTGAACCACCCGTACGAGGGCTTGTTGCGTCAGCGTTGCTTTCTGCAATGTGATTGAAAGCCGGAACCATGAAAATTCTAGTCGCCGAAGACGATGTCAAAACCGCAGAGTTCGTGATCTCGGGGCTCCGCTCCAGCGGGTTTACGGTTGAGTGGTTCGAGGATGGACGCGATGCTCTGTCATACTGCCTGTACAACCAATGCGATGCGGTGATCCTTGACCGGGTGCTGCCCGGCATGGACGGCATGTCGATATTGAAAGCGCTGCGCGCGGCGCAAAATCAAACGCCGGTGTTGTTTCTGACCTCAATTAGCGACGTGAGTGATCGCGTCGAAGGTCTGACCGAAGGTGCGGATGATTATCTGGTCAAGCCCTTTCACTTCTCAGAGCTTCTGGCCCGTCTGCAGAGCGTGCTGAAACGGCGCACCGACAAGGTCGAGGCGACGGAATTGCGCGTTCTGGATTTGTCGATGGATCTGCTGAAACGTCTGGTTCGCCGACAGGATCAAACCATCGATCTGAAACCACGAGAGTTCGCGCTGTTGGAACTTCTCATGCGCAACTCGGGCAGGATCGTGACCAGAAACATGATCCTCGAACAAGTTTGGGATTACAACTTCGATCCGAACTCGACGGTGATCGAGACCTATATCAGCCGTCTCAGAACCAAAATCGACAAACCGTTCGAGGTCGCGCTTTTGCATACCATTCGAAATGTCGGGTACAGCCTCCATGGACCGCGCTAGTATTTTCTCGGGGGCGCCGTTTAGAACCGCGTGCTATGCGGCGCTTGTTGTCTGGGTCATCACGGCGGTGTTTGGATACGCTGCCTATGTTGCGCTGAAAGACACGCTGCGGGCCAATCTCGAGCAGCAAATTCTGGAAGAGGAACTGCTGCTGCATGAAATCCTGCTGGATGGCGGCACAGACGCGCTCCAGCGCGCGGTCGACCACCTGAACAGCCCGAACCGAACCACGCTGCATATAATTGCGCTGTTCGACAAGCATAACTCTGCTCTTGCAGGCACTGTGGCCAAGATACCCGAAACAAATGGCTGGCACGAAGTTGACCCTGATTTTGTTGAGATCGGGGGCGGTAGCCCTGTTTATCTGCTCAGAGCATCCGACTACCTCGGGTATCGCACTGTCGTCGCACGCAGCATGGCATCGATGAACCAGGCATTAACCACTCTATGGGAAAGCCTGGTGCTCCTCACCATTGCAACCACCATCGTCGTTCTCGGGCTTGGCTATTGGGTAAGTTATTACAGCTACGGCAAGCTCAGGCGCATTGAAAAAACACTCGACATGGTTTCCAAAGGGAATACTGAGGCCCGCCTTCCGGTTTCAAGCCTTAACGATCAGATTGATCGGGTGTCACGTCTTATGAACCGCCATCTGGACCGGTTGTCCAGTTTGATGATCAGCACGCAGACCACTGCCGTCACCATCGCCCACGATCTAAAGACTCCTCTATCCCACGGATTTCTGGCACTGCAGCAGGTTTTTGCGGAGCTGGACTATGGCGGCGACCCACGGCCAAAATTATTTGAACTGGAACAAGAGCTCAAACGGCTCAGCGCCGTGTTCGACACCATTCTCAGGATATCGCGGATCGAGGCCGGTACTTATAGACGGCCGTTCTCGACCGTTAATTTGAGTGCCCTGGTCGCTGATGCGGTTGAGACCTTCCTGCCCGTGGCCGAAGACCAGCAGATGAACATCACAGCGGATTTTAACGCCGATACCATACTGGTCCGGGGTGATGAGCAGATGCTGAAGCAACTTCTGGTCAACCTGATCAACAATGCGATTAAATACTGCCCACCCGAGGCCTGGATACGTGTCTCGCTTGTGGCCAGCAACGACTCGGTGGTGCTGGAGGTCTCAGACAATGGCTTTGGCGTACCCGGCCCGCTTCTTGATAAGATATTTGACGCGTTTTACCGCGTCGATGGGATTCGTAAGGAAAGCGGAAACGGCCTGGGTCTGGCGCTTGTCAAAGCCGTCGCCCTACGGCATGGCGCTAAGATTTCAGCCAATAACAACGATCCCGGGCTGAGGATTAGCGTCAGCTTCGGCAAACCCGACGTGAACACTATAGAAAACGACGTGTTCGATGGTCGTAAGAAGAAAACGTGAAACGAGGTGTATTATGCTGGGAAAACTGGTTCTGATGAGCGGCGTAGCCTGTGCTTCGAGTGCCGTTGCAAGCGGAATGGAGTTTCACTGCTTATCAGATGTAACAAGCGACGAGATCAGAATTTCACAACCCGAAGAAGGCGCAGACGCGCAACTAGTGTTTCACGACATCAAAGGGTCTGCGACGATCGCGCATGGCCTTGATGGTGTAACCTTTATCCATATCAAAGAAAACGAAGTCTGGACGCTCGCTCTACATTTCCCCACGATGAAGTATGAACTGTCCGCACATGGATCAGAAAACCTCGAAGATCATGGTCAGTGTACGCAAAACAGCGAATGAGTTGAGACCATTGCAAGAATACGCTCGCGATCTGAGCAATCCGCACCGCACCGGGTTGGTGTAAGACGACTTTTGTGCGCCCTCATTGAAGGTCGGCTTTACGTCGTTCCAATTCCCGATCGTAACCGTTTGCTAAGGCTCAAACGGATGGTCGTGCAGTTCGTGGTGTAAGCAAAGTGCCCTTGTAGTTTAGTTGCACCAATTATTAGGCACTGACGTTCGGTCATAGGTTGTGTAGAAATGTCATCCTCACGACCTGCCTTCTTTGAGAAAGCTCTCCATCTCGAAGCGGCCATCCATAACCTGCGTGCCGTTCGCCGAAATCTCGGAGGCCGGCCATGTTCTTACTGCAAAGCCCACGATGAAGGACATGATCGACACCCAGGGGAAACCCTCGCCCCGAAGGGTCGGCGTTAACAATGCGTCTTTGTTCCCCGGCTTCTGCAATAAGCATGATACGGCGCTGTTCAAGCCAATTGAGGGGGAGACTGTGTCGCTGAACAAGGACACAGCTTTTCTCTTTAGCTACCGGGCGATCGCCTATGAGCGGTTTGCGAAGGAGGCGCAACTCAAGGGTATTTCGGTGCAGCGAGATTTGGACCGCGGGCTCCCGTTCCTTCAACAAAGACTGATCCAAACCCACCTAAAGAACTTTCAGAATGGCGTGAAGATCGGTATGCGCGACGTGGATCGATGGAAGAAACAGTTCGACGAACGACTTCTTTCGGGCGCCCGAGACGATTTTCACTTTCTTGCGGTCCGGTTCGATCGCGTCCTTCCTATCGTGGCTTGCGGCGCCTTCCATCCCGAATACGACGTTCAGGGCAAACCGTTACAGCGGCTTGGCCGAACCGGCGAAGATTACGATCACGTTACGGTCAATGTGACGTCGCTCAATGGCCAGACAATTTCTGTTTTGGCTGGATTGGTAGCGAAGTTGGACCGGCTGGCGCGTTTGCGAGTTCGTTTGCGGGAGTTGCTGACGGTCGAAAGGCTGATGTGCTACTCAGGCTGTTGTTCCTCCATACCGACAACATGTTCCTGCGTCCAAGTTGGTGGGACGCTCTGCAAACGTCTCGCCGCGCTGCATTCACCGAACTGATGATGAGCGGCACCCAATCGTTCCTTAGCTGCTTTTGCGAAGGTCCGCTTTTTCGCACGCTGCCGATCCCTGCGGCATTCGCAGCGAATGACCGCTTTCCGCCCGATTCTTACAGTAAACAACTGGACTTTGGCTTGTACGGAAGTGGTACTGACGACGGTTGAGATTCGCTCGGGGCACCCGGGCTCCACTCAGTACAGGGCGCAGGATCAGCCTGTGCCCGCAAAGTGGAGACATCAATGACAACTTCATGTGATACGGAAATCAAAAC
>NZ_JBQFZQ010000020.1:0-22323 GCF_056542325.1 Ruegeria sp. AD6 | reverse complement strand
AGAGGATAGGGGGAGCGGGCTAAACAAACCTGATCTGAATGTCGGAAGCCGACATTCACGTGAAGTGTAACCAACGGCTGTTGTGAGCCCAAGCCGGTCATCTTAATTTCATGCCGCGAGTGCGCGCAGTGGCAAATATTCTGCACAAGCACGAAATTCCATGACGCGGTGCGGCAGCGATTTCGACCCTTCGTGAGCGACGCAACATTATTAAAGGCGGCAATTTACAGAACGCGAGACGAAGCGGGCTTTCGCTATATATATTGTAACGGCTGCAATTTAGCTTACCCCAAGCACTTAAAGCCTTAATTTGATTTATTGTGCACCCAAGACGCGTCATTTTTGGAGCTTGCCTGACACGCTGCGATAAACCACATCCCATTCATAGCAGCGTCAATCCCTGGGAGGAGAAGCCCATCGCTAGATCCGCTGATAAGATCTGCTGCGTCACTGTAGAGATTGGCGAACCCCTCTAGATACCCCTCGGGATGCCCAGGAGGGATGCGCGCCCAACGGTCATTTTCATCGCCTAAATGAGAGCCGCCCCGTGTGAGGATTTGTGTGGCCGCCCCAAATCTGGTGAAACTCATCTGATTTGGGTTCTCTTGGTTCCACTCAATGCTGCCCTTATCGCCATAGATGCGCAATGTCAGGCTGTTTTCGCAACCAACGGCAACTTGACTGGCCCAAATCATACCCTTCGCGCCACCCTCCAAACGTAAAAGGATGTGGGCATTGTCATCGACCTTACGGCCATCTACGAAACAATGCAGGTCTGCACACAGCGCTTCCGTACCAAGACCCGATACGAAAGAGAGAAGATTGAAGGCATGCGTGCCGATGTCGCCTATCGCTCCAGCGCCGGACATATTGGGATCGGTGCGCCAATCGGCCTGTTTGTTGCTGGTGTCTTCGGCCAGCCAATCCTGGGCATATTCGGCCTGAACCACCCGTAATTTCCCCAGATCTCCACGTGCAATCATCTCACGGGCTTGTCGCATAAGCGGGTAACCTGTGTAGTTGTGAGTCAGGATAAATTTTGCCTTTGAAGTGTCCACGGCGACTTTGATTGCCTCAGCATCGTCCTGTGTCGCGGCAAGGGGTTTGTCACAGATCACGTTAATCCCAGCATTCAAAAACGCGATCGTAGGGCCTGCATGCATGTGATTTGGCGTTACAATCGCAACCGCATCAATGCCATCTTCACGTGCGGCTTCCTGCTGGGCCATGACTTCGAAACTGTCGTAAGACCGCTCCGGCGCGATGCCCAGCTCCACCGCCGAGGCCGCCGCGCGTTCAGGGTTGGATGACAACGCTCCCGCGACCAGATCCCACTTGCCGTCGATACGCGCGGCGATGCGGTGCACACCACCGATAAATGCGCCTTGGCCGCCGCCGACCATTCCAAGTTTTAGTTTTTTCATAGTCCTAGCATCCGTTTGATTTGCGCATCGTCACGCTCTGCACCGGCGAAGTCGTCAAAGGCTTTTCCGGTCACCTCGATCAGGTGTTTCTCGATAAAGGGCGCTCCTTCGGCCGCACCCTGTTCCGGTGATTTGATGCAGCATTCCCATTCAAGAACGGCCCAGCTGTCATAGCCATATTGGGTCAGTTTCGAGAAGATGCCCGCGAAATCGACCTGGCCATCGCCAAGCGACCGGAACCGCCCGGCGCGATCCGTCCACCCCTGATAGCCGGAATAGACGCCCTGACGCCCGGTCGGATTGAACTCGGCATCCTTGACGTGGAACGCGTTGATGCGGTCGTGATAGAGGTCGATGAACTGCAGGTAATCCAGTTGCTGCAGCAGAAAATGCGACGGGTCGTAGTTGATCATCGCCGCTTCATGGCCGCCACAGGCATCCACAAACATCTCGAAGGTGGCGCCGTCGAAGACATCTTCGCCGGGGTGGATTTCAAACCCGATATCCTGCCCGTGATCCTTGTAATGGTTCAGGATCGGTATCCAACGGCGACCTAGTTCGGCAAAAGCTTCTTCGATTAGGCCTGCAGGGCGTTGCGGCCAGGGATAGAGATAGGGGAATGCCAGAGACCCTGTGAAACTGACCGTGTGCTTGAGGCCAAGCCGTTCGGAGGCGACGGCGGCCTTCATCATCTGATCCACGGCCCATTCCTGCCGCGTCTTGGGATTACCATGCACAACCTCAGGCGCGAAGGCGTCAAAGGCTTCGTCATAGGCGGGGTTCACGGCCACCAATTGGCCCTGAAGATGGGTCGATAGTTCGGTGATCTCGACACCCGCGTCCGCGCAAATCCCTTTAATCTCGTCGCAATAGGCCTGGCTGGTCGCTGCCTGTTCAAGGTCAAACAGGCGTGCGTCGAAGGTCGGGATCTGCACGCCCTTGTAGCCCAACCCCGCGGCCCAGCGGGTGATCCCGGCCAGGGAGTCGAAGGGCGCTTCGTTGCCCGCGAATTGGGCCAGAAAAAGGGCTGGCCCCTTGATTTGAGTTGCCATCGTTTTCTCCTTGCGATGGATTGTTAGTGTTCAGGAGGAACGTGCAGCCTTTGCATCAACGGCTCATCGGGTGCGATCAGCTGCTGCATGACAGCCTTTGCGAGGAACCGGCCCGTCTTCCCGACATCCTCAGTTTCGACGAGGATGTCGTCGCGGAATGTCTTCAGCAACGGCACGGTTTCTTTCGAATACACGTCGATATCCTTGCCCAGCTTGCGCCCTAGGCCTTCGAGAACACCGATGGTCGCGATGGCTACTTTGGGGGAAGCGCAGACAACAGCATCGATATCTGGTGACTTTTCAAACCTGTTCAGCAGCCAATGCCGGATGTCGTCGGAAGAATCGTCGCTGGAGATCTTCTCGGCAATTCGATAGCTCAGATTCAGATGAGGTGCGGTTTCAAGCAGGCTGCGCTTCATGTCCGTGGCATAGGCCTGATGCAGCGGTGGTAGAATTGCGTGGATGTTTCTGCGTCCACGCTCTGCAAGACGGTTTAGAGCGATGCGCATGAATGCAGCGTTGTCATAGTCGGAATAGGCGTGATCGGCGCACCACTTCGAACGCCCGTGCGTCGCAAATGGAAACTTGCGTTCCATCAGATACGCGACGCGCTGGTCTTCTGGTTCGACCATATTGAAGATCACCGCATCGGCTGACCGCGTTTCGACGATGTACTTGATCGGCCGCAACGAATCTTCGTCTGGAAACCATGGCAACACGTTCAGGTGAAACTGTGTCCCGCGCAACTCGAGTGCGATTGAACTCGTAAGGCGAGTTGCGCTGCTGATGACATCGCCCTCCGCGGGCACGACGAGGGTGACAACATTTGTTCGTCCTGTCCGGAGGCGGACCCCGGCTCGGTTTGGGACATAGCCAACCGCATCGGCGATTTTGCGTACAAGCTCTTTGGTGTCGCTGCCGATATCCGGAGCATCCCCCAACGCGCGTGAGACCGTTGCGACGGCCAAACCGCTGATTCGCGAGATTGTCTTCAGGGTCGGTCGTTCGCCTGGATGAACCAGCGCCGACAGTTCTTTTTTGCTCAATCCAGCGATTACATCTGCGCTTCGTCTCATTAGCCTACACCTCAGAACATTGCTTAGACAGGCCTGAACCTATTCAGCAATTCTTGCTTCGCCTCCGTCTGCGAAAGGTCGCACCCCAATAATGAAAGGTCGCACCCCAATAATAAAGCGTACAAAAAAACACTTGCAAGGAGAAACTATAACGTTATAGGAGAAAAACTATATCGTTATAGGTGGGAGGAAACCATGAACCGGACTAAAATGCTGATGTCAGCAACGGCGATTGTCGCCGCATCCAGCGCTTCAGCCGCTGAGCTTGAAGTTATGCACTGGTGGACGTCGGGCGGTGAGGCCGTAGCGGTCCAGCAGTTCGCCGATGCTTTTAATGCCACGGGCAATACTTGGGTTGACGGCGCGATCGCTGGAGGCGACGCCGCGCGCGCTGTTATGGTGAGCCGCCTGACAGGTGGCGACCCAATGGGCGCGTTCCAGTTCAACCACGGTCGTCAGGCCGAAGAGCTGATCGAAGCAGGGCTGCTGCGCGACATCACCGACATCGCCGAGGCCGAAGGCTGGCTTGACCTTGTGAACCCTCCCAGCTTGCTGGAAGCCTGCACCGTCGACGGGCGCGTCTATTGCGCCCCGGTGAACATCCATTCCTGGCAGTGGCTCTGGGTAAGCCATGGTGCTTTTGAAGACGCCGGTGTCGCGGTACCGACCAATTGGAATGAATTCGTTGCCGCTTCAGACGCTCTTGAGGCTGCCGGGAAAATCCCGATGGCCATAGGTCAGCAGGGCTGGCAGCAGGCCGGCGCATTCAATGTCTTCATGGCAAGCTTGCCGCCAAGCGACGTATTCACCAGCGTTTATGGCGACAAGAACATCGAGATTGCCGCGGGCGAAGACGTGGCTTCCGTGTTCGCCGCAGCCGCGTCCGCGCGGGATATGGCTGCCAACTCCAACGTCCAGAACTGGAACGACGCCACCAACATGCTGATCACGGGCAAGGCTGGTGGCCAGATCATGGGTGATTGGGCACAAGGTGAATTCGCGGTTGCCGGTCAGGTTGCCGGTGAAGACTATAGTTGCTTGCCTGGTCTTGGCGTAAACCCGCGTCTATCAACGGGCGGTGACGCATTCTACTTCCCCGTGCTCGACGACGCGGAGTTATCGGCGGCCCAAGCCGAACTCGCAGCCCTGCTTCTCAAGCCTGAAACG
Organism: Ruegeria sp. AD6; assembly: GCF_056542325.1. Classification (NCBI taxonomy): domain Bacteria; kingdom Pseudomonadati; phylum Pseudomonadota; class Alphaproteobacteria; order Rhodobacterales; family Roseobacteraceae; genus Ruegeria; species Ruegeria sp. AD6. The sequence continues at coordinate 17,604 of NZ_JBQFZQ010000020.1, read as the reverse complement.
CAGGTAAGCTTTAACCTAGCGAAAGGCTCGTTGCCGGTCCGGGGTGATATCGACCTCGAAGCAGCCAATGATTGCATGCAGCAGGGTCTGGCCTTGCTTGCGGAAGGCGCACTTCTGCCGGACTTCAACATGCTGGTGACCCCTGACACCAAATCTCAGATCGACGATCTTATGGTGCAGTTCTTTGCCGATCCTTCCTACTCCCCGGAAGATGCACACGCCGATTTCGTGCGCATTATTGAACGCGCAAACTAAACAACTCTGGGGTTGGCGCGTTTTCGAACGGGCTAACCCATCCACTTTGATTGTCGGGCTTTCAGCAGGGAGATAGGCGATGACTTCGACGCGCCCAAACCAGCTGTTCCGGAACAAATCAGCAAAGATTGCAGCAATACCAATGGTGTTGACCGCTCTCTTTGTCTTTGTTGGCGGAACCGTGTGGACGGTTGTTTACAGTTTTACCGATTCAGGGCTTTTACCGCGCTTGAATTGGGTTGGCCTTGACCAGTATGAGCGGCTATGGACAACGCGTAAATGGCTGGTTTCAATCGAGAACCTTGCCATCTATGGCTTCTGTATGCTGGTTCTGATGTTTGTGATCGGCTTCATTCTGGCTGCGCTGATTGACCAAAAGATTCGATTTGAGAATACCATTCGGACCATTATTCTTTACCCGTATGCGCTCAGCTTCGTTGTCACCGGTCTGGTCTGGCAATGGATTCTGAACCCGGAATTCGGCGTGCAAAATATCGTGCGTGGTCTGGGTTGGGAAAGCTTCACCTTCGACCCGCTCTATACGGCCGATATCGCGATTTACGGCGTGCTCATAGCTGGCCTCTGGCAGGGCAGCGGGCTCGTTATGGTGCTGATGCTCGCCGGTCTTCGCGGTATCGATCAAGAGGTCTGGAAGGCGGCCCGTGTCGACGGTATCCCCGCCTGGAAAACTTATATCTTCATTGTCATCCCGATGATGCGCCCGGTCTTTATCACGACCCTTGTACTGGTGGTGACGGGCATTGTGAAACTCTATGACCTGATCGTGGCGCAAACGGGCGGGGGTCCGGGCATCGCCACCGAAGTTCCCGCCAAATACGTCTATGACATGATGTTCCAGGCCAACAATTTGGGTCAGGGCTTTGCTGCCTCGACCATGATGTTGGTGACGGTCGCAATCATCGTGATCCCCTGGGCTATCCTCGAGTTTGGAGGCAAGAACCGTGGCTAATACTTCCGCTTCCGCTTTCACCGACCCACATGGGCCAAAACCGCAAAAGGCCTTCTCGCGGCGCAATATCTTTCTCTACGGCACGCTCTTTGTAGTGGCTGCCTACTACGCTCTGCCGCTCTACATCATGATCGTGACGTCGCTGAAAGGTATGCCGGAAATCCGGATGGGCAATATCTTTGCCCCGCCGATGGAGGTGACTTTTCAGCCCTGGGTCAAAGCCTGGTCCGAGGCTTGTACCGGTCTGACCTGTAACGGTCTCAGTACTGGGTTCTGGAATTCGGTCCAGATCACGATCCCCTCGGTGATCCTGTCGATCATCATCGCATCGGTGAACGGCTACGCTTTGGCCAACTGGAAGTTCAAAGGCGCGGATTTGTTCTTCACCATCCTGATCTTTGGCGCCTTCATCCCCTATCAGGTGATGCTCTATCCGATTGTGATCATGCTGCGCGAGATTGGCTTATACGGATCGTTATCGGGGTTGGTCATTGTTCACACAATCTTCGGGATGCCGATCCTGACGCTGCTGTTCCGCAACTATTTCACGTCGCTGCCTGAAGAGCTGTTCAAGGCTGCACGCGTCGACGGGGCGGGCTTCTGGGGCATCTATTTCCGCATCATGGTGCCCATGTCGCTGCCGATCTTCACGGTCGCGATGATCCTGCAAGTGACAGGCATCTGGAACGACTTCCTGTTCGGCGTCGTCTACACCGGCCCGGAAAGCTATCCGATGACTGTGTCGCTGAACAATATCGTCAACACGACCCAAGGCGTGAAGGAATACAACGTCAATATGGCCGCCACGATCCTCACCGGATTGGTGCCACTGACTATATATTTCGTCTCGGGAAGACTCTTTGTGCGCGGCATCGCCGCCGGCGCGGTGAAAGGCTGAACATCATGGGAAATTCAGTAGAAATCAAAAATCTCGACCTGCGGTTTGGATCGGTTGAAGTCCTCAAAGACCTCAATCTCGATATCGGAAAGGGCGAATTCCTGGTGCTCCTGGGCTCGTCCGGATGCGGCAAGTCCACCCTGTTGAACTGTATTGCAGGCCTGCTGGATATCTCCGCTGGGCAGATCCACATAAACGGTCAGAACGTTACCTGGGCCGAGCCGTCCGAACGTGGCATCGGCATGGTGTTCCAGTCCTATGCGCTCTACCCGCAGATGACGGTCGAGGGGAACCTGTCCTTCGGCCTTAAGAATGCGGGCCTGCCAAAGCCTGAGATCGCCGAGCGGATCAAACGCGCCTCGGAAATCCTGCAAATCGAGCCGCTTTTGAAACGCAAACCTGCCGCCCTGTCCGGTGGTCAGCGTCAGCGTGTGGCCATCGGGCGTGCGTTGGTGCGCGACGTCGATGTATTTCTGTTTGACGAGCCGTTGTCGAACCTCGATGCGAAACTACGCGCGGATCTGAGGGTCGAAATCAAGCGCCTGCACCAGAACCTCGAAAACACCATGATCTACGTCACCCACGACCAGATCGAAGCGATGACGCTGGCCGATCGGATCGCGATCATGCGGGGCGGTCAGATCATGCAGCTGTCGTCCCCTGATGAAATCTACAGCCGCCCGGTCAACAAATATGTGGCGGGCTTCATCGGATCGCCGTCAATGAATTTCATGGATGGCCAGATCAAGGACGGTCACTTCGAAGTGGGCGAGCAGAAGATCCCGCTGTCCGGCTACGAATTCTCTTCGGAAGGTTCGGTCGAAGGCCCTGCGACCTTGGGTATCCGCCCCGAACATGTGGTCACCGGAGAGCTTGTGCAGAACGCGCCCTATCAGATCGACGTGGATATCGACCTGATTGAACCAACTGGCTCAGACAAGCTCGTGGATTGTGTTGTTGCGGGCAACCATTTCCGCGTGCGCATGGAGGGGCAGGCCGATGTGAAGGTCGGTGAGAAACTGCGACTTGGTTTCGACCTGACACAATCCTCGCTCTTCGATATTCAATCGGAATTGCGGCTCTAAGCGCTTTCCAATCCCAAAAAGGGCCGAATGGCCATCCCCTTAACCTGATCTAAAAGGACAGATCATGCCTTCTATTTCCTATCAGCTCTATTCGTCGCGCAATTGGGACGTTGGAGAAACCTTCAAGATGCTTGAAGAGCTGGGCGTCAAAGAGGTCGAAGGCGTCGGCCCTTACTATGAAGACTTGGCAAAGACCAAAGCCTTGCTCGAGACCCATGGCATGACCATGCCGACGGGCCATTTCGCGCCTGATCTGGTCGAAAACGAGCCCGAAAAGGCGATCGAGATTGCCAAGGCCCTTGGGATCAAATCCGTGATCGTGCCCTTCATCCCGCCTGCCGAGCGCCCGACCACATTGGCCGGTTGGCAGGACTTCGCGACGCGTCTGGCCAAGGCGGGCGAGCCGATCATCGCTGCCGGGCTGGAATACGGCTGGCACAATCACGATTTCGAGCTGGTGCCCGTTGACGGGCAAATGCCGCTCGATATCATCGCGGCAGCCTCTGATGACATCATGCTTGAGCTTGATCTGGCCTGGGTCAAAGTGGCCGGTCACGATCCGGCGGAATGGCTGACGAAATATGCCGACCGCATCACCACCGTGCATGTCAAGGACCGCGCGCCCGAAGGCGAGAATGCCGATGAAAGCGGCTGGGCCGATGTGGGTCACGGCATCATGGACTGGCCCGCGATCAAGCAGGCCATGGATGCCGCCGGGGTCGAGCGTTACGTCATCGAACATGACAACCCCAATGACCATGTCCGCATGGCCACCCGGTCGCTGGCCACCGTTCAGGCGTTTTGAGGGATCACAGACATGAAGACTGTTGGTGTCGGCATCATCGGCTGCGGCAATATCTCGACCTCTTACCTCAAGCTCGCGCCGCTCTTTAAGGCGCTTGAGGTGCGGGCGGTTGCCGATCTGAACATGGATGCCGCCAAGTTGCGTGCGGAAGAGTTTTCGGTTCGCGCCGATACGATCGACGATCTGCTGGCTGCCGATGACATAGAGATCATCGTCAACCTGACGATCCCGGCGGCGCATTTCGATGTGACCAAACGGACTCTAGAGGCAGGCAAGCACGCCTATTCCGAAAAGCCCTTTGTGCTGACCCTGGAAGAAGGCGAAGCCTTGCGGAGCCTTGCGGCGGAAAAAGGTCTGCGCGTCGGGTCGGCGCCGGACACCTTCCTAGGCGGTGCCCATCAACTTGCTCGTGCGGCCATTGACGAAAATCTGGTCGGGAACATCATCGGTGGTACCTGTCACGTAATGTCGCGCGGAATGGAGGCTTGGCACCCCAATCCGGACTTCTTTTTCCAGCCCGGTGGCGGGCCCATTCTTGATCTCGGACCCTACTATGTGACCAACCTGGTGCAACTTATTGGGCCGGTGAAAGCGGTGACAGCCATGGCTTCGGCCAGCTTTCCGACCCGCGCCATCGGCAATGGCCCGCGCGAGGGCGAAACCGTGCCTGTGGACACGCCGACCAATATTCACGCCGTACTTGAATTCGAAAACGGCGCGCTGATCACCCTTGGCGCAAGTTGGGATGTTTGCGCCCATCGCCATGAGAATATGGAACTTTATGGAACTGACGGTTCGCTGTACCTTCCTGATCCAAATTTCTTTGGAGGAGAGGTTTATCTAGCCAAGCAGGACGGCGATACCACCGCTATTGCGTCTCGCAATCATGCATTTGAGATCCCCAACGCCAAGGACGGGCAAGGGAATGACCGTGCCAACTACCGCTGTGCAGGACTTGCGGATATGGCCGTGGCCGTCGCCACGGGAAGGCCGCATCGTTGCAGCTTGGAACTAGCGACTCACGTGGTCGAGATAATGACCGCAATCCTTCAGTCCGCTGAAGAACGACGCTGGATCGATATGGTCACTGCTTGCGAACGTCCGGATGCGTTGCTCCCGGATCAAGCCCGCGCTCTACTCATTTGAATTGCACTCTTATGGTTGAACCCCCAAAGGCCACCCGAAATCATGTCTTTATTGTTATGGGCGTGTCCGGTGTTGGCAAAACCACTATCGCACGCAGTCTCGCGGAGCGACTGGACGCTCAATTCATTGAAGCCGACGATTACCATTCGGTCGCCAATCGAAGGGCCATGAAACGGGGTATCCCACTCAATGATGAGATGCGATTGCCGTGGCTTCATGCATTGTGTGAGGCCGCTGAAACCGCCCGACGTCAGGGGCATGTCGTTCTGGCCTGCTCTGCCCTCAAACAGCAGTATCGTGACCTGTTTCGCACCCACGTGGTGTATTTAAAGTTCATATTTCTAGATGCCGGTCGCGATGCCATTGCACAGCGTATGGCGTCGCGCAGGGGCCATTTTATGCCAGCATCTTTGCTGGATACCCAGTTCGCGACTCTGGAGCCGCCGCTCCAAAATGAAGGCGTTATCGCAATAGATGCCGCTGCTCCTATGCCGGTGGTCGAGGATGCCGTCGAAGCAGCTGCCCGATCGGTTCTTAGCTAGCAACTGTATTTCTCAAGCGGTCTGAGATGACCGTTTCTGACCTGATTTGACGACAGCGCTAGCAATGGTCACGGGCTTGCGGGCGACGGCTGTGATGACGACATTGTGTGGTTTTCCAGCGCCTCGGAGACGATCAGCAAATTCTTTGAGAACAGGATTGTGATGACTTGTCTCGTCGCGAAAGCACAGTTTCGGTTCCAGCCAAATCGACGCACTTGAACGATCGCTCCGACGACATCGGCTGCAACGCGGCGAAAAGTGTGCTTCACCTGCCAGCGGATGCTGCGTCAGCAATAGCTGCATGAGCAAATGGCGGCTGTGTCCCGCCTTGCACCAATTCAGTCAACGCGCAGCGAAAGGCAGGACGTCCTGAACCGGGCATTCGTGACATGAGCAGCTAAGGCTAACGAAGAGCCCACTTTGACCGATGCTGCTCGATGCCTCAATGACAGCAATGCGCATAAACCAGACTTTGCAAACTTTGGCGGACGAGCCAATGCGGGCTATCAACATCTTTCTCGGATATTGCGGTTGCGGCCCGCTTATCCACAACAGTGGTTTTCTAACTGAATTGGTGGACACGGGACAGTTGCATAGGAACAAAAAACACAGCAATCGCCTTCCAATGGTTTCAAGACTGCCTTGCATGATTTGCATTCATAAAACCACTGGCACGAGTCGGTTGGCATTCTTTCGGTTTCAATGTGCCCACACCGAGGGCAGGTCAAAGTGCTATCCAGCACCACAGCTTGTTTTGTCATTGTCTCACATCTGCATGATTAGGTATTCGTTGATTTGAGCCTCATTGAACACGATGACCCATGCCAGCGCGGTGATCGCTGAGCTTCCACCAAGCCACCATTTCAGATTTGCCAACGTCCCGTTTCGATGCGCTACGATCCATGAAACCGCGACCAGCGCTGTTGAGATGGCGAGAACATAGTAGCTTGCCACCGCTATTCTTCCGAATACCGCCAACCAACTGCCACCCAAGCCTAACAACATCATGGCCATTGGAAGAACACAGCATGTCGCGACCCCCAGAGCGGAAACCGATCCCAGGTAGCTGAGGGTCACATATTTCTTCATCTTTCGCTCCCGAGGTGCTCGATTTGATTGTGTTGAGGCACCGGCATACAGAGCGTATAACTCCTGTAGCAACTACAGGATCAGTAGGGGGCACTTTACATGATTGCGATAGGTGAGGCTTCCCGGCAATCCGGGGTCGGAATTGAAACTATCCGCTATTACGAGCGCGAAGGTATCGTACCAAAACCCGCACGAGCTCTGAACAATCGTCGCCTCTATTCAGCAAATGATGTGGGTAGACTTCGGTTTTTGAAGAAATCCCGCGACCTGGGGTTTCCTCTATCTGACGCAAAGGCGCTTTTGGAGCTGTCAGAAGGAAGTACCGAAGACTGCCGGTCAGTGAAAGAACTGGCCGTTGCACACATTGCCAGCGTTCGAAGCAAGATTGATGAGCTCAGACGTCTGGAGCGCGCCTTGAGTGAGCTTACGGCCAATTGTGATAGCGGAATCGTTCAATGCCCGATGCTGCAAAGACTGAGAACGATGGATGATATCTGACTCTGGCCGCTGGGCGGAATCACAGAGTCTGAGATTTAGCCAGATCGCGTCAGACCAAGGTCTGTGGTGCGGTAACAGATTGTAGTTCATAGTCGATTTCACGATGAGAGTGAAAGTACCTGACCTAACGATTGGCAATTGGTCGTTGTCGCGAGTGTTTCTTGCGGCCAGCATCGTTGTGATGGGCACTGCTACTGCAATCGTCGGGGTCTGGGTGTCAAATCGAATCCAGAACGCAGTCGTGCAAAACTCCGCCAACTCCGCGGCACTGTATATGGAAAGCGTGGTTTCCCCGCTCAGCCAGGAATTGGCACATGGCGACCGACTTTCAGAGCAGGCGAGCCTGGCGCTGGACGAGATTTTTATGACCCAGCCAATGCGTGACCGCATCGTTTCCTACAAATTCTGGAAGCAAGGCGGTGTGATTGCGCATGCCTCGGATACAGACATCATTGGAAACCGTTTCAATCCAACGGATGACTTAAGGCGGGCGTGGAGCGGTGATATCTCCGGCTCTTTCGAAGAGCTTGATCATGCCGAGAGCGCCGCCGAGGCGGCATTGGGGATACCACTGCTTGAAGTTTACAGCCCCATCCGCGAACTCTGGTCCGGCGAAATCATTGCAGTTGCGGAGTTCTACGAAAGAGCTGATCAGCTTGAGTTAGACTTAGCCAAGGCCAGGCGAACAAGTTGGTTGGTCGTCGGTTCCGCATTTCTGGCAAGTACGATTGTTCTGTATTCCATCGTCGCAATTGGTGACAAAACAATTCGACGACAGGGGACTCTTCTTAAACAGCGCCTTACAGAAAGTGAGAGGATGGCCGAGCAGAATGCCCGGCTGCGGTCGCGTGTAGTCGAAGCGTCAGAAAGATATGCCACGCAAACAGATCGGTTCCTCAAAAAACTCGGTGCCGAGCTACATGATGGTCCTGCGCAATACATGTCGCTCGCCGCCCTTAGACTGGAGGCGGCGTTTTCCAAAGAGTCCGAAAGGCCTAAAGAGGCAGAAGAGATTCAGCAGTCTTTGCAAAAGTCTCTGACTGAAATTCGTGCGATATCACGAGGGCTGTCCGCGCCAGATATCGACAGCCTGTCACTCGTCGATGTTGTGAAAAGAGCCGTAGAGGATCACGCCGAACACAGCCCGTTGCGACCGGATGTTTCATTCCTGGGCAGCCAGGCCCCAGAGCTGTCATTGTCCGACAAGCTGTGCGTTTTTCGGTTCCTTCAGGAGACGCTTTCCAATGCCGCGAGATATGCTCCAGCTTCCAAGTGCACTGTTTTCTCTGAGGTGCAGAGCGACTGCATAGTTGTAAAGGTCAAAGACGACGGACCTGGATTTGACAGGTCAGAAGAAACCGCGTTGCGAGACGATGGTGGCCAGGGGCTTATGGGCTTGCGAGATCGGGTCGAGAGTATTGGTGGTAGTTTCGAAGTCGCATCGAGACCGGGCGAAGGCACCACCATTGTTATGACACTGTTTTCCAGAAAGATGAGTGCATCATGACAACATCCGTCATTATAGCGGACGATCATCCAATTTTTAGGGATGGCTTGCAACGCACATTAGATGAAACTGATGTTTTTGAAGTTTTGGCCGCTGGGTCCAGCGCTGAAGAGGCAGTATCGCTGGTCGGTACGTATCAGCCGGACATAGCTATTCTTGATCTCTCGATGCCCGGTGGCGGGATAAGCGCGACACGTAAAATTGCGGCAATGGCAAATCCGCCTTTCATTGCAATTTTGACGGTATCAGAGAACAGCAGCGATGTCGCAGACGCCTTGGAGTCTGGCGCGATTGGTTACATTGTGAAAGGAGTAACCGCGAGCGAATTGACCGCTTCCCTGAAAAGCATCGCCGCAGGTGAGGGGTTCGTATCTCCGGGCTTGGCGTCGCGTGTGCTGCTTCAAATCAACACTGACAGCGGCACCTCCAAGGACGGCGGCCTTCTCGATGACCTTACGCATCGTGAGGAAGAAATACTTCGACGTGTGGCCAAAGGTCTTAGTAATCGTGAAATCGCTGACGAGTTAGACCTTCAAGAAAAAACCGTGAAGCATTACATGACAGCAATCCTGTCAAAGCTTCATGCGCGCAATCGGGTAGAGGCAGCACTCATCGCCCATGATGTTTGGAACAAGGGAGACTAACTGCGGTTTCATTGACAGCTATGGCGGCCCCTCTCAATGAGAAGCCGCCAACGGATTATCGACTGGATTTGCTGTTCAGTTAGCAACCGCCTGTAGCCTCCGGCGATCAGAAGCCGTTGCGTTTCTCTCAACAACAGTCCGGTTGTACGGGTCTTTTAACTCGTAGCGCCCAAACTCGATTTCCTCTTTCCAACCATTGGCATAGTTCACTTCGATATTGTTGCCCTGGCGTTCGATTTTCGTGGGTCGACTTCTAGCAGCGCCGCCTTGCCCTGAAGAGCGCACGTTGTCGATTGAGATACCATTCGCCAATGACCGAAGCCTTGAGACGTCAGCACCGGTCGCAGGGCGCTCCTCAACAGTTCGGTTCTGCGCATTCTTTCTCTCATACCGCCCGTTTTCGATCTCCTCCTTGGTTCCGTCGGCGTAACGTACTTCAATGCCGCTGGCGTTTGTCTCGACCTTTGTTATCCCAGCCGAACCCGACGATTTGCCCCCCGCTTGAGACCGATCCTTCTTTCCGCTGCCTCTACTGGAGCGTTTGGAGTCATCATCATCATCGTCGCGACCACTTTTGCCTGATCCTGAACTGTCGTCACGATCATCATCTCTATCGTCATCACGATCATCGTCCCGGTCCCCACCACGGCCGCTACTCCCCGACCCCGAGTTGTCGTCCCGGTCATCATCTCTGTCGTCACGATCATCGTCACGACCATCCCCGTCTTTTCCCTTGCCGCTCTTGGCAAAGGCATATGACGGCTCAAAATGTAGGCGACCGTCGGCATCGAACACTGGTACATAAGGTGTCGCCGCGATCAACGAAGCCAGCGCCGCGGTGCTAAGAAGTTGACCCAGCTTTCTTTGAATTTTCATTTTCGCCTCCAATTCTGATCATCACGCTTCTCGACGTTGGAGACAGGTTACTTCTGGCCCGGCTTTCCCACATCGGGCTTAGGTCTGACGAATTTCAAGCCGAACGTCTTAGCCAGATCGGTCAAGTCGATAGTGTTTTTGCAGGGCTGAATAACAAGTTTAGTGGGAGTTAACCCCGACACCCAACAATTCGTCATCAGGTTCGAGGTGAATGACAAAGATCGAACCCGGATACAAACGATCCAATTCTTCCTCGATGTCATTGCATATATCGTGCGCTGCACTGACTGGCATTGTGCCATCCACAACAAGATGAAACTCCACAAATATGACATTCGCGGATCTGCGCCCTTTGAGGTCGTGGTATTCTAAGGCTGCGCCGAGATTTGCTTCGATTGCGTTGGAAACAGTCTGCAAGTCATGCTCCGACAGTGTCACATCCATCAGGCCATCGACGGACGACCGAATAACTTTCCATCCCTCCCACAAGATGTTCAGTGCAACAAGAATTGCCAGGATCGGATCGAGGATCAGCCAGCCGGTGGCAAGCGCCAGTATCAAACCTGCGATGACACCAACTGAAGTCATGACATCCGTCAAAATGTGCCGGGAGCTCGCCTCCAATGCAGGCGAACCCTCCCGCCTGCCGATTTTGAGCAATAGGTAAGCCCATGCGCCATTCACACCCGTTGCAATGACATTCACGACGATTCCAAGAAGCGGCGCATCCTCAAGATGCGGGTTTGGAAGTGCCAGTACAGCTTCTCTGATGATCAAGAATGCTGCCAGCACAATGAGTGCGCCCTCGACGACGGCAGAAAGATACTCAGCTTTTTTGTGACCGAAGGGGTGGTTTTTATCAGGGGGCTTGTTTGCAACCCGAACTGCGAGATACGCCAGCAGCGCCGCAACGACATTCACAGTTGATTCCATTGCGTCTGACAACAAAGCCACCGAGCCGGTTAGCCACCAGGCCAACAGTTTTAGTGCCAATACCGCAATGGATATCGGAATGGACCAAAGAGCGATTTTTTGTGTCATTCCGTCACGACCCTCAGTCACTCATTACAAATGATCCTGGGAACAGGTGAGCGACCGCACTTAACATGTAAGACCGGAGTAGGGTAGTAATAATTAGGGCCAGAGGGTCGGTCATGCACAACCGGCTGTAGTGAATCGCACCAGCACCATAGTGTCATACATCCGGACCCGATGGTTACATACGACTAGCATCAGTGATTACACAGCACGAAGGGAGAAACACATGCCGAAGTTCACCAAAAGAACAACTATCCGTGGGGTTGCTGCACTCGTAATCTGCTGTTTCGCAACGGCGGCACAGGCGCAATCGGCAGGCGAGGAGATGTCGTTTTTCATCACTAGTGTGGGCAAGGGGGACGGTGCCAATCTAGGCGGCCTCGAAGGCGCCGATGCCCATTGTAATGCACTCGCTTCCGCGGCCGGTTCTTCCAAAACATTTGCGGCCTATCTGAGCACTTCAATGTCCATTGATCGCAGCACCGACCCGATGACGATCACCAATGGCATTTCTGCACGCGACCGGATCGGATCGGGCCCCTGGCACAATGCCAATGGAGAGCTCATCGCCAACAATGTTGAAGAACTGCACCGCGACAGCGTGAACATTAGTCTACAGACAGCGCTCGACGAAAACGGTAACCCCGTCAATGGGCGTGGTAGCCAGCCGAACAAACATGACATTCTGACCGGCTCCGATTCCGCAGGTTACTTCTCTACGGCAGGCGGTGACACAACATGCAGTAACTGGACTTCGAACAGCGAGGGTGGATCTGCGATTGTCGGGCATCATGACCGTATCGGTCTCAACGATGCCCGAAACATGGTGTCCTGGAACTCATCGCACGGCTCGCGCGGTTGCGGAGAGGAACATCTGCCACGTTCAGGCGGGGCAGGTCTGTTTTATTGCTTCGCAACGGACTAATCGGGCAGCATTGGTACGCGTGACGCCCGCATTGAACCTGACATTACCAAGTCAGTCTGGGGGATCGCGTTTTGGAAGCGGTTTTTGGGCGGAAATAGTCTAAATGCCGCTTCGTTGCGAGTTTACTAAATTGCAATGCTTGGGTGAGAAGGTTCGGTTTGGGCTGCTTCAAGTCACTTATGTGCAAGTCAGCGAAAGGCGCATCAGAGGAGGATACTGGACATTGCAAGGTTTGGCCGGTTCCTGAAAGTCGACATTGCCGTGGGCGACACTGAACCCAAAGGTGTTCATGTTGCATTGTGAATTAGCGGCAGCGACAAATCAGGGTGCAGTCGTCAACGTTGTGAGGAGCGCATCGAATTGACCCTGCGGCGTGCTGATGTCAAGCGGCGAACGTAGCCATACTGCGATCTTGGAAACTGTTATGTTTATTGGCCGCTTTGATTGCCTAGTCAGGCGATGGTCACTGTCCCGAATTGGTTTTCGCGATACTGCAAAGCAGATCAACATGTTGATCCAACCACTCTTCGTCCAGTGCCTCGTGACGTATGAGCTTGCGGAAATAAGGTGCCGCGACTGCTAGTTCTATGAGTTGGTCGACCGGAACATCGGCGGTGATCTCATCGCGGTCTATTGCGGCTGCAAATACTGCTTCAACACTCGCGAACCTGTCTTTCATGAATTCTGTTATCACTAACCGCGCTTCTGCATCGGTGGACGCAGCAGCGACCACCTGAGGCGCGATTTGGCCCCACGGTGTGTCATTTAAGGCTCCCATCAGTACACCGAGTAACCAGCGCAGGTCAGATCGTAGCGGGCCATCGGTTTTGGGCGGTATGTTTGGCGGTGTTGCGATGCGCCGGAATGCTGCATCACGCAGACTGCGCGCATCTGGCCAGTGCCTGTAAAGTGTACTGCGCGAAATGCCAGTTGCCTTCGAAACTGCGCCATGAGTTACGTGCAGCACGCCCTCATCCATCAGTATCCTTTGCGCCGCATCAAGCGCGGCCTGCCGTGTGGCGATCAGCCTAGGATCTTCTTTCAATCACCCCTCCTATAGAACATCTTGTTGCACAGTAGAACATTTTGTTCTAAAAGTACTGCCAGCCAAAAACTAAAGCTCAATACTCAATTCCGCGAACACGTCTTGTCAAAATGGGAGCGTATCAATGTTCAAAGTGGCAGCAACCCCGCTAGCGGTACTCTTATCGATGGTCGCGACAACCGCATTGTCCGAGAGTGGTACGTACGAGCTGGACCCCGGGCACAGCCAGGTACTGTTCAGCTACGACCACATCGGATTCTCAGAAACGTTTGGAATGTTCTCAGGGTTTAGCGGTGAGATTGAGTTCAATGAAGATGATCCGTCTGCGTCATCTGTCACAGTGTCTATGCCTATAAAATCCATGATCACGGGCTGGGATGCCCGTTTGCAACACTTCATGTCCGATGACTTTTTTAGCGCGAGTGACGATGACGTGGTCACTTTCGCCTCAACCAGCATTGAAGTGACCGGGGACAATTCCGCGAATATTTCTGGCGACCTGACCATGAATGGCGTCACCAAACCTGTTGTTCTGGAAACAACGCTTAACAAATCAGCGCCATACCCTTTTGGCGAAAATGAGGGCACGCCGACCTTGGGGCTGGCAGCCACGGCGACTATCGTGCGGTCTGAATTCGGACTTGGGGCGTTTGCACCTGCGGTGAGCGACGAAATAGCAGTCTTGATCAATGTCGAAGCGTTAAAGGCTGAATGATGTGTGCAAGGGAACTGATATGGCACCGAGCGCTCATTCTTAACTTTTGACCGGCTGACAACAAATGAATGTGTTCCTGAAACTACTGGCGGCTGCCGCGACAGCGGTGGCATTGATGTGCCCGATGGTATCCGCACAAGAGCGCTCCTTGCCGGAGCGCACCTCGCCCAGTCCCGAAACGACAAGCGGCGTACCCCATACACAGATTGGTGTCGAAATTGATGCCGATTTGGCCAAGCTATTGCTGGAGCGTGTTGCGCAATTCCCAGGGGTCACACTTGGCCCAACACGCATATCATTACCTGGCGCGATTGGCTTTCAGCTTGATCCTGACATGTTGATGTCTCAACCGAACTCTATCGTCGGTGGGTTTGAGTTTGCGCATATGCATCCTGATGGCAGCTTGCACGCTTCGCTGCACCCCGCAATGGCCCGACGGGCAATTGAGGCTGGCTGGGCCGTAGGACACCCTTGGGCCAATCAACGTCCCGGATGGAGTGGCTTTGTCATGATCTATACTCCGACCACACCAGAAGAGTTGGATGTCGTCATCGGCCTGGTCGAAAGTTCGTACACCTTCATCACCGGAAACACCTTAGGCTAAACGCCTCTCTGCTGACCTTGCCGTTGCTGACTAATACGCAGATCAGTCAAAATTCAGTTGTACCGGACTTTCAGGTGATCCATGTTCCGCTGTTCCGGACGGACATGATCCAGAGATGTGGCGCACCCATAATGGGTGCAACTAGGATCGTTTGCGTCGACCCATCCTCGTAACTTGTCAAAACCACGTGCCCCCAGTAGGTATTTGGTATGTTTCGCCTGGTCCTGTCGATACTTCTTGTTGTTGCATTCTCTGGCGCATCCGCAGCGTCCGTGAAGCATGGCTTGACCCATGGATCGGATCATTCTGGTCATCATGCTCAAATGGCGGACGACGATCCGTTGGCTAATGCCGAGAAAGCTGTTGCGGATTGTTGCGACACCACCAGCGGCATGGGTTCAACATCCTGTTTTGGTGATCTCGTCGCCACGGCGGGGATTTCGCCTATTGCTCCATTGGTGATCTCAGTGGGTGGTGTGACGCACGCTGGAGCCGATTTTTCGGGCCTCGCACTGGGTGTTCCCACCGGTCCTCCGAAAGCCTGAATGGCAACGGGCGCTCGCCCGCATTCCGTTCAAATTTCACATCAAAGGACCGACAGACATGATCACACGTCGTCAATTCACCACAATGTCTGCAACTGCTCTCATCGCGACAGCTCTTCCCGTCCGTGCAGGCACCCCAATGCACGTGCTCAGTTCACCAGGTTGCGGATGTTGTCACGCGTGGGCCGACTTGGCTCGCGCACGTGGCAACGCCGTAACCGTTGAGGAACTGACCGACCCCGAGGCACAGAAGTCAGCGCGGGGTATCCCGCTGAACCTCGCATCCTGTCACACCATTGAAGCCGATGGTTATGTCTTTGAAGGCCATGTGCCGTTCGAAGCACTGGAAGCCGTGTTGAAGGATCGGCCTGACATTACAGGGCTTGCCGTTCCTGGCATGCCAATGGGCTCCCCTGGTATGGGCGACGATCCGTCCGCCAGTTACGACGTCATTGCATTTGGGGGAGAGGCTGGAGCCGGTACGGTATACTACCGCGCTGGCAACGCACAGCCGTTCCACACCTGATGCTAGGGCGCACAACACTCTTGGTCACCGGTGGGCTTGCGCTCGCCGGTTTCGCCCTAGCTTTCGTTCTGGCCCGGCCCTCTAAGGCCGTCGGTCTATTGAGGCCGGATGACGCCGAACTGGTCGCAACTGGCCAAGATATCTACGCGGACCAATGTGCTGCCTGCCACGGAGCACGCCTGGAAGGACAGCCAAACTGGCAGATACGCGGCGAGGATGGTTTGCTACCGGCACCGCCGCACGACGCCACAGGGCATACGTGGCACCACGATGATGAAACGCTCTTCACCTTGACCAAATTTGGCCTGGCCGGACTGATGGAAAATGCACCCCCAACCGGTATGCCGGTCTATGAAGGTGTGCTCGGCGATGACGAAATCATAGCGGTCCTTTCTTATATCAAGTCAACCTGGCCCGATGAGCTTCGTGAGTACCACGACGAACTGAATGCCCAATCCGAATAGAGGAAAACTCAGATGATCAAACAAACTCTTGTCGGTTTGGCCGTAGCGACAGCTCCAATGCTTGCGGCTGCGCATTCAAAGTCCGAGGCAACGACACCGGCTGACGGCGCGACTGTCACGGACGTGCCGGAGCTTTCCATGCGGTTCGATGATCCGATGCGCATCATCTCGGTCACGCTGACCTCACCCGATGGCGACGTCAAAATTGAGCGCGAGACAGGTATGGACCCCGCTATGGAGTTCCGAGCTATGCCTTTGGAGGAGCTTGCACCCGGAAGCTATCGTTTCGACTGGCGAGGTATGGCTTCCGACGGTCACCCGATGCAGGGCAGCTTCTCTTTCACGGTAACTGAGTGACCGGACTGGCCCCCATTGACGGTGTTGCCGTCTTGGCCATTCTGGCGAAAGCACTTGGCTACGGTACGGCGCTGCTGGCGATGGGTAGCGTCCTATTCACCGTCCTCTTTGCCACGCGCGCCGAAGTGTCTGTTTTGCGCCTTGCAAGGCACCTCGCGGTCGGTGCGGCGCTACTCGGTCTCGCCGTTCTGGCTTTGCGTTTCGGCATTAGAGCGGCACGGATATCCGGGATGGGCTTTGAGGGCGCGACGGACCCAATGATGCTTGGCTTTGTCTGGGACAGTCCACTTGGCACCGCCGCGATTTGGCGAGGAGTGGGTGAACTCGCGATATTGGCAATTTTGCTCCAACGCGTCGGGCAGTGGATTGCTTTGGCGGGCAGCCTTGCCATAGCGATTTCTTTTGCTCAGGTGGGACACTCGCTAGGAGAGCCTAGAGCGGCTCTCGCAGTCTTGCTGGTTCTTCATCTGCTGGTTGCCGCGTTTTGGGTCGGTGCTCTACTGCCTTTGCGCAAAGCGGTGCTCACTCCAACTGAGGCCGATCTACTGCACCACTTTGGCAATGTCGCTGCTTACGGAGTTGCCGTCCTGATTGTAGTAGGCGCGGCACTCGCATGGCTGCTTTCCGGCTCACTGGCCGCCTTGTTCGGAACGGCCTATGGATTGGGGCTTTTAGTCAAGGTCGTGATCGTTTCTGCCCTTCTTGGAATCGCGGCGCTGAACAAGTTGAAACTCGTTCCGGCTCTCAGGGCTGAGAAGCGTGGCGCGGAAATTGCTCTCCGGCGGTCGATTTCGATAGAGATTCTCGCTGTTGCCCTGATCCTGCTTGCAACGGCGACGCTAACAAGTGTGACGACACCTCCCATCAATCTCTGACGCCTTTTGGTCCGAAGCAGGAGCTGCAAAGTCTTGTTGCGAATGTCCGTTTAGGGCTGACTGCGGTCCTTTGGAGAAATAATGCGGATGGCTGCAAAGTCCCGACAGCGGTAATTGTGAACCTCTGTGAGGATCGTCGGCTTTGGACCCTTCTAGAGCTTTTGATTGGCTCTGATATTTGTAGTCCGGATTTAG
>NZ_JBQFZQ010000019.1:0-24240 GCF_056542325.1 Ruegeria sp. AD6 | reverse complement strand
ATATCAGAGCCAATCAAAAGCTCTAGAAGGGTCCAAAGCCGACGATCCTCACAGAGGTTCACAATTACCGCTGTCGGGACTTTGCAGCCATTGGATTTTCGACCTTCGCTGACGCGGCATAGTTTTGCGGTTGCGGCAGGTCGACCGCCGCCCTGCAGCGAGCATCACCGAACCAGACGTTCGACAACGTTGATTTGGCCGGCTCGGAGATCAGGTTTTCGCCGCGGCTTGTTCCGAAAAGCCCGACGCAGGACAAACCCGCCCTTTGCTGACGCAGAAAACACTCGCGGGCTCGGCATGGTTCTTGCCGTGAAGCAACATTTACCGCTAGAGCGGCTATTGAATAGCCACTCCGTGGCGCCAAACCAATTAGTTCTGTTCGAAATTGGCGGTACGGCGGACTTCAGGTTATGGGCTGGAAATTGTCTGCGATGCTCTTGTTGACCATCATTCGACAACACTTGAGCAAACACTGTCAAAATTCGTCTTACTTTCGATAGTCCGCAGCTCTCATCACACCGTCACTGACGACATTGGTTTCTGCACCGGGTACGATGTCGGTATTTTGTGCGGCCAGAACGGCCCACCCGCTTTGCTTTCGTTGCGCCACAAACACCATGATCGCGAAACGCGTATCAAGTTGCAGGCCGTTTTTATCGATCTGACCCGTTAACTTCCAGCGTGTGTGGATGATTGAGACGTCGTCACCGACCTGCCGCACCTTGACGCGCCGCGCCGCAATCTCCGAATAGCGGAAAAAAGTCGTCAAGCCGTAGAGATGCGCGCGCTCGATCTCATTGCGGTTGTCCCACCAGAAGCCCACGACATTCACGAAATCCGCATCTTCGACAAAGAGCGACGCAAGCGCCTGCGCGTCGCGGGCATTCCAGGCTTCGGCAAAGAGCCGGGGGATGTCTTCGGGGGTTTCAGGCATAGGCACGCAGCACCGCCGGGATCAGGATATCTTCTTCGTCATAGGTGTGCCGGTGCAATATCTTGTTCAGTACCTTGGCCTGCTCAAGCGCCTTTCCGACCGTGGCTTTTGATGTGCCCTCTCCATTAAGCTTGGCAAAGACCAATTCCGACTGATCCAGCGCCTGGTCCAGGAACGTGTGGTCGTTTTCCAGAAGATCAATCGCCTGTGACAATTGGGGAAACCGCCCAAGGAAACCCGGCAGGACATTGGCATCCTCAAACCCGTGATGCCCATGAACATGTACAACCAGATCAATGCCCAGACGGTTCATGCCGGTCAGCCCCATCACCTCCTGAACGCTACCTTCGGGTTCGTCCAGAACGGCCTCCAGCCCCCCGACCAACCGTGCGCTGGCCTCGGATATTGAGGCATGCAAGCGTTGCAGATGGGCAGGCCAGCCCAGAAACTGCGGATCGTTGTCCCAAGCAGAACGATCCGCGGGAAAGATGCCCCGCAGAAGCTCTGTGTTCACCTTGTCGCGTGTTGCGACATGGTATTGGGGGGCATTGTAGTCATACTGTGCCATGGCTAATCCAAGCCTTGGGTTTTCATGGCATTCTGCACACCATTGTCTTCCAACATAGTTTCCATAAACCGTTTTACAGCAGGATATTCCTGCCATGGCTTTGGCGTGTGCGCCGTCCAACGGGTCATGGCGAAGGCGTAGGGATCAGCAATTGTACGCTTGCCACCAACCACATGCGTGCCGCTTTCCAGGAGCATCTCAAGGTGGTTCATGACCCGGACAATCCGGGCAAAAGAGGCCTCGCGCACATCATTCTGTGCGGCTTCTTCAGTGCTGGCTGTAAATCGGTCCGGCACAAAGAAGGGCCAGAATGCCGGATGGAAATCCCCGGTCAGAAAAGCCAATGCTTCATCCAGTTCAAACTGGCTAAGTGGATCTTTTGCAACACCAAGATCGGCATTGGGGAACTTCGTCTCGATATATTTTAAGATCGCATCCGCCTGCGTCATAATCCGGTGATCACCATCTTTCAGCGCAGGCACCATGCCGAGCGGATTGATTTTGAGATAGTCGTCTGATCCCAGTTCGACGCGTTCAGCCTCATAGGATGTACCGGTCCATTCCAGCGCGATATGAGGGGCAAGTGCGCAGGTTCCGGGCGCGTAGAAGAGTTTCATTTTGGTGTTCTTTCTTGTGTTAATTCTCAGTTCGGGTGCGGCGTGAAGGGTAGGGTTTCAACCTCAGAACCCGGCTCACTAAAGCCGTCTTTCACTACGGGGCGGTCAAACAATCCAGTCAGGCGGTTGCCGACAATATCCTCCAGCATCGTGCTCACTTCAATCTGGTGCGATTTCTCCGTCCAGGGTTTTTGAGGTGTGAACACCCATGCCTGTTCATTGTCGTCCAACTGCAGTGCGCCACGCACGAAACTGCCATCAGCATCCTTGACCCGAATACGATAGGCCATTGACAAGTGATCGGTTGGACCATCCAGCTCAACACGCAAAGGCTCTTTTGTACCTGCAAGCGGCGCGATAACTTGCCACGCCGCCAAATCCGGCGCATCGAAATCAGCCTCAGCAACTTCGAAGCTCTTGCCGTAATCGCTACCGATGCTACATCCGCTACGAGTCTCGGCGCTTGCACCGACCTGTAAGGTATAGCTCTTTCCCGCCTCCAGTGCCCGGCCCAATGTATTATGTGCCACCAAACCTGTTTTGACCCGACCCGGGTCGAACAGAACCGTCAAGCGCTTGTCATCGGGAGACCAGAGGTCGAACTTGTTCTCGATGAATGCACCAGGCACGACTTCCCCATCTGCATCCAACAGAACGACCGAGTTCCATATCCCCTCACGAGCCATGGGCTCAGAGAAGTAGATATAAAAGCGTAGCAGGTTTTCGGGCAGAATATTCGCTGACGGGTAAACCTGCTCGACCTTGGCTGTCGGCGAACTGTCTGCTTCACAAGCATATGCGGCTGCACTGGCCGATATGAAACCGACCAGTGCGACGCCCGCAGATACAATCAGGCTTCGCATATGCATCCTACCTTTGCAGATCTGGATAGCCTGCATCCGCTTTCAGCAGGTTCTGGAATGTGCGGTAGAACTCCTGCTCATCGGAATAGGCGTAATCAGGGAAGTTGTATTCGCTCACAAAGTCATTCAGGCGGAAATAAGCACCTTTTCGGTAGGACACGAGATCAACGTCGCCGGTATCGAGGTTCCGTTTCAGCGTCAGCAGATACTGCTCATCCTGATCATCGGCCTGCAACACGGCGCCCAACGGACGCGCTGTGGTTTCCACACCGGCATCCCCCCACAATACAGGTTGCGACAGGCCTTCGCTTGCCGATGCGGTCGCAAGGTCGGTCACGCGCATCAGGTCGGCGTCGCGTTCCTTGTTGATGACCAGCACATATTCTTCGGGCTGGAACTCATCATTGGGCGCGGTGAAATGCAGCACCTCAAGCGGGGTATTGCCATAGCCAAGCTCAGCGACAGTTTTAGCAATGACGTGGCTGCCATCGACCAGATCAGCTGAAGGGATCGTGACCAATGGCGTACAGGTATAGGCCGCCACAACGGTCTGCGTCCCGTTCAGGTCCACTACGCTCATCGCGCGGATCGGGGCGCGGGTTTCGGTCTGATTGTGAACCGTATGGAACATCTCGATACTGGAAGCGGCGGCGCTGCTGTCAAACGGATACGGCACCTGCCGCAGGGTCGAGGCGAACTCCCCCGTCGATAGCCCCGCCACAAACAGCGAGCCGTCGACATAATCCATATCGGTGACAGTGAAGGTCGAAGCCGGGATGTCACGCCAGAACGTCACGCTATCATCCGGGGTATCGCTCAGCGCGAAGGATGTGCTGTTCAGAGCCGCAAGATCGAGTGGAACAATGGTCCCATCCTGATCGACCCGGATGACCATTGGGGATTTCTCATCGCCTGCACGGATCGACAGGGAAATGTAGGTTTCCTTCGAGACCTGGTTCACGGCAATATCGTGATAGCTGATCGCAAAGGGGTTCACCCCCAACTGCTCGACGATCTGCGCGCCGAGCCCAATGAGGTTATAGCCGCGAGATTCTGTGGCTGGAACGGCATCCGGCAGCGTATAAGCGTAAATCTTTGCACCATCGGAATCTGCAACGAACAAGGTGTTGGCATCCGCAAACTCAAGAACGGTGGTGGATTGTGGGTTGTCAGATGCGGCTGCACCGGTTGCAAGCGCAAGAGAAAGCGCGCCTGTGGCGAGTGGGATAATGAAGTTCGGTTTCATGGGGCCTCCTGTCTGGTTCGGCGGGGTGCAGTGGTAGAAGGCCTTTTTCTGTCATCTGGAATTTTCAGATTTCCCGGATCAGATCAGGCCGCTTCATTGACTGTCGTAACAACATGACATCTACCTACGATTGATGTTAGTAGGAACCAAATGGATACCACGGGGAAATTCTGTGCAAATAAGCGTAGGCATCTGTTGCAAAATGTGGAGCAAGGTTTTGCCATGCTTCCTTCCAAAGCTGTGATGCGCACCGTAAATGAGGTCCGGAATGGCAAATGATGCAAAGCAGAACATGACCGATCACCATTGCCCAGCCGAGGTCGCGATTGAGATCATAGGTGGCAAATGGAAATGCCAGATACTGCACACGCTGCAAACGGGAACCAAGCGGTATGGCGAATTGCGCCGCGAAATGCCCGATGTTACGCAGCGAGTCCTGACACGAAAGCTGCGGGAACTGGAAGACCATGGCGTTATCCACCGCAAGGTCTATGCGGAGGTGCCGCCAAAAACCGAATACTCTCTCACAAAAAAAGGGAAGTCTCTGGACGCCGTCCTGAGTGAGCTGGAACGCTGGTCACGAGAGTGGACAAATGAAGGAAATTAAGAGTCGGCCATTCAGTTTCTGCGACGTGCTTGGGTTGAAAGGCCCGCGTCCTTGCTATTTTTCAACGCTCTAAGTCGTCGAAATTTCGGCGCAAACGATTTGATTTCTGCCATTCGATCAAAATGCAACATCGGTCAAAAATGAGTTCACAGCGGTCCAATGAAACTGCGGCGTTTCCCAAAGACAGGCAATGGGATATCGGCCCTCAAACAAACGGTAAAAAGAAACTGCATTGCGTACCAATGGCTGGTCTATCTGCCGCCTCGCAGCGCTAGGAACTTCGCAGATGCAGCAATAATCATGCTGCGAGTGTGCGTGTGTCTTTGAAGCGAACTTACAGGTTGGGCTCGCTCCAGACCTTAGCTGCATGGCACATGGACGACAGCAATGCGGACTTTGCTGCCTTTTGACAGCACGGCGAATGCTGACGCAGAAAATCCTCGCTCCCGCAGCGGATTGCTTTCTGCGCTGCGGCGAAATCCCCTATAGCAGTCATTCATCATGACAAACCTAGGTGAATCCCAAACCATCATTTCGCCGCGAGCGAATTCAAATCTCGAGTTGCGGGAAAATGTTCGGAATTGCCGCCGTGCGGCCTGCGAAACCGGAAATTCGTAGGGCACCGTATTTTTTGGTAAGACACTGTCAAAACGGATCTTCCGCTAGTAGAAAAAAGCAGTGTCGAAGCATAGGAACCAGACAGGACCCGACAACTTTTAGCAATCCTTCGCCTCATTGCTTGAAAGTTGGAGGTTTTGGCGGAGATGCTCTACGAAGTAAATTTTAGAATGAGTCCACGTTGATCGGCTCAACCTTAAGATAGTATGATGCGAACAAGTATGTTAGCTTAACCGATGCGGAAACGAGATCGAAGATGAATGGCCTCGAACCAGACCTGAATATCTCGATGCTCCCGGAAAAGGCGCGTCGGGATGCGTGGGACGATTTCATGGCGGACTTTTGGCGCGTGGGAAGACCCTTGGTTTCTCGTCGGAATCTGGAACTCAGCGTGTCGTCTCGTCAGTTGGAAGACGCCGTGTTCTGCCAATTGGCCATGTCTCCGGCGGAACTCGTAGGCAATAATCACGAGTTCGATTGCGTCGTGATCCGTTACCAGAATGAGGGGCACACGGTCGCAAAAGTGAACGGAGAAACCACCCGGGTGGCACCTGGCTCTCTCACTGTAATGGACTTGTCTGCGACCCGATATTGCTACTGCGACCGCTCTAAGGTCACGTATCTTGCCCTCAGGAAATCGGCCCTTCAAGTCACGCGCCATCCTCTGCGACCGATGACGCATTTTGACAATAGTACACCAGTCGGACGGTTGATGATCGCCAATTTCCTACATCTGGCGAACGAAATTTCGCACAAACCGGAAACAGGCAATGCTTCAGCGATCAACCTGTTCGCGTCTCTGCTCGTCGCCGCGATTACGGATCGCGAGGAACTCAATTCGGAAGACCTGCATACCGAAAGAGCCAAGCGTATTCGCGCAGAACAATACATTTTCTCGCGATCGCTCTCGCTGCCTTTGAACGTTGACGAGATGTGCGCCGCTGTAGGAATGTCGCGATCGACGCTGTATCGCTTGTTTCGCGCAGATGGCGGATTGCAGGCCTATTTGGCCAACCTCCGCCTGGAATACGCACGTGACACGCTTGCCAGTAGTCAGCCAACACGAGGGGCGGTCACATCTGTCGCAACTCGTTTGGGCTTTCTCGACACGTCAAGCTTTGTTCGAAGTTTCCGGCGCCGGTACAACTGTAAACCGGGCGATATCTTGGGCTCCGAATACATCGAACCGGACAACGTAGATGCTAGTCGTAATTCGACCCACCTGCATCCAACTCTGACCAGAGAAAGCTCAATCAAACCAAACAAAGGCTTCTTTGAGAACCTGGGCGCGTTGGCAAGAACGAGTGGGACCTTCGACGTAGCACACACATCTAACCATCATGCAATTTAGTGCGCTAGAGCCTCCGAATAAAACGTCCAGCGAGCGCCATTTGCGCTAAGTCTCACTGCAATTCGCACCCGCTGACTTTCCGCTGGTTCTCAATATCCACAATGCCGCGGGGTATTGTGACCGCGCCCGCATCTCAGAGCTTCGTCGCGGAGGTAGCATGGTCGGCTCGGTTCATTGCTGCAGCGACGACGATCCTTGGTTCGGCTAGTGGCACTCTGTGACAGCGAACTTGAGACGTTATGCACGTGAGTCAAAAAGTTCAAGCTGATACCGCATAGTTAACCGGCGTTGTGTTGTTTGCTGGCTTGAAGGGTCGCTAAGGGGAAATGGTTTCTCTCTTTTCGGAGATGCAAAGCTTGGTGCGATGCGTGGACGAGAGCTTAGTTGAGTACCCTCTGGCGAAGGTCGAGCGGACTGCAAACAAACCAACAGAAAATTTGAATAGGATGGAAACCCTATGAAACAGGCACTCAAGGCGCTCCGGAGTTCGCTTGCTGCACTTGTTGTCGGACTGGCACCTGCAATTGCAACTGCAGAAGAAAAACCTGCTCAGGAAACCTTCTTTTTCGTTCAACATGCGCCCTCCGCATCTCTGGATGACGGCACGTTGACGCTTCATGACGCAGACGAAAATATGATCGTTTTTGCGGATCGTCCGCACCGCCTTGCAGTTGCGGTACCAAGCTCGGAATTGATCAAGATCTGGGGCAAAGGGCAAAACAGCTTTGCCGAGGACCCGCCGAATGCAGCGCTTGTCGGGCAATCCGCAGGCCAACCTGTTTCGATAATCGTTGAACTGACCAACCCAAAGAGGAAAGACGGAAACTTGGTCTTCGATTACACCGTGTTGGAAGGTACTGGGGTCCAATCCATAGAACAGAGCTATTTGGTGATCGACGACAACCCGTTCGCGGAGTTTTACAAAACCATGGCAGATCTGGCAGCCGTTTCCACCGGGGACGCGGGACAATCGACACAGCTGAACGGCGATGTGGGTATGGGTATTCTTTCGCAGGGCGTTTCGTCGAACTGAGATATTTGAGTGCGCTCACCTATCGCGGTGCCCTTCGTAAAGGGGTGCCGCAGTCACGTCATATAGCGTTTGAAGCACTTTGCGCGTCGAAAAGGGAATAGGCATGACTAAGGCAGGCATCTTGAGCACAGGCATTGCCACCACTCTGGCAGCGGGGGTTATTGCGGCTTCTGCATCTGCTGAACAAACGAAAGACCAAGCCAGCTTTCTATTTGTTCAGCACGCCAGCGTGGCAACGCTGCACAACGGGATCCTGACACTTGAAAACCCGGACGCGAACATGATCGTATTTGCAGATCGCCCGCACCGCGCCGCTGGGGTCATACCAAGTTCCGAACTGCTCAAAGTCTGGAGTGAAGGGCAGGATAGTTTTGCTGACGATCCACCAAACGCTGCGCTGATGGGCCAAGCGGATGGCAAACCTGTCGCGCTGGTCGTCGAACTATCGGACCCTCGGCAATCTGGTGACACACTGACTTTTTCCTACACCATCCTGCAAGGTTCCGCAGTACCTGCCCTTGAGCAAAGCTATCTCGTTATCGATGAGAGTCCGTGGGCAGATATCGAAGGTGGGTGGGATCTTGCGGCAGATGCATTCACAGGTGGCGGCAATACAATTCAGCTGGATGCAGATTCTGGAGTGTTGGGTTCTCAATCAGATTGAGAAAAACAATCAATCTGGCCCGACGCCGGTTGAATCCGCTGTTTGGTCCTAAGGCTATGATTTCAAATACATTTTTTGAGGGAAATAAGAAACTTCCACCAATTGGACTAAATACTTCCTGGGTTGGCCGCCGGATATCTGGCACCGTTCACGCCTGACTGACATGATGGACCAAGGAGAAAGACAGTGAAAAAGATACTTCTTGTTCTGGCCGGAATCAGCGCTTTGGCTGCACCACTTGCTCTGGCCGAAGAAGCAGATAACAAGACCTACTTGTTTGTTGAAACCGCCACAAAAGCTGAGCTCCAAGATGGGAAACTCGTTCTGTACGGTGTCGACGACGAGGTGTCGGTGTTTTCTGACCGACCGTACCGCAGCGCCGGTGTCATCAGCCGAGATCACTTCTTTGATGTTTGGAGCCAAGGTGAAAACAGCTTTGACGTTGACCCGCCAAATGCAGCTTTGTCGGGTGAGATTGATGAGGAGTCTCATGTATTGATCATCGAGATATCATCCCCGACGGTCGACGGTGAAAAAGTTTCATACAGCTACGATACAATACAGGGGGATGAGGTTCAGGCGATGGACAATGTGATTATGTTCATCGACAGCTTTTCTTGGCGTCCCCCCTATACCGGGCCAGATGGTGGACTGCCATAAGTGGTTTATGTTGTAGAGTCCCGTCAATTCGATCAATCGTGCAGGCTAAATTTCCGTTGCGCCGATTTGAAGGGCCATGAATAGTAGTCTTGCAGACATCAAATTGCGGATAAGCGAGCATCGGATGACGATAACGAACCAGCTACTCTGCACTTTGTTCGCCATCGGTTTGGTGGGTTCCGCAGCTGCGCAGTCTGACCCGTCGGCACCCAGTGTCGTTGTTGCTCCCGCAACACGGCAGGAGTTGCAGAAACAGGATGAATTTGTGGGTCGTGTCGTCGCTGATCAAAGTGTCGACCTTCAGGCCAGAGTGGATGGTGTCCTGCAAGAGGTCAGCTTCACCGAAGGTGGGGGTGTCAAAAAGGGCGACGTGCTGTTCCGCATCGAGAAAAGGAAATATGCGGCAAGTGTTGATGCCGCTCAGGCTACTTTGAAAAGCGCTCAGGCTTCTGCGCTCAGCGCCAAAACGGAACTCGACCGGCAACAGACATTATTCGACAAAGGTGATGTTCCCCAGTCCGTTCTGGACACAGCCAAGGCGACGTTTGACGAGGCCCAAGCCTCAGTGGATGAGGCACAGGCCGAACTTGAAATAGCGCAGATCGATCTGGATCATACAGAGATCATCAGCCCTCTGGATGGACGCATCGGGTTGTCTGTAGTCGATGCGGGTAACATCGTGGATTCCGACAGCGGTGTCCTAGCAACGGTCACAAGCGTTGATCCCATGCTGGTGAGCTTTTTTGTTAGTGAACCCGTATTGCTGCGTGAACGACGCAATGGATCGATTTCGCCGCAGGGCATCAAACTGGCAACGCAGATTACACTAGCCGACGGTCAGACTTACGATACGGAAGGCAAGGTAACCTATGTGGGCGACAGCGTCAGTCAGGATACCGATACAATCGAGCTAAGGGCCACATTCTCAAATCCCGAAGGGCTTCTCATTCCTGGTCAGTTTGTCATCGTCACGCTCAGTGGCTCGGACGACACCAAGGTTTTGACCGTGCCGCGCAATGCAGTTCAGTTCGACAAGCAGGGCTATTTTGTGTTTGTCGTGGATGACAAAAACACGGTTCACCGAACTGATATCGAAATCGGCACTCAGACCGCAACCAGAACCCAAGTGAACTCTGGCCTGAAAGACGGCGATCGAGTTGTCGTGCAAGGGCTGCAGAAAATTCACGACGGGTTGGTCGTAAAAGCGGTCGATAGTCAGAGTTAGGGCTTGACTTGATCTCTCACTACTTCATCAATCGCCCGCATTTCGCTGCTGTCATCGCGATTTTAATGGTTCTTTCTGGCGCGGTCTGCGTCCGGCTCATGCCTATCTCGGAATATCCGAACATTACACCTCCGCAGATATATGTGACAGCGACATACCCGGGCGCGGATGCGCAAGTCATTCAGGAATCCGTGGCCACACCCATTGAGGAACGCGTGAACGGGATCGACGGCATGCTGTACATGCAGTCCAAAAGCTCGAATGATGGCAGCTATGACCTGAGTGTTTCGTTCGACTTGGGAACCGACCCCAATGTTGCGGCGGTGGAGGTGCAAAACCGCATCGCCCTTGCCAGTGCCGAGTTGCCATCCATTGTGCAACAGCAGGGGATCGAGGTTACCAAACAATCCGGAAATATGATCCTGGTGATCAACCTCACATCTCCTGACGGGTCACGAGATGAGTTGTACCTCAGCAATTACGCGGCCGATTTCCTGCATGATCCACTGCAGCGCCTGCAAGGGGTGGGTGGGGTCTCGCAATTCGGCCAGTTGGAATACAGTATGCGGGTCTGGATCAACCCGGTTCGTATGGCCGCGCTGAATATCACCGCGTCAGAGATTGCCGATGCGATTGAAAGCCAAAATGTTGTAGCAGCCGCCGGACAAGTCGGAGCCCCGCCATTTGGCGATGCCCGCACAGATTTTCAGTTCAAGCTACGCGCCGAGGGTCTACTGCGGGACGCTGAAGAGTTCGGCCGGATCATCATTTCAACGGGCGACGATGGATCGGTCACCCGACTGGAGGATGTGGCACGGATTGAGCTTGGTTCAGCCACCTATGCCGGGTCCTCGCAACTGAACGGCAAGGATACGGCGGCGATTGCGGTGCATCAGGAAAGCACGGCCAACGCGCTAGAGATTTCAGATAACATCCACAACCTGATGGGTGAGCTTTCGAAGAAATTTCCCGAAGGTGTCTCATATGAGATCACCTATGACGTAACAGATGCTGTGCGTGTTTCGATCGAAGACATTCTGAAAACTCTGGCGCTGACAGCAGGCTTGGTGATCGCAGTCACGTTTTTCTTTCTGGCCAGTTTCCGAGCGACAGTCGTTCCCGCGATTGCAATCCCGGTTTCTTTGCTGGGAGCAGTCGCGCTGATCTATGCGATTGGGTTCAGCGCAAACATGATCACGCTGTTTGCTTTGGTTCTAGCCATCACTTTGGTGGTCGATGACGCCATTATCATCATTGAAAACGCCGAACGGATCATGACCGATGAGGGGCTTGAGCCGCGCGACGCCACGCTCAAGGCGATGTCACAGGTCAATCGCCCGATCATCGCGACCACTTTTGTGCTGGCGGCCGTATTTGTTCCGGTGTGTTTCTTTCCCGGAGTGACGGGAACGATCTATTACCAGTTCGCCGCGACGATCATCTTCGCTTTTGTGCTGTCTGCCGTGAACGCACTGACCCTGGCCCCAGTGCTTTGTGCCATGGTACTGAAAGCAGGAGTGAAACCAATTGGCCCCTTGCAGTTTGTGCCTGCGGCGGTGTTTTGGATCAGGCGGCAATACATGCGGCTTGTCTCGCTGATGTTGAGGTACATCGCGTTCTCGCTGCTTGTCTTTGCCGCTTCTGTCGGGGCTACCATTTACCTCTTCAAAACCGTTCCTACCGGTTTGATCCCGCAAGAGGACAACGGTGTTTTGCTGGCCGCCATGGCGCTGCCAGATGGTGCTTCCCTACAGCGAACCCAGGCCTTTATGGCCAAAGCCGGCGAGGTGATCGAAAAAGCGCCCGGCGTGGACACCGTGACAACAGTGTCCGGCGCCAGCATGCTGACGGGCGTCCGCTCCAATGCCGGAATGGCCATCATCACTCTCAAGCCGTGGGACGAACGCGCCAGCCCGGAGTTGCATTGGGATGCGATTATGCAGGATCTGGACCATAAACTGGCCACTCTGCCCGAGGCCGAAAGCTATGTGTTTCCCTTCCCAACCATCCACGGGCTTGGATCGACGGGTGGTATCTCGGTCGAGCTTTTGGATCTTGAAAAGGGCGATGGCGCGCAGCTTGACTCCGTCATGAATGCCTTCGTCACAGCCCTGAACGCCGCGCCAGAATTCGTTCGCGCCCATGGCAGCTTTTCCGGTCAGACCCCGCAATACCGATTGTCCATGGATCGGGATCGCGCTGAAACGCTGGGCGTAAGCGTTTCGGACATCTTCACCGCATTGCAGGCCAATCTCAGCACCTTCTTCGTGGATAATTTCATTCTGTCGGAACGGGTCTATTGGGTCGTCATCTCGGCCGACGCGCGGTTTCGGCAAACGCTGGATGATGTGGACAATATCTACGTCAAAAACAGCGCGGGAGAGTCTCTGCCTTTGCGCAATTTCGTGAGCAGCGAACCGGTTCTCGCACCGGATGCGATCCCGCGTTACAACCTATTCACCGCAGCCTCTGTCAGTGCGCAGTTGACAGACGGTGTTAGTTCGGGTGCGGGCATCAACGCGATGCAAGAGATTGCCGACAAAACGCTGCCAGACGGCTTTCGGATCGAATGGTCGGGTGTGACCCAGCAAGAGGTCAAGTCACAGGGCATGGTACCCTTTATCATGCTGTCGGCCCTGGTTTTGGCTTACCTGTTTCTTGTGGTTTTGTATGAGAGCTGGATACTGCCGCTGTCGATTGTCACTTCAGCCATATTTGCGTTGCTGGGTGCGCTCATACCCATTGCCTATTTCCCGTTTCTCACCAGCAATATTTTTGCACAGATTGGAATGGTGTTGCTAATCGGACTGGCAGCCAAGAAAGCCATCATGGTCGTTGAATTCGCAAATCAAGAAAGGTTGTCCGGAGCAAGCATCCGTGAAGCCGCCCAGAAAGCGGCAGAAATCCGGTTCCGTCCAGTCACCATGACGGGTCTGTGCTTCATCGTCGGTGTATTGCCTCTGGTATTGTCCAGCGGCGCTGGAGCTGCGGCACGTGTATCTATTGGCTATCCTGTACTCTTTGGCATGATTGTCGATAGTACCTTGGGTCTTATAATGATCCCGGTCCTTTACGCGGCGTTCCAGACGCTGAGAGAATTTCTGATTCACTCTACCAAACAACGTCAAATTACTTCCTCTTCCCTTAGGTAGCTTGCCGCAAAGCAAAGCTTGGTAGTGCGAGCGATAGCTGCCATCGTGATAGTTCGCATTGGCGCGCAAGTATGTGAGTTTGTTCCGGCAAATTCGCTGCGCCACGTGAGTGCGGTGCATTGCTACCACTAGATCGATCTGTGGAATTGCAAGCCACCAAACTTGAGACGTCTGGCACGTGAGCCATGCGCCTTAAATTGGTAACCAGTAAGCCATCCGTGTCGTTTTGTTTCCCAGGTTCATGGATCCCAAAAGGAAAAAGCGTATTCTTGATTAGTTGTATTCTTGCCAGGAAAATTGGGGCGAGAAGAAAGCTGAACAGCGCCACGTTTCCACTTCACGTATCTGGCGCCAACTGTGCGAGCCGGCATCTAGATTCAACTTCATACATAACGACCATCCCAACTCTGGAGGTAACTATGAGAGTTTCGGCCAAGCTTTTCGGAGCAGCAACTATATTGAGTGCTCTCGCAGTCTCTGCAATCGCACAAGCCACCAACAATGCATCAGAAGCCGAGAGTTATCTTTTTATTGAAACCGCTGATCGCGCCACGCTAACGGACGACACTATGACTTTACACGGAGTAAGTTCCGATGTCCCCATTTTTGCGGATCGGCCCTACCGTAGTGCGGTGCAAATCAGTCGCGCTGACTTGTTAGACGCGTGGAGCAAGGGGCAGGACAGCTTTGAGTCGGATCCACCTAATGCAGCGATTACAGGTAGTATTGACGGAAAGCAGATTGTCCTAATCGCCGAAATCAAACAGCCCAAAGCGGATGGTGACTGGGTCAGCTATGAAGTTAACATTCTAGAGGGATCCAGATTCTCCGAGCTGAATAACCTGGTCATGGTGATAGATGATAACTTCATACAGGATCTCTTATGCTGGCCTTATTGCTGATAAGACCTTTTGCCCTGACGGATGAGACTATTGAGTAAAGTCTGGGATTTTGACTCACGTCGCCGGCAAGGCAGACATCAGCACAAGACGGTCAATGTGCCTTAACTATGATTGCTCAAGATCTGGCCTGTCAGGGAAACGCTGGGGGTGCATTGGGCTGCTCTGAGCCCTTTGAGGCCCGGCCCATGTTGTGCAAGGCACGTCTCGGCCCCAGGCGCTATGGCCCAAAGATCACGCTGGGACGACCGATCATGGGCGCTGCATAGGTGTTTCGGTCAAAGCGTCCCAGGCGTCTTCTTGCGTTCGTGCGGCCTGTAAACTGTCCCAGACCTCGGCCACAAAAGGATCAGCCGCAGCCATCTCGGAGACAAGCGCATCCCAGGCAACTCGGAGGCTGTCCAGGGTCTCTGGGCTGTAAAGGCGGACGTCCACGCCCTGTTCTGCCATTTGCGCGACGGCGGCGGCCTGTGAGAATTCCATCTGCAGGACCGAACGCATCGCGTTGGTTCTGGCCGCCATGTCGATGATCGTGCGCTGGCTGTCCGTCAGGCCGTCCCAAACGTCGCGGTTGATGACCAACTCAATCATCGTCGAGGGTTGGTGCCAGCCGGGGAAATAGTAGAAAGAAGCCACGTCCGGAAAATTCAGAGCAAGATCCACCTGGGGAAAGCTGAACTCGGTCCCGTCGATGGTGCCACTTTCAAACGATGGAAAGATCTCTCCGCCTGCGATCAGCACGGTATCCGCGCCCAGGCTTGCCAGCACTTCTGAGGCCAGCCCGGTCCAACGCAGTTTGAGCCCGGCAAAATCGTTGGTCCCTTCGATGGGTGTGTTGAACCAGCCGCCCGATTCCATGCCGGTGAAGGTTACTGGCATTGTCACTAGGTCAAAGCCCGCATCGTCATACATGCGCTGATTGAGCTCGAGCCCACCGCCTTCGTAGAACCAAGCCATATAATCGAGCGCCTGCGGCCCAAACGGCATCGACGTGAAAAACGACGCAACAGGCAAGGACCCATGAAGGTAGGCCGCAGCGGTATAGCCCGCTTCGATCTCGCCGTCAGAGACCGCCTGTTGAATGTCGAACGGTGGGACAATTGCGCCAGGTTCCGCCAGCTCGATCTGGATAGTCCCGCCAGAGGCTGCCTCGACGTCTGCTTCGAACTGCCGGATCGTATTGACGACCGGAAGGCTGGTCGGAAAAGCCGATTGCACGGTGATTGTGACATCCTGCGCAAGGCTCGGCCCACTCATGGCCATAAAGAGTAACGCAGCTAGGGCCAGTTTGATCATCTTTATCATTTTGTCCTCCGAGGCTGTTGCGTCAGTGTTTTAGGTTGCGCGATTGTCGATACGGCGCATTGGATCATGCTATTTCGAAGAGCTGGCTGGTGAACTAGATCTCGCCACGGATGCCCGGATTTCTGTCCTGAATCTGACCTCGTTTGATTGTTCTTATCATCTCGATCCGGCTCAGTTTCGCTTTTGCAGATTCTAAAGATTGAAAGCTCTGACGACACCCAGGCAGTCGCTTCATAGCTGCATAATCGCACTCGATCAGGTTGCTCCGCGACTTTTTGTCGATGTGCCGGGTGCTTTCGAAATGTGGATCAAAGATGCCTCCATTATCCGTGAACTTACACGTACTCGTTCAAGATCAATCTGCAGCTTTGTCCGCTACCTGTAAATTGCCTGATGAAATTTCTTTGCGCCCATCTCGAATAGCCGCTCTTCTCGCTGTATCGCAATCTTCAAGGTAATGCGCACGCAGAAAATGTTCGCTGCGAGCGCGTGTGGCGTAAATTAGAGACTTCCGTTTTGGGCTCGTAGTCGCCTTTCGCTGCCTCCGGTGTATATGACTGGAGGCAGCCTAAAGCGGTCCTTCATCGCCGAGCTTTGCAAGCTCCCAGACACATAATATGGCTGTCTTTTGTAGCGACATCGGGCGTGTCCGGATGCGCTACTTTCTTACTATACAATGTGTTGCTGCAAACGTTTGCATTTGAACAGGTCATGATAACAAAGTGTACAGCACCCGTAATTCCTTCGGATGCTGTGGAGGTTTATACGCTATCGCGCCAATTCATAGCGTTTCATCGACATTGAGGTTGCGTCGATCATACTCATGAACTTCTCGGCTGCTTGGGCGGAAGCAAAACTGTCCATCGACGCTTGCGCGGCCTCCGCGCTTTCCCAGTTCACCACGACAGCCCATTTGTCGTCCGCGAAGGCCGCTTGGCGTGAGATGAAGCCGGGCTGCTGGCTGACATGCTCTTTTTCGATGGCCTTATCGACCGGTTCGAATTCTTGTGCCGTGACACCTTCTGCGAGGTTCATAGTCGCGATCTCAATTACACCAGCATCTTGTGCCATGGCCGTACTTCCCAGCATCATCATGAGAGTGATCAGAAACGTTTTCATGTTGCCGCCCGATCAGAACTTACCGTTTTCATGGGCCATCTCGGATGGGATATCCGCGATCACATCCCAGTGTTCGACGATCTTGCCATCCTCAACGCGGAACAGATCATAGAACGCGGTCGGTACACCGCCCAATGTGCCCTCGGATGCGGTGAAGACAAAATTACCCTCGGCCACAACCATGTGCACATCGGTATAGATCATCTGGATGCCCTGATCCGCCATCGCCATCAAAGCGGCGCCCAAACCGTCCAGACCATCAGCGATCTGGCTGTTGTGCTGAATGTAGGTTTCGGTGGACAGGAAGTCGGTGATCCGATCAGTTTCACCACCTTTCAGGATGGTTTCAACGAAATCCGTGACCAGTGTTTTGTTCTCTTCTGTCCTGTCCAGATCAGTGATGTCGGTCGGGCCATCGGTTTGCGTGTGACCGGAAGGGTTTGGCGGGGCGAGCGGAGTCAGATTGTCCCAATGCTCTGCAACCTTTTCATCTTCCACGCGGAAGACGTCGAAGCCAACCAACGTATCTGCGCCAAAAGCCTGCGCATTGTTGTAGGTCGTGTGCAAAACAACCATGTCCCCTTCGGCGATCACGCGGTGAATGTTCACTTCGATCCCACTGTCCTTCAAGCCTGGAATGAAGCCAAGTATGGGGGCTGCACCTGTCGGCACGGCGGGGTTGTGCTGGATGTAGTCCGGCGCCAGCAGTTGCTGCGCTGCGGATGGGTCGAAATTGATAAAAATGGCTGCAACAGCCTCCAGTACGAGTTCTTTGGGGGTCATTGATTTTCTCCTTGTTTTGAAGCGGTGGTGATAGGAATTCACGCGGCGCGGGCTTGCGTCGCGGTGATTTCGAATTCAGTTCCCCACGGGTCGATCAGGCGACCAGGGTTTAGGCTTTCAGATTCCGCCAGAAGCTCGACACTCGCGAGGCCTGTGCTCCATTCTGTGCGCTTCTTTGCCCCTTTGGATTGCCATTCGTTGACTGCAAGGTGATGGTGGTAGCCGCCTGACCCGAACCAACGCGCCGAGGGCAGTTGGAACGTCTGCACCATTCCAAAGGCCTGAGTAACAAATCGCGCGGCCTCATCCACGTCGCCAACACGCAGATGGACATGTCCGATGACAGTGCCGCCAGGCGCGCCGTGCCACGGCGTGGCATTTTGCTTCAGCGAGTTCAGGTCAAGCGGTTGCGTTGTCATTTGCACTTGGTCGCCGCTGTGCTTCCATATCTCGCGCGGCAGGTCTCGGTAGATTTCGATGCCATTCCCCTCCGGATCACTTAAATAGAGAGCTTCGCTAACGCCGTGATGTGATGCGCCATCAAGCCGGAGCTCGCGTTCCTCGGCATGAATCAACCAAGCGGCGAGATCATGCTGGGTTGGCAGCAAGAACGCCGTATGAAATAGTCCGGCCTCGCGCGGGAAAGGCCTGGCATTGCGGTCCTGGCGAAGCTCGATCAGTGACCCAGCGTCGGTCCCCAGACAGGCGGTTTCGCCGTTGCGTTTGATCAGTCCAAGGCCAATCACGTCTTCATAAAACGCGGCCATGCCATCAAGGTCGCGTACAGTCAGGGCAACCTGACCAATCGAGATAGGTGCATGTGAACTTGCCATATTCTTGTCTCCAGCGTTTGAGCTTGAGAAGAACTTAGGTGTGGCTTTTGTTCGTTGAAATGGCGATAATTGAGAGTATGTATCGCCACTCTGGAGATAAATGATTGGACCGGGTTGATGGAATGCGAAGCTTTGTGGCTGTCGTGGAAACCGGTTCCTTCGCTGCCGCTGGGCAGCGCTTGGGGATTTCGAACAAATTGGTGAGCAAGCGTGTCGCCGGGCTCGAAAACCTGCTTGGCATGACGCTCCTTCACCGTAACACGCGCTCAATGTCTCTGTCTCACGAAGGAGAAAAGTACCTGGAAGGGGCGCGACGTGTTCTTGCCGAGCTTGAACAGCTGGAAGCCGAATTCGATACTTCAGGTGGTTTGAAAGGTGTAATTCGCGTTGCGGCACCCCTCACCTATGGCGACACCGCGGTGGCGGTAGCCGCAACTCGTTTTGTTGAAAAACATCCGAGTGTCACGGTCGAGTTGGACCTGTCAGATCACTATGCTGATCTGGCCAAGGGTGGCTTTGACATTGCAATCAGGATTGGGAACCTTGATGATTCAAGCCTGATTGTCCGCAAGCTGGGCGAGACGCATATGAAGGTCGTGGCTGCACCGGCCTATCTTGCAGAGCATGGCACGCCTTCACATCCTGCCGAGCTTTCCGAACACATCTGCATAAGGGATGCGAACAACCCCGACCCGAACCGCTGGCCGTTTCAGGTCGAAGGCCAAACCATACAAGTGCCCGTATCCGGGCCGTTTCTCGCCAATAGCCCTCCTGCCTGTCTCGTGCCGACACGCGCAGGGCGGGGTATCTTTATCTGCCCCGATGTATTCCTCGGGGATGACCTGGAAACAGGGCGGTTGGTCGAGCTGTTCTCTGGAATCCGCTCCCGCACGCTCCCGATCCAAAGTGTCCATTTGCCCTCAGCTTTTCGCAAACCGCGCGTGAAGGCCTTTGTTGAATTCATGAAGGCCGAAATCAGAGCGTAGGTTCGTCAAAGATTGCGTTCAGATTTGTTTCACGAGCACCCACTTTTGATAGGCCAACAAAGTGACGCTAAAAAAAACTTGGTCGTGCGGTTAAAGGGCGCTTTTGGATTAAACTACAAGAAGGCGCTTGATAACCTGGCGGCGATGATTGCTTAAAGGGTTGAATAATGGGGCGGCGATGCGACTATTTCGTGCCGCTTACGACGTCGGGCAACGATGCTCGAAGTTGCCCTTTCCTTCTTCTTCCATCAGTGACGGGTGGCAGCCCATACAAGACCTTCTAATCGAGAACTCTGTGTCCAATTTTATTTGCGATAAAGAGTGCTTCTGAATTCGGTGGGTGAAATGCCCATTTGCCTTTTAAATGACCGGCTAAAGTTATTGGACGTTTCATATCCCAGTGCGGTAGCGATGTCAGATACCGCTTCCGTTGGTAAAGCCAAAAGTTCAGTCGCGCGTTCTACGCGGACTCTATTGATAATATTACGATAACGTCCGCCCTCCGCTTCAAGCCTGCGCTGAAGGGTTCGCACACCTACATCTAGAGAACGCGCAATTGAGTCTATCGAAACCGCATCACCATGAAGTTGCTGGCGCGCGAGTTCTGCAACACGTTCAGAAAGCGTCTCAGGAGGTCCACCTAGACGCTCCCTAGCTATGTCTTCGACTGTGGTTGGACTTTCGGTGTTGAGTCGACTTGAGCGGCCGGCTTGCAAACAACACCTATCAAACTCGATCCCCAACCGCGGCGCGTCCCAAATAACCGGGCACCTAAACACATCTTCAGCTTCGTTCGCGTTCGTCACTTTGTGGAAATTCAACAGAACGGCACGCGGCGTCCAATTCGCTCCGAGATAAGCTTTAAAAATACTAAGAATGACTCCTATCGCGGAGAAGCCGACATCGGGATAGGCGCGGTGAGATTTAATACCAAAATCGTAACAATACCTGGCGGGTGATCCAGGGCTTTCCAACCATGCCCTATCTGTGGACGAGTGAAGCGGCATCACAAAAGAAGCACGATTGAGGGCCGCACCCAAGTTCGGGGCCGAAAGAACATAGCGCCCCCATGCGCCGTACTCTGCGACAGTCAGGTGAGGAGACCAAAAAAGACCGATGTTCTGTAGCCCGGTTGACCGAGCCGCTTCGTGTATGAACGTCGCCAGCGAATGAGCCGAAATATAGCCGGAACGTGCATCCACGAATTTATGCGACAGTTCGGCTGCCCTCATCGCGGCGATAAGCCTTCTCTCCCCCGCCACATCCAAGACAAACTGCGGCATTGCTCCAAGTGCTTTCGCCGAAATCATTGGGGGTAAGCTCATGCCAGATTGTCTCGCTTCTACAAGTCCGCTGTCGTGAAATGATACGCATCCCGTTTGGCTTTGTGCAATAAATTCACATCCAAGCATACGTGGAGAAAGCAATGTCGAATAACGTTCCCAGAATTGGATGCCTTTCAACTTGGGCCACCGCTGCGATCCTGTTTTTACCCATCAGCGCAAGCGCCGAGATGTCAGACGCACAACGGAACCTGATCGAACGTCGCGCGTGTGAAGCTGCGATTTGGGGCATGCCGGCGGTCGGCGTTTATGACATCGAACTTGCAATCCAGCGCGATGCCGGCGCTGATCGGGGCGTTATCGCCTATATGAGCGAGCCGATGGACAGTCGCCACGGCTTTCTAACGGCCAACGATGTCACGCCCTATGTATTCGGCGGCGGAATCACTGTTGACGAGCCTGTAGTCATTGATGTGCCCCCTGCCGGTGATAAGGCGGCCTTCTTTGGAACCATCGTGAATGCCTGGCAAGTCCCGCTGGCAGACGTCGGAACGACAGGCGAAGATGCGGGGGAAGGTGGCAAATACCTCATCCTGCCGCCTGGTTACGACGGAGACGTACCGTCAGACGGGTACTACGTTCACCAGTCCAACAGCTATGGCGTTCATTTTGCTTTCCGTCCAGTTGCAAAAGATGGCGGCACAAGCGCAGACCAGGCCGCATATGCCCAAACGCTCCGAGTCTATGCCTTGTCGGATGCGGACAATCCTCCGGCAACACGGTTCATCGACGTAAAAGAGAACCCCATCAACACGCTGCCTGTATACGACATGACTTTCTTCACTGATCTGAATGCGGTCATTCAGCGCGAGCCTGTTTTGGAGCAAGACAAGGTAATGATGGCGATGCTGGCGTCTCTGGGCATTGTGCGAGGCCATCCTTTTGAACCAGACGAGGAGACACAAGCGGCCATGCTGGATGGTCTCCAATGTGCCTACGATACGATGCAAGAACACTTCATAACGCGCTCTGTCGTGCCTTTGTGGGAAGATCGCCAATGGGGTGTCTGGGCATTCGCCGAAGGCCAGCCGGAAGCCGGATTTCCCTATGTTACGACAGATATGGTTTTGATCGACGACCGCGCGGGCGGGTCATATTCTTGGATCACTTACCTGCCCAAAAAGCTCGGTGGAGGCACGTTCTACCTGACAGGTTTAACCGACAGTGATGGCGCCATGCTCAACGGTGAAGATACCTACAAACTGACAGTTCCATCAGACACGCCCGCCGAGGATTTTTGGTCCGTCATTGTATACAGCATGAAAACTAAGGGCTTTGTAAAAGGCAAGGAGCGGGTGGGATTGGCGACGCCTGACCTCCCTGACATGCAGGTTAACGAAGATGGCTCGGCTGACGTGTATTTCGGCCCAATTGCTCCGGATGGGCTGGAAAGCAATTGGATTCCGACCGGCGAGGACTTTTTCTTGCTTTTTCGTCTCTATGGACCAGCTGAAGGCTGGATAGAAAGCGGTTGGAAACTACCCGATCTGGAAAAAGTGAATTGAATAGTAGACT
Organism: Ruegeria sp. AD6; assembly: GCF_056542325.1. Classification (NCBI taxonomy): domain Bacteria; kingdom Pseudomonadati; phylum Pseudomonadota; class Alphaproteobacteria; order Rhodobacterales; family Roseobacteraceae; genus Ruegeria; species Ruegeria sp. AD6. The sequence continues at coordinate 1,919 of NZ_JBQFZQ010000019.1, read as the reverse complement.
TATCCCACTAGGAGAAAACGGTATGAAAAGACTGATGTTCGCAGGTGTAGCCGCATTGTCTCTTGCGATCCCGGCCTTAGCACAGGAATACAGTGCGAACGTCCCCGACAGCATCATTGTGCCGGACACGGTGGAAACACGTTTTGGTGCGTTGGAGTATTTCGATGGACTTCCAACGCCAGAAACCGCGAAGTTGTCGTACAACGCGCTTAACTTCGTGCGGGGTATGCAGATTTTCATGGATGGTATGCCCGCCGCATCGACCTATGCGATGTGTCATGGTCTTGAAGAAGGCGCTGGTGTTGATCCGATGAAAATCGGCATCTTTGAAGACTTGTATAACGCGCGTTCGCTACTGCTGACACCCAACACGACAACAATTTATATATTGAACTGTACCGATCTCTCCGAAGGTCCGGTGGTATATGAAGTGCCCGAAGGTATGCTGGGTTTCGTGAACGACGCATACATGCGATACGTCACCGATATCGGTAATGCTGGCCCTGACGAAGGCAAAGGCGGAAAATTTCTGATCGTGCCTCCCGGATTCGAAGGGGATTTGCCGGAAGAGGGCTATTTTATCGTTCAGCCACCAAGCTATCGTAACTGGTTTTTGCTTCGTGCGTTCTACGGGGATGACGGTGTTGAAGCGGCGGTAAACCGGGTCAAAGAAACTTTGCGTGTCTATCGCTGGGAAGACAGAGAGAACCCACCAGAGCAAGAGTTCGTGAATCTAACGGACAAACAGTTCAACACAATCCACGCAAACGATTTCAGCTTTTTCGATGAAATGAAAGCCGTCGTCGATAGCGAAGCCGAAGGTGCGCTGCCGGAAGAGTTGATGGGCGCTATGTTCTCGATAGGGATTCGCAAGGGAGAGCCTTTTGAACCTGATGATGAACTGAAGTCCTTGCTGAGCGAAGCCGTGGCACTTGGCACTGCTGCCGCGAAATCTCTTAACTTTGACCCACGATCCCGCGCACCTTTCTACTATGACGACGGGTATTGGAAGACCGCGTTTGTCGGGGGTAATCACGAGTTCCAAGCCGGTGACGTCAAAATTCTAGATGCGCGGACTCTGTTCCACTACTACGCGACCGGAATCACGCCTGCGATGGTCGCTCAAAAGGTAGGGGTCGGATCGCAATACGCACTCGCGAATCGCGACAGCGATGGAAACTACTTCGACGGTGGTAAAACTTACTCGGTGACAATTCCCCCAAACCCGCCAGCAAAAGACTATTGGTCATTCGTTGTCTACGACACGCAAACCCGTTCACTTCTCGAAACGGACCAGAAACTTGCAGGGGTCGATAGTAACCAACCCACTTTGGAAGCAAACGAGGACGGCAGTTTTACGGTTTGGTTTGCGCCAGAAGCGCCAGAAGGCAAAGAGGGCAATTGGATACAGACAATGCCCGGAAAATCCTGGTCCACGGTTCTAAGACTCTACGGTCCTTTGGAGCCTTGGTTTGAAGGAACATGGCGGCCCGATGAGATCACACTAATCGAGTAGATCCTCGGTATCTTGGAGTAGTTTCAAAACAACGAAAAAGGCGACGTGTACTGACAACGTCGCCTTCCCTCTTGCGACCGTTCTGGATCCTCGTACTCGGTTGAGTGCTTTTTGCTTCCGGATTTCACCAGTTCAAACATCAGTTTAAAGAACACCTTCAACTATGGATTATGAAAGGTTGAAGGCAAATCGCTGCATAGGTGCGGAAGTGAAATATTGGCAACGCCAAATAGGCCGATAACAAACGGACCAATCATTAGGTTCTAAACGTCGAATAGAGGAAAATTACTCAAACTTTGCAAAGTCAGCTTTCTGCGCATTGTTGTCATTCGGGCATCGCGCAGCATCGGTCAGAGTGGGCTCACAACAGCCGTTGGTTACACTTCACGTGAATGTCGGCTTC
>NZ_JBQFZQ010000018.1:0-27257 GCF_056542325.1 Ruegeria sp. AD6 | reverse complement strand
TCTCCGCCGCTCCCGCCGCGTCCCGAGCGCCTCAGCAGCGCCGGTGAAGGGCGTTCTAAGCATAACCTTTCATAGCCGCAAGCAGAAAAATCAGAAAACGGCGAAAAAACTTAGAAATCTCATTTTATCGCTTAAAAACAATAAGTTAGAAAGGCATTGAGCTACAGATGTGGCACACCAACACGCATCACATCGCAGGAATCAGGGGCGCTGTGATGTTATTCACGTGGTTACCCACAGACTCGGCTCAGACTCAGGCGGAATCGGCCTGTCTTGCGCGCGTCAAGAGACCTGACAGTGGCAATCTGAACGCCAGCAGGCCGAGAATGGCGGCAAGGTAGAGAAGCGGCTCAAGCTGGAAGCCTTTGGCCAACATGACATAATGAACCCCGCCCAGCAGAACCGCCGGGTAGACCAGCTTGTGCAGTTTGCGCCAGCGCGGACCCAGTCGGCGCACCGACCAGTTATTCGATGTCACAGCCAGGGGCAACAGCAGGGCAAACCCCGCCATGCCGACGGTAATATAGGGGCGTTTGACAATGTCCGCCCAGATCTGGCTGGGCAATTGTACGTCCAGCACCAGCCAGACCAGCAGATGTAGCGCGACATAGGCGAAGGCCAGAACCCCGATCGCACGGCGGAACTTGATGAGGTTCAGGCCGAGATGCTGACGCAGTGGGGTGACAGCCAGACCAAGGATCAAAAGCTGCAGGGCCAGTTCGCCCAACTCATGTTCGAGCGCCTTGATCGGCTCGACCCCTAATCCGCCGGTCAGGGCCAGATACAGAAACCAGGGGGCAGGCAATGCCCCCAAGGTATAGATCGCCCAAACAGGGATCTTGCGCAGTATCTGGTTCACCGCCTGCATCTGATCAGTAGTTCTCTTTCAGGTCCATGCCTTCGTACAGGCTGGCGACCTCTTGTTCATAGCCATTATACATCAGCGTCGGGACGCGCTTTGCAAACAGCCCGCCACCGATCTGACGTTCCGAGGCCTGCGACCAGCGCGGATGATCCACATTCGGGTTCACATTACTATAGAACCCGTATTCGCGCGGCGCGGACATGTTCCAGCTGGTGGGCGGCTCATCCTCGGTCAGGGTGATCTTCACAATCGACTTGATCGACTTGAACCCGTATTTCCACGGCACCACCAGACGCAATGGCGCGCCGTTCTGGTTCGGGATCGGGCGGTCATAGATGCCGGTCGCCATGATGGTCAGCGGGTGCATCGCCTCATCCAGACGCAGCCCTTCGCGATAGGGCCATTCGAGGATCGGGAAGCGCGTGCCGGGCATTTCGTCCGGGCGATAGGCGGTCTCGAACGCCACATATCTAGCACCTTCCTGCACGCCCGCCATGTTCAGCAGATCGGCCAGTTCGAACCCGTTCCACGGAATGACCATCGACCAGGCCTCGACACAGCGGAAGCGGTAGATGCGTTCCTCGATGGTCATCTCGGACAGGATGTCCTGAAAGTCATAGGTGCCGGGGCGGTCAACCAAACCGTCGATCTGCACGCTCCACGGCTCGGTCACCAGTGTATGAGCGTATTTCGCCGGATCATCCTTGCGGGTCCCGAATTCGTAGAAATTGTTATAGCTGGTGATCTCTTCCCAGGTGTTCGGCTTCAAAGCCTCCTGCGCCGCTGCGGGCCGTGCCATCGCGGTCAGTCCGACACCTGCCAGCCCAGCCATAACCTGCCGCCGGTTCAGAAATGCCGCCCGGGGGGTGACATCGGCATGTGTCAAAGTGTTGGTCCAGCGATGCGCCATTTGGATCTCCGTCAAGTTTCAGCGTCAAAGGTGACGTAATGCGCTGATAGCACAGAGCCAAGGAAACAGGCGTAACGATTGAGCGAACGGATTGTAACGTTCCGCGTGATCAATACTGGACCCCCCATAGGCATGGGTGCAACCGGAAGACACGGGCGTCGGGTCATGAGGTCAAAAAGCCTCTGGCCCGGAGACGCGCAATTCGATAGGCCGGTCACATCCATTGGTTGATCAGATTGCCCCCTATGCTTGTTTTTCAATCCTTCGCCCTGTCCTTTTCGATTCTTTGGCGGTTTGTCCTGACATTTCCGATTCTGGTCATCGGATTGCTTCTTTACGGGTTGGTCGGCGGGTTGATCGGCGGTCTGATCGGTTTCATCGCGCCCGGAGCCTTCTTGCTGATACTGTTTCTGATCAGCGCCTCATCCAGCGTGATTCCGATTCTGGTCGGGGCCCGTTTCGGGTTTCAATCCAAACATATGCGCCCAAGCCACGGTTATAAGGCACTGATTGTGCCTGCGCTTGCCTATGGTGCGGCCGAAGCCATGGTGATCGGGATTGCATCCGTTCCGGTCTTTGGGTTCTCGGGCCTGATGATGTCGCCGGCCAGCCTGGGCCTTGGTACCTTCGACAGCGAGGACCTTCTGAATATTGTGGCAAGACCCGAGACGCTGATTGCCATCTCGGTCCTTCCTTTTGTCGCTGTATGCGCGATCCGGGCCAGCCTGCTGGTGCCCATGGCATCAGCCTCGATCGGGCGGGATCCCGACAATCGCCCCTATACGCCATTTCTGCATTTCGGATCGTCTTTCTGGGAGCTGTTCGGCATCGTCGCGCTTAGCTACCTGTCCATTGTCGTGTTCTACTTTGTGATCTTTGCGCTGTTTCTGGTTCTGACAGCCACGGGCTCGCTCGAAACCTATCTGATGGAAATCGAGGCAATGTTGGACGGCAGCGAACCGTTTCGCTTTGACTGGTCGCTGGCTGCAATTATCGTCGTCTATCTGGTGGTCGCGCTTTGGAGCTTTAGCCTGCAATGCGCCGGTGGGGTCTTGGCCCATCTTCGGCTGGGCGGCGGTGCAGATCCGTTTGCCCCTATCGATCCGACCAAATTTGACGCAAAACCAGCCCCACCGCCGCCATCCAGTACAGGGCCGCGCATGTCTGCCGAAGACTTGCGGGCCTTGCGCAAAAGCCGTCAGTCCCGCCCCTGAAACGGCAGCGATCTTTACAAGCGCACAGACGGCGCGGCACTCTGTCAGGCAGGTGCCGTATCCCAACGCGGGAGCGGGGCCAGTAAATCGGCCTATCTGCCGCAACGGGAGGAAGACGAATGTGTGACATCTGTGTAATGAATGCCGTCAAGGACAGGATGCTGTCGCGACGCAGCTTTTTCAAAGCCGCCGCAGCCAGCGGAATAGCGGCCACCGCAACAGCCGCGACCGTTCCAGCAGCACTGGCGGCGGGTCATGGCGGGGTCGAGGATATGACCCACACGCTGAGCCCCGAGTTTCCGACCTGGGGCGGCGATCCGGGCATTTCAGCCGAGCAGGTCTTTAACTTTGGCGAACACGGCTTCAACCTGTTCAACCTGTCCATAAACGAGCACACGGGAACGCATATCGACGCCCCCCTGCATTTTTCGGCAGATGGCCTGTCGGTTGATGAAATCCCGGTCACCGATCTGGTTGCCCCCTTATGCGTCGTCGACATTGCCGCCCGCGCGGCCGAGGATGCGGATACGCGCGTCACCCCGGATGATCTGAAAGCCTGGATTGCTGCCAATGGCGACATTCCCGACGGGGCCTGTGTTGCCATGCATTCAGGCTGGGCGGGCAAGACGGCCACGGACGAGTTCCGCAATTTCGACGGTGAGGCACAGCACTATCCCGGCTTCCACGTCGAAGCCGCCCAGATGCTGATGGAGGATACCGGAGCACGCTCGATTGCCGTCGATACGCTGTCGCTGGATCACGGCATGTCCGCCGATTTCGCCACCCATTATGCCTGGTTGCCCTCGGGCCGGTTCGGGATCGAGTGTCTGGCCAATCTGGACCGCGTGCCTGCCTCGGGCGCAACGCTGGTCATCGGCGCGCCCAAGCATAAAGGGGGCACTGGCGGCCCGGCGCGGATATTTGCGTTGATCTGACATTTCCAACGCACAAGGAAACTGGCGCGTCAGACCGGCGGGCCAGTCACCTGTTACGTACCTCACAGGTCTTGGGCGCCGAGGACACACCACCCAATGGACAGGACGACCACGGATACCACCCTGCGCTATGACTCCGCCGCGCCGAAATGGCGGGATAAGATGCGCGTCCTTGGTTACTATGACGCGTATCTGGGATTTCTTTCGGCAGGCCAACGCACACCGCAGCATGAGGCGCGCGTTGTCGATGTCGGTGCCGGAACCGCATCATTCGCAGAGGCCTGGGTTGCCATTCATGGACCGCCCGGAAACATGACGCTGCTTGAGCCAAGCCCCATCATGCTGGCGCAAGGCCAAAATGCACTGCGCGTAAGGGGTGTTGAGCCAAATATTGCACAAGGGCTGCTCGGTTCCGTCGATCTTGAACCTGCAGATGTGGCGCTGGCGGCGCATGTGATCGAACACTGCCCGGACCCCATGCGCGCGCTTGAACACATACGCGATCTTCTGCACCCCCGCGGTCGGTTGTATCTTGTGGTATCAAAGCCGCATTGGTGCAATGCGATCATCTGGCTGCAATGGCGGCACCGCACGTTCGGCAGGGATGAGATACTAGGGCTTTTGGACCAGGCAGGATTTGAATGCGAACGCGAATACGCTTTCCCTGCGGGCCCACCATCCCGGACAAGCCGTGGAATACTGGTGCGTCGCAGAGGCTAGTTCCGAAGAAAAAGACCCGCCGATAGGGCGGGTCTTCTGGTTTCTGTTGGATCAATGCACCACGGCATCATTCGGGCGCGGGCGATCTGACGTGCCCAGCCTGTCGCCGATGATCAGCCCGTCCGACCCTGCGGTGACCGGAACGGTCTCGCCGTCCTTGATCTCACCGGCCAGCAAGGCCTCGGCCAGCGGGTTCTGCAGGGCGCGCTGGATCACGCGTTTCAGCGGGCGGGCGCCAAAGACCGGGTCATAGCCTTCATTCGCCAGCCATTCCTTGGCCCCATCATCCAGCGCCAGTTCGATCTTCCGTGCCGCCAGACGTTTCTGCAGGCGTGCCATCTGGATATCGACGATGCCATCCATGTCGGCCCGCTTGAGCCGGTCGAAGATGATGGTCTCGTCCAGACGGTTCAGGAACTCGGGCCGGAAATGCGCCCGGACCGCATCCATCACATCGCGTCGCGCCTGCGCACTGTCGGCCCCTTCGGGCAGTTGGCTCAGCGCCTGAGAGCCAAGGTTCGACGTCAGGATGATCAGCGTCTGCTTGAAGTCCACGGTGCGGCCCTGACCATCGGTTAGCACGCCATCGTCCAGAACCTGCAACAGCACGTTGAACACATCCGGGTGCGCTTTTTCGACCTCGTCAAACAGCACAACCTGATAGGGCCTGCGCCGCACGGCTTCGGTCAGCACGCCGCCCTCATCATAGCCGACATAGCCCGGAGGGGCACCGATCAGACGGGCAACCGCGTGTTTCTCCATGAACTCGGACATATCGATGCGCACCATCGCGTTGTCGTCGTCAAACAGGAAATTCGCAACGGCCTTGGTCAGTTCGGTCTTACCCACGCCGGTCGGCCCGAGGAATAGGAACGAGCCCAGCGGGCGGTTCTCATCATTTAGACCAGCCCGCGCGCGACGCACGGCGTTGGCGACAGCAGTCACCGCCGCATCCTGACCGATCACGCGGGAATGCAGATCGTCTTCCATCCGCAGCAGCTTCTCACGCTCACCTTCCAGCATTTTGGCGGTCGGAATACCCGTCCAGCGTTCGACCACGGAGGCTATCTGTTCCGGGCGCACCGTTTCCTCGGCCATCATGGCGTTGCTTTCGGCGTTCTCGGCCTCGGTCAGCTGTTTCTCAAGCTCGGGGATGATGCCGTAGGACAGTTCCCCCGCCTTTGCCAGATTGCCTTCGCGCTTTGCAATCTCAAGATCGGCGCGCGCCTTGTCGAGCTGTTCTTTCAGATCCCGCGCACCCGCAAGCTTGTCGCGCTCGGCCTGCCACTGAGCAGTCATCTCGGCGGATTTCTCCTGCAGATCGGCCAGATCCTTTTGCAAGGTTTCCAGACGATCCTTGGAGGCCGCATCATCCTCAAGCTTCAGCGCTTCTTCCTCGATCTGCATCTGCAGGATCTGGCGGTCGAGTTGATCCAACTCCTCGGGCTTGGAGTCCACCTCCATCCGCAGGCGCGACGCGGCCTCATCAACAAGATCGATGGCTTTGTCGGGCAAGAACCGGTCGGTGATATAGCGATGCGACAGGGTCGCCGCCGAGACCAGTGCCGAGTCCGAGATGCGCACGCCATGGTGCAGCTCGTATTTTTCCTTGATACCACGAAGGATGCTGATCGTGTCTTCGACCGTCGGCTCGGTGACCATCACAGGCTGGAACCGGCGCGCAAGGGCCGCGTCTTTTTCGACGTATTTGCGGTATTCATCCAACGTGGTCGCGCCGATACAGTGCAACTCACCACGGGCAAGCGCTGGCTTGATCAGGTTCGCGGCATCCATCGCGCCGTCGGATTTACCGGCACCGACCAGCGTGTGCATCTCATCAATGAACAGGATGATCTCACCGGCAGCCTCGGTCACTTCCGTCAGAACCGCCTTGAGGCGTTCTTCGAACTCACCACGGTATTTCGCACCAGCAATCAGCGCGCCCATGTCGAGTGCGAGTAGCTTTTTGTCTTTCAGCGATTCCGGAACGTCGCCGTTGACGATGCGCAGGGCCATGCCCTCGGCAATCGCGGTTTTACCGACGCCGGGTTCCCCGATCAGAACCGGATTGTTCTTGGTGCGGCGCGACAGAACCTGCATCGAGCGGCGGATTTCCTCATCCCGCCCGATGATCGGGTCAATCTTGCCCTCAGCCGCCGCCTCAGTCAGGTCGCGCGCATATTTCTTGAGTGCGTCATAGCCCTCTTCCGCCGACGCAGTGTCAGCGGTGCGGCCCTTGCGGATGTCGTTGATCGCTTCGTTCAGTTTCTGGGCAGATACGGCCCCGGCCTCCAACGCCTCCTTGGCTTTGGATTTCACCATGCACAGCGCCATCAACACGCGTTCGACCGGCACAAAGCTGTCACCCGCCTTGGTGGCAATCTTGGCGGCCTCGTCCAGAACCTTGGCGGTCTGGCCGTCCATGTAAATCTGGCTCGCGTCGCCGCTGACCTTGGGAATTTTCCCCATCGCGGCATCCAGCGCCTCGACCACGCGGTTCGGCGCGCCGCCTGCGCGGGTGATCAGGTTGCTGGCCAGCCCCTGATCGTCATCCATCAATGCCTTGAGTATATGTGTGGGCTCCAGCCTCTGGTGCCCCTCGCGCAGCGCAATCGTTTGCGCGGCCTGCACGAATCCCCGTGCCCGCTCGGTGAACTTGTTCAAGTCCATTGCTATTCTCCTTTTCCAAGCGCCCCGTTTTGATACGCCCGCTTGGCGGCACGCGTCGGTCTGGGCCTCGCATTCAATTTGGGAAATATCTTTGCCGGTTCAAGAGGCTAGAGCGCAGATTCCCACACTATTCGCGCTGGATCGTGTAGACCGTGTAGCCTCCGGTCTCGGCCACCTGGACAGCGCCCAGATCATCGACCAAAGACTGCGCCGCATCGCTGCCTGTCGGGCAGGAAACAAGATCGGCGGTGTGATCAAGGAAATTGCCAGTAAAGGCCGTTTCTCCGGTCAGCTGGCACCAATCATCCTCGGACCGGTAGCCGCGTACCAGACGCAAATCATCATTCGTCGGGGCCGGTGCAGCCCCTGTTTCCGGCGCGTCAGGCGTAGGGTCTTCGCAGGCGGCTATTGTCAAAACCACGCCCAGCAACAGCAGTTTCTTCATTTCACGTCCCTTTGTTTTCGTTATTTACGTTCAATCCGGTCACTCTAGCACAGAACACATCCGCCCCTGACAGCTATCGCGCATGGACAGGACGGTCCGAACCCGTTAGGACGCAGACGTTTGCCAAAAAACAGGAGCGCCCCAATGTCCGATGACCGCCTGATCGTAGCCCTTGATGTTCCGAACGCCCTGCAGGGGCTGGCCATGGCCGAGCGGCTTGGCGACAGCGTTTCGTTCTACAAGATCGGGTTGGGGATGCTGACCGGCGGTGGGCTGGCGTTGGCCAATGAGCTGAAACAGGATCACGGCAAGCGCATCTTTCTGGACATGAAGCTGTTCGACATCGGCAACACGGTCGAAAACGCCGTGCGGGGGCTGGCGCAGTTCGATCTCGATTTCCTGACTGTCCATGGCGACCCGCATGTGGTGCGCGCCGCGAAAGAGGGGGCCTCGGGCAAGGACCTGAAAATCCTTGCGGTGACCATCCTGACCTCGCTGAACCGCGACGATCTGGATGCCAGCCTGCTGAAAGAAGGCGACGTGCAGGAATTGGTCGTCGAACGTGCGGCCAAGGCGCTGGAGGCCGGGGCCGACGGCGTTATCGCCAGCCCGCAAGAGGCCGCCCTGATCCGCGCCCTGCCCCAGGCCGAAGGTCGGCTGATCGTTACGCCGGGCGTGCGTCCTGCCGGGGCCGCATTGGGCGATCAGAAACGCGTCGCGACCCCGGCCAGCGCCATCGGCGACGGGGCAGATCACATCGTGGTGGGCCGTCCGATCTATCAGGCGGACGATCCGAAAGCGGCGGCCGAGGCCGTTCTGAGCGAATTAAACTCTTTGACACGGCACTGAACGGTTTCGGGAATCAAACCCTGAATGCGTTAACAAATGTCTTGATTAACTTGACCTTAGGTCATTTTTGACCCCTAAAACCGCTGAAACAAGCTGTGCCCGAAAATACACAGAAAACGCGCAAGTTTAGGGTCTGGGGCTTGGAACCTATCTAAATATAGAGATATCGGCGAGTCTTGGGGATGAAACACTCCCCAACGAACCGTGTCTTCCTGAGGTTCGTTACCTCCCCCCGCTGACGCGCGGGGGGTCTTCTTTTGAGATCAGACACAGATTGTCGGACCTTTGATCCCCCCTTATCGGTGGTATAAGGGGTGCCCAACCCACTCGCGGAATGCCCGAGGACGCGCATGCCTGGTCTTTGCCGAGATTGCCTGACCACAGTCACCGACGAACGGCGCTGCCCGACCTGTGGCAGCCCTCGGGTCAAGTCACATCCCGAACTGTTCGACCTGTCCATCGCGCATATGGATTGCGATGCCTTCTACGCCTCGGTCGAAAAGCGCGACAATCCGGATTTGGCGGACAAGCCTGTGATTATCGGCGGTGGGAAACGGGGCGTGGTGTCGACGGCCTGTTATGTGGCGCGCATCAGGGGCGTGCGCTCGGCCATGCCGATGTTCAAGGCGCTACAGCTTTGCCCCGAGGCGGTGGTGATTAAGCCCCGCATGTCGGTCTATGTCGAGGTCTCGCGCGAGATTCGCGCGATGATGGATGAACTGACGCCGGTGGTGGAACCCTTGTCACTGGATGAGGCGTTTATGGACTTGTCCGGCACCGAACGTCTGCACGGCGCGCCACCTGCGGTCATGCTGGCACGTCTGGTCAAGCGCATGAAGGATGAACTGGGCCTGACCGGCTCGATCGGGCTGAGCCATAACAAGTTTCTGGCCAAGGTAGCCTCGGACCTCGACAAACCGCGCGGGTTTTCGGTGATCGGCAAGGACGAGACGGCAGAGTTCCTGCATGACAAGCCCGTGCGTCTGATCTGGGGCATTGGCCCGGCGGCACAGGAGTCGCTGGAACGGGCGGGCATTCGCACCTTCTCCGACCTGCTGCGCTGGGATCAGGAGGCGCTGACGGCGCGGTTCGGCTCGATGGGTTATCGCCTGTGGCATCTGGCGCGTGGTCAGGACAAGCGGCGCGTGTCAGCGCATGAGCCGATGAAATCGATCAGCAATGAGACCACCTTTTTCGAAGATACCGCCAGCACCGACATTCTGGACGGTCACATCTGGCGCATGGCGTTGAAAGTGTCCGACCGGGCCAAGGCCAAGGATCTGGCCGGGCGGGTTGTCACCTTGAAGCTGAAGAAGGCCAATCACAAGATCATCACCCGGCGGGTTTCGCTGCGCGATCCGACCCAGATTGCCGACCGAATCTATCGCACCGCGCGTGGCCTGTTCGATCAGGTGGGCGATCAGGGCCCCTATCGGCTGCTGGGCTGTGGCTTGTCCGATCTGTGTTCAGCGGATCAGGCCGACATATTAGGGGATTTGCTGGACCCTGACGCCGGACGCCGGTCTCAGGCCGAGCGTGCGACCGACAAAATCCGGGAACGGTTCGGCGCAGATGCCATCGTGAAGGGGCGCGCCTTGCGCTAGGCCCTATTCCGCCGCCAGACGCTGAGGCTGCGCGCCGATGCTGGCGATCTCGGCGATCACCTGACGTAACAGCCTTGAGAAAGGCATGAAGTTCGCATTCGGGGCGATCTTTTCTTCATCCATATACAGCGCGCGGTCGATCTCGATCTGAATCGCGTGTTGCTGGCGACCGGGCCGCCCGTAGGTTTGCGTGACATAAGCCCCGGCAAAGGGCGCGTTGCGCGCAACCGTCAGCCCCGCCGCCGCAAAGGCGGCTTCGATGCGGTCTACAATCTCGGTGGACGCCGACGCACCAAACCGGTCGCCCAGAACAATCTCGGGCCGCTGGCTGCGCGAGGTGCTGGCCATGGCAACCGCCTCATGCGGCATTGAGTGGCAATCGATCAGAATCGCCTGCCCGAATTTTTCATGCGACTCGGCCAGCAGCGATTTCAGCCGCGTATGGTAGGGCCGCCAATAGGTGTCGATGCGCAGACGCGCCTCATCCATGGTCAACTTGCCGCGATAAATCGCCCGGCCATTGGCCACCACGCGGGGAATCACCCCAAGCCCCGAGGCAACGCGGGGGTTGTGCCCCTGCCTGCGCGCACCGCTGATCAGCGCCGGATCAAGCTCATCCGCGCTGCGGTTGAGGTCCAGATAGGCGCGCGGCATGGCCGCCTTGATCAGGGGCGCGCCGAACTCTGACGCTGAGGCAAACAGTTGATCCACAAAAGCATCTTCCGAGGATCGAATCACGTTTGGGTTCAGAACAGACCGTTTCAGCAATGCCTCGGGATAGTCCCGCCCGCTATGGGGCGACGAAAACACGGCGCATGAGGTGCGATTCTCGGGCATATCCAGTATGAAGGCTGCGTTCGGCATGATCTCTCCGTGTTCGCACTCAACATAGACCGGAAAATTGTTCTTCCAAACCCCTTGAACCCCTGAACGACTCCTTTTATAGACCCCGCTACCGGCGCGGTGATCCGCGCCCCATTTCGTTATGGGGCAGGGCACGCAAAGGGAAAGTGGGCGGTTAGCTCAGCGGTAGAGCACTTCGTTGACATCGAAGGGGTCACAAGTTCGATCCTTGTACCGCCCACCATCGTTTCACTGTTCCGGGCTTCCGGGACACCCGACTAACCCAGGCGCTGGCCACGTCTTTGATGAAGGCGCCGCAGATTGGAGACAGACCCATGAAGGTCAAGAACTCGCTCCGCTCGCTCAAGAACCGGCACCGCGACTGCCGGGTTGTGCGTCGCAAAGGCCGCGTCTACGTGATCAACAAGACGCAGCGCAAGTTCAAAGCTCGCCAGGGCTAAGAACTGCACATACCCAATTCGAAAGAACCGCGCTGTAAAGCGCGGTTTTTTTGTGCGCAGCCTGTCAGGTAGCAGGGTTGGTCCGAAACACTTCGATCGCCTCGCCAAGCCCTTTGAGTTGATGGCAGCCCACCGATTCTGTTTCCCTGTTCAGATGGCGCTGCACATCCTTGGTCATCAGCATCTGCTCACCCAGGTCCTTGCACAGCCCCTGAACCCGGCTGGCGACATTCACGGCTGACCCCACCACGGTAAAGTCCAAGCGGTCCGGACTGCCGATATTTCCGAATGTCACGGGGCCATAGTCGAGGCCGACGACAAACTCGATCTGTTCGGCACCTGCGGCTTGGGCGTCCTGATTATACGCCGCAAGCCGGGACAAGGCCTCGGCCGTTGCGAACACTGCTGACTGGCAAGCGGTTTCCGCATCAGGCTCTGCCGGAAAAAAAGCCAGAACACCGTCGCCCATGAATTTCAGCACGTCACCGCCATGGTCCCGAATCGGGCCCACAACCATCTCGAAATAATCACCCATGATGGTCAGCAGTTTCTCTTCGGGCCAGACCTCGGATTTCGCCGTGAACCCGCGCAAATCCGCAAACAGGATCGCGGCAGAGACCGACTTGTGCTCGCCCCGTTTGATATTGCCGTTGCCAATCTCAAGCGCCGGGCCTTCGCCCAGATAGGTTTGCAGCAGGCTTTTCTGCGACTCGCGCATCGCAATCGGTTCCAGCGCCGAAGACAATGCGTGGCGGGTGGCTTCGATGATTTGCACCTGCGCGTCCGAAAAGCCATCCGGGTGATCCGTGCTGAAACTGGACCCCTGAACCGAACCGTCACCATATTCCAGCGGCATGGCGAGGAAATCAGTGGCACCGGCATCGCGCAGTTCGGAATACACCTCATGCTCTGCCGAAAGGTCCAGACCCAGCAGCCGCTTGCGCAGGGGTTGGCGCGAAGTCACAACCGCCTGAAACGGACTGCCATGCCACGCGCTTGAGACCCGAATCGTGATTGGAACCGTGTATTTCCGAGACCCTTCCGGCGTCCAGATGATGCCCCACGCGCTGATCAGCGGGTTGGAGTAGTTCTGACCGATCCGAACCCGCGACAAAGGCACGCCCAGTTCCTGTAAGCCTGCGCAGTATTGCGACACGATCCGCGTTTCGTCACCCAGCATCCGACCCTGCGAAATCAGCCAGATGATCAGATCGTTCTTGTCTTGCATAGGTCGCCTTCCCGCTCTGCCATTCGCCTCAACATATGGTGCCCGCGCCCTGACCGGCAATGTCGGGTGCATTTGACAGGATTCGCATAGTGAATCCCAGAAATCGCGCCTCTCAAACCGGCCCAGAACCATCATCTTGGCTGCCGAAGACCACATCACAGATGGAGAGAGTTATGAAACGCGCCTCACTTACAACTGCCGCCGCCCTGATGGCGTCAACCGCAATGGCCGATATCGAAAAACGGGCTGTTACCTTCGAAAACGAAGGGGCCGAGATGTCGGGCACCCTCTACCTGCCCGAAGGATATGACGGCACGCCCCTGCCCGCCGTTGTTGTCACGGGCGCTTGGACATCAGTGCAGGAACAGATGCCTGCGAATTACGCCCGCCAGATGGTCGCGCGCGGCTTTGCTGCCTTTACCTTCGACTTCCGTGGTTGGGGCAAATCCGGTGACCTGCCCGAAGGCGTCCGGTTTGTCGAAAGCCCACAGGCAAAGACTTCGGATATTGCCAAGGCGTTTGAAGTTCTGGCGACACTGCCCGAAGTCGATGCCTCTCGGATCAACGGTCTGGGGATCTGTGCCTCAGCCGGGTACATGGTCGACGCATCCGCCGGGAATGATCTGGTGCAGCGGGTTGGCCTCGTTGCCCCCTGGTTGCAAAACGGCGAAATCGTCGAGACCGTTTATGGCGGCGCTGACGGTGTGGCCGGTTTGATTGAGATGTCCCGCGCCGCCAAAGCATCAAGCGGTCAGATCATCCCGGCGGCAGGTCCGGAAGGGGCTGAGGGCGTGCTTATGCCGATCGGCGGCTACTATTACGAAGCCGACCGAGGCGCGATCCCGGAATATGACAATCAGTGGAACACTGCAGGCTGGGAAGGCTGGCTGACATACTACCCCGCAGACAACCCGCAGCGTCTGGATAAACCACTGGCCATCGTCCATTCGGAAAGCGCCGCAATCCCGCAGGGCGTCCGCAGTTTTCTTGGCGGGTTTGCCGGGGACGCGACCATGCAGTGGCTCGAAGACGTGACCCAGTTCGATTTCTACGACAATCCCGAAGACGTCACGCGGGCCGCAGACGCCATGGCCGAGCATTTTCGTGGAGAGCAAGGATGAAGCCCTTGCTTGCATCCCTTGTGACCTCAACTGCCCTACTGATCGGAGGCTTGGCAATGGCCGCAACACCGGAAGAGAACATCAAAACCGTTCAGGATTTCTTTGCCGCCTATGGGGCAAACGACCTTGAAGCGATTGCTGCCGTGATGGACGAGGATGTGCGGTGGCACATCCCCGGCCGCCATCCCCTAAGCGGCACCAAACAGGGCCGCGCCGAGGTTCTGGCGTTCTTCGAACAGCTTGGATCGGCCGGGTTTCAGGCTGAACCGATCTACTTCGGTGCGGATGAAACTCATGTCGTCGATATTCATCGCGGATGGTCGAATGTCGATGGCGTGGCAAATGTCGATACGATCTGGGCGCTGGTCTACCGCATCGAGAACGGCAAGATCGTCGAAGCGACGAACCTGTCCGGCGATCAGGATACGGCCAATGCGTTCTTTTGGGCCCAGTATCCGCTCGCGCCTCTGCCCGGACGTTTGGCCGAGCAATCAGACCGATGAATCCCAAGCCTCCGCTTTCATACAACCCGAGAAAACAGGAGCCACGATAATGGTGAAAACACTGATCTCTACAGCTGCGATTGCCACCTTGGCCGGAACCATCGCTTTCGCTGACCAGGCCCAGATCAACCGATCGATCACGGACATCGCCGCCGGGGCCGACCGGCACGATTGGGACCGCGTGCGCAGCGCTTTTGCCGACACGGTCACAACCGACTACACCAGCCTTTGGGGCGGCGATCCTGCCACGCAAACGGCTGACGCGTTGATTGCGGCATGGTCCGGCTTCCTGCCCGGTTTCGACAGCACGCATCACATGGTGACGAATGAAACCGTGACCTCGGTCAATGGCAACACCGCCACCGCCGAGGCCGATTTCACAGCGACCCACCGCATTGATGACGGTCTTTGGACATTGGGTGGCCGATACTCTTACGCGTTGGTTCAGTCCGGCGACCGCTGGCGCGTCACATCCCTGACCATGACCGCACTTTGGGAAACCGGGGATCGAGGGTTGGTCAGCATCGCAGCAGAGCGGGCGAGCCAGTAACCAGCACACTCCACCAGTTCGGGCGGGTCATCCCGCCCGGAACTTGGCGGGTGTTGCGCCGAACTTGCGTTTGAAATGCTGCCCAAACCGACTGACATCCTGATAGCCGACGCGCCAGGCGATCTCGGCCACGGTCAGCTTTGACGTGCGCAACAAAACAGATGCGCGATCCAGCCGGGCCGCGATCACATATTGAAGGGGTGCAACCCCGACCTCAAGCTTGAAAGCCTTGGAAAAATGCGCCCCGCTCATCGCGGCAAGATCGGCCATCGCCGACAGCGACAGGTCCTGGCTCAGATTGTCCTGAATATAGTCCAGCACTTTGCGCAGCCGGGCATCTTCTATGTCGAGATGCCAATCCGGGGCAGGTCGGACAGTTTCGACGATCTGCGCGACCAGTGCCCTTTGAATGGTCTCGCGGTATAACAGACCGCCACCCAAAGAAGCGCTTGCCGTCAGGCTCAGGTTCGTCAGCAGCGGATCAATATCGCCCACGATGGGCTGGAACTCAAAATCACGGCTCAGATCAAATTCGGTCAGGATCGCGTTGTCCAGACTGACCATGACAAATTCCAGATCCTCGTCAAACTCGCACACCCCATCGCTGCCAGCCGGAAGGATCCAGCCCTGATTCTTGCGCAGGGGCAGGTGCGTTGCAATGGACGTGCCGTGGGCAAAACGGTGAGTTGGCTGATCGTTCAGAAAGATGCCGACCGACAGGGATGGAAGCGAAAATGCGCCGCCACCTGCTGGCAATACTGTCTTGTTCGACACCACTTTGGACATGGTCTGAATGTAACGGATCGGGCGCGCGATTCAAATCTGAACAAATTATCGACTATTTCTGTCAGATTTGCTTGCAAACGACTCGCA
Source organism: Ruegeria sp. AD6 (assembly GCF_056542325.1). NCBI lineage: Bacteria > Pseudomonadati > Pseudomonadota > Alphaproteobacteria > Rhodobacterales > Roseobacteraceae > Ruegeria > Ruegeria sp. AD6. The sequence goes on along the minus strand of NZ_JBQFZQ010000018.1, from coordinate 11,466 downwards.
ATTTGGTAATTGACTAAATCACTCGGGAACCACCCGGAAGAATCTGCAACGTTTGGAGACACCATGTTGAAATCCACGACATGCATCGCGGCTGGCCTGATGGCTTTGATCGCCACATCTGCAATTGCCGAAGGCGAGCTGAACCTTTACTCGTCGCGCCACTATGACACCGACGAACGCCTGTATTCCGACTTTGAAGAGGCAACCGGAATCAAGATCAACCGCATCGAAGGCAAAGCCGACGAGCTGATCGCCCGTATGGAAGCCGAAGGGGCGAACTCGCCCGCGGATGTAATGCTGACCGTTGACACGTCGCGTCTGGCCCGCGCCAAGAACGCAGGTGTTCTGCAATCAATCGACAGCGCCGTGCTGGAAGAGCGTATCCCTGCAAATCTTCAGGACAGCGACAACCAGTGGTTCGGATTCTCGCAGCGCGGCCGGATCATCTTTTACAACAAAGACAATGTCGCCACCCCGCCGGCCACCTATGCCGATCTGGCCAAGCCCGAATATGAAGGCCTGATCTGCATCCGCTCGTCGACCAATGTTTACAACCAGACGCTGCTGGCTTCGATCATCACGCATGAAGGCGCGGATGCAGCCAAAAGCTGGGCCGAAGGAATTGTTGCCAACATGGCCCGTGACCCGCAGGGCGGCGACACCGACCAGCTGCGCGGTCTGGTTTCGGGTGAATGCGACATCGCCGTGTCGAACACCTATTACTTCGCCCGCTCGATCCGCAAGGAGGTCAAGGGCCTGTCCGCCGAACGGGACTCCATCGGCTGGGTCTTCCCGAACCAGGACGGCTATGGCGCGCATATGAACCTGTCGGGCGGTGGCGTTGCCGCAAATGCGCCCAACAAAGAGAACGCCATCAAGTTCCTTGAATACCTCTCCAGCGATCAGGCGCAGCAGTATTTCTCGGCAGGCAATGACGAGTATCCGACGGTCGCAGGCGTCGAATTGGCCGAGTCGGTCAAGTCGCTGGGTGAGTTCAAAGCGGATGAGATCAACCTGTCCGAAGTCGCGCAGAATCTGCCCGAAGCGCAGAAAATCTTCAACGAGGTTGGCTGGAAGTAACAACCGGCCAACTTGGAAAAGTGAAGGGGTGCAGAGGATTCTGCGCCCCTTTTTCATTTGCAAACAATTTAATTTTAAGCGATATTCCCATATTAGTGAATTTTTCTCAAATATGGACTATGTTAGATACTCTTTCAGACCGCCTCGCCTCACGCCTGAGTGAACTGCGCCAAAGCCACAACTGGTCGCTGGACCAATTGGCAGATCAAAGCGGCATCAGCCGGGCCACTCTGTCGCGCATGGAAAAGGGTGAGGTCAGCCCAACCGCCGAAAACCTGGGCCGCCTCTGCGCCGCTTACGGGTTGCCGATGTCCCGCCTTTTGATGATGGTCGAGGACAGCTTTGACCCCAAGGTCCCCTATGAGCGGCAAACGGAATGGAGCGATCCCGAGACCGGATTTACCCGCAGGTCCGTCTCACCGCCCTCGACGGGCCTGACCGGAGAAGTTCTGGAATGCCACTTACCGCGCAACACGGTGATTGGATACGAGACGCCTCCGAAACCGGGGCAAGAGCATCACCTGATCATGTTGGACGGTGGTCTGACGATCACCGTGGACGGAACGCCCCATACGCTCAGCGGTGGCGACTGCCTGCGCTATCACCTGTGCGGGCCAACCCGGTTTGAAACCGGTGCAACGCGGGGCGCGCGATACATTCTGGTGCTGATATGATCACGCGATTGACGGACGCCTATTTTGACGATGCCCATGATGATCTGGCCGACATCCTGCACGCCTGTGTTCATACGGGCGCCAGCATCGGGTTCATTCTTCCGTTTTCGAAAAAGGATGCGCGGGCCTATTGGCAGAACCGCGTGCGACCGGACCTGCGCGCCGGTACGCTGGACCTGTTTGTGGCCTATGGCGACGGGCGGATTTTGGGCACCGTGCAACTGATCCCCGCCGTGATGCCCAATCAACCACATCGCGCGGACGTCGCCAAACTGCTGGTCCATCCCGACGCCAGACGGCGTGGATTGGGGCGAGCCTTGATGAAATCCCTGACAGACAGGGCGTCAGAGCTGGGCCGGACCATGCTGGTGCTGGATACACGCAGCAGCGATCCCTCTCGTATCCTGTACCAAAACATCGGCTTCCAGATTGCCGGAGAAATCCCCAATTACTGCCGCAACCCGTTCGAGCCGGTGTTCGAACCGACGACCTATATGTACAAGAGCCTCGGCTAGGCGTTCTACTCGGCTGCGGTGACCTTTTCGGGGAACTTGTTTGGCAACAGACCCAAGCGCCGCGCGTGCCGCACATCGGCCAGCAGGTCGCGTTCGGCCGCCGCAAACAGATCCTCGGGATCGTCCAGCACGAAATACCCCATCTGGTGCATGTCGATCCGGTACGGCGTGCGCAGAATGGTCAGAACGTCGAATGGGTCACGATCCGGGATATCACTGGTCACGGCATAGACCAGTTCGGTCGGCGAGGACGCAAGACCCGAGCCCAGCGCCTTGATCTGACCGTCCTGACGACGCAGTCCAAACTCGATCGAGAACCAATACAGCCGGATCAGCCAGGCATAATCCGCCGCATCGGCCCGGACGCCCGCCCGCCCAATCGCATGGCTGAATGCAGCAAAGCGAGGATCGCTGAGCAAAGGGGTATGCCCGAAGATTTCGTGGAAAATGTCGGGCTCTTCGATGTAGTCGAAATCCTCGCGGCTTCGGATGAATGAGGCCGCCGGAAAAACACGCTCGGCCAGCATACCAAAGAAGGTCTTGAACCCGATCAGCGCCGGAACCGGTTGGACGCGCCACCCGGTCAGGTCCAGTAATCGCTCAGAGATATCGGCGCAAGACGGCACGCGCGTCTTTGGCAGGTCAAGCCGGACCAGCCCGTCCAGATACTCGCGCGCCATGTAGCGCTGAACATTGTCTTCCTGTGCAGCGTAAAGATCAGCCCACACCGCGTTTTCCTGATCGGTGTAGTCGATATGGCCGCGATCATCGGCGTGCTTGGCGGTGTATTTTGTCGATTTGGGCATGGGCGCGTCCTCCTGTCTGACAGAATACGCCCAAAGTAGTGCGATATTTGATTTGGTGCGGACGTTCGGATGATCTATTTTGACCGTAATGTTTCGCCAACTGTGGAATATCGAACCATATGCTTCACCAGTCAGACATAGCCATTCTGCGTGTCCTGCAATCCAGCGGTCGTCTGTCGATGCAGGAACTGGCCGAGCAAACGGGGCTGTCGGCCTCACAATGCTGGCGGCGCGTTCGCGACCTTGAGGCGTCGGGCGTCGTCTCGGGCTATCGCGCGCAGGTCACCGCCAAAGCCGTGGGACTGAATGCTATTGCCTATGTCCATGTGGCGCTGCGGGATCATCAGGAGAACAGCATCGCCGATTTCCTGCGACTGGTGGAAACCGAACCGCAGATTGTCGAATGCGCCTCGATCACCGGGGATCATGATTTCATTCTGAAGGTCTATGCCCGAACCCCCGAGGACCTTGAAGTGTTCATCATGAAACGGCTGCTAAAATCAGGTCTGGTTCGGGACACCCGCAGCAACTTCGTTCTGCGGCAAAACAAGACACGCGGGCCGTTGCCGATCCTGTGACGGGGTCAAACGGCCTGATGGACCTCGATCACATTGCCTTCGGGATCAAGGAAAAAGACCTGATGCCATTCCTTGGCAAAGGCGGTGCCATAGTCTGAATATGGGATGCCCTTTTCATCCAGCATCGCCTTGAAGGCCGCGATGTCATCGGTGCGGAAAGCGATATGGCCACGCTCGACCGGATTGATGGATTCCCCGTGTTTGAACGCAACGCCAAGATCCCGTTCGGCCAGATGCATCTGCATATGCCCGTCGGTGGCAAACCGGATCTGGCCGCTATAGCCGCGATCATCCGACTCGGCAGATCGGGGGAAGTTCTCGATCGGAATATCGTCCAGCCCGAGCGTTTCAGTATAGAACCGGTGCAGCCGCCCGACATCTTCGGACACAAAATTGATATGGTGAAATTCCAGCTTCATGGGGGCCTGTTCTGGGGTTTCGTTTGGTTTCGCCGACCTTAGGCAGGTGGCGCGGGCCAAATCAACCCAGGCGGTGACCCTGGTTTGATCCCAGACTCGCCACGCCTTCAGCTAAAGCAGGCTGGCCCGCGATCATCGTGACCTTGTTGCAGGGGAACTAAAGCGGCTAACTCTGTCTGGCGCAGTATCACCCCTTTTGTTCGACAGGGTATTATGTTTCAGAACCGAGCCATTCTTTTCATACTCATTACCCTGATGATTGACGCCATCGGCATCGGTATCGTGTTTCCCATCATGCCGGATCTGATGGACCGGGTCGGCGCAGGCGATACGGGGCAAGGGGCGTTCTGGGGCGGGCTGCTGATGGCGGCCTATGCAGGGGCTTTGTTCCTGTGCGGTCCTGTTGTTGGCAGCATCTCGGATGCGGTTGGCCGCAGGCCGATACTGATCGCGGCCCTTGCCATGCTGGCCATTGATTATGTCATCATGGCTTTAGCGAGCAGTTTCTGGCTGCTTTTGCTGGGGCGAACGCTCGCGGGTCTGGCCGGGGCGACCTATATCACCGCAACCGCCTATCTCGCGGATATCTCAACCCCCGAGGAAAAGGCAGCGAACTTTGGCCTGATCGGCGCGGCCTTCGGGATTGGATTTGTCCTAGGCCCCGCCATTGGCGGCATCGCGGCGGAAATCAGCATAGCCGCGCCGTTCTGGATCGCCGCCGCATTGTCGGCAGGCAACGCCTTGTTCGGCGTATTTGTACTGCCCGAGAGCCTGACACCGGACAAACGCCGCCCGTTTGGCAAAAGTGATCTGAACCCGTTCAAGTCGATCTTTGACGCCTTCCGCCTGCCGGGGCTTGCGGTTCCGCTTTTGTGCATCTTCATCTTTGAGTTTGCGAACATGGTCTACCCGACCCTCTGGGCCTTCTGGACGCGCGAAGTGTTCGACTGGCCAACCCTTTATATCGGATTGTCGCTGGCCGGCTATGGCGTGCTGCTGGCGTTTGTTCAGGGCGGGTTGATGCCGATCTTCATCCGGTGGATCGGGGATTACCGCACATTGATGCTGGGCATAGTTTCGGCGCTGATCGGTATGGTCGGGTTTGGCTTCACCGGGTCAATTGCTGCCTTGATCGTCTTTCTTCTGCTCGCCGCGCTGTCTGACATGGTTCCACCCCTGATGACGGCAATGGCGTCGAACCAGACGGATGAGGATCGGCAGGGTGTGGTGCAGGGTGTCATCGCGTCTTTGTCCTCGGTCGCGGCGGTTTTGTCTCCGCTTGCGCTGACCGGGATTTTTCATGCGTCTGTGGACAATGACGGCATCTATTTCCCGGGCGCACCGTTTCTGTTTGCGGCCGTGCTGGTCGCGGCCATGCTGCCGTTGGTGATCCGGCTGAAGGGCCACGCGCAAGAAACCTAGGATTTGTGGCAACAGGCAGCAGTCTTAAGTGTCTGCCGTGCCCCCAAACCCCTGCAAGTTGTGATAGATTGGAACTGAGGACATTCTGGCAGGAGATTTCCAGTTGCGACCGAAATCGATCCGTCTTGCAGTCACCATCATGACCCTTGCCGCGTCGGCGGCGGCCTTGCCCGAACGGGCCACTGCCCTGTCATCGGATATCCCCGCCTGGCTGCAAAAGCATGTGGGAACGGGCGACGGCCAGATCGCGCCTGTCGTGCTGGAAAGGGCGCGGGCGCTGTATCAGCAGAAAACCCGGCAGGGTAAGGTCAGCAACCCCTGTTATCTTGCCAAAGACGCGACCCGCCCCAGTACCGCCCGCAACGGCAGCCCCGGACGCAGGTTCTATGTCATCTGTGAATCTCAGCGGACATTCCGCGCCGTTTCATCCGGGTATGGCAATGGGCGAAAACTGCAACGCGCCAATTTCGCAAACGGGCGGCAATGCGCAAAGAATTTCAGCAATGCCGAAGGATCAAAGCTGACGGCGGGCGGGGCCTATGTCACCGCCGAAACCCGAACGTCCTTCAAAGGGTTTTACAGCCAGTCCGGCCAGACCAAGCCGTTCTATCGCACGTTTCTGTTGTTCGATGGCGAAGGCGAAACCAGCAATGCGCGTGAAAGGGCCATTGGTGGCCATCCTGCCGTTTTCCTGAAATGGCAATGTCGGTTCAAGAACCCCACAAGCTCTCATGCTGATGATGACGGCTATGTCCCTTATGGACGGCTTGTGAACTATACGGGTGGGCGCAGCAACGGCTGCACCACCTGGTCGGAATCCGCCTCGGAAGAGATTTTGGCGCTGGTAGAGGGCAACCCGACGACGCTTTATATCTATCCTGAATCCAAAGATATCAACGCGGTTGCAAAAGCGGTGAGCAAGGGGCGATCACTGTCGCGCGCGGGCGTTTATTGGAACGCCGCGTGTCTGCAAGCCATTGGCACACCGAAGTTCTGGCCCAAACGCACGCTTCAACCGATCATAAACCAATGGAGGGACTCTTTGCCCAAGCAGCCGCCCTTGGAGCTGCCGATCTGTAAATAGCGGGGTCTAATCCGAGCTGACGGGCAGCCGGTTGCGCACAAGTTCCACAAACCACTGAACGCCCGGAACAAGCGCTGCATCGTTGAAATCATACCCGGCGTTGTGCAGCGGTGCGCTGTCGCCGTTGCCAAAATTACCGAACGCACCGGGCGCAAGTTTCAAAGCTTGGGCAAAATCCTCGGATGCACCCATGGGGCGGGCATCCGGGTCCGTGTTGTTTTCGCCGAACACCGATCTCGCCGCCTGCAGCGCGCGCTGCGTCGCTTCAGCGTCATTCACCAGCGGGACAAACACACGCTCATACTCAACGTCTGCGTCGCAGTCATGGGCCATGGCCATGCCGTTCGCGATGCGGCGCATCGACTCTTCGACCCGGTGACTGACGGCATCATCGAAATGGCGGCAATCGCCTTCGATGCGCGCCTCGCTGGCAATGGCGTTCTTGATATTGTCGCCCGCAATCGACGTCACCGAAACAACCGCAAGGGCCGAGGGGTCTATCGCCCGGGACACAATCGTCTGAAGCTCGGTGACGATGGAACAGGCGCACAGGATCGCATCCTTGCAGTCCTGCGGGCGCGAGGCATGGCCACCGCGACCGCGCACGGTTATGCGGAACCCATCTTCGGCACCCATGAATGGGCCGGGCCGGATTTCAAACGATCCAACGGGAAGGCCCGGTTTGTTGTGCAGACCATAGATTTCGTCAAATCCCAACCGCGATCCTAACCCATCACGGATCATGGCCTTCATGCCCTGACCCCATTCCTCGGCCGGTTGAAAAACCAGCCGCACGGTTCCGTCAAACCCACCCTCTTGGGCCAGAACAGCAGCAGCGCCCAGCAGGATTGTCGTGTGTCCATCATGACCACAAGCATGCATCAGGCCGGGTTTGGACGACGCGTAAGGCAGATTGGTGGTTTCATGGATTTGCAGACAATCCATATCCGCGCGCAGTGCAATCGTTCTATCACCACGTCCCCGCCGCAGCGTGGCGACGACACCGGTGCCACCAATTCCGGTCTCGATATCCTCGATCCCGAATTCCTTCAGTCGCTTGACGACAAAATCCGCCGTGGCCTGTTCTTCGAACCCAAACTCTGGGTTTTGATGCAGGTGTTGCCGCCATTGGCGCAGGGATTTGGCGAGATCGTCGGAAACCAAGCTGTCATCCTTTTTTGTGGCTGGCAGCCCGGATGTTGAGTGCAAAACCGCGAGTATGCAAGGGCCGTGGGCGTTGTTTTACGACGTTTCAATCGGAAGATTTTCGTCCGCGCTCCACTCGGCCCATGACCCGTCATAAAGACGAGATGTGTCGAACCCCATATAGCGCAACGCAAGAAGACCGTTGGAAGCCGCCAAACCGCGGCCGCAATAGGCAATGACCTCATTTTCAGTCTCAATGCCTTTTTCGCGGTAATGTTGCAGCAGGCTCTTTTGGTCCGACAGCCTGAATGAGCCCCGTTGCCGCAGTTTCTCTGCCCGCTCGGCAATGGGTGTATCAGCCAAGTCCGGATCGATATTCGAGATCGCGGGGATGTTGACTGCTCCGGGAATATGCCCGGACCGCCCGCCCCATGTATGAGCGCCCTGCCCCCGATAGAGATCGTTTGGCAGGAAGTCGACGATCCTGACGTCCGGGTTTCCAAGCGCAGACAAGACATCAGCCTTCCGGGCGATCCAGCCGTCTTGCGCCCTGGCTTAAAAATTCCCCGGCTCGACGGAAATATCCCCGGATTCGGTGGGTCGGTCTTCCAGCTTCCATTGCTGAAGCCCACCGTCCAAGACCTGCACGTTGTCATGGCCAAAACACGACAGCGCCCACCAAAGCCGCGCGGATGCCAGCGGCAGGCCCGAGTCATCATAGACGACAACATGACTGTCGCTTGAAACACCAAGATCGCGCATTTTCCGGCCAAATTCATGCGGGCCCAGCATCATGTCAGGAATGGTCTGGGTACTGTCCGCAAGCTCTGTCGACATGCCGACATAGACGGCGCCGGGGATATGCTCGGCCTGATACTCTGACCTGTCATCGAAGGCCACGCCCTTGCCGTTTTCTTCTCGAAACTTCCATCGGACGTCAATGATCCGCAGCTTCGGGTCGGTCAGGTGATCTGCCAGCCAGGCGGTGTCGGTAAGTGGGCGAAGGTTCTTGGACATCCCTACGGCCTCCTTCAATCAGACGTGGGTCGCGCCGAGGCAATTATCCATCGAATCTGCGCCAAAAGTCCAATTTTCGAAGTTTTTGTACTTGCCGACAGCCTTCTTGCCCCCGCGGGGCTGCCTGCCAGGAGCGGTTCGATCAGCTTGTCTGGCGCATCCAATCCAAAAGCAATTCCGATTGAAGCGCTATCGCCGTTGATTGCACAAGAAGGCCGCGACCGCTCAGGTATCTTGCGGGATCACCGCATCATCCCAACATTGCGCAGCGTCAGAATAGATCGACTTCTCGGGGGCGTATTTGGACGGATCATCCAGCGCGGCGGCGTGAACATAGATCAACTGGTTCATCATTTCACTGCGGCGTGTCAGTTGTGATCCGCAATTCGGGCAAAACCCACTAAAGGTCAAGCGACCCGATCCGCCTGTCATCTGATAGGTTTTGCAAGCGTCGCCAATTTTGAAGGTTTCTGCGATCAGCGGCATCATCTCGGAATGGCCCGAGCCTGTCAGTTGCTGGCAATCCCGGCAATGGCATCGAAACATCGGGGCGTCCCCGCGCACGCCCTCAAAGCGGACCAAACCGCATTTGCACCCGCCAAGTAGCTTTTCTGACATACTGCCCCCTCTGTTGCCCGAGCATAAGAAGAGATTGCCTGTGAGTCATGATTTTGATTGCCGCTCATCAATTGACGCCAGATTGACGTATTGCAACACCCACCCGGCGTTGGTCGGTCACAAACGCTATGATGTGACTTTCGTTGCGCCACACCTCCTTGGCGGGCGGGACACATGGGTCACTCCAAACGTCGAAGCCTTCAGATCCTGGGCCTATTCCAGCGCCGCAAAAGATCGGGCGGCAGTTGGGTATCGGGGAACCGTTTAGCCACCGACCAACTTGGCACTACCCATCCGCTCGGGGCGCTTTCCATTGTTTCAAAAACCCGGTTCGGACTCAAAAGCGACCAATCTGTTAAGATCGGCGGAGTGGTAGGGGGAACAAGATGCTGAATTTTGATGCCGAGACAACAAAAATCCTGGAAAACGCGTATCAGGGCGCTGACATAACGCGCAGGCGACAGGCTTCATTCGATGCCCTCTGCCCTGCGCCGGGTGAAACCATATTGGATATCGGATGTGGCAACGGCTTGCTGACTGCGGAACTGGCCCGCGCAGTTGGACAGAAGGGCCGCGTCATCGGGATTGACCCCAGCGACGACATGACGGCGGCTGCAAAAGCCCGCTGCCGTGACTATGCCTGCGTCGAATTCCGTACCGGCGTCGCCAATGCGCTTCCGTTCGAAGACGCCATGGCGGACAAGGCGGTTTCGGTGCAGGTGTTCGAATATGTCGACGATATTGACGGGGCATTAGCCGACACAATGCGCTGCCTGAAACCCGGTGGTCGGCTGGTTGTCAGCGATCTGCATTTTGACACCCTGATCTTGTTCAGCGATGCGCCAGAGAGGATGCAGGCCATGAGATCCTCATGGAACCAGCATTTTGTCAGCGGGTCTGTGCCGGAAAGACTACCTGCGTTGATCAAGGCACGGGGTGATAAGGTGGACGAGGTTCGGTCGATAACACTGGTAGATCATCAGCTAAAGCCGGACGGCATCGCAACCATGATGTTGCATCTGATGAGGCAATTTGCCGTTGCGAACGCGCATGTCGACCCCGCCATTGCGCAGGCGTGGTTTGACGAACAACAAAGCCTTGCCGAGGCAGGCCGGATCTTTTTCTCGATAACGCAATTCATCATCATTGCGCGCAAACAAACCTGACCGATAGCCGCGTCACCACTTTTCGCCAAATGGGCGAATATCCAACTCGAACGTCCAGGCCGATCGGTCCTGTCGCGCCAGCATCAGCGCGGTTTCAGCTATGTGGACAGGGTTGATGAAGAAGTCATCCGGTTTGTCGGGCGCGAAACCCGTCCGGGTGTCTTCTGTGTCGATCACGCCGTCGATGACCATGTAGGCCACATGCACGCCCTTCGGTCCAAGTTGTTTTGCAAGCGCATTTGCCAGCACACGTTGCGCGGATTTTGACGGCGCAAAAGCGGTTGTCCAGAGATTGCCGCGCAGCGCTGCCGTAGCCCCGGATACGATGATCACGCCCGACCCACGCCCGGCCATTTGCGACCCCAGCACTTTGGCCGTAACAAACAGCCCCAATGCGCCTACGCGCCAGCTTTGTTCGAAATGAACCTCGGTCACATCGTCAAGCGTTCCGAACTGAGCAAGGTCGGCATTGTATATGGCGACGTCGATCTGGCCGAACTCATCCTCGACCGCTTTCAAGGCGCCTCTGAGGTTGTCGGGATCTCCGGCATCGCAGGCAAAGGGTTTGACCTGCGGGTCAGATGCGCCTGCGCCCCCGATACCGGCCCCCGACCTGCTGAGAAGCGCAAGGGTGTATCCGGCCTTCCTGAACACTTCGGCATATGCGGCCCCAAGACCCGGACCGTACCCGATGATTGCGCAGACACCCGCACTCATATCGATCTCCTCCGTCGCGATTGTCACCCAAGGCGCATCTTAGCACATCCGTTGGACTGATGCAGATTGGTGGCGATCAGAACCCGTTCCGCGCCCCGTACGGCATGGAAGCGATGGCTATGCGCCGCGCTTGCGTTGTGCATCCCGGACCAGCGCCGCAAGCCGATAGAAGCCGTGTGCCATTTTTGTGTAGGGCGTCAGCAGGAAGAAGGTCAGGACCGATC
>NZ_JBQFZQ010000017.1:0-31384 GCF_056542325.1 Ruegeria sp. AD6 | reverse complement strand
AAAAACTAAGTCCCTGAAAATTAGCCACAATCGGCAACCAATTATTCAGTGTGTGATTTAATGGAAAATCATGGCTGGGGTGGTAGGATTCTGATTTTCTGAAAAAAAATTTTATTTCAGTATCTTAGTGGTACTTCATCAAAAAAATGTTGCGGGATTTGTTGCGGGAATTTCTGCAGCGCAGAAACCTGTCATTTTTTATCTCGTCTTTGAATCGCGTCCAATTGGGACTGAGGTAGAGATGCATAGACTTCGTCGACATGCTTCGGTTCTGTGATCATCTTCTCTGCGACAAGGTTTAACAGCCGGAACAGGGTTTCGGCGGTCGCTCGGTCGTCTCGAAGGTCAATTTGGCCCGGGTGGACGGCATTGTTCCCTATGACGCGCACAGCATCCAGCGCCTTTTGAACACGAGCATCCAGCCCATTCTGGACAAGGGATTTGATGTCTTCATTAATGTTCTTGCCCGACTGCCCAAGTTCCACACATAGCTTTTGAATTGCTAGACGGATTAGCGCCGCGGCACCCCGTGGCGACAAATCGAGGATCGCACTGGCCTCGTCGTAGTCACGCCTGATTTCGGCTGGTAAATCCGAATTTGCTTCTGGTGCACTTCCAACAACGGGAAAAACTAAACGATTGTAAATCCAAACTGAAAGCTGATCGCAGTTAAAGCAGCGGCTGAACCATAGGTTCCCGACGTGAGAATTTACGTACTTCTCTTCTTTCTCAACAAAAGGAACTCCGGTTGAGCAACGTTCAACCAATCTTCGCATATCCTCGCGTACTTCGTCGTTAAACTGATCAAAGTCGAAGTTATCTACTCGTTCACGCGTCCAGATTTGAGGTGTCGCGTCTTTGTCCATTGGATGCGCGTAGGCAGAGCGCCAAAACTGTTTGGCCAGCGCGCCACAGTGGGGGCAGTTGAATGCGGTCTCTTCAATCGACGGTGGAACGTATTTCATATTGCCTCAAACAAAAAGGGACTACCCAATTATTTCAAAGCCTTAGTGAAAGCGCTGGACGCAAGCAACTTCAAAAATGTTGCGGGATTTTTCCTCATCCCGCAACATTTACGATGCGAGGTCAAAATATTTTGTTTAAAATCAACATGTTACGGGAAAATTATGGCTGTGCAGGCAGTTTGTAGCTAGCTAGTCTCGGCCCAAAATTCCCTGTAAACAGGGAATTTACAGGGAAAACTAATAGATTTAGGCCGTTTTCGGAGGTTTGGAGCTCGAAGTTACTCTTAAAAACAGTGGCTTGCGTGGATTTTCCCTAGATCGATTAACAGGGAATTTTTCTCTGATGATCAGGGAATTTCTTACGACTAACAGTGAAGAGGATAGGGGGAGCGGGCTAAACAAACCTGATCTGAATGTCGGAAGCCGACATTCACGTGAAGTGTAACCAACGGCTGTTGTGAGCCCACTCTGACCGATGCTGCGCGATGCCCGAATGACAACAATGCGCAGGAAGCTGACTTTGCAAAGTCTCGCCAAGGCACCAAAACGGACGCTTATCGCTGTCTCGTATGCAGCAGGATAATTTCCGATAAGGGGTCGTTAGTCTTCTGTGCCGCTGACCCAAGCTACCGTCAAGTTTGGATCGAAGAGCAACGGTTTCACCTCTACTTGCCTAGGCTCCAGACTCATTGATTTACAGCCAGAATAGGACTGTAGCCGCGAGAGCGATGGCCGACAGGAAGACCTTGGGAGATCTGTCATAGCGAGTAGCGACACGCCGCCAGTCCTTGAGGCGTCCGAACATAATCTCGATCCTGTTGCGTCGTTTGTGGCGACGTTTGTCGTATCGGAGAGGTTTGTCGCGTGACTTCCGACCTGGGATGCAGGGCTTTATTCCCTTGTCTATCAGGGCCTCGCGAAACCAGTCCGCGTCATAGCCACGATCTCCCAGCAGCCAGTCAGCGGATGGAAGATTGTTCACCAAGGCTCTGGCCCCTGTGTAATCGCTGACCTGCCCAGCAGATATGAAGAAGCGGATCGGACGTCCGAGACTGTCGGTCACGGCGTGCAACTTCGTATTCATGCCGCCCTTGGTTCGCCCGATCAGCCTGCCACCCCCCCCTTTTTCAACCGCAGGCTGGAGGCCGTGCGGTGTGCCTTGAGGTAGGTTGCATCAATCATGATCGTCCTATGATCGGTTCCTTCCGCAGCCAGCCCGGTCATTATCCGAGCGAACACACCCATGTCGCTCCAGCGCTTCCAACGGTTGTAGAGTGTTTTGGGCGGGCCATACTCGCGAGGTGCATCAGACCACCGCAACCCATTGCGATTGACAAAGATAATCCCGCTCAGAACACGCCGATCATCAACCCTCGGCTTGCCATGGCTCTTCGGAAAATAAGGCTGAAGACGTGCCATCTGTTCGTCCGTCAGCCAGAATAAGTTGCTCATGATATACCCCTGAAACTCAGGCGCTTGAATCACACAACCAAGATGGCGACAACCAAATTAATGGGTCCAGAACCTAGTTCTAAGCCAGACAGGCTCAAATTCTCTGTTGTCCGCCAAAGCATCAAGGCTTGTATCGTGCGTACTCGAAGTCCATATACACAAGGCTTACGTTTATCTTTTTCGACCTGCTGTCTCCCCAATTCGGCGTTCAGTCTTTCGATTCAGACCGACCACGCCGAGTCGCCGCAATGATGCGGGCGGCAACTATTAGGAGACCTCCACTATGGCAAATGGCACAGTAAAATGGTTCAACTCGACCAAAGGTTTTGGCTTTATCGAGCCTGAAGATGGCAAGCGCGACGTATTCGTGCATATCTCGGCACTTGAACGTTCCGGAATCAGCGAATTGAAGGATGGCCAGAAGGTTACCTTCGACGTTGAAGCGGGCCGTGACGGACGCGACAGCGCCGCCAATCTGGCATTGGCTTAACCACTTTCGGGCACCCTTTTTGGGTGCCCGTTTGCACACTGGGCTAGTATAAGCCGTCGGAGACCAAGTAAGTTGCAACCTAAAGACTGGACGCGGGTGCTCGCGCAATACCGTGTGCCCGATGCGAAGCGCAGTGTTTTTGAACTTGCGATCACTGTTGTCCCCTTGTTCACGCTATGGGCCCTTGCGTGGTTTGCGTTATCATTTAGCGTCTGGATCGCAATATTACTGGCTGTTCTGAACGCCGGATTTCTGGTCCGCATCTTCATCATTATGCATGATTGTGGTCATGGATCTTTCTTCAAAAACCGCAGCGCATGCAATTGGACCGGCAGGGTTCTGGGTGTTCTTACCGTGACACCCTATGACGTTTGGCGACAAAGCCATGCGATTCACCATGCCTCAACCGGTAACCTTGATCGGCGCGGTATGGGTGACATCCCCACATTGACCATTGAGGAATACCTGAAGCGGAATTGGTTCGGGCGTGCCGCGTATCGTCTGACCCGGAGTCCAGTCTTCCTGTTCGGTGTTGCGCCGATCTATACGTTTTTTGTTCAATACCGCTTACCTGTTGGCTTCATGCGGTCAGGCTGGCTGTACTGGGCAAGTGCGATGGGAACAAACGCCGCAATTGCAGGATTGTTGGCTCTGATTTTGTGGACCGGAGGCTTTGAGGTGTTGGCGAGTGTTTTCCTGCCAACCGTGGTTGTCGCATCATCCGTTGGTATCTGGCTTTTCTACATTCAACACCAGTTTGAACACACGACCTGGGATCGGGAAGAGGGCTGGAACCTTCAGAACGCCGCATTCTACGGAAGTTCTCACTATGCATTGCCAGGCATTCTGCGTTGGCTCTCTGGCAATATCGGTGTGCACCATGTTCACCACCTTGCCAGCCGCATACCGTTTTATCGGCTAGACGAGGTCTTGCGTGACCATTCTGAGTTGGAAAATTGCCAGCGTATTACTCTGTATGAGAGCCTGCATTGTGCAAGACTGCATCTTTGGGATGAAAAAAGTCAGCGCCTGCTGACCTTTTCCGAGGCTTTGTCGAACGCCAATTCCAACAAGAGTTTAGTGTAGTCTGGCGCGGACCAGATAGGCTTCAACCGTGTCACCGCCAAGGGCGCGGATAGCCTCTAGTCTGTGAAGGCCTTCGATCAGCACGAACCTTTTGTTGTCAGCGCGTATCTGGATCGGGGTCTTTTGACCGTTCTTCAGGATATCTTCGGCCAGCGTCAGAACTTTTTTCTGATCAAGCGTTTTTGCACGTTTTGCAGGAACATAGATCAGGTCGAGCGGGTATGGTTTTTTCTCCAACATAAGCTACGTGTGCAACCTTTCGTGCATTTGTTCCGGTTCAAAGCTCGCTTCAAAAGCAGGGGCTGGAACGTACGTCATAGAACCGAACGAACAGCATCGCGCAGTTCCTGATGCATAATCCAGGTTGCTGGCTCATCGTCACTTTCGATGTGAGAAAATGCCAGGACCTGAGCGGCGCCATCATTCTGCGCCGATCCGGCTTCGGGAAGTTCGAGCTCCAGATATTCTGCAATCAATAGCCCGATTTTCTTGAAGACTTTGATGGAGGCCTCGCGCGATTTGTAACCGGCCGCCTGAGACAAGTGACCAATGGTCAGACCGTCCTTGCCTGCGATTGCAAGTGCTTTGAGCAATGTGACCTGCGCGGGGGTGAGCCTGATCTGGCGCAATGCCTCGGCATATTCTCTTTCGCTGGGAACGAGGGTGCCAGAGTTTCCCTCCAAACGGCGTTGACCGCCACGCTTCCTGTCTCGTTCTTCAAGAATTTCTTTTAAGGCTTCAATGGCCAATGCCGGTGTTTCGCCAACTGCATCGGCAATCATTGCCTGTGTTTTAGCCGGTGGCTTGGGAAATGCCCGTGCAACACTATTGCCGCTCAGAACACCAGCTTTAATCAAGTACTTTCCAAATTCTTCTTCAATCACTCCTGATACGTCAGCGTTCCGCGGCTTACGAACACTGCGGTCCTGAAACGCTCTTTGTTCCAGACCATGAGCTGACATCTTTGAACTGGGAAGGGTTACTTGAGGGGCATTTTTACGCATCAGAGGAACACCACTGCAATTATCGCCGCAACACACACTGCTGACGCAATAGATATCTTAATCCTGTAGGACCGGCGACGCGCCTTTTCAGCTTTGAGACTTTTACCCAGGTTTTCGTCAATCGAGTTATGGTTCACGGCTTAGTCCTTCCGGATTTGTTAGGCGGCTTTGGTTTCCACCAACTTATTGTCGCGGCACATTTTCGGTGCACTCGTCGTTCTGTCTCGTGAACGGCCGATTACATTCCCAACCATCACCTCTTCGATTCAAATGAGCGTTTGAAGGGACAAGGATCGCAACGCACCTGTCCCGGTTTGCGCGAAAACCACGTTCGCATTTCCATCCGGAATAAGTTTCAGGTGCAAGATACGCATGCTGTGGAACAGCCACAGGCTCACAGCCGCTCTCCGCTGCCCTGTAACCTCTGAGGCATACCCAACCATCCGATCTTCCTCTGTCGCTCAGACGGCCGTTTTCTGGGACTTCTATTGCAACACAATCCTGGTTCTCCTTACGAAATCCCCAGTTGCAGTGTATTTCCTGCACGCCAAACCGGGTTTCGACGTACCCATTTTGAGGCGAAATCACTTCTTCACATTCTTCTCCAACACGCTGGAACAGCCGATTGCACTCCCACTGATCTCCGGTTGATGCAAGATAGGCATTTTCAGGAACTCTTATTTCCTCACAGAGTTCTCCGACAATCTGAAAACCGTGATTGCATTCCCAGCCGCTGCCATAGGCGCTACCCGTCAAAAATGCGTTTTCTGGTAAGTCAGTTCTTTGGCAGGATCCGTTCTTGTTTTCGAAACCTTCGTCACAAACAGACCCATCGGCATTGCCTGCGACCTGAGCAGGAAGCTGCGTTCCTGAGAGAAACACCAAAAGTGTCGGGATCAAACAAAGAATGCAGCGAGCAAACACGATGAATGAATGGTCGAAACGGAGCCTGAGGCCTGATCTATCGGGCATCAAGCACGCAATTCAAGAGCCATGTGTTGTTCATACGGCGCCTTCTTTCATGGGTCACGCGATGACTGGAGCACGTCAGGTGACAGTTGCAAATGCTTGCGAGGAACGAGCTCATAGCGAAGACCCCAGCGGAACCCGTTCCTATGTTGGGGCACATGCTACAATTAGTCTGAAGGCCATTGGATTATCGTAACCGGCAGCATCGCGGCGGCGAGTAATGTTTTACCAATACACTCTTGTCGTTCCTAGTCTGTGAAGAGTCAAGGACGCATGCTCGTCAAGAAGCGTGTGCTGCGGAATGATCAATTTTTGAGACCGGCGAGTTATTAGGTGGTTAAGTGAATAACTGAGAGGCAAAATTCACTTTGAGGCAATTCAGGTTGACAATGCATCTGTGAAATCGCCGGATTTCTTGGGCAACAATCCTGGAGGTGGTGAACGCTTGCCGCTCCGGTCTGCGGCTGACACCAAATTAGGAGATACGCAATTTCTATCGACAGTTTTGCGGACACTGAGATTGGAAGACACCTGGCCGACGCTGCACGTCGTTGCCGCATGGTTTTCTTCACTGGATTACCAGCATCAGGAAAGTCATTCCTGTTGCGTCAGCAGATATCCATTTCAGTCTCCTTGGGACGTCGCGTGCATATCATGCGTTGGGATACAGGGCTCGCGGCGTTTCAGACCGAAGATCTACTCGCTAGGTATCCAGATGTTTCGGATGGCACTCATCCGTTGATCCGAAAGGCTGCCGGGCTGTGGGGTCGGAGAGCACTGGCGCGATGGCTGGCGGAGAATACCGACCCCACAGACTTAATTGTCGGAGAAGTCCCTATCATCGGAAACAGGTTTTCCGAGTTCATCCAGACGCAGCTGGATCAGGTTGAACCAGCTTTAGCATCCGAGGAAACCACATTCATCTATCCGGTTCCCACAAAGAACTTGCGTGCCAATCTCGAAGCTATTCGAAGATCTACGTTTGCGAACCCCAGACATCCTGATGAGGCCAGGGACGCGCCACCATCCACAATGGAACTGGCTTGGCGTTTGACGTGTGCCAAGGCCGCAGAACTGGGTTTGATCTCTGAAGCGGACAGTCATTCTCCTTACGAAGAGATGATTTATGTGCTTTTTTTTGAGCACCTACTGCAATACCGAAACGCCATCAGAATTGGGGTCGATACGATTTATTCAAATGCCGGGTCAGCCCATGATCTAGGGGCGAGTATTTTGGAACTTATTGCTAGCCCGGATGAAGTACGGTGTGTAATCGCAGAGGTAGAGGCTGCTTTTACAGTCGAGGAAGCTACCCGAGACGTTGAAAACTGGTATCGGGTATAGCCTCGTGTAAAAGTTCGCTCTTTGGCGTCTTGGAAACTGCAAAGTCTAATTGTGAATGTCCGCTTCGGGCTGCCTGTGGTCATCCACCCTCAACAGGCGAGTGACAGTATTGTCCCGCAAACTGTGTGTTCGCGATAGCCCTGAGTTTGCAGTCGCGGCGAATGACGGCTTTGGCGGGCCGCATTGCAGCGATGAAGGTTCTGGGCCAATGGCGGCTTTGGGCCGCCAATGCCAGTCAGAGGCTCATCAACCGGCAGCTTCCAGAGCACGGTCTTGCCTGGGCGCTCTGCCGAACTTGCGCGAATACTCTCTCGAGAACTGTGCGGAGCTTTCGTAGCCCACAGCGAATGCGACTTCGGAAATCTTGGCGCGACTTGTTCTTAGGTCGTCTCTGGCCTTCAACAAGCGCAGCTCCTTCTGATATTGGAGCGGTGAAGTTCCTGTGACAGCTTTGAAGTGCTCGAAGAAGGCCGAGTTGCTCATCCCGATCCTCTCAGCCAGATTTCTGACAGCGATGGTTTCCGACAGGTTTGCCTGTATTTCGCGGGTTGCCATTAAAATTCGGCTGGCGGTGCTCTCTTGCCAGAGAAGCCTTTGCAGGGTCTGCGCATGTTGTCCGATCAAAAGTCTTGCATGGATTTCGCGGGACGTAATCGGTGCCAACAGATGCCGCGTTTCCCCTTCCTCGCACTGAAGGAAATAGCGGTGAAGTGCGTCTGTCAGACCTGGATCGGTGTCACACAAACAGATCGAGAATGGATCAGCGGACTTCACACTCAAGGTGGAGGACACCGAAGGCGCTAGTGACCTGAGAAGATCGAGTTCGAGAGGAAGGACCAAGGCCGTGTAGGGCGCCCCGGGGGAGGCCTCTGTAATGCGCGAAACAACCGGCAAGGTATGGCTGACGATAAGCGACCGCCCGGCGCCGACCGTGAGTGTTCGAGTGCTGGACCCGACCTGCTTTGCGCCTTGCAGGATAAGACAAAGTAGCGGTCGATAGACGGTTGCACTCAAGTCGGTTGTCGCGTGATGCCGCAGGAGGTGGGTGCCGCTCTGCGCATGATGAAATGAACCTTCAGCGATGCCTGCTTGATCGAGCAGCGCGGTGATGTGAGATAACAGATTTTCGCTCGTCATGTCGAAGGCCTCCCTAAGGACGTCTTTCGATAGCATCACTACACACCCCACCAAAACAGAAATCTCTATTTCTGGAGGATCAGGCAAGTATTCTGGTCAATCGGAAAAGAATGAAGCGCATGATGCGACTAACGTGATCAAGACACAGCAAAGGAGACCGACATCCAAAAGGTTATGATCACCGGTATCGCAGGCGGGTTTGGAAAGCCGACTGCGCTCGCGCTTCTTGAACAAGGCTATCAGGTTGCTGGAAGTGTTCGAAGCCGCGAGGGAAAGAGCGCCGAGACAGTTGCCGAGCTTGAAGTGGCGGGGGCGTCCATCGTCGAAATGGACGTGACCGACACGGCCAGCACCGAGCGTGGGATGGCCGAAGCCATTGCCCATCACGATGGCATTGACGTCCTTTTCAACAATGCCGGGATCGGCTCATACGGGATACAAGAGTTGATGTCGCCCGAGGATATGGCACGTGTCTTTGATGTGAATGTCATGGGTGTGCAGCGTGTCATGCGCGCGGCGTTGCCCCATATGCGGGCGCAGGGGCGGGGGACGGTTCTATACACCTCCAGCCTGATCGGCCGGATCGCGACACCGTTCTATGGAACCTATTCCGCGTCGAAATGGGCACTGGAAGCGATCGTTGAATGCTATCGGACCGAATTGTCTGGGTTTGGGATTGAATCCTGCATCTTCGAACCAGGCGCCATGCCGACTGCCTTCTTCGACGGAATGGTCGCGCCAGCCGACCCGGAACGCGAGGCGCAGTTTGGGGAGTTCGCAGCGGTACCCGCAATGTCCGCAGTCGGCTTGGCCGAGATGATAACGGCGACACCCGATCAACGCCCGGAGCGGATTGCGGAAGCGGTTGTCGACCTTCTGGAAAAACCCTTCGGACAAAAGCCGTTCCGTACCGTTGTGGATCACGTGGGCGTTGGCCCAGAGATCGAGCGCTACAATCACGTGCTTCACGAAGTCACCCGCACTGTCATGACCAACTTCGGCATCGAAGATATGCTCAAGCTCAACGCCTGAAGGAGATACCTCATGAAAACCATTCTGATCACCGGCGCCTCCTCGGGCATTGGAGAGGCCACTGCCAAACATTTCCAAACCAAAGGCTGGAATGTCGTCGCCACCATGCGCAACCCCGACAGCGCAGGCGACCTTGCCGAACTAGACAACGTCCAGGTCGTGCGTCTCGATGTCACCGATCCCGCTTCGATCACGGACGCCGTCGCCGCCGGCATCGACCGTTTTGGCAAGATCGATGTCCTTCTCAACAATGCGGGTTACGGAGCATACGGCGCGCTGGAGGCTTTCTCGATGGATCGCATCCGCCGCCAGTTCGATACCAACGTGATTGGACTGATGGAGGTCACGAAAGCCGTACTGCCGCATATGCGTGCAAACCGCGCAGGCACGATCATCAACATCTCATCCATCGGCGGCCAGATCACATTCCCGCTCGGCACGCTCTACCATGGGACGAAGTTCGCGGTCGAAGGTCTGTCGGAAGCACTACATTACGAGCTTGAACCGCTCGGAATCCATGTCCGCATCGTCGAACCCGGCATGATCAAAACCAACTTTGGCGGGAGTTCATTCGACTTCGCCATGGAAGAGGACCTTGCGGACTACGCGCCGATGGCCGAAGCCATGGGGCGAGTCTTCGGAAAGCTGGCGTCTAATCCGTCCGCCCCAGAGACGGTTGCAGACGTCATCTGGGACGCTGCCAATGACAGCGGTGACCGCCTCAGGTACCGGGCAGGAGTGGATGCGGTGGAGTTGCTCGACAGGCGCAAGACACAGGACGACGCGACCTTTATCGGCGGGATCAAAGAGTTGATGAAAGAGTAAGGCTTGGCGGTACCGCAGCGACAGCGAGGTCCGCTTTCGGGAAGCTGCGCTGCGGCATCGTTTGACACGACGAGAGTCCGGTATGGGCCGAGTAACTCACGGAAGAAAGGGTAGGGACCCATACTGCGGGGCTTCCGAGGTCTGCTATTTTCCCTTGAGCACTTCACCAACCAAGTGGTTCATAGCTTTCTTGTAAGTCACTGGGTCGCCCCCATAGGCGATCTCAAGAGCGGCGCGATCAAACGCTGCCGACAACAAATTAGTCAAAGCATCGATCTGCTCTGGTGAATGCTCAGGACGAGCCCGCGAAAGCCCTTCACGAAGTTCTGCTGTTCCATTGGCTCGAGTCAACGCGACAGCAACGCTATGCCCTAATACCGCTGGTGCCTCTTCCATCAGGAGGCGCACCCGACCTGGAACCAACATCGCTTCAAAAAAGGCATTCGATCCTGTCACCATGGCCTGTTCGGGATCGGCCACATTGCGGGTTGCTTGGTCAATATGGTGTGAGATCGCTTTGGCCTCCTCTTCTGCGACGGCGCGGAAAAGGTCAGCCTTGTCCTTGAAATGATGATACAGCGCGCCCCGAGTTACGCTGGCCTTACGTACAATGTCTGGGGTTGCAGTATCGGCAAATCCCGAATTCACAAACAGTTCTCGGGCAGCCTCTACGAGTTTGGCACGCGTTTCTGCGCGCCGGTCTGCCTGGCTGCGTCGGGCGGGTTTTTCTGGGGGCAAGATTGACGGCTCCGAATATCACTACAAGCACCTTACATACATCTTGCATGTATTTGCAAATCTATGATACATACACATTGCATGTAAGTAAGGGAGATAAAGAAATGCGTGTCACACAATATTACCCGGTCATTCAGTCTGAAACGGTTTCTGAAACGGCAGAGTTCTACAAACGTCACTTTGGCTTCCGCGCAGCATTCGAGGCGGATTGGTATGTGCATCTACAAAGTGAAGCGGATCCGTCGGTCAATCTCGCGGTCGTCCAGTCAAACCACGAGACGATCCCAGAGGTTTCCCGCGGTGCGTCTAAGGGTATGATCCTCAACTTTGAAGTCGAGGATGTCGACAAAGTGGATGAACGACTTCGGTCGGAAGGAGTTCCGGTGGCAAAGTCACTTGTGAGCGAGCCGTTTGGTCAACGCCATGCGATTTATCGCGATCCAAACGGGGTACTGATTGATGTTATCACTCAGATCCCGCCCTCAGAGGAATTCCTGTCTCAATATGCGGCCGACGCGGTGCCGTCGTAATTCAGGGTGCCGGGTGGCCAGGTTGGTTCGAAGCAGTTGGAACGATTTGCCCGCGTGTAAAGGGACCAATTCTGGACAGATCAGTGGCCCTCGCCGAGTTGGCCACCTTTGGTACTGGGGCGGCCTTGTTACCTGTGCCCATGTTCGAACGCTACATCGAACACGGCCGCCTGATACAACCCTTCAGTGAAGCCGTTAACGCTGGTAAATATTGCTTCGCCTAGCCTTCGGATCGCCCCGCAACGGATGATATGGGTAAATTTGCAGAATGGCTGACCGCCAACGTAGCCACTGAATTAAGTGACTTCACGGACCAGAACCGCGCAAATTGATCTGCATCAATATTTGGACCGCAAGCGAGAGTTATGGCGAACCGAAGCAGTTTGGATGAAGTCGCGGTGACAAAAGAAAAAGTTGGCCGAATTGTCTGGCACGATCTTTTCACGCCTGATGTGGAAGCTTCCAGGTCATTTTACGAAAGCGTGGCAGGTTGGAGCTATATTGTCGAACACGCCACAGATTTCGCATGGGGCGGCGGCCACAGAGATTTTGTCCTCGCCACTCTCGATGGAGAGGCAGGGGCCGGGATTGTTTCTCAAAATCTGGTGCTCTTTGAAGGGTGGATTCCTTATGTTGAAGTCGAAGACGTAGATCAGGCCGCCAAACTCGCCGTCAAGCTTGAAGGATCAGTAGTGAAACCTCCCTTTGAAGTTCCTGGGGTTGGTCGGAACTGCCTCTTACGTGATCCGCTTGGCGCATTCTTCGGTGTATCAGTTTCGCGACACGAATACCCTGTCCCCGCTCGTCAGTTTACGCATGAACACTACCTATCCCGTAGCGGCGTATTCCCCGACAACTTGTACCACCAAATGTTCGGATGGAATCTCTCACCTGCTAGAAACGTACCTTCGTCACAGAGACCAATTAGTCTAAAAGACGAAGTGTTGGCGATATGTGCAGCGGAACCTGCAGTTCCCAACAATAACGTGGCGTGGGCGCCGGGTGTTCGCGTCGACTTTCTCGAAAACGCGCTGAGCAAGATCAACTCAGGCCCAGGTTCCGTGCTTGCTCGTCATCAGAATAATAAAAACACTTTTGAGAAAGGTTTGGTATGCGATGCAACTGGGGCATTGTGCTGTGTCGTCCAGAATTGATGCTCGGTCGAAAGGTTCGCAGTCTATTGTCTATAACGGCATCCTCAAGTGGGTCAAAAATCTCAAATCTGACTTTAGTACAAGTGTAACCCAATTCCACTTTGCCCCGTTAGAGATAATACATTTAGCGCCAGTTTTCACAATCGCAGCGAAGGCAGGAAAGCGCGCTGCTAGCGAAGTGTGCGAGAACCATACTTGAGGTTCGGGTCGGGGCGATTGCACTTGATAGTTGTTAGAATTGTGAGCACGCAACATCCTGATGCGAAACGGCATTGTTTGGCCTTGAAAACAAGGACCGGCTATTCCAGAAATCCGTCGATGGTCGAGGCGACGTCAACGGCGGTTTTCACATCAGACATGCTGGTGTTCTCAAAGGCGCTGCCGCTTTCGACACTTGGCCTGAGCCTCTCATAAATGGATAGGATTTCCTCTTCCAGTTTGGTCGGCTTTTCTTCGGACCAGCTGGCCTTGGTTTTTGCGATATCCGTCGCAAGTTTCATCAGATCAAGGCGCTGAGGCAGAGTTAGCATTGGTTGGTTCCGGGTCTGTTTGCGATGTCAGGACCAGCCTACGCACAGTGGTCGAACGGGCAGAGTGAGTCACCGTTAAATTCCTGACGGCCGGACCTCAGTCCAGCGCCCCGGTTGCGCGCAGCGCCTCAGTCATTTTCTGTGAGATGTCAGATGGCACATGCCAGATCGCGTAGAGCGTCTGGATAAAACGGTCAACATCGGGAATGTTGGTCTTCAGGGCCAACAGGGTTGAATCCAGGTCGGCGTCCGGTTCCGTGTAAGGGATGCACATAAGCTCAAGCACTTCAGAACCATTCCACATGCCACCACCGACTTTGCGCGCCGCTGAACGCGCGCCGCTGTAATCATCTTTCATGAAACAGATCAGGAACGTGCTTGCGTGGTACCAGCCGGGCGGGTTGGGGCTCAGCTCGATCGCGCGGGCGCTCAGTCTCGCGGCCTGTTCAAGATCGCCGCGCAACGCAAAGCAGGCCGCCAGATCGGCCAACATGTCTGGATAATTCGGATTGGCCCGCAATGCTTTAGCGGCCGCTTCTTCAAAGCTTTCGAACTCTCCACGATGAAAATGGGTCAAAAACAACGCGTGCTGGCCGGTTGCGTTCAGCGGATCCAGAGCGACCGACCGCTGTGCGGCCTCCAGCGCGCGATCAAAGGGCGGGGGGGACGTGCGAAAATTGAACCCGCCGCGCACTTCGTCGCCGTAGACAATCGCGAGCATCCCCCAGGCGCCGGCATATTCGGGATCAATCTCAACGGCGCGCTCCAGCAGGTCGCGGACCTTCTTGTGTTTTTTAACCGTGGGTTCACGCCAGTATTCGGTGGCCAGCAACCTGCACTGATAGGCATCCAGCGTGTGCGTCTGTGCCCTGCGCTGCACTGCACCTGTTCGATGGATCACTCCGTGGGGTTCCGCGATTTCCGTGGCGATCCGGGCGGCGATATCGTCCTGAATTTCAAATAGGCTGTCCGCGCTCAGGTCGCGGTCATAAGTGTCCGCAGAAACCTGTTGGCCGGTTTCCGCGTCAATAAGCTGGGCGGTGACGCGCAGCTTGTTGTCCCAATGTCGCACGCTGCCTTCGACCAGATATTGGACGTCGAGTTCGCTTCCGACCGCGCGCGGATCGCGGCCGCGGCCGCGAAAGCGAAAGGTGACGTGCCGGGACAGCACGCTCACCTCGCGAAACCGGGCGATGGCCGAGATGATTTCCTCGGTAAACCCATCGGCCAGATATTCCTGCGACGGGTCTCCGCTCAGGTTGTCAAAGGGCATCACCGCCACTGCAATCCGGCTTGTTGTTGCTTGGGGCGGGCTGGTATCCGCCCGGCGTTCGGGATCAAATGCGATCTCAAACACCGGGGCGTAAGAACCTTTGGGAATGTGGATCCTCACCGGGTCTTCGCGCCCTTCCTGTGCGTAGTAGAGATCCAGCCGACTGCGCATTTTGTTGGCCTGAACCCGGACGATCGTGTCGATTGTTGGGTCGAAATCCTCGGACTTGTCGAACACGTCAATGCCGATTGCGTAGCCTTTCAGCGCCTCGGACCGGCCGGCCAGCGCCTCGTTGACAATATGCGACAGAAAGCGATTCAGGCGCGTGGTGTCCGCGAAATGCGGACTGTCCAGGATGCGCTTTAGCTGCTCCTGAATAGCGCGCGGATCTATGGCAGAGCTTACTTCGGCAAGCATGTTTCCCTCCGTCGCTCAACTTTGTCTGATGACGGCCCGCGTCACAAGACAACGCGGTGGTTTAACCGTGACTCACTCGGACGCAGGATCGGGATCTGTGAGGGTCCGGGTCATGGCGCTCAAACGGGCCCAGAAAACATATGACCCATGAAAGGACTGAACCATGACAACATTTTCCGAATTCGTACAGAAAGCCAAAGACGACTATACCCGTGTCGAGGACGAGCTGAAATCGTTCGAACAGAAGGTCAAGGACGCGGGCGACGCGACCGACAAGTGGACCCAGGAGCAGGTGACAAAGCTGCAATCCGATCTGCAGGAAGCAAAAGACAAGGTCACTGACCTTGCCGATCGCATCCAGAAAGAAGGCGAAGACGCTGTGACGGACGCGCATGATCAGGCGAAGAACCATTGGGAAGCCTTGCACG
This sequence comes from Ruegeria sp. AD6, assembly GCF_056542325.1. Lineage (NCBI taxonomy): Bacteria > Pseudomonadati > Pseudomonadota > Alphaproteobacteria > Rhodobacterales > Roseobacteraceae > Ruegeria > Ruegeria sp. AD6. Next base: position 16,010 of record NZ_JBQFZQ010000017.1, on the reverse strand, counting down.
CCGCCGTTGCCGCCTATCGCGATCATCTCGACAAGTCGGTCGCCTGACCCTGATCCTGGAGGTCGACATGACTGATTCAGTTAATGAAACCGTGCCGAAACCCGCGCTCATGGAAGAGGTCGCCGGTTGGCAGCCTCGACCGGTCTGGCTGATTGTGCTCGGCGTCGCCATGCTCTGTGTAGGGCTGTGCGCCGTAGCCTTCCCGCTGATGTCCACGCTCGCTGTCGAAGCCTTTATCGGCGCGGCCCTGCTGGTTGGAGGCATTGTTGCGGCGATTCAGGCATTTGCGGAAAAGGCGTGGAAAGGGTTCTTCTGGCTGTTGGCCATCGGTATTCTGAACGTGCTTGCGGGTCTTGTCCTGATGCTTGATCCATTCGGCGGCGTTCTGGCACTGACCCTTGCGCTTGGCACGATCTTTCTGGCTGAAGGCGTGTTACGGATCGTAATTGCCATTCGGTCGCGTCAGGAGCGGCGTATGGCGCTGATGATTGCGTCCGGCGCGATGGCCATCCTGCTTGGCGGCCTGATCCTGACCGGTATCGTCAATGGCTCATCCCTTGTTCTGCTGGGGGTTCTTGCCGGCCTGAACCTGATTTTCGCCGGTGTGTCCCTGATGTCTTTGGGGCTGTCGCAGCGGTCCTCGGCGCATGGGGGTCCACAAGCTTAAGCGTGTCCTGGCAGACCCGGAATGACAGGGGCATTTGATGCTCCTGCTTTCCGTTTTCACAGCGCCGCTATTTTCCTTGCCAGGTGCTTGCTGCCCGAGTGTCTTCAAACAGCCAGACCATGCGGTCCAGAAACCACAGCTTCCCACCCATAACCAGCAGCAACCCCAGAAGCGTCGGCCAGAATTGAAGCTGCCAAAGCCCCCAGACCAAGGGGCCGATTCCGACCGCGCTGACTGCGGCCAGAATAAGAGTCATCCGGCGGTGCCTTGCAGGGATCGGCGATTTCGCGCGCGCAAGCCAGATCCGTTCCCCAAGTACACCTTTGGACATCCAGTTTTCCGGATTGCCCGTTTTGCGGAAGGCGCGGGGGTTCCACCATGTCCAGAATACAACAACAACAACCGGAACAAGGCACCACCAGCCCAGCCAAACCCGGCTCCAGACGGCCAGAACGAACAGGGGCGGGATGCTCAGGCGGCTCCAGCCGCTCCAAGGGTTGGTGTGCCGGTCCCAGACGTCGTCGGACATCGTCATGAGCTGTTCCAGAATGCTGCGATCGGTCATCGAACCCTCTTCCGAAGCTGGATCGCAATTATGGCCGTTTCTGCCCGCGTCGGCCAGAGCGGCAGGCAACGCGCGCCGCCCTGACCATGCGGGTCAAAGACCCGAGATATCCACATACACCCGGTAATCCGCGATCCTGTCCTCGCGAAAGTTGAACCGTGCAGCAAAGCGCACGTCGTGTGTGCTTTGGTCCTTGCGCGTGTAGTGAACGGTGCCGTCGCAGAACGCGGTATCGCCGCTGGACCAGATGCCGGTGATGGTATGTTGCATACCCTGGATCGTGGCAAAGAATTCCGCGTTCGCGGCTTGCACGGCTATGCGCCCGTCAATCTGTTCGAAATTGCCAAGCTGGAATTGCACGTCTTCGGTGACATGCTCGACAACGCCGGCTTCGTCGAGCGCGTCAACCGCTGAATAAAGGGACGCGATCCGGGGTGCGTGAGCCGCTGTGGTGGGGGCCGTGATTTGCATGTTTTGGTTTCCTTTTCTGTTTGAAAGTTTTCGGTGGGTCTAAGTCTGGTTGGCCTGTGAACGTCGGTGCAGGATCGGCGGGAGTTTCAGGTGGCTGTTGGTGACGGCTAGCCCAAGGAACAGGATTGCGAGGGACCCAAGCAGTCCGAGGCCAAGAGGTTCCCGAAAGACAATTGCCCCGATTGCGATGCCGGAAAGCGTGGCAAAATAGCCGACCTGCGCGAACCCAACGCCATCCGTGCGCCGCTGTACTTCGAAGGTCAGCGCATAGCAGAGCGCGGTGATGGATCCGATGCCTAAGATTGCGCCAAGCAGGGCAGGGGGCACCGAGACGTCGCTGATTGTGCTGCCGCGTCCCAGTAACAGGGCGGAAATCAGCACCAGCTGTGACAGAAGCGTTCCGGTCGCCAGCCCCAACGGATCGCCGCCGGGCGGGTAGGCATAGCTGCGAAAGACGTTGCCGCAGGCCAGAAACAAGGGCCCCAAAAGCGACAAGGCAATCCACGCCGGCTCGACACCCGACAGGTCAAATCCACCCATGGTGGCAAGGCTGACCCCTGCAAGGCCGATCAGAATACCAATCAGGCGGTGCAACGGCAGCGTCCTGCGCGCGATCAGTGCCGTTATCGCAAAGGTAAACAGCGGTGACAGCGTGACAAGGGCGGAATAGAACCCAAGGCTCACGTGCTCCAGCACCAGAAACCCGATCACAGCGGGGCCGCTGACACCGAAAACTCCGGCACCGACATAATAGGGGATGTGCCGCGTGTCGAGCGCCACCCGCTTCTTCGGCAGCAAACACAACGCCAACAGCGCGATGCTTGCCAGCAAAACCTGCCAGAACAAAGCGGTCAGAGCAGATATTCCCGCCATCGAGACGAATTTGGACAAAGTGAAACTGACCCCCACCAGGACGCCGATGGCCATGATCAGCGCTGATACACGGGATCTTCTGACTATATCAGGCATCACGCGGCCCCCATTTCCGGCACATCGGCTGTGCGCAGAGAAGCCGGGCCGATCGGGATAATTCCGCTGGGGTTGATGTGCCGATGGCTGCGGAAGTAATGCTGACGGATATGGGCCATGTCCACAGTGTTGGCCACGCTCGGCAATCCCATGATCTCGGCCGATTCGGTGCTGACGATCCGGCCCGTAACCTTGTCCAGTAGCACAGGCACGCTGATCGGACCCGTGTAATCCGGCTTGGCACTCTGACAGACTTCGTAAAGGAAGCGGGTGCGTTTTACACCGCTTTGGTCGTCGAATAGCGTCTGGTCGATGACCCAGCCGTTTTCCGACATGACCGGGTCCATCCATGTGATGCTGAACGCATTGCGTAAGCCTTTCAAAGTTAGAATCAGATCGACGCCATGACACCAGGGGCAGGCTTTGGACAGGTAAAGGTGGTACCGGCCGGGCGTGTTAGGAAACGGGGCGCCCGGTTGCACGCTGATGTGGCTCGTGAATGGGCTTTGCAGGCGGTGAAAACGACCGTCCGAGGCGAGCGGTCTGTCACGCAGAACTCCGTTGATAAGCATCTTGGGCATGGCAGCCTTCGGCGTTAACAGGACATGCAGATAACTATTAGGCTTTCTATTTGATGATAATCGTGTGAATTTGAAACTTATAGGTGAGAATAATTCGCCCAAAGGATCGCAAAACATGACTGAAATTGGCGCAATCCCCGTCTTTGTTGCCGTGGCGGACCGTGGCGGGTTCGCAGCCGCCGCGCGGCATCTGGGTCTTACAAAATCAGCAGTCAGCAAGCGGATCGGTGTACTGGAGGCACATCTGGGAACGCAGCTTTTTCATCGGTCGACGCGGTCCATTTCCCTTACCGAGGCGGGAGAAATCTATCTGGCCCACGCGGAGCAGGCGCTTGGCGCAGCGCAGGACGCCGAAGACGCAGTTGCGGCGTTGCAGGGGCAACCGGTTGGATTACTAAGGCTCAGTACACCCATGTCCTTTGGTCAACTGCATGTTGCGCCTCTGATTGCTGCATTCCTCAGGCAATATCCGGGGATTAGAATTGATCTGACAATGGATGACAAATTTGTCGATCTCGTCGAAGGGGGCATCGACGTGGCCTTACGCGCCGGAACGTTGCCGAACTCGGCCCTGATCGCACGCAAACTCGCCCCGATCCACAGCGTGATCGTCGCCTCGCCGGTCTATCTTGCGAAGTTCGGAACGCCAGAAACACCCGAGGATCTTCTGGCGCATTCCTGCCTTCACTACGCCTATTCGCGCGACCCTTCGGAATGGCGCTTAGCCGGGCCCGCGGGTGACGTGCGCGTTCAGACATCCGGTGTTCTGCGCGTGAACAACAGTGAAGCCCTGTGCACCGTGCTGCTTGACGGTCTTGGTATCGGTCGCCTGCCGACCTTTATTGCAGGAGCCCACTTGACCAGTGGCCGTCTGGTCAGGGTGCTGCCCGAATATCGCCTGCCTGAACAGGCGCTGTACGCAGTCTTCCCCGAACGAAAGCACATGCCAGCGAAAGTTCGCGCGTTTTTGGATTTCGTCGTTGAACGCATCGGGCACGACGCACCTTATTGGGATATGGATGCAGGTCCGCTTTAGGGACAAGGGCCGATGATACTCAAACAATAAACTTGGAACGACCAAGAACACCCAAAGTGCGGGGCAGTCCGGCAATGTCTTCTTCGGGGAATGCTGTAGTGCAGCGTCGGACACGTTCGTGAACGGCTGGATCGGGCCGTGGTTGGGTCGTGGCAAGCGGGGCAGGGTCAATTGCTGCGTCTGCTCCAAAGTCAGCGCTTGAGCCCATCTTGACCGATTCTGCGCGACGCACGAACGGGCGTGAACCACGTTTTGCCGCCATTTGTTATGGTTAGTAAGGTCCCAGAGCTGCCCTTGAGGACTGTTTTCAAATGCTGCATTCGCAGTTCGCATTGCTGCCGTTCGCTGCACCTGCTTGATCTCGGTAGCGATAGACGTCTGTACAGTGGACCTTGCAGTCCTCCGATTCTTGCACTGGATGGCGGCAGTCAGCTAAACGCTGACCTCGTCAATTTTCACCTGGACGACAAACCGAGTATCGCTCGTGCCTGCGTAGGTGTTGCGACTGGTCGGCCGTACTGAACGCAGATATCCGACGTGCGTTCGACCAATGCGGCGTTCGATGAGGCCAAAGTTTTTTTGTCCAGACGCACATTGTCTTCCAGACCCGTTCGTGCATGGCCTCCGGACGAAATTGCCCATTCGTTCAAAACAATCTGTTGCGCCCCAATCCCGGCGGCGCACCAGGGGGCGCCAGGGAATAGTCTATTGACAGTTTTTACATAGAAATCAAAAATCTCACGGTCTGCCGGCATCGCGTTTTGGACACCCATGACAAATTGCACATAAGGCGTATCTTTGATTTGCCCTTTCCGATGCATGTCAGCCGCCTTCAGAATGTGACTCAGATCGAAGGCTTCGATCTCAGGCTTGACGCCATAGGTCACCATTTCCGCCGCCAACCAGTCGACCAGATCAGGCGGGTTTTCATACACGCGCGTTGGAAAGTTGTTCGACCCCACCGACAAGGAGGCCATATCCGGCCGCAATGGCAACATGCCACCCCGCGTCTTGCCCGCACCGGACCGCCCGCCTGTCGAAAACTGAATGATCATGCCGGGGCAGTGTTTCTCCAACCCCTCTTTCAATCTTGCGAATTTGTCAGGATCGCTTGACGGCGTTTCGTCTTCATTGCGCACATGTGCGTGGCAGATGGTTGCCCCCGCTTCGAACGCTTGCTGGGTGCTTTCGATTTGTTCTTCGACGGTTATTGGCACGGCCGGGTTATTGGCCTTTGTGGGCAAAGACCCGGTTATCGCGACGCAAATGATGCACGGCTCGCCCATGTCACACCTCTTGGGGTGCCAGGACGAAATCAAATTCGACATCCCAATACGGACCGTCGAAGCCAACTTGCTCGGAGCGTACCGGGTCATCGACGCGGTTGAACTCGGCAATCAGACTTTCTTTGACACCAAAAACGGAATCCGAATGGAGATATTTGTCCTCGGGGTCAAAAATGTGGGTTGTCAGTTCGTCATACCCATCCTTTGACACAATGTAGTGCAAATGGGCCGGGCGAAACGGATGGCGACCCAACCGGTTCAACAAATCTCCGACGGGGCCATCGTCAGGAATAGAATAATGTTTGGGCCTGACAGCGCGGAACCAGTATTTTCCGTCCGGTCCCGTTCTAAAAACACCGCGCAGGTTAAAGTCGGGTTGGATGCCTTTTTGCTGAACGTCATAGAACCCTTCGTCGTTTGCCTGCCAGACGTCGATTTTGACGCCTTCCAGCGCGTTGCCATCAACATCTGTCACGCGCCCCCGCACCACCATATCTTCGCCCTTCTGGTCGAGGCATATGTTGTGGCCCATTGCATATTCAGGGGCATCGCCGACGTGAAATGGGCCCAACACAGTGTTCTCCGAAGCACCAGAGGGGCGGCGGGAATTTACAGCATCCACCAACATCGACACGCCCAAAACATCGGACAAAAGTATGAACTCTTGCCTCCAGTCGTCGCACATATGACCAATCTTGGTGAGGAACATGATGGCTTCGAACCATTCCTGCTGCGTCGGTTCGATTTCTTTAACCGCTTCATGAAGCTTGCGGGTGATCACCTCCATCACCTCTTTAAGCCTTTCGCTTTCCGCATTTTTGTTGCGGGCCGCAACCACCTCGGCCGAGTTTTCCTCGGTGAAGTATCCCATCTCATGCGAGTCCATTGTGATCTCCTAACCTGTAAAACCTGATCCGTTTCTGTTTATCGCGAAAGGACTGTGGTCAGAGCGCGACGCAGTTCGGCTTCGGCATCCTCAACCATATCGGTCGAGCGCCAAGCGATGTGTTGATCAGGACGGACCAGCAAACAGCCCGTATCCGAAATTTCCGATGCGCGCGCCCAATCCCCGGTGTGGTCAACATAGGTCTGGCGCGGGCCGATGACGTGACAGCGAATGGGCATTCCCAGCTCATTTGAGACGGTCTCGGCCGCTGCTACCCAGGCCTCGCCACCAATTCCGGTCAGCACGGTGAATTCTCCGCGACCACACAAATCCAGAGTTGAATGCTTGTTCCCTGTATCATGATCAAACACCCAGACATGTGGAATACGCGCGCCGGGCCAAGTCGTCGGCTGGAAGTGGAGTTCGGCGTCCTGATAGAAACCGGGGTTCGGTTGGCCATCTGTTTCAATTGCGCGGGAATCGTAACGTTGATTCATTTCGACACCGTGGGCGTCGAATTCATATTTCTTGAAGGCAATGGCCTCGCGGATTGCCTGTCTTTGCGCCGCAGCTTCCGGCGTTGACCCGGTCCTTGCCTCAAGGTTGCTTTGCATGACCTGCGGGTCGACCCCTTCGGCCATGCCAAGCGCTTCGAAGATCGGTCCGAATTCACCAATCGACTGGTTGGCCCGCGTGACGATCTGCTTTGCCACCGGTGCGCGTTCCTCGCTGTAGCTGTCCAACAAGCGTTTTCCAGCATGACCTTTCAATACGGCCGCCAGCTTCCACGCGAGGTTAAAGCTGTCCTGGATCGACGTGTTCGACCCGAGCCCGTTGGATGGTGGGTGTCGGTGTGCCGCGTCACCCATAATGAACACGCGATCCTTCTGCATATGGGTCGCGTACATGTTGTTGACGGTCCAGGTGTTGGCACTGATCAGTTCGATCTCAAGCTCGGGATCGCCAACCAATTGCCGTGCTACTTGCGTGGCCATCGCCTCATCAACTTCGGGGGCTGGTTGATTGATGTCATAGCCCCAGACAATGAGCCATTCGTTCCACGGGCGGACCATGCGGACCAGACCCATGCCGATGCCACCCACATTTGCGCCGGGTTGCATCACCCAGTAGAGAACCGATGGGCGATGCGCGACGTATTTGCTGAGATCCGCGCGGAACAGGATGTTCATCGAACCACCGACACCCATCTGGCCTTCAAACGGTAGCCCCTCATGTTCGGCGACCAGAGAATTGCCCCCGTCCGCACCGACAAGGTACTTCGACCGGATGGTGATCTCTTCACCCGACAACCGATCAAGGCACGTCGTCGTCACTCCATCTGCGTCTTGCTCATGACGCAAGTATTCAGTGCTCATGCGCGCCTGCGTGCCGCGGCGACAGGCCGTGCCGAACAGGATCGGCTCCATGAACGTCTGCGGTAGGTCGTTCATCATGGTCGGGCTGGACAACAGGTGTTCGGCCTTGGACAGGGGATGGTTGCCCCAGCTTTTCATGCGCCCAATTTCTTCACCGGCAAGGCTTTCGCAGAACACGTTCTCGCCCATCAGGTCCTGATGCGCCGCGTGCATGTAGGCTTCGGCCTCGACCTCGTGACCAAGGTCGCGCAGCACCTCCATCGTGCGCTGATTGGTGATATGTGCCCGCGGCGTATTGGCCAGCCAGCGATAGCGGTTGATGACCATGTTCTCGACGCCATAGCTGGACAGCAAAGCCGCCGTTGCAGACCCCGCCGGGCCGGTCCCGATGATCAGGACATCCGTTGTAATGGTGGCCATAAGCTCTCTCCCTTGTTCTTTGAATGTCTCAGGACCGCGGATCCCAAAGGCGGCCGTCATATTCGGCCTCATAGGCTTTGCCGTCCGGGTAGGTGACCAGTTCAAGCTGCATGCCCCAGGGGGCGAGGAAATAGACCCAGGTCTCGCCAGCACTTGGGCCGTCGGTCATGGTTGTCGGGTTGCCGAGGACCTGAATGCCCTTGTCCTGCAAATAGCTGACGGCACCTTCCATATCGGTGGTGTAGAACGCGATGTGATGCCCGCCGATATCCGAGTTGCGCGGTAGCTTCGTATCCTGATCGGGCGCCGTATATTCGAAGATTTCGAAATTGGCGCCGTCGCCACAGCGCACCAGGCGCATCGTCGGGATTTCGGCTTTGGCATCGACGTTCAGATGCTCCGCCATCCAGGTGCTGTCACCGCCCGAGAACGGTCCCAACGGGTAGAACACATTGCATCCGATCACGTCCTGAAAGAAGGTGACAGCCTCATCAACGCTCGGGACAGTAAATCCCACGTGGTCTGTGCCCGTCATTCCCGGCAGGGAGCTGCCAGCAAGTGCGCCAGTTCCAAGTGCTGCGGCCGCGACCGTCAACGCGATTGTTTTCATGGATCAATCCTCCTTGTTCGACTGCGCGCCAATCACCAAACGACGGCGCACGGGGAATATTTGAAGTCCGGTTTTTTCGGTGATCAGCCCCCAGAGGCCGCGCGGGGCGAAGAGCATGACGGCGATCCCGATCAGACCAAGCACCATGAGGTACCAGGAGCCGTAGTCGGCCAGCAGGCTCTGCAATATGAAGAAGATCAGCACGCCCAGGATTGGGCCTTCAATGGTCCCGATGCCTCCGATAACAACGATGAAAATCACGTAAGCGGTCCAGTCGGTGACCGAGAACGCCGCATCAGGTGAAATCCGCAACTTTTGAACGTAGATCAGCGCGCCGGTCAGCCCGGTTCCTGCGGCTGAGACCAAGTAGACCAGCCATTCCATCCGCACCGCATCGACGCCAACAGACTTAGCCGCTTCAACGTTGTCCCGTACCGCCGCTAGCGCCAGCCCACGCTTCGTTCTGAGCAGCCAGTAGATGCCCGCAATCGTTGCGATCACCAGCGCCAAGGCCAACCAATACGTCAGGATATCCCGCGCTGCCGCGCCGCGAACGTCAAACGTGGTTTGGATCCACTCGGTGGCCCACATCTCACGCGTTGCGGTGCGCGGCAGAGAGGTGCCGGTGCCGCCACCGAGCACTTTCCATTGGGCCACCAGCAGGCGCATGACCTCGGCGATGACCCATGTTCCGATGGCGAAGTAAGCCCCTTGCAGGCGAAAGGCGAAGAAGGCCGTAGGTATAGCGACAATCAGGGCTGCAGCGCCGCCCAACAGGATCGCCGGAACCGGGTCCATACCCCACAGGATGACGCCGCCGAACATGGCATAGGCCCCCATACCAACAAAGGCTTGTTGTCCGACCGAGACCAAACCGCCGTACCCCGCCAGCAGGTTCCAGAACTGCGCTAGTACAAGCATGGTGAAGATGAAGAACAGGTCTTGAATCAACCCCCTGCTGGCAAACGTCGGCAGCAGGATGAACAAAATGATCAGGGCGACGCAGACAGCTCCGGCGCTGTAGGATGCGCGGGTCTGAGTCTGGACGCTGTACATTGAGGTATCAGTCATTAGTCCACCGCCCTTGGAAACAGGCCTCTGGGTTTGATCAGAAGCACGATGAGAAAGGCCAGGTGGCCAGCCAGGATTTGCCATTCGGGGTTGATCGCCGCACCAACGGTCTGCGCGAGGCCGATGATGATGCCCCCGATCAGAGTGCCCCACAGGCTGCCGAGGCCACCGATGATCACGGCCTCGAAGGCATAGATCAGGCGCGCGGGGCCGATATTCGGGTCAAAGTTCGCCCGCATTCCCAGATAAAGCGCTGCCAAGGTCACCACGAGCATTGCGATGGCGGTCGCAGTGGCGAAGATACGTTCTGGCCGGATACCCATCAGACCCGCTGTCACCGCATCGTCCGAGGTCGCGCGGAACGCCCGACCCAACTCCGTGCGATAGAAAAGTTGGTTCAGCCCGACGATGACAAGGATCGCCGAGGCAAAGGTCAGCAACGGCAGAACGCCGAGGTTCAGCCCACCCATTTGAACGGAAGCTGTTGCGATTTCACCCGCAGGCAAACGTTGGCTATCGGCTGAGAACCCTTCGAGCAGAGCATTCTGCAAGACGACCGACAGGCCAAATGTCACAAGCAAAGGCGGCAGGATATCAGGCCCCAGCACGCGGTTCAGCACATGTCTCTGCAAAGCCCAGCCCACACCAAACATGATCGGCGCGGCTATGATTGCGGCCAGAAACGGTGAAAGACCAAGCAACGAAACCAGCAGAAGGATCAGATAGGCGGCAAAGACAATCAGGTCTCCGTGGGCCAGATTGACCAAACGCATGATCCCGAACACAAGGCTAAGCCCCGCGGCGAACAGCGCATAGAGCCCGCCCAACAGAACGCCCTGAATGATGGTGTCGATCCAGATCATGCGGCGGCTCCTCCGAAATAGGCGTCGTGAATGGCCTCGCGGCTGAGCGTGTCTGCGGTGCCTTCCAGCGTGACGCGGCCCTCCATCATGCAGTAGACGCGGTCTGCGACTTTCATCGCTTGGCCAATGTCCTGCTCCACCACGATCAGGCTGGCCCCGGCCTCCTGAATGCGGGGGACGGCGTCATAGATGTCCTTGATGACCACGGGCGCCAGGCCGAGGCTGATCTCGTCACACAGCAGAACGCGCGGGTTGCTCATCAGGGCGCGGCCTATGGCCACCATCTGCTGTTGCCCGCCAGACAAGGCGGTGCCCGGATGGTTGCGGCGCTCGTTCAGGATCGGGAACAGGTCGTAGATCGTTTGCAAGGACCAATGGCCCGAAACCTTTCGGCCATAGGTGCCGATCAGCAAGTTTTCCTCGACGCTGAGAGAGGGAAACAAGCGACGCCCTTCGGGCACCATGGCCACTCCGCGTGCCATGATCTCGTCCGCAGCGAGGTCTCCGATGGGTTGACCGTCAAAGCGCACTTGGTCGGACCCGTTGGTCAAAACGCCCGAGATTGAGCGCATGAGGGTCGATTTCCCGGCCCCGTTTGCACCGATGATGGCGACGGTTTCGCCTTCGTTCAGGTGGATATCCACGCCAAACAGAGCTTGGAAATCTCCGTAATGGGCGGTCAGCGCACGGGTTTCCAGCAGGCTCATCAGACTTCGATCCCCAGATAGATTTCTTTGACTTCCCTGCTGTTCATGATCTCGTCCGGATCGCCGAGGCCGATGACCTTGCCGAAATCCAGAACCAGCAGCCGTTCAACGACCGAGGTGAGCGCATGCAGGACATGTTCGATCCAGATGATTGTCACACCGCTGCTGTGCAGACCTTTGATCGTGTTGATCAGGGCGGTGCATTCCGCGTCGGTCAAACCCCCGGCGATTTCGTCCAACAGCAGAAGCTTGGGGTTTGTGGCCATTGCACGCGCCAGCTCCAGCCGCTTGCGCTGTAGCAACCGCAAACCTGCTGCCGGATCATTGGCCGCATTCAGCATTTCCGTCTGTTCAAGAATACGAACGCAGTCCTGTTCGACCTCTTGTTCGGATTTGTTCTGCCCATGCGTTGCAGCCACCAGAAGATTTTCAAACACTGTCAGGTGATCAAACGGTTGAGGGATCTGAAAAGAACGCCCAACACCGGATAAGCAGCGCTGCATGGGCGGCACGCGAGTGACATCTACGCTATCGAAATGGATCGATCCCGCGTCAGAGGTCAGGTTTCCGGTAATCAGGTTGAACAGCGTCGACTTCCCGGCGCCGTTCGGACCAATGATCCCAAGGGCTTGTCCTTGCTCGACGTCAAAGCTGACATCGTCGGTGACGGTCAGGGCTCCGAAGCTTTTGGAGACATTTTTGAGCGAAAGTATGGTCATACCGGTGTTCCTGCCCCGGGCTTGAGTCCGGGGCTTTGGTTTCGTTGCGATCAGGAAATTTCTTCCATCACACCCGCAGTCGGGATCTCGGGCACGGAAGAGTTGTCGACGATCACGAGGTCATAGCTGCCATTGTCGAGCAGCCTCCACTGCCCCCCAACCAGGGGCGTTTTGGCAACGTTCTGCGCAGCGAAGGGTGGCAGGCCCGCACCATCAAACGCGATCCGGCCCACGATAGAATCCAACTGCGTGGCAGCGATAGCTTCGGCTACGGCATCGCCATCGCCCGCGTCATCGACGCGGCCCATGACGTTTGCTGCCATTTCGAACAGTGCGTGCACAAAGCCGATGGGTTGGGTCCACTGTCGGCTAGTGGCAGCCATATAGCCTTGCGCCAGTTCAGCCGAGCTCGCGCCCGTCAGCGATGACGAGAATGGATGCGTGGGCGACCACCACACTTCGGAGCTCAGATTGTTGCCAGCGCTGCCCAAGACTTCGACCGCTTGCGGAAACAGGATAGCTTTACCGATGCTCGCGGCTTTCGGCGTAAAGCCTTGCTGCTTGGCCTGGCTCCAGAATGTAGTGAAATCGGGCGGGATCGGAACACCAGTCACTATCTCGACATTCGCCTGCCGGAAGGCATTGATCTGGGACGAGAAATCGTCCGTCAGGTTCTGGTACCGCCCGGGGTCGGTCAGTGTGTATCCAAGCTCGGAAAGAGCCGGCGGAAAGCCCACATTCGGATCCCCCCAGGCATTGCCGTCACCATCATTCGGGAACAAGGCGCCAACCTGTTTGTTGGTGTCCAACTGGCCCCACATCGCGGTGAAAACAGAGATCACATCTTCGAGCCCCCAGAAGAAGTGATAGGCGTAATAGAACGGCTCCCAAGATCCGGGATCGCCGGGATTGCCCTGCTGGCCGATGAACCACGGCTGCCACGGGGCAACGGTCGAAATGCAGGGCACTTCTTCGGCCTCGCAGGTTGACGCAACCGGGTTTGTCGTTTCGGGGGTCGAGGCGACCAGCATCAGGTCGATCTCGTCATCCACGATCAACTCACCCGCAACGTCGGCGGCGCGGTTCGGGTTCGACTGACTGTCCTTGACTATCACTTCGAAATTCGCGCCAGCCTCGGACGCGGCGAAATTATCCAGAATGTACGTGTCTGCTTCGGAAAAGGCAGCCAGAGGCCCTGATTGCGGGCTGACATAGCCCAGCTTGATCTTCGCGCCCTGTGCGATAGCGGGTGCGGCGAGCGCGCCGGCGGCCAGCCCGAGGCCGGTTGCGGCGCTGGATTGCAGCAATTTGCGTCGTGTGATCATGTGTCCCTCCATTGACACGGTGAACTCAAACGCTTGGGGCGTTGCCCGCCCAAGCGTTTTGCAATAGCGCCCGCACCCCGTCAGCCGTGACAGAGCGCGGGTTCCAATACGGATTTTTGAGTGTGATTTCTGTGGCGCGATCCAGATCGTCTTCCGAAAGGCCGAGGTCTTTCAAAGCCAGGGGTGCGCCCATGGCTATGGCAAATTCCCAAAGCGCCTGACCGGGCTTAGAACCGCCAAGACTGTCTGACACGGGGGCCAGCAGATCGGGCACGCTTACGGCATTGTAAGCGATGGCATGGGGCAGAACGATCGCATGGGTTTCCGCATGCGGCAGATTGAAGGACCCGCCCAGCGTATGGCAAAGCTTGTGGTGCAGGGCCATTCCGACAAGGCCAAGTACCGTGCCGCAGGCCCACGCGCCGCGCTGCGTTTCTTCTCTGGCTTTCAGGTCGTTGGGGTTTTCGACAACGGTTGGCAGACCCTCTGCGAACGCTTTGAGACCGTTGATTGCCAGCGCAGTAGTTTCCTCTGTGCGGTCTTTGGCATAGAGCGCTTCGGCCGCGTGCGCCACCGCGTTCAGCGCGCTGGTCACGGTCATTGAAGGCGGCAAAGAGGCCACAAGTTCAGGATCATACAAAATGACCCGCGGCAGAACGTTAGCGTCTGTAAGAGTGGTTTTGATACCTTTATCAGTCTGACCCAGGATCGGCGTGGCCTCACTGCCGGCATAGGTGGTTGGGATGGCGACCTGCGGTAGCCCGGTGCGCAGGGAAATTGCCTTGCTCAATCCGATCGTCGAGCCGCCTCCGATGGCCACTACACTGTCGGCTTGAACTGACTGGGCATGTTCGACTGCCTCTTCGGTGACGTCGACCGGCGTGTGCATTGTCGCGCGGGTAAATACACCCGACGCGCGATCCCCGATCATTGTCGCCAGTTCCATCGCCATATCCACTTGTTGCGGCGTCGAAAGAATCAGCGCTTTTGTCGAGCTTAGTTCAGACAGCTCGGAACAAATGTCGTTTCGCAAACCCGCGCCGAACCGAACCTTCTGACCGTTAATGCTGGTGATGCTGAGACCCATTGAGAGGTTTCCCGACCTGCGAAGAATTGTGAATTTGGTCAACGCTAGCAGGGCACGAACGAGTTCTTGATCGAATTTGGAACTGATAATATAACCTTGGGTTATGAAGTTAGATCCACGTCATCTCGAAATTCTCGCGGCCATCGTCGAAGCGGGTGGCTTGACCGAAGGCTCTGTTTTGCTTGGCAAATCTCAGCCCAGTGTCTCGCGCAGCGTGTCCTTGCTGGAAGATCGCGTGGGAGAACCCCTGTTCCTCCCCGCGCGGCGACCTCTGCAACCTACCGAACTTGGTCTTTCATTGGCGCGTGAGGGGCAGAGGATTCTGGATGCCGGCCGTCATGCGAGCCGTCTGGTGGACGAATACCGGCAAGGCCTTGCGGGCGCGGTGCGGGTTGCGGGTACGCCAATCTTCATGGACGGCGTGATCTCGAGCGTGATCGCGGAGTTTCAGGCCGAGCACCCAAACGTCCGGATCGACCAGTCCTATGGATATCCCGCGGACCTGTTGTCGCAGATTTCCAATGAGACATTGGACGTGGCAATTCTTCCTATTCGTCCGGCCGACGTATCTGAAGAGTACGAGTTTCGCCAAATCCTTCCTGGGCGAAATGTTATTGCTTGCCGCATAGGGCACCCTTTGGCGCGCAAGAAAGAGGTGAAACTCGATGATATTACCAACTATCCTTGGATCGCCCCGCCCGCGAACAGTCCACTTTTTCGCGACCTGAGAAATACCTTGGATGGAATTGGTGTGCGTGACCTCAAGATAAGCTTTACCGGAGGGTCTCTCAGCGCGGTCGCAAATGTCTTGACTGGCTCAGACTCTTTGACCGTGTTGCCGTTCTCGGTTGTCTTCATGATGCAACGCCAAAACACCCTGACATCCCTTCCCATCAAGATCGGCGACCCGGACCGCCACCTGGGCTGCGTTACGCTTTGCGATCGAATAATGTCTCCTTCATCGAGCCGATTCATTAGTTTTGTTGAACAAAAATTTGAGGTCTTGGATCGATTGATTTGCAATGCCTGAGTTGACCGCTGATGCAGGTCAATGGTTCCAGCCCAAGGTTACTTCAGCTTCGAGCTCATCGCCGCCCTGCGGCTGTGCAGAAATCAGCTGCCTAAAGTGAACACCGGAATGTCAGCTTTCACAGATTGCCCCACAAAATCTCGCACTTGCGGGGAAGGTCTGCAATCCGCCCTTGTTGCAGGAAATCGAGGTCGCGATGCGCAGACTGCAGAAGTTGGGGTCCGCTACGTGAATTCACGCTATGTCCAGCACAGCGGTAATTGTGAACCTCTGTGAGGATCGTCGGCTTTGGACCCTTCTAGAGCTTTTGATTGGCTCTGATATTTGTAGTCCGGATTTAG
>NZ_JBQFZQ010000016.1:0-32211 GCF_056542325.1 Ruegeria sp. AD6 | reverse complement strand
CATCGGATACTGAACAGGCATCTCCCAGCCCGCAAAATCAACCAGCTTACCTCCCAACTCAACGTGCAAGGCGTACAAGGGCGTGCGTTTCATGTCGGACATAATTCTCACCTTTCAATCAGCGGGACTGGTCGCGAACGACCATGACGGTGCAATGCGCGTTGCGCACCACTCGGGCCAGGTTCGGGCCAATCTCATAATTCGGGAAATCGCCCTTGGTCGATGCCATGACGATCAGGTCAAAGCCGTCCTTATGGGCCAGCTTCAGGATTTCGCGGTAGACGCTGCCTTCTTCGATATGCACCGGCACGTCCGAGGCATTGCCGTGATCCAGAATGGCCTGAACCGCGCCGCGCACGTGGTCTTTGGCACCCGCGCCATAGTTGGCAGGCAGGTTCGGCAGCTGGATGATCTCGGGGATGACGGCCACCGCATGCAGTTCGGCACCGTAGAATTTCGCCTGTTCCAACGCGACCGGCAGCGCAGTCTTCCACGAGCGGTCGTCAGTGTGATCGATTGGCAGCAGTATTTTCGTCGCCATCACGTCTCTCCTCGAGATAGGGAAATCTGTTTCAAAGGCGGGGGGCCGGGTTGGCCCCCCGTTTTTGCAAGGGCCGGGATTATTCGGCAGGCGTACCGCCGGGCTCTTCCGACTGGCCTCCGCTGGCAAAGAACTCTTTCGTCAGCTTGAAGACGATCGGGCTCAGCAGGGCCAGGGCGATCAGGTTCGGAATGGCCATCATGGCGTTCAGCGTGTCTGCCAGCAGCCAGATGAAGCCCAGATCCGCAGTTGCGCCGAAATAGATCATCACAATCCACAGGACGCGGTAGGGGATCAGCGATTTGACGCCCAGCAGGAACTCGACGCATTTTTCACCGTAGAAGGACCAGCCGAGGATGGTGGTGAAGGCGAAGATCGACAGAGCGATGGCGATCAGATACCCGCCGATACCCGGCAGCGACAGTTCAAAGGCGTGGCTGGTGAGCGCTGCACCGGACTCACCCGATGTCCAAGCACCAGACGAGATGATTGCCAGGCCGGTGATCGAGCAGACGATGATGGTGTCGATGAACGTGCCCAGCATCGCGATCAGGCCCTGATTAACCGGACCTTTGGTCTCGGCTGCGGCATGTGCGATTGGGGCCGAGCCCAGACCGGCTTCGTTCGAGAACACACCACGCGCCACACCAAAGCGGATCGCGGCCCAGACGGCGGCACCCGCGAAACCGCCTTCGGCGGCGGACGGGGTGAAGGCATAGGTAAAGACCAGCGACAGGGCGTTGCCAATGTTGCCAATGTTGATAAGCAGAACCAGCAGACCGGCGACGATGTAGGCGACCGCCATGAACGGAACCAGTTTACCGGCAACCGCACCGATGCGGGTGATGCCACCCAGGATCACGGCTGCGGTCAGAACCATCAGAACCACGCCGGTGACCGAGGAGTTCAGGCCGAAGTTCGATTCCAGAACCTGCGCCACACCGTTGGCCTGCACGCCGTTGCCGATGCCGAAGGCTGCGATTGCGCCGAACAAGGCGAACGCAACTCCCAACCAGGCCCATTTCGCGCCCAGACCGTTTTTGATGTAGTACATCGGGCCGCCGACATAGTTGCCCAGTTCGTCCTTTTCACGGTATTTCACCGCGCAGACGGCTTCGGCATATTTGGTGGCCATGCCCACCAGGGCGGTCATCCACATCCAGAACAAGGCGCCCGGACCGCCCAGGAAGACAGCAGTGGCCACACCGGCAATGTTCCCCGTGCCGATGGTTGCCGACAGCGAGGTCATCAGTGCGTTGAACGGGCTGATCTGCCCTTCGCCCTGACCCTCACGGCCTTTGAACAGCAGGCTGAAGCCCGTGCCAATGCGCAGGATCGGCATGAATTTCAGCCCCACCTGCAAGAAGAAGCCGACGCCAAGGATGAGGACCAGCATCAGCGGCCCCCACACGACGCCATTGATGGCCCCTACGATTGAATTTAACGCTTCCATGGTTTCTCCCTCCCGATAGCGTTGGTTTATGCCCCTTTGGCGAGGGCCCGCTGGCGGGCCTGCCTGAGGGCGGCAAAATCTTCGTCCGCGTGGAACGACGACCGGGTCAGCGGAGTGGCTGACACGTGCAAAAAGCCCTTGGACCGTGCGATCTGTTCCAGTTGGGCAAACTCCTCCGGTGACCAGAACCGGTCGATCGGGTGATGTTTCGGGGTCGGCTGCAGGTATTGGCCGACGGTCAGGAAATCGACCTGTGCCGCGCGCAGATCATCCATCACCTGCCGCACGTCGTTTAGGCTTTCGCCCAGACCAACCATCAGGCCGGATTTGGTGAAAATCTCGGGATTTGCGCGCTTGGCATCGTCCAGCAAACGCAGCGACGCATAGTACCGCGCACCGGGCCGAACCGTCGGATACAGATGCGGCACGGTTTCGAGATTGTGGTTGAACACATCCGGGGCAGCCGCGAACACGGTGTCGGCGGCATCGCCCTTGCCCAGGAAATCAGGCGTCAGAACCTCGACCGTGGTGCCGGGGTTCTGGTGGCGTACAGCGCGGATGGTCTGGGCGATATGCCCGGCTCCGCCATCGTCCAGATCATCGCGGTCCACCGAGGTGATGACCACATGGCGCAGGCCCAGCTTTTTCACCGCCGCCGCAACGCGCCCCGGCTCGAACGCATCCAGCGCGTCGGGGCGACCGGTAGCGACATTGCAGAAGGAACAGCCACGGGTGCAGACCTCGCCCATGATCATCATGGTGGCGTGGCGTTTCGACCAGCATTCGCCGATATTGGGGCAGGCGGCCTCTTCACACACCGTCGCCAGATTGTGGTCACGCATCAGGCGGCGGGTTTCGTAATACTCAAGCCCCTCGATCTTTTTCCGGCGAATCCATTTGGGCTTGCGCGGAATGGCGCTGTCGGCCTTCTTGGCCTTTTCCGGGTGGCGAGGGCGAAGCTGGATGGTCATCTGGCTGGTCCCTTCAACGCGTGAATCGCGCGGCCCATGGCGTCAAGGCAGGCTTCTTTGACCGCCTCGCCCATGGCTGGGTGTGCATGACAGGTGGAGGCGACCTCGGACACGGTTGCGTCTTTGGTCATGGCCAGAACCAGTTCGGCAATCAGATCGCCGCCATGGGCACCGCAGATATGCGCACCCAGGATTTTGCCGTTCGGATCAGCCAGAACCTTGACCGCGCCGTCGGTTTCTCCGGTCGAACGGGCGCGCGAGTTGGCCATGAAAGCGAACTTGCCGACCGCGTATTCGGTGCCCGCCTCTTTCAGCGCCTCTTCAGTCAGTCCAACCGAGGCGACCTCGGGGTCGGTGTAAACCACGCCGGGAACGGTGTTGTAATCCACATGGCCTGCTTCACCAGCCAGCATCTCGACGCAGGCAACGCCGTCTTCTTCGGCCTTATGCGCCAGCATCGGTCCGGGGATGCAATCGCCGATGGCATAGATGCCGGGAACCGATGTGCGGAAGGTGCCATCGACCTGAACAAACCCACGCGGGTCCAGCGCGACGCCCAGATCTTCCAGCCCAAGCCCGCGTGTGACGGGGCGGCGGCCAACGGCGATCAGAACCTTGTCGGCCTCGATCACCTCTTCCTTGTCCTTGCCGACCCGGTCCAGCGTCAGGGTCAATCCCCCATCGCTTTTGTCGATGGACTTCAGGGCCCGGCCAAGCTGAAACTTCAGCCCGCGTTTCGACAAGGCGCGCTGCGCCAGTTTGGCAATTTCGCCATCGATGCCCGGCAGAACACGGTCGAGATATTCGACCACCGTGACCTTGGCCCCAAGCCGCGCCCAGACCTGACCCAGTTCCAACCCGATGACGCCCGCACCGACCACCACCAGATGATCGGGCACCGCGTCCAAAGCAATTGCGCCGGTCGAGCTGAGGATATCCTGTTCGTCAATCTCGATCCCCGGCAGGGGGGTCGGCTCGGACCCTGTTGCGATCAGGATGTTTTTGGCCTCGTAGACCGTGTCACCAACCTTTACCTGCCCATCGGCGGGAATGCTGGCCCAGCCCTCGATCAGTTCAACGCCGTTTTTCTGGAACAGAAACGCGATGCCCTTGGTCAGATCGCCAACAATCTTGTCCTTGCGTCCCATC
Source organism: Ruegeria sp. AD6 (assembly GCF_056542325.1). Lineage (NCBI taxonomy): Bacteria > Pseudomonadati > Pseudomonadota > Alphaproteobacteria > Rhodobacterales > Roseobacteraceae > Ruegeria > Ruegeria sp. AD6. The sequence goes on along the minus strand of NZ_JBQFZQ010000016.1, from coordinate 28,097 downwards.
ATCGCGCCCACGTCGATGCTGGCCCCCTCGACCGCAATGCCATGGGAGGAGAGATGTGCAATATCGGCATATTTGGCCGAGGAGGTCAGCAACGCTTTGGAGGGGATGCACCCCACGTTCAGGCAGGTTCCGCCGAGGGCCCCGCGCCCTTCGACGCAGGCCACTTTCATGCCCAGCTGAGCCGCGCGAATGGCTGCAACATAGCCGCCCGGCCCGCCGCCGATGACAATCAGGTCGTAGATCATGTCTTGGTCTTTCAGTAGATCGGGTGGCTGGCGCAGATCGCGCGGACTTTCCGGCGGGTGGCTTGTTCAATCGCTTCGTCACCGTCGGGGGATTGTGCCAGCGCATCCAGCACGTCGCCGATCAGGTGGCCGATCTGCTTGAACTCTTCGGGGCCAAAGCCCCGGCTGCAGCCAGCTGCGGTGCCCAGTCGGATGCCGCTTGTCACGGTGGGTTTCTCGGGATCACCCGGCACGCTGTTCTTGTTGCAAGTGAACCCAGCCCGTTCCAGCGCGGCTTCGGCGTCTTTGCCGGTCACGCCGATGGGGCGCAGATCGACCAGCATCAGGTGGTTTTCCGTCCCGCCGGAAACGATGTCACACCCGCGCGCCATCATCACATTGGCCAGGGCCGCTGCGCTGTCGACCACGCGCTGCATGTAGATTTTGAACTCGGGCTGCAGCGCCTCTCCGAACGCGACGGCCTTGCCTGCGATGACATGCATCAGGGGGCCGCCCTGCAAACCGGGGAACACGGCCGAGTTGATCTTTTTCGCCAGCGCTTCGTCATTGGTCAGGATGATCCCGCCACGTGGACCGCGCAGGGTTTTATGGGTGGTCGAAGTCACCACATGGGCATGTCCGATGGGCGAGGGGTGCAGGCCCGTCGCAACCAAACCGGCAATATGGGCCATGTCGGCCAGCAGCCATGCGCCGACCTCATCGGCAATGGCGCGGAAACGGGCAAAATCGATCTTCTGAGAATAGGCCGATGCACCGGCGATGATCAGCTTGGGCTTTTCGGCCTTGGCCAGCGCCGCGACCTGATCGTAGTCAATCAGCCCCGCATCGGTCAGGCCGTACTGGACCGGGCGAAACCACTTGCCGGATTGCGCGGGCTTCGCACCGTGGGTCAGGTGGCCGCCTGCATCCAGCGACATGCCAAGGATCGTATCACCGGGGCTGAGCAGGGCCAGCTTGACCGCGCCATTGGCCTGCGCGCCGGAATGCGGCTGGACGTTTGCGTATTCACACCCGAACAGCTGCTTCAGCCGGTCGATGGCTTCCTGCTCGACCTCATCCACATATTCGCACCCGCCATAATAGCGGCGGCCCGGATAACCTTCGGCGTATTTGTTGGTCAGGACTGAGCCCTGCGCGTCGATCACAGCCTGGGAAACGATGTTCTCGGATGCGATCAATTCGATCTGTTCAGCCTGACGGGTGCCTTCGCGGGCAATCGATGTGGCGATAACGGGATCGGCTTCGTGCAGCGGTGTTTTGAACATTTTCTCCTCCTCGATAACCGAATCCTCGGTTCGAAACTTTGTTTCCTATAGTGGAAAAAGTTCCCCCAAGGCAACATCCTTCTCACTTTTGTGAAGTTGCGAGATGATCGGAGACTCGGTAACCTTCAATAAAATAGGGAGATTTTTATGGGCGAAGACCAACGGATTGAGGCGTCCACCCACGAGGAAGAGGGCGAAGGGGCCGCATTGGGGCGGTCAATTCGCGATGCGCGCCGCGAAAAAGGCTGGACTTTGGAAGAGGCCGGGCGCGCCGCGGGAATCGGTCGCTCGACCCTATCGAAGATCGAAAACAACCAGACCAAACCCAGTTTCGAGATCGTGCGCCGCCTGACTCAGGCACTGGACATGAACCCGCCACAACTGTTCGTGCAATCCGGTCAGTCCGGCCTCACGGGTCGTCGCGATTTCACACCCAAGGGCGCGGGCGAGATGCGCGAAACCGCAACCTACCTGCACGAGCTTTTGTGCTCGGAACTGACCAGCAAGCGCATGTTGCCCTATGTCGCCACGATCCGCGCGCGCGATATTTCTGAGTTCGACCAGTGGGTGCGCCATTCCGGGGAAGAGTTCATGTATGTCCTCAGCGGCGAGTTGATCTTTATCTCGGAACACTACCGCCCGCTGCCGATGAAGGCGGGGGATTCGCTTTATTATGACAGTGGGATGGGACACGGCTGTATTTCGACCAGCGAGGAAGATGCAAAGGTGCTTTGGGTCTCGCTGGAATAGGGCGTTTCGCTATTCGTCTTTCAGATAGGTCCATCGGTAGTGTGGCGGCGTCGGCCCCTTGTTGCGCCCGCCTTGCTGCATCTGTTCCCAAGCGTGGGCCAGAATACCGACCGAGCGGGACAGACAGAACAAACCGCGCGCCAGCGGCGGCCCAAAGCCGAGTTCGGCATATATAACCGCCGTAGCACCATCGATGTTCATTGGAACGGGATTGCCCTTGCGATGCGCAAGTTCGCCCTCGATCGCCTGCCCGATCCGCATGAAATCCCCGCTGCATGCCCCTTGATCGACGGCTTCAGCAACCAACTGCATCAGGCGCGGGGCGCGCGGGTCGGTTGGGGTGTGAAAACGGTGGCCGAAACCGGGCAGAATCTTTCCGTGGGTGGTGATCCAGTCATCCAATGCGCCCGGCAGATCCTGCGTGTGATCCACGACAAAGTGATAAAGCTGCACCGCCTGCTCTCCGGCCCCGCCATGCACGTCCCCCAACATGTTGACCGCGCTGGCCATGGCGTTGTTCAGGGGCAGACCGCAGGTCACCGCCATTCGGGCCGCTGCGATTGAGGGCGCTTGCGGGCCGTGATCCACGGCGGCCACCAGCGCGGCTTCGAACAGATGGGCCTGCGCCGGGCTAGGTCTGTCGCCGCGCAGCATGAACCAGATCATCTCAGCGAAACTTAGGGTGCCGATCAGGTCCTGGATCGGCTCGCCGCGCAACTCAATCCGGCCCGGTTCCATGTCGATGATCGCGGTTTTCCACCAGTCGGAGACGTCGCTCAAATCACGCCCTCCCGTTGCAGGGCGTCGATCTCGGACTGGGTCAGGCCAAGCGCGGACCAGATGGCGGCATTGTCCGCCCCCAAATCCGGCGGCGCGGTTTCTGGGTGGTTGCGTGTGCCGTCCATGACAACCGGGCTGCCAGCTAGGTGCAGGTTCTCGCCCTGCACGTCTAGAGGCCCGATCAGACCACGCCCTGCCAATTGCGGGTCGTCGAGCGCATCGGCGACGGTCAGAACCTGCCCGGTGGGCACCCCAAGGCCATTCAACTCCTGCACCCATTCTTTTGCTGGCCGCGTGGTCAGCGTGCGCTCTAACTCCGCGCGCAAGGCATGGCGGTTTTTCTTCCGATCCTCGCGGGTTGCGTAGTCCGGATTGTCCAGAAGATCGGCCCGACCCAGGTGCCGGGCCAGGGCCTGCCATTGTTCATCCCGGTTGGCGGCGATGTTGATCGGGCTGTCTGCGGTGGCAAATGTACCGGACGGGGCCGAGGTTGTGTTCTCATTGCCATGCGCGGCGGGCGTCACGCCGCCGATCAGGTAATTTGACACGACCCAGCCCATTGTGGAAATCACCGCCTCGGTCATCGCGACATCCAGAAACGCGCCGCGCGGGGTGGCGTTCAGGGCGGATGTGATGGCGAAGGCCGCTGTCAGCCCGCCGACCGTATCGGCCAATGGATATCCGACGCGATAAGGGGCGGTGTCCGGCGCGCCGGTGATCGACATGACCCCGCTGATGCCCTGCACGATCTGGTCATAGGCCGGGTCGTCGCGGCGCGGCCCGTCCTGCCCGAACCCGCTGATGGCGCAGTAGATCAGGCGGGGGTTTTCGGCCTTCAGGACCTCATAGCCCAGACCCAAACGATCCATCACGCCGGGCCGGAAATTCTCGACCAGAACATCCGCCGTGCGAACAAGCCGTTTCAGCAGCGCCTTGCCGCGTTCGGATTTCATGTCCAAAGTGACGGATTTCTTCGCCGCGTTCTGGGCCAGAAAACTGATCCCCATCCCGGCCTTGTTGCGGTCCGGGTCAGCCCCCAGCACACGGGCCAGATCGCCGGAACCGGGGCGCTCGACCTTGATCACTTCGGCCCCCATCAGCGCGAGCTGATAACAGCAATAGGGGCCGGCAAGCACGTTCGTCAAATCCAGAACGCGGATGCCGGCCAAAGGGTCAGTCGCCATCAGCAACACCGGCCGCCCGCGCCTTGGCCCGGCGTGCGCGGTAGCTGGGCAGCAGCACCAGAAGGACGGCGATCACCAGCAGGCCCAGCGTCATCGGGCGTTCCCAGATGAAGGCGATGCCGTCATACAGCTGCATCGAGCGGGCAAAGTTGTCCTCCATCATCCCGCCGAGGATGAACCCGATCAGAAGCGGGGCGAGGGGGTAGTCCGCGAATTTCAACGCGGTGGCACAGATGCCGAAACCGACGAGGATCAGCAACTCGGTCGCGTTGTTCTGGCCGATATAGGCCCCCATCAGGGTGAAAAACAGGATGAACGGGATCAGGTAGTTGCGCGGCACGGCCAGCACTTTGGCGATGTAGGGGATCAGCGGCAGGTTCAGGATCAGCAGAACCAGATTGCCGATGAACATCGACATGATGACCGCCCAGAAGATCTGTGGCTCGTCCAGCATCAGGCGCGGGCCGGGGGTCACGTTCAAAGCGATCAGCGCACCCAGCAGGATGGCCGTGGTCCCGGACCCCGGAATGCCCAGCGTCAGCAGCGGCACGAACGACCCTGTGCAGGCCGCGTTGTTGGCGGATTCAGGTGCGGCGAGGCCCTTAATCGATCCTTTGCCGAACTCGTCCTGTTCCTGCTTCGGCGCGATGTTGCGCTCGACCGCATAGCCGAGGAAGCTGGCGATCGTGGCCCCGGCCCCCGGCAGAACGCCGATGAAGAAACCTTGCACCGATTGGCGACCGATCACGGGCGCGATGGCTTTGGCCTCGTCTTTGGTGATGCGCAGGTCTTTGATCTCTCCGTCATCGCCTTGCAGGTCCTTGGGTTTCAGAACCAGAAACAGCGCCTCGGGCAGGGCGAACATCGCCATGGCCAGCGTGATGAAGCCAAAGCCGGATTGCAGGTCCATGATCCCCATGGTGAAGCGGGGCAGGTTGAACAAAGCGCCTTCGCCGACGGTTGCCATGATCAGGCCGAGGATCGTCATGATCAGCGCCTTGGCCACCTGACCCGACCCGGCAAAGGCCGCAATGGCAGACAGGCCCACAACCATCAGGGCGAAGTATTCGGCCGAATGGAACAGCAGCGCGACCGAGGACAGGGCAGGGGCGAAGACCATCAGCAGAATGGCCCCCAATGTGCCGCCTGCGAAACTGGCGATGGCGGCGATGGTCAGCGCTTTGCCGGCCTTGCCTTGCCGCGCCAGCGGGTAGCCATCGAAGCTGGAAGCCACGGTGCCCGCGACCCCCGGCGCGTTCAGCAAAATGGATGAGGTCGAGCCGCCAAAGATCGCGCCATAATAGACGCCCGCCAGAAGGATCAGCGCCGCCGACGGATCGCCCATCGAAATCGCAACCGGGATCATGATGGCGATGATCGACATCGGCCCAAGGCCGGGAAGCATGCCGATGAAGGTGCCGATCAGACAGCCCGCGATGACCATCAGAAGGTTTTGGATTGAGAATGCCGTTTGCAGGCCGATCAGAAGTCCTTCGAGCATATCAGCCTCCGAAAATGCCCGGCAGGGGGCGCATGTAGATGCCAAGGACTTCCTGAACCAGATACCAGACCGCGCCGGTGGCGATGAAGGCAACAGGCAGCATGATATGCCACTTGCGCTCGCCCAGAATGAACGAGCCGAGGATCAGGAAGGCGGAGGTTGAGATCAGAAAGCCAACAGGCCGCAGGCACAGGGCATAGATCACCATCAGGGCCAGCAGCATCAAAGCTTGATCAAGATGATACTCCGCCAGACGCCGGTAATCGATATCAGCCTCTTTCGGCTCGGACTTTTCGAACCCCAGCAGGATGATTACGCAGGCGATGATGCCCAGTATCGACAGCACTTTGGGGAAGGTGCTTGGCCAAATAGGGTTGCGCTGCATGAAGGGGGGCAGGCTGCCATCCATCGTAAACCAGGCGGCATAGCCATAGGTCAGACAGACCCCAAGCAAAACAAGCGCGATCCAGCGATCCAGCGCCATGACATCCCCTCCCTTACGTGTTCTTTTTGTGTGGCAGAGCGGCGAACCGCTCTGCCATGGGTGGTGCTTACAGGAAGCCCAGCTTTTTCATCAGATCGCTGATTTGCTGTTCCTGCTGCTCGAGAAAGGCCGAGAAATCGTCGCCTGAATTGTGGATGTTCACCCAACCATTGCGCGCGCGTACTTCTTCCCATTCGGGGGTGTCATACATCTTGGCGATGGCGTCCTGATAGGCGGCCAGCTTGTCCTCGGGCAGGCCGGGGGCCGCGAAGAAGCCGCGCCAGTTGACAAAGGTGGTGTCGATGCCCTGTTCCATCATGGTCTGCGCGTCAGGCGCTGCGTCCACACGCTCATCCGCAGTCACGCCGATGATCTTCACCTCGCCTGCATTTGCCAGATCGACGGCTTCCGAGAAACCGGTCGACAGTGCTGCGATCTCACCCGACAGCAGGGCTGCCATGGCTTTGCCGCCTGCGTCATACGGGATGTATTTGACGCCGAGCGCGTCTTTGCCAGCCGCTTCCATCACCATGGCCGCAACCAGATGATCCATTCCGCCCGGGACCGAGCCGCCGCCGATGGCCGTTGCACCCGGGTCGGCGTCATAAGCCGCCAGCAGGTCCGCCATCGAGTTGATCGGGCTGTCCTTGCCGACAACAATGGCCGCGTAGTCGCCGATCGTGCCGGACACCAGCGTCAGGTCGCGGAAGTTGTGCGGGAACACCCCGGTCAGCGAGCGGATCACGATGGGGGTCGAGTTCACCATCAACGTGCCGTGGTTGCTTTCGGCGTTTTCGATCAGATAACCGATGGCTTTACCGCCGCCGCCGCCCGACATGTTCTCGTAAGACGCGGTGCCCACAAGGCCCGCTTTGGTCAACGCCTCGCCGGTTCCACGCGCGGTGCCGTCCCAGCCGCCGCCTGCGCCGCCGGGGATCAGAAAGTGGATGCTGTCTACAACCTCATCCGCGAATGTCGGCCCTGCAAGACCAACAGCGGCCACAGCCGCGATCAGGGCGCGACGGCCCAGTTTGAATGTCGTCATGTTTTCCTCCCATTTGACAACCGGCCGCTTGGCGGCTCAGATTATCGTCAAGAAAAACACATCAACCTGACATCAACCTGTCACGCGCGAAAATACTGCTTACGCCTCATGAAATTCCTGCTGGTCGAAGACAATATGGACCTCGCGAATGCGATCAGTTCGCGGATGCGGCTGGATGGCCATGTCGTTGATCATGCAGCGAAACTGGATGATGCAACGGCCTATGTGGACACCGAGGAATATGACCTGATCCTGCTGGACATCATGCTGCCCGACGGCGACGGTCGCGACTTTCTGAAACGGCATCGGGCCAGTCATCTGGACACACCTGTCATCGTTCTGACCGCCCGCAGTCAGGTGTCGGATCGAATCGGATCGCTCGATCTGGGGGCAGATGATTACGTCACCAAACCCTTCGATCATGCCGAGCTTGAGGCCCGCTGTCGCGCCGTGCTGCGGCGCAAATCAGGGATCGCCAAATCGACGATTGAGATTGGTGGGATCGTTTTCGACCCTGTCGCGGGTCATCTGGGTGTGGGGTCCGAGACCGTGTCGCTGCGCAACCGCGAACTGCGCCTGTTGGAGTTGTTTCTGAACGCCCCCGGTCAGGTGTTTTCCAAACAGAAGCTGGCGGATCGGTTGTTTTCCTATGACGACAACGTCTCGGATAACGCTATTGAGGTCTATGTGGGCCGCCTGCGCAAGCATCTTGAAAGCTCGGACCTGAAGATCACCACGTTGCGCGGGCTGGGGTACAGGTTGGATCATGTCCGCTAGCGCTGCCGTCTCGGGGTCTTTACGCAACCGGCTGGTGCTGACCCTGATCGGAGGCGCGGCCATTCTGGCGCTTTTACTGTTCTTTGCCGTGCGCAGCTACGCGGCCCGCGTGGCGCAGCAAGGGCAGGACAATATCCTTGGTGCGTCGGTCACCTCGATCCTGGATGCCGTGGCGCTGCGGGACGGAGAGCTTGAGGTCGATATTCCTTATGCCGCGTTTTCCATGCTCAACACCCCGTCGGATGACAGGGTGTTTTATGCAATCTTTCAGGACGGCCAGCTTTTGTCCGGCTATGACGATTTGCCCGTAACCAACAGCACCCCGGACGGTGGCTGGACCTTCCGCTCGGGTCAGGTCCGGGGCGAGGCGATTAGGCAGGTCAGCGCCAGCCGGACCTTGGTCGGGCTTGGCACCCGGACACAGGTAGAAGTGGCCTTGGGGCAAACGCAGGACGCGCTGGCCGAGACGCTGGATCAGATCTCGCGTAATGCTGCCTTGCTGGGGCTGGGGTTCTTTGCCCTGGCCGCCGGCTTGTCCTTTTGGGCGACCTCCACCACCATTGGGCAGTTGAACAAGCTGACCACATCCGTCACGCGACGGGGGCCGCAGGACCTGAGCCCGTTCCGAAAACCGGTGCCACGGGAAATGGCGCCGCTGGTGACGTCGCTGAATTCCCTGATGGGGCGGCTGGACCACTCGCTGAGCCAGTCCGAGGAATTTATTGCCGAGGCCGCGCATCGCGTTCGTACCCCTTTGGCAACGGTCCGGTCTTATGCGGATGCCACGTTGCAGCGCGTGGAAAAGGAAGAAAACCGCGAGGCGTTGCGGTCGATGGTGCGGGCCATCGACGAAAGTTCACGCGCGGCGGGGCAGTTGCTGGATCATGCGATGATCACCTTTCGGGCCGATCATCTGGAACGGGAAGAGATCGATCTGGTCACCCTGATCCGCGATCTGGTCCAGCGCCTGACACCAATTGCCGAGATGAAGGATCTGTCATTGTCGCTGACAGGTGATCCGGCGGTGCCTTATTCGGGCGATCTTATCCTGATCCAGAATGCGGTGCGCAACATGATCGACAACGCGCTGAAATACGCACCCGCCGACAGCACCGTCAGGATCGAGGTCACAACCCCGCCCAAAGTCACTGTCAGCGATCGGGGGCCGGGTTTCCCACCGGACGAGATTGACCTGCTGACCCGCCGGTTTGAGCGCGGCCAGAACGCCATTGGAACCATCGGATCCGGTCTTGGTCTGACGATTGCGCAGGATGTGGCGACGGCGCATGGGGGCACACTGACCCTCAGCAACCGGCAGGAGGGCGGCGCATGCGTTACCTTATTGCTTTAGCGTTTCTTTTGTTGCCCTGCGCTGTGTCGGCTCAGGACTGGGAAGATCGGCAGGTGTTCAACGCGGATGCCGGTGGTCCGGTTCTGCGCGTTCTGTCCAGTACCGACACGGTGTTGTTTGCGCCACTGATCGAGGGTTTCATTTCCGAAAATCCAATGATCGGGATCGAGTATCTTGTGACCACCACCGCCGATATCGACCGTCTGGTCCGCGCCGACCCGGATGCGTTTGACATCGTCATCTCAAGCGCGATGGACCTGCAGTTGAAACTGGCCAATGACGGGTTTGGTCTGCCGCTGACGGACATACCCCATCCGGACTGGGCGCAATGGCATGACAGCCTGTTTGCGTTTACCTCGGAACCGGCCTCAATCGTAATCAACCGTGCCGCTTTCGAAGGCGGGCCGATCCCCGAAACCCGACAGGAGTTGATCGAGATCCTGCGTGCCCGTCCGCAGGATTTTCGCGGCAAGGTCGGGACCTATGATATTCGGGCCTCGGGGTTGGGCTATCTGTTTGCAACGCAGGACGCGCGGGCCTCGGAAACCTATTGGCGGTTGATGGAGGTGATGGGAGGCCTCGGCGTTCATCTGTATTGCTGTTCAGGTGCGATGATCGACGATTTGACGGATGGCACCATTTCCGTTGCCTATAACGTGCTTGGCAGCTACGCGGCGGGACGAGCGGATCGGGATGGTGTGCTGCAGGTCATCCTGCCGACGGATTTCCAAACCACAATGATGCGCACGGCGATGGGTTTGGCGGGTACTCCGGAACCCCAAACCGCCGAGCTGTTCGTGCGCTATCTGATCGCGCAAAACGCGGGCGGCGCGGCCTCGCTGCCGACGCTGCAATCGGGCGGGGCCGCAAACGCGCGCGGGACGATTGTTCTGGGCCCTGCATTGCTGACCTATCTCGATCAGCTGAAACGGCGGAAATTCCTGAGCGACTGGGAAAACGCGGTTATTCAGAGGTAGGGTCGGACGCTGTCAATGCGGGCGGCAACTGATCGCTCCATTTCCTCAACTCATCCAGAAAGCCCAATGCTGTCTGGCCGAACGCGGTGATCGAATACTGAACCGAAACCGGTGCGGTGTTCATCACGCGTCGGTGGATAAGCCCTTGCTGTTCAAGCTGCCTGAGGCGTTCGGCGATCATCTTCTTGCTGGCACCTCCGATCATGCGGGACAGGTCGTTAAAGCGCACAGGCCCATCCTTGAGGTGCCACAGAATGGACCCGGTCCACTTGCCGCCGATGATCCGCATTCCACGTTCTATCGCGCAAGGTTCGGCGCAGGCATTGGTGGCGATGCGACGCCCATCTTTGTCCTGATTGATCTGTGCCCGCATCTTTCGCGCCTTTTCCGGATTACTAGGTTACAAAAAGTATACTGGTTGCTTTTCCTTTCCGCAATTCACAGGTTCACGATACGCCAAGCCCGACCCGGCATGGCCGCCCGCAAACCCCGAACGCACTGAGGATGACCATGTCCCAAGCCGAAATTCATCTGTACACCGCCGGAACCATGAACGGTTACAAACCTGTCATTTTTCTGGAAGAGGCAGGTATTCCCTATGACCTGACTCATATCAATTTCTCAAAGCAGGAACAGAAAACGCCCGAGTTTCTGGCCCTGAACCCCAATGGCAAAATCCCCACGATCGAAGACCGGACCGAAGGGCGGGCGATTTTCGAAAGCGGCGCGATCCTGTGGCATCTGGCCGAGAAATACGGAAAATTCCTGCCGTCCGATCCGGTCAAGCGGTCCGAGGTCATGCAGTGGATGCTGTTTCAGGTTGGCCATGTTGGGCCGATGATGGGGCAGGCAATGTATTTTCAGCACATCGCCGCCCCGAACGGCCATAAAGAGCCGTTTTCCATCCGCCGCTATGTCGACGAAAGCCGCCGGCTGATGGAGGTGATGAATGATCGCCTGAACGGACGCGACTGGATCGCAGCGGGGGAATACACGATTGCGGATATGATGCTGTATCCTTGGGCGCGGGCGTATGTATGGGCTCGGGTGAAGGTGGATGACCTGCCGCATCTGAACGCGTGGTTTGATCGCATCGACGCGCGCCCTGCGGTTCAGAGGGCGCTGACCATTCCCAAGGCAAACCCGCAGTTCTGGGATGCTGACGCCGATGCCAGCGCATTTGTCAGGGAAAACGCCGCGCGGTTCTCGGGTGATGTCAAAAGCTGATCACTCGCGGAAGGCGCGGTTGAAGTAATCGGACATCGGTTTGACCAGATAGGACAGGGGGGTGCGCTCGTCTGTCTTGATCATCGCTTCGACCGGCATGCCGGGCAGCAAAGCCTGACCGTTCAAGCGTTCGACCTGCCCGTCATCCGGCACAAGCTCGGCCCGGTAAAAGGTAAAGCCGGTCTGATCGTCGGTGAATGTGTCGGCTGAGACGTTGATCACATGCCCGTCAATCTCGGGCGTTTCCCGCTGGTTGAAGGCCGGAAAGCGCAGGGCGACCGGTTGGCCCACATGCAACTGATCCACGTGGATCGCGTCCACCCGTGCCGCCACCACCAAAGGCGTGTCCTGCGGCACCACATACATCATCGGTTCAGCCGGTTGGATCACCGATTGCAGCGCAAACACCTGACTGTCGTAAACCGTACCCGAAACCGGTGCACGGATATCCAGCCGTGACAGACGCTCGGTCAGGGACAAACGTCGTTCCGACAATTCCGCGACCTGAGATTGCACGTCGCGCAAGGTGGTGATCGCCTCTTCCCGGCGGGTGGCGGCCAGTTCAAGGATTTGAATCTCGGTCGCTGCGATCTGACCTTTCAGGCGGGCCACTGCGGCCTCAAGCCGTCCGATTTCACCGGTCAGGTTGGCCTCTTCCCGTTGCAGGGCCAGCACCCGGCTGACTTGGGTCAGGCCGCGGTCCAGCAGGCTTTGCTGATCCTCAAGCTCTTGCTGGATCAGATCGACCTGACGGCGCAGCGAGACAAGCTGCGCTTCGGTTCCGTCAATCTCGCTTTCGGTTTGCACCAACTGTTTGCTCAGCTGTTCGGTCTGCTGGGCCAAGGTGTTCAGCCGCGCGTCGAACAGGCGTTGTTGCCCGTCGATCAGGTCCGGGGCGATGCCGTTTTCCTGTTGAACCTCGCGCAGACGGGTGGCCAGGTCTTCGGGCGCGGCATTATCGCGTTCGGCCTCAAGCCGGGCACGGCGGGCCAGCAGCTCGAACAGCTGCGCTTCGACAATGGTCTTTTCCGACGACAGGAAGGTGTCATCCAGCCGCAGCAGCAAATCGCCGCTGGAGACAACGGCCCCGTCGCGCACGAAAATTTCGCCGACCACACCGCCGTCGGGGTGCTGAATGACCTGACGGTTGCTTTGCACCTCGATCACACCGGACGAAACGATGGCCCCGGCCAGACGTTGCGTGACGCTCCAGACACCAAGCACGCCCACCAGAAAAAACAGCGCAGCAAAACCGACCAAGGCAGGCAGGGTGATCCGCCACGCGGAACGCCCATCCGGTTTCGAAGTGTCCGTCATCTCGAAGTCACCTGGCTGAGGTTTCGTTTGATCGCCCCGGCATTCTGGACCATGGCATTCAGAACCTCGTCGCGGGTGCCGAACTTGACCACTTGCCCCTTCTCGACCACCGCCAGATTGTCACATTCCGAGATCGCCTGCGGCCGGTGCGTCATGATGATCGCCGACTTCCCGGCGGCTTTCAGCCCCCGCACAGCGGCATTCAGCGCCTCGGTTCCGTCTGCGTCCAGCGCCGAGTTCGGCTCGTCCAGAATCAACAATACCGGATCCCCATAAAGGGCGCGGGCCAGTGCGATCCGCTGTTTCTGACCGCCCGACAACTGACTGTCATTGCCTTCCAGAAACGTGTCATAGCCCTTTTCCAGCGACAGGATCAGTTCGTGCGCGTTCGCCTTTTTGGCGGCATCGACCACGGCCTGAGAATCGGGGTTCTGTGACATGCGCGCAATGTTCTCGGCCACCGATCCGTTGAACAGGGTCACTTGCTGCGGCAGATACCCGATGTGCTGACCCAGATCGTTAGGGTCATATTGGTCCAGCGTGGCCCCGCCCAGACGAATTTCACCCGCGGCGGGGTGCCAGAGACCCAGCAAAGCCTTGGCCAGAGTGGTCTTGCCCGACCCGCTTTTGCCTATCACACCAAGCGCTGTTCCGGGTTCAAGGTTCAGCGTGACATTGCGCAAGGTCGGTGCAGTGGCACCCGGCGGGATGACCGTCAGCCCCTTTGCCGCCAGTTGCGCAGCAGGGGTCGGCAGCTTGGTCCGTTCAGCCTCGGGCGGGGTGTGGTCCAGAAACTGGTTTAGCGAGGTCCAGGCGGTGCGGGCCTTTTCGACCATGCCCCATTGTCCGATTGATTGTTCGACGGGCGCCAGCGCGCGGCCCAGCAGGATCGATCCGGCAATCATCGCACCGGGTGAAAGCTCGTTCTGCAACACCAGCCAGGCCCCAAGCGCCAGCATGGCCGATTGCAGGAACAGGCGCAGGGATTTGGTTAGCGAGGTAAAGCTGCCGGTCCAGTCACTGGCCGCAATGGTCTGGCGCAGCGCGTCCGAGCGCTGGTTCAGCCAGCGCAGCGTCACGTCCTGCTGCATCCCTTGCGAGCGGACAACTTCGGCCGCCTGACGCGCATGTTCGGAAAAGGCGTTCGCGCGCGCTGATGCGGCCTGCGCCTCGGCCACTTTGCGGCGGGTCAGGGCCTGATTCAGCAGCGCAATCACGATCAGCAACCCGCCGCCCGCGACGGCCAGCCAGCCCAGCAGCGGGTGGAAGATGAAAATTGCGGCCAGAAACACCGGGGTCCAGGGGATATCCATCACAGCCAGCAAAACCGGGGAGGCACACAGGTTCTGGATCGACTCGAGATCGCGCAGTGCCGTTGCCGGGGCTGCACGGGCCTGTGGGTTCAGCGACCGGCGCAGCGTGGCGTCAAACACCCGCGCGTCCAGCTGCGACTGGAACCGCGCACCAAACCGCGCGACGATACGTCCGCGCGCAAAATCCAGCATGGCCATCAGCCCATAAAGCAGCGCGACCAGCAGAAACAGTGCCGTCAGCGTTTCGACCGCGCGCGAGCCCAGAACACGGTCATAGACCTGTAGCATGAACAACGGCCCGGTCAGCATCAGCAGGTTCACGAAGATGCTGAACAGAAAGGCTAGCGCCAGAAAGGTCATACCCTGATTGCGCGTATTGCGCAGTTCATGACGTGGGGCAGCCGGCATTTGGTGCTGGGGTCTCAAAATATTAAATCCACATCAATCAGGTTGGGCCGGCGGTTAAGAAAGCCCGGCCATTGTTGCGAAGAACCAATCCTTTTTCGAGGAAGAAATTGCAAATCACAAGGCAAAGTAGCGGCGGCTTTCGGCCATTCCCTTGGCGAGCATTCGCCTTGCCGGGGAAATTCGCATAAGGTGGCGCGTCTTTGTTGTGGCCACCGGGCTTATCTTGCTGCCAGAAACTCTGACACGCGGGACAAGCCCTGTTTCAGGATTTCAGGACCGTTGGCATAGCCGATGCGCACATAGCCCTCCATCCCAAGGGCTGATCCGGGGGTGAACATCACGCCGGTCTCCTGCAACAGCTTTACACAGAAATCGCGGGAACTGATTGGCAGGTCGTATTTCAGCAGGGCCGTGGTGCCGGATTTTGGTTTGACCCAGGTGATTTTTGGTTCCTGCGCCACCCAATCCTGCAGGGTTTCCAGATTGCCGCGCGTGATCCGCTGGCTGCGGGCCAAAAGCTTGTCTTTGTTCTCTAGCGCCAGCGCAGCAAAGTGATCGTCGATCATTCCGACCGAGATGGTGTCATAGTCGCGGTGAATGGTCACCGCCTCGATCACCTCGGTTGGTGCGGCGATCCAGCCCAGCCGCAAACCCGCCAGTGAGTACGCTTTGGACATGCCCGCAGTGCTGATGCCTTTTTCGTAGATGTCGGCAATCGACGCGCTGATGCCCGAGCCGTCCTGATCGGTGCCCCGATACACCTCATCACACAAAATCCACGCATCCGCCGCGCGGGCAATGTCGGCGATGTCTTCCAACATGGCCCGGTCCATCAACGCGCCGGTTGGGTTGTTGGGGTTGTTCAGCGCGATCAGCCTTGTCTCTGGTGTCACAAGGGCGTGCAACTCGTCCAGATCGGGGAGGAATTCGTTTTCCTCGCGCAGCTGAAGATGATGCACATCCGCGCCGATGCTGGCGGGGATTGAGTAGTGTTGCTGATAGGTCGGCACCACGGCCACAACCCGGTCTCCGCGTGAGACCAGAGTTTTATGGATCAGCATATTGGCCCCGATCGTGCCGTGGGTGACGATTGTGTTTTCAACCGACTGGTTTTCATACAGCGCCGCAATGGCGCGGCGCAGCCGGTCGGACCCTTCGATGGCGCCATAGGTCATTTTCAGGTCCAGAAGCTCGGACAGGTCGGTTGCGTTTCGGCCTGTCAGGGTCAGCAATTCCTGAATGGTCAGGCTTTCCACGCAGGTTTCGGCCAGATTCCAGTCGCATCTGGTTTCCCATTCGTTCATCCAAATCTCGACGCCGAAAGGTTCGATATACATGGCTGAGGGTCCTTGAGTCGTGTGCTGCCTTGGCTGTCCTTAGATCAACGCCTCAAGCTGGTCCAGAACATCAACACTGACGGCCACGCCATTTTCTTGGGCTTCGGCCCGCCGTCTTAGCCGTCCGTCACCGGGAACGCGGGCGTCGCCATTGCCTTCGATTTCGGCGCAGATCCGGGCGATGTAGTCCGCAAACGCATCATTGCCAAATCGCGCCGGGTCCAGCGCGATCAATGTTGCGCCGCCCTTGATGTTCAGCGCGCCATGCGCCTCGCGCGCGTCGTTATTGACGGACAGGGTGCCGCCTGCAAGGGCTGCGCCCAAAACCTCAACCAGAAAGGCAATTCCGGCCCCTTTGTGACCGCCAAAGGGCAGCAGGCTGCGGGTTTCCAGAATGGCGTTCGGGTCCGCAGTCGGGTTGCCTTCGGTATCCAGCCCGGCGGGGTGCGGCAGGTCATGCCCTTCGGCAGCGGCCATCTTGATATCCAGAAACGCAACGGCCGAGGATGCCTGATCCCACACCACCGGTTCGGCCCCGTCGCGCGGGCAGGCAAAAGACATGGGGTTGGTGCCAAACACCGGGCGTTGTCCGCCCTGCGGCACCACCAAAGACAGTGAGTTGACCACGGCGAGCGCCACCAAACCCGCCTCGGCCAGAGGTTCCGTATCGAACCGCAGGGCGGCCAGATGGTGGCAATTGGCACAGGTGAAGGCGGCAATGCCATTCTCGCGCGCCATGGCGATCAGCTCGTCACGGGCGGCGGTGGCTGCGATCTGATAATACCCGTTGTCCCCGTCGCCACGCAGAACACCCGGCGCGATGCGCTTGATTTCCGGTTGCGCGGACGGGTTGGCATAACCCGAGGTGAAGCTTTGCACATAGACCGGCAGGTTGCGCAGGCCGTGGCTGCGCGGCCCGTCGCGTTCGGATTGTGTGACAATATCGGCCAGAACGTCGCTGCCACGCTCATCCATACCGGCGCGGATCAGCACTGATTTGGCCAAAGACCGGATTTCGGTCAGCGAAAGGGTTCGTGTCGAAGCGTGTGCCACAGAAAAATCCTTTGCTTTCAGGCTGCAATTGGGGCCGGTTCGGATCTGGCCTGCGGCCCGAGCGTTGCATGTCTTTCATAGGTTTGAAAGGGCGACGCGCCGGTTTTCCGGGGCAGAGGGCAGCGATTTGAATTGAAAGCCGGGTCCAAAGAATGCTTAACACTTGGCATAAAGACGAAAACACGTGACGGGGAGAACCAAGATGAAGAAGATTCTTATGGCAACGGCGGCCGCCATTTTGATGGCAGCCCCGGTGCTAGCCGAGACCAAGGTGGGCATGATCACCACACTGTCGGGCGGCGGGGCCGGTCTGGGCATCGACGTGCGCGACGGGTTCATGCTGGCGATCCAGCAATCGGGCCGCGACGATATCGAAGTTGTCATCGAGGATGATCAGCGCAAACCGGATATCGCGGTGCAGCTTGCCGACAAGATGATCCAGTCCGAAAAGGTGGATGTGCTGACCGGTATCATCTGGTCGAACCTTGCCATGGCCGTTGTGCCCTCGGTCACGGCGCAGGGGAAGTTCTACCTGTCTCCGAATGCCGGACCCTCGCCGCTGGCCGGTAAGGGGTGTCACCCCAACTATTTCAATGTCGCATGGCAGAACGACAACCTGCACGAGGCTGCGGGCGCCTATGCCAATACCGCAGGCTATAGCAACAGCTTCATCATGGCCCCGAACTATCCCGCCGGGACCGACGCCCTGACCGGATACAAGCGGACCTTCGAAGGCGATGTAGCGAGCGAGGTCTATACCCAGCTGGGTCAGACCGACTATGCCGCCGAAATCGCGCAAATCCGCGCCTCGGGCGCGGACAGCGTGTATTTCTTCCTGCCCGGCGGCATGGGGATTTCCTTCCTCAAGCAATATGCCGACAGTGGCGTGGACATTCCGGTCGTGGGTCCTGCGTTCAGCTTTGATCAGGGGATTCTGCAAGCGGTCGGGGATGCGGCACTTGGGGTGGTGAATACGTCTCAATGGAACAAGGATATCGACAACCCGACGAACGCGGCCTTTGTCGAAAGCTTTCAGGCGGAATACGGACGTCTGCCGTCGCTCTATGCCAGCCAGGGCTTTGACACGGCGAACCTGCTGATCTCGGCCATCGAGGCCGCAGACGTGTCCGATGCGGACGCGTTCCGCGAGGCGCTGCGGGCCGCGAATTTCGACAGCACGCGCGGCGATTTCTCATTTGGTCCAAACCACCATCCGGTACAGACGATCTATGCGCGCGAGGTCGTTCAGGAAGGCGATGTCTTCACCAACAAGATCATCGGCACCGCGCTTGAGAACCATTCCGACGCATATGCTGCTGACTGTAGCATGTAGCACCACGCCCCGGGGTTGATCCCGGGGCTTCCCCTTCGTCCTTTGACCAACCCTCCCGGATCGGATTCGGGACACCGGAACGCGTGATGTCCACACTACTTGTTATCGAGCAGGTCCTGAACGGATTGCAGTTCGGTGTCATGCTGTTTCTGATGGCAGCGGGCCTTACCCTGATCTTTGGCGTCATGGGCCTGATCAACCTCGCGCACGGGTCGCTCTATATGGTTGGCGCCTTCGCGGCCGCTTGGGTTGCGGGTGCGACAGGTTCGTTCCTGCTGGCGCTGATCGCGGCTTTGGCGGCGGCGGCCATGGCCGGAACGCTGATCGAGACGGTGGTGATCAGGCGGCTTTACAAAGCGGCGCATCTGGATCAGGTGCTGGCGACCTTTGCGCTGATCCTGATCTTTTCCGAGGGCACCCGGTACGTCTTTGGGTCCTTCCCTTTGTTTCTGGATGTGCCCGATTACCTGTCGGGCCCTGTGACGCTGCCGGGCGGTATCCAATACCCGCTATACCGTCTAGTCCTGATCGGGATCGGCCTTGTGGTGGCGCTTGGCCTGTGGTGGCTGACGGCGCGTACGCGTATCGGCATCCAGATCCGTGCAGGCGAGAATGATCGTGAGATGATCGCCGCACTGGGTGTCGATATTTCGAAGCTTTACACGCTGGTCTTTGCCCTCGGCGCAGCGCTAGCGGGGCTTGCCGGAGCCTTGGTCGGCGCGATCCAATCGGTGCAGGTCGGGATGGGCGAGCCGGTGCTGATCCTTGCCTTTGTGGTCATCGTGATCGGCGGCATCGGCTCGATCCGGGGCGCGTTTATCGGGTCGCTGCTGGTGGGGCTGACGGACACGCTGGGCGGCATCTTCCTGCCCGAGCTGTTCAAGCTGTTCATGGACAGCGGCGCGGCCACGCAAACCGGCTCAGCGCTTGCCTCGATGTCGGTTTATATCCTGATGAGCATCGTTTTGATCTGGCGACCCTCTGGCCTGTTCGGGGCGCGCGCATGATCTCGGAACGCCTTATCAACTGGGTCGTGATTGCGGGCCTTGTGGCGCTGCCACTTTGGGCGCTGAGCGTGGATGAGATTTTCACGATCACCCTGACCACCCGCGCCGTGATCCTGGCGCTGGCGGCGGTGGGTCTGAACATAGCGCTTGGCATCGGTGGCATGGTTTCCTTTGGACATGCGGCTTTCTTCGGGTTGGGCGGCTATTCGATGGGCATTCTTGCCTATCACGCGCAAACCTATGTGCCGCTGGAATTGGGGCCGTTCACGATAGAAGGCACGAAATCCATGCCGGTGATCTGGCTGACGGCGACGGTGATTTCCGCTCTGGCCGCATGGGTGATCGGGCTGCTCAGCCTGCGCACGACGGGCGTGTATTTCATCATGATTACCCTCGCCTTTGGGCAGATGTTCTACTACTTCGCCATTTCCTGGGGCACTTATGGCGGCGAAGACGGCCTGTCGATCTACGTGCGCAACGGGTTTCCGGGGCTGAATACGCTGGACCCGATCCAGTTCTTCGGGTTGTGCTTTGTTGCCTTGTGCCTGGCGCTTTTGCTGCAATGGTGCTTGCGCAATTCACCTTTCGGGCTGGCCCTGAACGCCGCTCGCCAGACTCCCGAGAGGGTGGAAACCGTAGGCCTGAACCCGATGCACCTGAAACTGGTGGCCTTTGTCATCTCGGGCGCGATCACGGGGTTGGCGGGGGCATTGTTTGCCGATCTCAACAGGTTTGTCTCCCCCACCATGTTCAGCTGGCAACTGTCGGGTGAGCTGATCATCCTGATCGTGATCGGTGGGGTCGGGCGGTTGATGGGGCCGGTCATCGGCGCGGTGATCTTTGTGGCGCTAGAGCACTGGCTGGGTGGCCTGACCGATTTCTGGCACGTCTGGCTGGGCACGATCCTATTGTTGATCGTCCTGTTCGGGCGCGGCGGGGTGATTGGCCTGTTGACGGGTAAGGAGGGCGCGCATGTCTGAGCCGATCCTTGCCACGCATGGCCTGACGAAATCTTTTGGCGCTTTGACAGCAACAGACGATGTCTCGATCGATCTGCAACCGGGTGAGATACACGCCATCATTGGCCCGAACGGGGCGGGAAAATCCACCCTGATCGGACAGATCAGCGGCAGCCTTGCCCCCGATCAGGGCCGCGTCGATTTGATGGGGCAGGACGTCACGGGCCTGAGCACGGCCGCCCGCGCGCAGGCAGGGTTGGGCCGGACATTCCAGATCTCGGCCCTGGCGATGGAAGACAGCGTTTTCGAGAATGTGCTTCTGGGGGCCATCGGTGCGACCTCGGGCGCTTGGTCGCTGTTTCGCCCGGTCACGCGCAAGGCTGACCTGAATGCGCGCGCGACAGAGGCGTTGGACCGTGTCGGGCTTGCCGATGTCAGGGATACCCGCTGCGCGGACCTTTCGCATGGCCAGCGCCGCCAGCTTGAAGTGGCCGTTGCCCTGACACTGAACCCAAAGGCCTTTGTCATGGATGAGCCGATGGCCGGGCTGGGTGCGGAAGGGTCCAAAGCGATGACAGGCTTTCTGGACGGGCTGCGCGCCGAGGCCCCCATTCTGCTGGTTGAACATGATATGGACGCGGTATTTGCCTTGGCAGACCGGATCAGCGTTCTGGTCTATGGCCGGATCATCGCCACGGGCCGCGTCGATGACATCCGCAGGTCGCAAGAGGTGCAGGACGCCTATCTGGGAGACAGCGCATGAGCCTTCTGTGCGTTGAAAACCTGACTGCCTCTTACGGTCCGTCGCAAACCCTGTTTGGCGTAAACCTGTCACTGGATGCGGGTGAGGTTCTGGCCCTGATGGGGCGCAACGGCATGGGTAAGACCACCACCGTGCGCGCGATCTGCCGCATGATGCCTTCGGATGGCCGTCTGGAGTTTGCGGGGCGCGCGTTGCACATGTTGCCCAGCCATAAGGTGGCCCGTCTTGGGGTCGGGCTGGTGCCCGAAGGCCGGCGCTGTTTTCGCGCCCTGACCGTGCGCGAAAACCTGATCGCAGCTGCACGCCCCGGCGAATGGACGTTGCAAACGGTGGGTGCGTTGTTCCCACGACTGGCGGAACGTTCGGGTCAGCGCGCCGCATCCCTGTCGGGGGGTGAGCAACAGATGCTGGCCATCGGGCGCGCGTTGATGACCAATCCGCAGCTTTTGATACTGGACGAAGCGACCGAAGGTTTGGCCCCGATCATCCGGCAGGAAATCTGGGCCGCAATTGCTCGGCTGAAACGTGAGACGGGCATGGCCATTCTGGTGATCGACAAATCCCTGAAAGAGCTCTCGGCAATTTCAGATCGCGCGGTAGTTCTGGAACGTGGAAAAACCGTGTGGCAGGGCACCATGGCCGAACTGACCCCGGAGATTTCGCAAAGATATGTCGGGATTTAAGCCCGAGGCTTGCGGCTGAGCAGCCCGTATTTCAACGCCCATGACCGAAAAGACCGACGCTTGCGCCTATCCTGTTTCAAGGCCTGCTTTGCCTGCGCACCGCCTTTGCGATTGAATTCGTACACGTCAATGACCCGTTCGGCGCAGCCGCAGGCTTCGCCCATTCCGACCTTGGCGAAATAGAATTTCTCGAACCGTTCCGGTTTTTGCATGGCGCGCCTCCTACTGTCATTGAACCGATTTGGCCGCGACTTGCCAAATCACTTTACCGAATGCGCGCCAGGCAGAAAGTGTCCAGTCAGCCGCCAATATAGGTCCCTTGCTTGGGTCGGTAGAAGATTTTCTGGTCATGCAGTCGGCCCAGAAGGTCATGCATCCGGCGCACCGTATCCTCAAGGTTTGCGCGGTCTTCGTTGGAATTCCCGGTAATTTCGGTGGCATAAGACGTCATCGCCTGTCGCAATGCTTGTTCGATCAGGTCCATATCCTCGACCGATAGTTCGAACATATCGTTGTATTGGGGCATTCCGGGACCTCCTGCCATAGGCGCGCAGGATCAGTTTGCCCTGAAAACCGCGCGAATTCCACCTGCGAACAAGCGGGCCTAGCCTTTGGGCATCCGGGCCGAATAGAACTGCGCAATCGCCTGCGTCCTGTTTTTGACCGAGAGCTTTTCGTAAATATTCGACAGGTGGAACTTCACCGTGTTTGTCGAGATTTGCAGTTCCTTCGACAATTCGCGGTTGGACATACCCTGCGCCAGTGCGTCGAGGATTGCGCGTTCCTTGCGCGACAAGCTTTCTATCGGGTCCTGCTGCATCTTCCGGACGTCGATGAAGGGGAACATCATCTTTCCGGCAGCAACCTCGGCACAGGTTTCCAGCAGCCCCTCGACCGCGCCGGACCGGGGGGCAAAACCGGCAGCCCCGGCTTGCATGGCCAGGCGCGGAATATCTCCGCCCGCCTCACCATAGACGACGAACCGTGGTGCATTGGCCTGATCGCGCAGCACTTCGATCAGCTTGGCGGCCCCCAGAACCGGCAGCGTCCAGTCCACTACGCCCACGTGAACGGGCACACGCATCACCGTTCCCAGAAACCCCTCGGCAGTAGCGGATGTGGCCACTAAAGAGAATCGCGGATCCCGCTCAAAGATTTCCGACATGGCAGACAGAACCAGCGGGTTGCTGTCCGCCAGCATGATCTCGATCGGAGATTTTGGAAGTTCAACCATCTGATTTTGCCCTGATTTTCCGAGAACCTACCCATTTGGGTGGGCCGATCTTTTGTATACCTCGGTATTTTTACCGTTATGGGTAGGTAGATACCCATACTATTGGGCATCCAAAAGCAGTAGTAAGTTACGTTGCGTCATAGGGCAAGTCTGCGTTTTCTACACGGCAACAAAACAGTTCGGGCGCGCCGCCCGCTCCACAGCCGAGGATGACACAGTATGACATTCCAGATTTACCCTCCGCTCGAAATCCCCGAGACCCTTGCCGCGGGCCCAGGACCGGGCAACACGGATGCGCGTGTGCTTCAGGCCTTCGCCAGGGCAGGTGTCGCGGATCACATGCAGGGTGATGTGCTGCGCGGCATGATCGAGTGCAAGCACATGCTGCGGAAGATCTGGGGGACGGACAACGCCCATACCTTCGCCGTGGCCGGAACCGGCTGGAGCGCGCTGGACACCATGTTCTCGGCCGTTATGCCCGGCGACAAGGTTGTGGCCTTTGCCAATGGCACCTTTTCCGGCATCGACGCGCTGACCCTGCGGATCAAGGCCGCCACGCCGCAAGAGCATGCCGCCAACCCCCTTGATCCCCAAGCCGCCAGCGTGACGGTGATCGACGTGCCCCATGGCCAGCCGGTGACAGGCGAGATGGTCGAGGCTGCTCTGGCCGAGCACAAACCCAAATGGGCGTTCATGGCGCATTGGGAAACCGGCTCGGGTCGCGTCAACGATCTGCGCGGGTTCTCGGATGCATGTCAGAGGCATGGCGCGATGGGTCTGATCGACGCGGTGTCGTCGCTGGGCGTCGATGATTTCTCAATCGATGACTTTCCGGGCATTGCCGGTTGGGCGTCCTGCCCGCAGAAGGGCCTGTGCTGCCTGCCGCTGACTTACGCGCCGGTCAGCTTCACGGATGCCTATATCGAGACACTGATGGCGACCGGAGCGTATTCTTACGTCCACAACCCGATCTTCGAGGCCCGCCATTGGGGTATCGTTGACGGGCAGGATGTCGAGAAAGGTACCTATCACCGCACCCATTCGGCCTATGCGGTGGCCGCGTTCCATGAATCCCTGCGCCTGACCCTGATCGAAGGTCTGGCCAAGCGGTCGATGTCATACCGGACCCACGAGCGCGTGCTGCGCGATGCGGTTATCGAGATGGGGTGTCAGGTCACCTCGGACATGCCCAGCCTCGTGGTGCTGAACCTGCCCCCGGAACTGGCGGGCCGCGAAATGGAGCTGGTGCAGAACTGTCGCGCCCGGGGCTTTGGCATATGGCCGACGCTCAGCGCGCCGGTGCAGGTGCGGATCGGCATCCTCAACCAATTGAACCGCGAGGCGGTCAGCCGGATCGTGCGCCTGTTTGCCGAAGCCATTCGGGAACTGGGCGGTCAGGTCGACGCGGACGCAATCGAAGCCCTTTTGGAAAGCCGTTACGGCACCTCAATCGCTGCATAATCAGGAGCGGATCAGATGGATATCCATGAATATCAGGCCAAGGAAGTCCTTTCGAATTTTGGCGTCGACGTGCCTGCGGGCGCGCTGGCCTACAGCCCCGAACAGGCGGCCTATCGGGCGCGTGAACTGGGCGGCGACAAGTGGATCGTCAAGGCGCAGGTCCACGCGGGCGGGCGCGGCAAGGCGGGCGGCGTCAAGCTGTGCAACACCGAAAACGAGATCTATCAGGCCTGCGATGACCTGTTTGGTCGCAAGCTGGTCACCCATCAAACCGGCCCCGAAGGCAAAGGCATCTACCGCGTCTATGTCGAAGCCGCCGTGCCGATTGATCGCGAGATCTATCTGGGGTTTGTGCTGGACCGCTCAAGCCAGCGGGTGATGATCGTGGCATCATCCGAAGGGGGGATGGAGATCGAGGATATCTCAGCCGACCGTCCCGAAAGCATTGTGCGGTCGATTGTTGAACCGGCGGTCGGGCTGCAGGAGTTTCAGGCCCGCGAGATTGCGTTCAAATTGGGTCTGGAACCCAAGTTGATCCAGCAAATGGTGCGCACTCTGCAAGGTTGTTACGCTGCCTTCAGCGATCTGGACGCCACCATGGTTGAGATCAACCCACTGGTCATCACTGGCGACGACCGCGTTCTGGCGCTGGACGCCAAGATGAGCTTTGACGACAACGCCCTGTTCCGTCATCCGCAAATCGCTGAACTGCGCGACAAAAGTCAGGAAGACCCGCGCGAAAGTCGCGCAGCGGATCGCGGTCTGTCTTATGTCGGGCTGGACGGCAATATCGGCTGTATCGTGAACGGCGCCGGGCTGGCGATGGCGACGATGGACACGATCAAGCTGGCCGGGGGTGAGCCTGCCAACTTCCTCGACATTGGTGGAGGGGCCTCGCCCGAGCGGGTGGCCAAAGCCTTCCGGCTGGTTCTGTCGGATGACAACGTACAGGCGATCCTTGTGAATATCTTCGCCGGGATCAATCGCTGCGACTGGGTGGCCGAGGGCGTGGTTCAGGCGCTGAAGGAACTGGACCTCGACATTCCTGTGGTCGTGCGGCTGGCCGGAACAAATGTCGAAGAAGGCCAGAAAATCCTCGCCAAATCCGGCTTGCCGATCATCCGCGCCACCACACTGATGGAAGCCGCCGAACGCGCCGTGGGCGCATGGCGCAACGATTTGTCCCAAAACACCAAGATGAGGGCTGTGTAATGAGCATTCTTCTCGATCGTGATACGCGCGTCATCGTGCAGGGCATCACCGGGCGCATGGCTCGGTTCCACACCAAGGACATGCTGAAATACGGCACCAATGTCGTCGGCGGCGTGGTGCCCGGTAAAGGCGGCGAAACCGTCGAAGGCGTCCCGGTCTTTGACACCGTCAAGCAGGCCGTTGAAGCGACCGGCGCGGATGCCAGCCTTGTCTTCGTGCCGCCCCCCTTTGCGGCGGATTCGATCATGGAGGCTGCGGACGCCGGTATCCGCTACTGCGTCTGCATCACCGACGGGATCCCGGCGCAGGACATGATCCGGGTGAAACGGTACATGTACCGCTATCCCAAGGACAAACGCATGGTTCTGACCGGGCCGAACTGCGCGGGCACGATCTCGCCCGGCAAGGCGCTGCTGGGGATCATGCCGGGGCATATCTATCTGCCCGGCCATGTGGGGATCATAGGACGCTCGGGCACGCTGGGTTACGAGGCCGCGGCGCAATTGAAAGAGCGCGGGATTGGTGTGTCAACCAGCGTCGGGATCGGTGGCGACCCGATCAACGGCTCGTCCTTCAAGGATATTCTTCAGCGTTTTGAAGAAGATGAAGACACCCATGTCATCGCCATGATCGGTGAAATCGGCGGCCCTCAGGAAGCCGAGGCGGCGGAATACATACGCGACCACATCACCAAGCCGGTGATCGCCTACGTCGCGGGTCTGACTGCGCCCAAGGGCCGGACCATGGGGCATGCGGGCGCGATCATCTCGGCCTTTGGCGAAAGCGCCAGCGAGAAGGTCGAGATTCTGTCCGCCGCCGGTGTGACCGTTGCCGAAAACCCTGCGGTGATCGGTGAAACAATCGCTCGGGTCATGGAGGCTGCGTGATGGTCAAACCTTCTGTTCTTGTCACCCGCCGCTGGCCCGCCGCCGTCGAGGCGCAACTGGCTGAGAACTACAACGCGGTTCTGAACACCGGCGACAAACCCATGTCCCCGTCTGAGATCCGGCAGGCTCTGAAATCCTATGACGCGGTCTTGCCCACGGTGACGGATACGCTGAGTTCCGAGGCTTTGGATGTTTCAGGGGCGCAGACCAAGATCCTTGCCAACTACGGTGTCGGCTACAGCCATATTTGCGAGCCGTCGGCGCGCGAGCTTGGCATGACCGTCACCAATACACCCGACGTGCTGTCTGAATGTACCGCCGATATCGCCATGACCCTGCTGCTGATGGTCGCCCGCCGCGCCGGAGAAGGCGAACGGGAACTGCGTTCGGGCAACTGGACCGGCTGGCGGCCCACGCATCTGGTCGGTACCAAGGTCAGCGGCAAGACGCTGGGCATCATCGGGTATGGCCGCATCGGTCAGGAAATGGCCCGCCGCGCGCATCATGGCTTTGGCATGGAGGTGCTGGTTTACAACCGCAGTCCGGTGGACCCGGACGTGTTGGCGCGGTGCAATGCCACTCAGGTCGGGTCGATTGATGAGTTGCTGCCGGGTTGCGACTTTGTCTCGCTGCATTGCCCCGGCGGGGCCGCGAACCGGCACCTGATCAATGCGCGCAGGCTGGATCTGATGAAGCCTGACGCCTTCCTGATCAACACAGCACGCGGCGAGGTCATCGACGAGCGGGCGCTTGTTCAGTCCCTGACCTTCGACATGATCGGTGGTGCCGCGCTGGATGTGTTCGACGGCGAACCCCGCATTTGTTCGGACCTTCTGCACTGCGACAATCTTGTGATGCTGCCTCATCTGGGCAGCGCCACAAAGGAAGCGCGCGAGGCGATGGGGTTCCGGGTGCTCGACAATCTCAGCGACTTCTTCGCCGGTCGCACGCCCCGCGACCGCGTGATCTGAACTGTTCCCCAAACTTCCTCTCGCCGTGACCCGGTCGGGAGGCTTCTTCAGGAGGTTTCCACGTGAACGCCCCCCACCGTTCCAATGGCTTTTTCACCCAATCCCTGTCTGACCGCGACCCGGAACTTTTCGGCTCGATCACATCCGAGCTGGGCCGCCAGCGCGATGAGATCGAGCTGATCGCGTCCGAGAACATCGTCTCTGCCGCCGTGATGGAGGCGCAGGGCTCGGTGATGACCAACAAATACGCCGAGGGCTATCCCGGTCGCCGCTATTATGGCGGCTGCCAGTTCGTCGATATCGCCGAGAATCTGGCCATTGACCGCGCCAAGGAACTGTTTGGCTGCGGCTTTGCCAATGTGCAGCCGAACTCTGGCTCTCAGGCCAACCAGGGCGTGTTTCAGGCCCTGATCCAGCCCGGCGACACCATTCTGGGCATGAGCCTGGATGCCGGTGGTCACCTGACCCACGGCGCCCGCCCGAACCAGTCGGGCAAGTGGTTCAACGCGGTGCAATATGGCGTCCGCAAAGAAGACAACATGCTGGACTATGATCAGGTCGAGGCGCTGGCGA
>NZ_JBQFZQ010000015.1:0-33219 GCF_056542325.1 Ruegeria sp. AD6 | reverse complement strand
ACTAATTGAGGTCCCAAACTTGTGGGCCCAATGCCCCATGACATGAAGCATCAGTCGTGGGTCAAGAAAATGCGACGCCGGAACCGGCCCAATCCCGACCTTCGCCGAGCATTCAAGATGCCGCAGCGGCAGCACGCATTCGGCCATTCGCTGCAGGCGCGAAACCTAATAAGCCCGCCGTCGGGGGGGGGGTGAGAAAGGCGACAGTTGGCTCCTGATCGTGAATGTCGATTTCATTTCCACATTCTGAGTTGGTTATCGAATTTGACCATCCCGCGAAATATTGAAGCGTTCACAGAAGAGGTCTTGTGATTTAGTCAGAACGACGAAGGAGTGCATGCGCTAATGACTTTACAGGGTGTGTCTCCAGCGTTTCGAAACCTGTGTGGCAATATGCTTGAGAAATAGTACGCGTCCCCGGGACCCAGAACCCTGGACTGCCCATCTACCGTCACTTCAAGACGGCCCTCTATCACAACCGCGCATTCCTCTCCTTCATGCGATAGTTCAGACCGACCCGAGTCAGCTCCGACGTCGTACTTTTCTATGAGCATCTGAAGCTTTCTGTCTCGGCGCTCACCTGCGACAAGCAAATAGGAAACTCCGGGTGATCCAAGATCACGCATGCTGCTGTGAGGAAAATAAAAGCTGTCGTCGTTTTTGAGTTCAAAGCTGAAAAAGAAACCAAGATTTATGTCTACACCTGCAAGAATCTTCTTGAGCAATGCCACAGATGGCTGGGACGATCCGCTTTCAATTTGAGAAATCGTACCGCTTCCCACACCGGCCCGCTTTGCCATTTCGCGCTGACTGAGGCCCTTTGAGGTTCGAATCAATCGCAGCCGTCTTGCGGTTTCCAGATCAGATTTTAGTGAGGCATCCATAATGATTTCCCGCTTTTGATTTTAAGCACATTAGGGGGCGGCGGTCTGTTTTTCAATAACTTACAGAATCGCATAAAGCCGGGTGTGCGGAAGGTCTGAACTCTGCAAAGATTTGTCATCAAATGAAAATCTGTTTCACGAGGAAAGAACGTGCTCGATCAACCCAACTCAATGTCATCGTTTTGGATGCCGTTTTCGGCCAATCGTGATTTCCTTCGCGAGCCCCGAATGATCCAAGCGGCTGATGGGATGTACTACACTACCTCCGATGGTCGCAGGGTCATGGACGGCACCGCCGGACTGTGGTGCGTCAATGCCGGTCACCGTGATCCGCTTATCGTTGAAGCGGTACAGAAACAGGTGCACGAGCTGGATTACGCACCAAACTTCCAGTTCTCACACCCGCAGGCATTTGAGTTGTCGGCAAAGCTGACCGCGATGATGCCTGAGGGGATGAACCATGCTTTCTTCACCAACTCTGGCTCCGAGTCTGTTGATACGGCGCTAAAGATTGCGCTGCACTACCATCGAATGCGCGGCGATGGGGCGCGTACGCGTTTGATCGGGCGCGAGCGTGGCTACCACGGCACAGGGTTTGGTGGCATCTCGGTTGGCGGTATCGTCAAGAACCGCATGCATTTCGGCACGCTTCTGACCGGCGTTGATCACCTGCGTCACACGCATGATCTGGACAAAAACGCTTTCTCCCGCGGTTGCCCACAACACGGGGCAGAGCTGGCAGACGATCTGGAGCGTTTGGTTGCTTTGCATGACGCCTCGACCATTGCGGCTGTGATCGTCGAACCAATGGCCGGTTCGACCGGTGTTCTCCTGCCGCCGAAAGGATACCTAAAGCGGCTGCGTGAGATCTGCGACCGCCATGGCATTCTGCTGATTTTCGACGAGGTCATCACCGCTTTTGGCCGCTTGGGGGCAGCGACAGCATCAGAGTATTATGATGTAAAGCCGGACATCATCACGACCGCCAAAGGCCTCACCAATGGTGTCATTCCGATGGGAGCGGTCATCGTATCCGACAAGATATATGACTCGGCTATGGAAAACGCCGATGCGCCGATTGAGCTGTTCCACGGTTATACCTATTCCGCCAACCCTGTGTCCTGCGCCGCGGCGCTGGCAACGCTGGAGAGTTACAAGCAGAATGATCTATTCCGGCGCGCTGCATTGCTGTCGCAGCCCTGGGAGGATCAGCTTCACAGCCTCAAGGGTCTGCCCAACGTCATCGATATCCGCAATCTGGGATTGGTGGGCGCGGTCGAGCTTGCACCACGAGAGGGCGCGCCTGGGGCACGGGGTTATGATGCAATGAAACGGGGCTGGGACGCCGGAATAATGATCCGTGTCACCGGTGACATTATCGCCTTGTCGCCGCCGCTTATCATTTCGGAACCTGAAATAACGACACTCTGTCAAACACTTGGAGAGGTATTGGCTGACTTGCCATGACCACTGACTTCTAACCCCAAAAAGGACTGACATCATGAAAGATGCATCCCCGATCGCTTTGATCGGCCACTACATTAATGGCCAAATCACTGCTCCTTCTGGTGAGAAGACCCAGCCGGTATTCAACCCTGCAACCGGGGCGCAAACCGGCGCGGTGTCGCTGGCGACGGTACAGACGGTTGACGATGCGGTTGCAGCTGCCAAAGCAGCGTTTCCCAAGTGGTCGAATACCCCGCCGATCCGCCGCGCCCGCCTGATGAACAACTTCCTGGCCCTGGTGCGCGAGCATAAGGACGATCTGGCCCGCGCCATCACCGTCGAACACGGCAAGGTGTTTACGGACGCGCAGGGTGAAGTTGAGCGCGGCATCGACATCATCGAGTTTGCCTGCGGCATCCCTCAACTCCTCAAAGGCGATTACACGGAGCAGGTGTCTACTGGAATGGACAACTGGACCACGCGTCAGGCATTGGGCGTTGTGGCCGGGATCACGCCGTTTAACTTCCCGGTCATGGTTCCGATGTGGATGTTCCCGATCGCCATCGCCGCAGGCAATACCTTTATCCTGAAGCCGTCGCCGACCGATCCGTCCGCAGCGCTGCTGTACGCGGATCTGATGCAGAAAGCCGGTTTCCCCGATGGCGTGTTCAACGTCGTGCAAGGTGACAAGGTCGCCGTGGACGCGCTGTTGGAGAATGACGACGTCAAGGCTGTGTCCTTTGTCGGTTCGACCCCGATTGCGAACTACATCTACGAGGTTGGTGCGCGGCACGGCAAACGGGTTCAGGCCCTGGGTGGCGCAAAGAACCACATGCTGGTGATGCCCGATGCGGACATGAACAAGGCCGCCGACGCCCTGATCGGCGCGGCCTTTGGGTCGGCGGGCGAACGCTGCATGGCGATCTCGGTTGCTCTGCTGGTTGGCGATGCTGCCGACAAGCTTATCCCGGTTCTGAAAGAGCGCGCCGAAACCCTGAAGGTCAAGAATGGCCTTGAGCTGGATGCCGAGATGGGCCCGATCGTTACGGCCGCTGCGCGTGACCGGATCAAGGGTTATATCGACTCTGGCGTTGCAGAAGGTGCTGACCTGCTGGTCGATGGCCGTGACTACAGCGTCGAAGGGCATGAGGAAGGCTTCTTCCTGGGCGGCACTCTGTTCGACAATGTCACGACAGATATGAAGATCTACAAGGAAGAGATCTTTGGCCCGGTTCTGTCCTGTGTCCGCGTCTCGAACTTTGCCGAAGGCCTGCAACTGATCAACGACCACGAGTTCGGCAATGGTGTGTCGCTGTTCACCCGTGACGGCAACGTCGCGCGTGAATTCGGCAAGCAGGTTCAGGTCGGCATGGTCGGCGTCAATGTTCCGATCCCGGTTCCGATGGCCTGGCACGGTTTTGGCGGCTGGAAGAAGAGCCTGTTCGGCGACATGCACGCCTATGGCGAGGAGGGTGTGCGTTTCTACACCAAGCAGAAATCCATCATGCAGCGCTGGCCTGAAAGTATCTCGGAAGGTGCCGAGTTCGTCATGCCAACCGCAAAATGATCATCCGTTCCAAGGAGTGAAGAACATGTTCATTGGTGTTCCCAAGGAAATCAAGAACCATGAATATCGGGTCGGCCTGACCCCTGAAAGTGTCGCGGAACTGGTTTCGCATGGTCACAACGTCGTCGTGGAAACCAATGCCGGTGTTGGCATTGGGGCTGATGATAATGCCTATCGTGCCGCTGGCGCGGAGATTGCCGAAACCGCAGCAGACATCTTTGCCAATGCCGAGATGATCGTGAAGGTGAAAGAGCCCCAGGCCGTGGAACGCGCCATGCTGCGTGAGGGTCAGATCCTTTATACCTATCTGCATCTGGCCCCCGACCCGGAACAAACCAAAGATCTGGTCGACTCGGGCGCTGTCTGCATCGCTTATGAAACCGTCACCGACGACAATGGCGGTCTGCCCCTGCTGAAACCGATGAGCCAGGTGGCCGGTCGCATGTCGATCCAGGCCGGTGCCGGTGCGTTGGAGAAAGCAAAGGGAGGCCTAGGCGTGCTGCTGGGCGGTGTGCCTGGTGTGAAACCAGGCAAGGTCGTGATCATCGGTGGCGGTGTTGTTGGGTTCAATGCGGCTCAGATGGCTGTTGGCTTGCACGCGGACGTGACCATTCTGGACCGCAATCCGGCAGTTCTGGAAAAGCTGGAAAACCACTTCGAGGCCTCGGCCAAGGTTGTCTATTCAACCAAAGCTGCACTGGAGGAAGAAGTCACCAATGCGGATCTGGTTGTTGGCGCGGTTCTGATCCCGGGCGCTGCTGCGCCCAAGCTGGTTTCACGCGAGCTGATCTCGAAAATGAAACCCGGTGCGGTCGTCGTGGACGTGGCGATCGATCAGGGCGGCTGCTTTGAAACGTCCAAAGCCACCACTCACGCAGAGCCTACCTATGTTGTCGACGATGTTGTTCATTACTGCGTCGCCAACATGCCTGGCGCAGTCGCCCGAACCTCGACCTATGCACTGAACAACGTCACGCTGCCGCACGCTCTGGCTATTGCCAACAATGGCTGGAAGCAGGCGCTTGCAGACAATCGTCACCTGAAGAATGGCCTGAACGTGGCCCACGGGAAGGTGACTTACAAGGCTGTGGCCGATGATCTTGGATACGAGTTCATCGCCCCGGAACTTTGCTGACTTGAAGCAAAGAAATGTCCCGTTGCGCGTATTGCGGCGGGACACACACCACTGAGGAGGAAACCTTAATGATTACGAAGATTAACCGCCGCGCCCTCGGCGCGATGGGTGGCGCAGCTTTGCTCGCTGCAACCACAATCTCAACGACCGCTGCAGCGGAAGACATGACACTGCGCTTCGCTGGCGTGTTCCCGATCGATCATCAGGGCACGAAGATGATGGAACAGGTCGCAGCGGATGTGGCAGCAGCGGATGTCGGCTTGAAGGTCGAGGTCTTCCCTGCAAACCAGCTGGGTTCTGGTGAGGCGCTGTTCGAAGATGTTGCACGCGGCAACATCGATCTGGCATCGGCGTTCATCTATGCCGATACAGATCCACGCCTCGAATTCCTGTCAATGCCGTTCCTGCTGGGCGGCTGGGATGACATGGAGAGCACGCTTCTGAACATGGACTCCGAGTTCAACACCATCCTGCAAGAGATCACCGACGAATATGGCGTGCGCGTCATGGCGCAGAATCCGGAAGGGTTCATCGGCATCGTTTCGTCGCAAGAGCCCCAGAACTGGAATACTTTTGACGACAAGGGCATGAACATTCGCGTCTGGTCGTCCAGCGTTGTAAAGTCGATGGTCGAAGAACTGGGTTACCAGGCGACCACCATGGCATGGGGCGACATCTTCCCCGCACTTCAGGCCGGTATTGTTGATGGGGCGATCTGCTGCACCAAGACAGCCACCTACTCGATCTTCGCTCAGTCAGATGTTGGCACCCATTTTGTCGAGTACAACTCGATTTCGGAACTGACAACTTTCTATGCGTCGCAGCGGACACTCGACAAGCTGAACGATGAACAGCGCACCGCTCTGCAAGCCGCTATGACCAAGGCGTCCGAAGACTTCTTTGCCTACAACCGTGAGAACGACGAAGTGTTCGGCCAGAAACTGATCGACAAAGGCTACACCATCTTGCGCCTGAGCGACGAAGAACAAGCTGCGATGGCCGCTCATGTCCAGGAAACGGTCTGGCCCGCAATGGCACAAAACGTCGGTCAGGACATCATCGACCGCCTGCTGGCAGCAAAAGAACAGCAATAATCACTGAGAAGAAGGGCCAGCAGATCAGCTGGCCCTTTTTTGGTCTTTGGCTCAACAAAGGGAGGGAGAAAGATGTCTAGTTCTGAAGCTGAACGTCCATTGGTCGTCGAAAGCGCAGAAAAGAAGAGTTCGCAAAAAATCACTGACGAGTTGCCAGTCATTATTGGGTATCCGCTGAAAGCAGTGGCTTTTGTCATGAGGCAGATCGTTATGTTTGCCGGTTTCCTGATGGCTTTCACATTTGGGGCAGTTGTTGTCATCCGGTATGGATTTGGCGGTGATCTGTTTGCCTACGAAGAATGGCTTTTGGGCATTAGCATCATCGGCTTTTTTGCAGGTGCTGTTCTGGCCTCTGCCCGCAACCTGCACATCAACGCGGACATTCTTGGCATTGTGATCCAAAATCCTCGGTTGATTTGGTGGCGCGGCTTTGTCGTCCTGACAGTCGAGGTGCTGGTGATCCTATTCCTCATGTACGCCTGTTATGTCTCGCTGCTTGATGACTTCTCATTCCCCCGGCTGCGCGCAACCCCGGTGCTGCGCATTCCGTTTGTGACCTGGCGGATTGCAATCATGATTGCCTTTGGCCTCATGGCGACGTTCACGGCGGCATATTTGTACGTGCACATCCGCAAAGGGCTCGGTCTACCCCTGAGATCCGAAATGCAAAAAGGAGAAACCCAATGATCATCGGAGGAAGTCTCCTTATCGTCTGCTTAATGCTGCTGTTAGGCGTCAGCGTTTATGTGGCATTCGGATCGGTTTTGATTTTCATCGCCCTTATTGGAGATCAATCCATCACCGGCTACTTGCCCACCGGCTCTACAGGTATCCGCTCACTGGTGCTTCTGGCGATCCCCCTCTTCATGATTGCCGGTGGCATCATGGAAAAAGGTAAGATCGCCGCCCCTCTTGTTGCACTGGCTGAAATGTTCATTGGTCACATCAAAGGAGGTTTGAGCGCAGCGGGGGTGCTGGCCTGCGGTGTGTTTGGCTCCATTTCCGGCAGTGCAAACGCAACGCTGACCTGTATCGGCGGCATCATGATGCCCCACCTGAAAAAGGCCAACTATCCGGGTGGGCAATCGGCGGCTTTGATCGTAGCGGCCAGCCCTTTAGGTCTGTTGATCCCGCCGAGTTCGTCGCACATCCTTTATGGCTGGGTCGCACAGCAGCATGTACTAAAGTGCTTCTTGTCCACGGTCATTCCGGCGATCATCCTGATCACGCTATTGATAATCGTTAATCAGTTCATGCTGCGGAAGTATGACGACATCAACCTGACGGAACGTCCTAAACCGTTCCTGCCGACATTCGGAGTTCAGGCGCGCCTGGCCGGACCTGCGCTTATGATGCCGTTGATCATCCTTGGCGGTATCTATGGCGGTATCATGACACCGACCGAAGCCGCCGGTATCGCAGTGGTCTACTCGATCCCAATCGCGCTCTACTTCTATCGTGGCCTGACCTGGAAAACTCTGGCCCAGACGATCCAGAATTCCGGTGTTACGATTGGTGTGGTCATGGTCATGATCTTCATGGTTCTGATCGTGTCGGACAACCTGATCTCGCAGGGTGCACCTCAGTTGGCCAAAGATCTGGTCTATTCCGTTTCGGACAATCCGGTCGTCATCCTTCTGATGATCAACGTCGTGATGATCCTGATCGGGATGCTGATGGACGATATCTCCGGTCTGCTTTTGGCAACACCAATCCTACTGCCCATCGCGCAGAGCACCGGCATGGATCCCATCCATTTCGCGGCCGTGATTGGCGTGAACTTAGGTATGGCGAACATCACCCCTCCGACTGCACCTCTGCTCTATCTTGGTGCGCAGGTCTGTGATGAACCGGTTTCGCGCATGTTATGGCCGACTTTGATCTTCATAGTCTTTGCCTGGCTCCCAACGCTGATGTTGACAACTTTTGTACCAGAGTTGGCCCTGTTCCTGCCGGACCTCCTGCTCAGCAGGTAGCGACGGGAAAGCACAAATAAGCCCAAGACGAAACTGCACGCACCCCATTCTTACGGCTGGGGTGCCTGTGCGCCCTCCCGAACGTGAAATAGGAGCGGCGAGTTAGCAGCAGAAAACTGAAGACCTGAATACGGAGGTTTGAAATGTACAAAAATATTCTAGTCGCTCTGTCTCTGGAGCATGGCATCAGTGAACACGCACTTGCGGCGGCACATGCCCTTGTATCCGAAGGTGGAAAAATCACTGCCGCGCATATCCATGAGCCCCCAAACAGACAGATAATGTACTATATGGATGAAGGAATCGCAGAAAAGTCTCTCCAAAAAGCAAAGGCGCGCTTGGCCGAGCGCCTAACAAGTGAGACAGAAGTGTCGTCTATCCTGATCGAGAGCCAATCGGCGGGTCGCGCAATCACCGAATACGCCAACAAACACGGCATCGACTGTATCGTCCTCGCTTCACACAAACCTGGGATGAAAGAGTTCTTTTTGGGTTCCACGGCTGCTCTCGTTGTTCGCCATGCTCAGTGTTCGGTGCATGTACTCCGACTGTGACGCTGGCACCCGCAACATGCTCGTAACTTCGCCCAGTGAAATCTGCGGTGATAAGCACGTCTCACGGTGACCAAGGTCTAATTTTGGTGCACCTAAAAGAGTTTCACTTTGCGGCCTTTGGGAGGTATGATTCGCAGCCAATCTCGGCGGCAACGCGGCATCCTGTGATATCCTCTTTTGTCAACGTCGGGTTGTCGTTGTGGGCGGGAATGGCGGAAAGGAGGATCAGTTATGGATACACCAAACTTACCTGCCATTCGCGCGCTTCGCCCAGCTTGGAACAAGGGACGCATCGTCGGTCAAAAACGCCCGTTAAAACCCAAACACGTCTGGGCAATTCGAGTAAGATTGGAGCTCGCAGAGAACCATCGCGACCTCGCTCTCTTCAATATGGCCATCGACAGCAAGTTGCGCGGTTGTGACTTGGTGAAGATGAAAGTCGTTGACATCATGGCCTCTGGTCAGATCAAGGAGCGGGCTTCGGTGCTGCAAAGTAAAACTCAGAAACCGGTCCGCTTCGAAATTTCTGAAGGTACTCGGACCTCCGTCGAGAAGTGGATGGAAGATGAACTTATGGTTGGGTCTGAATACCTTTGGCCAGGGCGTTTCCATGAGCGTTTGCACATTTCAACGCGCCAGTATGCCCGGATCGTGCGTGATTGGGTCACGTCTATAGGTTTGGAAGCCAGCGCATATGGCACACATTCGATGCGGCGCACAAAGGTTACTCAGATTTACAAAAAGACGGGCAATCTGCGCGCGGTACAACTCTTACTTGGGCATACAAAGATGGACAGTACCGTTCGGTATCTCGGAGTTGAGCTCGAGGATGCACTTGCTATAGCAGAGGCAATTGAAATCTGAATACTGCGGGCCGCTTTCGTTAGCGGCCCCAGCCAGTCATTAATCGACTAGGAAAGATACTGTGATCGCAGCCCGCATTCTGGACGCTCGATGCAGCCGCTAAGTTAGATCGTAAACAAATTTAATCTTCTTGGACATAAGGAAAATTCGCTACGCTTTCGCCAACAATTTTTTGTTGGACTGCAGTCTTTCAGTTCGTCAAACAAGCGCCGACGCAAAGAAGAGAAATGGCCAGCACAAAGCCGCGCATGCCTCAGTGGCTGCCGAAATAGGCCTCGAGCAGCCGTTCATCGTTGCGCAGTTCTTCGGCGGTTCCCGAGGTTTGCATGCGGCCCGATTCCAGCACGTAGATCCGGCTGGCCAGAGACAGCGCGAAGTTGGCGTTTTGCTCGGTGATCACAACGGTCAGGCCGAATTCCTTGTTCAATTGTCGAACAACTTCGGCGATCTCATTGCAGATCTTGGGGGCCAGGCCGATCGTCGGTTCGTCGATCAGCAGCAGTTCGGGGCTGGTCATCAGCGCGCGCCCAAAGGACACCATCTGCCGTTCACCCCCCGATTGGGTCGAGGTTTCCTGCCCTTCCCGCTCTTTCAGGCGCGGGAA
The DNA here is from genome assembly GCF_056542325.1 of Ruegeria sp. AD6. Taxonomy (NCBI): domain Bacteria; kingdom Pseudomonadati; phylum Pseudomonadota; class Alphaproteobacteria; order Rhodobacterales; family Roseobacteraceae; genus Ruegeria; species Ruegeria sp. AD6. The sequence continues at coordinate 23,095 of NZ_JBQFZQ010000015.1, read as the reverse complement.
CAGCTTGTGGACCATGTCCATGTTGTCCTCGATATCCTCGCGGGCGGTGTAGGCACCGACCATGAGGTTGTCGCGCACCGACATATAGGGGAACAGGTTGAACCGTTCCGGCGCATAACCGACGCCGTGGCGCACGATCTCGGCGGGGGTTCGGCCCGTCAGGCTGTGGCCATGCAGCCGGATGTCACCTTCGGTTTCCACCAAACCCATGATGCTGTCCAAAAGGGTGGACTTGCCTGCCCCGTTGGGGCCGACCACGGCGACGATCTCGCCCGGTTCGACGGTGATCGAGATGTCGGTCAGCGCCTGCGCCTTGCCGTAGAACGCCGACAGGTTTTCGATTTCCAGATAAGACATCAGGCGCTCCCCAGATACGAGGCCTGCACGGCCTTGTCATTCATCACCTCGGTAAAGGTGCCCTCGGCAATCATCGTGCCCCGCTCGATGGCGACTGCGCGGTCGATCAGTGGCTCCAGCGCGGGCAGATCGTGGCTGACGATCAGGAAGGTCATGCCATCCTTGCGCATCTGCTGGATCAGTTCCGAGATTTGCGCGATCTCACCCACGGTCAGGCCGGCAAACACCTCGTCCAGCAGCATCACCTTGGGTGCAGTGGCCATGGTGCGGGCCATTTCCAGCTTGCGCAGGTCACCCATGGCCAGCTCGGACGGGGTGCGTTCCAGATCGGCCTCGGTAAATCCGACGCTGAGGGCAAGTTCGCGTTCCCGGTCGGGATCGGGAGATCTGGTGATCATCTGCCAGATATTGTCGGGCATCAGGCCCACGCGGATGTTTTCGGCTACGTTCATGTCGCCGAAAGGGCGCGGGATCTGATAGGTCCGGCTGACCCCGGCCTGAATCCGCTGTGATGTTGGCAGGGACGAGATCTCATTCCCGAACAGCTCGATCGTGCCGCTGTTCTGGCGATGCTCGCCCATGATCTGGCTGAACACGGTGGTCTTGCCCGCCCCGTTCGGACCGATCAGGCCCAGGGATTCACCCTCTTTGAGGGAGAAGGACAGACCATTGGTGGCGACCAGCCCGCCGAAGCGTTTGAACAGGTTTGTGACTTCCAGCGCTGCGGTCATGCCACACCTCCTTTCCGCAGCCGGGCAAAGCCGCGCTGTATCAGTTCGATCAGGCCTTTGGGCTGATACATGTAAAGGACCAGCGCGATCGCCCCGTAGACGAAGTACCGTTCCGCCCCCGGCAACACCGGACGCAGGTATTCCAGCAGGAAGGTCATGAAGAACGCTCCGATCATCGGACCGATGATGGTCGAGGTTCCGCCCAGCAGCGCCGCCACGATGATGGTGAACAAAAAGCTGATATCGAACAGAGCACGTGGTGCCAGCGAGCCCAGATAGTGGACATAGAACGCCCCGCCCAGCCCCGCGACCATCGCGCTGGTTAGAAAGGCAAACGCCTTGAGCCGCGTGGTGTTGAGGCCCGAGCCCCGCACGCTTTCCTCGTTCATGCCGATGGCGGCCAGCGCGGTGCCCAGACGGGTTTTCATCAGCAGCCACATGCTGATGGCAACGCTCAGCATCAGCGCGGTCGACAGGTAATAGCCGTTTGCCGCACCACGGGTCAGGGTCTGGATGCCCGACATGCCGCGGGTGCCGCCGGTCAGATCCGGACGGATCACCTGCACCAGTTGATACAGCAGCTCCATGAAGGCCAGCGTGACCAGAGCGAAGTAACTGCCACGGATGCGCAGCGCAGGCAGCAGCACCAGCAGGCCCGCAGCCATGGTGACCAGAACAGCCGCCGGGATCGAGATTTCGACCGGCACGTCAAACCGTTTGGTCAGGATCGCCGTGGTATAGGCCCCAATCCCGATCAGGAACGGGTGGCCAAAGCTGATATACCCGGTGCGACCGGACAATACGTCCCAGCTGATGGCGAAGACGGCCAGATAGTTGGCAAAGATCAGGGTTCTGAGCGTCCCGTTCGAGACCACCTGCGGCAGCAGGAGCATCCCTGCGATCAGACCGCCCCAAAGGGCAAAGTGAAACCAGCGCAGCCCCATGTTATAACTCCTCGCGGCCGAACAGGCCCTGTGGCCGTGTCACAAGCACGCCAATGATCAGCAGCATGGTGAACACGCCGCGCAGTTCCGGGGCGAGTGTCGCCACCACGATAACCTCGAGAAAACCGACGATATGGGCCACGACCAGCGTGCCGATGATCGATCCGATCCCGCCGACGATGACAACCGCGACCGAGATGATCAGCGGGGCCACCCACATCGAGGGCGACAGCTGCGTGTAGCTGGCGAAGAACACCCCGCCAAGCGCACCCAGCGCGCCGGAAATGCCCCAGGTGATCAGATTGATCCGGTCCGGGTCGATGCCCGAGATTGCCGCGCCTTTGGCGTCCATCGACACCGCCTGCATGGCCCGCCCGGTATGGGTCAGGCGCACAAAGGCATAGAGCCCCAGCAAAATGGCCCAGCTGATGACAGTGGCCAGAAGGATGTTAAAGGTGACGGATGCTCCGGCCACGTTGATGACGCCCGGCACGATCGGCAGCAAGATCTTGCTGCTGTCGCCAAAGGCCAGCACCACGCCCGCCTGAATGACGACGGCCAGTATCAGCGTTGAAATCTCGACGGCGACATGATCGCCTTTCAGTGTCTTGACGATCAGGCGGTATTTCAGCACCCCCATCACCACACCCAGCGCGGCGGCGACGACAACACCCATCAGTTTGGGCATTCCCAGGGTCTGCGACACCCAGAAATAGATATACCCACCGACCATCAGATATGCGCCATAGGCAAGATTCAGGACGCGGCCGATGCTGAAGATCAGCGTGAAACCCATGGCGATAAGCGCATAGAGACCGCTGAGCAAAAGCCCTTGGATCAGTATCTGCAACATATGAGGATCCTCGGCTGCGGGTGCGCGCGAACGCGTACCCGTTTCCGTCTATGAACTCTACACGGTTACTGTTTTACCCAGCTGGGCAAGGTAAACTCTCCCGTAGCGTATTTGCTCGGGTAGACCACAGCCGCCGTGCCGTCTTCGTACCATTGGACCACAACCATCGAAGGCTGGGCATCGTCGAAAGGTTCAGACAAGTCAAAACGCGCGTTGTGCGGATAGGTCCGGTTGGTGACGGGCTCAACCTCGTCATCGCCCCAGAAGGCGTAACGCAGCCACAACTGACCATCCAGATCCAGCACCAGATCCTGCTTCTTCATCGCCTCGGCCCAGGCCTCGACCTTGTCAAACCCACCGGCCTCTTCGGCTGCCGCCATCGCCTGTTTCAACCCGTGATAAGCGTTGAACCCATTAAAATGGGGCAGCAGCGGGCGGCTGTCATACTTGGCCTGATAGGTGTCGACAAATTCCTGGCTGGCCGGGTCCAGCTTGAAACCCACCGAAGGCACCGGCGACAGGGTTGAGATGCCACCGCCAGCCCCTCCTGTATCCTCCCAATACTCCATCCCCAGGGCAGAGACGTTTACGCCCGTCATCGCCATCGGCACCTGAAGCTTTACATATTGCGAGGATACCACCTGCGAGTTTACCGACGAGACCTGATAGATGAAATCTGCGCCCGTATCCTGCGCCCGGCTGAAGATCGGCGCGAAATCGACGGTGGCGACGTCATAGGTGATGATGTCCTTGACTTCGATGCCCGCAACCGGTGCCAGCGCCTCGGTCACAAGACCGGTGATGGCCTCGCCAAAGGCTGTGTCCTCGGCTAAAATGACCACGGTGTCCCAGCCCATTTGGCCCTTCAACACATCCGCGCCAAAGTTAATGTACAGCGTTGCCAGCGCCTCGTCCGAGGCGATGTTCATGAAATAGGGAGCCATACCCTCGGGGTCTTCGGCCACCATGTCGATGATGCCGATATAAGATGTCCAGGTGTCCAGCGTCGGGATGCGGTATTCCTGCATCCGTGGCAGCCAGCCCAGCGACACATCGTCGATCGAGCCCGAGATGATAAAATCAACCTCTTCGGTTTCCGCCAGATACTCGTAAGCGCGCACGCCTTCGGTAGGGTCCTGCCCGGTATCAGCTGAAACAAGCGTGATCTGCTGGCCCAGAACACCGCCATTGGCGTTCAGTTCCTCAATGGCAACTTCGGCACCGCGCAGCGTGGACAAACCGGTGTCCGAAGACAGTGACCCGATAAATCCAACTTTGATCTCTGCAGCGGCCGTCGAGGCCATTAGCGCGATGCATGTTCCGCTTAGTAGTGCTGTTTTGATCATCACATTAGCTCCCTGTGTCTGTTATTTTACCATTCTTGTATTCTGTATACAGTACACAAGCCGAAGGTGCGATCAAATCCTTTCTTGGGGACTCATGTTCAGAATCCGCTGATTTCTCCGTTTTTGTTGCGAATCACTGCGTCAACGTCGATCTTCACCAACAGACCGGGCTGCGTCAGGTCGACCTGAACAGCGGTCAGTACCCGGTCGATATCTTTGAACACCTCACCATGCACACGGGCGAATTCGCCTGCCTGTAACAGGTCAGTCAGATATAACTGCAACCTGCCACATTGCGCAGATCGGCCCCCATCTCCTTTGGCGCTTTTTCGGTGCGGGAAAGGAATTAGCTCGTTTGCGCGCCTACATCGCCGGGCGCATGAATGCGTCCCGTGAGTTCGATTGCCGTCGTACCCACGACCCAGACAAACGGCGCGATACGACTTTGAGCGCGACTATTATTGCTACAGTTGCACCCCGCAATGCTGTCATTCGCTGCGTCAGCGAAATCTCCAAGCGTATTGCCTCACAGTTGGCGCAATGAAGTGAAAAATTTCCGCATTCCGTAAAAAGAGTTTCGCAATCAGTAGAACCGCGTGATGCCTTGAAAAGCATGAAATTTAGCTTACGGGTCTTTGATTAAGGAGCTTAATTGCATCAATCACATCGATCGTAGACTCACCTCCTGCAATACCATCCAGAGCAGTACGAAGATCAGATATCGCCTTGTGCGTATGTCCAAATAGTCTGCATTGTTCTGCGTAATCTACCGACGTTCGGAGTTCAAACATCTTAGCTTTCTGTTCTCTTGCAGTGGCCAAAGCCTCAAGAAATGCTTTTTCTGCGAGCTCATTCTCGCAACGTGCGAGCGCGTAGACTCGATCGGTCTCGGATCGGGCCCAGCCTTCATTTGTGTGGTGCTGTTGATCACGGGCCTGAGCCAACAATTTCAGGGCACCGTCCCGATTACCTATGTTCAAGGTGAGTTCCGCCACTAGGGTCAGAAAGAACGGTTTATAGTTTCCCGCACCACTCTCCCACCAAGTTATAGACGCTGCGTGTAACGCATCGATCGTTTCTTGTTTCGGCGAAACATAGGCATTCACCCAGCTTCGCCACAAGGTCGCGGTCAAAGACATGAATGTAAACGAGTGCTTGGCTGAAAGTTCCTCAAGCTGTTCCGCGATCTCCAGCACTTTTGCGGGTTCACGGCGCAGAAGGTGAAGCATACACAGATAGGTCATTGACTGCGCGATGCTATGAGCATGCTCCAGCTCTTTTGCACCCGCCACCGCGAGCTGTTGAACCTCAAGGGCTTTGTCCGGGTCCCCACGCATCCAAATGGCCAAGCTTAAAAAGCACGAAGTAATCGCCGCATGGTCGGACCCATAGATGTACGCCAGATGCGCATCACGTTTCCTGCTGTAGAGGTCCAGTGCTTTGCTTAAATGCTCATACGCCGACACCAGGTCACCAATGTGGAACAGTACAGCACCCATTGCGCGATGCGCCACCATCTGATGCTGCGTCTCACGAGTCGACACCGCTAGGTCCAGCAATTGCGCTGCGACGTCCCTAGCCAAATCATACTCGGCACGCACCAAATGGAAGGAATACAAACCATTCAGAACTGGGAACAGATGCTCGGTTTCGTCGATGCGTTCACACAATTCGCGTATTCTTGCATAAACAGAACCGGTTTCGTCGGCAGCTATTCCTGCGGTTGATCGTAAGACACCAGCCTTGAGTACCTGAATCTCAATTTCCTTGCGGTCCCGTTCAAAACTTTGATCCATTTCGCCAAGCTGCTCAATCGCCAACGACAGTTGCGTGCTTGCCTCAATGTTAGCGGATCGCTGGACTGCTCGTTGGCCTGCAAGGTAACGATAATCTACGGCCTCCTTACACATTCCTGCCATGGTATAGTGATGAGCCAGAATTTCCGGGCTTGCGTCACCAGTGTGAGCCAACGTGTCATCCAAATATTGCGCGACGCGAGAGTGCAGAACCCGGCGTTCTCGCTTTAGAAGGCTGTTGTATGCGGTGTCACGAATAAGGGCGTGACGGTAGCTGAAGGTTTCAAAATCCTCTGCGCGAGAAACTGAAACTATGCCAGCTTCGACCAGAAGCTCCAATCCTGCGCGTAACGCTTTATCGCTGATTCTGGCCACTTTTGAAATCAACTGGTAAGTAAACTGAGGGCCAATTACAGCTCCAATCTGGGCAACCTCTTTGGCAGAGCTCAGGCGGTCAAGGCGTGCCATCAGTGCATCATGTAACGTACTTGGCACCGAGTTCGCAGGCGATGCCCCACCCATCGTGTAAGTGTCCCTTCCCCTGGTCAGGACGCCCGATTCAAGGAGATCTTTTGTCACCTCCTCGACGTATAGCGGCACACCGTCGGATCTTGCCGCGACCACATCATACATCCCGTCAGCGACCAACTCGTCTTTAGCGACTTCGTCAACAATGCTCTTGACCTGTCGAAAGCTTAACTGCTTCAAATCAAGCTTCGTAAGGTTCGATTGCAGTGTCCAACCTGGATCGAATTCAGGCCGGAACGTCATAACCACCAGAACTGGAAGGTCGCGAATTCGCTCCACCATCCGATCCAGCAACAATTTGGTTGTTGGATCAATCCAGTGAGCATCTTCAAACAGGAAGAGAACCGGATGATCGTCAGCCTCTGATGAAAGATTGTTCAGCAACAATTCCAGAGACAGATCCATGATCTGCCGCGGTGTCAGATCCAACGCCCCCAAATGATCTTCGAACGGTATGGACAAAAGGGATGCTGCCAACTTCAAAGCTTGGTCGGTTTGATCGCTCAACACGCCGCGGATTTTTTCAAGCTTAACGTGATTTGACTCGTCAGCGCGAAGATCAGCGGCACTCTCAAGTTGGCGAATGACAGGGTACAGTGCAGTCGCAAAGTGATATGGAGAACATTGATATCGCATTTGCGTGTGGGGCAAATCGGAGATGTTCTGCCGAAATTCCTCCACCAGACGCGACTTGCCAATTCCCGGCTCGCCTGACACCAACACAACCTGCCCATTTCGATTACTGGCCAAGGCCCAATTATCGTTCAACGCCTTCAATTCTGCGGCGCGACCGACCAAAGGCTTGAGCAAAACACTGTCGATCGCCATAAACCGGCTGACTGTTTCTCGCTCTCTGGTTACTTGCCAGGCTTCGACTTCCTTAGCAAAACCCTTGAGCTTGAACGCGCCACGCAAAACGTATTCAAAAGCATCACCAGCCAACTGATGAGTGGTTGGGGCGATGATCATCGTCCCCGGATCTGCCATCGCTTGAAGACGCGCGGCCAAGTTGGGCGTCTCACCCATCGCCGTTCCGTCCTCAAACATCTTTTCGCCTCGCAGATCGCCGACCACGACCAATCCGGTTGCGATCCCAATCCGGACGTTGAGTTTCGCGTGGGTGCGAACATCCGGCATCTCATCAATGATACGCAGACCCGCACGAATGGCGCGTTCGGGATCATCTTCATGGGCGTGGGGAAATCCAAAAAAAACCATGATTCCGTCGCCATAGTAGCTGGCAATATGGCCATCAAACGCTGCAACAGCCGCCGCACAGGTTTCCTTAAAAAGTCGAAGTACATCGGCCAGATCCTCCGGATCGACGCTTTGTGCTATTTCCGTTGATCCGACAAGATCGATAAACATTACCGTAAGCTGTCGCCGCTCTGCCACGATCTCGGGGCTGTTGGTTTTGCTGGGCGGTCGCCGCTCCTCTTCTATGCCGGCGCGAATGGCTTTCAGAAACCGCCTCCTCGGCCCGAGGGGAAGTCCGATTGTTACTAGGTCTTCGTCAGTTAATTCGGACAGGTCGCCAAGTTCGATTTCATGTTCAGTAAAAGCGACAGCATACTTGGACAAACCATGTTTCTTTAGCCAAGACGCTATATCGGACATCAATAAGTTTTGCTTACGTTAGTAACAGGATCTCTACATGTACTCTGCCAGCAACCATCTCCTTGTTAACTTAAACCGCCAATTAACCGATGGCTTATTTGTTAAACAATAAGAACAAGTACTTATTCAATGAAGACGTCCGTTTAATACCAAGTCAAGGACTTCATTAGCTCTATTGACGTTTTACTGGAAGCCACGTCGGATCCAAGCAAGCGGTTTCGCCGAGGCTGCAAACTGTGTTGCCTGGAGAACTAGCGGACTGCGGACAGGAGCAACCATCTGTTGCAGCTCTGCGAAACAAGGGTGCATGAACGAGAAAATATATGTCAAAGTATATCTTTTTCAGCATTTTGCTTGCTTCCTTCAGGTTCGAAGGTTCAAAAACTCGCCGCGTTTGATTGATAAGCAACTATTGGCTTAGGTTCACCATCTGCGATCCCTTAGCAAACCCCCAAAGTTAACGTATGGTGTTAAGTACAGTTGCCTGTGAATAACGCGACACATGCTCTCGTAACCGATTTCATACGAATGCCGCGGATAGTCCGCGAAAGTCGCGTTGACCAACCCACTTGAGAGGTGCCCAATGTCGTTCTCTAACCGCCCACCAATTTCGCGTCGTCAGTTTCTGTACACAACTGCTGCAAGTGCCGCAGCCGTTACGCTTCACCCCTTCTCGGCTGCTGCGGCGAACAACCAGGCACATTTGCGGATCATGGAAACAACCGACATCCATGTTCATGTATTCCCCTATGATTATTATGCCGACAAGCCCCGTGACACGGTGGGCCTGTCCCGTACGGCTTCGATCATAAATGAAATCCGCTCTGAGGCGACGAACTCGCTTCTGGTGGACAACGGAGACTTTCTGCAAGGAAACCCAATGGGCGATTACATCGCCTATGAACGCGGTATGAAAGAAGGGGGCAGCCATCCAATCATCACCGCATTCAATACGATTGGCTATGATGCGGCCACACTGGGCAACCACGAGTTTAACTACGGATTAAACTTTCTTGAGACCTCATTGGCAGGTGCGGATTTCCCAGCGGTTCTGGCTAATGTAGCAAAGGAGAAAGGCGCAAGCCCGCGCGAGGACAAGACGCTTATCCAACCATACGCCATTCTCGACCGCGAGATCGAAATGGGTGACGGCACAAAACATCCGATCAAGATCGGTGTGATAGGCTTTACGCCTCCGCAGATCATGAACTGGGATCGCAAGCATCTCGAAGGCAATGTCCAAGCGCGGGATATCGTTGAGACGGCAAAGGCTTTTGTCCCTGAGATGCAGGAGCGGGGCTGCGACCTGATCATCGCCTTGTCGCATTCCGGGATTGGGGACGCCAACCATGAAGATGGTATGGAAAACGCGTCGGTCGTGCTGGCTGGCGTCGAAGGGATCGACGCGCTGGTCACAGGTCACAACCATTTAGTTTTTCCGTCGCCTACCTTTGCAGACCGCCCCGGAATTGACGTCGATAAAGGTACTCTGATGGGCAAGCCCGCCGTCATGGGCGGGTTCTGGGGGTCGCATCTTGGTCTGCTTGATCTGCTGCTGCAACGGGATGGAAATGAATGGCGGGTGGTGACAACCACATCCGAGGCGCGGCCTATCTCGCGGCGGAACGAAGACCGGTCAATCACCGCCTTGGTCGAAGATGATGAGCGCGTCCTGGACTCGGTTGCGACGGATCACGACGAAACGCTGGCCTATGTTCGTCGCGCAGTTGGCAAGACCTCGGCACCGCTGCACAGTTATTTCGCGCTGGTCGCAGATGATCCCTCAGTCCAGATCGTCTCGATTGCGCAGAAGTGGTATGTCGAAGAGATGCTGAAAGGCACCGAACATGAAGGCCTGCCGATCCTGTCTGCGGCAGCGCCTTTCAAGGCTGGTGGCCGCGGTGGTCCGGAATACTACACCGATGTACCCGTTGGTGATGTTGCCATCAAAAACGTCGCGGATCTCTATCTCTATCCGAACACGGTGCGCGCAGTCCGCGTGAATGGAGCGCAAGTTAGGGGTTGGTTGGAACGGTCGGCCGGAATGTTCAATCAGGTTGAGACGGGTTCAAAGGATGCGATCCTGCTGAACCCGGAATTCCCGTCCTACAATTTCGACGTCATAGATGGCGTGACCTATGAAATTGACCTGTCCCAGCCATCGCGCTTCGGACCCAAGGGAGAAGAGATTAACCCCGATGCAGCGCGCATTGTGAACCTTTCTTACGACGGCGAACCAGTTACCGATGATATGGAGTTCATTATCGCCACCAACAACTATCGCGCATCAGGGGGTGGTTCATTCCCCGGAGCTTTAGGTGACACAATCGTATTTGAGGCCCCGGATACCAACCGCGACGTCATCGTTCGCTACATTGTCGAACAGGGTACGATTGATCCAAAGGCAGATGCCAACTGGTCTTTTGCTCCGCTTGCGGACACGACTGTTTTGTTCGAGACAGGCCCGAAAGCACGGGATTACATAGGCGACGTCAAGGGTGTCACAATTGAGGACGCCGGAGAAGGAGCCGACGGCTTCGCAGCCTTCCGGATCAAGCTCTGACTCAATTTGGGCTCAAAAATAACCCGCCATCAAAAAAGGTGGCGGGGTTGTTTCAGTTGCCTCGCGGCCCTCTGTAGCGACGCGAATTTCATCGCTTTTGCTAAGTGCGGCTCGTCAGACGAGACACTTACTACAAACGCGAAACTCGGGCATGGGTGGAGGTCGGAAACAATAGGCAAAGACATCTTCTGACCCCAGTAAGGCTAAATTGGATATGTTGAACAGTATGAACAGAACCCATGCTTTATTTGAATGCCGATAAAAGCAAACCGCAGTCTTGGTCGAAAACCCCGTGTCTACCCTTATTGTTCTTGCAGGCAATTCTTCGGGTTATTGCGTTTCAACTTCGAATGCTCCGTGACCAAGTCAACCAACTCTGGACGGCATGAACCACAGTTCGTTCCAGCCTGAAGGGTATCTCCGATATCGTCCACATCGATCAAACGTTTGTCGTGAATGGCGCTAATGATGGTCTTTAATCCCACCCCGAAACACGAACAGATGATTGGTCCACAGTCTTCAGAAGCGGAAGATGACCGGCCAGACAGAATCTGATGGAGTGAGACCTCAGGCAAAGTTGCCAAAAACTCTCGCATTAGTGTGATGGGTTGTCGGGAAACAAAGAGCGCTGCCAAAAGGCGCTGTCCGTCAGACAATGCGATCCTGTACGAGCCGCGTTTGGAATCTTCGATTGAAGTCACTACGGCATCGGATAGCCCAAACCACTCGCGGGCTTTGTCTTCCCAATCGTCAATATCTTGCTTCCCCGCTAACTCGATCCTGTAACCTTTGGCCGTTTTGCTCATTGCCCAATATTCTGCCGTAGGTGAGGCCGCATCGACGGACACGGCGAAACCGTACCACGAGGCATTCATACGTCGCACAGAAACGGCCGCCGCCTTGCTCTCAGGCTGTCCAGAGATTGGATCGACTACACTTGGAACAAGCGCATCCACACGGGCTGTTGGCGCCGTTTCACCTGTCCAGTGAATGGGAGCAAATACTTGACCTGGCGCGACGGTGTCTGTGATGCGAAGTCGAAAGATGCCGCTTCCGACCACGCTGTTGAGCTCAACCAAATCTGCGGTACCAAGACCCAACCGATCAACGTCCTTCGGATTAACCTCGACGTATGGTTCGGCCAAATGGGCCGAAAGACGGGGAGACAACCCAGACCGAGTCATAGTGTGCCACTGATCCCGGTTTCGTCCTGTGTTCAACAGAAACGGGTATTGGTCAGACGTCGCCGCTTTGGGTGAACGATGAGTGACAGGAACAAAACGTGCTTTGCCATCCGGATGAAAAAACTGCGCATCACCGAAAAATCGGCCATCCGATTTGCGAGATGTCGTCGGCCACCGTGACGGGTTCAGATCTTCGTAGTCCGAGTCATCAATGTCCGAAAATTCGGTAATGTCCAAGTCTTTGCCAAATGCCACGGCAAGCGAAGTCATGTTCGCGTATTCTCGAAAAATCTGCGCCGGTGACTCATAACTGAATGCCTCGGTCCACCCCATGCGGCGGCCCACCTCGGCCATAACATCCCAATCCGCACGTGCTTGTCCCGGAGGTGACAGAACGACGCGTTGTCTGCTGATCGTGCGGTCTGAATTGGTTACTGTTCCGCTTTTTTCGCCCCATCCCGCAGCGGGCAACAAAACGTCTGCAACGCGTGCAGTGTCTGTTCGGGCAGTCAGGTCACTGACAACTACGAATGGACTTTTTTTGATAGCCGCCATCACTCGGTCTGCATCCGGCATGGTGGCCGCCGGATTGGTGTGGATGATCCAAAGTGCCTTTATCTGACCGCCTTCGACAGCGCGAAACAGGTCAACCGCTTTCAGCCCCTGCTTTTCTGGCATCTTTGGAGCTTTCCAGAAGTCCTGGACGGCTGTTCTGTGAGCTTCGTTTTCGATATCCAAGTGACATGCGAGCATGTTGGCCAAGCCACCGACCTCTCGGCCTCCCATAGCGTTAGGCTGACCGGTGACCGAGAACGGACCCATCCCTGCGCGCCCGATCCGCCCGGTGGCCAGATGGCAGTTCAGGATCGCGTTGACCTTGTCTGATCCGCTGGAGGATTGATTTACTCCCTGGCTGAAGATCGTAACAACGCGCTCTGTACCGATCCATAAATCGCAAAAAGCCTCAATTTCATCAGGGCTTAGCCCGGTCTCATTCGCATCATCAAGCTGCGCGAGTTCGAAGGCTTCATTGAACCCCAGGCTGCGATCCAGAAAATCCGGAGCAATATGCCCCGTTTGGTGAATTCTGTTCAGCAACCGATTGAACAGCGCCACGTCACTGCCGGGTCGCAGCGCCAGATGGAGATCTGCTTGATCGCAGCTTGCTGTTCGACGCGGATCGACAACTACAATCTTCGTACCGCGCGCCTGACGGGCAGCTATGACACGCTGATACAGAACGGGGTGGCACCAAGCGAGATTCGAGCCAACCAAGACAACCAGATCAGCCTCGTCTAGATCCTCAAAGGTTCCGGGTACTGTATCTGTCCCGAAGGCGCGTTTGTGCCCGGCCACGGTCGAAGCCATGCATAGCCGCGAGTTGGTGTCGATATTCGCCGAGCCTATGAAGCCTTTCATCAGCTTGTTGGCAACATAGTAGTCCTCGGTTAGCAACTGTCCTGATACATAAAAAGCCACGCTGTCCGGCCCATGCTTCTTAATTGCGGCAGAGAACCGATCTGCGACCAATTGCAAGGCATTGTCCCAACTGGTGTTCTGGCCAAAGGCGCGAGGAGCCAGCAACCGGTGTTGCAGCCCGACAGTTTCACCTAACGCCAGTCCTTTTGAACATAAACGACCACGGTTCGCCGGATGATCCGGATCGCCGCGAACGGTCAAACCTCCGACCCCATCAGGCCTCAGGAGCACACCGCAGCCAACCCCGCAATAAGCGCAGGTCGAACGAACTTCGGGTAGGCTGGTGCCGTCCATCAGGCTGCGCTCCGTTGAGCAACCGCGCTGACGTCGAGCAGAATACGATCATCTTCGAGGCGCACCGGATATGTGGTGATCCGACCGTCATCGGCACCCTGCGCTTCGCCTGTGTTCAGGTCGAACACCCAATTGTGTAAGGGGCAGGTCACCGACTGGCCGTGGACAATGCCTTCGGACAATGGGCCACCCTTGTGCGGGCAGCTGTTTGTCGCGGCGTATACTTCTGCCTTGGCGGTCCGGAAGACGGCGATACAGCCGATATGGGTTTTGACCAGACGCGCTCCGCGCAGTGGTATGTCGTCGATATGTCCGATGTCGATCCAGCTCATTCCGCCGCCTCCAGTGTGAAATCTGCAATCGGCGCATAAGTTTGCGCCTTGTCGCGCACGTGTTCGGCCCATGGATCCTTGCGGTAGATGCTTTGCGACAGTTCAAACCGCGCGACCAAGTCGGCCCGGTTTTCAAGATCATCCACAATCTGCGCCTTGACCCAGTCCATGCCGACCTTCTCCAGCCATTTATACAATCGATCCAGATACTTACCGCCTTCACGATAGGCCTGGGTGACGGCCATCACGACCTCGATGGCCTCGTCTTCGGTGGGCACCTGACAGAGCAACTCGGTCTCTTTCACGTCCATACCTGCGGCCCCGCCGATGCTGATCTGATAGCCAGATTCCACGCAAACGACACCGATATCCTTGCAGGTCGCCTCAGCACAGTTGCGAGGACAACCGGATACTGCCAGTTTCAGCTTGTGCGGCGTCCACGAGCCCCACAGGATTTTCTCCAGCTTGATACCAAGGCCGGTGCTGTCCTGCGTGCCAAACCGGCAATGATCGGTTCCGACACAGGTTTTGACCGTCCGCAGACCCTTGGAATAGGCGTGGCCCGAGACCAGACCAGCCTCGTTCAGATCCGACCAGATCGAAGGCAGATCCTCACCCTTCACGCCCAGAAGATCGATGCGCTGACCGCCGGTGACCTTGACGGTTGGCACATCATACTTGTCAGCGGCGTCAGCGATGGCGCGCAGTTCTCCGGGGGTAGTGATCCCGCCCCACATGCGCGGCACAACGCTGAATGTACCATCCTTCTGGATATTGGCGTGTTTGCGTTCGTTCACAAACCGGCTTTGCGGGTCGTCCTGATATTCCAAAGGCCAATCCGCCAGCAGGTAGTAGTTGATCGCCGGACGGCAGACATGGCAGCCATTTGTCGTTGTCCAGCCAAGCTCCTGCCAGACAGCGGCCTGGCTTTTTAGTTCCTGGCCCTTGATTAAACGCCGTACGTCCTCATGCGTCAGATTGGTGCAACCGCAGATCGGTTGCGCCGTTGGCATTTGGAATTCATCGCCCAGGGTGACTTGCAACACCTGTTCAACCAGCCCCGTGCATGTCCCGCACGAGGCGCTGGCCTTGGTGCTTTCACGCACGGCGCCCAGACCGTTGGCGCCTGCGTTGATCGCCTCAACTATGTTTCCTTTACATACGCCGTTGCAGCCGCAAATCTCCGCTTCAGGCGGCAATGCTGCAACGGCTGAAAGAGGGTCCGCGGTATCGCCCCCCTGATAAGCCGGACCGAAGATCAGCGTCTCGCGCATGTCTTCGATGCTAGTACTGTCCTTGATCAGGCCGAAGAACCAATTGCTATCGGCAGTGTCGCCATACATGACCGCGCCGACCAGACGATCCTCTTCGATGACGAGCCGCTTGTAGACGCCGCGCGAAGGGTCGCGGAACACGATATCCTCACGTCCCGGCCCATCCGCGAAATCGCCCACGCTGAACAGATCACAGCCGGTGACCTTCAACTTCGTTGAGAGGGTTTTCTGAACAAACGCTGCCTCTTCGCCCAACAGCACCTGCGCGGCCACTTTCGCCTGATCATAGAGCGGCGCGACAAGGCCAAAGACCGCCCCGTCATGTTCGACGCATTCTCCCACGGCGTAGACATCCGGGTCCGAGGTCAGCATCTGGTCATCCACACGAATGCCGCGCCCGGTTGCCAGCCCTGCCTCCTGCGCCAGCGCGGTATTGGGGCGGATGCCCACCGCCATGACCAGCAGATCACAGGGCAGTTCGGTCCCTTCATCCAGTAACAGAGCGCGGACCTTGCCGTCTTCCCCGAGGATTTCCTTGGAATTCGCCTGCAGGCAAATCTTGATGCCTTTGTCTTCCAGCGACTTCTTCAGCAGATAGCCTGCAGCTTCGTCCAACTGACGCTCCATCAGGTGGCCCATGATATGAACGACCGTGACGTCAACCCCATGCGCGGCCATGCCCGCGGCGGCTTCAAGCCCCAGCAGGCCGCCGCCGATGACGACAACCTTGTTGTCCGGGCCCATGCCCATCATCTGCTGGGTGTCTTCCAGATCACGATAGGCAATCACGCCGTCCAGATCATGACCGGGCAAGGGGATGATGAACGGGTTAGACCCGGTGGCGATCACCAGCCTGTCGTAAGGAACGTGGCCGTTTGCGCCCACGACCACCTTCATCTCGCGGTCGATTTTTTCAACTTTTTCGCCAAAGCGGCAGGAGATGCCGCGCTCGGCATACCAGGTGTCGTCATGGGTGACGATCTCTTCATAGGTCTTCTCACCCGATAGAACGGGGCTCAGCATGATGCGGTTGTAGTTCCCGCGAGGCTCGGCGTTGAACAGGGTGATGTCGAACGCATCCGGCGCGGCATCGGTCAGGTGTTCCAGCACCCGACCTGAGGCCATACCTGCGCCAATGACAACAAGTCTTTGCTTCATGATTTCACTCCGCTGCAATCGCCTTGGGGGCGGGTGTGTTGGGCTTGGCGCCGTGTTCGTATTCTTCGAGGAAATCGAGGACTTCCTGCCGGTAGGCGTAGTAGTCCGGATGTTCCAAAAGGGCCTTGCGAGTGCGCGGCCGCGGCAGGTCAACCTTGGTGATCCTGCCGATCGTTGCCTGCGGGCCGTTGGTCATCATCACCACACGGTCGGCCAGAAGGATCGCCTCATCCACGTCGTGGGTCACACAGATCGCGGTGACCTTGGTGCGGGACCAGACCTCCATCAGAACTTCTTGCAATTCCCATCGTGTGAGGCTGTCGAGCATTCCAAACGGTTCATCCAGCAGCAGCAGTTTGGGAGACAGGGCAAAAGCGCGGGCGATGCCGACGCGTTGCTTCATGCCGTTCGACAGGTTTGAGGCGGATTTGTCCATCGCATCGGCCAGACCGACCCGCTCCAGATAGTATTCGACCACATCCTGCCGCTCGGCCAAGCTGGCCTTGGGATAGACTTTATCCACCCCAATCGCGACGTTTTCCTTGGCGCTGAGCCACGGGAACAGGTTGGGTGACTGGAACACGACGGCGCGCTCAGGATCTGCCCCTTCGACATGGCGTCCATCCAGCTTGATCGCGCCTTTCGAGATGTCGTTCAGCCCAGCGGCCATTGTCAGAACCGTGGATTTGCCGCAGCCAGAGTGGCCGATCAGCGAGATGAATTCTCCCTTGTCGATCTTCAGGTCGAAATCCTCGACCACGGTCAACGGGCCTTTGGGAGTCGGATAAACCTTGTGCAGTTGCGAGAAGTCTAGGAAGCGGTCCTGGATCATCCCTTTCTGCGCCTCTGCCACCGCCGTTGGCACGCCATGAATTGGGGTGACATCGGGCAGGATGCGCGAGCCTTCGACCTTGGCCTCGATTCCCACATCCATCAGGTATTTGGTGACGTTAGCGCGCAAGCGCTTGAATGTTTCTTCGTTGTTCATCGCGCCCCGATCCCGTGGGCGCGGGATCGACACCCGAAACTCCTGTCCGAGCGTACCATCCGGGTTCAGGGCAATGATCCGGTCGGCCAGAATGATTGCCTCATCCACGTCATTGGTGATGAGGACACAGGTTTTCTTGTTAGCCTCCCAGATGTGTTCAATCTCATCCGCCAGATTGGCGCGAGTCAGCGCGTCAAGCGCTGACAGAGGCTCATCCAGCAGCAGAACCTCGGGGTTCATCGACAAGGCGCGCGCCACGTTGACCCGCTGTCGCATCCCACCGGACAGTTCTGCTGGGCGGCGCGTTGCGGCATGGCTTAGGCCTACCATCTTCACGTAGTGCGCAACCTTCTCGGATTTCTCGGCCTTACTGAGGCCGGGAAAGACTGTGTCTACCGCCAGACCCACATTGCCGCTGACCGTCAGCCACGGCATCAGAGAATAGTTTTGGAAGATCACGCCACGCTCGGGGCCCGGCCCCTTGATCGGAGTACCTTTGAACGTGACCTCTCCGCCGGTTGGGGTGTCCAGTCCGGCCATCAGGTTGATCAAGGTCGTCTTGCCGGTGCCCGAGAAGCCGAGGATCACCAGAAACTCACCCTCTTGCACGTCAAGGTCGATACCTTTCAGCACGTCGGTGCGTGCGGCGCCTGCACCGAAGGATTTCGAGGCCTTCTTGAAGCTCAGAATGCTCATCTCGATCACCGGTTATTCGTGAAGGTAAACAGCGATTGCAGCGCGTACATCACCCGGTCCAGCAGAAAGCCGATGATGCCGATGGTGAAGACCGCAACCATGATTTTGGCGAGCGAGCTGGACGAGCCGTTCTGAAACTCATCCCAGACAAATTTGCCCAAGCCGGGGTTCTGCGCCAGCATTTCAGCCGCGATCAGAACCATCCAGCCGACGCCCAGCGACAAGCGCAGGCCAGTGAAGATCAGCGGCAAGGCCGAGGGCAGCACCAGCTTGGTGATCTTGGTATAAGTGTTCATTTTCAGAACCTTGGAAACGTTTACCAAGTCTCTATCGATGGATGCCACGCCCAGAGAAGTGTTGATCAGCGTGGGCCAAAGCGAACACAGGGTCACAGTGATGGCCGAGATCAGGAAGGATTTGGCGAACAAGCCGTCATTGGTGACGTAAACCGCCGAGACGATCATGGTCACGATCGGTAGCCATGCCAGCGGTGAGACCGGCTTGAAGATTTGGATCAGCGGGTTCAGCGCCGCATTTGCAGTCGGTGAAAGGCCAGCAGCGATCCCAAGCGGAACAGCCACAACCGTAGCGATCAGGAAGCCGAAAAACACGGTTTTGATCGAGGTCCAGATTTGCTGGTAGTAGGACGGAGCACCGGTGTAAGCGACTTGCTTGACCTCATCCGCCCGGCCCGCATCGATCAGCTTCTGGTTCCGTTTCTCAACCATCGCCTCGAACTTGTCGCGTTTGGCGGCCTTGGCCTGCGCGTCCTCGTTCAGGTTGATCATTTCTTCCCAGACCTGAGCCGGTCCGGGGACCGCGCCCAGAGAGGTTTGAACTTTGGGTGCCAATGTCCCCCACAACAGCAGGAACGCGCAGATCGACAAAAGGGGAACGACCAGAAGACGCCAGATCTCGGTCATCTGGGCGCGCGGGTTGTCTCCGGCAGCGGCCTTCAGAACCGGGGTGGCCCAGCTGAGGCCCAGAACCTGGAACCATTTGTCGGCTGCGTTGATACGGGTGAACAGGCGGGCGCGACGCGCCTCTCGGGCGGCGTCTGCGTTGAATTCGGGATCGACCGTTGTCATCTGATGTGTCCTTGCGATGGCGGGGCACTTTGGGGTCCGCGCTCGACCAATGCCGGGCGCGCTGTTTCGGGATTAGCCTTGCACGTCCGAGCCGACGATCTTCTGATCGCCTTTCAGACCGATGGAGAGGCTTTCGAGATAGGCGTTGGGGGCGCGGCCGTCATAGGCGATGCCGTCGATGATATCCTCGGCAGGGGTCGGCGCTTTGTAACCATCGCTTTCCCAAGGGAAGTCGGCCTCATTCGCCAGCCCTTCGTCGACCAGCAAGCGCGCGGCTTCCAGATAGATCTCAGGCTTGTAGATGGATTTGGCGACTTCGTCATACCAGCTGTCGGGCTTGGATTCGGGGATCTGACCCCAACGGCGCATCTGGGTCAGGTACCAGATGGCGTCTGAGTAGAACGGGTAGGTCGCGTTGTAGCGGAAGAACACGTTGAAATCAGGAACTTCGCGCTTGTCGCCTTTCTCGTATTCGAACGTGCCGGTCATCGAGTTGGCGATCACGTCATAGTCCGCGCCGACGTATTCCGCACGGCTCAGAATTTCGACGGCTTCAGGGCGGTTGGCGTTGTCGTTTTCATCCAGCCACTGCGCAGCACGGATCAGAGCCTTGGTCACGGCCAGAGTGGTGTTTGGGTATTCTTCGGCGAACTCTGCCGTGATGCCAAACACCTTTTCCGGGTTGTTCTTCCACAGCTCATAGTCGGTAATCACCGGAACGCCGATACCCTTGAACACGGCCTGCTGGTTCCACGGCTCACCCACGCAGTAGCCATAGATCGTGCCGGCCTCTAACGTGGCAGGCATCTGCGGCGGAGGCGTCACCGACAGGAATACATCTGCACCGATCTGACCGGTCACGTTTTCGGGGCTGTAGAAGCCCGGATGCAGACCACCGGCTGCCAACCAATAGCGCAGTTCGTAATTGTGGGTCGAAACCGGGAAGACCATGCCCATGTTAAAAGGCTTGCCTTCGGACTTGTATTTCTCAACCACCGGAGCCAGAGCTTCGGCGCTGATCGGGTGCTGAGGACGGCCATCCTCCATGACAGGGATGTTCGGCTTCATCTCTTCCCAAACCTCGTTGGAGACGGTGATGCCGTTGCCGTTCAGGTCCATCGAAAACGGAGTGATAATATGGGCTTCGGTCCCGTACCCAATGGTCGCTGCCAAAGGCTGTCCAGCCAGCATATGCGCGCCGTCCAACTGACCGTCGATTACGCCGTCCAGCAGCACTTTCCAGTTGGCTTGTGCTTCCAGCGTCACGAACAGGCCTTCGTCCAGAAAGTACCCATTCTCATAAGCAACAGCCAGCGGCGCCATATCGGTCAGCTTGATGAAGCCAAACGTCAGCTCGTCTTTTTCCAGTTCCAACTCGGCTAGCGCCGGAGACACAAGTGCCGTCGTTGCAGCGAGGCCTAAAAGAAGCATTTTCATCTCGATCCCTTTCGGTTCAGCCCAACCCCTTGGGCAAACAAAAAAGCCGCCGACACAGTCCGCCGGGAGGAGGTGGCGGATGGTCGAGCGGCTTTGCTCTTGTGAGGTGCCCTGGACTATGGGCGAATTCCGTCGGTGGGCGTCGTTGCCTGCCGATGTCTTAATTAAGTCAGTCGCAAAGCGCGGCGTCATCACTTTTTGAGGTTTTCACCCTGAAAATTCTGCAATGCAGCAAGAAGATATGCTGCACTGCAAAAATTTTGTGCAGACTTACCCGGTAGGCTCGAAAATGCGCCGGTCGAAAAAGACATTCCGAGACAGAATCAGGCTGCCATTGGCCGAGGCAACCGCCGTCGACTCGGGCAACGCCCCCTCCAGTTTCTCCGACGCGCCGGGGGTTTCGACGCCCAACCTTTGTAACTCGCGGCGATAGAGATCACTGCGAAAGACCTTGGCGGCTTGTCGTTCCGCAGTTCCGGCGTCCAGCCCGTTTCTTTGCGCCAATTGATGCGCGACCCATTTCGCCTGGCTGCGCCACGGGAAAGTAGCGGCGCCGTCAAAGAACTCGACGAATCCATCCACATGGCGTTGCTCGCCGCGGGCCGAGATTGTGAATTCGCCCATCAATGCTCGGTCGATCAGTTCGGGTGAGACGTTGAGGTAGGTTTTACGCGATAGCATCTCGGACGCGGTCGTCCGGCTGTCTGCGTTCGAGAGCCAGCGCCCCGCGCGCCAAACGGCCCGCATGAGGCTGCCCAGCAAATGCGGCTCGGTTTCGGCCCAATCGTTTCTGACCGCCAACACCTTTTCAGGTGCACAGGTCCAGATCGCCTTGCCGGGCAGCAGCAGTGCGCCGACATTGTCGTCTACGGCGAATGAGCCCCAAGGCTCGCCCACGCAGAAGGCATCGATCTCGCCACCCGCGAGTGCCTGCGCCATCAGCGGCGGTGGCACAGTTCGGATTTCGACCCGTTTAGAGGCCAGCTCGGTTCTAGAAACCCAATAGCGCAGTAATTCAACATGCATTGAAAAGGGAAAAGGCACGCCAAATACCAAAACGTCACCGGCGGCCTTTGCCAGCGCAGTCCCAGCCGCAGCGGCATCAAAGAAGTCGAAGCCGTAACCTTGTTCGGTCAACCGGTCAGCCAATTGCGTTCCAACGCCGATGACATTGCCATTCAGGGAAAGGACAGACACGGCGGATAGCGGCGTTGCAATGCCACCAAGACCTAAAGCCATCGCAACGGGGATAGGCGACAGCAAATGCGCCGCATCCACATGCCCGAAGGCGAGCATGTCGCGCAAAGAGGACCATGACGGGGCTGGGCGCAGGTCCAGCGAAACACCCTCGGCATGGTCAAACCCCATCTCGCGCGCGACGATAAGCGGGGCCGCGTCGACCAGAGGCATATAGGCGACGGGCAGAATTGGGGTTCTCATGACAACAACCCCGACGCAGTTACAAGGGCTTCGGCAACATCCGCGACCCGGCGGTTCTGATTCATCGCAGTTTTGCGCAGCAGGGCATAGGCTTCGTCTTCCGACACACCCTTGGCCTTCATCAACAACCCTTTGGCGCGGTCGATCACCTTGCGATCTTCCAAGGCGCGGCGGGTCTCCGCCAGTTCGGTCCGCATCTGACGTAGTACCTGAAAGCGAGCGATGGCGGTATCGATCACAGGTTTTATGCGCTCGACTTGAAGGCCATCGACTACATATGCTGAGACCCCAGCTTCAACGGCGGCTTTTGACAACCCGCCCGCTGCGCCCGAGACGAACATAGCCACGGGACGTTCCAGTGGACCCGACGCAACGGTCAGCTCTTCAAGCATATCGCGCGAGGGATTGTCGATATCTATCAGGACAATGTCTGGGCTATGCGTTGCGATTTTGCGTGCCAGCCCGGAGACATTACCGATCACAAAAACCTCAACGTCTCCGGACTCTTTTAAGGAATCTACAATTGCAAAAGCACGTTCTTGATTCTGTTCGACTACAACGACTGTCAGGTTTGTTTTCATAGAGAATCAAGTGAGCCCAAGCGTCATTGATCGCAATTACAACTCCATCAAAAGTAGTCGTCGGACTACCGGTTCGCCCAATTTCTCAGCTTATTTTTCGCGCGCAGCGGAATGTCTGCACAGTTTTTTTGCATGTATCAAAAAATTTTACAGTGAACACCGCGGTGACGCATTGGATCGAATCTTTTTGGGGGGCACTCCTTAGCTCTGGGACGTTCAAATGCACTTCCTTAGACGATCAATTCGAAAGTCCGCTTTGTCAGCAAACCATGTGGTTTCGCGAACGCAGCGAACGACCGCTTCCCGCCCATTTTACCATAAACAACTGGACTTTGGGCTGTTCGGAAGCGGTACTGACGACGGTCAAGATTCGCTCGGAACAGCCGGGCTCCACTCAGTACAGGGCGCA
>NZ_JBQFZQ010000014.1:0-39175 GCF_056542325.1 Ruegeria sp. AD6 | reverse complement strand
CGGATGTACGACAAAAAACGCTTTGAGGAATCCACATCAATTTATGGGACATGGCACAACTAATTGAGGTCCCAAACTTGTGGGCCCAATGCCCCATGACATGAAGCATCAGTCGTGGGTCAAGAAAATGCGACGCCGGAACCGGCCCATAAGAGACCTTCGCCCATAGTCTCGATGCTGCGGCGCAGCCCGTCGCACCTGCCGTTCGCTGCGAGCGCAGTGTCAAATGCTGCCTGAACTTGCGAAATGCGGACGAAACGGCCATTCGCCGCAAGTTTGCCAACGACCGCTTTTGGGGAAGCCAGTCGAAGGCGGCGGTATATGATCAACAATGGTGCCGAAACTTGGTGAGACAAAGGCTCATTCTTGAAGGGTTTTGGGCCACGTCAAACTCATCCGTTTTCTACGGACATACAACTCCCGTATGAATTGTGCGTCACAACAGCACCCAATCCCCAGAAGTTTGACCTAGATTGGCTCAGTGTTACGTTCAAGGTGATAAACTCGAAATCACTGGATCAAGAAGGTACGAAACGACATGTTGATACGCAAGCTGTGCAATCTGATATTGTTTCTGCCGTTCTTTGCTGTTCCTGCATTTGCTCAGGACACCATCGAAAACTATATCCGCGAGTATCCCAACCAGGAACAGGTGCGCATGATGCAGCGCTGGCTCGAAACCAACGAGCCGGGCAGCTTTCAGTTCACGGGACTCGTCGATCCCACCGATGACACGGTGATCACGCCCCAGGCGACGGTAAATTACGGCTATAACTGGTTCAGCCTGTCCGAAGGCCCGGCGATCATCCACACGCCGCAATACGACCGCTACTTCTCGGTGTCGATTTTCGACATGAAGCACAACATACCGGGCGTCATCGTGAACCCGGATTTGCCGATCCTGCTGTACCGACCCGGGCAATCCCTGCCCGAGGGCAACTTCCACAAATTGGCTCTCGAAACCGACCAAGGGCTTGCCTTTAGCCGCATGGTCGTCGTCGACAATCTTGACGAGGTCATGGCGCTGAGCAGCGAGATTGTGATGGAAGGCGGCCAGGGTGACATGGACCGCGACGTGCAGCGATTTTCGCCTGAAACCGAGGCGGCGGCACTGACGCTCATCGAAACAGCGGTGCCGCTTGTAGATACCGACAAGATATTCGGGTCGGTTTCAGGCGATGTGGGCGAGATTCACGCTGCGGTCGGCGTGTTCCAAGGACAGCTTGGCACGCCGTCCAACGTGGTGAGGTACGGCCTGCTTGCGTTTGACGAAAACAGCCAGCCGTTCAACGGTGAAGACACCTACGTTCTGACAGTCCCTGCAAACATCGTCGAAGAAGGCGGCTATTTCTCCGTTACGGTCTATGCGTCCGCCAACAAACTGCTGATCCCCAACGACAAGGGCATCTATGATCAAACCAGCTATACAGCCGAGCCGAATGAAGACGGCACCTATACCGTAACGCTCAGCCCGTCCGGCGAGGGGCAGAACGGCATTCCGACCGGAACGCCATTTTATGGCGTCCTTCGCGCCTATGTTCCCGTTCCCGGCGCTGACTTGACAGTCGAGGTTGAAACAAAATGAAAAGCGCATCCAGCAAGTTCCACAAGATTACAGCCGCCTTGTTGTGCAGCACTCTGATCGTACCGACGGTGCTAGCGGATATCCCGGACATAGACAGTTCCGGCTGGTCCACAGATCCGAACGATTACGGGATGAGCGCCGCCGAATACATCAACGCAGATAGCCGGGCGTTTTTCGCGAACTTCATGGGCCGCTCTGGCATAAACCAATTCTTTCACTTCACGAACCTGTCTACCGCCGACGACCGCTGGGTCGTTTCGCCAAATAACGACACGATCTATTCGATTGCAATCGTTAACGCGCGACAGGGGTTTACGCTGGATGTGCCAGATGTGGGCGACCGGTTTCTATCGATCCAGATCATTACGGAAGACCACATGACGCCGTTCTACCTGTACGGGGACGGCCAATACACGTTTTCGTCCGAGGATTTCGAGACCGATTTCGTTGCCGTTGGCATTCGGACCGGAACGGATGCTACGGCAGATGATGTGCGTGTTGTGACAGAAGAACTTCAGCCACAATATGTAATCTCTGGCGCCGCACCAGAGAATGATCTGCCGAGCTTTGACGCGGAGGTGCTTGAAAGGGTGCGCGCCGCCCTGCTGGCTGAGTATTCCAAGCTGCCTTCATCGTTCGGTGCGATGCAGAAGCGGGTCGCCGATGTTGAGGACTGGGAGTATTTCACCTATGTGACGGCAGGCGCCTGGGGTTTGTCAGCGGACGAAAACGCAATGTACGCTATCGGTGGTCCTGAAAACGCTGTGGGAGGCGCTTGCTACACTGCAACTTTCCCGAAAGTGCCAGTCGATGCATTCTTTTCCATCACGGTATATGGGCCGCAGAAATACTTGATGTCGGACACGGATAGCATCGTCAGCTCAAACCAGGGCGTTGTCAGCAACGACGACGGCTCGTTTGACGTTGCATTCGGTGGCGAGGACTGTCGCGCACTTGCTCCCAACTTCGCCTTCACACCCGAAGACGGTTGGAACCTGCTGCTTCGGGCATATCGACCGGATGTCGAAGAATTTCGAGCCTACCGTGTTCCGGAAATTGTTCCGGCGAATTAGACCAACATAGCTCGGTGGGCACAGCTAATACAGGGAGGCATTTAGAGTGAGCGGCTTGGACATTTTTGCGTGGGTCGTGCTTGTCATACTGATCCTCACAGCCATCGTAGGATTTGTGATCCTGGCAATGTTACCGGGGAAAATCGCGAAGCAACGCGAGCATCCCCAAGCAGATGCGATCAATGTCGCTGGCTGGGTGGGAGCGATTACTTTTGGCATATTTTGGCCGCTTGCATTGATTTGGGCATTCACAAAGTCGCCGCTGCAAACAATAACGAATTCAGCAACCGAAGCTGAAACCAGTGCTCGGTCGAAAGGCGCGTCATGATTGTCTTCCTGACCCTCATATATGTTGCTGTCCTTTTCATTCTTGTAAAACTCAAGGTTCTTCCAAACTCCAAGGCGACGTGGCTTTCCACCATTGGGTGGATGGTTATCCTGCTCATCTTCCTTTTCATTCCCATGCAGTGGGGTGCACCCTCCGGGCCGGTCAAGGTTCTAACCAGAGCAGTTTCAATCGTGCCTAACGTTGCTGGCGAGGTTGTCGAGGTCGTGGCAGAACCGAATGTTCCGATGCAAGAGGGTGACGTGTTGTTCCGTATTGATCCGGAACCCTTCGAAATTGCGGTTGAACGAGCGCAAGCAACTGTTTCACGTGTCGAGGCACAAATTCGGCAGGACCGTGAGAACCTTGCGTCCGCCGAGGCGCAATTGCGTCAGGCAATTGCGCAAAGAGACTTGGCTCAATCACGCTTTGAGGATGATAGTAGGCTTGTCGAAAGCGGGGCTATTTCGGAAAATCGGCTTGAAACCCGTCAATCCAATCTCGAAGCGGCACAAGGCTCAGTTGATCAAGCACAGGCGGCCGTGTCTCGGGCACAGGTCGAACTCGATGCCCTCACACCGGATGGCGTTGTCGCTAAGCTTGCGGAGGCGCAAGCGGCGCTTGATCAGGCGCAGTGGAATCTGCAAGAGACAATTGTCCGTGCTCCTTCGGAAGGCTTTGTGAACAACCTTGCCATCACAGAAGGTCAAAGAGTGGTATCGTTCCCGTTTTCGCCCGCGGGAGTGTTCGTTGACACTGCTGAAAAAGCCTTGGTCGTTCAGGTACATCAGATCTACCTCCGCCATCTTCGGCCAGGTCAACCTGCTGAAATTGCCTTCAAGATCAGACCGGGAGAGCTGGTAACCGGCACGGTGGATACGATCTTCGATATTTCTTCACAGGGACAAGCTCAAGTCAGCGGAACTGTCTTTCAGGCTGGGGAGATCGTAAGCGAGCCCTTCATCGTTACCATTATTCCGGACGACCCTGATGTACTAGCATCGATTCCTCCGGGCGCAGCCGGTTTGGCGGCGATGTACACTGATTCAGCAGCGGCAACGCACGTGATCCGCAAAGTAATTGTCAGGATGAATTCGATCCTGAATTACATCAGACCAGGACTGTAGGCGCACGGACGCCACTCGAAATTAGTACATTCGCTAGGTGTTTTCGGCAGAACCAGAAATATTTTAGCCATGCTTAGCCCGTCATTAGGGCTGTAGAAACATCTCAAATTCATGCTAGCGCGATAGTTGACCTGTGTAGCAACCAGGAACCGACTCGATTTGCCGCTGGCATAGCCAAAATCCCCGATCAGAGATCCACTTTTTGCATAGGTCTTATCGAGAAGTGCTTTGTATGTTGCAAAGCAAGAGACTTTGAGGACCGACCCCTAGCGCTAAAGTGGAAGCGGACATCGGTACAAGCTGCAGCATTTGTCACTTTGGGCTCCGAGCGGACCTCATAGGCGGCGCGGCATCGGAACGATCTCAAACACCTAGAAAGAGACAAGGGCGGCCCAAAGGAGACATCCGATGTATGTGCCGTCGCTGCGGCGCAGTTTCACCAAAGCAGACACTGATCACCGGCGCGTCGATGTTTGCATTTGGAAGCTGCCCGAGCCGCCCAAGTGAAACGACCCCACAGCGCATTGCGAGCGTTCTTTTGAGCACACGAACCAGGCAGCACCCACGCACGTCGTTGCCGCGAATAATCACGCTCGTTACTGTCCAAAGCGATCCGTGCCCAAATTGTTCGATTGCGTTTAGCTTTCTCAAGAGTAAGTTGTGGAACAAGAGGATTTTTCAATTAGGTGTTGTGATGGAAGCCCGTACAAAAAGCGTTGAAGACTGGTTTGCAATGATCCGAGAAGGATTGCTGACACTTCCAAGGTTTCAGCGTTTTGAGGCTTGGCGCCCAAATCAGATTGAAGGCGTTCTTGAAAATATGCTGCGGGTGCCTTCCTTGCCGATTGGCGCTCTGCTAACCCTCGAAATTGGCGACAATGAGTTGTTTCATTCTCGGCCAATCTCTGGCGCACCCGAGCCTAAAGGCATGCCTCAGATGAATTTGCTCGACGGCCAGCAGCGGATGACAGCGGTGTGGCGTTCACTGACCGATAACTATGACGAATTCACGGTTTTCGTGTCGCTCGAGAATGAGGAGCAACCCGAAGTCGAGATTGTGAAGCGCTACCTGAACAAGACCGGTAAGCGTATGCCGCTTTGGGCGGATAATCCCGTGGAATGCCTTGAACGTCAGCTTTTCCCAGTTTCCATCTTATGCCCTGGATCGAAAGGCGAACAGGCCATGGACGAATGGACTGAGCGCGCAGACACTTCCAAATCCACTGACAAGGCAATCATGCGGTTGCGGCAGCGACTGGCCTCTTACCCCATCCCGTTTTTGTCGCTGCCTGTCACGACGGAGCAAGAGACCGCGCTTGATGTCTTTATCAAAATGAACACATCGGCTTCGCCGTTGAAAGACTTCGACATTGTCGTGGCCCAGCTCGAAGGCGCGGTCGGCAACTCGCTGCACGACATGATTGATGAACTCCATGAACAAGTCCCGGCGGCAGTGGACTACGGTAAGATTGAAGATACGGCTCTCGCAATCGGTGCATTGCTGAACGGCAAACCGCCGCTCAAACGCACCTACCTTGATCCAAAATTCGGCAGTGAGCTGGCGGACGTCTGGGATAAAGTTGTGCTGGGGATGAAACGTGGTGTTGCGTTTCTGCGCGATGAAGCGATTTTCTATGAGAAGCTCTTGCCGACTGAAGTCATCGTCTATTTGACGTCCGCACTCTGGGCCAACGTTCCGATGGATGGCGTCGATCAGGAAGGCCGCGCGCGCACTTTGATCCGCAAAGCAATTTGGCGCGCGAGCTTTACCGACAGGTACCTCAAGACAGCCACTACGCGGGCATTTGCGGATTACAAAGCCATTCTCAGCCAGATCACAGATCCCACCACCGAAATTCAAGCTGATCTGTTTGACGACGCGCAGAATCCCTTACCGCAACCGGCGGAGCTAATTCGAGGCGGCTGGCCAAGCCGGAAGGACCGCCTCGGCCGTGCCATCATGGCCGTTTCGCTTTACGGCGGTGGGTACGACTTTGCCGATGGGGCGAAGGCAACGGCAGAAAATGTACGCTTCCGCGAATACCACCATGTATATCCCCGCGCGCTCATTCAGGACGCGTTTTCGGATTATGAAGTCAATTCTGCGCTGAATTGCTCTCTGATCTCCTGGAAGACGAACAGGAAGATCGCAGCGAAATCGCCCAAACAGTATCTTGAGGAACGTGCCCACGACGCCAACGCGACCGAAGATCAAGTGCGCCATCGCTTGGAGAGTCACCTCGTGTCTTACGACGATCTGGCGGCGGGAGATTTCCGCGCTTTCATTGATGTCAGAGCGGAACGGATCCATACGTCAATGCTGAAATTGGCCGATGGTTCTCTGCCGTGACCCGGCCCAGTCCTGCCATTGCCGATGTAGTCAATTTCTGCGCCGCAGCTTCACCAGACCGGACACTCGCTGCCACCGCATGATCGAGAGGGTTTAGAACTCACAGACGCCGACGAAGCAGACGCTGGTCAAAGTGCGGCTGGCACATCAGCCGGTGCCCTTGTCTTTCCTGCTCTCTGGATTGTGCGTTCGATCAGTTCTATCACTTGATCGGGTGTCTCGATCGACGAGGAATGACCAGCTCCCTTGAACAGGACGAGTTCGGACTCATCGATGTTGCGGTGCATTCGCTCGGATTTTTCCGGAGTGGTCGCGACATCCTTATCGCCAGCGCCGATGCCCACGGGTACGCGGATGTCGCCAAGAAGATCGACGCAACCCGCCCTGTCGATCACCCCGTTGACCGCGCGCGTGATACCGATCCGGTGGTTGCTCGTGATGGCCATTGACCAGCGTCGACGTTCGTCCGCGCGACCAGGGTCAGTGAGGAAGGTCCGCCCAAACATGATCGGCATCACCTGTCCGATTGCGGCCCACAAGCCAATCCAACGCGCAATGATATTCAAAATCTTATATTTCGGTGCGTTCTTCGGATCTTCCGGCTCAGCGCTTGTTTCAAGGAGTGTCAACGACTTCAGCAACTCCGGTCTTTGGGCCGCCAATCTCATGCCGACAAACCCGCCCATGCTCAGACCGACAAAGTGACAAGGCGCAGCGTCGAGAGCTTTGATCAATGCGGCAGCATCTTCGGTCAAGGTCTCCATGTCGTACCCACCTTTTGTGACGCCGCTTTGACCCTGACCCCTGTGATCGAAAGTGATGCACCTGAAGTGTTTCCTGAGATGGGCGACTTGCGCCTCAAACATGGCACCGCTGAATAAAAGGCCATGCGAGAAGACGATTGGATCGCCATCGCCGCCCGTATCTTCGTAGTGAATGCTCGCCCCGTTGCAGTGAGATTTCGGCATGATACCCTCCGCCCGCCAAGCTGCTGCGACACTATCACAGGTTTGGCATTCGTCGATGGTTTACCTTCAAAGTCAGCGTTGGGCTCTCTGCAGAACCCTGAGGCAGCGCAGCAATCCTCTGATATGGTGCCACGTCAACGTCGGGTTGTCGCTTTGGGAGGGCATGGCGGATCGGAGGATCAGTCATGGAAACACCAAACTTACCATCCATTCGCGCGCTTCGCCCAGCGTGGAACAAAGGACGTATCGTTGACCAGAAAAGACCGCTGAAGCCAAAGCACGTCTGGGCGATCCGAGTTCGACTTGAACTGGCCGAGAACCATCGCGACCTCGCGCTGTTCAATATGGCAATCGACAGCAAACTTCGCGGCTGTGATCTTGTGAGGATGAAAGTCGTTGATGTGATGGCATCGGGGCAGATCAAAGAGCGCGCCTCCGTCCTGCAAAGCAAAACTCACAAACCAGTCCGCTTCGAGATTTCCGAGGGCACGCGTACTTCTGTCGAGAGGTGGATGGAGGATGAACTCATGGTTGGCTCGGATTATCTTTGGCCTGGCCGCTTCCATGAACGCCTGCACATCTCAACACGCCAGTATGCGCGGATCGTCCGTGATTGGGTCACATCCATCGGCCTTGAGGCAAGCGCATACGGAACGCATTCAATGCGTCGTACCAAAGTAACCCAGATCTACAAGAAGACTGGCAGCCTGCGCGCCGTGCAGTTGCTTCTTGGACATACAAAGATGGACAGCACAGTTAGATATCTGGGCGTCGAACTTGAAGACGCTCTAGCTATTGCCGAAGCCATTGAAATCTAGTGCAGTTGGGTCGCTTTCACAGGCGGCCCATTCCTGCCGTCCAGCGGACACCTTCGATGCTGCGGTGCAGCCCGTCAAACCTGCCGTTCGCTACCAGTACAACATAGGGTATCGGTCGAGCGAACAGTTCGCGGATTTTCTGGACCTTCAGCCCAACGCCTCACACGCGCGTAAACGGTCCCAGCCGTGCCTTCCCAGCAGAGTCAAGCGCCGCATCGGAGCTTGACCGAAGCGGCCAATAGTCAAACTCGGGCACACGGAGTTGTGAGAGGTTGAGCACACGATACTGAAATTTAGGTGAAGTCTGTTATCTGTCCCTAAAAAATCCAGTTCTATGTCGCAAAAAAGTATTTAGACAGGCAATTCCGACTTGGATTCGTCTATCTGCTCAATGTCAACCTCGGCCAGCGAAGAAATGACGCAATCCGCAGCCGTTAGTTCACTCTCGTGATCTTCATGAAGAAGACCTACGCAATAGAAACCACCATTCTTTGCCGCTTCGACACCGGAAGAGGAATCCTCGATCACGATACATTCATCCACATTAAGCCCCAGCCCGCTGGCGGCGGTGAGGAATATATCAGGGTTGGGTTTCCCTTTTTCGACATCGTCGCCTCCGATAACAACCGGAAAGGCATCCAACAAACCAGCTTTTTCGAGAACGGCTCGGACATTGGCGCTGCTGGAAGCGGCCGCCAGCCCGTAACCCTCCGACTGGCATTGTCTTACGAGGTGCACAGCAGCATCGAAGACACGAAATTCGCCTCGCTCGATCATTTCAACATAATAGTCATTTTTTTTGTCTGCGGCGGTTCTGACTTCATTCTCCGAATGCCGGGTCATGACCGCGCGCGCGCCGTCATAACGAGGGCGCCCATCGACAAGTCGCCGGTATTCCGCCCTTCCAAACTCATACCCGTATTCTTCGAACATGCGTTTCCAAGCAGCAAAATGCGCCGGTACGGTGTCGACCAAAACACCATCGAGGTCAAAGATCAGTCCTTTGATCGGCATGCTGAATCTCCTGGTTCGAGCCTGTGCAAGAAACACGTAGCATGTAAGGATTTTTCTTCAATCGGCTGGCATGTGAATGTTTATATGGCATAGTTATTCACGCTGTCAGGATCCTGCTAACGAACAATATTGAACAAATGATCGACGTTAAAAAACTTCCATTTGAAGAACGCGCCCAGTGCGCTGCCTATATGCGCGCAACGCACAACATGTCGCAGGTAGAGATAGGAGCAATTCTTGGTGGCCTGTCTCAACCGCATGTATCGCGGTTACTGAAACACGCTGAACGCCAAAACTACTTGGTCATCGAACAACGCTTCGTCAAAGAACAATTCTCAGACGAGTGGATTGCCCAGATGGACGAAATGCTGGCTCCTTCAGGGTTGAATTCTGATCTGAAGCGATATTGCAACAGGAACAAGCTTAGACCGCCTCGGCTTGGGGTGTTTGAAAGCGGCCCGGGGAACACCGAGGCTGCGCTGTCACAGCGCCGTACCAGGTTTGGACGAACCGCATCCGGACGATTGATAGAACTGATCGAGAAATCGAACGTCATCGGCGTTGCGTGGGGTCGAACAATCAAGTCTCTGGCAGAAGGGATTGCAGCCTCAAGGCAGCCCATAGATAAGTCGCAAAAGACTGAGTTTGCAGCGGTTTGCGCAGAATTGATGTCGCTGGCTCAGCATGGATACTCTGCCAGCCGGCTTGCCGGAACGTTTGATGAGCTATTTAACGATCAGCCGGAGGATAGCCCTCAGCTCACTGGTTTCCCGGCATACATACCCCGTCACTACGATGAGACCATGCGCCGTTCCATTTGGCAGTACATCTCTGACACCCCGGGATTTCACCGCGTGTTTTCGGGTCCAGACGCATTGATTGATAAAATGGATATGTTGATTTCCAGCGTCGGGTCTTCAAGCACTCCGGTTCTGGGCAGTTTTGAAGAGCTGGTTCAGGCTGGCGGGTTAAGGGCTGACGATCTCCGGCAATTGGTCGTCGGGGACCTTGGCGGTATTTTGATCCCGAGAACCGAAATTTCACAGGCCAAGATGGACCTGATTGACGAGCTGAACGGGCTGTGGACCGGGATCAAAACAGAGCATGTCAAAGCCATCGCAGATCGGGCATTTGACGATCCTGATCAAAGTGGTGTTGTGGTCGTCGCGATTCAGAAGGAACGAGGCGATACGGTATTCGAACTGATCACCCGGGGACTTGTTAACGAATTGCTCATCGATCACGCGGCAGCGGAACAACTGCACACGCGCGTTGCTGAGGCTCTTGCAGACTGACGATAGCACCTCGGCACACCTTGACCATTCCTGCGAGAAAAATCTTGGTTGTCACGCAGGCTGCGGTGCTAAGACCGCTTCCTCTCCGGCAATCAAAGTAACAGGATGGCCCATCACCTCGATATCCTCTTTCGTGCCGGACGGAGCAATCAGCTTAAACCGACACTCGTCATGAGAAATCAGAACTTCGACGTCATTCCCCTGCCACTTCAGATTAAACCGGATGCCG
Source organism: Ruegeria sp. AD6 (assembly GCF_056542325.1). Taxonomy (NCBI): domain Bacteria; kingdom Pseudomonadati; phylum Pseudomonadota; class Alphaproteobacteria; order Rhodobacterales; family Roseobacteraceae; genus Ruegeria; species Ruegeria sp. AD6. The sequence goes on along the minus strand of NZ_JBQFZQ010000014.1, from coordinate 28,391 downwards.
GACCATGCCTCGGGCAGCCAGGGTTTGAACGTCATCTTGCCGTGCTTGACCCGGAACCCGCCAAACCCACAAACAAGCGACTGCCAGGTGCCACCGGCCGATGCGATATGCATCCCGTCCTGTGTGTTTCCCTGATTGTTGACTAGATCAACAAAGGCAGAACGTTCGAAATAGTGATGGGCCGAGGAAATGTCGCCAACTTCAATCCCCATGATCGAATGAATGGCCGGGCTGAGCGATGATTTGTGCATCGTGCGTTTCTCATAAAACGCATAGTTCGCCTTTTTGATTTCGTCTGAAAACTCGTCGGGCAAGAGATAGTTCAACATGATCACGTCAGGTTGCTTGAGTAGCATCGAGCCATTCAGTGAAAAGTGATCATGCCCCTCCGGGTAGACCGGCATACGGTTTTTGTCCCATTCGGTGATGGGAATGTCCTTGAGCTGGAAATATCCTTCAAATTGCTCAATCAGATTGCGGGACGGGTCAAAGGGAACATAGATTTTTTCGGCCGTTTCCAGCCAATTATCCACTTCCTTTTCTGTTAAATCTAACCGAATCCGCAATTCGTCATGAACCGCTGACGAGGCCTCGCTGAACTCTTTGAAAACACGTGCGGATTGCTCCAGATGCCATTTCGCCATTCGGTTGGTGAACGTGTTGTTGTCGACATGCTCGTGAAACTCGTCCGGCCCAATAACGTTTGTCAGCTCGTACCGGTCCATGTCTTTGTTCCATTCCAGTCGACTGATCCAGAACCGGCTGGTCTGATACAAAACCTCGGCCCCGAAATCGCGAAGGAAATCTTTGTCTCCGGTCGCCGCAACATAACTGAGGATGCCATATGCCACACATGCGGTGACGTGAATCTCTTCTTCTCCGGTCCAGATCCGGTTCGCGCCGTCCGCTGTCCATTTTGGCGTTGTCTCCACCCCGGTATCAGCGGATTCCCACGCGTACTGCGCGCCCTTAAGCCCATTCATGCGGGCATTCTCAAGTGCGCCGTTCAACGTATTGTAACGGTATTTCAGAAGGGCTTTGGCCGTCTCCGGCTGCGTGAATATATAGAATGGCAGCAGGAAGATCTCGGTATCCCAGAAAACGTGACCTTTGTAGCCTTCCCCAGACATGGATTTGGCGCCGATGTTCGCGCGCGGGTCGTTTTCGTTGGCTGCTATAAGCAAGTGATAGATGTTGAAGCGCATCGCCCGCGTTGCTTCAGGATCACCCGTCACCACACAATCACAGGAATCCCATTTTTTGCGCCATGCTGCGGCACTTTCGCTTAGACATGCGGAGAACCCTTTGGCATGCGCGGTCTCCAGAGACGCTTCGCATTTGGCTGCCAATTCCGCGCCGTTCAGATCTCGCGATGTATAAATCGACACCAGCTTTTCGAAAGTCAGACTTTGCCCGTTGAGCGCCTCGACAGAAATGGTTTGCGAAACCTGCTCATAATCAAGGTTTGCGCCTTTGAACTCGCTAAAGGAAGGCCAATCCAAGGCAGACGACATGCCAATCGAAATGCCAGTGTCCAGAGTCAGAGCTTCGATATAGGACGCATCACTGCTTGCATGTGACTGAGTGACCTTCAGGTGTCGGCTTTTGGCCCATTTTTCCCATTTTACTTCGGGATGGAAATCCGGGTTTCCCTGATAAGCTGGCAATCGATCCAGATTGTATCGATGGGCATCAAGGGCGCTTTCGACAGTGATCTCGGACGAGTGGTTTTCCGGAGTGACGATCAGGCGAATGCCACAGATGTGCTGATCGGCAAAACTGGCAAAGCGGATGCTGGTGATGCGAGTGCGACGGCCTGTGCTATCTTCAAACAGGGTATCGCGATGCAGAAATCCGGTCTGCAGATCTAATACCCGCCTGTGTTCGACAACATTACACGTCTGGACGCCCAGAATTTCACCTTCCACACGAACCCGAAATGGCAACCAGGTCGGCACATTGACCTGATCGATCACCGTCGAGTCATGGTGATCGTAAACACCGGCCAGATAGGTGCCAGACAGCTCTCCTTTGTGGCCCTCTTCCAGAGACCCACGCGTGCCCTGATAGCCGTTGCCGACCGTGAAAATGGTTTCCTTGAAGTTCGCTTCATCCAGATTGAATTGAGTTTCTTCGATCAGCCAGTCGCTACTGCTCAGCATCGTCTGCATGTCAGGGCTCCATTCGGGTGATATTTCGGATAATTCAGTCGCCGTAGGTTTCAGCAATCTGACGTTCGGTTTCTTCCAGTGATCCGTAGACATCCAGCTCGCTGCTCGAGCAGCGCTGCGCTCCTGCACAGTTTCCGAACTGGCAGGCTGTGACGAAATCGCCAGTCTTGAGGTAGCCAAAAGCCAAACCACCAGCAAAGCTGTCACCGCAGCCCGTGGTGTCGACCACATCCTCGACAAGCACCCGCTTGACCAGATGTTCCCGCATCCGGCCAGTCGCGTCCTTGTGGTAGACGGCGCAGCCGTGTTGATCCAGCGTGACGTAGAGCGCCTTGACGCCCAGATCCAGGCAGTGTTGCGCGAACTTGGGCAACTGGTCCATCGTGAGTTCGCTTATGTCCTGCAACTCGTCAGAGCCGTATTCCCCTTTGAACCAACTGCATTGAGCCTCTTCCAGATTCATCTTCAGAAGGTCGATATGCGGAAGCCAGCGATCCCGGTCGATCCAGAACTTATGATACCGTTCTCCATGCGCTGAACACCCGCTGGTGGGACCATGCGCATCAAATACAACCAGACCATCGCTGTTGGCCTTGATGTATCGGATCGTTTCCAACGGAACCTCGAAATCCGTGATTGGAACGAAAACGAACGCGTCGCAATCCATCAGGTCTTTAATGTCTTCGGGCAGGATCGGGTTCATGAAACCCGTTTGCTTTTCGTTGCGATGGTTCTGATCGACGTAGACCAGATCGATCACCGCGCCCTGATCGGCGTCGCCTGTAACATGGCTGACATCCAGATACGGAAACTCAGACAGCAAGTTGCGAACATTGTCGACGTCCGACCTGCGCACATGGCTGACAACGTTGATCTGCGAACCCGGACCGGCCAGCGAGGACATACAGACCGCCGTATAGACTGCGCAGCCAAATTTATTGAATTTCTCACCCTGATAGCTGGTGATATTGTCCCTTGGGATCGGGCCAAGGACTGCGACGTTGATCTTGTCAGACATTTCGGTCCCTTGTTTGTATTCGCTGTTTTGCCGACGTTCGTATGCGTGACTATAGCAGCTTCAGTTCTGATAGATTTGTTCGCTGGTATAGAAACCGCCATCGATCACCGTGCTGTCGATCGTATCTTTTGACACTGGGAAAACAGGTGTGATAACCGTCGGGATTTCCGCGAAACCATTGTCGATCAGCGTATGCTCACCGATCAGTTCGCTGATTTCGGCATCTGGGGACTGCGCTATTTTCACGGCAATATCCGCCGCCTCATAGGCCAGGGGCTTGATTTGCTTCCAGATTTCCAGCGCCTGTATGTCATTGGCCACCATTTGAACATTCTTCAGATCAGCATCTGACCCGGCAACAAAGACCTGATCAGCCGATGCCAGATCCTCATCCGACAATGCTGCCAGAACCCCAAAGGCAAGCCCGCTGTTGTTGGCGATGAACGCATCGATGTCGTTGTCATATTCGACCAGTAGGTTCTCGGCAGTGTCTCTGGCCATATCGGGAGACCAGTCTACATGGCTGCGATCCGCAACAAGCTCGAGCCCAGGATGATCGGCAATCACTTTCAGCACACCGCTGCTGAGCGCTTCGGCATTGGCATCACCAGGCTGACCGCGGATCAGGGCGACCCGGCCTTTGACCTCACCGCGGGTATCATTCAGCCAGTCCACCATCGCTTCGGCCTGAAGCTGCCCGACAGCCCAACTGTCCTGCATAACCATGACGTCAAGCGGCCCGTCCTGCAGCATCGAGTCGTACCCGACGACTTTGACGCCTTGATCGTGGGCCAAATCAACAAGGGCACCAGCGGTTGCAGTGTTGACGGGTTGCAGGACCAGAACGTCCACCCCCGATTCCAGCATTTCCTCAACCTGCTGCAACTGACGCAATGGATCATTGCCGCTGCTATCAAAGATCACATCTGCGCCTTGGGATTCCGCGCGTGCAATGAATAGGGATTTGTCAGTCTGGTATCTGGCTTCCTGCATGGTCTTGAGCAGGAACCCGATTGTAGCGTTGTCCTGCGCTGCCGCGATCATTGGTAGCGATGCGGATAGAAGGCCGGCCAAACCCAAAGCTCTGAGGCCGTCTGTGCGTAAGGTTGCTAAAATGGACTGGACCATCGCTTACCTCCCAACTGTCATTCAAGTTTTCGGGGATTTTGGCTTTGCCCCTGGTGCGTGTTACCGGGGGCAGGCCAGCAACATTATTTTTTCTGCATCACATCGAACCAGACGGCGAGGATGATGATCAGGCCCTTGATGATCAACTGATAGAACGTGACCACACCAAGCAGGCTCATGCCGTTGTTCAGGACGCCGATCAGCAGAGCCCCGATGATGGTTCCGCTCACCTTGCCCGAGCCACCCGCCAAGCTGGTGCCGCCGATAACAACGGCCGCGATCGCGTCAAGTTCGAACATGGTTCCGAGGTTGGGTGAGGCACCGTTCAGACGTGAGGCCAGGATGATACCAGCCAGCGCCGACAGGACCGAAATGACCGTATAGACAATCATCTTGGTGCGGACGACGTTGATGCCGGACAGCCGAGCCGCATCCTCGTTTCCGCCAAGCGCATAGAGGCGGCGACCAAAGCGGGTGCTGTTCAGCGTATAGATCCCGGCAAACGCAATGACTGCAAAGATCGCAACAGGAACGGGGATCCCCTTGTAGCTGGTGAACACGTGGAAGGCCAAAGCAAAACCACCAATCATCACGGCCCCGTTGACCAGCAACTCTTGCATATTCACTTCGACGCCGTGAGCTTTGCTTTGTTGGACGTCCCGGAAAATCGAATAGACAGCAAGCGCAGCACACACGATCAGCACGATACTGGACATCATCGGCGGGATATAAGCACCACCAATCAATGGAAACACATTACTCGTCACCGGTACAGAACTGCCGTTGGTCAGGGTCAGTGCCAAACCGCGTGCGATGGTCAGCATTCCAAGGGTTATGATGAATGGGGGTATGTTGAACTTGGCTATCCAGAATCCGTTCCACAGACCTATTCCGACACCCACGATCAAAAGGGTTGCAGGCACCGCCAATATTGTCGGCACGCCCCATTGCATCATGAGCGTACAGACGACCGCTGATAACCCGACGACAGAGCCAACGGATAGGTCAATACCCGCAATCAGAATGACCATAGTCATGCCTACGGCAATGATCCCGATGATGGTAACCTGACGGGACAGGTTGCTAAGGTTCCTCGCGGTGAAAAACGCGTCGTCGGCAAAGCTGAGCCCGACGACAAGCACGATCAACGCAATTAGCGTCGCGTTGTCCTTTATGAAGTTTATCAGGTGGTTTTCCTTGGCGCCATTGACGCCAACACCTGCAACGTTGCTGTCAGCACTCATTTGCTTCCTCCCTTATGCGCTGCCGGTGGCATACGCCATGATTGCTTCTTTCTTCGCGTCGTCCCGTTCAAAGTTCGACACGATCTCGCCTTCGCACATCACCAGTATCCGGTCGCACATGCCCAAAACCTCGGGCAGTTCCGATGAGATCATGATGACCGTGACACCTTGCTGGACCAATTCGTTCAGCAGCTTGTAAATCTCGACCTTGGCGCCGATATCGATCCCGCGCGTAGGTTCATCCAGAATGAACACATCTGGGCGTGAGTTCAGCCACTTACCCAGAATGACCTTCTGCTGGTTGCCGCCGCTGAGCGTGCCAATCACCGTGTCGATCGAGGGTGTTTTGACTCCAAGCTGGTCGACATATTCCTTAACGACTTTGCGCTCCTGCTGGGTGTTGATAATGCCCAGAACCTTGGAACTGATCGTCTCAAGCGAGGAAATCGTCGTGTTGAAGGAAATGGATTTGTCCAGAAACAGACCCAGCGCCTTACGGTCCTCGGTCAGCAGCGCGATGCCGGCATCAATGGCGTCCTTCGGCGATTTGATGTCCAGCTTTTGCCCGTTCAGCTTCACTTCACCGGTGGTCTGGTTTGGATAGGCACCGAATACACCGCCAACCAGCTCGGTCCGGCCAGCGCCCATTAGCCCGGAGATGCCCAATATCTCGCCTTTGCGGGCAACGAAGCTGGCGTTCTTGACCAGATAGCTGCCAGGCAGATCGGGGTTTGTGACGGACAGATCGTTGACCTCTAAAGTCACCTCACCCGGTGTGAAATCGACCTTGGGAAACATATCCTTGATGTCGCGCCCGACCATTCGGGCGATGATCTGATCAAGCGTGATATCCGCGATAGGCGTGACTTCACCGATGGTCTGGCCATCGCGCAGAACCGCAATCCGGTCGGCGATCTGCTCGATCTCTTCCATCTTGTGCGAGATGTAGCACATGCAGACGCCGTCGGCTTTCAGCTTGCGGATGATACGGAAGAGATCCTTGACCTCCTTATCCGTCAGTGCCGACGTAGGTTCGTCCAGCACCAGTATCTCTGCCTTGAGCGACAGCGCCTTTGCAATTTCGACCATCTGCTGTTTGCCCACGGTGATATTCTGCACCAGATCGGTCGGGCGAATGTCGTTGATGCCCAGTTCGGTCAGCAATTTCTGAGTCTCGGCAAAGGTTTGATTCCAGTTGATTCTGCCCTTGGCATCGGTGAACTGGCGATCCAGAAAGATGTTCTCGGCAACCGAAAGGCCGGGGATCAGGTTGAGTTCCTGATAGATGATGCCAATGCCGGCCGCCTCGGCCTCTTTCGTATTCGCGAATCGGACTCTTTCGCCGCGCAGAAAGATATCGCCTTCGTAGGTCGGATACGGCCACACGCCGCTGAGCACTTTCATCAACGTGGATTTGCCCGCTCCGTTTTCTCCCATCAACGCCAGAAGCTCGCCCGAGCGGGCTTCGAAATTGACATTGTTCAGGGCGCGAACTCCGGGAAAATCCTTGATAATACCCTGCATTTTCAGGACGACTTCAGACATGCTTTTTCCCATCACATTCAGAAAGGTGTTTCGGACATTCCCCACCCTGACCGGCAGTCTCGCCGTGAGGGGTTAAGGAAGGAGGGCACCATGAAGCCGCGCGCGGGGAGTACACGCATAGGGAGCCAAATGGCGAAACGCCCTCCTTCAGGAAACAGTCCTTGGGATCAGTTCCCGTAGACCTCTTCCTTGGAGTAGAAGCCGCCAGCGATGATCGTGTCATCGATGTTGTCCTGTGTCACAAGCGTGATCGGAGTCACGATTGTCGGCACATCGGCGAAACCGTTGTTGATAACCTTGTCCACCTCGACCAAATCGGCGGGCGCGGTGTCCGGATCAGCAGCCAGAGCAACGGCCACTTCTGCCGCGGTTTCAGCCAGAGGATCGATCTGCTTCCAGATTTCAACGGCTTGCTTGCCTTGCGCAACATATTGGATATTGGCCAGGTCGGCATCAGATCCGGCCACAAACACTTTGTCTGATGACGCCAGACCCTGTGCTTCCAATGCCGCGATAACACCACGGGCCATGCCGCTGTTGTTGGCGATAAATGCGTCGATGCCGTTGCTGTTTGAAGTAAGCGTGTTTTCCGCAGTCGCCATTGCCTTCTCGGATGACCAACCTTCATGCGCCTGATTGGTCACCAGTTCCAACCCCGGGTTCGCTTCGACAATCTCCAACACACCGCTGCTCATGGCAATCGCGTTGGAGTCGCCGGGTTGACCTTGAATCAAGGCGATCTTGCCGGACACCTCTCCGTTCTTGTCCTGCAGCCATTCGACCATGGCTTCGCCTTGCAGGCGGCCCACGGCCCAGCTGTCTTGCATCACCATCGCATCCAGCGGCCCGTCCACGAGCATCGAGTCATATCCGACGACGCGCACACCTTCGCTGTTTGCCATGCTGACCATGCTTCCGGCGGTACCGGTGTTCACAGGCTGCAACACGATGACGTCTGCGCCCTTGGCAAGCATGTTTTCAAACTTAGCCAGCTGAGTCAGCTCGTCATTGTTCGCTGAATCAAAGATAACTTCGGCGCCCAGTTCCTCTGCTTTCGCAGTAAACGCGGCGCGGTCACGTTTGTAGCGCTCTTCCTGCATGGTTTTCAGCAGAAAGCCAATTTTGACATCGCCTGCATACGCTGTCCCGGCAGTCAGTGCGACAGCGGCGACAGAAAGCAAGGCGGCTCTACGGGTAATGGTCTGCATCAGGGACATATTTCCTCCAGTGTATGTTCCTTGGCTGCCGGGCCAATTGGGCCGACAACGCGAAATGCTTCGCAAATTGTGCTGGGTGCCGGCTAACCGGTGAGAACAAGCGTCAATCTCAAAGCGATAACGCTAACATAGCGGTGAAGATTGAGAGGAGAATTTGTATATTTAGAAAGCATAAATATTCACAGCGCAGTTGGGATCCCTGCGCCCAAAGGGATTTTACATATTTAACAACACCATAATAGGTTGCCACTCACTAATCGAAAACACTGAAGTCTCTTGGTCAGGCCGCGACAGAGTTGTACCGTAATCGCGAAGCGGGTTGTAAAGCCGCGAAATCGGCAATCAAACATCCTGATGAGATCGCTAGGCCGACACCGTCTGGTGTTTTTTCTGTTGGCGTGCTCAAGCGGACCAATAGGTCAATTCATGCAACCGCTGTCGAATGGCCGCTAACCAAGAATGCGAATGGCTATTTCGCGAGAGTAGCGAAGGTCTGCTTTCCGCCCATTCCGGACGTTCAACTTCTAGTGTCATGTGGCAAGTGGGCGGGACAAAGTTCGAATTCGCTGCGGTTGCTCGAACGACAGCTGCTGGTGGGTTGCGACGACAACGCCCTGCTGGTCGGGCGGGAAAGGTACTTGTACGCGATTACAAAATTCTTTGCTGCCCGTCGCGAATGGGGACCAACGTACATCGATCATCGTTGGGTGATAATTCCGGTTCTCAAAATGTGGTTCTGGGTGCAACTTTCCTTAGCCAAATAGATTATTTTAGTCGTGTAATAAAACTTTCAAACTCCGCGTCCGAGATTGTTGCGCACTCGTATGGGTTTGGAAATTGCTCCTCTTCAACAGATTCCCTGAACGCCGTAAGTGCAACTCGGCGTTGGTGTTTTATCTGTTCATATAGTGATTTGAGATCACCAAAGGCGCGTGCGTGGCGCGGGCTTTCAGGTTGCTCTCCGCATATGTCATTTTGAAAAAGGTAGATGATGTCTGCGCCGGGACCCGAACCGAGCGACGATGTTATCAGCGACGTACGCGAGGAAATCTCAGCCATTACTCGGTCACAGATTACTTCAGCCTCTACCGAAAAGGCTCCGGCATCTTCCATTGTGCGAAACGCATTCCAAAGCGCGATAGCCTCTTCCGCAGTCTTACCAACGGCGCGCAGGCCGCCCCGCCAAGTGGATTTGCGAGGAACCAGGCCAAGATGACACATCACGGGGATGTCTTCGCGCGCTAAAAGTTCAACGATGTGCGGTCCTCTTGCCGTGTAGATGCTGTCGGCACCATCCTTCATGGCCTCAAACGCGGCGGTCAGCACGTCACTTTCGGTTGCAAAGTCCGGGAGACCGAGTGCAGCGGTGAAGAACAATTCAGGCGCGCCTTGACGCACGGTGGACGTGTTGTGGGCATTGCCCATGATCAAGTCAATTCCGGCATCTTTCGCGGCTGCTGCCTCTTCGGTTGTATTCGCCGTCGTCTGAACCAGCTTGCGGATACCCTTTAGCGCACGAAGGTCGGAAGCGGTGTAGTTTCTAAGTGAGAACTTCGCGTCCCAGTCGTAGATACGTTTCATGACGTCACCCGATATCGATAAAGACATCTCCGTCTTCGACCTTAACTGGGTAGGTTTTCAGGTTCACACAGACCGGTGAGCGCTTTGCCTCGCCGGTGCGATAATCGAATTGGCCGTTGTGCATGGGGCATTCGATCAGATGATCGATCACCAGACCGTCTTCCAGATGCACTTCTTCATGGGTGCACAGGCCGTCTGTGCAGTAAAATTCGTCCTCGGGGCTTCGGTAGATGGCAAAGGTACGATCGCCATTGTCGTAACGGATTAGATCTTCGGTTTCGATGTCATCGCAAGCGCAGGCGCGGGTCCAGTTCGTCATAGGCTTTCCTGTATTCCGGGGAGTGGGTCACTCGGCCGCTATGGCTGTTGGTCGAGTGTATTCTGGGCTGGGGTTAGCGTCCTTGGGCAGCAACGGCTTGCGGTCGACAAAGTAGAACGGATCGCGCCGCTGGATCAGAATGGCTGGGAGCATTTCGCGAAATGCGGTCAGTGTTCCCTTGTAAGCTGGTGGGCAATCGCCTTTGATTTCTTCGTGCAGGGCCGGGAGATTGTAGAACGGCACCATTGGATACATGTGATGTTCCACATGGTAGTTCATGTTCGAATACACGAAGCGGAAGAACCGGTTCATGTAGACGGTTCGCGAGTTCAATCGGTGATCCGGGACGTCTTCTGCCAGCCCGGCATGCTGTAGTGACGCCAACAGGTGATGCAACCACGAACCATAGAAAGTGGGACCGCCGATCAGTACAATGGGCAGCCATGATTGCAGCACCATTGCCAAAGCAAATGTCATTGCGAGGATTGCGAGGTGAACACGCGACGCCAAGAACGCCTTAGAACGGTCGGCTTCGATGAGGAAGGTTTTCTGATCTTTGGTCAAACGACCAGCCGACAACCGAAACATCTTCTTCAATTCACTCCAGCCAGATTGCAGATGCAGCATGTTCCATAAGATGTTGAGTGGATGCGGAGGCCGTGGAAACGCAATCTCGGGGTCTTTTCCGACGATCACCGTGTCCGTGTGATGGCGTGTATGGCTCCACCGCCAAAGATAGGGGTTTTTCAGCGACATAAATGAGGCCAGCTGATAGGCTGCAGTGTTCAGCCAAGGCGTTTTGAATACAGTCCCATGGCAGCATTCATGCCAACGGCTGTCGGCACAGGATCCATAAAACACCCCGTAGAGGATGACAGACGGCACTGCCCACCACGTACCCCAGGTCAGAATGACCAGAGCACCGGTTGCCAACACAAATCCCAGCCAGATCCCGTAGTCGATCAGGGCCGGAGCATCGCGGCGCTTCATCAGTTCCTTCATCCGTTTCCGGGGGACTGGAGTAGAATACCACTGTTTAGGTGCAAAGCTTGGACCGCTGTCCCGGCCCGTCAGCGAATAATCCCGCCAAGGAATGGTATTGTCCTGCAGCACATCAGGTTCCTTTTCTACATTGCTGTTGCCGAGCAGAACCGAGGAGCGCCTGAATCGTCAAACCTGTCGTGATATTTTCTATCATTTCTCTCAGAATATTCTGTAAAATAGATGATACGTTTTATCATGGAGCGTGCTATGGCCCGTGTCACACTCAAAGACGTCGCAGAAAAGGCGGGGGTAGGCGTCGCAACAGTAGACCGCGTTCTGAATGCGCGTGCGCCGGTTTCTGCGGCGACAACTGCGCGGGTTCTTTCAGCGGCAGAAGCGTTGGGGTATCGCTCGGCAGGATTGTTGCGGCGCCGAGTTGAGGAGATGGCTCCAGCTAAACGGTTGGGCTTTATTCTTCAAAAGGAAAGCAAGTGGTTTTATCGCGAATTGGCAATCGAGTTGCAGCAAAAAGCAGAGCAGTTGCGCAGTATCCGGGCAAATGTTGTGGTCCGGTATGTAGAAAGTCTGTCGCCGTCCGAGCTTGCAACTGCGATTGACGAAATGCACGGCAAGGTAGACGCCATAGGCTTGGTTGCGATTGATCACCCGGAGATCAATCGTGCGATCGCCAGCGCTGATGTCCCTGTCATTGCATTGCTCTCGCCGCTGTCTTCGCCTCACATTACTGCCTATGTCGGGATCGACAGTCGAAAAGCGGGGCGGACGGCAGGTTGGGCGATGGCGCGTCTTGATCGAACCGAAGGCGCGGTTGGCATCCTTATCGGGTCGCACAGGTATCTGGGGCACGAAGCGCTTGAGAGTGGGTTCAGAAGCTACATGCGCGAATTTGCACCGCAGAAACCTCTTCGAGACTCTGTGGTCTATCTGGATGACGCGGCAGTCGCATATGAAGCGACAGCAGAATTGCTGCGGGCCAACAAAGACCTCTCCGGCGTCTATCATTGCGGAGGCGGAGTGACCGGAGCATTGAAAGCGCTGCGCGAGGCGGGGCAATCGCGAGAGATTGTCTACATCTGCCATGAACGGACACCGGTTACCGAAGCCGCGCTTGCCGATGGCAGTATCGATTTGGTGATTAACAACCCGCTGGATCAGGTTGCTGATCGCGTGACTCAGATGATGTCTCGGTGTCTGACCGGAAAACCAATCCAGGAACAGGTTGGAGTTATTCCGTTTGATCTCTGCACATCTGAAAACCTGTGAACATCAGCCGAAGGTGGCGCCGTTGATGTTTTCACGGGTGATGACTTCAACTGGAACGACCTCAGCCTGATGGGGCCGGTTTTCCAGTGTCGCGATCAGGGTCTGAACGGCTTGTTCAGCGATCCGTTGCATATTCTGATGGATGACAAGATCCATTGATCTGTCCAGCAGGTAGTTTCTCGTCTTCGGCGTAAGGTTGTGGCCGATCAGCATGATTTCCCCTGTCAAATCGCGATCAGCCAGAGCCGCAACAATGCCTTCGTTGCCACCGCCAACGTTATAAATGCCCAGCAGCCCAGGATGCTCGTCCAGCATCTGGCCCACCACTACGCGATTTTCCTGCACATCATCGTGGCCGATATAGGTACCCACAACGCGGAGATGGTTGAAACCCCTTCGCAAGGCCGACCGAAACCCCATCTCTCGATCCGAATGACTGCGATACAGTTGGTCACCGGAAATCACGCCGACGGTTCCGGATTGCCGTAGCATTCGACCCATAAAGTAGGCCGCTGTTCGCCCTGCGGCCATATTGTCCGTCCCGACAAATTGGCCCAGAACGGGGCTGATCAGATCGGAAACGACAGGTATGCAGGGAATATTCAAACCGTGCAGCTCTTCGACAGCGTCGCGCACCCGCGGGTCATCCAAAGCTTGAAAGCCAACTGCATCAATGCCCTGCCCGGCGCAGGCTCTCAGTTTTCGCGCCAACACAGATGGTTCCAGTTTCGTGGAAAACACACACTCGACGGTGGCGCGGCCATTGGTGAAAACATTCTGAAAACAGTCGCCCAGAAATTCTGTCGAGGGCCCGGCTTCCTCTGGCAGAAATATCTTCAGCCGCCAGGGTCGCGCAGGCTGGTCTAATTGAGCGCCGGATTCGATCGCGTGCTTGGCCTGCAAAACACGCTGGCGGGTCTCAGGCTTTACGTTAGATCTGTTGTTCAAAACCCGGTCAACCGTAGCGGTGCCGACCCCCGCAATCCTCGCAATCTCGGAGACGCGTGCCTTCTTTGGGATTATTATAGCTTCATCGCTCATAGACCCCTACTAACATCATTTCCGATCAAAAGCATCCTCAAACGATCTTTGTAGAACATCAAAAACCATCATTGCCGTCATTTGATGCAATTTTTCTTGCCACCGAATTGTGAGGGGGCTTATCCCAACGTCATGCAACGGGATCGAGTCCCGTTCAGGGAGGATAGCATGACCTACACAGCTAAATTACTGGCCGGGGTTACCGGCCTAATAATAACGGCCAGTACAGCACTGGCAGCGGACTTCACCTTTAAATATGGCAATGAGCAGCCGGAAACCTCAATCCGTTCGCAGTCCATGGACTGGTTCAAGACCGAACTTGAGAAACGTACGGACGGTCGCATCGAAGTCGAGAATTTCTTTGGTGCCGCGCTTGGTAATGAGCGTGAAATGATGGATCAGGTGACGGCCGGTTTGCTGCAAGGCACGCGTGGCGGTTTCTTTGCCGACGCGTCCGGGGCATTCAACCTGTACCAGTTGCCGTTCCTCGTCGCGAATTGGGATGAGATGGAATGTCTGGTCGGTTCGGACTTCACCAAGGGAGTGCAGGCTCGTGCCGAGGCGAACGGATATCACATCCCTGCCACCGGTATCAGCCAAGGGTTCCGGGCCTACACCAACAACGTTCAGCCAATAACATCGGTTGCTGATCTGCAAGGTCTGCGCATTCGCGAACCTCAATCTGATCTGATGATCGCCACGGGCACAGCCATCGGGTCGGTTCCGGTCGCCATGCCGTTTTCAGAGGCATATCAGGCATTCAAACAGGGCGTGATTGACGGGCAGCATAACCCGCCGCAAAATATCTGGGACTTCAATATTCACGAAGTGCAAAAGTATCTGACGCTGTCGAACCATATGACAGGCCCCGATCCTTTGATCGTCAACAAGGCGTGGTATGATGGTTTGCCCGAAGACCTTCAGGCCACCTTTGACGAGGTTGCGGTCGAAGCGATGGCGATGTCGGACAAGCTGTATCGCGATGCTGAAACGAACATCGTCGGCGAACTCGGCAAGCACATGGAGATCAACGAACTGACGCCCGAAGCCCTGGCGGGTTTCCAGGAAGCCGTTGCGCCGGTCTATCAACAGATGATCGACGCGGGTCATTTCACGATGGATGATATCGACGCAGCCCGTGCTGCAGCGGCGTCCTGCGGCTGATCTGAAACGGCAATTCCGGGCGCTCTTACTCTGCGCCCGGATTCCCTTCTTAACGGAACCGGTTTATGGATACGCTCTCTGCAATTGACCGTGTACTGACGCGCGTTATCGAAGCGTTGATGGTCGTGCTGTTTGGGGTGTTTTTGGTGATTGTCGTCACCAAAGTCCTGATGCGCCCCTTTGACATGGCGATCTACGGTGTCGACGAACAGGTCAAGATCGCGTTTCTTTGCACCTCGGCCTTGGGCGGTGCAGTCGCGATTACGAAGCGCGAGCATATCGCGATCACATTCTTCATCGACATGATGCCCTATTACGTCAAAATGGCCTTCTACGTGGCAGGGCTTGTCCTCGTGGGAGTGATGAACGCGGCTTTGGTGTGGCTGTCCATCGATTGGATCGCAGGGCCTGGGAAAAACATGTGGCAACCCTTCGGGATGCCTCAGGCTTATGTGTTCATCATTGTTCCGATCTCCTGTTCGATTGCCGTGTTCTATTGCTTTGTTCGTGTGGTTCTGACTCTGGGCGGTCGGGATTCCATCGATGTTCTCTGGATGCCGGAGGACTGACATGCTGATCCTGTTCGCCACACTGGGAATACTGTTGGTCTGCGGAGTTCCAATTGCCTATTCTCTGGGGCTGGCGTCACTGGCGTATTTCCTGATCGAGGCTCCCGCAGCGACCGGGTTCGTTGTTCAGCGTTTCTTCTCCGGCATCAATAATTATCCGCTGGTTTCACTGCCCTTCTTCATCCTGATGGGCTTGGTGATGAATTCCGGAGGCATCACGCGGCGCCTGCTAGACCTGTCCATGTTCTTCGTCGGCCGCCTTAAGGGCGGGCTGGGATTGGTTAACGTGGTCGGCTCGATGATCTTCGGCGGTATCTCGGGTTCTTCTGCCTCGGATACTGCTTCAATCGGGTCTGTTCTGATCCCTGAGATGGAAAAGCGCGGATACCCCAAGAGCTTTGCGGCGGGGATCACAGTTGCCTCATCCACAATGGGCATGATCATTCCGCCGTCTGTTCCGATGATCATCTACGCTGTTGCCGCTGAAGAAAGCATTGGTCGCCTGTTTCTGGGCGGGATCATTCCCGGCATCATGGTTGGCCTGCTGCAGCTGATCGTCGTGTGGTTGTTGGCCAAGAAGAACGATTACCCGACCGAAGATGTACCGTTCACGTTGGCCGAGGCAGGGCGACAGGCGCGGCGTTCGGCTGCCGTGGCGTTGATGCCAATCCTGATCGTGGGGTCGGTTGTATTCGGTTTCGTTACTCCGACCGAGACAGCCGGAGCGGCGGTGGTTTACGGTCTGATCATCGGCTTATTCATCGTCGGCTTCGGCGTTCTCAAAGATTTGCCGGGGGCCATGCGCCACGCGATCATCATGTCCGCCAAGATCATGATGATCATCGCGTTCAGTCAGGTGTTCATCACTGTACTGGCGCTGGAACGTGTACCCAATCAACTGGCCGATTTCGTTTCGGGCCTCGGACTTGGCCCGGTCGCTTTCATGGTTCTGACAGCCATTTTGATCCTGATGGCGGGTACGTTCATCGACGTTAGTCCCGCCATTCTATTACTGACACCGGTTTTGTTGCCGGTCGCTGAAAAGCTGGGCGTGTCTGGTGTGCATTTTGGTGTGGTGATGGTCTCGGGACTCGCGGTTGGTGCATGCACACCGCCAGTAGGAAATTGCCTGAATGTCTGCGCTGCAATCTGCCGTATGCCGATCGGAAAGATTTTCGTCGGTGCCGCGCCGTTCCTGCTGGCAAATGTGGTGGTGCTGATTTTGATCGCGATCTTCCCGCAACTGGTCCTTTGGATACCGGACGCGGTCATGGGTCCGTAGCCACACGGAATTGGGCAGCGGGGTGTCTTCCGGACCTGCCCGGCCTTGGTCAGCCAAAGCCTGAAATCCCCGCACACATCGACGCCTCGGAAGATGGGGCGCCAAACCTCAACTCCGGCCGGGCCGGACGACACATTAGGAAGACAATTATGCAACGTGCAGGTGTCATTGGATTAGGGGATATGGGCAGCGGGCTGGCGAAGAACCTGATCAAAAACGGGTTCGAAACCACCGGGTTTGATCTGAGTGAAGCGCGCCTGAAGGCGCTGGCTGAAATGGGCGGAACGCCTGCAGCAAGTGTTGCAGATGTAGGGGCCAACGCGGATGCAGTCTATGTCATGGTCATGAACGGCGATCAGGCCAAGGCTGTCATTCTTGGTGAAAACGGTCTGGTCCGTCACATGGCGCAGGGCGGCGCGGTCATTCTGACCGCCACGATCAAACCGCGTGAGGCCCGCGAGATTGGCGAGGCCATGGTCGGTTCGGGCATCCACCTGATCGACAGCCCTGTCTCTGGCGGCTTTCCGGGTGCGCAGGGCGGCACTCTTACCATGATGGCTGCGGCCCCTGATACCGTACTGGACGAATTCCAACCAGTGATGGAGGCGGTCTCGGCCACCATTCACCGCGTAGGGGACGGGCCCGGCCAAGGTCAGACCGTAAAAGCATGTCTGCAGACTCTGATCGGTTCAATCTTTTCGGCAACATTTGAGGCGTCGGTTCTTGCCGCCAAGGCGGGCGTGAAGGGCGAAAACCTGTTCAAGGTCTTTTCGACCTCTGGCGCGGGATGCGGATGCACCAACACAGCGCTGGAGAACATCATCGACCGTAAATTCGAAAACACTGGCTCGGGCATCGGCACCATGCACAAGGACCTGACCATCTCACTGGATCTGGCCGAAGAGCTCGGCGTTCCAATGCATACTGCTTCATCTGCCATGCAGATTTTCCATGCTGGCAAAACCAAATTCCCCGATGGCGACAACTGGGCCTGCACCCGCGTGATCGAAGACATTGTCGGCGCTGAGTTGCATCGCTGAGAAAGGACAAGAACATGAAACTTGGCGTTATCTGTGATGGCATCAGTCGCGACCTGAAACACTCGGTCGATGTGATGGATGAGTTTGACCTCGAATATGCCGAACTGCAATTTGTCGGCGATACGGAGGTTGGCGATCACTCTGCGGATGAGATCAGGGAAATTGACGCGCTGCTTCGGGATCGGGGCAAGCCTGTATCCTGTCTGTCGCGCCACATCTTCGCGGGAATGACCGGGGCGAACAAACCAGGGGACGACCTGCATAGCAAGCATATGGATGCTCTGAAGCGCGTGATCGACATGGCGCATGTGGTCGGCGGCCCATTGGTGCGCATTATGACTCCGAAGAAAGAGCAGATTCTGTGGGGGTCCGGAGGTGCAGAAAAATGGAACGTCGCCAAGGGTGCATGGGACGCGATGCTGCCCCTGATTGCACCGGCGATTGACGTTGCCAAGGACGGCGGAGTGACTTTGGTCGTCGAAACGGGCAACGGGACCATGGTGAATTCGAATTACACCGCCCGTAAGCTGATCGATGATCTGGATGCCAAAGACACGTTAAAGGTACTTTGGGATCCGGCCAACAATTGCTGGTGTCACGAACAAGCGTTTCCTGCTGGGTATGACGAGGTAAAAGATGGCTATCTCGGGCACATCCACATCAAGGACGTTCAAGTCGACACGCCCCGCGCAACATTGACGGTCAAACAAATGGGCGAAGGCCAACTGGCCGATCAGTTTCAGCCGATGGCGGATGCTCTGAAAACCGACGCCTATGATGGGGTGATATCATTCGAAAGTGTCTACCATCCCGGTAACGGAAATTTCGAAGACGGTTTCCGCCGCTGTATCGATCGCTTCAAAGAGCATTTTGGTTGAACCTCTGGCGAGACCAAAACGGCCAATCGATGTTCCTCCCAAAACATCGTTCGGCCGAAATACAGACCCGTCCTCAAGCGGGTCTGTTTTGGTTTTTCGGTGAAAACCGAATAACTGTCAAAAGATCTAGTTCTGCGTGACGATTGAGGAGAGTTCGCATTAATTTCCACAAAAAATTTCTCTTTCGGCGATTGTGTCGCAGTACTTCAATGGCAGCTTAGGCGGACCGCACCGTAGCGTGGAGATAGTCTGGTTGGCTTCTACAAGGTGTGATCCTTGCGCAGACCCAAGGCAGCAATCAGAGCTTCGAAGTCGCTCGTGCGCGCGCAGCATTTGTCAAAATGGGCTCTCCACACACCTTGGCCGCAGTGTCAATAAATAGGGGCTACCGGTATTGGGTCAGAAATGCTTGACGTTTGGGTCAGAATTGAATGACGTGATTTGCCCATTTATTGAGGTTTTGTGCGCCGATTGAGTCAGGAATCAGTGACGTTCCACAGTGCTTGTGTAAGGCGACACATAGTTCTGCCACCAGCGACAGAACCTTTCCATTTTCGCCTCACTTCCTTCATCTAACACCTGGACCGATCTCATTGATCCTGACTTCTTTTTGGGAAAATCAGGGCTGATTTGCAGATCAGACGCCGAAAGCGCCTGTTCCTGCTGATCTGCCACGTGGCGAACGCGGATGGGGGCGAGGCAATGCTATTCGACAATAGTGGTGCGGCCCGCAGGCGTAGCCGAGGACACGGTGTTGTCTAATAGGGTTGCCCGGGTGGGAAGGCAGCGTCTTACCCTTTACAGCCAGAGGCGTTTGGATTGTCCATATGCCGATGACCCAAAGCAGGTGCAGCGGAGCAGGCTGCGCCCTTACTGTTTGCGCAAGAACGCATTGTTATTCTAATGAAACTGGCGGAAACCGGTCATTCGCTGTAATCGCAATAATTCTCTTTGATTATGAAAGGTTTCGGGTTCCGGGCAGAAATAGAAACAAACTATAGGGCTATGGGAAGCTCGAGCGTAACGCTTGCTCCTTGCTCGACTTGGTTGATTGCGACCACTCCTCCGTGACGCTTCGCGACAGCTGAGACAATCGACAACCCTAAACCGCTACCTTCGGAATATTCCAGCTGCGAAAATCGACTGAAAACGGCTTCGCTTTGGTCGGGTGAAAGGCCGGTTCCGTCATCAGATACGGTTAGTTTGACGTTCCCCGCGTCACAACGCAGTACAACTGATATTCGACTCAGTTCAGCGCCGCCGTGCTTAAGCGCATTGTCCAGCAGGTTTTTGATAGCCTCTGCCAAAAAGATCCGATCTCCCGAGACCAAGATTGTTGGTTCTGGCAATGTGACTTCAAAATCGATCCCTTGTGTGAGGATATGAACGCCCATGTCAGCGCAGGCCTCTTCCACAACCGCACGGAAATCAATCTTGTCCATCTGATCCTGATGCGTAGGTTGCCGCAGTCGTTCCAGTGACAATAGTTGTTCCGCCACTGTAGCCGAATTCTTTGCCGCTGCCACCAGCTCGATTATCCGTTTGTCTTTGTCCTCATCTGTTTTTGCATCGCGCAATGCCTCAGCCATGGACTGGACCGCAGCCGCCGGATTTCGCAATTGATGCGCGGCTTCTGAGATAAACACCTGATGGGCGTTGATGCTGTGCTCGACCTGTCCAAACAGCCGGTTCAACGTCTGAACAATTCCATGAACCTCGACCGGGACCGGGCGTCTGATTTCGCTCAGGTCGTCAGGTGAGCGTAGGTCGATCGCATCCTGCAAATCCAGCAAGGGGCGCAACCCGCGTGCGACCCCGAACCACACGACAACGGCAAGGGTGGTCAGCAGAATACCCATCAGGATCGCGGCGCGGATCGACAGTTCGTTGGCAAAAGCGTTGCGGTCCGCAACGCGTTGCCACGCTGTGACTGTCGCATCGCCCACCAGGTTATCCAACGTGACCCGCTCAGTCATTTTCAGCACGCGCACCGACTCATCCCGATAAACTGCTTCGAAAAATTGCGGCTGGTATGCGTCTTGCTCTGACGGGTTTGCAGCGGCCGGAGGATATGCATACCCTGTGACGTAGATGCCACCGGGTCCGGTCACGTGATAAAAAATCTCCCCGCCTGACGCATCGCGGATCAAGCTGCGCGTGGTGGGCGACAAGGCATCGCCTTCTGACACAGCCACGTCGCGCGAAATGGCCAGACCGGCGGATAGCAGGCTGTCGTCAAATAACTCCTGCGCCGTTTTCTGGGCCACGGTGTAGCGCCAGTATCCAAGCAGGATTGCGAGCAGCACCAATGGCGTCAGGATCAGAATGAAAAGCCTGAGCCTGAGTGAGCCGTGCCGGATCACTTCTGCACCTCTAGCAGATATCCAAGGCCACGGGCGGTCTTGATCCGGATGCCAAGGTTCTGAAGGCGTTTGCGCAGTCGTGACACATGCGGCTCGACGGCTGAATCGTCGACATCGGCGCCCACGCCGTAGACGTAATCGGTCAACTGACTTTTGGGGACGATCCTGCCCCGCCGTTCCAGCAGGCATTCAAGCACAGCCATTTCCCGACGCGGCACATCGAGAATTTGGCCCTTTGCGCTCACCTGCCGGGCGGTGCGGTCGAACTCAAGATCTCCGATGGTCTCGCGCGCGCCATAATCCAGTTGTTTGCGACGGGACAGCGCGCGGATGCGGGCTTCGAGTTCGTCCATTTCGAAGGGTTTCACGAGGTAATCGTCAGCGCCCATATCCAGACCGGAAACACGGTCGCTGGTCTCGGTACGTGCGGTTAGCAGGATGACAGGCGCGCTGTCGCCCCGGTTGCGCAGGGACCGCAAGATCTCAAGCCCTGACCGACCCGGCAGGTTGATGTCCAGAACGATCAGGTCTGCGCCTTCCTGTTCCAGATACAAATCGGCCGCGACACCATCTGTCAGCACGTCAGCGGCATGGCCCCTGTCCCGCAGGCGATAGGCAATGGCGTTGGCGAGGGTCTCGTTATCCTCGATGATGACGATCCGCATTCGGGCTCCTGCAAGTTTCGCGCAAGGTTGGCGCTCCATGATTGCCAGATGGGAGGGGGAATCAACCCCACAGTTCTATTTGCAATCACGGTGGTGCGGAGGGCGCTGACGTGGTTGTCTGGTCAACAGGGAGGAACCAATGGCCATTTCCAACTTCACCCGTCGCGCCGTCGTGGGGCTGATTGCCGCCGCCGGACTCGCCGCACCTGCCGCTGCCGAGGTCGATTTCTCGGGCAAGACCATCGAATGGGTCATTCCGTTCTCGGAAACGGGCGGGTCGGCCAAATGGGCCAACTTCTTTGCCCCGCTTCTGTCCGAGGCGCTGCCGGGTCAGCCGACTGTGGTAGTTAAGTTCATGCCCGGTGCAGGATCGACCAAAGGTGCGAACTGGTTTCAGGAGCAGGAGCACGACGATGGCACCCTGCTGTTTGGCACGTCGGGTTCAACACAGTTCCCGTATCTGCTGAGCGACCCGCGTGTGCGCTACGAATACAACGATTGGATTCCGGTTATGGCGTCGGGTACCGGTGGCGTTGCCTATCTGAACGCCGAGGATGGAGCCAAGTTTGATGGTTCTGCCAATGCGCTGAAAGACACCAACTTCATCTACGGCTCGCAGGGCGCGACTCGTTTAGACCTTGTGCCGCTGCTGGCCTGGCAGATGCTGGGCATGAATGTTGAGCCTGTCTTTGGCATCAAGGGCCGCGGTGATGGCCGCCTGATGTTCGAACGTGGTGAAGCCAATATCGATTACCAAACGTCCTCGGGCTATCTGGGCGGCTCGGCCCCGCTGGTCGAGGCTGGTCAGGCCGTTCCGATGATGACGTGGGGCGCGTTGGATGCGGATGGCAATATCGTGCGCGACCCGACATTCCCGGATATTCCGACCTTTAAAGAGGTTTGCGAGGCCACAGATGGTTGCGAAACCAGCGGTGAGGCTTGGGATGCGTGGAAAGCCTTCTTCGTGGCAGGCTTCCCGGTTCAGAAGCTGGCCTTCCTGCCCGGTGACACGCCGCAAGAGGTCGTCGATGCCTATACAGCAGCGTTCCAAGCTGTGACCGAGCGGGGCGATTTTGCTGATATCTCCTCGAAACGCGTTGGTAAGTATCCTGTTTTTGTCGGCGAAGGCTCAAAATCTGCTCTGCAGACGGCGACCAATGTGGACGACAATGCCAAGCAATACGTCCTGAACTGGCTGAAAGAGGCCTACGGCGTCGAGCTGAACTAAGCTGACACGTCGTCGCGCGCCCAACGAAGGGCGCGCGTTTCTCTACATACAAAACAGTTAATGAAAGGCGGCCGCTATGGAGGTTTTCGCCACCGCTCTGCCTGCGCTTGGTGACGCGTGGGGTCTTATCCTGCAACCTATCGTATTGGGTTATCTTGTGCTCGGCGTCGTTATGGGGCTGGCTGTAGGTGTTTTCCCAGGGCTTGGAGGCATTGCCGGCCTTTCGCTGTTGCTGCCTTTCATGTTTGGAATGGACCCGATCCTTGGTCTGGCACTGATGATCGGCATGGTGGCGGTGGTGCCGACCTCGGACACATTCGCGTCCGTCCTGATGGGCATTCCCGGCAGTTCCGCCTCGCAAGCGACGGTGCTGGACGGCTTCCCTATGGCCAAAAAGGGCGAGGCCGCGCGGGCGCTGTCGGCGGCTTTTTCCTCGTCCCTCTTCGGCGGGCTGGTCGGCGCGACCTTCCTGACCATGTTCATTCTGATCGCGCGGCCCATCGTTCTGGCCTTCGGCCTGCCCGAGATGTTGATGATCACAATTCTCGGCCTGTCGATGGTCGCCATTTTGGCCGGGCGGATCCCGCTGAAAGGAGTCGCCGCCGCCGGTCTGGGCTTGATGGTCGGTACCATTGGTGAGGCCGACGCTGGCGGCTCGCTGCGCATGGCGACTTATGACATTCCTTATCTGACGGACGGCCTGAAGCTGGTCATCGTTGGCCTGGGAATCTTTGCGGTGCCCGAGATCGTATCGCTGCTGCGTCAAGATCGGTCGATTGCCAAAGGGGCCTCACTGGGCGCCGGTTGGCTGGACGGTGTCAAAGACTGGTTCGCAAATATATGGCTGTCGGTGCGTTGTTCGATCATTGGCGTGATTGTTGGCGTCATACCCGGCCTCGGCGGCTCGGTTGTCGACTGGATTGCCTACGGCCATTCGGTTCAATCCACCAAGGACAAGAGCAATTTCGGCAAAGGCGAAGTGCGCGGAGTCATCGGCCCGGAAAGCTCGAACAACGCCAAGGAGGGCGGCGGGCTGGTGCCAACTTTGCTGTTTGGCATTCCCGGTTCCGGCTCAATGGCGATCTTTATCGGCGCGGTGGCCCTGCTGGGGTCTGGCGATATCGAGGTCGGTCCAAGCATGCTGAAAGACAATCTCGACATCACCTATTCAATCGTTTGGCTGCTGGCGCTGGCCAACGTCGTGGGCACGATCTTGTGCATCGCGGCATCGGGCGGGATCGCCAAGCTGACCACGATCCGCTTCACCTATCTGGCCCCGTTCCTGTTCATGCTGATCAGCTTTGCGGCGTTCCAGTCCGGTCAGAACTTCGAAGACCTGCTGGCCTTGTTCGTGATCGGCCTGATCGGCATCTTCCTGCGCCGATTCGACTGGTCGCGCCCCGCCTTCCTGATCGGTTTCGTTCTGTCGAACCCGGTTGAGAAGTTCACCAATCAGGCGTTCCAGATCGCCTCATTCCGGTTCCGCAAAAGCTTTGGCGAGGGGATGGAATATGTCTTCAGCCCTATCGTCATCGTACTGATCGTGGTTACGGTTGTTTCGGTCATACTGGGAATCCGTCAGGCCAAGATGATCATGGCTGAGGGTGACGTGCAGGCAGGGACCAAGCGCGCGCCTTTGATCTTCCTGCTGGTGATCATGGCCTATCTGATCGTTGCCCTGATCAACGCCAACATGATCCCCGATTATAACATGACCGACAAGATCATCCCGTTGGTGATCGGCAGCGTCTCGCTATTCTGTTGCGTGATCCTTCTGATCCAGATGATGCGACGTCCCGAAGGCGACGTGATCTTTGCCGACAAGGAAATCGCCGGTGAAGACGCCAGCGCACCCCACGGTCTGTGGTCCACTCTGGCGTGGTTCGCCAGTTTGATCGCGACCACGTGGGTGGTGGGCTTCATCCTCGCCCTGATAGGGTTCCTGATCGCCTTTCTCCGTATCCGCGCCGGGTCCAGCTGGCAGATGACTCTGATCCTGACCGCCTGCGGCATCGGGTTCATGTGCCTGATGGCGGGCGCTCTGAACCGCGATTTCCCGCCGGGTCTGTTGCAGGACATGGTCAGCGTGCCCTGGCCGTTGAAGTGAGGGGTTCAAGATGACTCAAACCGCAATCCCTTATATGTTGATGCGCGGCGGCACGTCGAAAGGCCCGTATTTCCGCCGCTCGGATTTGCCTGAGGATCTGGACGCGCTGGCCGAGGTGCTGATCGCCGCTCTTGGGTCCGGGCAGTCGCTGAACATCGACGGCATCGGCGGCGGCGCGGCGGTGACCACAAAAGTCGCGATGCTGTCGGTCAGTGAGGATGAGTGGGTCGATATCGACTATTTCTTCGCTCAGGTCTCGGTCGAGGAAAAGCTGGTCGATTTCAAACCCACTTGCGGCAATATCCTGTCTGGGGTTGCCCCTGCTGCCATTGAGATGGGGCTGTTCCAACCGCAGGGCGATGAAACCGAGATCCGCATCCGGGCCGTCAACACCGGAGCTCGGGTCGTGGCCAAGGTGAATACACCCGGGGGCGAATTGACCTATGAGGGCGATGCGGAAATTGCAGGCGTTCCCGGTCATTCCGCGCCGGTGCAGCTCAGTTTCATGGGCGTGGTGGGCTCGGCCACCGGAGCGTTCCTGCCCACGGGCAACTTGCGCGATACAGTTCAGGGCGTCGAATTGACCTGCATGGATGTCGCCATGCCGATGGCCATCGCTCGTGCTACCGACTTCGGATTGACCGGCTATGAGAGCGCCAAGGAGCTGGACGCAAACCGCGCGTTCTTTGACCGGATGGAGGCCGTTAGGATCGAAGCAGGGCAGCGGATAGGTATGGGGGATGTGTCCAAATCGGTCACCCCTAAGTTCGGCCTTGTCGCGCCTGCCAGAGAGGGCGGAACGCTCGCAGTGCGGTATTTCATGCCGTGGAAAACCCACCCGACCATGGCGGTCACCGGCGCGCAATGCATGGCGTCTTGCGCGTTGACGCCCGGGACTGTTGCGGACGGTTTGCTGGATCGCCCCACGAAAAGCCCAGCCGAAGTTGTTCTGGAACACGCCTCGGGCAAAATAGACGTGCTGGTCGATTTCACTACCGACGACGTTTTCACCGTGAACGCGGCGGGCTTAGTTCGAACTGCGCGCAAGTTGGCGGACGGGCATGTTTATGTGCCGCAATCTGTTTGGGACGGGAGTTGATTAGGTGGCAGCCATAAAGTATACTATGGTATACAAAAAGGAGGTCACGATGGACGACTATTCGGAATGCCTCGGTATCGCGCGTCAGGAACTAAAGCTGGCGCAAGCGGCCTTGCGGCGAGATATGGCAGAATACCCAACGCCGATCGCCGGGTGTGATGAGCAGTTCAACCATCTGCTGGATCAAAGCGAACGGGTCCGAAACGCTCTGGCCGCCCTTGACGCACCGCATTTTGTCCCGACGCCAAGAAAACTGAACACTGAGCAGGGTATAGAAAGCCGATGAAGGTCCACATTCTTGATGACTGGTTTGACACGCTGCGTGGCCTGCCTTGCTTTGAGAAACTCACCGGTCATGAGGTGACGGTATGGACGGATCATGTCGAAGACACTGACACTCTGGCCGAACGACTGCAGGACGCAGAGGTGCTTGTCCTGTTCCGCGAACGTACCAAAGTCACCCGCGCCTTGCTGGAGAAATTACCAAACCTGAAACTGATCAGCCAGCGCAGCGTTTATCCTCATGTCGATGTTGAGGCCTGCACAGATCACGACGTGCTGCTGTGCTCAAACATGCATGGCGGGACGCCGTCTTATGCTGCAGCCGAACTTACTTGGGCGTTAATCATGGCCGGGGTGCGGGATTTGCCCGCACAAATGGCCTCCGTCAAAGCAGGGCACTGGCAGGCGGGCGTGGGCAAGACGCTGCGGGGGCGTCAGTTGGGGCTCTATGGCTATGGCCGCATTGCTCGCGCCATTGCAAGTTATGCCGAGGCCTTTGGGATGAATGTGATCTGGTGGTCATCCGTAGAAGGCCGGGCGCGTGCGCAGGCGGATGGCATGCAGGTCGCGCCAAGCCGTGAAGCGTTCTTTGCCGACAGCGATGTTGTCTCAGTCCATGTGCGCCTGAAACCTAACACGCGTGGGATCATCACCGCATCGGATTTCGCACAGATGCAGCCGGAGGCGCTGTTTGTGAACACCTCGCGAGCCGGGCTGATCGCGTCTGGTGCTTTGCTTGAGGCGCTGAACGTCGGTCGCCCCGGCAAAGCGGCGATTGATGTGTTCGATTCCGAGCCACTGATTGATCCGACCGACCCGCTTTTGTCACATCCCAACCTGATCGCGACCCCACATATCGGCTTTGTCACTGAAGACGAGTTCGACCTGCAATTCGCGGATATTTTCGATCAGGTGAACGCCTATGCCGAAGGCGCTCCGATCCACATGATCAACCCCGAGGTTTGGACCAGCGCAGAATAAGATTTGCGGCGATGGGCGCACCGATGATCACCAGCACGATCCTTGTCAGATGGTGGGTGATCACAAAGCCCAAATCCGCGCCCGAGACGATGGCCAGCACCGTCATCTCTGCCTGCCCACCGGGCGCGAAGGCCAGAAACGCCTCGACAGGTTGGCCCAGTCCCAAGGTGGTGACAACGGCGGTGAAAGCGGCTGCCAGGACGGCAAGGACAATGACATAGGCGAAGCCCGCTGCCACTACCCGGCGTAGTTCGACCCATGTGACACCTACGAATTTCACACCAATTCCGCAGCCAATGAAAAACTGCGCTGCAAGGATGGCCTCGCGAGGCGGTCGGGTATGAATGAAGTCGCCCAGTGACAAGGCTGCCGTCAGGATCATTGGCCCCAGGATTGACGCCCCGAACAGGCCGATCCGCTCTCCGCCTTTCCAGCCGACAATGGCGGCCAGAACCATCAGCGCCAATTCATGTATTGGCAGGTTGTGCGCGGGCTCGCCAATCGGATTGGTGAGTTGGGCATCATAGAACACAGTGAGGAACAAGGGGGCCAACGTCACGATGATCAGCACGCGCGTACCGTGGATCAAGGACAAGGTACGCGGATTGGCCCCGGCCTCAGTGCCAAAAATGATCATGTCTTGCAAACCGCCCGGCATGGCTGCGTAGAAAGCCGTTGTGGAGTCAAAGCCCCAGAATTTGCGAAAGAATGGCACACCTACCAGCGCGATCAGCAGGATGAAGAACGGGATCAGCGCAATTGACGCGGCCATTTTCGGCAATTCAGCAAACAGAGCCGGCGTAATCGATGCCCCTACCGCCACGCCCAGTATAGTGCGGGCGGCAACCGAGACCTGTCCAAAGCCTTCCATCGGTGCGTGCGCAAGAGCTGCAATCAAACATGCGCTCATTGGCCCGAACAGAAAAGGTAGCGGCAGGTTGAGCGCCCAAAATACCCCAGTGCCCAACACCGCCAGGCCGAGCGTGACGGCCCGTTTCGTCAGAAGAGAGGGGGTATCGGTTTGGCTGTGCAAGGTAAGCGTTCCAGCTTCGTTGACTTATAATATATCCATATGTATACAACTGGATGCAATATAACAAGAGAACCTGCGATGACCCTTCATGACGCCCCGTTACAACCTGGTCCACAAGGCAATTCTGCGTATCAGCGCCTGCTGGACGAGATTCGCGAGGGCACTCTT
>NZ_JBQFZQ010000013.1:0-46310 GCF_056542325.1 Ruegeria sp. AD6 | reverse complement strand
AAGCCGAAGCCGAAGCCGAAGCCGAAGCCGAAGCCGAAGCCGAAGCCGAAGCCGAAGCCGAAGCCGAAGCCGAAGCCGAAGCCGAAGCCGAGATTTCGGCGGATACGGCTGAACCGGCGCAGGCACAAGAAAAGCCTGCCGAACCGGCCCCCGAAAAACGCGGCGGTTTTGTTCCGGCGCTGCTGGGCGGCGTAATTGCCGCCGGACTTGGTTTTGTGGCCGGGCAGGGCGGGCTGTTCTCGTCGGGCGGGTCGGACACTGCGCAATCGATTGCCGCGCTGGAATCGAAACTGGCTGATCAATCGGATCAGATCGCAGCCCTGACAAAATCGTTGTCGGATGCGCCGGATGTCTCGGGCCTGTCAGATCAGGTGCAGGCCCTGTCGCAAAAGCTGGACCCGGTTGATGCCGACCTGACCGCGATGAAGTCCAGTGTCGAGGCGCTGAGCGGTCAGATCGCGCCTTTGGCCGATCGATTGACCGAGCTTGAGAAAAACCCGATTGCCGAAAACACCTCGCCCGAGGCGAATGCCGCTTTTGAGGCTGAGTTGAAGAAGCTACAGGACTCGCTGGCCGCACAGCGGGCCGAGGTTGAGAAGATGGTGGCCGATGCCCAGGCGCTTGAGGCCAAAGCCTCGGCCGAAGCACTTGCGGCGACCAATGCCGCGATCCTGTCGCGCCTGCATGGTCAGTTGGATACGGGTGCGCCATATTCTGATCTGGTGACCGAACTGCAAGCAGGCGGCGTGACCGTGCCCGATGCTTTGTCTGGCCCCGCCGACAAGGGGGTCGAGACGCTGCCAGCGCTCCGCGCCTCATTCGCGCCCGCGGCGCGCACGGCACTGGCCGATGCGCGGGATGCGGACAAAGGCACTGGCCTTGTCGCCTTTTTGCAGCGTCAGACAGGGGCGCGGTCGGTGACCCCTCAGGACGGGGATGACCCCGATGCCGTTCTGTCGCGTGCGCAGGCCGCTCTGGCCTCTGGCGATCTGAGCGGCGCATTGTCGGAACTGAAATCTTTGCCCGAAGCGGCGCAGACCGCGATGGCCGAGTGGGAGCAGGCGGCTCAGACCCGTGTCTCTGCCGTAGATGCTGCGAATACGCTCGCGTCCAGCCTGAACTCGAACTGAGGGACCTGCCATGCTGTGGTCATTGTTTAAAATCCTTGTTTTCGTTGCGATTATTGGCCTGCTGGCCTTGGGGGCGCAGGCTTTGATGCAGACCAGCGGCGGGGTGCAGATCACCGTTGCGGGTACGGAATACACTTTGGGGCCGCTGCAATCCGTGATCGCGCTGGGCGTGCTGGTCTTTGCGGTCTGGCTGTTCTTCAAACTGCTCAGCCTGCTGATCGCGACGCTGAAATTCCTCAATGGCGACGAAACCGCCCTGTCGCGCTATTTCGACCGCAGCCGGGAAAAGCGTGGTTATGAGGCTTTGGCGGATGGTCTGATGGCGCTGGCCTCGGGCGAAGGGCGCACGGCGATGACCAAGGCAAGCAAGGCCGAGAAACTGCTGAACAAGCCTGAACTGACCAACCTGCTGGTGGCGCAGGCAGCCGAGATGACCGGCGACACCAAAAAGGCATCCGAGACCTACAAGAAGCTGGTGACCAACAATGCCACGCGTTTTGTCGGTGTGCGCGGGATCATGAAGCAGAAGCTTGCCGAGGGCGACGACGAAACCGCGCGCAAGCTGGCAGAAAAGGCGCTGGCGATTAAACCGCGGCACGAGGAAACGCAAGACGTTCTGCTGAACCTTCAGACCAAGGCGCAGGATTGGGCCGGCGCGCGCTCTACCCTGACCTCGAAGCTGAAGGCCGGGTATCTGCCGCGCGATGTGTTCAAGCGGCGCGATGCGGTTCTGGCCCTGTCCGAGGCCAAGGATATTCTGGACGAGGACGCGACAGTTGATCAGCAGGAGCGCGCGATTGAGGCCAACCGCCTGTCGCCTGATCTGGTCCCTGCAGCGGCAATGGCCGCACGCGCCTATATCGAAAAGGGCAAACCCAAAGCCGCGACCAAGATCCTGAAAAAAGCGTGGGAGGTGCAGCCGCACCCCGATCTGGCCCATGCCTTTGCCGAGATTGCGCCGGATGAAACGCCAGACCAGCGGATCAAGCGCTTTACTGCCCTGACCCGCATTCACCCGGAAAACATGGAAACCCGCCTGATCCTGGCCGAGCTGAATATCGTGGCCGAAGACTTCCCAGAAGCGCGTCGTGCACTAGGCGATGTGGTCGAAAAACAGGCGGATGCGCGCGGTTACACCCTGATGGCCGCGATCGAGCGGGGCGAGGGCGCCTCGGACGCTGTGGTGCAGGGCTGGCTGGCCAAGGCGCTGAACGCGCCGCGCGGGCCGCAATGGGTCTGCACCAACTGCCATGACATTCAGCCGGAATGGGCGCCGGTCTGCCAGAATTGCGGCAGCTTCGATACGCTCAGCTGGCAGACCCCGCAAACACCCGAGATCGCCAGCGCCACAGGCGTTCACATGCTGCCACTCATCGTCGGCGCGTTGGAAGACAAGACTGACGAGCCAGATGAGATGGAAGCGACCGAGCCCGAGGGTGCAGACGTCATCGAACTGGACGCCGAGCCGATTGAAGATAAGGTCGAAAAACAGGCCTGATCCCCGCGATTGCTGGGCAATTGTCCCGGACAGTTCGGTTTGCTAACGTCGCCCTTACGTCGGGGAGGGCGTACTGACCGAAATGCTGGACTACTCGCATAACCCGTGGCTTGTGGCGGCGTCACTGGCCGTGGCGCTGATGGCCGGGTTCACCGGGCTTTACCTGACGCACGGGGCCTCAAAGCTGGATGACCAAAGGCGCAAGTTCGTGGTGGCGCTGGCGGCGGTCATTTTGGGCGGCGGCATCTGGTCGATGCATTTTGTCGCCATGCTGGGCCTGCAACTGCCGATCCTCTTTTACTATGACGCGCTCATTACGCTGATTTCGGCCCTTGTGGCGATCCTGATGGTGGGACTTGCGTTGCTGTTGCTGCATTTCCGGCCTCGAACGATGCAGACCATGGTCTCAGCCGGGGTCATTGTCGGCCTTGGCATCGTGGTGATGCATTATGTCGGCATGGCAGGGATGGAGCTGTGCCGCCCGGTCTACACTGTCTGGGACGTGGCGATTTCCACCGTGGCCTCGGTGGTTCTGTCGGTGCTGGCAATCTGGGTGGCCTATGACAACCGGACCCAACGCAACATCCTGCTGGGCACCGTGTGCTTCGGTCTGGCCGTCTTCACAATGCACTTCGTGGCGGCGGGGCTGACCGATTTCATCGTCAGTGACAATGCAGGCGGGGCCGGGCCTGCACTAAACAATCAGGTGCTGGCGATGGGGGTCACGGTTTCGGTGTTTCTGATCTGCGGGGCCTTTCTGCTGACCGGGATCACCTTCATTGGACCGCAGCCAGAAATCGCACCGTCAGCGTCAGAACCCACGCAAGATCCTCAACCTACCGCCTTGCGCGCCGGTGTTCCGTTCGAGCGTGAAGGGCAGACCTTCTTTACCGAACCTGCCAGCGTGGCCGCGATCCGGGCCGAGGGGCATTACACCGTGCTCTACATGGGGGCCGAGAAACTGTTTTGCCCCTGGTCGATCACCGAGGCTGAATCGCGCCTGAAACCCGATGGCTTCTTGCGCGCGCATCGCAGCTATCTGGTGAACCCCAAACATGTCTCAAGCTTTGAGCGGCACAAAGACAATGGCACCTGCTACTTCGACGGGGTCGATGCGCTGAGCAAGGTGCCGGTCAGCCGATCCCGCCTGACGGCGATCCGCGACGCGCTGGGCCTTTGATCGCAACTCGTGCAGCCTATTCGCAACTCGTGAAACAAGCCGCGCGCCCCGTTTCACGTGACTGGCGGCACTAGCGCCCTCTCCTCTTTTCTTTCCTCAGGTCCCCCACGGCATACCGCTTGGACCCAGGGAGGAAAAAGACCCAGGGAGGAAAAACATGATACCAGCCGGTTTTGAGTATCACCGGCCAGGCGACATCGCCTCGGCCATCGGCATATTGCAGGAACACGGAGATGAGGCGCGTGTGATCGCGGGCGGGCACAGCCTGATCCCGATGATGAAACTGCGCATGGCCGAAATGAGTCATCTGGTCGATCTTCAGGCCATTGATGAGTTGAAGGGGATCGAGATCGGGTCTGACACCGTGACCCTGGGCGCGATGGTAACGCAGCATGAGTTGATCACCCATGACGGTCTGGCCGCAGCCATTCCGCTGATCCGCGAGGCAGCCTTGCAGATTGCTGACCCGCAGGTGCGGTATATGGGCACTGTCGGCGGCAACGTGGCCAATGGCGATCCGGGCAATGACATGCCGGGGCTGATGCAGTGTTTGAACGCGACATTCGATCTGTCCGGCCCCGATGGTGCCCGCAGCGTCGCTGCGCGGGAGTTCTACGAGGCCGCGTATTTCACCGCGCGTGAAGACGAAGAAATCCTGACCCGCATCTCGATCCCGGTGCCGGGTGCAGGCGTTGGTCAGGCTTATGAAAAGCAAAAGCGCAAGATCGGCGATTACGCGACGGCTGCTGCTGCGGTGATGGTGGGCAACGGAACGGCTTCGGTTGCGATGACCAATCTGGCTGACACGCCGGTCTGGTCCGAGGCCGCGAGCGCCGCTCTGGCAGGCGGCGATGTTGAGGGCTGCGTGGCGGCGATGCTCGACGCGATTGACCCGGTGGCCGACAACCGCGGCCCTGTCGAATTCAAGAAACACGTGGCCGCCGTGATGCTGCGCCGCGCCATCGACCGTGCGCAACGCCGCGCGGGGTGAGGAGGGGAACACATGTCGAAAATGCACGTCAAACTCACCGTGAACGGCAAAGAGGTCGAAGGTCTGGCCGAGCCGCGCACTTTGCTCATTCACTTCTTGCGGGAAGATCTGAAAATCACCGGCCCTCATATCGGTTGCGAAACCAGCCATTGCGGAGCCTGCACCGTCGATATCGATGGGAAATCCGTCAAATCCTGCACCACCTTTGTGGCACAGGTGAACGGGGCCGATGTCACCACTGTCGAAGGGCTGACCAATGACGATGGTAGCCTTGGGGTGTTGCAAGAGATGTTCCGCGAACATCACGGGCTACAATGCGGCTTCTGCACGCCGGGGATGATCACCCGCGCGCATCGCTTGCTGAAGGAAAACCCGAACCCGACCGAGGATGAAATTCGCTTTGGTATGGCGGGGAACCTGTGCCGCTGCACTGGATACCAGAATATCGTCAAGGCGATCTCGGCCTCGGCTGATTTGCTCAATGCGCAAAAGCCCTCAAGTAGCGAAGCGGTAGGGCAAACCAAAGTGGAGGCTGCGGAATGAACGACCAGACCCTGACCCCCGAAGAACGCGCCGCCAACCTCAAAGGCATGGGCTGCGCCCGCAAGCGCGTCGAGGATGTGCGGTTCACCCAAGGCAAGGGGAATTACGTCGATGACATCAAGCTGGACGGGATGCTGTTCGGCGATTTCGTGCGCTCGCCCTACGCCCATGCCCGCGTTGTCAGCGTGAACAAAGAAGCGGCCCTGGCCGTGCCCGGCGTGGTTGCCGTGCTGACCGCCGAGGATCTGGCTCCGCTAGGTCTGCACTGGATGCCGACTTTGGCGGGCGACAAGCAGATGGTGCTGGCCGATGGCAAGGTTCTGTTCCAGGGCCAGGAGGTTGCCTATGTCGTCGCCGAAGACCGCTATATCGCGGCGGACGCGGTGGAACTGGTCGAGGTCGAATATGAAGAGCTGCCTGTTATCACTGACCCGTTCGAGTCGTTGAAATCCGACGTCGTCCTGCGTGAGGACCTTGAAGGTCAAACCGAAGGCGCGCACGGCCCACGCAAACATCACAACCATATCTTCACCTGGGAACAGGGTGACAAGGACGCGACCGAGGCTGTTCTGGATGAGGCTGACGTAGTGGCCG
The DNA here is from genome assembly GCF_056542325.1 of Ruegeria sp. AD6. Classification (NCBI taxonomy): domain Bacteria; kingdom Pseudomonadati; phylum Pseudomonadota; class Alphaproteobacteria; order Rhodobacterales; family Roseobacteraceae; genus Ruegeria; species Ruegeria sp. AD6. Next base: position 40,374 of record NZ_JBQFZQ010000013.1, on the reverse strand, counting down.
AAGAAATGGTCTATTACCACCGCACCCACCCCTGCCCGCTGGAAACCTGCGGCTGTGTGGCGTCGATGGACAAGGTGACGGGCAAGCTGACGCTTTATGGCACGTTTCAGGCCCCGCACGCGATCCGCACGGTTGTGTCGCTGATCTCGGGTCTGGCCGAGCACAACATCCGGGTGATCAGCCCCGATATTGGCGGCGGGTTTGGCAACAAGGTGGGGGCCTATGCGGGCTATGTCTGCTCGGTTGTCGCCTCGATTGTCACCGGCAAGCCGGTGAAATGGGTGGAAGACCGGATGGAGAACCTGATGTCCACCGCCTTTGCCCGCGACTACTGGATGCAGGGCAAGATCGCGGCTACCAAGGAAGGCAAGATCACCGGGCTCTGGTGTCATACCACGGCGGACCATGGCGGCTTTGACGCCTGTGCGGACCCGACCAAGTTCCCGGCGGGGTTCATGAACATCTGCACCGGGTCTTATGACATTCCAACCGCCTATCTGGCCGTTGATGGTGTCTATACCAACAAGGCTCCGGGTGGGGTGGCCTATCGCTGTTCCTTCCGCGTGACCGAGGCCGCCTATTTCATCGAACGCATGATCGAGGTTCTGGCGATCAAGCTGAACATGGACGCGGCCGAGCTGCGGCGGATCAACTTTATCAAGGCTGATCAGTTCCCTTATCAGTCAGCGCTGGGCTGGGAATATGACTCGGGCGATTATCACACCGCCTGGGACAAGGCGTTGAAGGCGGTGGAGTATGACGGTCTTCGAGCCGAACAGGCGCAGCGGGTCGAGGAATTCAAGGCGGGAAAGACCCGCAAACTGCTGGGCATTGGCCTTACGCATTTCACTGAAATCGTGGGCGCGGGGCCGGTGAAGAACTGCGATATCCTTGGGCTGGGCATGTTCGACAGCTGCGAAATCCGCATTCACCCGACGGGCTCGGCTATCGCGCGGCTGGGGACGATATCGCAGGGTCAGGGCCATGCCACGACCTTTGCTCAGATCATCGCCAGTGAGATCGGCCTGCCCGCTGATGACATCACGCTGGAGGAAGGCGACACCGACACAGCGCCCTATGGGCTGGGGACTTATGGGTCCCGGTCAACGCCCGTGGCAGGGGCTGCAACGGCTATGGCTGCGCGCAAAATCCGCGCCAAGGCGCAGATGATCGCGGCCTATCTGTTGGAGGTTCACGACAACGACGTCGAATGGGATGTGGACCGGTTCTCCGTCAAAGGCGCGCCCGAGCGGTTCAAGACCATGAAGGAAATCGCCTTTGCCGCCTATAATCAGGCCATTCCGGGGTTGGAGCCGGGTTTGGAGGCGGTCAGCTACTATGACCCGCCGAACATGACCTACCCGTTCGGGGCCTATATCTGCGTCATGGAAATCGACGTGGATACCGGCGAGTGGGAGGTCCGGCAGTTCTACGCTCTGGATGATTGCGGTACGCGGATCAACCCGATGATTATCGACGGGCAGGTTCATGGCGGCGTGACCGAAGCGTTGGCCATCGCGATGGGTCAGGAAATTGCTTATGATGAGATGGGCAACGTGAAGACCGGCACGCTGATGGATTTCTTCCTGCCGACCGCGTGGGAGACACCGAACTATATTACCGACTATACGGTAACGCCGTCTCCGCATCATCCGATTGGGGCGAAAGGCGTCGGGGAAAGCCCGAATGTGGGTGGCGTGCCTGCGTTTTCGAACGCGGTGCATGATGCGTTCCGGCCCTTTGGTTTGGTGCAGAGCCATATGCCGCATGACCATTGGCGGATCTGGAAGATTGCCAATGGGCTGGGGATGCACGGGTAATTGGGTTCGGACCGGCTGTGGCCGGTCCGATCAGGCAAGGGGGCTCTGCCCCCTTGGACCCCCGAGATATTTTTGGCCAGATGAAGATTGGATCCTGGTTTTGACTTTGAGTGACGTGCAGAACGGATTGGCCGCGCAGGGCTATGTTGCCGATGATCGGTTGGCGATGGCATTGCATCTGGCGCAGGCGTTGGGGCGGCCCTTGTTGCTGGAAGGTCCGGCCGGGGTTGGCAAGACCGAGGTCGCCAAGGCGGTGGCGGCTTGGCGGGATACGCGGTTGATCCGGTTGCAGTGTTATGAGGGGCTGGACGCAAACCACGCGATTTATGAGTGGAATTATCAGCGTCAATTGTTGGCGATCCGAGCGAGCGAAGCGCAGGGTGGCACCAGCGAGGCGCAACTGTTTTCCGATGCGTATTTACTGAAAAGACCTTTGTTAGAGGCTATCTCCGAAGAACAACCTCCGGTTTTGTTGATCGATGAAATTGATCGGGCGGATGAAGAATTCGAAGCCTATTTGTTGGAAATCCTGTCGGACTATCAGATCACGATCCCCGAGCTTGGGACGATCAAGGCGCGGGTTCGGCCCATTGTTATCCTGACCGCAAACGGGACGCGGGATCTGTCGGATGCTTTGCGGCGGCGGTGTCTTTACAGTTTCCTGGACTATCCAACGAAAGAAACGGAACTGGCGATCCTGCAGGCGCGGATGCCCGAGGTTGAAGGGGCGCTGGCGCGGCAGATCATCGGGGTCGTGCAGGCGCTGCGGCAGGAAGATCTGGAAAAGAAGCCGGGTGTGGCAGAGATGTTGGATTGGGCCGCCGCCCTGTCGGGCCTGGGGGTCAACGATCTGGCCAAGTCGCGGGACGAGGTGCAGGCGACTTTGGTGTGTCTGTTGAAAACCGCTGCGGATTACGATGCGGCCCCTGCGGAATTGATGGATCGGCTGATCGGGAAGGTGGCGTGATGCAGGTGACGCGCTTTCCCTCTCGGGCTGATGGGTTGGCGGATCGCATGTCGGGGTTCATTGCCCATCTGCGCCTGAATGGCTTGCGGGTTGGCCCGAAAGAGACTTGCGACGCGTTGGTGGCTTTATCCAAGGTCGAGGCTACGGACACCGATCAGGCCCGTCAGGCATTATGCGCGGTTTTGGCTGGGGATGCCGAAGATTGGCGGCGGTTCGACGGCCTGTTTGACGCCTATTGGTTCAATGCGGGCAAGCAACGGTCCGGCGTCGCGCAGAACACGCATGTTCGGGTTCAGTCGGCAAAGCCGATGATCTGGCAAAGCCATGAACCGGGTGCGGACAGTGCTGAGGCCAGTTCAGGGGACACCACTCCGGACCCGAGCGACAGGGAGGCCGAGGGGAAGGACGGGAAGCTGATTGCAACCCGCACGGCCAACCTGTCGCGCCGGGATTTGCGTGAGTTGATGGATGAACACTCGTTGAAACAAGCGGAAGAGGCGGCGTTGAAATTGGCGCGCGCCATACGCGACCGGCGTTCGCGCAGGCGCAAACGGGCTTTGCGGGGACCAACGCTGGATATGCGGCGCATTCAACGGGCCAGTCTGGCTCGGGGTGGTGAGCCCATCGATCTGTTTCGCCGCGCGCGGCCCCCTCGTCCGATGCGGATCGTTGCCTTGTGCGATGTCAGCGGATCGATGACCGTGTATTCGCGGGTCTTTCTGGCCTTCCTCAAAGGTCTGATCGGCAGCGGCACTGATGCGGATGCCTATCTGTTTCACACCCGCCTGCTGCGGGTCACCGACGCTTTGCAGGACCATGATACGCTGCGCGCGGCTGGTCGGTTGTCGCTGATGGCCGAGGGGTTCGGTGGCGGTACGGATATTTCGGGCAGTCTGGAGCGGTTTCTGGATGGCTACGGCGCGCGCGCGCTGAATGGCCGGACGGTCGTTCTGATCCTGTCGGACGGGTACTGCACTCAGACCCCGGATCGGTTGGCAGACGCTTTGGCACGGATGCGGCGCAAAGCGCGGCGGATTGTCTGGCTCAATCCGCTGAAAGGGTGGAAGGACTACCAGCCCATCGCGGCGGCCATGCAAGCTGCGGAACCTTATCTGGACGCCCATTTGCCCGCCAACACGCTGGACGCGCTCGCGGCCCTTGAACCTGAATTCCGCAAGCTCTGAAAAGGGTCTAACATGGGAAATTTTGACATTTTCGACACCATTGAGCAGCTTCGGCAATCCGGTCAACCATTCTGTGTCGCGACTGTTCTGCGGACGGCAGATGCGACCTCGGCCAAGGCGGGTGGAAAGGCGGCTGTGACGCGGGGTGGAGAGATTCTGGGCCATCTGGGTGGAGCGTGCGTACAGCGTGCGGTTCGAACCTCGGCACAGCAGGCGTTGTCCAGCGGGACGCCGCAGATGATCCGCGTGAAACCTTCGGAAAAGGTGGTGACGATGACGGACACGGATGGCGTGCAAACCTTCAAAAGCGGATGCCCGTCTGGCGGCACGGTTGATCTGCTGGTCGAACCCTATCAACAGGCGCCCCGGCTGGTGATCTTTGGTGCCTCGCCCATCGCATCGGCATTGGCGGCGCACGGCACTTTGGCCGGGCTGCGCGTCTATCTTGACGACGGCGCAGAGGCATCGGCTGAGTGCGCCCGGTTCTCGTTGGATCAGGTGTCCGAACTTGGGATCGAGGCGCGGGATTTCGTGGTGGTCGCGTCCCAGGGCAAAAACGATGGCGCGGTGCTAAAGGCTGCGTTGGAGACACCGGCCGCGCGCGTCTCGATGGTGGCCAGCCGCCGCAAGGCCGATACGCTGGTGGCGAAACTGATCGCACAGGGCATGGACCCGTTGTGTGTTGCGCGGCTGAAATCGCCTGCGGGGTTGGATATTCACGCCATCGATCCGCACGAAATCGCCTTGTCGATCTTGGCCGAGATTGTGCTTTGGCGGAACAGTGATACGACTAAGGAGGTCTCTCATGACGAAAAGCTTGCGTAGATGGTGCGCCGCACTCTGGCCCGCCCGCCCCGGTCCCAACCCGGAAGACGCGGCCGAAATGGCGCTGATCGTCTTCCCAAGATGTTGTTGAACAAAGGAAATGCCTGAATGGAACTGAGCGACGAAATCCGTATCACCGCCCCCCGTGACGTGGTGTACCGCGCCCTGAATGATGCAGAGATTCTGAAAGAATGTATTCCGGGCTGCGAGGAGCTGGTTCAGAACTCGCCCGAGGATCTGGAAGCCAAGGTTGTGCTGAAAATCGGCCCGGTCAAGGCCAAGTTCGCCGGTCAGGTGACGCTGGACACCTCTAACGCACCGGATGGCTTTTCCTTGAATGGCGAAGGCAAGGGCGGGGCCGCCGGGTTCGCCAAGGGCGGGGCCGAGGTGACACTGACCGAAGATGGCGATGAGACGGTTCTGGCCTACACCGCCAAGGTCGATATCGGCGGCAAGATCGCACAATTGGGCAGCCGTTTGATCGCGGGAACGGCCAAGAAACTGTCTGGCAAGTTCTTCACCCGCTTCGGTGAAATCGTGTCCGAGCAATCGGTGTCGTGAGATTGTAAATGACAGCAAACATCGCCCGCGCACGGGTGGTTTTGGAATAGCATCTTTGGGAGATTTGGTGCCCAGGAGAGGACTCGAACCTCCACGTCCATACGGACACTAGCACCTGAAGCTAGCGCGTCTACCAATTCCGCCACCTGGGCAGGTGTCGTGAGGGGGCGTTTAAGCCCAGTGGCGGGGGGCGTCAACCGGATTCGGGGAGATTTTTGAAAGTTTTTTGAACAAGGCCGATTACGCCCCCAATCAGGCATTGTGCCGATGTTGCCGCGTGGCGAATTAGCGCCTTGTTTCGAAGCGATCTGGGCGCTACGTCTTTTCCCCATAAAGTCAGCAGGAGGTCACCCATGTCCAAACTGGTCACGATTTACGGCGGATCGGGTTTTGTCGGGCGCTACATCGCGCGACGGATGGCGGGTGAAGGGTGGCGCGTGCGCGTGGCGGTGCGCCGGCCGAACGAAGCCATGTTTGTCAAACCCTACGGCGTGGTTGGTCAGGTCGAACCGGTCTTGTGCAATATCCGCGATGATGCGTCGGTTGCGCAGGCTATGCAGGGTGCGGATGCGGTCGTGAACTGCGTGGGCGTCCTGAACGAGCTTGGCAACAATGATTTTGCCGCCGTGCAGGCCGAAGGGGCCGAGCGGATCGCGCGTTTGGCGGCGCAGCAGGGTATCGCGCGTATGGTTCATATTTCGGCCATTGGTGCGGATGCAGATGCGGCCAGCACATACTCGCAGACCAAGGCGCGGGGAGAGGCGGGCGTGTTGCAGCATATGCCCGACGCCGTGATCCTGCGCCCGTCGCTTGTCTTTGGCACGGAAGATCAGTTCTTCAACCGCTTTGCGGGTATGGCGCGTCTGGGTCCGTTTTTACCTCTGGTCGGTGCCGATACGAAATTCCAGCCGGTCTATGTGGACGATGTCGCGCAGGCGGCGGTCAAAGGGGTTCTGGGTCAGGCGCAGGCCGGGGTTTACGAATTGGGCGGGCCCGAGGTCAAAACCTTCCGCGCCCTGATGCAGCAGATGCTGGAGGTCATTCACCGCCGCCGGATCATTCTGGGTGTACCGTTCTTTGTGGCCAAGATCATGGCCGGGGTTCTGGACATTGCGAAATTCGTCAGCTTCCAGCTGTTCCCCAACAACATCCTGACCCGCGATCAGCTGAAAAACCTGCGCCGGGACAATGTTGTGTCAGAGGGTGCAAAAACGCTGGAAGATCTTGGGATCGAAGCCACGACGCTTGCGTCGGTTCTGCCCGAGTACCTGTGGAAATTCCGCCCCTCGGGCCAGTATGACGACATCCAGAATTCCGCCGATAACCTGCGGACCTGATCAGCTGTAGGCAATCACCAGCAGGGTGATGCCCAGAAACACGCGGTAAATCACGTATGGGGTGAAGCTGACGCTGCGCAGCAGGCGCATCATCAGGCTAAGCGCCAAAAGTGCCGAGACAAAGGCGAAGGCAGCGGCAATCGCCCCGTCTTTGGCCAGATTGGTATCGGCCTGATGGATCACATCCGCTGACAACAAGACGCCCGAGGCGATGATCGTCGGGATCGACATCAGCATGGCAATGCGGGCCCCGTCCTCGCGCGTGTATCCCAGATGCCGGGCACCGGTGATGGTAATGCCGGACCGCGATGTACCGGGGATCAGGGCGATGGCCTGCCACAGGCCCATGATCGCCGCGTCCCGCAGGCCCCAATCCTTTGCCACCTTGGTTTGCGGGCCCTTTTGATCCATCCAATACAGCAACACGCCAAACAGCAGCATTGTCCAGCCGATCACAGCGATCGAACGCATCGCATCGCTCAGCCCGGTCAGAAACAGGACAAGCCCGGCAAGAACGGTTGGGATCGTCGCGATGATCAGCCCCAGGGCCAGCCTGGCCTGCGGGGTATCGGTTTGGCCTCTTAGGGCGCGGGGCACGCCGGAGAGGGCAGATTTCACGTCCGTCCAAAAATACAGCACAACCGCGCCCAGCGTGCCCACATGAACCGCGACGTCTATGGTTTGGCCCTGATCCTCCATCCCTGTCAGGCTGGGCAGCAGGATCAGATGGCCCGATGAAGACACCGGCAGGAATTCAGTTATCCCCTGAATTATCGCTACGAGAATCAAGTGAAAAAGACTCATTTAACCTGCTGCACTGCTACCAAATCGTTTTACTTTTTATGGGTATTCCGGTGGCTCTCAAAAGGAAAGTGCGTTGATAGGTCCGAATCGGAACTAAAATCACGCAGTAATTTCCCGAGATTAGCAAGATACCGCAAACTTTTCCAATTTAGGTCAGTACTTTTTACTTTTCATCCCAAACTGCATCTCTTAAACAGGCCCGACCAAGCCAATTCATGGAGTCTGACCCGTGGCCAAGCAACCGATGCTGAAATTTGTGCAGATCGACCGCGTCATGCCGGAAAAGCGTGCCGCTGATGACCGCAAGGAAGACTTTGACGAAATCTATGCCGAGTTCGCGGCGGACAAGGCGGCAGAGCAGGCCAGCCGGTGCAGCCAGTGTGGTGTGCCCTATTGCCAGTCGCACTGCCCGCTGCACAACAATATCCCCGATTGGCTGAACCTGACCGCGACGGGTCGTCTGGAAGAGGCGTATCAGACCAGTCAGGCCACCAACACCTTCCCCGAGATTTGTGGCCGCATTTGCCCGCAGGATCGCCTGTGCGAAGGCAATTGCGTGATCGAACAGTCCGGCCACGGCACCGTCACCATCGGGACGATCGAAAAATACATCACCGACACGGCATGGGACAAAGGCTGGGTCAAGCCCGTGGTTCCGGGGGCCGAGCGCAGCGAAAGCGTTGGCATCATCGGTGGTGGCCCCGGCGGGCTGGCGGCGGCGGATATGCTGCGTCGCGCCGGTGTTCAGGTGACGGTTTATGACCGCTATGACCGCGCCGGTGGGTTGCTGATGTACGGCATTCCGGGCTTCAAGCTGGAAAAGGACATCGTGCAGCGCCGCAACGACCTGCTGGCCGATGGCGGGGTTGAGTTCGTGCTGAACTGCGACGTGGACGCTGCCAAATTCGACGAGATTCGCGCCAAGCATGACGCCGTGATCATCGCGACCGGCGTTTACAAATCGCGCGACCTGTCGATGCCGGGCAGCGGGCTGAACGGCATCGAAAAGGCCATCGACTTCCTGACCGCCTCGAACCGCAAAAGCTTTGGTGACGCGGTCGAAGATTTCGACAATGGCCGCCTGAACGCCGATGGCAAGAAAGTCGTCGTGATCGGCGGTGGCGATACCGCGATGGACTGTGTGCGCACCTCGATCCGGCAAGGGGCCACTTCGGTCAAATGCCTGTACCGCCGCGACCGCGCGAACATGCCCGGCTCGCAGCGCGAAACCCAGAATGCCGAGGAAGAAGGCGTGATCTTCGAATGGCTCAGCGCGCCCAAGGGCTTTACCGGCGACGATACCGTCTCGGGCGTGATGGTGCAGAAAATGCGTCTGGGTCAGCCCGACGCCACGGGCCGTCAGGCCCCCGAGGTGATCGAAGGCGCGGATTATGTGGAAGAGGCCGATCTGGTCATCAAGGCGCTGGGCTTCGAGCCCGAAGACCTGCCCACCCTGTTCGGCCAGCCCGATCTGCCCGTGACCCGTTGGGGTACCGTCAAGGCCGCCTTCCAGACCGGTGAGACCGAGATGGACGGCGTTTATGCCATCGGTGACATCGTGCGCGGGGCCTCTCTGGTGGTCTGGGCCATCCGTGACGGGCGCGATTGTGCCGACGCGATCATCGACCGGTTCAACGCCAAAGCTGCTGTCGCAGCCGAATAAGCCAGATACCAAAGCGAATTAAGCCCCCTCGGAAGAAGGAGACAGCCAATGACCAAATATGATGCCGATTGGGTGCGGGCCGAAGAAGCCAAACGCCAGTGGATGGCGGAAAACGGTCTTTATTCCGAGGATGAGGAGCATTCGTCCTGCGGTGTGGGTCTTGTTGTCTCGGTCGATGGTAAGAAAAGCCGCAAGGTTGTGGATGCAGGGATCGATGCGCTCAAGGCGATCTGGCACCGGGGCGCGGTGGATGCCGATGGCAAGACCGGCGATGGCGCGGGGATCCACGTGCAAATTCCGGTTCCATTCTTCTATGACCAGATCCGCCGCACCGGGCACGAGCCCAATCTGGATCAGTTGATCGCCGTCGGTCAGGTGTTCTTGCCGCGTACCGATTTCGGGGCGCAGGAAAGCTGCCGGACCATCGTGGAAACCGAAGTTCTGCGCATGGGCTATTACATCTATGGCTGGCGTCACGTACCGGTCGATGTGACCTGTCTGGGCGACAAGGCCAACGCTACCCGGCCCGAGATCGAGCAGATCCTGATCTCGAATTCAAAAGGCGTGGACGAAGAGACGTTCGAGCGCGAGCTGTACGTGATCCGTCGCCGGATCGAAAAGGCTGCCCTGGCCGCTGGGATTTCCGGGCTGTATCTGGCGTCGCTGTCCTGCCGCTCGATCATCTACAAAGGCATGATGCTGGCCGAGCAGGTGGCCGTGTTCTACCCGGACCTGATGGATGAACGCTTCGAATCCGCATTCGCGATTTATCACCAGCGCTATTCGACCAACACCTTCCCGCAATGGTGGCTGGCGCAACCTTTCCGCATGCTGGCCCATAACGGCGAGATCAACACGCTGAAGGGCAACGTCAACTGGATGAAAAGCCATGAAATCCGGATGACCTCGGACAGCTTTGGCGACTATGCCGAAGACATCAAGCCGATCATCGCGGGGGGATCGTCGGATTCGGCTGCATTAGACTCGGTTTTTGAGGTTCTGGTGCGCGCGGGCCGCTCGGCCCCGATGGCGAAAACCATGTTGGTGCCGGAAAGCTGGTCCAAGCAGGCGGTGGAACTGCCGCAGGCGTGGCGCGATATGTATTCCTATTGCAACTCGGTGATGGAGCCGTGGGACGGCCCCGCCGCTTTGGCGATGACCGACGGCCGCTGGGTCTGTGCCGGTCTGGACCGCAACGGGTTGCGCCCGATGCGTTACGTTGTGACGGGTGACGGGCTGGTCATCGCGGGGTCTGAAACCGGTATGGTGCCAATCGATGAGGCCACCGTGACGGAAAAAGGCGCGCTGGGTCCGGGTCAGATGCTGGCCGTGGACATGAAGAAGGGCAAACTGTTCCGCGACAAGCAGATCAAGGACAAGCTGTCCCGCGCGCTGCCGTTTGGCGACTGGGTGAGCAAGATCAACGATGTGGACAATACGCTGGCAGGTGTGTCCGAGGCTCCGATCTTCTCGGGCGATGAACTGCGCAAGCGTCAGATCGCAGCCGGATACTCAGTCGAGGAACTGGAGCAGATCCTTGCGCCCATGGCCGAAGACGGCAAAGAGGCGCTGGCCTCGATGGGTGACGACACGCCCTCGGCAGTTCTGTCCAAGAAATATCGCCCGCTTAGCCATTTCTTCCGTCAGAATTTCAGCCAGGTGACCAACCCGCCCATCGACAGCTTGCGCGAATACCGCGTGATGTCGCTGAAAACGCGGTTCGGGAACCTCAAGAACGTGCTGGATGAAGACAGCAGCCAGACCGAGATCATCGTGCTGGAAAGCCCCTTTGTCGGTAACGCGCAGTGGGACAAGCTGGTTGAAAACTTCAACTCTCCGCTGGCCGAGATCGACTGTAGCTTTGAACCCGGCCGGGGGGCGCTCAGCGCCGCTTTGGCCCGGATCAGAGCCGAAGCGGAAGAAGCAGTGCGCTCGGGCGCGGGTCATCTGGTCCTGTCCGATCTGAACTCGGGTCAGGGTCGTGTGGCGATGCCGATGATCCTGGCGACCAGCGCGGTGCATTCGCATCTGACGCGGCAGGGGCTGCGGACGTTCTGTTCGCTGAACGTGCGGTCGGCCGAATGCGTCGATCCGCATTACTTTGCTGTTCTGATCGGTTGCGGCGCGACCGTGGTGAACGCCTATCTGGCCGAGGATTCGCTGGCCGACCGCATTGATCGCGGGTTGCTGGATGGCTCCCTGACCGAGAATGTGGCGCGCTATCGCGAAGCCATCGATCAGGGCCTGTTGAAGATCATGGCCAAGATGGGGATTTCGGTGATCTCGTCCTATCGGGGCGGTCTGAACTTTGAGGCCGTGGGCCTCAGCCGCGCCATGGTGGCTGAGTATTTCCCGGGCATGACCAGCCGGATCTCGGGTATCGGCGTCACCGGTATTCAGGCCAAGGTTGAGGAAATCCACGCCAAGGGCTGGGACAGCGGTCTGGACGTGCTGCCCATCGGTGGTTTCTACAAAGCACGCAAATCGGGTGAGACCCACGCGTGGGAAGCGACCTCGATGCATATGATGCAAATGGCCTGTAACCGCGCCTCATATGAGCTGTGGAAACAGTATTCGGCCAAGATGCAGTCGAACCCGCCGATCCACCTGCGCGACCTGATGGATTTCAAGCCGCTGGGCAAGCCGGTGCCGATTGAAGAGGTCGAATCGATCACCTCGATCCGTAAGCGCTTTGTCACGCCGGGCATGTCGCTGGGCGCGCTGTCGCCCGAGGCGCATAAGACGCTGAACGTGGCGATGAACCGGATCGGTGCGAAATCCGACTCGGGCGAGGGCGGTGAAGACCCGGCGCATTTCGTGCCGGAACCCAATGGCGACAACCCGTCCGCCAAGATCAAACAGGTGGCTTCTGGTCGCTTCGGTGTGACTGCCGAATACCTGAACCAGTGCGAAGAGCTTGAGATCAAGGTCGCGCAGGGTGCGAAACCCGGTGAGGGTGGGCAATTGCCCGGCATGAAGGTCACCGATCTGATCGCGCGTCTGCGCCATTCAACCAAGGGCGTGACGCTGATCTCGCCGCCGCCGCATCACGACATCTACTCGATAGAGGATCTGGCGCAGCTGATCTATGACCTGAAACAGATCAACCCGCGCTGCAAGGTGACGGTGAAACTGGTGGCGTCTTCGGGCGTTGGCACGATTGCTGCCGGTGTGGCCAAGGCGAAAGCGGACGTCATTCTGATCTCGGGCCATAATGGTGGCACCGGGGCATCCCCCGCGACCAGCATCAAATATGCCGGTCTGCCGTGGGAGATGGGCCTGACCGAGGCGCATCAGGTTCTGGCGATGAACAACCTGCGGGATCGGGTGACCTTGCGCACCGATGGCGGGTTGCGCACAGGTCGCGACATCGTCATGGCCGCGATGATGGGGGCCGAGGAATACGGCATCGGCACCGCCGCCCTGATCGCGATGGGCTGTATCATGGTGCGTCAGTGCCAGTCGAACACCTGCCCCGTTGGCGTCTGTACGCAGGACGAATCCCTGCGCGCCAAGTTCACCGGCAATGCGGACAAGGTGGTGAACCTGATCACCTTCTACGCGCAAGAAGTGCGCGAGGTGCTGGCCAGCCTTGGTGCCCGGTCCGTGGATGAGATCATCGGGCGCGCCGACCTGCTGGCTCAGGTCAGCCGGGGCTCGGCCCATCTGGACGATCTGGACCTCAACCCGCTGCTGATTACCGTCGATGGCGCGCATGACATTGTCTATGACCGCGACAAGGATCGGAATGCGGTGCCGGATACTCTGGACGCTGAAATCGTGCGCGACGCGGCGCGGTTCCTGAAAGACGGTGAAAAGATGCAGCTGTCTTACGCAATCCAGAACACGCACCGAACGGTCGGCACACGGGTGTCCAGCCATATCGTGCAGAATTTCGGCATGCGGAACACGTTCCAGGACGACCATCTGCATGTGAAACTGCAGGGCTCGGCGGGGCAATCGCTGGGGGCCTTTGCCGCCCCGGGCCTGAAGCTGGAAGTGTCGGGCGACGCAAATGACTATGTCGGCAAGGGCCTGTCGGGCGGTACCATTGTCGTGCGCCCGCCGCAGGTCAGCCCGTTGAAGGCAGATGACAACACCATCATCGGCAACACTGTTCTGTATGGGGCCACCGATGGCCATCTGTTCGCGGCTGGCCGCGCGGGTGAGCGGTTTGCCGTGCGTAACTCGGGCGCCAAAGTGGTGATCGAGGGCTGTGGTTCGAATGGGTGTGAATACATGACCGGCGGCGTGGCCGTTATCCTTGGCGATATCGGGGCCAATTTCGGGGCCGGTATGACCGGCGGCATGGCCTATCTGTATGACCCCGAAGGCAAGGCCGAATTGCTGATGAACAAAGAGACTCTGGTGACCTGTCCGGTGACCGTGGATCATTGGGTGGATCAGCTGAAATCGCTGATCGAGCGTCACGCGGCCGAGACCCACAGCCGCAAGGCCGCCGACATTCTGCAACACTGGGATGTGGAAAAGGGCAACTTCCTGCAGGTCTGCCCGAAAGAGATGCTGAACAAGCTCAGCCATCCGCTGTCGACCGAAGCTGCCGCTGTTCCGGCTGAATAGCGGCCAATAGAGCCAAAAACAGGGCCCCGCGTGACTTTTGAATCACGCGGGGCCTTTCTTATTTGTGCAGATCGCGCGCACGTCTTGCTGGATCGCAGTCAGGCAGCCTAGCCTTTGTTCACGCTTTGGTGATGAATACCCATCATGCTGTGGCCGCGCCGCAGTGTCGAACAGGAGGTGCCGAATGCCGACCACTTACCTTGACCAGTTCTATGCGTTCGATCCGGCCAACCCGCCTCCGGTCGGGACGGCCATATCGGTCGAAAAGTACAATCTGGTCGATGATGATGACGATTTCGACATCGAAGCGGGCACTGGCGACACCGTGAACGGTCAGTTGGTGACCTCGTCCTGGCCGGGGGACACGGTGACCATCAACCTGACGGGCGGTGGCACCGCGACCTACACCGGCACGACCTTTTATCTGGCGGATGGCACACGTGTGTTCACACCCACGGACGGGTCGGTTCTGCAGCCGGGCACGCTGGCGTCCACAACCTTTGTGACCACGCAAGGCCCGCTGGACGTGACCACCGATCTGGGCCCGCCATGCTTTACACCGGGCACTATGATTACCACGCCGCAAGGCCCGCGGGCAGTGGAAACGCTGATGGCGGGCGACCTTGTCACCACCGTAGATCACGGCCCGCAACCGCTGATCTGGGTTGGGCGCACCACTGTTGAGGCCGAGGGCAAACTTGCACCCGTTCAGTTCCAGGCGGGTGTGCTGGGGCTGGACCAACCGCTACTGGTCTCACCACAACACCGCATGCTGATCGAAGACTGGCGCGCGCCGCTGTTGTTCGGCCACCCCGAGGCGTTGATTGCCGCCCATTGTCTGGTGAACGGCGACACGGTGAGGCGGATCGAAGGCGGGCAGGTCGACTATATCCACCTGTTGTTCGAACGACACGAGATCATCTTTGCCAATGGCGCAAAAAGCGAAAGCTATTACCCCGGTCACGCCCTGACGACGCCTGAACGGGAAACACAGGCCGAAATCCTGCATCTGTTCCCGGAATTGAAGGCGCGTGGCGCCAGGATGCCCGACACCGCCCGTCCGGTTGTGCCTGCGCGCGAAGCACGGGCAATCGCGATTTAGGCCGTTTCAAAGCGGCCTCGTGCGTCGTATAGCTGAGATATGGCAAAGAAAGCAGCCCGCAAATCGAGCGGTAAGAAAAGCAAGGCACGCAAAAAGACAACGCCATTGGGTCAGAAACTGCGCCGTTGGGTAACGCGCGCGGCGTTGGGCGTTGTGTGTTTTGTGCTAGGGCTGATTTTGCTCTATTCGGTCGTGAACCCGCCGATCACCCACACGATCTGGTCAGAATGGCGGCGGTTGGGCAAGGTCGAGCGCGACTGGGTCCCGATCGAAGAGATCAATCCGATCATGGCCCGGTCGGTTGTCGCGGCCGAGGACGCGAATTTCTGCCTGCATTGGGGGTTTGACGTCGAAGCGATCCGGGATGCGTTGGAGGATGGCGGCAGTCGAGGGGCCTCAACCATCACGCAGCAGGTGGTGAAGAATGTGTTCCTGTGGCAGGGCCGCAGTTGGGTGCGCAAGGCGATGGAAACCTCGATCACGCCGGTGGTCGAAATATTCTGGAGCAAGCAGCGTATACTTGAGGTCTATCTGAACGTCGCCGAAACCGGGAACGGTATCTTCGGGGTCGAGGCTGCGGCGCAGCGCAATTTCGGTGTCAGCGCGGCGAATATGACCCCGACGCAGGCGGGGCGGATTGCAGCCATCCTGCCCTCGCCGCGCAATCGCTCGGTCACGGACCCGTCGGTTTTCACCCGCAGACGGGCCGCGGCGATTCTCGAGGGGGCGGCCACCATCCGCGCAGATGGTCGCGCGGATTGTTTCGAGGATTGAAACCTGACGCCTCTCGGGGCTAAAGCAGAAGAGTATTCACTGGTTCGATTGGAAGTCCATGGCGCGTCTGTTTCACGTTCCCCTGTCCCCCTACTGCCGCAAGGTTCGGCTGTCTTTGGCAGAAAAGAAGATCGAGGTCGAACTGGTCGAAGAAAGATATTGGGAGCAAGACCCGGATTTCCTGCGCCGCAACCCGGCAGGCAAAGTACCTGTGTTGCGGCTGGATGGGCAGATCATGTCAGAAAGTGCTGCGATCTGTGAATATATCGAAGAAACCCGACCCGAACCGCCGCTGATGCCAAAAACGCCCGAAGCCCGGTTTGAAGTGCGTCGGCTGGTGGGGTGGTTCGATGACAAGTTTCATCACGAGGTGACCTCGAAGCTTCTGTATGAGCGGGTCAACAAGAAGATGACCGGGCAGGGCTATCCCGACAGCAAGAACGTCAAGGAAGGTGCGCGGGCGATCAAGTATCATCTGGATTACATGGCGTGGCTGCTGGATCACCGGCGCTGGCTGGCCGGGGATCAGATGACCCTGGCCGATTTTGCTGCGGCGGCGCATCTGTCGGCGCTGGATTATATCTCGGACGTGGATTGGAATCGCAGCGCGGCGGTGAAGGACTGGTACGCCAAGATCAAGTCGCGCCCGGCGTTCCGCTCGATCCTGGCGGATCAGGTGCCGGGGTTCCGGCCCCCGCCCCATTACGCCGATCTGGATTTCTGATAGGGTGGTGAGGGGGCTGTCTGCCCCCTCTTGGCCTTGAAGGCCAATTCACCCCCGAGGATATTTTTGGCCAGATGAAGAGCGGATCGGGTTTAAAAGACAAGTTGGTAGAGCAGGCTTTGGCCGAGGGGTTTGTGTCCTGTCGGGTCTGTCGCCCCTGGGATGTGCCGCAGGTGCCTGAGCGGTTACAGGCGTTTCTGGACGCCGGCTATCACGGGCAGATGGGTTGGATGGCCGAGCGGACCCATTGGCGTGGCGATCCGGCGGCGCTGTGGCCCGAGGCGCGTTCGGTGATCATGTTGGCCGAGAGCTATACGCCCGAGCATGACCCGACCGAGGTGTTGGCACATCCCGAGCGCGGGGCGATTTCGGTTTATGCTCAGAACAAGGATTACCACGATCTGGTCAAGAAGCGCCTTAAGCGGTTGGCGCGGTGGCTGATTGCCGAGGCCGGGGGTGAGGTGAAGGTGTTTGTCGATACTGCTCCGGTGCCCGAAAAGGCCTTGGGGCACGCGGCAGGGTTGGGATGGCAGGGCAAGCACACCAATCTGGTCAGCCGGGATTGGGGCAATTGGGCTTTCATAGGGTCTGTTTTCACGACTTTGGACATTGCATCGGACATGGCCGAGACGGATCATTGCGGATCGTGTCGTGCCTGTCTGGACAGTTGTCCGACCGATGCGTTTCCTTCCCCGTATCAGTTGGATGCGCGGCGGTGCATTTCCTATCTGACCATCGAGCACAAAGGTCCGGTGGACGAAGAGTTGCGGGGCAAGCTGGGCAATCGGATTTATGGCTGCGACGATTGCTTGGCAGCCTGTCCGTGGAACAAATTTGCTGTGAAGGCCAGTGACATTCGTTACGTGGCCCGCGACGATTTGAAAGCGCCTGCGCTGGCGGAACTGGCGGCTCTGGACGATGCCGCCTTCCGGGCGAAGTTTTCGGGTTCGCCGATCAAGCGGATCGGGCGGGATCGGTTTGTGCGCAATGTGCTTTATGCGATTGGCAATTCCGGGCAGGCGGCGTTGCGGTCCGTGGCGTTGCGTTTGACCAACGATCCTGATCCGGCAGTGGCAGATGCGGCGCGCTGGGCGGTGAATCGACTGCCCTGAATGCCGCAAACAGGCTGGACGTCGCGGTCCAAACCTCTAAACCCATGCGAAGCGAACAGATGGAGGACCCGATGGCGTTGGCTTTGGGGGTGGATACGGGCGGAACCTATACCGATGCGGTGTTGATTCGGGATGAGAGTGAGGTGATCGCCTCGGCCAAATCCCTGACAACGCGAACCGATCTGGCGATCGGAGTGGGCAAAGCAATTTCGGCCGTGTTGGACGAGGCGCAGGTCACGCCCGATCAGATCTCGATGGCGTCGTTGTCGACCACATTGGCAACAAACGCTCTGGTCGAGGGGCAGGGTGGCCGCGTGGCGCTGATCTATATCGGATTCAAAGAAAGTGATCTTGAAAAGCACGGGCTGAAGGATGCGCTGAAGGGCGATCCGGCGCTGGTCGTTACCGGTGGGCACAGCCATGCGGGCGGTGAAGTGAGATCGTTGGATACAGAGACGCTGGAGGCGTTCTTAGACTCTCACAAAGGGATTTCAGGCTTTGCCGTTGCCGCCCAATTCGCGACCCGCAACCCGGCGCATGAGTTGGAGGCGGCGCGCATCATCGCGGAAAAGACCGGGGCGCCGGTCACGTGCTCTCATCACCTGTCGGCCAAGCTGAACGGGCCTAAACGCGCTGTGACGGCCGTGCTGAATGCCCGGCTGATCGGGATGATCGACCGTTTGATCGGGCGCGCGCAGGATCAGTTGCTGGCCTTGGGCATTACCGCGCCGATGATGGTAGTGCGCGGCGATGGCGCGTTGATGAGCGCCGAACAGGCCCGCGAACGACCCATTGAGACCATTCTCAGCGGCCCCGCCGCGTCGATTGTGGGGGCGAAATGGCTGACGGGGGCCGAGAACGCCTTGGTCTCGGACATCGGCGGGACGACCACTGACGTGGCGCTGATCCGGGACGGCAAACCCGCGATTGATCCGGCGGGCGCGCAGGTTGGCGGGTTTCGCACCATGGTCGAAGCGGTCGCCATGCGAACCCATGGGCTGGGCGGCGACAGTCAGGTGCATGTGGTGACCGAAGGGCTGGGTGGCGGCGTCTTTCTGGGGCCGCGTCGGGTTCTGCCTGTGTCACTGATCGCATCGGAAGCGCCCGAGGTGATCCACGCCGTTCTGGACGAACAACTGCGCGCAACAACAGTCGGCGAGCATGACACGCGGTTTGCCCGCCGTGTGCCGGGCGTCCACGCCGATGGGGTTGGCGCGCGGGAAGAGGCGCTGTTGGACAGGTTGGGCGATCAGGTTCTGCCGCTTGGTGGCTTGTTGCGGACGCGGATGGAAAATGGTGCGCTGACCCGGTTGGTGGATCGCGGAATTGTTCAGGTTTCAGGGGTAACACCATCCGATGCCAGCCATGTGCTGGGACGGGTCGATGCGTGGGATGCAAGTGCTGCGCGCAAGGCGCTGGAACTGGTGGCGCGCAAGCGGGTCGGGTCGGGCGACATGCTGGCCACATCGCCCGAGCAGCTGGCGCAAATGATCATCGACCAACTGACCGAACAGACCAGTTTGACCTTGTTAGAGGCTGCTTTTGCCGAAGAGGCCGATGATTTCGGCCTCGCGCCCAAGGACCTGGCCCGGCATGTTCTGACCCAACGCGGGCTGGCGCAGCACCGGGGTTTGCTGGCGCTGGATGCGGCGCTGAACGTGGATGTGGTGGGGCTGGGCGCCTCGGCCCCCAGCTACTACCCTGCCGTGGGGGATCGGCTGCGTTGCCAGATGGTGCTGCCGGACCATGCGGGCGTCGCCAACGCCATCGGTGCGGTTGTCGGACGGCTGACCTTGCGGCGATCGGGAACAGTGACCTCTCCGACCGAAGGCCGGTACCGCGTTCATCTTGAGGACGGCCCGCAGGATTTCGGGGCCTCGGATGAAGCGCTGGCCCTGTTGGAACGGGTCCTGCGCGCCGAGGCTGAAGGTGCCGTGCGCGATGCCGGGGCCGAGGACATCCGGGTCGTCGTCGACCGCGACATCCGAACGGCGCGGGTGGAAGAACGGGATGTGTTTGTCGAGGCGATGCTGACTGTTGAAGCCAGCGGTCGCCCTCGGGTGGCGACGGGATAGACCCCCTCAGAATTCTGAGGGGGGATCGTTATTCAGCCGCGTCGCGCTTGGGCAGGACCCAGTCCTTGCGCGGGAAATGGCATGTGTAGCCATGCGGGATGCGGACCAGATAGTCCTGATGTTCCGGCTCGGCTTCCCAGAAATCGCCGACGAGTTCGACCTCGGTCACGACCTTGCCGGGCCACAGGCCGCTGGCGTCCACATCGGCAATCGTATCCAGAGCCACCTGTTTCTGGGCATCATCGACAAAATAGATTGCCGAGCGATAGCTCATCCCGCGGTCATTGCCCTGCCGGTTTGGTGTGGTCGGGTCGTGGACCTGAAAGAAAAACTCCAGAAGCTCACGATAGGTGATTTGCGTCGGGTCGAACCAGATCTCGATCCCTTCGGCATGGGTGCCGTGGTTGCGATAGGTGGCGTTGGGCACATCGCCGCCGGTATAACCGACGCGGGTGCGGGATACGCCGGGCAGTTTGCGGATCAGGTCCTGCATGCCCCAAAAGCAACCTCCGGCCAGAACGGCGCGTTGTTCGGTCATCAGATATCCTCCACATGAATCAGGTATTCGCTATAGCCTTCGGCTTCCATCTCATCGCGATGGACGAACCGCAGCGAGGCGGAATTGATGCAGTATCGTAGCCCACCATGTTCACGAGGGCCATCGGGGAACACATGCCCCAAATGGCTGTCGCCATGTTTCGAGCGGACCTCGGTCCGGATCATGCCGTGGGTGGTGTCGCGAAACTCTTCCACATGCTCGTGGATGATCGGCTTGGTGAAGCTGGGCCAGCCACAACCGGATTCGTATTTATGGGTCGAGGCGAACAAAGGCTCGCCCGATACGATGTCCACATAGATGCCGGGTTCCTTGTTTCCCAGATACTTGCCGGTTCCCGGGCGCTCGGTGCCGTTGCGCTGGGTTACATGGAATTCTTCGGGGGAAAGAGCGGCAATGGCCTCGGGGTCTTTGGTATAGCGGGTCATGGCGTCTCCGGGTCTTGTTTCTTTGAGCCAATAATTGGGGTGCGGGGCCGCGAATGCAAAGGCATATTTCAACCGCCTCTCGGCTTCGTGCAAGTGATCTGCAGGTCGGTTTCAGGCGTATTATTAACAAAAGGAGGACAGCCCATGCTCAGATTACTGCTTTTGACCGCATTGATTCTGGTGGGGCGGTCCGTTCAGGCGGCCCCGCTAACCGGCGAGTTTGCGTCGATTGATGGCGGCACTTTGTCCATCGAGGATTGGCGCGGGCAACCCGTGTTGGTGGTCAACACCGCCTCGCAATGCGGATTCACCGGCCAATATGCCGCCTTGCAGGACGTGCACGAGGCGTATTCGCCGCGCGGTCTGGTGGTGCTGGCCGTCCCTTCGGATTCTTTCAATCAGGAGCTGGGTTCCGCAGATGAGGTCAAACAGTTCTGCGAGATGAACTATGGTCTGACCCTGCCAATGACCGATATCACGCCGGTCACGGGTGGGGATGCGCATCCGTTTTACAAGGCTGTGGCCCAGCAGACGGGCTTTGTGCCCAATTGGAACTTCAACAAGATCCTGATCGATCCTGAGGGCGAAGTTGCCGCCACCTACGGGTCGAATGTCAGGCCGGATTCGCGCAAATTGCTGACCAAGGTCGAAGGCATGTTGCGCTGAACACCTCGGCCCTGAACCTTCCAAACTTAAACTGCGTTTTCTGATCCCAAAGTGGGATCAGATCGGCTAATAATTGGCCGAAACGATCATTTCGTCCATTTTTGTTGATTGACCAGCCAATTAAACATACAAGGGTGCGATCTGACCAAATAAGGGAGGTGTGTCAGTGCTACTGGAGTACATTCTATCTTTCGGCGTCCTGCTGGCCCTGGGCCTGGTCGCTTTCTTCGTGGTGAAATGGTGGAACCTGCGCTGTGTCGGCGTCACCCCCGTCCACCTGTTCACCTTTATCGCGATCCTGTTCACGTCCGGGCTGGACGTTGGCCTGATCATGTTCCCCCTGACCGAGTTCGGCGGCTATGCTGAAGAGCCGGCCTACGCCTTCGCCAACCCGCTGGCGATCGAGTTCGGGTTCTGGGGCTTCCTGATCTGGGCGTTCTATTTCCTGACGGCCTTCTACTTCTGCGTGATCGAACCGCGTGTGAAGTTCTTTGAGATCCCGCTGGTCAAACTGATCAACAACGTGGTGATCATCGGCACCTGTGCCTTCACCGCCAGCCTGTTCCTGATCTATCTGCCCGGCTACATTCCCGAAATCGGCGATGGTCAATCCGTGGTGACGACCTTCTATGTCATTGTATTCGTGGTGATTCTGGCGGCGGCCTATTCGTCGACCGACCTGAAATACGTGCGGATCCTGTCGGTGGGCTCGACCTTCCTGTTCCTGTCGCTGATCATCGGCATGTGGATTGCAGGCGGCATGGGCCTGACCGGGTTCTTTGAAACCGGCAGCAATATCGGCGCGTATTTTGCCAATATCCACAAGTTCGTCCTGCCGTTGACCGATTATCACGCCTTCTACCTGTTCTGGTGGTTTGCATGGTCGATCATGATCGGCCAGTTCACCTCGCGCTTTGTCGGTGGTCTGACCACATGGCAATTGCTGGCGGCGCTGCTGATCTTCCCGTCGATCCCGCTGGGGATCTGGTTCACCGTTCTCTACTACTACCACCTGAACGGCATCGACACGGCGGGCATCACCAATATCGCCATGGTGATCGTGGGCGTGACCTTCGTGATCAACTCGCTGGACTCGCTGATCCGCCTGTACACGGACAACCTGAACATGACGGTCGAACGGTTCGGCAAGCTGCCTTACGTGGCGGGCAACGTTGCCATGCTGTTCATCCTGACCCTGCTGTTCCAAAGCCAGTGGCTGCAGATCCAGTGGATCGGCGCGGTTGTGGTCGGCCTCTATCTGGCTTGCGTGGTCTATATCCTGATCACCAAGCGCAAAGAGGTGCTGAGCATCGATTCAATGCCCGAAGGCCGCGATCTGGACTTCCACAAGGTCGAGACGGTTCACTGATCCGAACCACACGAAGCAAATAGCGGGCGCCTCGATGGGCGCCCGTTTTCTTTTCCCCGGGGCTTGGAAGCGGGTGGCTGCGCGCTATCCTTCTCCCCGGGAAATCGGGAAAGCTTTGCAATGTTGGAAGAAAACAGAAAAGATCTGGATGCAGAAAAGCAGAAGAAAACTCTGTTGCGTCTGATTGAGGTGCTCAGCGCATCTGATCCCGATCTCTACTACCGACCCACCAGTGACATTGCGGCCTATCTGGAGAAATACATCCGTAAAAACGCACGCCTAACAGCAGAAGAGCGTGCCCTGATGGAACGTCTCAGCCGTCGCGACCTGGAGGTTCTGCTGAGCCTCCATTGAAAAAAGGGCCTCAACCGGCGGCCCTTCGTCATTGTCCGTAAAGACTGAAATCAGTTGCCTTTCAGGGATTTCGTGGTTGGTCGTCTAACACCACCAGTGATGTGGACGCATACCGAAGGATATAGGGTTTATCGTGTGGCTTCCCGACCGGCTCGCTTTTCCCGAAGAAAGCAACATAACAATCATGAATATCCATTTCTTCGTCGTACCAACAATGTACGACCAATCCATATTCTGGTCCGCTGTCTACCAAACCGTCGTATCGTACTCGGGTTCCTGCTGGAACAAACACTTTGGCTGATCCTTTTTTGATCTAAAGATTGCGTTGCATGAAACAGAAAATTCACAATTTCCATTGAAAAAGGGCCCCCAACCGGTGGCCCTCAATCATTTCGCGGTGAAAGCTGAAATCAGCCGTTCACGCTGTCTTTCAGTGCCTTCGCGATGGTCATTTTGACCACCTTGTCGGCTTCTTTCTTGAACTGCTCGCCGGTGGCGGGGTTGCGCACCATGCGCTCGGGGCGTTCGCGGCAGTAGATTTTGCCAACGCCGGGCAGGGTGACGGCACCGCCAGCCGAAACTTCGCGGGTGATCAGGCCGGTGATGGCCTCCAGCGCGGAGTTTGCGGATTTCTTGTCGGTTCCCATTTCCTCAGCGAGAGCAGCAACCAGCTGAGTCTTTGTCATAGGCTTTGCCATTTCTTGGTCTCCTTAACGTGCCCGATAAATAGGGCCTCACCGCGTAACTGTAACGGGATATTGTGGGCGAACACAACGAATAGTAGCGCTGAAACCCCTAAAAATATGGGGATTTCGTTGCTTTTTTGCGTCACAGGAAGGCTGTTTCGTCGAAAGACCGCAATTTCCGGCTGTGCAAACGCTCTAGCGGCATACCGCGCAGGTGTTCCATCGCTCGTATTCCAATCGCCAGATGGCGGCTGACCTGCGTCGTATAGAAGGACGAGGCCATGCCGGGAAGCTTCAATTCCCCATGCAGCGGCTTATCCGACACACATAGCAAAGTGCCGTAGGGCACCCGGAATCGATAGCCATTTGCGGCGATTGTGGCGCTTTCCATATCCAGCGCAATCGCGCGGGATTGGCTGAGCCGCTGCACCGGGCCGGATTGATCGCGCAGTTCCCAATTGCGGTTATCGACCGAGGCAACTGTGCCGGTGCGCATGATCCGCTTCAGCTCATACCCTTCAAGCTTGGTAACCTCGGCCACGCCATGTTCCAACGCCACCTGAATCTCGGCCAATGGCGGGATCGGAACCCAGACGGGCAGGTCATCGTCCAGCACCTTGTCTTCGCGCAGATAGGCATGGGCCAGAACAAAATCCCCCAGCGCCTGCGTGTTACGCAGACCGGCGCAGTGCCCGACCATCAGCCAGGCATGGGGGCGCAGAACAGCGATATGATCGGTCGCGGTTTTGGCATTCGACGGGCCAACCCCAATGTTGACCAACGTGATCCCCGAGCCATCAGCCCGTTTCAGGTGATAGGTCGGCATCTGCGGCAGTTTCAAAGGCTGCTCCAGCGTCGCGTCCGCGGTCGTGATCTCGACATTCCCGGTCGAGACAAAGCTGGTATAGCCGCTGTTCGGATCAGCCAGTTGTTCGCGCGCGTAATTCTCGAACTCCGAAACGTAGAACTGGTAGTTGGTGAACAGAACGTGGTTCTGGAAATGGCTGGGGTCGGTGGCTGTGTAATGCGACAGGCGCGCCAGCGAATAATCCACGCGCTGCGCAGTGAACAGGGCCAGCGGGCCGACCTCATCATGGTCATGCACGCCGTTGACGATGTCGTCATTGGTGGTGGTAAGATCCGGCACGTCGAACACGTCGCGCAGGGTGAACCCGGCCGCGCCCTGATGCGGAACCACCAGATCGGGGTTGTTGGCCACTGCGAAATGCACCGGGATCGGGGTGTCCGATGCGCCGATGGTCACCGGCTGGTCGTGGTTCTTGATCAGCAAAGCGATCTGTTGCGTCAGGTAGGACCGGAACAGATCAGGCCGCGTCACGGTTGTTGCGTGGATGCCGGGCTCGGACACGTGACCAAAGCTCAGCCGGCTGTCGACCTGTGCGTAAGAGGACGTCTTGATACGAATTTCCGGGTAATATGCTCTGAATCGTTCAGACGGCGCGCCGCTTTGCAGGGCCGAGGCAAAGCTGTCGCACAGAAACTCTGTGGCTTGCTTATACAGCAGCTCCAGCCGCGCGACGGCGGCGTCCGGGTCGGTGAATTGTTCCGGTTTTGGTGCGTCAGGTGTTTTTATTGTTGTCATGCCAGTGGTTCCAGAAGGTCTATCTTTTCAAATGTCCGCACATCCACCAGCCCCAGGTCGGATATCCTGAGTTCCGGGATCACGACCAGCGCCAGAAGCGAGTGCTGCATATACGCGTTGTTCAGTTGGCATCCGCAGGCCTTCATCGCCTCGACCATCTGTTCCGCCTTCGCCGCGACCTGCGTGGCGGGGCTGTCGGACATCAAACCGGCAATGGGCAGTTCGACCAGCGCAATCTCTTGCCCGTCGCGGAACAGGGTGATCCCGCCGCCAACTTCGGCCAGACGGTTTGCGGCAAGGGCCATCTGATCGCGGTCGGTGCCCACGACGATCATATGGTGGCTGTCATGCGCCACGGTCGAGGCCATGGCCATTTTCCCCTGATAGCCAAAGCCCGAGACAAAGGCGTTTGTCACGCCGCCCGTGGCGCGGTGCCGTTCCACCAATGCAATCTGGCAGACATCGCCTTCACCCTCGACCAGCCCACCGATGATCGGCAGCTCTGCCTTCAGCGCTTTGGTCGGGGCCTGATTCTCGACAACGCCGATGACGTTGGCCTGAACCCTGTTCGCGCCCGCAGGCGGTTTGATTTCGAAATCGCCTGAGGTCAGGTTATGCCCCAAATGCACCGTGTTGCGTGCCTTGTCGGGCCAGTTCAGATGTGGGCAGTCCACGGTGATGACGCCGTTCTCGGCCACAACGTTCCCCCGGGCGATCACCGTCTCAATCGGCAGCGTGCTAAGGTCGGAACTGAGGATAATGTCGGCCCGCCGCCCGGGCGTGGCCGAGCCGATCTCACGCTCCAGCCCGAAATGGCTGGCGGTGTTGATCGTGGCCATTTGCAGCGCCACCAGCGGATCGCAGCCGCAGGCAATCGCGTGGCGCACAACCCGGTTCATGTGGCCTTCATTGACCAGCGTGCCCGAGTGGCAGTCATCCGTGCACAGAATGAAATTGCGCGGGTCCAGCCCCTTTTCAGTGATGGCAGTGATCTGGCTTTCCACGTCATACCAGGCCGAGCCCAGGCGCATCATCGACCGCATCCCCTGTCGCACGCGCGCAATCGCGTCAGCCTCGCAGGTGCCTTCGTGGTCATCCGCTGGCCCACCTGCGACGTAGGCTGCAAAATCAGGCCCTAAATCAGGCGATGCATAATGCCCGCCCACCGTTTTCCCGGCGCGCTGGGTGGCCGCTATTTCGGCCAGCATCTTTGGATCACCGTGGATGACACCGGGGAAATTCATCATCTCGCCCAGCCCGATGATCCCCGGCCAGTTCATTGCTTCCGACACATCCTCGGGCGTGATCTCATAGCCGGTCGTTTCCAATCCGGGGGCCGAGGGCGCGCAAGAGGGCATCTGGGTGAAGATATTCACCGGTTGCAGCAGCGCCTCGTCATGCATCATGCGCACACCGTCCAGACCCAGCACATTGGCAATCTCATGCGGATCAGTGAACATCGAGGTTGTGCCATGCGGGATCACGGCCCGCGCAAATTCGGCCGGGGTCAGCATGCCGGATTCGATATGCATATGACCGTCACACAGACCGGGCAGGATATAGCGCCCCTGCGCCTCGATGATCTGGGTGTCGGGGCCAATGCAGTGCCCGGCGTCAGGTCCGACAAAGGCAATCCGCCCCTCGGCAATGGCGACGGAATGTTCCGGCAACAGCTCGCGGCTGTGCACATTCACCCAGATGCCACCGCGAATGACCGTATCTGCCGCCTCGCGACCGGCTGCTACGGCAATCAAACGAGGGGCGACATCGGGCCAGCTTGGGAAAGGTGAGTATTCCATGGCTCAACTTTCCCGAATGCGCGGTCAGGTGCAACCCCGGTAATCCCGTATCATGAAATCATCATATGGCACGGCCGCAGCGCGCCAGCGCTGCCCGGCCCAACCAGAGAAGCTGCCCCGCAAGGGGCCGCGACGATGGGCGGGAGGTCCCCCGCCCCGATCTTGCGCCGACCTCAATTGGCGCAAACGTCCATAGATGTGCGAACCGAACCTGAACGCAATAGGGGTGAATCGAACCAACATAACTCTGGCATAAGTTCTACTAATGGAACGGGGGAAAATTATTTGTTGGTCAAACACCCCGGCGCAAGGCAGGCTTTGCCAAGATCAGCCGCCAAAGGAGCGTTTCCATGAGTGTCGCCAATCTTCGCCCCAATATCGACCACTGGTCCGAGCGTGTCGATATGGCCGCAACTTTCCGCTGGACCGAGCGTCTGAACATGCACGAGGCCGTGGCCAACCATTTCAGCCTGGCGGTGAATGACGACGGCACGCAGTTCCTGATGAACCCCAATCAGATGCATTTCAGCCGAATCCGCGCCTCGGACCTGTTGTTGCTGGATGCCAATGACCCCAAGGTGATGAGCCTGCCCGGCGCGCCGGACCCGACCGCCTGGGGCCTGCACGGCTCGATCCACCGCCATTGCGCCCATGCCCGCTGCGTGATGCATGTGCATTCGATCTTCGCCACGGTTCTGGCCTCGCTGGCCGACAGCAATCTTCCTCCGATCGATCAGAACACCGCCACGTTCTACAACCGCTATGTCATTGACGAGGAATTCGGCGGGCTGGCGTTTGACAGCGAAGGGGAACGCTGCGCCTCGATGCTGTCGGACCCGAAGAAAAAGGTCATGATCATGGGCAACCACGGTGTTCTGATCATCGGCAGCGACCCTGCGGACACGTTCAACCGGCTGTTTTATTTCGAACGCGCTGCCGAAACCTATATTCGCGCGCTGCAAACCGGCCAGCCCCTGCGCGTACTGTCCGATGAGATCGCCGAAAAGACCGCGCAGGAACTGGATGACTATCCCGGTCAGGCCGAGGCGCATCTGCGCGAGATCAAAGCGGTTCTGGACGCCGAAGGCTCGGACTACGCAACCTGATCAAGGCGTCAACCCGCCCAACCCGATCCCCGCTGGCGGCAGGACCGGGTGTGAAAACCAGCGCGACAAAGGAAAGCTGACATGTCGGACAACGCACCGATGCAGGACATGAGCAAAGAGTGGAACTATCACCCGGATTTGCCGCTTCGGAACCCATCCATTTTCCAGTGGCCGCCGCGCCCGGCCTTCCTGCTGGGCTGGGTGGCCAGAAACTGGCTGACGCTCAGCGAGCGGGTATTGATGCTGGCCCTCGCGGTCGCGCTGTGGGCGTTCTTTTATCCGTCGCTTGAGACCGCGCAAACATTTGCCTTTGGTTGGATATTTCAGATCTGGCTGGTGAACTTCGCAATGATCTTCGCGGTGGCTGGCGGGCTGCACTGGTATTTCTATATCCGCAAGTCGCAAGGCAAGAAGCTGAAGTTTGAACGTCGAGAGCAGGGCAGAAACAACGCGCTGTGGAGCTTCAGCGATCAGGTCAAGGACAACATGTTCTGGTCTTTGGGGTCAGGCGTATTGCAATTGACCGGGTTTCAGGTGGTGACGATGTGGCTGATGGCCAACGGATATGTGCCGGTCATCACCTTCGCCGAAAACCCGGTCTGGTTTGTGCTGTGGCTGATCCTGATCCCCATGTGGTCGGCCTTTCATTTCTATTGGGTGCACAGGCTGCTGCATCAGCCGTTTCTGTATAAGAAGGTCCACAGCCTGCATCACCGGAACGTCAATATCGGGCCGTGGTCCGGCCTGTCGATGCACCCGGTCGAGCATTTCTTTTACCTGACAACGCTCTGCATCCACTGGATCGTGCCCTCGCACCCCATTCATCTGTATTTCCACATCGTGTTTCAGGGCGCCGGAGCCGCGATGAGCCATACGGGCTATGAAGAGCTGCTGATCAAAGACAAAAAACGTCTGGCGCTGGGCACGTTTTATCACCAGCTGCACCACCGCTACTACGAATGTAACTATGGCAATCAGGAAATGCCGTGGGACCGTTGGTTCGGGACGTTCAATGACGGATCCCCCGAAGCAACCGCCGACACGCGGGCCCGGAAAAAGCGGATGTTTGGATAACCGAACTTACCCCCGTGTCTGCGACAGACGCAGCGCGCGGGGGGTGATGGTGAACTCGGCCTTGAATGCCCGTGTCAGCGCGCTGGGGTCGTCATACCCGGCGCGCAGGGCGATCTCACCTATGGTCAAATCCGTCTCGGCCACCAGCTTGCGGGCAAGGTTCAGCCGCAGACGCCGATAGACTTGCGCGGGCCCGGCCCCCAACTCGGCCTGCATCCGCACCGAAAGCGCCTTTTGCGACCGACCCACCCGGCTGGCAATTTCGGAGATCGGCAACGGGCGTTCCAGATGTTCCTGCATCAGCGCCAAAGCCTTGTTGACATAGCCGCTGGTCGCACCTGCGCCGCCCTCATGCGATCGGGCGGAATCGCGGGTCATGAACAATTGCGCCACTTCCAGCGCCAGTGCCTGCCCCTGATCCCGGCCGATCAGGTGCAGAACCAGATCAAAGGCGGCCATCGCGCCGGAACAGGTGATGCGGTTGCGATCGATCACGTATCTTTCGCGCACGATTTCGATGTCGGGAAACCGTTCGGTGAAGCCTGTTAGCTCCTCCCAATGAATCGTCGCGCGGTGCCCGTCCAACAAGCCCGCCAAAGCCAACAGCCAGCTTCCGGTGTCCAGCCCGGCCAGCGTGTCATAGCGTTCGGCCGCGGACCGCAGCCCAACCTGCGTCTGCCAGTTGCCATGGGTGCGAAACCCATAAGACGGCATCACCATCAGGGTGTCGCCGTTGGCGGTTTGCAACGGGCCATGAGGCGCCACCTGCAGGCCCGAGGATGAGGTTACCGGCCCCGAGGTCAGCGACAGAAACCGCCACTGATACAGATTGCGCCCCGACAGCGTATTGGCGGCCCGCAACGGTTCAACCGTGTTGGCCAGACAATGGTTCGAGAATCCCTCGAACAGAAGCACACCGATTTGCTGCGGTGCAGAGGGGGATTTAGTCCATTTCTGCATGATAAACGTCTAATCTCGCACGAGGTGTTTCTCAACCCCGGTCACGATACGCGCACGACCAGATGTGGAGAATTCAGATGCAATATGGCCTGTCCGACGAGCAGGAGATGATCGCCTCGACCGTGCGCAGCTTTGT
Source organism: Ruegeria sp. AD6 (assembly GCF_056542325.1). Lineage (NCBI taxonomy): Bacteria > Pseudomonadati > Pseudomonadota > Alphaproteobacteria > Rhodobacterales > Roseobacteraceae > Ruegeria > Ruegeria sp. AD6. The sequence goes on along the minus strand of NZ_JBQFZQ010000013.1, from coordinate 10,108 downwards.
CGAGAACGAGATTTACCCGCATGAAGAGCTGGTCGAACGCACCGGCGAAGTCCCGCATGAGATTGCGGAAGAAATCAAGCACAAGACCATCGAGTTGGGCTTTTACGCCTGCAACTTTCCCGAAAGCGTCGGATGCGCCGGTCTGAACCATCTGGAATTTGCGCTTGTCGAACGTGAACTGGGGCGCGGTTCGATGGCGTTGAACCATTTCTTCGGGCGTCCGCAGAACATCCTGATGGCCTGCGAAGGCGAGCAGGTCGAGCGTTACCTGATGCCCGCCGTTCGCGGTGAGCGGATGGATGCGCTGGCGATGACCGAACCCGGTGCAGGCTCGGATGTGCGGGGCATGAAATGCGCCGCCGTGCGCGATGGCGGGGACTGGGTGGTCAATGGCACCAAACACTTCATCTCGGGGGCCGAACACGCGGATTTCATCATCGTCTTCATCGCGACGGGTGAGGATCAGACGCCCAAAGGGCCGAAAAAGCGGATCACCGCGTTTCTGGTGGATCGCGGCACGCCGGGGTTCACGATCAGGGATGGGTACAAGTCGGTCAGCCATCGCGGCTACAAGAACATGGTTCTGGATTTCGACGATTGCCGTCTGCCCGACGCGCAGGTTCTGGGCGAGGTCGATGGCGGGTTCGAGGTGATGAACACCTGGCTCTACGCCACGCGCATTACCGTTGCGGCCATGTCCGTGGGACGCGCGCGCCGGGCCTTTGACTACGCGCTGGATTACGCGGCGACGCGCGAACAATTCGGCCAGAAGATCGGTAAGTTTCAGGGCGTGTCCTTCCAGATCGCCGACATGATCACCGAAATCGATGCGGCGGACCTGCTGACGCTGGCGGCGGCGGATCGGCTGGATAAAGGGCTGCCCGCGAATCGCGAGATTGCGTCAGCCAAGCTTTATGCATCCGAGATGCTGGCGCGGGTAACGGACGCCGCAATACAGGTACACGGCGGTATGGGTCTGATGGATGACTATCCGCTGGAACGGTTCTGGCGCGATGCACGGGTCGAGCGTATCTGGGACGGCACCAGCGAGATCCAGCGCCATATCATCAGCCGGGACCTGCTGAGGGCGCTGGGCGCATGAGGCCACTCGGGCGTGTCTTGAACCCTGCGTCCATGGCCGTGATCGGCGGCGGGGCCTGGTGCGCGGAAGTGATCAATCAGGCCCGAAAGTTCGGGTTCTCCGGGGACATCTGGCCGGTTCACCCCAAGGCGCAGCAAGTGGCGGGTATGCCCGCCTTTGCCACGATTGAAGATCTGCCCACCCCGCCGGACGTGGCCTTTATCGGTATCAACCGGCACGCGACGATTTCGGCCGTTGCGGCTTTGTCCTCGGCGGGGGCAGGTGGCGCTGTGTGCTTTGCGTCCGGCTTTACCGAGGCGCGGGCCGAGGATGATCAGGGCGCTGATTTGCAGGCGCAGCTGGTTGCGGCAGCGGGGGATATGCCGATCCTCGGGCCCAACTGCTATGGGTTCGTCAACGGGTTGGAGCGCGCGGCAGTCTGGCCGGATCAGCACGGGATGCGCCCTGTGGATCGCGGTGTGGCGATCCTGACCCAAAGCTCGAACATTTCGATCAACATGACGATGCAGCGCCGGGCCCTGCCTTTGGCGTTCATGCTGACCTGTGGGAATCAGGCGCAGACGCATCAGGCGGATGTGGCCTCGACCCTTTTGGACGATGACCGGATCACCGCGATTGGCGTCCATATCGAGGGATTTGGCGATTTGCGGAAATGGGAAGCCTTGGCGCGGAAAGCGCGCGAAAGGGATGTTCCTGTTGTCGCGTTGAAAATGGGCCGCTCGGACCACGCGCAGGCGGCCACGATTTCGCATACGGCGTCGCTGGCGGGTGGGGATGCCGGGGCGCAGGCTTTCCTGGGTCGTCTGGGGATTGCCCGGCTGGACGATATCCCGAGTTTTCTGGAATGCCTCAAACTGCTGCATGTCACCGGGCGTTTGGACGGCAACGGGCTGGCCTCGATCAGTTGTTCAGGCGGCGAGGCGAGTTTGGCGGCAGATATGGCCGAAGGGCGTGACCTGCATTTCCCACCGTTGACGGACCAGCAGCGCACGGATCTGCGCGCCGCACTTGGCCCGATGGTGGCGCTGGCCAACCCGTTGGATTACCACACTTATATCTGGCGGGACACGGATGCGATGACGCGTGCGTGGTCCGGGATGACCGGGCCGGATAAGGCGCTGACCATGGCGATTGTCGATTATCCGCATACGGATCCGACGGATTGGGCGTGCGCGACACAGGCAGCGCTGAACTGTGTGGCGCAGACCGGGCGACCTTTTGCAGTGACCGCGACCCTGCCCGAGTTGATGCCCGAACATGTTGCGCAGCGTCTGTTGGAAGGTGGGGTTGTTCCGTTCTCGGGCCTTCATGAGGCGCTGTCCTCTGTCGAAGCGGCGGCGCGACCGTTGCCGGAACTGTCAGAGCCGGTGCTGTTGCCTGCGGATGCAGCTGCTGATTATGTGCTGACCGAGGCTGAGGCCAAGTCGGCTTTGGCCGCGTTTGGCTTGCCCATCCCTCGCAACCGGGTGGTTGCAGTTGAGGACGTGGGGTGCGTGGCCGGTGAACTGGTTGGCCCCTTTGCAGTGAAGGGCGTCGGGCTGGCGCATAAGTCGGAACATGACGCGGTGCGTCTTGGGGTTTTGTCCTGCGATCTAGCCAAGACCGCGAAGTCGATTGGCACCCAGACGGTGTTGATCGAGGAAATGGCGACAGGCGGGGTAGCCGAGCTATTGATCGGGGTCACACGAGACCCGGCGCATGGCTATGTGCTGACCATGGGAGCCGGAGGGGTGCTGACCGAGATTCTGCGCGATACGGTTTCGGTTCTGATCCCGTCCTCGCGCGCGACGGTTCAGCAGGCGTTGGGCAAACTGGCCTGCGCGCCGCTGCTGGCCGGGTACCGGGGCAAACCGCCTGCCGATATGGACGCAATTCTGGACGCGGTCGAGGCCGTTCAGAACTATGTCATTGCCAATGCCGCGACAGTTGAAGAAGTTGAGATTAACCCGCTGATCTGCACCGCCGAGGGCGCGGTTGCGGTGGATGCGCTGATCCGAAAGGCAAGTTCATGAGTCCGATCAAAACCCGTCGCGACGGTGCCATTCTCGAAGTCATTCTGGACCGGCCCAAGGCCAACGCGATCGATCTGGCCACCAGCCGCATCATGGGCGAGGTGTTTCGCGACTTTCGGGACGATCCCGAACTGCGCGTTGCGATCCTGACCGGGGGCGGCGAGAAGTTCTTTTGCCCCGGCTGGGATCTGAAGGCCGCAGCCGATGGTGATGCGGTGGACGGAGATTACGGCGTTGGCGGTTTCGGCGGGTTGCAGGAACTGCGCGATATGAACAAGCCGGTGATTGCAGCAGTCAATGGCATTGCCTGCGGTGGCGGTCTGGAACTGGCGCTGAGCGCCGACATGATCATCGCCTCGGAAAACGCCAGCTTTGCCCTGCCCGAGATCCGCTCGGGCACTGTGGCTGATGCGGCCAGCGTCAAGCTGCCCAAACGCATTCCCTATCACATCGCGATGGAACTGCTGCTGACAGGGCGTTGGTTCGACCCGGAAGAAGCCCATCGTTGGGGGCTGGTCAATGAGGTCGTGCCCGCAGATCAGTTGATGGACCGCGCGTGGGAACTTGCCCGGTTGCTGGCCAGCGGCCCACCTCTTGTTTATGCGGCGATCAAGGAGATTGTGCGCGAAGCCGAGGATGCCAAGTTTCAGGATGTGATGAATCGGATCACCAGGCGGCAATTGGCCAGCGTGGATGTGCTGTATGGGTCCGAGGACAATCTGGAAGGCGCGCGCGCCTTTGCCGAAAAGCGCGATCCGGTTTGGAAGGGGCGATAGGGGGCTCTGCCCCCGTCGCGGCACGCCGCGCCTCCCCCGGGATACTTTTTGGCCAGATGAAGGGCGGATCAGCTGCGCTCGAACAGGGCGATGAACGCGGTGTCGTCTTTGTTGGGGCCAGCGGCGAGGTCGCCGTAGATGCGGACCTCGGGCAGGGTCAGGTTGCGGATGCGGTCGTGCGCGAGTTGGTGCAGCGCGTCGGCGAACCCAAGTTTTTCGAAATGTCTGGCATTGATCGAGAGCGCAAACTGGGCGCCCGGGCGGGCGACACGCAATAGGGCGGGCAGTACCTCGGGTCCAAGGTGGCCGTGGGTGAAGGTGCCTGAGGATACGATGCCGGAATAGCTGTGGCGCGGCACCGGGATACCGTGGTTCAGGTCGGCTTCGATGGCGTCGCGATAAATGTCCTTGCGCATGGCCTGGTCCAGCATTTCGGCGCTGATATCCGTGGCATCGATGGGGCCGACGCCCAACCCGGCCAGAATCGCACCGCAGAGGCCTGTTCCTGCGCCCACATCCAGCACCGGGCCTTGTCCGAAGGCACTGACAAAGGCGCGGGCGGTGTGGATGTGAAGCTGATAATCCTCACGCGCGGCGAAGCTGTCGTCATAATCGCCCGCCCATTCGGCATAAAGACGCTTGTTGTCCTCGGGCGAGGTCAGCGCATAGGCGGTGTGCAGGTCGGGTGTTTTCTGGCTCATACCCAAAAGAAAGGCGCATGAGGGGATTCGAATCAAGTGCGTCTATGCGGCGCTTGCATCCCGGACCGGCTCGGATCATCTAGGGGGTATGACACAGACGCTTTTTTCCTTTGGACATGGGTATTCGGCGCAGGCGCTGTCGCGCAGGCTGACGGCGGACGGGTCGCGCGTGATCGGCACGACACGGGATGAGGCCGGTGCCGATGCAATTCGGGCGTCGGGCGCAGAACCGATGGTCTGGCCCGGTGAGGTGCCGGATCTGGATGGGGTCACGCATATGTTGATCTCGACCGCGCCAAGCGAGGAGGGCGATCCGGTTCTGAAGGCGCTGGGCGACGAGATCGCAGCGCGGGCGGGACAGTTTGAATGGGTCGGTTATCTGTCAACCACCGCAATCTATGGGGATCATCAGGGCGATTGGGTGGATGAAGCCACGCCGCCTGCCCCAACTGCAAAACGGGGCCGTTGGCGATTGCAGGCCGAGCAGCAATGGTCGGCCATTCCCGGCCTGCCCGTTCACATCTTTCGCCTGGCCGGAATCTACGGCCCCGGACGCGGACCGTTTTCCAAGCTCAAACGCGGTGGATTGCGGCGGATCATCAAGCCGGCGCAGGTGTTTTCGCGGATCCATGTGGAGGACATCGCGCAGGTTCTGGCGGCGTCGATCGCCGCGCCCAACCCCGGCGCGGTCTACAATGTCTGCGATGACGAGCCGGTGCCGCCTCAGGACGTGATCGGCTATGCCGCCGAGCTTCAGGGTCTGCCCCTGCCGCCTGCCGTTTCGTACGAAGAGGCGGACCTGACCCCGATGGCGCGCAGTTTCTACAATGAGAACAAGCGCGTGCGAAACAACCGCATCAAGGATGAACTTGGGGTGCGGTTGCTGTACCCCAATTACCGGGTCGGGCTAGAGGCGCTGATGAACGCTTACTGAGCGGCCTTGATCATGTCGGCCGCTTTTTCGGCGATCATAATGGTTGGCGCGTTGGTGTTGCCGGATACCAGCGTCGGCATGATCGAAGCATCGACAACGCGCAGCCCTTGAACCCCACGCACACGCAATTCTGGGTCGACCACGGCCATATCGTCCACGCCCATTTTGCAAGTGCCCACCGGGTGGTAGATCGTATCGGCGCGGTCGCGAATATGGCGTTCCCAATCCGCATCCGTTTTGGCTGTTTCGGTCCCGAACATCTCGGAGTGCCGGAATTTGGCCAGTGCGGGGGCGTCCATGATCTGGCGCATCATGCGAGCACCTTTGATCAACGTCTCAAGATCGCGATCGTCAGACAGAAAGTTCGGGTCGATGGCGGGGGCGGCAAAGGGGTCGGCGCTGTGCAGGCCGACAGTGCCGCGGCTTTCGGGGCGCAGTTTGCAGACATGGCAGCTGTAGCCATAGCCGTAATGCAGCTTTCTGGCGTGATCGTCGACCATGGCGATGGCGAAATGCAATTGGATATCGGGGCGGTCCAGATCGGCTGAGGTTTTCAGGAAACCCGCGCCTTCGGCAAAAGGGGTAGCAGCCATGGACACTCCGGTTTTGCGCCAGCGCCATATGTGACCCAGAAGGCGGGCGGCGCCGATCAGGCCGATGCCGAAATTGTCGGTGTCCTTGCTGCGATAGGTCAGGATGAAATCCAGATGATCCTGCAGGTTCTTACCGACACCGGGCAGGTCGTGCCGGACGGGTATCCCATGCTGGCGCAGCTCGTCCGCCGCACCGATGCCGGACAGTTGCAACAATTGCGGCGATTGCAGCGCACCGGCACACAGAATGACCTCGCGTTTGGCCGAAACCGAGTGGTCAGCGCCCTTGGCTTTCTTCTTGTAGATCACACCGGTTGCGCGTTTGTCCTGTAAGGTCAGTTCTTTGGCATGAGCGTGGGTGATCACGGTCAGATTCGCGCGGTCCATGACCGGATGGACATAGGCGGCTGCGGCGGAACACCTCTCGCCATTCCTGGCGGGGTCGTGAAACTGCGTCACCTGATACAGTCCGACGCCTTCATTGTCGCCGCGGTTGAAGTCCTGAATGCGTCGATGTTGCAGTTGTTCGGCTGCTTCCAAAAAGGCATGTGTGACGGGGCGCGGCTCTTTCTGATGTGACACCTGCAGCGGGCCGCTGTCCCCGTGCATCTCATCCGCGCCCTGTTCGTTGTTCTCGGCCCGCTTGAAATAGGGCAGGACGCTGTCCCAATCCCAGCCGGTGCAGCCTTGCGCGGCCCAGCCGTCATAATCCTGCTTTTGGCCCCGGATATAAAGCATCGCGTTAATTGCACTGGATCCGCCCAGGGCCTTGCCGCGCGGCTGGTACCCTTTGCGGCCATTCAGACCGGGTTGCGGAACTGTTTCAAACGCCCAGTTGCTGATCTTTGGACGCCCCGGCAAAGACGCGACAATTGCGGCGGGCATACGGATGCCGATATGGTCCCCTTTTCCTCCGGCCTCAAGCAGGCAGACCGTTATGTCGGGATCCTCGCTGAGGCGATTGGCCAAGACCGAGCCTGCGGATCCGCCGCCTACAATGACGTAGTCAAATTCCATTTATGTGCCTTTATCAATTGATTGCGCCAACTGGGCCAAAGGGTCCGGGCAAACGACGCAAGGGAATGGGTCCGACTGTGCCCGACTTACGGGAAATTTCAATCAGCATTTCAACTGTTGACACTAGGTAACTGTGCCCGGCTCACAACCAGGTCAAGTTGGAACCCCGGCGAGCTGCGGCCCACCATAGGAAAAAGCTATCACAACAATCCAAAAACAAAACTTATTCTCATGGCGCGGTTTTGCTATACCGGGCGCGACGCGAGATGGCAGAGATTGAGGTGCACGGTGTCGCAAGGTTCTGTTTTCCAAGACAGGAAATTGAAAACGACATCGGCGACATCTTACTGTGATCTTGTCGCGTAAATTTTGACCGCGCTAAGCCGCAAGACCTGAGCCAGGATTGGAGATCGATATGGACGGAAGTGATAACCCCAAAACAGGTGGATGCCCTGTGATGCATGGCGCGGGGACCCGGTCGAACCGGGACTGGTGGCCAAACCAGGTGAACCTGTCGATCCTTCATCAGCACGCGCCCGCGTCGAACCCGTTGGGTGCGGATTTCAACTATGCCGAAGAGTTCCAGAAGCTGGATATGAAGGCGTTGAAAGAAGACCTCTATGCGCTGATGACAGATTCGCAGGATTGGTGGCCTGCGGATTATGGCCATTACGGTGGTCTGTTCATCCGTATGGCGTGGCACAGCGCCGGGACGTACCGCACGGCGGATGGCCGTGGCGGGGCCTCGACCGGGAACCAGCGCTTTGCGCCGCTCAACAGCTGGCCGGACAATGGCAACCTAGATAAGGCGCGCCGCCTGCTGTGGCCGATCAAGCAGAAATACGGCAACCAGATCTCCTGGGCCGACCTGATGATTCTGGCGGGTAACTGCGCCATTGAATCGATGGGCGGCAAGACTTTTGGTTTCGCCGGTGGCCGCGAAGACATCTGGGCGCCCGAGGAAGACATCTATTGGGGGTCCGAGACCGAATGGCTCGCCCCGACCGACAACCCCAACAGCCGTTATTCGGGCGAGCGTGATCTGGAAAACCCACTGGCTGCCGTGCAGATGGGCCTGATCTACGTGAACCCCGAAGGCCCCGATGGTGAGCCGAACATTCTGGCCTCGGGCCGCGATATCCGCGACACCTTTGGCCGGATGGCGATGAATGACGAGGAAACCGTCGCTCTGGTCGCGGGTGGTCACACCTTTGGCAAGGCGCATGGCGCGGGTGACCCCGATCTGGTCGGCCCTGATCCCGAAGCCGCCCCGATCGAGGACATGGGCTTTGGCTGGATCAACAAGTTCGGTTCAGGCAAGGGTGACGACACCACCACCAGCGGTATCGAGGGCGCGTGGACCGCGAACCCGATCAAATGGGACAATGGCTATTTCGACCTGCTGTTCGGCTATGACTGGAACCTGACCAAAAGCCCCTCGGGCGCGTGGATCTGGGAACCGGTTGGCGTGAAAGAGGAAGACATGGCCCCGGCGGCGCATGATCCGTCGAAAAAGGTCAAGACCATGATGACCACCGCCGACATGGCGATGCGCATGGACCCGATCTATGGCCCGATCTCGAAACGCTTCCATGAAAACCCCGACCAGTTCGCCGATGCCTTCGCCCGCGCCTGGTTCAAGCTGACCCACCGCGATATGGGTCCGCGGTCTGCCTATATCGGCCCGGAAGCCCCGACCGAAGAGCTGTTGTGGCAGGACAACGTTCCCGCTGTGGATCACGACCTGATTGACGATGCGGATGTGGCCGACCTGAAAGCCAAGATTGCGGCAACTGGTCTGTCGGTGTCCGAACTGGTCTCGACCGCGTGGGCCTCGGCCTCGACCTTCCGTGGGTCGGACAAGCGCGGCGGTGCCAATGGGGCCCGTATCCGCCTTGCGCCGCAGAAAGACTGGGACGTCAATGAGCCGATGAAACTGTCCAAGGCGCTGGAGGCGCTGGAAGGCGTTCAGGCGGCGTTCAACGGTGCGCAATCCGGTGGCAAGAAAGTTTCGCTGGCGGATATCATCGTTCTGGCCGGTGCTGTTGGTGTCGAACAGGCGGCAAAAGCTGGCGGTCAGGATGTCGAGGTTCCGTTCGCCCCGGGCCGCACCGACGCGACGCAGGAACAGACGGATGTGGACAGCTTCTCAGTGATGGAGCCCATCGCAGACGGGTTCCGCAACTACCAGAAGGCCGACTACACCGTCTCGCCCGAAGAACTGCTGGTCGACCGCGCGCAATTGCTGAACCTGTCCGCGCCCGAGATGACGGTGCTTGTCGGGGGGCTGCGTGTGCTGGGTGCCAATTTCGGCGACAGCAAGCATGGTGTGTTCACCGCTCGCGTGGGAACGCTCAGCAATGACTTCTTCACCAACATTCTGGATATGAGCACGGAATGGAAGCCGTCGGGCAAAGGCGTCTATGAAGGCCGCGACCGTGCCAGCGGTGAGGTCAAGTGGACCGGCACCCGCGTTGATCTGGTCTTCGGCTCGAACTCGCAACTGAGGGCGCTGGCCGAGGTCTATGGTCAGGCCGGTGCCGAGGGCAAATTCGTCTGCGACTTTGTCTCGGCCTGGAACAAGGTGATGAATGCGGACCGCTTCGACCTGAAGTAATTCCGCGTTGATCGCAGGAATAGCGCCGCCCGAGGAGACTCGGGCGGCGTTTTTGTTGGCCCGACTCTCGGGCGCATACCAAGCATTGGGTACGATTCCGCTGAATGGCCATTCCTTGCCGTGTTTCCAGGAATGGAGAAGACCGTTGTTGACGGGATTTTTTAAGCTAACATGTTGTTTTCATTAAGATTGGTAAGTTTCTGCCGAGAAATGTGAAGTTTTTTCAAAATGGGGGTTGCAGGTCCCGTGCCCAATCCGTAAATACCCCTTCACCGGCGCTGCTGAGGCGCTCGGGACGCGGCGGGAGCGGCGGAGACGCATCGGAGAGACGGTGGGCATTCGGAGGTTTTTGATTG
>NZ_JBQFZQ010000012.1:0-53362 GCF_056542325.1 Ruegeria sp. AD6 | reverse complement strand
CGCGCGGGCCTTGCCCGCGCGCTGCCGGGCCCAAGGCCGCTCAGGGGCATCGGCGTCAGCCGATGGCCCGTGGCGGGCGCGGGAGTGTTCCGGGAATCGGATCACACCATGCGAACGCGGTTCAGCCCGTCCGTTTCGGTTACGGAACAGCAGATCGACCGCAACGTGCGCGGATGGTTGTAATCCCAAGGCCGCCCACGGTGCAGCGTCGCCCGCTCGTCCCAGATCAGGACGTCGCCCGCGGTCCATTGATGCGAATAGACATATTCGGGCCGGGTGCAAAAGGCGATGGCCTCGTCCAGAATGGCCTGGCTTTCCTTGTGCCCCAGCCCTTCGATGGCGAAGGCGTGGGATGCTATGAACAGGGCCTCTTCGCCCGTCACGGGGTTCGGCCAGATTGCCCGCCAGGGCCGATCGGGCCAGCGGGTCATCCGGGGCAGGGCTGCCAGATCGGCATCGATTTTCATGCGGGAATGCGACAGCCTGTGCCAGATGATGGCGTCTTGCAGCGGTTCTTTCAGGTGGCCGGGCATCTCGGCCCAGGCAGCGCGTGTCGAGGCAAGTTCCGTCTCGCCGCCGCTGGGTGGGACCACGAGGGCGGTCAGAATATTGATCAGTGCAGGGGTAGGCAGGAATGTGCTGTCTGTGTGCCACAGCATATTGGCCTGCAAATCCAGCAGGCGCAGATCGTCGCGGGCGCGCAAGCCGTCCTCTGTCTGATTGGACAGTTCAGACACCTGAAACTCCACATCGCGCCCCGCCGCCATCTGTTCCCGGTTTTCCAGCGGCCCAAACAGTTCGCCCAGACGCATGTGATCGTCATCCGAGATGCTCTGCCCCGAAAAAAGCAGGGCGGAATGCGTTTCGAAGGCGTGCCGGATCTGGGGGTAGAGGTTATCCTGCGTGACCTCGCGCAGGTCGACGTCATGAACAATCAGGCCGAATTTGGGGTGCAGCGGGGTTGTGCGCATCAGGCTCCTCGGTCATGGGGCGGGGGTCGAGTTAATCCTCTTCGAACGGGTCCCATTCATCCTCGACCTCTGGCAGGGCTTCGGTTTCGACCTGTGCCGCGCGTTGTTCAGGGGTTTCTATTCTGGTGATCTTGGCCTTTGGAAAATGTGCCAGCACGGCCTGAACCAGCGGGTGTTCCGAGGCTTCTTCTTTCAGCGCCAGTTCCGCCCTGTCGCGAATCTCGGCAATCGTCGGCGCGTCGCCATCGGACACAATCGACACGGCCCAGCGATTGCCTGTCCACCGCTGCAGGGCCGAGCCCAACCGTGGGGCCAGATCCGTCGGGGCTTGCGGCGCAGGCGTAAACTCGATGCGTCCCGGCTGATAGGAAACCAGCCGCACGCCATTTTCGACCTCGACCAACAGTTTCACATCACGGTTGACGCGGATCAGTTCGACAACGTGATCGAAACTGGGATAGCGCGCCAAAGCGGCCTGCGTGTCCTGGGCCAGCGCCGCGACCGGAGCACCCCCTGCCCCGCGAGGCGCAGGCGCATAGGTCGGTGCTGCGCGCGCTTCAACCGGTGCCGTGCCGTTACCGTGGATCGGCATACCGCCGCCCGGTCCGCCATTTGGTGGCGCAGGTGTATCCTGCAGACGTTTGATCAGTTCTTCCGGGCTGGGCAGGTCGGCCACATGGGTCAGACGGATCACTGCCATTTCGGCGGCCATCATGGCGTTGGGGGCGGCCGAGACCTCCTCCAGCGCCTTCAACAGCATTTGCCACATGCGGGTCAGTACTCGCATGGGCAGGGCGTCAGCCATCTGCTGGCCACGGGCGCGCTCGTCAGGGGATACTGTCGGATCCTCGGCTGCGTCCGGCGTGATTTTGACGACCGAGACCCAATGGGTGATCTCGGCCAGATCACGCAGCACCGCCAGCGGGTCGGCCCCTTCGGCATATTGCGCGCTAAGCTCGGTCAAGGCCCCGGCGGCATCGCCGCGCAGGATCATATCCATCAGGTCCAGCACCCGGCCACGGTCGGCCAGTCCCAACATGGCGCGGACCTGATTGGCGGTAGTTTCCCCGGCCCCGTGCGAGATCGCCTGATCCAGCAGCGAGGTTGCATCCCGGGCAGACCCCTCGGCCGCGCGGGTGATCAAGGCCAGCGCGTCCTCGGCAATCTCGGCCCCTTCGGCGCTGGCGATCTTTTGCAGCAGGCCGATCATATCCTCGGGCTCGATCCGGCGCAGGTCGAAGCGTTGGCAGCGGGACAGAACCGTCACCGGCACCTTGCGGATTTCGGTGGTGGCGAAGATGAACTTCACATGCTCGGGCGGTTCCTCCAGCGTCTTGAGCAGCGCGTTGAAGGCGCTGGTCGAGAGCATGTGAACCTCGTCGATGATATAGATTTTATAGCGGGCCGAGGCGGCGCGGTAGCGGACGCTGTCGATGATCTCGCGAATATCATTGACGCCGGTACGGCTGGCGGCGTCCATCTCCATCACGTCGACATGGCGGCCTTCCATGATCGCGGTGCAATGTTCGCAGACGCCGCAGGGTTCGGTTGTGGGGCCGCCCGCACCATCGGGGCCGATGCAGTTCATGCCCTTGGCGATGATCCGCGCCGTGGTTGTCTTGCCGGTGCCGCGAATGCCGGTCATGACAAAGGCTTGCGCTATGCGGTCGGCTTCGAACGCATTCTTAAGCGTGCGCACCATGGCATCCTGCCCCACCAGATCAGCAAAGGTTTCCGGACGGTATTTGCGGGCGAGAACCTGATAGGCGGGGCTGTCTGTGTCGGTCATGTCTGCTCTGGCGGATTCGGGACGTCGTCGCAGCGTAGTGGCCGCTGCCGCCCGCGTCCACCGCAGGGTCGGGGAAATTTGGTTTGGAAAGACCCGAGATCGGCGTAAACTGGAATCTCAGTATTTTTGAAGCACATTTTACAAGCAGGCTTGGGTTTGGGAGGAAATCTTTGATGTCGCAACTGGTCGTCTACGCGCTGCAAGTCGGAGGCGGAACACTTGCGCTGACCTCGATGCCGGGACGCGGCGGAGATTACGCGGGCGATCTGGATACTATTGCGGATTGGAAACCCGGTCTTGTGATCTCGATGACCACGGAAGTTGAGATGCTGCAGGACGGGGCCCGGACCTTTGGCAGTGACATTCAGGGCCGCGCCAGCAGATGGGTTCATTTGCCGGTCGAGGATTTTGGCGCCCCGCCGCGCGCCGTTCAGGATCGGTGGGGGTCGGTCAGCGCATCGGCGCGGCAGGCTTTGTCCGGCGGTGGCCGGGTGCTGGTGCATTGCCGGGGTGGGTGCGGGCGATCCGGTATGGTGGTCTTGCGCCTGATGCTGGAATGCGGGGAACCGGCAGACAAGGCGCTGGCCCGGTTGCGGGCCCTGCGCCCCTGCGCGGTGGAAACCGACGAGCAGATGGCATGGGCCACGAATGCGACCCACGCACCTTTGGATGCGCGCTCAGGCTGATACCCGTGCCGGTTCCTGGACTGGTCTTGAAGGTCTCAGGGCCAAGACCTCAAGCATGGCGCAAGGTGTTCTTGGCAAGGCCCCGGACGGAAGGGCCGCGCATGTCTCGTCAAAAATCAGGTCGGCATATGTATCCAGCGTTTGGATCGGCGTGTCCGCCTCGGTCCCGCAGAAGATGCGTATCTGTTCAGGTCCTGCGCGAAAGCGGGCCATGCACCCTTGCGCGCAATGAGTCAGGTCGCTGCTGCCCTCGATTTCGAATCCTTCGCTGGTGACGTGGTCGGCCTTGTTCATTGCCTCGGCCAGCGCGCGCGCCATACGCGCCATTGCGGGGCAGGGCCCGCCTGTGCGTTGGCAAATGGTCGCCACGTATTTGTGGGTTTTTGTCTTCCAGATCATCCTGCGCCCTCCGCGCGGCGGACGGGGGCGTTGGCAGGCGGTTCAGCTATGCGCTGTCAGGACCTGCCCGGACACCCCGCCCGAGTTTCGGTTACGTTGATGATGGCAGGTCTCCTGACTTGCGTGTCGTCGCTTTGCCGACCTTCCCAGCCTTTCGGCCAGTGGCATTCCGGCATCGCTTACCGCTTACAGTTGCGGGGGCAGTCGCGGCCTTGGTTCGTTCCGGTTTGACCGGGCAGAACCGCACCGTGTTCCCTTTTCATCCCGACCCATTGTGTGGATCGGAAACCATCACACAACCGCTAGCGTCTGTTCGCTTGCTGAGTCAAGCGGGGTTTTGGGGGTCACGTCCACATGCCTTGTTTAAGGCGACGTGTGGTCAAGTGGCAGCAGGGTTGACTCGGCTGCGGGTTGTTGTGCCTCTTGGGCAGGTAAACCGATTGGTTCAGAAAGGCCCGCAGGTTCGATGTTGGACACGCAGCAGCACGTGAAGATCGAGGATTTCCAGTTTCCCGCTGGCCCGGCGCAGCTGTCGGCGCGACTGTATCGGCCTTTTACTGATCCCGACACGGTGGTGGTTCTGAACGGGGCGACCGGTGTGCCGCGCGACTACTACCAGCACTTTGCCCGGTGGTTGGCTGCCGAGCGTGGCATGGCCTGCCTGACGTATGACTATCGTGATTTCGGTCACTCTGTTTCCGGCCCCATGCGCGACTCGCAGGTCACGATGTCGGACTGGGCGCTGATCGATATGCCCGCAGCACGGGCCGAGATGCGCCGAAGGTTTCCCGACGCCCGGCAGTGGAGCATTGGTCATTCCGTCGGCGGAATGCTGGGGCCGATTCAGCCGGATATCGACCAGATCGACCGGATGATCTGTGTCTGCTCGGGGTTGGTGACGCTGTCCGATCACCCATGGCCCTATCGGGGGTTGGCCTGGGCGTTCTGGCATGGGCATGTACCGCTGCTTGTGAAAGCCCTGGGGTATCTGCCCGGCAAAGCCATTGGGTTCGGTGCCGATCTGCCGGGCTCTGTCTATTGGCAATGGCGCAGGTGGTGCACCGCACCTTTGAATTATGTGCCTGAGATCGGGCAAAAACTGCCACTGGCGCGCTGGGCGGATCTGGGTGTTCCGGTAGATCTGTTCACCAGCGACGACGATCAGACCGTCCCGCCACAAGCCGTATGGCGTCTGGTGGATCTGTATGGGCCGGACGCGCGGCGGCACCTGTTGTCACCCAAGGAGTTCGGAGTGAAAGAGATCGGCCATATCGGCGCATTTGCCCGCCGGAATTCGGCAATCTGGCCCCGGTTGGTTGCCTGATTGTGCTGATGAGCGGATACGTGGGGGAAAGGTGAGAGGTTGGACATCGACCCAAGCGGGGCTCGTTGTGGCTGCTTCCTTCCGGACCTGACCAGGTTGGCGAGGCGCTCGCCCGCGCCAACCTCTCAGCGCTTGATATAGGGAAGCCTGGGGAAAATGGCAACCCGTCAGAGTGTCAGCCGGATGCGTTCGAACCCCTGCGGGTCCGGGTCCAGAACGATAGGGTCGTAGTTCTGCAATTCGGGCAGGTACTTCAGCGCGCCGGGCCCGGTACTGAGGATTGCCTGAACCCCGGCCTGCGGCGTGAACGAAAACGGATGAACCGCCTGAGACAGCGGGTCGGCGGGCAGGTTCCCGGTCAGATAATCGCGGAGGATTCGCTTGATATCTATTGCGGGCAGGTTGATCGGCTCAGCCGTTTCCACAAACGGGAAATGCCCGCCACCATTGGCGCGGTAATTGTTGAGCGCGACCACAAAATCCTGATTGGGGTCAAGCGTAGACCCGTCAATTCTGGCCTGCCGGATGCGGCGGTGAGAATTGTCGATCAACTGCCCCCGAGCGTCAAACCGGGCCGGGTAGGACAGGTCGATCTGGTAGGTCAGGCCAAATAGAAGGTCGAAATTGTACCCAACCCGACCGGGGTCGATCAGATCGGTCTCGGCGTCGCGACGCAGGGTGTTGAAAAGACCCGCCGACATCTCAAGCCAGTCCAGCACCTGAGCGCCGCTGACCTTCACCGCCCTCAGCTCGTTCGGAAAGACGTAAAGGTCCGCAATGTGGCGCAAACAAACCTCGCCCGCCGGGACATCGGTATAATAGCGCGGCCCGGACCGACCGCCGCATTTATAGGGCGAAACGGCGGACAACATGGGCAAATTGGCCAGTGCAGTGCCGGACAGATAGGGGCGTAGTGCAGCAGCTTGCGCCGAGGCCACCAATGCCAACCCCCGATCAACGGCGCAAAAGCTGAAATAGCTGTGCATCGGTTGTGCGATTCGCGCCACCGGCTCGGCCATCTTGGTGCGGGTTCGGGCGTGCACGGGTGCAAAAAGCCGGACCATGTCGGGATCCTCTGGCGTTTCAGGGGTGGGTTTGTTTTGGCGAAGCGGTCTCAACGCGACCTGCTGGTCGGTGACTTGCCACCCGAGATCGGCAGAGTGGGACAGGTTCAGATCAATCACGCCCAGATGACTTCCTGCAGACCCGGGCATGACAACCGGTTTGCCATGGACCAATCCGGCCTCAGGGTCGACATGGGCCAGCCCCTGATGGTCGTTGCCGGGAAGGGTCAGGTGTGTGTGCCCGGCCACGAGGGCATCAATGCCGTCAATGGCGGCCAACGGGATCACGGCATTCTCCAACCCCGGTACATCCTGAACCTGACCGAGGCCGGAATGGGCCAGCGCGATGACCAGGTCACACCCCGCCGATTTCAGGGTCTGCACGGTGCGTCGCGCCGCTTTCAGACAGTCCGCGATCGTGATGTCATCGCCCAGATGATGCGCTTCCCATTGCGCGGTCTGAGGGGGCAAAACCGACAACACGCCCACGCGGATGGGAATGTCTTGCCCGTTCAGCGAAATCGATCGGTCAAGCACCGCATGGCCCTGCCAGCGTTGCGAAACCCCAGACCGGCGGCGCATATTGCTGCACAGGACGGGACATGGAGCCTGATCAAGAACAGTGTCCAGCACCTCCAGCCCAAAGCCGAAATCGTGATTGCCAAGCCCGACGGCGTCATAGTGCAGGGACGCAAACCCTTGCATCATTGGATGGCCGTCAGGGTCCTGTACCGCCTGATCGCCCAGCGGCGTGCCCTGAAGCGCATCGCCATTGTCGAACAGCAAAACAAGTGCGCCGTCTGCTTCGGTTCGTGCTGCGCGGATCAGACTGGCGGTTCGCGTGAATCCGATCGTGGGGTCCGGCTGATCCGAGTAATAGTCGAAACCGGTCAGATTCATGTGCAGATCAGTTGTCGCGAGAATACGAATATGCACATCCGAACTTTCAGTTTGACCCGGTCTAAAAGGTCCAGTTTTCACTCTTGAATTCTACTATTGGATGCTGGTGCTAAATCAAAATCAACAATTGGTAGACTTAATGCCAATGTTTCCAGGCCTGTGCAAGCATTGCCTCTGGCCGCGCATGGCCCGGCACCGCGAAAGGCCATTGCAACGCCGGGGCAGTCATGGCAGCCCTGTCAGCAAAGCCGAAGGGGCAGGTGATGATAAATGCAGAACAGGTGACTTTCGGTGGCGCGGGTCTGAACCGTGCGGCCCATATTCGGGGCGACGCCGAGAAGTTGTCACAAGCACAAGGCGATCCGGCAGCCAGATGTGTTCTGCTGTGGCGCGGTAAACTGCTGGTGCAGGGTGACAGGCTGGATCGGTTGGCTTTGCAGCCCATGTCTCATCCCCTGATCACACGTGGACCCGGAGGGATTGTTTCTGCCCCGATCTTTCTGGGGCTGGATGCTTCAGATGCCCCTTTGTTTGCGCTGGATATTTCGAACTGGGCCGCCGAAGGGCTGGACCTGACCGGTGTTGGCGCGTTTGTCGACCGGACCGAACAGCAACATCCCGACCTGCCCGAAGGCCATGTCTTTGCCGAGCTGCGCCGGATCATGACCCGCCTGTCGCCCCTTGATGCCGAACTGGCGGCGACGGCCAAGGCGGTAATCGGCTGGCATGAAACGCATAAATTCTGCGCCAAATGCGGCGCGCCCAGTGAAATCTCGCAGGCCGGGTGGCAGCGCAGTTGCCCGACCTGCGGCGCGCAGCATTTTCCGCGTACGGATCCGGTTGTCATTATGCTGATCACCCATGGTGACGCGGTGCTGATGGGCCGCTCGCCCGGCTGGCCCGAGGGGATGTATTCGCTGCTGGCTGGGTTTGTCGAACCGGGCGAAACGCTTGAGGCCGCCGTACGGCGCGAGGTGATGGAGGAGGCAGGCGTGCCGGTCGGTGCGGTCTCGTACCTGTCCAGCCAGCCCTGGCCGTTCCCGGCCTCGCTGATGTTCGGCTGCGCGGGCGAGGCGCTGTCGCGTGACATCGTGATCGATCCGGTCGAGATTGAAGACGCGATGTGGGTCAGCAAAACGGAAATAATGCAGGCTTTCGCAGGCGAGCATCCAACCCTGCTGCCCGCTCGAAAAGGGGCCATCGCGCATTTTCTGTTGCAAAACTGGCTTGCGGACACGCTGGACTAAGGAAAAACTGGACAAAAGGCAGCAAAGGCAGACATGCAGTTTTCAGCGCGCGAAGATATCGAAGCCCCGATCAATTCGGTATTCGAAATGGTTGCCGATTTCGAACGGTTCGAGCGTATGGCCATGCGGCGCGGCATCGATGTTCGGCGCACGACCCAAGACGCCCCGGTCGAGGCCGGGACCACCTGGGAGACCGAGTTCAAACTGCGCGGCAAACCGCGTCAGATGTCGGTGGTGATGACCGATTGCGACCGCCCCGCGCAAATGCGGTTCGAAGCCAACAGCAAAGGTATGAGCGGCATCACCACGGTTGATTTTCTGGCCCTGTCACAACGCAGAACCCGCCTGAGCGTTGAAATGTCGCTCAGCGCCAAATCCCTGCCCGCCCGGCTGTTGCTGCAATCGATGAAGCTGGGTCAGGCCCGGTTCCGCAAACAGTTTCAGATCCGCTTGGGCGAGTTTGCCCGCGAGTTGGAGCAGCGCCACAAGCACGGGGCTTAGGGCGCGGTTCGCGGTTCCGGCGGTCAGAATTCAATTCATCCCGACCGTGACAACCCCGCATCAACCGCGCGGTTGCGCTGCCGGGTAGACGCCCAGGATCTCGACATTGGTTGTAAAGTGCTCAAGCTCGTCCATGGCAAGTTGCACGTTCCGGTCGTCCGGGTGCCCGACGATATCCGCGTAGAACTGCGTCGCCGTGAACGAGCCATCCAGCATGTAGCTTTCCAGCTTGGTCATGTTGATGCCGTTGGTGGCAAAGCCACCCATGGCCTTGTACAACGCGGCCGGGATGTTGCGCACTTGAAATACGAAGCTGGTGATCATCTCATGCGCGCCCCGGCGCGACAGGTCAGCCTGGCGGGACATCAGCAAAAAGCGCGTGGTGTTGTCGCCGTGATCCTCGATATGGCGGGCCAAGACGTTCAGGCCGTAAATCTCTCCGGCCAGTTCGCTGGCCAGCGCGGCGGAATGAATGTCACCGGCCTCGGACACTTCGCGCGCAGCACGTGCGTTATCGGGGCTGACGCGTCCGCGAATGTCGTGTTCGCGCAGGAACCCTGCACATTGGGGCAGCAGCACAAGATGCGAGTGCGCCTCGGTGATGTCTTCCAGTTTTGCACCTGGCACAGCGAGCAGGTTGATATGCACCCGAACAAACGCCTCTTCGATGATATGCAGACCGCTGTGCGGCAACAGCCGGTGAATATCGGCCACCCGCCCGTAGGTCGTGTTTTCCACCGGCAGCATCGCCAGATCAGCCTCGCCCGAGCGGACCGATTCGATCACATCCTCGAAGGTGCGGCAGGGCAGGGCCTCCATTTCCGGGCGCGCGTTGCGGCAGGCCTCGTGACTGTAGGCGCCGGGTTCGCCTTGAAAAGCAATGCGATTGGTCATTTGGTCGATTCCGTGCAACAAGTTCCAGAATTGGGCGTTTCGTCGCGGTGTCTATACCTTGCCTCTCGTCAGGGGAAGCCTTAGACACCTGCACAGACAGCTGAAATGGACACGCGATCAATGTTCGACACGATGACAGTTACCAAGGCCGCAGCAGGCCTGTTCGGCACTTTCCTGGTGCTGCTTCTTGCCAAATGGGGTGGCGACATCCTTTACCATTCGCATGGTGGCCACGGTGATGCGCAGGCCGCATATATCATCGAAACCGAAAGTTCGGGCGAAAGCGCCGACGGCGAAGAGGTGGTATTCGAGGATCTGCTGGCCGCCGCCGACGTCGAAAAAGGCGCAAAAGTCTTCCGCAAGTGCACCGCGTGCCACAAGCTGGAAGATGGCGCAAACGGCACCGGCCCGTACCTGTACGGCGTAGTGGACCGTCCGCTGGGCACGGCCGAGGGCTTTGGCGGCTATTCGGCAGGCATGCTTGCGCATGGCGGCAACTGGACCCCCGAAGCCCTGGACGCGTTCCTGACACGCCCCAGCGACTATATCTCGGGCACGACCATGAGCTTTGCGGGCCTGAAAAAGCCGCAAGAGCGCGCGGATGTGATTGCTTACCTGCAGACCATCGGCAACTGATTGCCCTCACGAATGTGAAAATCCCAAAGCCGTTGCCTTGTGCAGCGGCTTTTTTTGTGCCGAAAATCTTCACAAAGCGTTCACGCATTCTAAACTTGAATCATCCAAGGCTGGCGATTTAGCTAGCCGGACCGACATAGAAGATGACAACGATCCAGAGGACGAGCCATATGAAACCCCTCCTGCCTGCTTCGCGCGAGATGACCGTTCGGCATTGGGGGGCGGTTTTGGGAATGATGGCAGCCACCGCTTTTGGATCGGTAGGAATTGCGCAGGCGAATGACGAGAACATCACGCGCAGCCACGGGTATTCCTACTTTGGAAATCTGGACTATCCGGCCGATTATCCGCATCTGAACTACGTCAATCCGGATGCGCCGAAAGGCGGAGAGTTGTCATTGGCGGCGTCTGGAACATTCGACTCGCTGAACCCTTATTCGCGCAAAGGCCGCAGCGGAGCCTTGACCACCATTCAATATGACCGCCTGTTCGAAAGTGCAGATGACAGCGTGGGTCAGTATTATGGCGTCCTTGCGGAAAGCCTGGAATATGACGAAGGCCGAAACTACGTCATTTTCCACCTTCGGCCCGAGGCGATGTTCTGGGATGGCACGCCGGTTACGGCCGAGGATGTGGTTTACAGCCACCGTTTGTTCATCGAGCAGGGGTTGCCGTCATACGCGCAAGCGGTAGGCCGCATGGTCACGGGGGCCGAGGCGTTGGACGACCACACGGTCAAATTCACGTTTAACCCCGAAGTGACGCGGCGCAGCCTGATCGAAACCGTTGGGGCCACGCCGGTGTTTTCGAAAGCCTGGTTCGAGGCGGATGACTCGCGCCGTTTGGACGAACCCCGCTTGGAAGTGGCCGTTGGATCGGGCCCGTATAAACTGGACAGCTACGACATTAATCGTCGGATCGTGTACAAACGGCGTGACGATTACTGGGGCAAGGATCTGCCATTCAATATTGGGCGAAACAACTTCGACACCATTCGCGTCGAATACTTCGCAGACCAGACCGCAGCCTTCGAAGGCTTCAAGGCCGGTGAATACACGATCCGGATCGAGAGCGACCCCAAGCTCTGGGCGACAAGCTATGATTTCCCCAAACTGACCGAAGGTTCGGTTGTGCAGGATGAGATCGCGGATGGCAGCCCGCCGACCCCGTCTGGTTTTGTGTTCAATCTGGGCAAAACGCAGTTTGCAGACAAAAACGTACGTAAGGCGCTGGCGCTGGCGTTCAATTTCGAATGGGCAAACGAATCCCTGCTGTTCGGTCTGAACTCACCTCGCAGTTCCTTTGTCCAAGGCACGCCGTTGGAGGCGCAGGATGTTCCCACAGGGGATGAACTGGCGTTTCTGGAAACGCTGGGGGATGTCGTACCTGCGGACTTTTTGTCCGAACCGGCGATCATGGCGCATGAATCCAATTCGGCGCGGCTGAACGACCGTCGCAATCTGCGCAAGGCGTCCAAGATGCTGGACGAAGCGGGATGGCCGGTTGGCGATGGCAACCTGCGCCGAAACGCCGAGGGGCAGACCCTGAAGGTAAATATCCCTTACCCATCGAATTTGCCCACATCGACAGCTACGATGATCGAAACCTATGTGCAGAACCTTCAGGCGCTGGGCGTTGATGCGTCGGCAGAAAAGGTCGATCCGGCCCAATACACCCTGCGCAGCCGGGAACGCGACTATGACATGGTGTATTCGACCCGGTATGGCACGTTCCTCTCGACCGGCGGCGGCTTGCTGCAGATGTACGGGTCCGAGGAAGCGGCCTTTAGCTTGTTCAACCCTGCGGGACTGGCAAGCCCGCTGGTTGATGCAATCATCAACGCGTCATTCGAGACGGACAATCAGGCAGATCAGGACACAGCCCTTATGGCGCTGGATCGGGCACTGCGGTATGAGTTCTTCGTAATCCCCGTGGGATATATCGCGGACTACTGGACGGCCTATTACGACATGTATGAATACCCGGAAAACCTGCCACCTTACTCGCTTGGTCATCTGGATTTGTGGTGGATCAACCCCGAGAAAGAAGCCGCGCTGAAAGCGAAAGGCGCGCTGCGTTAAGATGGGCGCCTATATTCTAAGACGCCTGCTTTTGGTCATCCCGACCTTGCTGGGCATCATGGTGGTCAACTTCACGCTGGTGCAATTCGTGCCTGGCGGGCCGGTCGAACAGATCATTGCTCAGATCGAAGGGCAGGGGGACGTGTTCGCCGGGTTCGCAGGCGGCGGCGATGCGGGCGCCGGGGCCGAGCCCGCAGGCGGCGTATTCGACGACAAGTATGTCGGCGCCCGCGGCCTGCCGCCCGAATTCATCGCCGAGTTGGAGAAGGAATTCGGCTTTGACAAGCCGCCGCTCGAACGCTTTGTGAACATGATGGGCAACTACCTGACGCTGGATTTTGGCGAGAGCTATTTCCGCTCGATCAGCGTGATCGATCTGGTGCTGGAAAAGATGCCTGTATCGATTTCACTCGGCCTGTGGTCGACCCTGATTGCCTATCTGGTGTCGATCCCGCTGGGCATTCGCAAGGCGGTAAAGGACGGATCGACCTTTGATACGTGGACCAGCGGCGCGATCATCGTGGCTTATGCGATCCCCGGGTTCTTGTTCGCCATTCTGCTGCTGGTGCTGTTCGCCGGTGGCTCATACTGGCAGATCTTCCCGCTGCGTGGCCTGACCTCGGACAATTGGGACAGCCTCAGCCTGATCGGGAAGATCGGAGATTATTTCTGGCACATCGCCCTGCCGATTATCGCCCTGACGATCTCGGCCTTTGCGACGCTGACCCTGCTGACAAAGAACTCGTTTCTGGATGAGATCAAGAAGCAGTATGTCATGACCGCCCGCGCCAAGGGGCTGGGCGAGCGCAAGGTTCTGTATGGCCACGTTTTTCGCAACGCGATGCTGATCGTGATCGCAGGGTTTCCGGCTGTGTTCATCGGCGTGTTCTTCGGCGGGTCGATCATTATCGAAACGATCTTTTCGCTGGATGGGCTGGGGCGTCTGGGTTTCGAGGCTGCTGTGGCGCGCGACTATCCGGTGATTTTTGGCACGCTGTTCATCTTTGGGATCATGGGGTTGGTCGTCAACATCATCAGCGATCTGATGTATGTGCTGGTCGATCCGCGCATCGACTTTGAAAAGCGGGAGGGGTAGATGGCGCTTTCCCCTCTCAACCAGCGCCGTTGGCGCAATTTCCGGCGCAATAGCCGGGCCTTCTGGTCGCTGATCATCTTTTCGGTGCTGTTTGGTCTGTCGCTGTTTGCCGAGTTCATTGCCAATGACAAACCGATCCTGGTGAAATACCGGGGTGAGTTCTACACGCCGGTCTTCAACTTCTACGCCGAAACCGAATTTGGCGGCGATTTCCAGACCGAGGCGATCTATCGCGACCCCGAGGTGATGTGCCTGATCGACAGTGGGGGTCTGGAGGAGTGTTTCGATGACCCCGAAGGCATCATCGAACAGATCGACGCGGGAACGTTTGAGGCTGAAGGGTTTGAAAAGGGCTGGGCCATCTGGCCCCTGATCCCCTATTCCTACAACACCAGCGTCGATCGCCCCGGCGCGGCCCCGTTGCCGCCCAACGGGCAGAACCTGCTGGGTACGGACGACACGAAACGGGACGTTCTGGCCCGCGTCATCTATGGCTTCCGCCTGTCGATCCTGTTCACCTTGATCGTCACCGGCGCCGCCAGCCTGATCGGGATATTCGCCGGGGCCATTCAGGGCTTTTTCGGCGGTTGGCTGGATCTGATCTTCCAACGCATAATCGAGATCTGGTCGGCGACCCCGTCGCTTTATGTGATCATCATCATGTTCGCCATTCTGGGGCGAAGTTTCTGGCTGCTTGTGGCGTTGATGATCCTGTTCAGTTGGACCGGGCTTGTGGGCGTTGTGCGGGCCGAATTCCTGCGGGCGCGCAATCTGGAATATGTTCGTGCCGCACGCGCGCTGGGTGTGGGCAACATGACCATCATGTTCCGCCACATGCTGCCCAACGCAATGGTCGCCACGCTGACCTTTATGCCATTCATCGTCACCGGCACCATCGGTGGTCTGGCGTCGCTGGATTTTCTGGGTTTCGGCCTGCCATCCTCGGCCCCTTCTCTGGGCGAGCTGACCTTGCAGGCGAAACAGAATCTACAGGCCCCGTGGCTGGCCTTCACCGCGTTCTTCACCTTTGCCATCATGCTGTCGCTGCTGGTCTTCATTTTCGAAGGCGTCCGCGATGCGTTTGATCCCAGAAAGACGTTCTCATGACCGAAAAGGTGATCAACAGGCCGGTGGAACGTCTCATCCTTGTCGCGGGGCTAGTGGCATTGGGATACATCATTCTGGTGATGGGTGGGCTCGGCTGGGAGTTCTTTACCACGCACCCCCACGGCCCGTTTCAATACGACGTCTTTGGCCTGTTTTTCCTGGTGCTGTTCGGGCCGGGTACAGCCGTTCTGATCGCCAGCGCGGTCATCTTTGCAACGAAACGGTCTTTCCCGACCTGGCTGCAGGTCGGCGCGATGCTCGGTGCCGTATGGGTGGGTTTCACGCACGCAGCGCTTGGGGGGATCAGCGTATGAAAATGTCGCTGTTGAATGTGCAGGACCTGAAAGTCTCGTTCCGGCAGGACGGTCAGGTATCAGCGGCCGTCAAAGGCGTGTCCTTCACCGTGGATCGGGGCGAAACGGTCGCCTTGGTGGGTGAATCCGGGTCGGGCAAATCCGTGACGGCCCTGTCCACGGTGTCCTTGCTGGGCGACAGCGCGATTGTCGAAGGCTCGGTGCAATATGACGGGCAGGAGATGATCGGCGCGTCCGAGGACACGCTGATGGGCGTGCGCGGCAACGATATCAGCTTTATCTTTCAGGAGCCGATGACCTCGCTTAACCCGCTGCACACGATCCAGAAGCAAATGGCCGAGTCGCTGGCTTTGCATCAGGGGCTATCAGGCGATGCGGCGCGGGACCGGATTGTGGAGCTTTTGACCAAGGTGGGTATCCGTGATCCTGAAGAACGTCTGGACAGCTATCCGCATCAACTGTCCGGCGGACAGCGGCAGCGCGTGATGATTGCGATGGCGCTGGCCAACAAGCCGGACATCCTGATCGCAGATGAGCCGACAACCGCGCTGGATGTGACCATTCAGGCGCAGATCCTCGAACTGCTGGCCGAATTGCAGAAATCCGAGAATATGGGGATGCTGTTCATCACCCATGATCTGGGGATCGTCCGTCGGATCGCGGATCGTGTTTGCGTGATGAAGGATGGCGAAATTGTCGAAACCGGTGTCACGGCTGAGATTTTCGACAACCCGCAGCACCCCTATACGCGCAAGCTGCTGGCGGCTGAGCCTTCGGGCCACCCGGACCCCGTTGCACATGACGCAGAAGAGGTCGCGCGCACGGACCATCTGAAAGTCTGGTTCCCGATCCAGCGGGGTTTCCTGAAACGCACCGTGGGTCATGTGAAGGCGGTCAATGACGCCACGCTCAGCGTCCGGGCGGGTGAGACATTGGGGATCGTCGGCGAAAGTGGCTCGGGCAAGACGACATTGGCGCTGGCCATCATGCGCCTGATTGCGTCAGAAGGCGGCATTACCTTCCGCGACCAGAACGTCCGCCGCTGGTCCACGCGGCAGTTGCGGCGACTTCGCAAGGATATGCAGATCGTGTTTCAGGACCCGTTCGGCAGCCTCAGCCCGCGCATGACTTGCCAGCAGATCATCGCCGAGGGGCTGGCCATCCATAAGGTCGATCCCCATCGTGCCCCGCGTGAGTTGGTCGCCGAGGTGATGACCGAAGTGGGCCTGGACCCGGCGTCGATGGATCGCTACCCGCATGAGTTCTCGGGCGGGCAACGTCAGCGCATCGCAATTGCGCGGGCCATGGTTTTGCGCCCGAAACTGCTGGTTCTGGACGAACCGACCAGCGCGCTGGACATGACGGTGCAGGTTCAGATCGTCGATCTGCTGCGCGATCTGCAGCGGAAATATGGGCTGGCCTATCTGTTCATCAGCCACGACCTGAAGGTAGTGCGCGCGATGTCCCACAACGTCATCGTCATGCGCAACGGGGACGTGATCGAGATGGGGGCGGCGGAAGACCTGTTTGAAAACGCGCAAACAGACTATACGCGGGAATTGATCGCAGCGGCGGGCTGACGCCCGCCCGACGCGTTTCTCAGGCGCTGGCCTTTTCCCGGTCGGCGGGTTTTGGAACAGGCCCGCGCAGCTCCTCATAGTGATC
The DNA here is from genome assembly GCF_056542325.1 of Ruegeria sp. AD6. NCBI lineage: Bacteria > Pseudomonadati > Pseudomonadota > Alphaproteobacteria > Rhodobacterales > Roseobacteraceae > Ruegeria > Ruegeria sp. AD6. The sequence goes on along the minus strand of NZ_JBQFZQ010000012.1, from coordinate 36,688 downwards.
AAAGCTCAGCTTGACCCAACCGGTCCCGCGCGTGGCGCTGGCGAGGGTTCGGTGTAACTCGTCCTGCGCCACGGCCGGAAGCTGCGCATTGAAGATCTCCCAGCCCGACGCGTTTGGATTGCCCTCGAAGCCCAGAACCTGCCCTTGCAGCGTGCTGATCGTCGGCACCAGATCGCCTACGAAATCTGATGGCAGATGGATCTCGGCGGTCAGGATCGGTTGCAGCACCACGGGTTTGGCTTCGGGCAGGGCCTCGCGGACGGCGTTTTTGCCTGCGGTGCGGAAGGCATAGTCCGAACTGTCGACATTGTGGTGCTTTCCGTCGCTGAGTGTGACTTTGACATCCACCACCGGAAAGCCTTCGGGGCCCTGTACCAGCGCGTCCTTGGCCCCGTGTTCGACCGACGGGATATAGTTCTTCGGCACGGCCCCGCCCTTGACGATTTCCTCGAACTGAAAGCCAGAACCGCGCGGCAGCGGCGCGACCGAGATGACCACATCAGCAAACTGCCCGGCCCCGCCGGATTGCTTGCGATGCCGATGCCGGTGTTCGACCGATGTGCGGATGGTTTCACGATAGGCGGTTTCGACCGCGCTGGTTTCGATTTCGATGCCGAAATCCTCTAACAGCTTCGCCGTCACCCGTCGCATATGCTGTGGCCCTTGCGAGCCCAGAACAGAATGACCGCTGAGTTCATCCTGCTCCATCTGAAGCCCCGGATCGATCTCGACCAGCCGGGTCAGAGCGTTGGACAGGCGCACGTCGTCGCGTTCATGCGCGGGCGAGACGACCTGCCGGTGCGCAACAGGGTGCGACGCGGCCCAATCCGGCAACGGTGTTGCCGCACGGCTGTCATAGATAAAACCGGGATTCAGGTGATCGGATTTGACCGCCAGACCGATCTGCCCGGCCTCCAACGCATTGATCTGGGTTTTTGCGTCCAGCGTGGTCAGGTTGCCCACGGTTTCGCCGCCCAACGCCTCATGCGCTTTGACGCCGTCGCCCAGGCCACGCAGCACGGTGATCTTGCCGATATGTTTCTTCACATCAGCAAAGCCTGCGATTGCGCAGGCATTGTCGGCGGCTTCGTCACGCCCGGCGGCAATATCAAACTCTGGCGCCTCGTGCCGCAGGGCTTTCATCAACCGGGTCAGGCCATTGCCATGGCTTGCGGCCCCCAGACAGGCCGGGATCAGCTGGTGGTTCTGCAGAACCTGCGCGGCGAGGTCATAGACCTCGGCGCTGGGGGGCTGCTTGTCCTCGATCAGTTGCTCCAGCAGGTTGTCATCGAAATCGGACAGGGTTTCCAGCAATTCGGTGCGGGCCTCCTGCTCGCGATCCTCGACCGATTGCGGCAATTCGATCAGCGCCGAGGGTTGGCCTTCCTGATATTTCCACGCGCGTTCAGAAATCAGATCGACCGCACCGATGATCGTTTCCCCTTCGCGGATCGGAACCTGGCGCAATGCGATGTGATTGGTGCAATAGGTTTGCAGTGCCGCGATAATGTCGCGGATGCGGCCGTTGGGATTGTCCATCCGGTTGATGAACAGAAAGCAGGGGATGCCGGCCTCTTCGACCAATCTCAGATACGGCGCACACAGCACAGCGGCGTCCGGATCGGGTGGCACGACGACAACTGCCGCGTCCGAGATTGCCATGGCCGGACCGACATAAGCCAGCGCATCGCCGCCGCCATCAACGTCAACCGCGCACCATGGTTCGTCCAAGTAAGAAAAACCGTGCAAATGCACGGTTCCGGATACGTCGAATGTTGTGGGGCGCCCGTCGAGGCGGCTGATGGCCTCGACCAGAGTGGATTTGCCCGATTGACTGGGGCCCAGGACGGTGAAAACGCGCATATGTGCTGTCCCTCTTTCAGGTTGCAGAGTGGCTGCACGAATGAGGATGTCGAACGCAAAAGCGTCGGCACGGGATGTCTGCGAATTTGCCTGCCTCGAATTGCGGACCAGTTTAACGGGCCACACCCCAAGTGTGGAGAAAACAGAAGCCTTGCGTCAAGCCCCTGTTCGAAATCTCGCGAGGCGGGCGGAAAAGCCGCCCGCGGTCTTTGGGTCAGATGGCGGAACTATGCCCGGCCTTGCTGAGGTCGTAGGCATCGAAGGTCCGCGCGATCATCCGGGTCAGGGCGCGGGCTTCGGGCGGGATGAACAGCCCGTCCTCGGTGATGCGCAGCAACCCGTCAAAAGCCGTATTCGCCGCGCTGTACATGTCGCGCAACTCTTGGGCGGTGACGTCGTAGTTGCGCAGAATCTCGGCCGAGTTGATCTTGAAATCGCACATCAGCGCTTCGATCAGCCGGGCGCGCAGCACATCCTGAGCTTTGAACAGATGCCCGCGCGAGGTTGAAAACCGCCCGTCGCGAACCGCCTTGGTATGCGCCGAGGTCGCCGGATTGTTCTGTGCGTAGCCCTGCGGGAAGCGCGAGATCGAACTGGCACCAACCCCAATCAAAACCTCGGCCTGATCGTCGGTATAGCCCTGGAAGTTGCGCTTTAACTGCCCCGCGTTCAAAGCCCGGGTCAGGCCATCTTCCTGTGTTGCGAAGTGGTCGATCCCGATCTCGGCGTAATTGTCCCACATGAACAGGCGTCGGGCCGTATCAAACAGGTCCAGCCGTTGTTCGGGCGTCGGCAGCGCGTCTGATGGAATCAGCTGCTGCCGCTTGGCCATCCACGGCACGTGGGCATAGCCATAAAGCGCCACGCGGTCCGGGCTGAGCGACAGAAGCTTCTGCACGCTTTCGGTCATGCGGGCCTTGGTCTGATGGGGCAGGCCGTACAGAATATCGGCATTCAGGCTGGTAATGCCGCGCGCGCGGATCATGTCGACCGCTTCGCGGGTGGTGTCATAGCTTTGAATGCGCCCGATGGTCTTTTGAATCTCATCATCGAAATCCTGCACACCGATCGAGGCGCGGTTCATGCCTGCCTCGGCCAGGGCGTCCAGACGCGCATCGTCAATTTCGTTCGGGTCGATTTCGACCGAGAACTCGGCATCCGGGCCCATCGGCACAATGCCCAGGATATGCTGCGCCAGTTCGCGCATCAGGTCCGGGTTCAGCAAGGTTGGCGTTCCACCGCCCCAATGCAGGCGCGACAGCACGACGCCGTCTGGCAGGCGCGCGGCCAGCAAGTCCAGCTCGGCCTTCAGAACATCCACATAGGCAATAACCGGGTTATCCGTCTGCGTGCCTTGCGTGCGGCAGGCGCAGAACCAGCACAGCCGGCGGCAGAAGGGAACGTGGATATACAGCGAGACGGCGCTTCCGGGTTTTATTGCGGAAATCCAGTCGCCATAAAGGTCAGCCCCCACGTCATTGCTGAAGTGGGGGGCGGTTGGGTAGCTCGTGTAACGCGGCACTTTCGCGTCAAATAGTCCAAGCCTTGCCAATTGTGATTTATCTATCATGACGATAACCTTATGAGGCCAACGACTTGGCTGCTTTGACAGAGATCAAGTGGGAACGCGCATGACAATTAAAGCACAGTTCGATCACGCCAATTGCGAAGACTGCCCGATTCGTCACCGGGCGGTCTGTGCACGCTGTGATACGGATGAGTTGGAAGCTCTTGAAGAGATTAAGTATTACCGCAGTTTCGAGGCGGGACAGACGATCATCTGGTCAGGCGATCAGATGAACTTTGTCGGCTCGGTCGTGTCGGGAATCGCCTCTTTGACCCAAACGATGGAGGATGGCCGGACCCAGATGGTGGGTCTTTTGCTGCCCAGTGACTTTGTGGGTCGACCGGGGCGCGACGCCGCGGCCTATGACGTTCAGGCCACCACGGACGTGGTGATGTGCTGCTTTCGCAAGAAACCGTTCGAGGATCTGATGAACGCGACGCCGCATATCGCGCATCGCCTGTTGCAGATGACATTGGACGAGCTGGACGCCGCGCGCGAGTGGATGCTGGTTCTGGGGCGCAAAACCGCGCGGGAAAAGATCGCCAGCCTGTTGTCGATCATTGCGCGTCGCGATGCCTCGATCACGCAAAAGGGGCTGTCGGAGGCGATTGTCTTTGACCTGCCCCTGACCCGCGAGGCGATGGCCGACTACCTAGGTCTGACGCTTGAGACGGTCAGCCGTCAGATCTCGGCCCTGAAAAAGGACGGGGTGATTGCGTTGGAAGGCAAACGCCACGTGACTATTCCTGACATGGCCCGATTGATGGATGAGGCCGGGGACGATTCGGATGGTGGGTTCCTGGTCTGACCAGATCAGGCACCCGCGTTGGCTAGACCCGATTGGGTTCGCTTTGGCCTAGCTGATCTTGCTGCCCGAGCCTGATGGCGTTCGACCAGCGGATCCAGGCAGGGTCATCTGCATCAGGAAGGTCAACAGGGATGCCGCAGTGGCTCCGACCGCGATCCATCCGAAGTACCACAGCTTACCCGCCAGGGCATCTTCGGCATATGAGGCGGCGAATTGGGTCTGACCGTATTTTGCAACACCAAAAGCGAGCGCTGTGAGCACCACGGCAACAGCTAGCCTTGTTACCGGAACCGACACGCGTGCAAGCAGGGTTGCAAGGATCAGCCCGATCGGCGCGCCAAACAGCAGCGTCTTCTGTGACCACCATGGGTGAGCGCCCAGAGGTTTGGCGACATCTGCGCCGATGAGAACAGCTAGGATGACCGCAGCGGCAAGGGTTGGGATAAAGGTGCGCATTGTGCCTCCGTCGATTTGAAACCGAGGTAGGGAGTGTCCGCGCACCACGCCAGTATCGTTTCACCGCACTAGCGGGCATGTGAAGAGGCGGCAGCCCGTGTGACAGAAGGTGCCGCGAAACGGTTGTACGTTCATGTGCGCCCGAACCTGCAGCCGGTCGTACTTGATGCAGCTTTCAAAGCTCCAGGCCCGCAGCGTGGTTCAGTGGGCCAGAAAAACCGGGACGGCGGATTGTTCCAGCATGTTGCGTGTTGCGCCGCCAAGGATCGCTTCGCGAAAGCGGGAATGGCCATACGCCCCCATGACGATCATGTCGGATTCCGTATCCATCGCGTGCCGGTTCAGAATGTCCGAGACGCGGGTCATTGTCTTGCTCAGCACCTCAATCTCACATTTTACGCCGTGCCGCGCCAGCATCTGGGACAGCATCCCGCCGGGATCGGACCGGTCAGGCCCGTGGCGCGGCGGGTCGATGACCACGATACGGGCCACATCAGCCGCCTTGAGGAAGGGCAGGGCGCGGCGCACGGCGCGCATCGCCTCGATGCTTTCGTTCCACGCGATCATGATGCGCTTGGGCACCGACATCGGACGGGCGGTATTCGGGACGACCAGCACAGGCGCGTGGCCTTCGAACATGGCGGCTTCGATAATCGGTTCGGCCTCGGCGCCGCGATCCTCACCGTACGGATGCGGCAGCACGACCAGATCCGAAAACCGCGCCCGATGTGCCACATGGCGGCCAATATCTGCGATCTGGGCCACACCGCTTTCGGCTGACCAGCGGGCCCCGGTTTTGCGCAGATACTCCTTAGCGAAGGCCAGCAACTCATCCGCTTCGGCATTGGCCCGGCTGAGCGTTTCCTGAAGGATCAACGCATTTGCCCCGGCATAGTAATAGCCTGTCTGACTGCGATCGACGCCCAGACACAGGGCCTCGGCATGACCATCCTGCGCTTCGGCCAGTGCCGCCAACTGGGCAAGCGTGGCCTGTGCGCCCTGTGTTTCGGTCATAATTGTGAGAAGAGATTTATACGCCATATCGACCTCTTGACTTGGGGTCAACGGTCCCCTGCGACCAGATAACCCATTCATAGAGGTATGCGTGTCATAGAAAACGGGTGTCTGTCTTGACTCAGATCAAAGCAGCCCAGGCTGCATTTCTTCAATACAGCAAACAGTCAAAAAGGTTCCGCGCGGCACGCAAATTGCGCGGGGCACGGTAAAGGGACGCAATATGTCGAATTACATCAAGCTGATCGTGCTTGGTCTGGTCGTGGTATTTGCCGCGATCGGGTCCAATTATGCACGCGATTTGGCGTATCAGGTGCATGCGATTCTGGTGATGGTCATCGCCGGCGGTCTGTTCATCTGGACGCTTCGAAACACGGATGAGCCAGATATTCTCACTGATCGCTCGGGCGAGTACATGGATGACGTGATCCGCTACGGCGTGATCGCAACCGCCTTTTGGGGCGTGGTCGGGTTCCTTGCAGGGACCTTTATTGCGTTCCAGCTGGCCTTTCCGACGCTCAATTTCGAATGGGCGCAGGGATACCTGAACTTTGGACGGCTGCGTCCGCTGCACACCTCGGCGGTGATTTTTGCCTTTGGCGGCAACGCGTTGATCGCAACCTCGTTCTATGTGGTTCAGCGTACCAGCGCCGCACGGCTGTGGGGTGGAAACCTCGCGTGGTTCGTGTTCTGGGGCTATCAGCTGTTCATCGTGCTGGCTGCTACCGGATACGTTCTGGGCGGAACCCAGTCCAAGGAATATGCCGAGCCGGAATGGTATGTTGACCTGTGGCTGACCGTCGTCTGGGTCGCTTATCTGGCGGTCTATCTGGGCACGATCATCAAGCGGAAAGAGCCCCATATCTATGTGGCAAACTGGTTCTACCTGGCCTTCATCGTCACCGTCGCCATGCTGCACCTGGTCAACAACATGACCATCCCGGTCAGCATCTGGGGTTCGAAATCGGTCATCGTCTGGTCGGGCGTGCAAGATGCCATGATCCAGTGGTGGTACGGCCACAACGCCGTGGGCTTTTTCCTGACCGCCGGTTTCTTGGGCATGATGTATTACTTCATCCCGAAACAGGCCGAACGTCCGGTGTTTTCGTACAAGCTGTCGATCATCCACTTCTGGGCGCTGATCTTCCTGTATATCTGGGCCGGTCCGCACCACCTGCACTATACCGCGCTGCCGGATTGGGCCTCGACGCTGGGCATGGTGTTCTCGGTGATCCTGTGGATGCCGTCCTGGGGTGGCATGATCAACGGCCTGATGACCCTGTCGGGCGCGTGGGACAAGCTGCGCACCGACCCGGTGATCCGGATGATGGTGATCTCGGTCGGCTTTTACGGCATGTCCACCTTTGAAGGTCCGATGATGTCGATCCGCGCTGTGAACTCGCTGTCTCACTACACCGACTGGACCATTGGTCACGTGCATTCCGGCGCGCTGGGCTGGAACGGCATGATCACATTCGGTGCGCTGTACTTCCTGGTGCCTGTCCTGTGGAAGCGCGAGCGTCTCTACTCGCTGCAAATGGTCAGCTGGCACTTCTGGCTCGCCACCATCGGCATCGTGCTCTACGCCGCGTCGATGTGGGTGACCGGTATCATGGAAGGCCTGATGTGGCGCGAAGTGGATGCCAACGGCTTCCTGGTGAACTCGTTCGCCGACACTGTGGCGGCCAAGTTCCCGATGTATGTGGTGCGCGGTCTGGGCGGGGTCATGTTCCTCGCTGGGTCGGTGATCATGTGCTACAACCTGTGGATGACTGTGCGGAAAGCGCCGGCCCGTGAGGCCAGCCTGACCGTCGCGGTCCCGGCTGAATAAGGAGGGCCGGAGCAATGGCAATTCTCGACAAACATAAGATCCTCGAGACCAACGCGACCCTCCTGCTGATCTTCAGCTTTCTGGTCGTGACCATCGGTGGCATCGTGCAGATCGCACCGCTGTTCTATCTTGAGAATACCATCGAGAAGGTGGAGGGCATGCGCCCTTACACCCCACTCGAAATGGCGGGTCGTGAGATCTATCTGCGCGAAGGCTGCTATGTCTGCCACAGCCAGATGATCCGGCCGATGCGGGACGAGGTCGAACGCTATGGCCACTACTCGCTGGCGGCTGAATCGATGTATGACCACCCGTTCCAGTGGGGGTCCAAGCGTACCGGGCCTGATCTGGCTCGCGTCGGTGGCCGTTACTCGGACGACTGGCATGTGCGCCACCTGCGCGATGCGCAATCGGTGGTGCCAGAATCGGTGATGCCGAAATACGGCTTCCTGGAACGTCGCAAGATCGACGGTGAATATATCGGCGACATCATGGCGGCAAACGCCGTGGTCGGCACGCCCTACACCGAAGAAATGCTGGAAAACGCCGTGGCCGACTTCCGCGCGCAGGCTGATCCGGACAGCGACTATGACGGGCTGCTGGAGCGTTATGGCGACAAGGTCAATGTGCGCAACTTCGACGGTCAGTCTGATCTGACCGAGGCCGATGCGCTGATTGCCTATCTGCAGATGCTGGGCACGCTGGTCGATTTCTCGACCTTCACCCCGGCAGCCAGCCGATAACAGGAGGGTATGATGGAAGAATATACACTCTTACGGCAATTCGCGGATAGCTGGATGCTGCTGCTGCTGTTCACCTTCTTTCTTGGCATCGTGGTTTGGGTTTTCCGCCCCGGTGCCAGCAAGGAATACAAGGACACCGCCAACATCCCGTTCCGGCACTCCGATGCCCCCGCCCAGCAAGACAAACCCGCCACACCCAAGGAGGCGCGGCCATGAGCAAGACACCTGAAAAACAGCCGGGCGATCCGAATACAACCGGTCACAGCTGGGACGGGATCGAGGAATTCGACAACCCGATGCCCCGCTGGTGGTTGTGGACCTTCTACGCCACGATCTTCTGGGGCGTGATCTACACCATCATGTATCCGGCCTGGCCGCTTGTGCAATCGGCAACGGCGGGTGTGACGGGCTGGTCCTCGCGCGCTGAGGTGCAAAAGGAACTGGTCGCGTTTGAAGAGGCCAACGCGCCTTTGAACGCCCAATTGGTGGATACGCCGCTCGACGATATCTCGAAGGATGCTGAGCTTCAGCAATATGCCGTCAACGCGGGCAGCGCCGTGTTCCGTACCTGGTGCGCGCAGTGTCATGGTTCGGGTGCGCAGGGCGCGCCGGGCTTCCCGAACCTGCTGGATGACGCATGGCTGTGGGGCGGCACGATGGAGGATATCCATTTTACCGTCAGCTATGGCATCCGGAACGAAGAAAGCGACGATGCGCGCTATTCCGAGATGCCGGCCTTTGGTGAGCTCCTTGAGAAGGAAGAGATCACCCAGGTGGTTCAGTACGTCATGTCGCTGACCAACGCGCAGACCGACGATGCGGCTGCACAGGCGGGCAAAGTTGTGTTCGAAGACAACTGTTCGGCCTGTCACGGCGAAAACGGTCAAGGTGACATGTTCCAGGGCGCTCCGAACCTGACGGATGCGATCTGGCTGTACGGCGGCAGCGAAGAGGCGCTGACCGAGACCGTGACCTATAGCCGTTTCGGCGTGATGCCGAACTGGGATACCCGCCTGACCGAGGCGCAGATCCGCGCCGTATCCGCTTACGTCCACCAGTTGGGCGGCGGTCAGTAAGCGCAAAAGAATACCTGCGGGCGGTTCGCTGCCCACAGGTCCCGGCACCGGCTGTTCCATCTGTTCGCGCGTTTCCTGAACAGCCGGTGCCTATTTCACGTCTGAGGACAGGACTGCCCCGAGGGCAGATGTGTCAGAACCCTGCTTGTGTCTTTCTGAACCGATCTGGGCGCGTGTTTCGACAAAGGATGACCCACCGGCGGCAAGGCGATCAACTTTGGCTTTGCCTCTGAGTGCGGGGCAGGGGCGGTTGCCGGTTGGTGCAGTCTGGTCGCGTTCAATATCGCTTTGGCATAAATCGAGAGCATGGGTTCCCTCCTGTCGCGGTGTTGCGGATAACAACAAGATTGTGTTCTCCGGCAAAAAATGCGAACCAATTAGCGTTCCAAAATGTAAGCAGGGATTACACGTGAATTGGCTGAAACTACCCCCGCTGGCCTCGCTAAGGGCCTTTTCTGCTTTTGCAGAGAGGGGCGGCGTCGTTCAGGCTGGCGAGGCCTTGAATGTTAGCCATGCTGCCATAAGTCAGCAATTGCGCGCGCTTGAGAAACACATGGGCGTCGCGTTGGTTCAGCGTGACGGCAAATCCCTGACCTTGACCGCCGAAGGCGAACAGCTGGCCCGCGCGCTGCATCTGGGTTTTGAATCCATCGGCACCGTTGTGGAAGAGCTTATGAAATCGGGCGAGGCGCGTCCGGTGCACGTATCGCTGACCTCAAGTTTTGCGGCGTCGTGGCTGATGCCGCGTCTGCCGGCGTTTCAGGCCGAATACCCTCAGATCAACCTGGCGATTGACCCCTCGCCGCATCTGGTCGCTTTGACGCCCGGCGGGGTCGATGTCGCGATCCGCTACGGGGCGGGCGGATGGTCGGGTGTCGAGTCCGAGATGTTGCTGGAAACACCCTTTGTCGTCGTCGCCGCCCCTGGCCTGTTGGGGGGCAAAACCAGCTGGACGCCCGAAGAGCTGGCCCATTTGCCCTGGCTGGAGGAGTTGGGCACAACCGAGGCATCCACATGGCTTGCCAAGCGCGGTGTGGCTCATCCGCCTTTGGCCGGGCGTATGTCTTTGCCCGGAAACCTGCTGCTGGACGGGTTGCGAGCCGGTCAGGGCGTCACCGCAACGGTGCGACATTTCGTCGAAAACGACATCCGCGCCGGGCGTCTGATCGAGCTGTATGCCGAGCCCGAACTCAGCGGATACCATGTTTTAACTGCAAAAACGCCGCTTAGGCCCGCTGTGAAGACATTTGTGACCTGGTTGAAGCGGCAATCTGGTAGCATGTGATAAAAGATGTTTGTTCGATGCGCGTTTTGACCCATGTCAAAGTTTGCGCGGACATGATCTGGAAGAAGACGCTAGCAGAAGACCCATTTGGAGCCAGCCAGTGAGCGATTCCGATCCCGCCCCCAGCTTGTATGCCGCGCGCGAGCCGATTTTCCCAAGACGCGTATCCGGCCCGTTTCGGAACCTGAAATGGATCATCCTGATTGTCACGCTGGGTATCTACTATGTGACCCCGTGGATCAGATGGGATCGCGGGCCCAGCCTGCCGGATCAGGCGGTGCTGCTGGATCTGGCCAACCGGCGGTTTTATTTCTTCTGGATCGAGATCTGGCCGCATGAGTTTTACTTTGTGGCTGGGCTTTTGATCATGGCCGGTCTTGGGTTGTTCCTGTTTACCTCGGCCCTTGGTCGCGTCTGGTGCGGTTATGCCTGCCCGCAAACGGTCTGGACCGACTTGTTCATTCTGGTCGAGCGCTGGATCGAAGGGGATCGAAACGCGCGATTGCGCCTACACCGGCAGGAAAAAATGGACTTCCGTAAGGCGCGGCTGCGGCTGACGAAGTGGACGGCCTGGTTCCTGATCGGCCTCGCAACCGGCGGGGCCTGGGTGTTCTACTTCGCCGACGCGCCCACATTGCTGCGCGATCTGGTCACCGGCAATGCGCACCCCGTGGCCTACACGACCGTGCTGATCCTGACAGGTACAACCTTCCTGTTTGGCGGTTTTGCCCGTGAACAAATCTGCATCTATGCCTGCCCCTGGCCGCGCATTCAGGCCGCGATGATGGACGAAGACACTCTGGTCGTCGGCTACCGCGAATGGCGGGGTGAGCCGCGCGGTAAAGGCAAACGCACTGCCGATTCCGAGTTGGGCGATTGCATCGACTGCATGGCCTGCGTGAATGTCTGCCCCGTGGGGATCGACATCCGGGATGGCCAGCAGTTGGAATGCATCACCTGTGCGCTGTGCATCGACGCCTGTGATGACATGATGGCCAAGATCGGCAAACCGCGTGGGTTGATCGACTATATGGCGCTGAGCGATGAGGCCAACGAACGCTCGGGTAAGCCGCCCAAGAATGTGTGGAAGCACATCCTGCGGTTCCGGACGATCATGTATACGGCGCTGTGGTCACTGGTTGGGTTCGCATTGCTGTTCGCGCTGTTCATCCGGTCCGATATTGATCTGACGGTTGCACCTGTTCGCAACCCGACCTTCGTGACCTTGTCCGACGGCACCATCCGGAACACCTATGATGTGCGTCTGCGCAACAAACACGGCGAAGACCGCCTGTTCAGCCTGTCGCTTGCCGGTGATCCGTCGATGCGATTGGAGATTGAAGGCACAAACCTGCATACTGTGAATGTCACGGCCGACACAGCACAGTTGGTGCGCGTGTACATCACCGCCTCTCGCGATGCTGGCCCAGCGGGAGCGGAAACGACGCCGGTTCGGATTTGGGTCGAAGACATCACCAGCGGCGAGCGCGCCTACAAAGACACCACGTTCAATGGCCGAGGGAACGGATCATGACAGAGCGCAAATTCACCGGGAAACACGCTTTGGCGGTTTTCGTCGGCGCCTTTGGGGTGATTATCGCCGTGAACCTGCTGCTGGCCTATAACGCGGTGAAAACCTTTCCGGGGCTCGAGGTTAAGAACTCTTACGTCGCCAGCCAGGAATTCAATGAGCGGTTGAAGGAACAACAGGCGCTGGGCTGGGAGGTCCGGGCCGAGACCAAGGGTGGCTTGCTAATCCTGCACATTACCGATGCCACGGGTGCCCCGGTTCAGGTGGCCGAATTGCAGGCGGTCGTGGGTCGCGCGACCCATGTAAAGGATGATTTCTCGCCGGATTTTACCTTTGACGGTATCGCCTATGCGACGCCTGCGACGCTGGGCAAGGGGAATTGGAATATCCGCCTTGTGGCACGCGATCATGCAGGGGCCGAGTTCACACAGCGCGTACCACTTTATGTGAAAGGTTAACGGAGTGACGGCGCAAATCACATCCGGAACGGCGGCTTGCCCGGGGTGCATTGCGACCCCGGCAGAACCAGCGCGCCCAATCCCCGAGGATGTTCAGATTGCGCTGTCCTTGCCGGGCATCCACTGCTCGGCCTGTATTGCGAATGTCGAACGCGCATTGAACGCGCATCCGGGTGTCGAGGATGCGCGGGTCAACCTGACCCTGAAACGCGCCATGATCAAAGCCGCGCCCGAGACGCGGGCGGCGGAGCTGATCCCGGTGCTGGAACGCGCCGGGTATGAGGCGCATGAGCTGGATCCGGGCGCCCTGTCCGCAACCAGCGCGGATAAGGCGGGTCGGGATTTGCTGATGCGGCTGGCGGTGGCCGGTTTCGCCTCGATGAACGTGATGTTGTTGTCGGTTTCGGTCTGGTCAGGGGCGGCGGACGCGACGCGCGACATGTTCCATTGGATTTCAGCCGCCATTGCCTTGCCTGCCATTGCCTTTTCGGCGCAGCCGTTCTTTACCAATGCCTGGTCGGCCTTGCGGGTTCGTCGCCTGAATATGGACGTACCGATTGTGCTGGCCATCCTGTTGGCTTTGATGACGTCCCTTTGGGAAACGGCCCTGAGCGGTGAACATGCCTATTTCGACGCTGCTCTGACCCTGACCTTCTTCCTGTTGGCCGGGCGGTATCTGGATTACCGGACCCGCGCCGCCGCACGGTCCGCGGCCGAGGAACTGACCGCTCTTGAGGTGCCGCGCGCCATCCGCGTGATCGACGGGGTCGAGGAAGAGGTTGCCGTGTCAGCCCTGACCGTGGGCGATCTGATCCTTGTGCGGCCCGGTGGGCGCATGCCGGTGGACGGCCAGATCGTCTCGGGCCGGTCCGAACTGGACCGGTCTTTGCTGACCGGAGAAACCCTGCCGGTCTTTGCCGACGCAGGCCAGAGCGTCAGCGCGGGTGAGGTCAACCTGACCGGCCCGCTGACCATCCGCGCCACGGCGGTGGGCGAAGATACCTCACTCCACCGGATGGCCGATCTGGTTGCGATCGCGGAATCCGGGCGGTCCCGGTACACGTCGCTGGCGGATAAGGCAGCCAAGCTTTACGCGCCGGGCGTTCACATTCTGTCGGCACTCAGCTTCGTTGGTTGGTACATCTATTCCGGCGATCTGCGCACCGCGTTGAACATCGCGGCGGCGGTGTTGATCATCACCTGCCCCTGCGCCTTGGGGCTGGCTGTGCCTGCGGTGACGACAGCCGCCTCGGGGCGGTTGTTCCGCAAGGGGATGCTGATCAAACACGCCACCGCTCTGGAACGTCTGGCCGAGGTCGATACGGTCGTGTTCGACAAGACTGGTACGCTGACCTCCGGCGCGCCGGAACTGACCAATCTGGGCGACCATTCCCGCGCTGACCTGGAAATTGCGTTGGCCTTGGCCGAGGCATCAGGCCACCCGCTTTCGGTCGCATTGGCGCAGGCGGCGCGTGCCGCCGGGGTCAAACCTGCCGCAGTGAAAGAAATCGTCGAAGTACCCGGATATGGCACAGAAGGCCTGTATCGCGATCAGCGTGTCCGATTGGGCCGCGCGGCCTGGGTTGGCGGGGCGCAAGGGGCTCAGACCTCGGCCTGGCTTTCCGTCGGATCAAACCCACCCGTGCCCTTCACATTCTCGGACGCCCTGCGCCCCGGCGCAGCAGAAGCGGTCGAGGCGTTTGCGCGGTCGGGCAAGCAGATCATCCTGATCTCGGGTGATTCCAAAGGTGCCGTTCAGGCCTTGGCCGATAAGCTGGGTATCGAAAACTGGATTGCCGAGGCGCTGCCTCAGGACAAAGCGGCGCGCATTCAGGAGCTCAGCGATCAGGGAGGGCATGTCCTGATGGTGGGCGATGGTCTGAATGACACGGCGGCGCTGGCTGCAGCGCATGTCTCGATCTCTCCGGCCTCGGCATTGGATGCGGCTCGGGTCGCCTCGGATATCGTTCTGCTGGGCACCGATCTGTCGCCCATTGCGGACGCTTGCGACACCGCCGTCAAAGCCACCAAACGGATTCGCGAGAATTTCCGCATTGCCACCGTGTATAACGTGGTCGCCGTTCCGTTGGCTGTGATCGGGCTGGCAACGCCATTGATCGCAGCCTTGGCGATGTCGACCTCGTCCATTACCGTATCCCTGAACGCCCAGCGGCTGAGGTGACCCCGAATGGAAGTATTGGCCTATCTGATCCCGATTTCCCTGTTTCTGGGCGGCGTTGGCCTGGTTGCGTTTGTCTACACTGTGCGCTCGAACCAGTACGAGGACCCCGAGGGCGATGCCCGCCGCATCCTTAGCGATGAATGGGACGACAAGCCCAAGCCGTAACCGGGCCGCATCGCCCAGGCAGAGTTGATCCGAACCGCCCTTGAAATTGCCGCAATGCCCGGCTATGTCCGGCCTATCCGCTAGCAGAGAGATCAAGCCACATGGCCACCACCAACCCGATCCAGTTCATTCAGCAAGTCCGTGCCGAAGTCTCCAAGGTCGTCTGGCCGACCCGGCGTGAGGTGCTGTTGACCACGGTCATGGTGTTCATCATGGCGGCGCTGACGGCTGTGTTTTTCGCTCTGGTCGATCTGGGTATTCGCGGCGGCTTGCAACTGATCCTGGGCGCGTTCAGCTAAGCCGGTTCGGGCGGGCGGAAACGCCACTGCCCCCTTGCACAGCACGGCGTGTCAGAGTAGGTGACATGACTATTCGGAATGGGCGTGCGGCGAATCAGGTTGCGCGCCGCTTTTTATTCCGGGTCACGCGATAGAATTTCAATGAAGGGCGCTTGCACCGCCCTGACGGCAAACAAGGACGACAGGTTCATGGCGAAACGGTGGTACTCGGTCAGCGTTCTTTCGAATTTCGAAAAGAAGATCGCAGAGCAGATCCGCACGTCGGTGGCTGAACAGGGCCTTGAGGACGACATTGACGAGGTTCTGGTGCCCACCGAAGAGGTGATCGAGGTGCGCCGGGGCAAGAAAGTCACGACCGAACGCCGCTTCATGCCCGGCTACGTTTTGGTGCATATGGAAATGTCCGATCAGGGCTATCACCTGATCAACTCGATCAACCGCGTCACCGGTTTCCTGGGCCCGCAGGGCCGCCCGATGCCGATGCGCGACGCCGAGGTGAACCAGATCCTCAACCGCGTTCAGGAAGGCGAAGAAGCGCCAAAACTGATGATCTCGTTCGAAGTAGGTGAGAAGGTCAAGGTCAACGACGGCCCGTTCGAGGATTTCGACGGCATGGTCGAAGGCGTGGACGACGAGAACCAGAAGCTGAAGGTCTCGGTTTCGATCTTTGGTCGGGAAACGCCGGTGGAACTGGATTTCACTCAGGTCACGAAGCAGAGCTAAGCTGGCTCTCAACGATTTTTGAAACGCCGCGATGCTTGGGCTCGTGGCGTTTTTTTGTTTGTAGACCAAGCAGTCTTTAGCTGCGTTTGGCCTGAACCATCACCCAGTCGGGCAATCGCAGGTCCCAGCGAATGACGGCGGCCCGCATGGCGAAAATCAAGGTTGCGCAGACGACGCCTGACACGGTCGAGTGCTCCGGAACCAGATACAGCAGCAGGACATAAAGGGCGCATCCGACGGATACCGGAAACGCATAGATGTCCCGGCTCATGAGCAATGTGGGTTGCCCGGCCAGCACGTCGCGTATGATGCCGCCGCCAACGGCCGTAACCACCCCGAGGATCACAGGCCCGACCGGCAAGCCGAACCCCAACCCCCAGGCCTTGTTTGCGCCTTGAATTGCAAACAGCGCCACGCCGAGGCCGTCGGTATATAGCATGAGGCGGTAAACAGACTCCTGCCGGGCAAATCTGTAGGCATAAACGGTCACAAGACTGGCGATGAGCGCCACCCAGATATAGTTCGGATCCATCGACCAGAATACCGGCGCATCCAGCACCATGTCGCGAATGGTGCCGCCGCCAATCGCGGTCACGATCCCCAAAAGCAGGCGCTGTAGATGTCGATGCCCCGCGGGGCGACCGCCAGCACGGCGGTGATTGCAAAGGCCGCCATGCCGACCAGGCCGATCAGGTATTGAAAGTCCATGACCTCGTGTCCGTTGTTTATTTTTCTCAGGTGCCCGGAATGGCGCGTCAGGTGGGTACCGCAGCATTTGCTTTGGTGCCGAGTGAGTAGCAAAAGTGCTTTGGGTGCAAGTCAGTTCTCTACTGAGGGTTTCTTCTTCGCAGCCTCGAACATTTCGTCAATCACGGCCAATAAGCGCGGGACTTCTTCGAATGCTTCCAGAGAGAGGGGGCATCCGTATGAAGAGCCGCCCGGATTACAAGACTTCACTCTGGGTATTGTCATCCATTTGAGAGTTATATGTGGCTGTGTCCCACCAGTCGCTTCCTTCAATGAAACTGTTGCAAATGTGCACAATGAGTCACACATGCCTAGAATATGCCTATCATTGATCAATGGGCGTTTTGACAACAGTCGTAAATCTCTTCCTCCTTTCTCATTTGGCTCACCAGAATAGAGAAGCCAAAAATCGTCGTTGAAAGACGGTTGATCAGCGCGGATGACCGCTTGGATTGAAGGTGTTTCGTCGACCTCAAAATCAAGCCAGCGGCCGATCTTGTTGTGGCCGTAAGGGTGATCATGAGAATTGAAATTTGTTATGGTTGAAACCATTCGATGGCCCCTACTATCGCGAAGAATTTTTGGAATGCCTGTGGCAAGCCCATAGAACGCCAGAAGATAGTGACAGCAGCTGGAGACTTTGAAACTGCCGCTGTCTGAGAAAGAGCGTCTGGTGTTGTTCTCTTCGTCCAGTTCGACATACCTGCCTGGCAAAAGTCCACCGGTGAAAGTGGGTGGTTTTTCGGTCATCAAGCCAATTGTCGGGAAATAGTGCAGATCCGGCCCGAATTTGTAGGTAATGTAACCAACAGGAAATTGAGCGCAGTCTTCGACGGCGCATAGCTCTTGCCATTCACGGCGGAGTTTCTGAATTCTCTGTTCTTTCGCAGCTTCCTCCTGTTCTGACCTTGCTTTAAGGCCAAAATGTATGCTTGCGCCAAACAGGACAAGCCACAGCAAGAAAAGCCCGCCTATGAGTTTTAGAATGCGCTGCGCAATGTTCATTTGGATGATTTTTTAAATTCGACTTTTACTCACTGTAATTCCAGTACGCTGCGAAGCAATGCTCTTGCCAACCCCACCATTCCCCTATAAATGCCGCCTCTATCGTCTTCGGGCGAGATTCTCTCGTGGGAGGTTGCTGGGATCGCGATCCTGGTCCGAACCACGCAACATAATCTGGGTGGAACGCGTTTCACCTTAGTTGAAAGGAAAACCAAATGGCCAAGAAGCTTGCTGGTACAATGAAGCTGCAGGTTCCTGCAGGTCAGGCGAACCCGTCGCCGCCAGTTGGCCCCGCTCTGGGTCAGCGCGGCATCAACATCATGGAATTCTGCAAGGCGTTCAACGCCAAGACCGCAGACATGGAGCCCGGCGCTCCGTGCCCGACCGTGATCACCTATTATCAGGACAAGTCCTTCACCATGGACATCAAGACGCCGCCCGCGTCTTACTACCTGAAAAAAGCAGCTGGTCTGAAGCCGGTCGGCAAGCGGAACCGCCCCCGTGGCGCGGAAAACCCCGGTCGTGAGACCGTGGCTACCGTGACCTCGAAGCAGGTTCGCGAAATCGCCGAAGCCAAAATGAAAGATCTGAACGCCAACGACGTCGAAGGCGCAATGCAGATCATCCTGGGCTCGGCCCGCTCTATGGGCATCGAGGTGAAGTAAGATGGCAAAACTCGGTAAACGTACCCGCGCTGCGCGCGAAGCTGTCGCCGGCAAGGAAAACCTGTCGGTTGAAGATGCGGTTGCTCTGGTCAAGGGCAACGCAACCTCGAAATTCGACGAGACCATCGAAATCGCGATGAACCTGGGCGTTGACACCCGTCACGCGGACCAGATGGTTCGCGGCGTTGTCGGCCTGCCGAACGGCACCGGCAAAGCGATGCGCGTTGCTGTTTTTGCGCGCGGCCCGAAAGCTGACGAAGCGAAAGAAGCTGGCGCGGATATCGTTGGCGCAGAGGACCTGATGGAAACCATTCAGGGCGGCACCATCGAATTCGATCGCTGCATTGCCACCCCGGACATGATGCCGATCGTCGGTCGTCTGGGTAAGGTTCTGGGCCCCCGCAACCTGATGCCGAACCCCAAGGTCGGCACCGTGACCATGGACGTGAAAGCAGCCGTGGAAGCAGCCAAAGGTGGCGAAGTTCAGTTCAAGGCGGAAAAAGGCGGCGTTGTGCATGCCGGTGTTGGCAAAGCGTCCTTTGACGAAGCCAAGCTGGTCGAAAACGTCCGTGCCTTCATCTCGGCTGTGGCCAAGGCCAAACCGTCGGGCGCCAAAGGCACCTACATGAAGAAAATCGCGCTGAGCTCGACCATGGGCCCGGGCGTGACTCTGGACGTGGCGGCGGCTGCGGGCGAATAAGCCCCGGCTTTCAGTCATTGGAAAATGGACCCGGGTCGTGCGAACGGCCCGGGTTTTTCTTTGCCTCAGGCGTTACAGAAAGATTTGCCGCAAGCGGGTTTCCAGGCGGTCGCGTTTGCGTTCTTCAAACTGGCTGCACATGAAATCCGGCCGCCACAGGCGCAGCCAGTCTTTCAGCAGGCGACCGCGCAGGCAGCAATCCAGGATCTCCATGTCGATGGGGTGGCGGTAGAGCTTGAAGAACATTTGTTTGTTGGATTTCAGGACGCCGCTGCGATCCACTTCGGAGTTTGTGCTGTCGCGGAAAATGTCTGCTTTGAGAAAATCGACGATGTCATAAACGGCCAGTTTGTCCCTCGCTTCGGTGAAATCCAGACCGATGGTTGTGCCCTGACCCATGATCAGATTCAGGCCGTGAAAATCACCGTGAGAGAAGACGCGCAAGTCGGGACGGTTTCTCAGACGCGCGGCTTCGGCCAAGAAAGCCTCGACCATGGGCTGACTGATCCGGGCGATATCGGGGGGAACGAGTGTTGACAGTTCGCGGATGTTGTCGGTCATCCAGCGCGGTCGGAACGCGTAGTCGGTGGGCTTCTGGATGCTGTGCAGGTGATGCAGCCACGACCCGGCGCGGCGGTAGATCTGGGCAACCTGTTTATCGTCGGTGCTGTTGTAGATCACATCGACGGCGGTGGGGCGGTCGACATATTCGGTGACCATGAACGCGCCGCCGGGCGACAGGAATACCGGGCGGACCACGCGGGCGGTCTCGTGCCGTCGGAAATGATCGTGCACGCGGGTCAGCACCTGGAATTCGTTGGGCAGCCGTCCGGATTCGGGTGAGATGGTGTCGATCTTCAGCGCATAGTTCTGCGACGGTGTTTCGACCTTCATCACAAAGCGCGAACCGGGGAAGCCATGTGATCGGTAGACGCAGTGAAGCCCGGTGATGCGGTCGCGCAGGTGATCGCGCGCAAATTCGTTGGCAAACTCGCGGGCCATGTCGTATTCGGAAATCGTAAGTGTCGGCATGGTCTCGCAAATCTGCGTCTGAATTTCTGCGCCCCGGGGGTGGGTCCGACAAGACAAGAGCGGTGCAATCGTGTCAATGGTTCGCCCGAACCGGACATACGGGCGATAGATCGCTGGTACGTGCAATTTACCCCTTGGAAACCGGACCTGTCTGCCCTAAGTAGACCTGCGGAATAAAGCGTGCGATTCGTCGTGCGCTTTCTTTCGTTTCGTCCAAGACGGTGGGTGGTGCCATCCGGCCCCTTAATTCCCTGCCTGAGACGGGTAAGACCAAAGAATTCTGAGGGTCCCACCCTCGGGCGCATTTTGGCCAATCCCGTAATAACGGACCTGAACGCCGGAGCGAAAGCTGCGGCAAATATGAGCCGGGGTGAGGTATCGCCCCTAACCTGGAGAGAACTGTGGATAGAGCCCAGAAAGAGAAAGTGGTCGAGGAACTCGGCCAAATCTTCGAAAGCTCTGGCGTCGTAGTGGTTGCCCATTACGCCGGTCTGACAGTTGCCGAGATGCAGGACCTTCGCGCACGTGCTCGTGACGCGGGTGGCTCCGTGCGTGTTGCCAAGAACAGGCTCGCCAAAATCGCCCTTGAGGGTAAGCCGTGTGCAAGCATGGCCGACCTGCTGACAGGGATGACCGTTCTGACCTATTCCGAGGACCCCGTGGCAGCAGCCAAGGTGGCCGAGGATTTCGCCAAGGATAACAAGAATTTTGAAATTCTTGGTGGTGCAATGGGTGAGAACGCTCTGGACCGCAAAGGCGTCGAAACAGTTTCGAAAATGCCGTCTCGCGAGGAGCTTATTGCTTCGATCGTGGGCTGCATTGGCGCACCTGCTTCGAACATCGCCGGCGCGATTGGCGCACCTGCAAGCAACATCGCAAGCATCCTTTCCACCATCGAAGAGAAGGCGGAAGCTGCGTAAGCGGTTGGCACTGAATGATCTGCGTAGGGAAATACCCCTGACGTTGGAACACACACTGTAAACGGAAAGAGCTGATAAAATGGCTGATCTGAAAGCACTCGCAGAAAGCATCGTGGGTCTGACCCTGCTGGAAGCACAAGAACTGAAAACCATCCTCAAAGACGAATATGGCATCGAGCCCGCAGCTGGCGGCGCAGTTGTCATGGCAGCCGGTGGCGACGCCGGTGGCGCAGCTGAGGAAGAGAAAACCGAATTCGACGTCGTTCTGAAGAACGCCGGCGCTTCGAAAATCAACGTGATCAAAGAAGTTCGCGGCATCACCGGTCTGGGCCTGAAAGAAGCCAAGGAACTGGTCGAAGCAGGCGGCAAGATCAAAGAAGGCGTTGACAAGGCAGAAGCCGAAGAAGTCAAAGCCAAGCTGGAAGCAGCTGGCGCCGAGGTCGAGCTGGCCTAAGCCTGCTTACCGGTGCATCGCTGATGCGCCTGAAATTTTGGCTGGGTCCGGAGAAATCCGGGTCCAGCCGAACCTGTCTTAGAAAGGGCCTCATGACTTGGGGCGTTTTCTAAGACACGGTTTTCGGATCGGGAGGCCGCCTTCGGGACGGTGGCCATGAATTGATCCGGACGTGTTGTCTCGATTGTGCAAGATGCCGGGGCCCGACGGTGTCTTTGCCCGCTGAGAACATCGAAAGGTGACATCTGACATGGCTCAAACGTTCCTTGGCCAGAAACGTCTTCGTAAATATTACGGCAAAATCCGTGAAGTTTTGGAAATGCCGAACCTCATTGAGGTCCAGAAATCTTCTTATGATCTTTTCCTGCGCTCCGGCGATGCAGAGCAGCCCACCGACGGCGAAGGCATCAAAGGCGTGTTCCAGTCGGTTTTCCCGATCAAGGATTTCAACGAAACCTCCGTTCTGGAGTTCGTGAAATACGATCTGGAAAAACCCAAATACGACGTCGAAGAGTGCATGCAGCGCGACATGACCTACAGCGCGCCGCTGAAGGTTACTCTGCGTCTGATAGTGTTTGATGTCGATGAGGACACCGGCGCGAAATCGGTCAAAGACATCAAGGAACAGGACGTTTTCATGGGCGATATGCCCCTGATGACACCGAACGGGACGTTCATCGTGAACGGCACCGAGCGTGTGATCGTGTCCCAGATGCACCGCTCGCCCGGTGTGTTCTTTGACCACGACAAGGGCAAGACCCATTCCTCGGGCAAGCTGCTGTTTGCCTGCCGCATCATCCCGTATCGCGGCAGCTGGCTGGACTTTGAGTTCGACGCCAAGGACATCGTGTTCGCCCGTATCGACCGTCGCCGCAAGCTGCCTGTGACGACCCTGCTTTATGCGCTGGGTCTGGACCAGGAAGCGATCATGGACGCGTATTACAACACCGTGTCCTACAAGCTGGACAAGAAGAAGGGTTGGGTCACGCCGTTCTTCCCCGAGCGTGTACGCGGCACCCGTCCGACCTATGATCTGGTTGACGCCAAATCCGGTGAAGTGATTGCCGAAGCAGGCAAGAAGGTCACCCCGCGCGCGGTCAAGAAGCTGATCGACGAAGGCACCGTTACCGACCTGCTGGTTCCGTTTGATCACATCGTAGGCAAATATGTCGCTAAAGACATCATCAACGAAGAAACCGGTGCGATTTATGTCGAAGCCGGTGACGAGCTGACGCTGGAATATGACAAGGACGGCGACCTGATCGGTGGCACCGCGAAAGAGCTGATCGACGCGGGTATCACCGACATTCCGGTTCTGGACATCGACAACGTCAATGTTGGTCCGTACATGCGCAACACCATGGCGCAGGACAAGAACATGAACCGCGAAAGCGCGCTCATGGACATTTACCGCGTCATGCGTCCGGGCGAGCCGCCCACCGTCGAGGCTGCGTCCGCTCTGTTCGACACTCTGTTCTTCGACAGCGAACGCTATGACCTGTCCGCCGTTGGCCGCGTGAAGATGAACATGCGTCTGGCTCTGGACGCGCCGGACACCCTGCGCACCCTGCGCCGCGAAGACATCGTGGCCTGCGTCAAGGCGCTAGTTGAACTGCGTGACGGCAAAGGCGACGTGGACGATATCGACCACCTCGGCAACCGTCGTGTCCGTTCGGTCGGCGAACTGATGGAAAACCAGTACCGCGTCGGTCTGCTGCGCATGGAACGCGCGATCAAAGAGCGTATGTCGTCGGTCGAGATCGACACCGTCATGCCGCAGGACCTGATCAACGCGAAACCGGCTGCGGCTGCTGTTCGTGAATTCTTTGGCTCTTCGCAGCTATCGCAGTTCATGGACCAGACCAACCCGCTGTCGGAAGTTACTCACAAACGCCGCCTCTCGGCGCTTGGCCCCGGTGGTCTGACGCGCGAGCGTGCGGGCTTTGAGGTGCGCGACGTACACCCGACCCATTATGGCCGGATGTGCCCGATTGAAACGCCGGAAGGTCCGAACATCGGTCTGATCAACTCGCTGGCCACCTTTGCCCGTGTGAACAAGTATGGCTTCATCGAAACACCTTATCGCGTCGTCAAAGACGCCGAGGTGACCGATGAGGTGCACTACATGTCCGCGACCGAGGAAATGCGTCACACCGTGGCGCAGGCGAACGCGACGCTGGATGCCGATGGCAAGTTCATCAACGATCTGGTGTCGACCCGTCAGGCCGGTGACTACACCCTCGCCCCGCGCGAGAATGTGGACCTGATCGACGTGTCGCCGAAACAGCTGGTATCAGTAGCTGCATCGCTGATCCCGTTCCTTGAAAACGACGACGCCAACCGCGCTCTGATGGGCTCGAACATGCAACGTCAGGCGGTTCCGCTGCTGCGGGCCGAGGCACCGCTGGTCGGTACCGGTATCGAGGAAAAGGTTGCGATCGACTCGGGCGCTGCGATTCAGGCGAAACGCGCCGGTATCATCGACCAGGTCGATGCCCAGCGTATCGTTATCCGCGCCACCGAAGATCTGGAACTGGGCGACGCTGGTGTTGACATCTACCGTCTGCGCAAGTTCCAGCGTTCGAACCAGAACACCTGCATCAACCAGCGTCCGCTGATCAAGGTGGGTGACACCGTCCAGAAGGGCGAGGTCATTGCCGACGGTCCCTCGACCGATATGGGTGAACTGGCCCTTGGTAAGAACGTGGTCGTCGCGTTCATGCCGTGGAACGGTTACAACTACGAAGACTCGATCCTGATCTCGGAACGTATCGCGCGTGATGACGTCTTTACCTCGGTCCATATCGAGGAATTCGAAGTCGCCGCCCGTGACACCAAGCTGGGCCCGGAAGAGATCACCCGCGACATCCCGAATGTCGGTGAAGAAGCGCTGCGCAACCTCGACGAGGCAGGCATCGTTTACATCGGTGCGGATGTTGAGCCGGGCGATATTCTGGTGGGCAAGATCACCCCGAAGGGCGAAAGCCCGATGACCCCGGAAGAAAAGCTGCTGCGCGCCATCTTTGGTGAGAAAGCATCTGACGTGCGCGACACCTCGCTGCGCGTGAAGCCGGGCGATTACGGTACCGTCGTTGAGGTTCGTGTCTTCAACCGTCACGGCGTCGAAAAAGACGAGCGTGCGCTGCAGATCGAGCGTGAGGAAGTTGAACGTCTGGCCCGTGACCGGGACGACGAACTGGCGATCCTTGACCGCAACATCTATGCGCGTCTGCAGGGCCTGATCCTGGGTAAAACCGCTGTCAAAGGCCCGAAGGGCGTCAAGGCAGGGTCGGTGATCACCGAAGATCTGCTGGAAACCCTGACCCGTGGTCAGTGGTGGCAGCTGGCGCTGGAAGGCGAGCAGGACGCACAGATCGTTGAGGCTCTGAACGAGCAGTACGAAGTGCAGAAGCGTGCTCTGGACGCCCGTTTCGAAGACAAGGTCGAGAAGGTCCGCCGTGGCGACGACCTGCCGCCGGGTGTGATGAAGATGGTCAAAGTCTTCATCGCCGTTAAGCGTAAGCTGCAGCCGGGCGACAAGATGGCTGGTCGTCACGGGAACAAAGGTGTGATTTCCAAGGTTGTTCCGATGGAAGACATGCCGTTCCTGGCCGATGGTACGCCGGTTGACTTCTGTCTGAACCCGCTGGGTGTGCCTTCGCGTATGAACGTTGGTCAGATCCTTGAAACCCACATGGGTTGGGCCGCGCGCGGTCTGGGTCTGAACATCGACGACGCCTTGGGTGAATACCGCCGTTCCGGCGATCTGACCCCGGTGCGCGAAGCGATGAAGCTGGCCTATGGCGAGGATGTCTACGAAGAAGGCATCACCGGTCTGGACGAGGATGGCCTGATCGAGGCGGCGGGCAACGTGACCCGCGGTGTTCCGATCGCAACCCCGGTCTTCGACGGCGCCAAAGAGGCTGACGTCAACGACGCGCTGGTGCGCGCGGGCTTCTCGGAAAGCGGTCAGTCGGTTCTGTTCGACGGGCGTACCGGTGAGCAATTCGCGCGTCCGGTGACCGTGGGCATCAAGTACCTGCTGAAACTGCACCACCTTGTGGACGACAAGATCCACGCGCGTTCGACCGGGCCGTACAGCCTAGTTACTCAGCAGCCGCTGGGTGGTAAGGCGCAGTTCGGTGGTCAGCGCTTTGGTGAGATGGAAGTCTGGGCTCTGGAAGCTTACGGCGCCGCCTACACCCTGCAGGAGATGCTGACCGTGAAATCGGATGACGTCGCCGGCCGGACCAAGGTCTATGAGTCGATCGTCAAGGGCGAGGATAACTTTGAAGCGGGCGTACCGGAATCGTTCAACGTTCTGGTTAAAGAAGTCCGTGGCCTCGGCCTGAATATGGAACTCCTGGATGCGGAGGTTGAGGAGTAAGGGCGCGGCCCTTTCTCCCGTCCCCCCTTCCGCAAGATTTGAGGTAACAAATGAACCAGGAAATCACCAACAACCCGTTCAACCCGCTGACGCCGCCCAAGGTTTTCGACGAGATCAAGGTCTCGCTGGCGTCGCCCGAGCGGATCCTGTCTTGGTCCTATGGCGAGATCAAGAAACCCGAAACCATCAACTACCGGACGTTCAAGCCTGAACGTGACGGCCTGTTCTGCGCGCGTATCTTTGGCCCGATCAAAGATTACGAATGTCTGTGCGGCAAATATAAGCGGATGAAATATCGCGGCGTTGTCTGCGAGAAATGCGGTGTGGAAGTCACCCTGCAAAAAGTCCGCCGCGAGCGTATGGGCCACATCGAACTGGCCGCGCCCGTTGCGCATATCTGGTTCCTGAAATCGCTGCCGTCCCGCATCGGTCTGATGCTGGACATGACGCTGCGCGATCTGGAACGCGTTCTGTACTTTGAAAACTATGTCGTCATCGAGCCCGGTCTGACCGACCTGACCTATGGCCAGATGCTGACTGAAGAAGAGTACATGGACGCACAGGATGCCTATGGCATGGACGCGTTCACCGCGAACATCGGTGCAGAAGCCATCCGCGAGATGCTGGCCCAGATCGATCTGGAAGCCGAAGCCGAGCAGCTGCGCGCTGATCTGGCCGAAGCAACCGGCGAGCTGAAGCCCAAGAAGATCATCAAGCGTCTGAAGGTTGTTGAATCCTTCCTCGAGTCGGGCAACCGTCCCGAATGGATGGTGATGACCGTGATCCCGGTTATTCCGCCGGAACTGCGTCCGCTGGTGCCGCTGGATGGTGGCCGTTTTGCGACTTCGGATCTGAACGATCTGTATCGCCGCGTCATCAACCGGAACAACCGTCTGAAGCGTCTGATCGAACTGCGCGCGCCTGACATCATCGTCCGCAACGAAAAGCGGATGCTGCAGGAATCCGTGGATGCTCTGTTCGACAACGGCCGTCGTGGCCGCGTGATCACCGGCGCCAACAAGCGTCCGCTGAAATCGCTGTCGGACATGCTGAAAGGGAAACAGGGCCGCTTCCGTCAGAACCTTCTGGGGAAACGCGTCGACTTCTCGGGCCGTTCGGTCATCGTGACCGGCCCGGAACTCAAGCTGCACCAGTGTGGTCTGCCCAAGAAGATGGCGCTGGAGCTGTTCAAGCCGTTCATCTATTCGCGCCTTGAAGCCAAGGGTCTGTCTTCGACCGTGAAACAGGCGAAGAAACTGGTCGAGAAAGAGCGTCCCGAAGTGTGGGATATCCTCGACGAGGTGATCCGCGAACACCCTGTCATGCTGAACCGTGCGCCGACGCTGCACCGTCTTGGCATTCAGGCGTTCGAGCCGGTCCTGATCGAAGGCAAAGCCATCCAGCTGCACCCGCTGGTCTGTTCGGCCTTTAACGCCGACTTCGACGGTGACCAGATGGCCGTTCACGTTCCGCTGAGCCTTGAGGCGCAGCTGGAAGCCCGTGTTCTGATGATGTCGACGAACAACGTTCTGTCGCCTGCAAACGGCGCGCCGATCATCGTTCCGTCGCAGGATATGATCCTGGGTCTTTACTATGTGACCCTGGAACGTGAAGGCATGCCGGGCGAAGGCAAGGTGTTTGGCTCGATCGACGAAGTTCAGCACGCGCTGGACGCGGGTGAAGTGCATCTGCACACCAAAATCACCGCGCGGATCACGCAGATCGACGACGAAGGCAACGAAGTTCAGAAGCGGTATGAGACCACTCCGGGCCGTCTGCGTCTGGGTGCGTTGCTGCCGATGAACAACAAAGCGCCGTTCGAGCTGGTCAACCGCCTGCTGCGGAAGAAAGAAGTGCAGCAGGTGATCGACACCGTCTACCGTTACTGCGGTCAGAAAGAGTCGGTTATCTTCTGTGACCAGATCATGTCGATGGGCTTCAAAGAAGCGTTCAAGGCGGGCATCTCGTTCGGCAAGGACGACATGGTCATCCCGAACGACAAGTGGGGCATCGTCGATGACACCCGCGGTCAGGTGAAGGACTTTGAACAGCAGTACATGGACGGCCTGATCACCCAGGGCGAAAAGTACAACAAAGTCGTCGATGCCTGGTCGAAGTGTAACGACCGCGTCACTGAGGCGATGATGAGCACCATCTCGGACGTCGCCAAGGCCGAAGACGGGTCGGATCAGGAACCGAACTCGGTCTACATGATGGCCCACTCGGGCGCGCGTGGCTCGGTCACTCAGATGAAACAGCTGGGCGGTATGCGCGGCCTGATGGCCAAGCCGAACGGTGACATCATCGAGACGCCGATCATTTCGAACTTTAAAGAAGGTCTGACCGTTCTCGAGTACTTCAACTCGACCCACGGTGCACGTAAGGGTCTGTCGGATACCGCTCTGAAGACGGCGAACTCGGGTTACCTGACCCGTCGTCTGGTGGACGTGGCGCAAGACTGTATCGTTCGTGAGATCGACTGTGGTACAGAACGCGCGATCACTGCCGAAGCCGCTGTGAACGACGGTGAGGTTGTCGCCTCGCTGGCCGAACGTGTGCTGGGCCGTGTCGCTGCTGACGATGTTCTGCGTCCGGGCACCGATGAGGTGATCGTGGCCGCAGGTCAGTTGATCGACGAACGCATGGCGGACACCATCGATGAAGCCGGTGTTGCCTCGATGCGCATCCGCTCGCCTCTGACCTGTGAGTCCGAGGAAGGCGTTTGTGCAACTTGCTACGGTCGTGACCTTGCGCGCGGTACCATGGTGAACACGGGTGAGGCTGTCGGCATCATCGCCGCCCAGTCCATCGGTGAACCTGGTACGCAGCTGACGATGCGGACCTTCCACATCGGCGGTGTCGCGCAAGGTGGTCAGCAGTCGTTCCAGGAAGCCAACCAGGAAGGCGTTGTCGCATTCGAGAACCCGCAGATTCTGGTCAATGCCGCAGGTGAAAGCCTGGTCATGGGCCGGAACATGAAGCTGGTGATCAACGACGAACACGGCGAAGAGCGTGCCAGCTTCAAGCTGGGCTACGGCTCCAAGCTGTTCGTCAAGGACGGCACCAAAGTGGCCCGTGGCGACAAGCTGTTCGAATGGGACCCGTACACCCTGCCGATCATCGCCGAGAAAGCCGGTACCGCGAAATATGTCGATCTGGTTTCGGGCCTTGCCGTCCGCGACGAGACTGACGAAGCAACCGGCATGACCCAGAAGATCGTGATCGACTGGCGCGCCGCCCCCAAAGGCAGCGACCTCAAGCCCGAGATCATTCTGGTCGGTGAAGATGGCGAGCCGGTCCGCAACGATGCGGGCAACCCGGTTCACTATCCGATGTCGGTGGATGCGATCCTGTCGGTCGAAGACGGTCAGCGGGTCGAAGCCGGTGACGTTGTCGCGCGTATCCCGCGTGAAGGTGCCAAGACCAAGGACATCACCGGTGGTCTGCCGCGTGTGGCCGAACTGTTCGAAGCCCGTCGCCCGAAAGATCACGCGATCATCGCAGAAGCCGATGGTTACGTGCGCTTTGGCCGCGACTACAAGAACAAGCGTCGCATCAGCATCGAACCGGCTGACGAGTCCATGGAGACCATCGAGTACATGGTGCCCAAGGGCAAGCACATCCCGGTCGCCGAAGGGGACTTCATCCAGAAGGGTGAATACCTGATGGACGGTAACCCGGCTCCGCATGACATCCTGTCCATCATGGGTGTTGAAGCGCTGGCGGATTACATGATCGACGAGGTGCAGGACGTCTATCGTCTGCAGGGCGTGAAGATCAACGACAAGCACATCGAGGTCATCGTGCGCCAGATGCTGCAAAAGTGGGAGATCCTGGATTCAGGCGACACCACCCTGCTGAAAGGCGAGCATGTCGACAAGCAAGAGTTCGACGCGGCCAACGAGAAGACCCTCTCGCGTGGTGGTCGTCCGGCACAGGGCGAGCCGATCCTGTTGGGGATCACCAAAGCCTCGCTGCAGACGCGTTCGTTCATCTCGGCGGCCTCGTTCCAGGAAACCACCCGCGTTCTGACCGAGGCTTCGGTTCAGGGCAAGAAGGACAAGCTGGTTGGCCTGAAAGAGAACGTCATCGTCGGACGTCTGATCCCCGCCGGTACCGGTGGTGCAACTCAGGCCGTCCGCCACATCGCGCAGTCGCGTGACAACGTGGTCATCGAAGCCCGTCGGGAAGAAGCCGAAGCCGCCGCTGCTCTGGCCGCCCCGGCATTCGACGACGACATGGTGGGGGATGAGCTGGATGTTCTGGTGGAAACCCCGGAAAGCCGCGAGTAAGTTTCGCTTAAGACAATTGAAAAAGGCCCCGCGATTGCGCGGGGCCTTTTTTTGTTCAGTGCGCCGACACCTATAGCAACGGCATTCTTGGAAGGTCGGTTGGATCAGGTACGGCTCCGGCTGCCGCAATAAGCGAACAGTTCTGCCAGCTGTTGTAACGGGCGAATAGACGGCAATATTCGGCTGTAATCAAAATGACCTCACATTTTTGGGATTTTTTTTGAGAAAAGCGGGCGATTTGCGTCGAGTGTGGGCAAATACGCCGTGCCCGGTGCGGCCTGCGGCTGTATCGGGTGCCAATCAGTTTACAGGTGCTGCGGGTTTTGGATAGGCCCTTTTGGCCTGGACAGGTGTCTCCCCACACCACCGTCATGCTGGGCGAGATCATTGATTGATGAGTTGACATTTCAGCGACCTGAAAGACCAATGCCCAAAAGCATTTGTATTTGGATCAGACCAGAATGACCCCCAATGTCAGAGGCGCGCTGTTGATGATGGGCAGCATGATGGCCTTTACCGTCAACGACACACTGGTGAAGGTTGCGCTGCAGGACCTGCCTTTGTTCCAGTTGATCGCGATGCGAGGTGTGCTGGCGACGGTGCTGATCTATCTGCTGGCCCGGCATCTTGGGGCGCTGCATCTGAACTTTCCGCGGCATGACAAAATCCTGGTTGCCCTGCGGTGTCTGACGGAATTGTCGGCCACGTTCTTCTTTCTGGCGGCCTTGAAAAACATGCCGCTGGCGAATGTGACGGCGGTTTTGCAGGCGTTGCCGCTGACCGTGACGCTGGGGGCAGTGCTGTTTTTCAATGAAAGCATCGGTTGGCGGCGGATGATCGCCATTGCGATTGGGTTCGCCGGA
Organism: Ruegeria sp. AD6; assembly: GCF_056542325.1. Taxonomy (NCBI): domain Bacteria; kingdom Pseudomonadati; phylum Pseudomonadota; class Alphaproteobacteria; order Rhodobacterales; family Roseobacteraceae; genus Ruegeria; species Ruegeria sp. AD6. The sequence continues at coordinate 5,622 of NZ_JBQFZQ010000012.1, read as the reverse complement.
ATGCTGCTGATTGTCCGCCCGGGGCCCGAGGGGTTCAACCTGTATGCGGTCTACGCGCTGATTGCGATGCTGTCGGTTACTGTGCGCGATCTGATCACGCGGCGCATGTCGGCACAGGTGCCTTCGATGGTGGTCACTCTGGCGACGTCCTTGTCAATCACGGTGACGGCGGCGATCATCTCGGTGTTCGAAGGCTGGGTGCCGGTTGCGCATGTAACCGGTGGGTTGGTGGCGGCTGCGGCCGTGTTTGTTCTGATGGGTTATACGTTCAGCGTGATGGTCATGCGGGTGGGCGAGGTCGGATTTGTCGCCCCGTTCCGCTATTCCAGCCTGTTATGGGCGCTGGGTCTGGGCTGGCTTGTCTTTGGGGATTGGCCGGACAGCGTCACGCTGATGGGTGCGGCCTTGGTTGTCGTGGCAGGGCTGTTCACGCTCCTGCGCGAGCGGTCGCTTCAATCGGACGACTGAACCTGCCGCAGAGCATCCGGATCAATCGCAAAACGCTGGCGCAGGATCTGTTCATCGGCGGGTCGGACAGGCGTCAGGTCATTCAGGTTTTTCCGGGCCTGAGGCGAGTCGTTATGCGCATGCAGTGCGCGCACCCACATCGGGCTGTCCGGCAGGGTGACGACCGGCATGACCCGGCTGATCTTGTTGTGAGTGAAGTTCATGATGGATTTTGGGTTGCCTGCCGCGACATACATGCCCAAACCGGCCGTGACCAAAGGCCGGTGAATCTGCGCCGTAAAGACGCCCGCATCCCCGGAATGCAACAGATAGCCGCTATTGAAATCGATGCCCACTGTGTCGTGCTGTTTCAGGGTTCCGCCGCAATCCTGCGCCGCCGCTCGCAAGCGTTGGACAAAATCGATGGCAATGGCATCGTCATCGTCGTGGCGGAATTGCAGGCAGGGCTGGTCCGGGTCCTTGCGCGCTGCGTTCAGCACCTCTTGCATGACTTTGCGGTGCCGCTTTGGCGGTTTGGGGATGATCTGCACCTGCGGCAGGTCCCGCGTGATGTCGCGTAGCCGGTGCAGGGCCGGTTCGGGCAGACACTCGCCGACAACGATCAGAAACTGGAAGCGCTCATCCGTCTGGTGCCGCAGGCAGGGCAGGGTCAGCGTTTCGAAAAGGTGGAAACGCTGCTCCAACCTGACCGGGTCATAGAGAAAACGCCGCCGATCCTCGATCGTGTCATGCATGACTTGAAAGCCGCCAACGGCAGGGTATGAAAACCGACACAGACCGATAACCTGCATCATGGCCGGTCGTCCGGTTTTTTGCTGTGGGCTGCCTGCACGGCATCGGAGTCGATGGCAAAGCGGGCGATGAATTCCCCGGCTTGCTGCGGCGTCAGCGGGCGAAGCTCGGTTTTGTCCGTCCGCGCATGGGGCGAGTCGTTGAACCCGTTCAGCCCGCGCACCCACATCGGCGCATCAGGTTGGCTGATCACTGGCATGAACCGGGCCAATCGGTTGTGCAATCGGTCGAATATGGTTCTGCTGCTGCCGCCCTGAACAAACATCCCAAGGCCGACGGCCAACAGCGAGCGCATGACGGCGGTGGCCTGAATCCCACCCGGCCCGAACCGCGCAAGATAGCCTGCGTTGAAATCGATCCCGACACTCTCATACCGTTGCATCAGGCCTGCGTTGTCGTGCGCCGTCCGGCGCAGCCGTTCGACAAAATCCACCGAGACCGCGTCGTCGTCATCATTTCGGAACTGTATGCAGGGTTGATCCGGCGTCTGGCGCGCGGTGTTCAGAACGTCGCGAACCACAGCTTTGTGCGGCGCGGGGTCTTTCTGAACTATTCGGATCTGGCGCACGTCGGACGTGACGTCTTGCAGTCGCTCAAGATAGGGTTTGGGCAAGCAGGTTCCGGTCAGCAGGATCAGATCGAAATCCAGATCGGTCTGTTCGCGAAAACAGGGCAGGGTGGTTGTTTCGAAAAGGCGGAACCGTTCTTCCAGCCGGGCGGGGCTGTATAGGTAGGCCCTCCGGTCCTCGACCGTGTCATGCAGGATCTGAAAGCCGTCAGTGGCGGGAAAGGAAAAACGGCACAGGCCGAGGATTTGCATGATTCACCCGCTGGGACATCCGATGCGGCGACTATGCCCGCGCATCCGATGGGCTGCAACGAATGGAACGATTGCCAAACCGGAGCACGCCCTGATAAATCGCCGCGATTCGGCCAGTTGACCTGTGGGCCGGGTGCGCTGTTGACACTTGGGCCGACTCCCCTTAAGACGCGCGACATCTCGGTACCGGGGGCCGCCCCATAACCGATTTCAGTAATGAACTGGTCAAGGCCCGGACAATTTTGCCGTTCGCGCCCTCTGATAACCAACCGCGACGTTCACCTCGGAATGGGAACGCTCGCGGATTTTGCGCTTGTGGACGCATGAGTGCAGCAAATTTAACCGCACGCAACCCGCGTGCATGTCATGTGTGTTGCAAAACGGGGAAGAAACCGGAATGCCAACTATTCAACAGCTGATCCGCAAACCGCGGCAGCCCAAAGTAAAACGCTCGAAGTCCATGCACCTGGAGCAGTGCCCGCAGAAACGCGGCGTCTGCACCCGCGTGTACACCACCACACCGAAAAAGCCGAACTCGGCGATGCGTAAGGTTGCCAAGGTGCGCCTGACCAACGGGTTCGAGGTGATCTCGTACATCCCCGGTGAAAGCCACAACCTGCAGGAACACTCGGTTGTTCTGATCCGTGGCGGCCGTGTGAAAGACCTTCCCGGTGTGCGTTACCACATCCTGCGCGGTGTTCTGGATACTCAGGGCGTCAAAGACCGTAAGCAGCGTCGTTCGAAATACGGCGCGAAGCGTCCCAAGTAAGAAGGAGAGGCTGATATGTCACGTCGTCACGCCGCCGAAAAACGCGAAGTCCTGCCTGACGCCAAATTTGGCGACAAGGTTCTGACCAAATTCATGAACAACCTGATGATCGACGGCAAGAAGTCGGTCGCAGAGCGCATCGTCTACAACGCCTTTGACCGCGTTGAGAACAAGATCAAGCGCGCACCTGTCGAAGTGTTCCACGAAGCGCTCGACAACATCAAACCGTCGGTCGAGGTTCGCTCGCGCCGGGTTGGTGGTGCAACCTATCAGGTTCCGGTCGAAGTCCGCCCCGAGCGCCGCGAAGCTTTGGCCATCCGCTGGCTGATCACTGCTGCGCGCGGCCGCAACGAAAACACCATGGAAGAACGCCTCGCCGGTGAGCTGCTGGACGCTGTACAGTCCCGCGGTACTGCCGTGAAGAAGCGCGAAGACACCCACAAGATGGCCGAGGCGAACAAAGCCTTCAGCCACTACCGTTGGTAATTCAGAGGCTTATCAAAAATGGCACGCGAATATCCGCTCGAACTGTACCGTAACTTCGGTATCATGGCGCACATCGACGCAGGTAAGACCACCTGCTCGGAGCGTATCCTGTATTACACTGGCAAATCCCACAACATCGGTGAGGTGCACGACGGTGCAGCCACCATGGACTGGATGGAGCAGGAGCAGGAACGCGGCATCACCATCACGTCGGCTGCGACCACCACTTTCTGGGAACGCACCGAAGACGGTCAGACCGCCGATACCCCCAAGCACCGCCTGAACATCATCGACACCCCCGGCCACGTTGACTTCACCATTGAAGTTGAACGCTCGCTGGCGGTTCTCGACGGTGCCGTCTGCGTTCTGGACGCAAACGCCGGTGTTGAGCCCCAGACCGAAACCGTGTGGCGTCAGGCTGACCGCTACAAGGTTCCGCGTATGGTTTTCGTCAACAAGATGGACAAGATCGGCGCAGACTTCTTTAACTGCGTTCGCATGATCGAAGACCGCACCGGCGCACGTGCTGTTCCGGTTGGTATTCCGATTGGTGCCGAGTCCGAGCTGGAAGGTCTGATTGACCTGGTCACCATGGAAGAGTGGCTGTGGCAGGGTGAAGATCTGGGCGCAAGCTGGATCAAAGCACCGATCCGCGACAGCCTGAAAGACATGGCTGACGAATGGCGCGGCAAGATGATCGAAGCGGCCGTCGAAATGGACGACGACGCGATGATGGAATACCTGGAAGGCAATGAGCCCGACGTTCCGACCCTGCGCAAACTGCTGCGCAAAGGCACCTTGGACATCGCGTTTGTTCCGGTTCTGGGTGGTTCGGCGTTCAAGAACAAAGGCGTTCAGCCGCTGCTCAACGCTGTGATCGACTACCTGCCCAGCCCGCTGGACGTTGTCGATTACATGGGCTTCAAACCCGGCGACGAGGAAGAAGTTCGTGACATCGCCCGTCGTGCCGATGACGAAATGGCCTTCTCGGGCCTGGCGTTCAAAATCATGAACGACCCCTTCGTTGGCTCTCTGACCTTCACCCGGATCTACTCGGGCACCATGAACAAGGGTGACTCGATCCTGAACTCGACCAAAGGTAAGAAAGAGCGCATCGGTCGTATGATGATGATGCACTCGAACAACCGGGAAGAGATCGAAGAAGCGTTTGCAGGCGACATCATCGCGCTGGCGGGTCTGAAAGACACCACCACCGGTGACACCCTGTGTGATGCGAAGGATCCTGTGGTTCTGGAAACCATGACCTTCCCCGATCCGGTGATCGAGATCGCGGTCGAGCCCAAAACCAAGGGCGACCAGGAGAAAATGTCCCAGGGTCTGGCCCGTCTGGCCGCCGAAGACCCGTCCTTCCGTGTGGAAACCGACCTGGAATCGGGTCAGACCATCATGAAGGGCATGGGCGAACTTCACCTGGACATCCTGGTTGACCGTTTGAAGCGCGAGTTCAAGGTTGAAGCGAACATCGGTGCACCGCAGGTGGCCTATCGCGAAACCATCTCGATGCCGGTCGAGCACACCTACACCCACAAGAAACAGTCGGGTGGTTCGGGTCAGTTCGGTGAAGTTAAGCTGGAAATCCAGCCGACCGAGCCGGGCGAAGGTTATTCGTTCGAAAGCCGCATTGTTGGTGGTGCCGTTCCGAAGGAATACATCCCGGGTGTTGAAAAAGGCATCAACTCGGTCATGGATAGCGGCCCGCTGGCTGGCTTCCCCGTGATCGACTTCAAGGTTGCCCTGCTGGACGGTAAGTTCCACGACGTTGACTCGAGCGTTCTGGCGTTCGAAATCGCGGCCCGTATGTGTATGCGTGAAGGCATGCGCAAAGCTGGCGCGAAACTGCTGGAACCGATCATGAAGGTCGAAGTGATCACCCCGGAAGAATATACCGGCGGTATCATCGGCGACCTGACCTCGCGTCGTGGCCAGGTGTCTGGTCAGGAACCGCGCGGCAACGCGATCGCGATCGACGCGTTCGTTCCGCTGGCGAACATGTTCGGCTACATCAACACCCTGCGTTCGATGTCGTCGGGCCGTGCCCAGTTCACCATGCAGTTCGACCACTACGATCCGGTTCCGCAGAACATCTCGGACGAGATCCAGGCGAAATACGCATAAGCGAAGATTTGAGGGAGCTCCGGTCAGGGGCTCCCTTCATTACCGAAAAAGGAGGCCATCATGGCAAAGGAAAAGTTTGAGCGTACAAAACCGCACGTCAACATCGGCACGATTGGCCACGTTGACCATGGTAAAACGACGCTGACCGCAG
>NZ_JBQFZQ010000011.1:0-66157 GCF_056542325.1 Ruegeria sp. AD6 | reverse complement strand
CAATCAAAAACCTCCGAATGCCCACCGTCTCTCCGATGCGTCTCCGCCGCTCCCGCCGCGTCCCGAGCGCCTCAGCAGCGCCGGTGAAGGGCGTTCTAAGCATAACCTTTCATAGCCGCAAGCAGAAAAATGCATTCTGGCGCATTTTTTTGCATACTCAGGGAAAATATATACTTTTCAATTGTTTAGCAACCCACCAAACACCAATCTCTGCACCTGCGGGGTACTTGTGGGGCCTCGCAGTCGCTGTTCCGAACCAAGGCCTACACAGTCCACCACTATATATAGGGCATCGATGGCCACCGACTACTAGGCTACGCGACTCGGTGTGGTGAATCGGCCTTGCTCAACACCGCATGAATCGATGAATCGGGATTGTTTCCCGCGCCCAACGGCATGAAGTGCGCAGGAAAGATTTGGATGGCATTGAAAAGCCACCCTGACACCGCACCCGACCTTGCGCATCTCTGCGCGATGCGCTCTGGTTCCCAGGGAACAAGCAATGACGATGATGCAGGACGGACATGACCCTCACCCCCACTTTTCCTGCTATACGCAATGTCGGCTTTGACGGAGCCCTGGTGACGTTTGCAGACACTATGTCGGATACCGCAAACCGGGCCGCGCTGGCGTTTCGGGCCGCGTTTGATGCCTTGGACCTGAGCGGGGTTGTTGAGACCTCGGCGTCTCTTGGATCGGCCTATGTGCGGTATGATCCGCAGCGGCTGACCTATGGTGAAATCACAGCCAGCCTCCACCAGCTTTTGGAACAGCAGGATTGGTATACGACCCCCTTGCCGACGGGGCGCAGGTTGTGGCGGGTTCCGACTGTGTATGGCACCGATCTTGCCCCGCAACTGGATGAAGCGGCAGCCGCCGCCGGATTGAGCACCGCCGAGGCCATTCGCCGCCTCAGCCAGTCCCGCGTGCGGGTTCTGACGATTGGCTTTGCGCCCGGTCAGCCTTACCTCGGCCCCCTTGGGCCCGAGTTCGACATACCGCGCCTGCAAGAGTTGAACCCGATGGTGCCTGAGGGGGCTCTGGTCCTTGCGATTTCGCAGTTTGTTCTGTTTTCCGGCCCCACCCCGACCGGATGGCGGCATATCGGTCAAACTGCGTTCCGGTGTTTCCGGCCCGAGATGGAGGAGACCTTCACTCTGAGGCCCGGCGACGAATTGCAGTTTGATCCCGTTTCGCGTGACGAGTTGCAGAGCATTCGCACGAACAACGAAGACGGCCTTGGCGGCGCAACGTGTCACGAGATTGCGTCATGAGCCTGATTGTTAGACGTATCGGCCCCGCAGGCACCATTCAGGATCAGGGGCGCAAGGGGTATCTGGATCAGGGGCTGTCCCGGTCCGGGGCGGCCGACATTCTGGCGCTGCATGAAGGCGCGGCCTTGTTGCGGCAAAGCCCGGACTTGGCCGCGTTGGAAATGGCAGGCATGGGGGGCGAGTTCGAAGCCACTCAGCCCGCGCGGGTCGCGCTGACCGGCGCGCCTATGCAGGCCAGTATCGATGGCGCGCCTGTAGTCTGGAACGCATCTCATCATCTGGAACCCGGGCAACGCCTGACGATTGGTGCGACCCTGCGGGGCAACTATGGCTACCTGCATGTGGGTGGTGGCATCGATACCGAGGTGTTTCTTGGCTCACGCGCGACCCATCTGACGGCTAAAATCGGGCGCGCGGTCGAGGCGGGCGATACGCTTCCCGCGGGGCCGGATGCAGGCGAGGCCGGACGCAAGCTGCCCCCCAGCGACCGGTTCAACGGCGGCACATTGCGCGTTGTGGCCAGCTTTCAAACCCCACTGTTTGATGACACGACGCTGGGCCGTTTCACGCAAACCCAGTTCCGGCGGGGTGCCCGCGCCAACCGGATGGGCATGCAGATGGAGAGCGACGGTGAGGGGTTCGCCGCGAAGGGGCAGTTGAACATCCTGTCCGAAGTGATCACCCCCGGCGACATCCAGATGACCGGAACTGGCAACCCGTTCATCCTGCTGCCCGAGTGCCAGACGACCGGCGGTTACCCCCGGATTGCAACCGTACTGCCCTGCGATATGCCGCGTGCCGCGCAAACCCTCGCAGGTGGCTCGGTCCGGTTCGAATTCGTGACGATGGATCAGGCGATGGAACTGGATGCGGCCTTTCGGGCGGATCTTGCCCGCCTGCCGGGGCGTGTTGAGCCACTGGTGCGCGACCCGCATGACATTCCGGACTTGTTGTCCTACCAATTGATCGGCGGAGTGATCTCTGCCACCGAGCAAGGAGACCGTTAGATGCCGCGCGTGGATCTGAATGCTGATATGGGCGAAAGCTTTGGCCCGTGGAAGATGGGCGATGACGAAAGCCTGTTGAAGATCATCACCTCTGCCAATATCGCCTGCGGGTTTCATGCCGGTGATTGGGACGTGATGGCCAAGACGATGGCGTTGGCCGCCGAGAACGATGTGGGCATTGGCGCACATCCCGGCTTTCCCGATCTTCAGGGCTTTGGCCGCCGCAATATGAAAGTGCCCCATGGCAGCCTGCGCAATCTGGTGCGGTACCAACTGGGCGCAGCCATGGGGATGGCGGCGGCTGTTGGCACCAAGGTCCGGCACCTGAAACTGCATGGGGCGTTGGCCAATATGTGCTCGGTCGATATCGACATGGCGCGGGCCTGCTATCAGGGGGCGCTGGATGTGGACCCCGACATCATCATCATGGTACTGGCGGTTACGAAACAGGAAGAGGCCGTGCGCGAGCTTGGCTGCAAATGGGTGGGCGAGATTTTTGCCGACCGCGCCTATAATGACGACGGCACTCTGGTCGATCGCAGCTTGCCCGGCGCGGTGATCCATGACCCCGAAGTTGCCGGGCCGCGCATCCTGAACATGGTTCGCGAGGGCGCGATCATCACTGAATCCGGCAAACACCTTGAGACCTCAATCGATACGATCTGCCTGCATGGCGACGGGCCAACGGCTGTGCAGATTGCCCACTCGGTCCGGGAAAACCTGATTGCGGGCGAGGTCGAGGTGACAAAGTTCACCAGATAGCCATCTGGCCATAATCCAGGCGGTCCAGGGTCTGGCTGTTGCCCGAACGGGGTTCAGCGCCTAGCATGCCTGCAAGTGCATGTTCTGAATACCGTTATTGCAGCAACACGCTTGCAGCCAGATTTCCGCAAGGAGGCGCCAATGTCTTTCGATCTGATGTCTTATGAACCCCGAGGCGATAAGAAGAACTCGGACTTCTTTCACGAATACTTGCCGATGATCTACGAGCGGAGGACAAGTTCGGGGATCGCGGATCAGGTTGGCCCCATGCGGGCGATTGTCATACAGGTCGAAACCACCGCTCTGTTCGATACCTTGGTCGAATTGTATGTGATGACGCCCTATCGCCACTCGGCCAGCTATTTGGGGCGGACACACAAGTTCTCGGTCCTGCATTCACATGCCGATTACCCGGCACTGATCGTGATGGCACCACTGAGCGAAACATTTGAAGACTTCATCCCGCGTATCAACCGCATGTACCCGCTGGCCCGCAACACCCCACAGACCCGGTATGTGGGCGAGGTTTTTGCAGCAAGCGATCTGACTGCGCTCAGCAAAACGCTGGAGGATCAGAATATCCGGTTCGAATATCCCGGCGACACGGAAAACCCCTTTTACACGCGGGACGGGTTTCGGTTTACGACCCCGTCCGATTTCACCTGCAATCGGGTCGGTTACTCGACGCTGGATTTCAATGATCCAGACAGTCTGGGCCTCGGGGATCGCGTTCTGCTCAGCGATGCCGAGAAAGCGAAACTGGATGAGGCGGCCGCGTTTGCCGAGGACAGCAAGATTGGGCCACTGATGCTGGGGATCGACCACCTTGCCACGCGGGTTCTGGCGGGTGAGCGTGAGGATGCGATCCTCGAATTTCTGACCATGGTGCCCTATTATTTCTGGGGCGCATACAACATCTTCGACATGAACTCGTCCACCAATGTGAACCGCAACGCCAATGTGGATGACGACAAGAAATCCCCGGCCAAGGTGTTCACCGCCAACAACACGCCGTCCTTTGTGAATTCCTTCGCCAAGCTGCCGATGCCGACCGAGGATTTCGTGCGCAATTTCGGCCGTCGCCTGCACCACATGGCGGTCGAGATACAAGACGGCGATCATGGCGCGGGCGAGAAGAATGTCGATTTCGTCGTCAACACGCTGAAAGACAAGGGCGTGCCGTTCCTGGCGCATGTGGTGGGTGAGTGCAAAGATGATCCGAACCTGAAACAGATCTTCTCAAAACACTCGAAGAACACGCTGCTGATCACCGAATATATCGAACGCTGCCACCACTATGACGGGTTCTTTACCAAGGACAACGTGGCCGCACTAACGGCGGCTGCCGGGCAGGACGAGCAGTATGAACATGGGCATGTGTTCGACTGACATTCCCGGATGAAAAAAGGGCTGCGAAACCTCGCAGCCCAGACCCATCAGGAGAGAATATGCCGGGTCTTATGACGGCCCGATCATGAAACAGGTAACATTGCGCGCCTGCAACCGGCGGCAGGCCAGATCGGCCTGTTCGCGGGTCATGCCCTGGAACGTTGCTTCGAACCCTTTCGAGCTTTGGTTAACCTTGCGCAGCGTGCCCTCCAGCGTGGTCATTTCCGACAGCGCTGTTTTCAGCAAGATCTTCTCGGCCTCATATCGCGTGGTGTAGCGACCGACATTGACGCCCCACAGATGCCCGCCGGATGTGGACAGGCGGGTGACGACCTCCTGCTCGGGTTCGGGCTGTTCCGCAGGTTGTGTCGATGCCAGAACCAGGTTGTCGGGCCGCAATGCAGGGCGTGTGTCCGAGCTTTCGACCGGAGGAGCGGTGGGTGCAATATCAGCCTCGGCAATTGCCGCAGCGATGCCGCTTTGGATACGGTCACGATCCTGATCTGCCGTCTCGGCGATTGCGCTGGCAACTTGCGTGGCCGCGCTTGGACGCAGAACCGGGCGCAGGCTGGCTTTGGGCGCGCCGCTGATGCTGGCCACCTGAGTCGAGCCGCCAAGCCCCGTATTGCCCGCGTAAGAGGGCCGCGCAGGTTTGCGGATCGGTGCGCGTGACGGCGCACGGCGGAAGCCCATATCCAGCAGTTCGGCCACCTTGGCGTTGCGCGAGGCGCTGGATTTGCCGCCAAACACGGTTGCGATGATACGCTCATCCTTACGCTTGGCCGAGGCGACAAGGTTGAAGCCCGCAGCACGGGTGTAGCCTGTCTTGATCCCGTCCGCGCCCCGGTATGCAGCCAGCAGGCGGCGGTTCGTATTGGGAACCGTCTTGATCCCGGCATGGGTCGATTGGCGCGAGAACAGGTTGTAATACTGCGGATAATCATACAGCAGATGCCGCCCCAGCGTGGTCATGTCGCGCGCGGTGGACAAATGCCCCGACTCGGTCAGCCCGTGTGCGTTCTTGAAGGTCGTGCGGCTCATGCCCATGGCCTTGGCCGTGCGGGTCATGCGACGCGCAAAGGCGGCCTCGGACCCGCTGAGCGCGATGCCGATGGCGGTTGCTGCGTCGTTGGCCGATTTCACAGCCGCCGCGCGGATCAGGTACCGGAACGCGATGGTCTGGCCCGAGCGCAGGCCCAGTTTCGAAGGTGGCTCTGCCGCCGCGGCCCGGGTGATACGAACCGGGGTATCCAATGTGATCTCGCCGTTCCGCACCGCCTCGAATGCGATATACAGCGTCATCATCTTGGTCAGCGATGCCGGATGCAGCCGGGTGTCCGCGTTGCGGGAATGAAGAACCTCGCCCGTGCGGGCATCGATCACCATGGCGGCGTAGGGTGCGGCCAAAGATTTAAGCGGCGCAAAAGAAAGCACCATCAACAATGCGATGAGAAATAAGCCCATTCGGGCCGGAACTGTCCGCCGAATCTGCACGATCTTTGCCTCTGTCTGCCTCGCGCCGCCGGGTTTTCCCGGTCAGCTAAAATTTATTCTGCTTGTCGGAAAGGCTAACACAGGGGCCGTATGAAATAAACCGAAAGCTGCGGTTTTCGCAGTTTCGTTATGGCCCGCACCCGCAGCTATATCTAGGCGCGGCGCGACCCTGGCCCTACTACATCGGCGAAGTTGGCGGGAACGTGGCGTATCCCAAAGCGGATTTTTCGGAACTGAGGCCGAATGGCAACATTACCCGAGTTCCTGGATCAGATCGCTGAGATCGCCCAAATCCCGCAGCTCGCGGAATCGCGGATCATCGACAGGGGCGTCGGCATGCTCGACCTCCCACACCAGACCATGCGGCACGTAAACGCCCCAGGAACCAGCCTGAATCGGGGCCACAACATCCGACCGCATCGAGTTGCCGACCATCATCGCCGATGCCGGGCCATCGCCATGTGCGGTGAAGATCGACCGGTATGTGTCAGCTGTCTTTTCCGAGACAATTTCGACCGCGTCGAACAAGTCACCCAACCCCGACTGGGCCAGCTTACGCTCCTGATCGATCAGATCGCCCTTGGTGATCAAAACAACGCGATATTCGTTGGTGACCGCCTCAACCGCTTCGCGGGCATGGGGAAGCAACTCGATCGGATAAGCCAACATCTCTTGCCCGGCTTCGATCAACTGACGGATCACGGATGCAGGCACACGATCTTCGGTCACCTCAATCGCCGTTTCGATCATCGACAGGACAAAGCCTTTGATGCCGTAACCATAGTGACGGATATTGCGTCTCTCGGCGGCCAGAAGACCCTCCATCAGGTGATCGCGGTCGGCGTGGTCTTTCAGCAAGCTGGCGAAATGCGCCTGCGTCAGTTGAAAGAACCGTTCGTTATGCCAAAGGGTGTCATCCGCGTCGAACCCGATTGTGGTCAGTTTTTCCACCATTCAGAATACGCTCTCTTCCTCTTTTCTCTGCGCCCATCGACGTTATATAAGCGCTCAGATAAACCCAATGCCTGAATCGGACAGAAGCGCGCGATGCTGGAAAACCCCTGGATGATGTCTGACAAATCGGATGACGATGCCGACTCGTCCGTTCTGGTTCAGACGCGGCCAAAGACCAAGCGTCCTCCGCTCTATAAGGTGTTACTGCTGAACGACGACTACACACCGATGGAGTTTGTGGTTCACGTGCTTGAGCGTTTCTTTGGCATGACCCATGCGCAGGCGTTCGAGATCATGCTGACCGTGCATAAGAAGGGCGTCGCGGTTGTCGGCGTCTTCAGCCATGAGATTGCCGAAACCAAGGTGGGTCAGGTGATGGATTTTGCCCGCCGCCATCAGCATCCGCTGCAATGTACAATGGAGCGCGAAGAGTAAGCCCCGCGCTGCTGTTCGACGCATTCGAAGATGTCCCCTCGCCTTGATCTCGCCCTGCAAAGCGGTTTGACGCTGTCGCACCCGCTTACAGTGATCGGCCCGACGCCCGAGCAGGATCTGTCCGACCTGCCGCGTGATACGCAGGTCGTGCAGCCGTTCAAACCATTTCACGATCACTTTGCGTCGCTTGGTTTCGCCGCAGTGCCCGAAGCTGACACCCCCTGTCAGGACGCGATTGTCTTCCTGCCCCGCGCCAAGGCTCTGGCCCGCGCGCTGATCCATCGGGCCTGCACCCGTGCCAGTGGTCTGGTTGTTGTTGACGGGGCCAAAACCAATGGCGTGGACAGTATCCTGAAAGACGTGCGCAAGCGTGTGTCTGTCGAAGGGCCGCTGTCCAAGGCACATGGCAAGATATTCTGGTTCCAATCCGAGCCTCAGGCCTTTGCCGATTGGGCCGCGCCCAAGGCGCAGATGGTCGACGGGTACCGGACGGCACCCGGCGTGTTCTCAGCGGACGGCATCGATCCGGCCTCGGCACTTCTGTTGCAAGCCCTGCCTGAAAAACTGGGGCCACGCGTTGCCGATCTGGGGGCCGGTTGGGGGTATCTCTCAGCCGAATTGCTAAAGCGCGACCGCATCACATCCTTGCATCTGGTCGAGGCGGATCACACGGCGCTCGACTGTGCCCGCGCCAATGTGACCGACGACCGGGCCGCGTTTCACTGGGCAGACGCCGTGACGTGGAAGGCCAGCGAGCCTTGCGATACCGTCATCATGAACCCGCCCTTTCACACCTCGCGCAGCGCTGATCCCGCGCTGGGTCAGGGGTTTATCACCGCTGCCGCCTGCAACCTGACCCGCAATGGCGATCTGTGGATGGTCGCCAATCGCCACCTGCCCTACGAGGCCACGCTGGCCGAGACTTTCGCGCATGTGGAAGAGGTTGCCGGTGACAATCGGTTCAAGGTCTTTCATGCCTCTCGCCCTCGACGCTGAGGCCCGTTAACCTGCCCCCCAACTCAGGAGGATTCGGATGTCCTTTTCCATAGCTGGCAAGACAGCAATCGTCACAGGCGGGGCCAATGGGATCGGGCTGGCCATTGGACGCCACTTTGCCGATGCCGGGGCGAATGTGATGTTCGCCGATATGGACGAAAAGCGTCTGGTCGAGGAACTGGGCGAGCAGGCAGATGACAGCAATATCCGCTATTTCGCAGGCGATTTGCGCGAGAAACTGACCATCGCCAACCTTCTGTCGGCCACGCTGGACGCGTTCGATCAGGTGGACATTCTGATCAACGGCGCGCGGCAGGTGATCCCGTCCGATCCGCTGGACCCCGATGACGACTCGGTCCGCTCGCTGCTGAACCAGAACCTGATGCCCGCGTTGCGTCTCAGCCAGTTGGTGGCCAAGCGCATGATCAAACAGGCCGGGGACGAGGACGAAAACCCGGCCGGATCGATCATCAACCTGTCCTCGATTGCCGCCCGCCGAACCCATCCCGATCTGATGGCCTATTCGGTGTCTACGGCTGCGCTGGATCAGATGACACGCTCGCTGGCCGTTGCACTGGCCCCGAACCGGATACGCGTGAATTCCATCGCGCTGGGATCAGTCATGAGTGCATCCTTGCAGTCCACGCTCAAGGAAAACCGCGACTTCCGGGATGACATTGAAAAGCATACCCCGCTGGCCCGTATCGCTGCACCCACCGAATTGACGGAAACGGCCCAGTTTCTCGCATCCGACGCTGCCGGCTTCATCACCGGGCAAATCCTGACAATCGACGGTGGCCGGACCCTGCTGGATCCTGTTGCCGCGCCAGCTCACTAAGACCTCATGTTCGATACAGAAAAAACCACTGCCTCTGCCTGGTTCCGTCAACTGCGCGATGACATTGTTGCCGCCTTTGAAGCGCTGGAAGACAGCCACGACACAGGCCCGTTCTCGGACGCCCGACCGGGTCGGTTCGAGGTCAAGGAAACCACCCGCCACTCCGAGGATGGCTCGGACGCAGGCGGCGGTCTGATGTCGGTGATGCGCGGTGGGCGTGTGTTTGAAAAGGTCGGGGTCAATGTCTCGACCGTCTTTGGCACGCTGGGCGAACGCGCGCAGCAGGCAATGGCGGCGCGCAAGGGTATCCCCGGAATGACCGAAGACCCGAGGTTCTGGGCGTCGGGCATCAGTCTGGTGGCGCATATGCAGAACCCGCATGTCCCGGCGGTGCATATGAACACGCGCATGTTCTGGACCCCGCACGCCTGGTGGTTCGGCGGTGGATCGGACCTGAACCCCTGCATTGAGTATGATGAGGACACGGCCCATTTCCACGCGACGCAAAAGGCCCATCTGGACCCGCACGGCCCCGGCCATTACCCGCGACTGAAAGACTGGGCCGACGAATATTTCTACATCCCCCACCGCAAACGCGCCCGCGGCGTTGGCGGTATCTTCATGGATGATTACTGCACTGGCGACTGGCAGGCCGATTTCGCCCTGACGCAGGACATCGGCAAAGCCTTTCTGCCTGCCTTCCTGCCGCTGGTTGAAAAGCGCCGGGTGCAGTCATTCTCGGACGCCGATAAAGAGACGCAACTGGTGCATCGCGGCCTCTACGCCGAATACAATCTGGTCTATGACCGAGGCACGAAATTCGGTCTGGAGACCGGGCATGACCCGGATGCCGTGCTTATGAGCCTGCCGCCTCTGGCGAAATGGATCTAAAGCTCAGAACCCGAAATCTATGAAGTTGTCATAGCAGTAGTTCTGCGCCGAGGATGCCGACATATTCTCGCCCACCCGTTTGACGGTGATCGAGTATCCGGGGTTCGTATCCGCACCAGGCGGCGGGGTCAGCGAGAACTCAACCGTCCGCACACCCGGCTCATAGGCTTTCGAGATGTAAATCCGCTGGTTGTTCGGCACGCCCAGCGAACGGATCGCAAAATCGCCAATGCCACACCAATAGTTCACAGGGGCGGACGAACCGATGGCTTTGACGCTGTAGGTTCCCTCACCGACCTGAGTGATCTCGGTCCGGTACTGGGGCTGAACGCTCAGGCCAAATCCGACAGCTTGCGCCAAATCGGGCATAACCATCCCGCCTGTGACCAAAAGAGCTGATAAAAGTCTCATAGGCAAAACACCCTGAATGAACTCCGTTCTCTGTCAATAACATAGATGTCGTGCAGCATGAGTAAAGCGGTCAGAGGACCCCCTGTCATTTGTCCTGCAAGATCCGCCCGCCAACATCCTGCGGTGCCAGCGCAACGGTTTTGATCACCGTATGGCACGCCACGCCGGGTTGCAGACCCAACGCCGAGACCGAGCGTCGCGTGACCCGCGCCAGAACAATGCCCGCTGGCGTTTTTACCGACACAATCGCCCCCGGCCCATCACCCGCGCGGATCGAATCCACCTGCCCGCTCAGCACATTCAGGGCCGACAGACCCTCGGGCGGGTTGCTGGACAGAATAACCTCTTGCGCGGGGATACGAATGCGCAGGGTTTCCCCGACCTGATGCGCGATGCGCGGCAGGAACAACCGCTCGCCACCGGCATCCAACTCGGTCAAACCGTCAGAATGATGTTCCCGCACCCGCACCTGCAGCACGGCCCCCACGGCGCGAATACCGGCAGGGGCGACGGACGGGTCGGACAGAACCTCGGACGCCGGACCGTGACGCGCCACCTTGCCGTCCTGCAGCGCGACCACCGACGTCGCAAGACGCGCAACCTCGGCCGCCGAATGGGTAACATAAAGGATCGGGACCGACACTTCATCGCGCAGGCGTTCGAAATAGGGAAGGATCTCAGCCTTTCGCGCGTCATCCAACGCGGCCAGAGGCTCGTCCGCAAGGATCAGGCGCGGGCTGGCCAGCAAGGCCCGACCGATGGCAACGCGCTGTTTCTCACCGCCCGACAGCATGGCCGGACGGCGATCCAGCAGATGACCGATGCCCAGCATCTCGATGACCTTGTCGGGGTTTTCCCGCTTTGCCTTGCGCGGCGCAAACCAGCGGCCATAGGCAAGGTTCTGGCGCACGGTCAGGTGCGGGAACAGGCGCCCCTCTTGAAAGATATAGCCCAGACGCCGTTTGTGCGGGGGCAGCCAGTTCTGGTGATCGGTGTCGAACAAAACCCAATCATCCACGGCGACCCGACCGGCCTGTGGCCGCAGCAACCCGGCGACGGCGTTGACCACCGTGGTTTTGCCCGACCCGGAGCGTCCGAACAGAACCGTCACCCCCGGCGGCGCGTCAAAGGTCAGATCCAGATCGATCCCCGGCAGGCTGTGTTGCAGGCGAACAGAAAGGCTCATGTCCCGGCCACCCGGGCAGCGGCGCGCCGCCCTACATATTCCGAGAGCAGCAGCGCAGACATGGCGATGATGATCGAAATGATCACCAATCTGGTCGCAGCGGCCTCACCGCCCGGAACCTGCAGGAAGGCGTATACGGCCGAGGGCAAGGTCTGGGTCTGCCCCGGAATGTTGGACACAAAGGTGATGGTTGCCCCGAACTCTCCCATCGCTTTGGCGAACGCGAGGATCGAGCCCGCGATGATCCCCGGCAGGATCATCGGCAGAGTTACAGTCGCGAATACCATCAGACGCGAGGCCCCAAGCGTTGACCCGGCCTGTTCCAGCCGTGGGTCCACAGCTTCGATCGACAGGCGAATGGCGCGGACCATCAGTGGAAAGGCCATGATCCCTGCGGCCAAAGCCGCCCCGGTCCAGCGAAACGCGACGACAATTCCAAACTCGGCCAGAAACCGGCCCATCGGGCCTTGAATGCCGAAGGTCAGCAACAACAGGTATCCAGTGACGACAGGCGGCAGGATCAGCGGCAAATGCACCAACCCGTTCAGGACCTGACGACCCGGAAACCGCCAGCGCGCCAGCGCGTAGGCCACAAATATGCCGAAGGGCAAAGTTGCCAGCGTCGCCCAGAAAGACACGCGCAATGACAGCTTCAACGCCTCCAACTCTGCCGGACCCAACCACTCCATCTGCGTCACTCGCCCGGCAGGGCAAAGCCCTGGTTCAGAAACACGACCTCAGCGTCCTTGGTCTGTAAATAATCCAGAAACCCCGCGGCGTCTTTGTTGGCAGCACCGGTCAAAGCAGCAGGGTAGACAATCGGCTGATGCGCCTCGGACGGTATCGTGCCCACAACGCCGACACGCGTTTCAGCGATAGCATCAGATCGGTAGACAACCCCCAGCGGGGCTGCGCCGGTTGCAACCAAAGCCAGCGCCGCGCGGACATTGTCCGATTGCGCCACCTGCCCCTGCACCGCATCCCACAAGCCAAGAGTCCGCAACGCCTCTTTGCCGTAAATGCCCGCAGGCACCGCGTCCACCAAAGCCATAGCCAGATAACCGCCCGCCAGTTGACCCGAGAGATCATATCCGGGGGCAAGCTGTCCATCCGACGCCCGGTCCGCCGGTCCAATCAGAACCAGCCCATTTGCCAACAGATCCACCCGCGATTTAGGGTCGATCCATCCGCCCCCTTGCAGCGCGTCCATCCAATCCCGGTTTGCGGAAATAAACACATCCGCCGGCGCACCCAATTGAATCTGGCGCGCCAAGACCGACGAGGCCGCATATGACACGATCACATCCACGCCCGTCTGCTGCGTGTAGTCCAACGCAATCTCATCCAGCGCGGTTTTCAGGCTGGCTGCAGCGAATACCAATATCCCCTCTGCCCCAGCCCGTATCGGAGCCAGCAGAACTGCGATCAGAACCATAGAGGCAAAAACTGTTCGGCGGGCCATTGAAAGGGCCATTAAAACTCCCGACTGGAAAGTTACCATCCTGTTTGGGAATATCGGAGGCTGCATGGACCACGCAAGCGCGTTTCCTGACGCACTTTGGATAAGGTAGAAAAAACTTCGATCGGACAACGTTTTTGGCCAAAGGCCCAGGCATTGGGCGTGCGGTCCTCCCACCGTTCCCGGTGAAACAAATCTATTCAAGAAATTCCACCCCACCCTCTTGCGCCCGCCCGCAGGCTTGGCTACATGCACCGTCACGGGTGATTAGCTCAGTTGGTAGAGCGCTTCGTTTACACCGAAGATGTCGGGAGTTCGAGTCTCTCATCACCCACCATCCCCATCCCAGCACTGCACCAGTGGATTGCCTGACAGTCACCTCGCCGGTTTCTGCGCGCGGGTTCCGGCCCGCGGTGATGGGTCCGATGGGTTTGTTCAACTCTGATATCCGTTCCGCGGCGGCAGCTAACCTGTGGGCGAACACGCGGCTGAAAACGGCTGTCGATGCGTTGAAAGGCTGAGAGCCGGGCCAACTTGCCCAAAATGAATTGGCCACGCCTAGTCGACCAGCTTCATGCACACGCTTGCGTTTCTATCGCGAATAGAACCCATCACGAAGCTCTTGCCTGAGGCGCAAACGCTCGGGGTATTCCTTCAGAAACTGCTCGGGCGGTTTGCCTTCCCAGACTTGCGCGTAGACCCGCATCTTGTTGCCGCCATAGATCTTTGCAAGGTCTTCGTTGGAATAGCCACGCGCCCAAAGATCATCGGTAATCGCGGCCAGTATTTTGGCAAGTTCGCCGTTGCCGGTCGCCCCTTTGTTGAAGGCATCGATCATGTACCCTCCGTCATCGTACATGCTCGCGTTTGCAGTCGCGAACTCCACGACCAGTTCGAGCGAGAACATGTCATCCGTTGCGATCCCGACATGGTCGACGCCCACAAGTTGAACGTAGTAGTCGATCATATCAGCGGCTTGTTTGGGAGAGATATCCTCGGGCCAGACACCGTCCATCATCCATTCGGTGAATGTCGGAGAAACATATCCCCCCGATTTGGCCGCGCGCAGCGCCTCATCATCGGGAATCGCCCGATAACACCCGCGCGGCGTGGCATTGGGTTCGGTCGCATAAAGACCGGCAGGGACTGAATGCGTGTAAACATAGGGTACACCGGGGTAGGTCTCATCCATGTAATCCATGGCGTCATTAGCTGTTTTGGAACCAGTGTGGCTGAGGTCCAGCAGGATACCGAACCGCACCATTTCATCAATGACAGACTTCCCCCAAGGGGTCAGCCCGATGTCGCGCCCGTTATAGGCCGCCAATTGCCCTGATCCGGTTCAGAAGATGTCGTTGTAGGCCAGGATCATACTCTTGATCCCCATATCCTTGAGCAGGGCCATCTTCTTTAGATCGCCGTCCAGAATCGTGGCCGTTTGGCTGTTCCAGATGACCGCCGTCTTTCCTTGAATATGGGCGGCTTCAATATCGCGGGTTTCGTTCACGATCAGGTAGTTTTCCGGTTGCTGCGCCATCGCCGCGCGGAAATGGTAATGCTGTTCAAGAAAAGTCTCAAAGGACATATCCGCCGCAGCGAGCGTCATCTCATGCCCCGTGATGCCGTTTTCCCGGGCCCGTGTGAAGTAAGTGTGCAGCTGCTCATACTCGGTCCAACCGGTCCCGTAAGGGCTGGCCAACATGCCAAGCACGATTGTGTCCTGAACAAATTGCTTCGCTTCATCTGATGCGTCCCATGTCTTGCTTTCTTCGCTTGCGTGCAATGCGCCAGCAAAAGCAAAAGCGACTATGCTTGCGGTCAACAGAGTCTTCATTGCGGTACCTCCAGATAGAAATCCAAGACAGATGCTGCATGAGACCCGCATCAGAAAACGATCCGGGTTCGTAGACCTATCAGCGTGATGCTGTCCTGATCGGGGTTATCGAGCGGGTTGGAAATGAACTGCAGCGATGGAGTGATCTGCAGCCCGGGTGAGATTGAAAAGCGATAGAATGCCTCAAGCGTGAACTGTGTGCCGTCTATGCCTCTTGCCTCGGCCCAATTCAGGCCAAGCCCGGCCAGATCGGTATTGCGACCGTAATAGCCCAAACCGGCCGAGACCGACCGGTCATAAAGCGCGGCCGTCCCTTTTGAGGCCCCGGCCCGAAAGAATGGCATCCATCTGTTGTCGATAAACCAGGCCGCGGAGAACGCGGCGCCATAGTCCTCCGGACGGCTGCCATCGTCGGCTGCATCCGCATGCCAGAGGGTCAGGTGGATATTGTCGAAATAGATGCGATCAAAGCCAGAGGTGTAGCCAAGTTCGAGTGATTTGAAGAGTTTGCCATCGCTGAACACATCAAAATTTGGATCAGACGGGTCGGCGTTTGCGTCAGAGACACTGGCGACGGCATAGACGTTTTTGCTGAGCTTTATCCCACCGGCAACGCCAAGACCTTGATTGGGCGTGTTAATGGTCGGGTTGGTGTTGAAGGACAGGTTCTGGAACCCACTATAAGGGCTGACCAGCCCGTAGATATCCACAAAGTCCGTCACGTCGATTTGCCCGATTTGCAATGTCCAAGAGCCATCTCTGGCCCTTTGGGTCCAGAACAGGTTGGTCAACAGCAAACCGTTGTCGTTGAATGCTGTTCCCGTAATCGCGCGTGCGCCGCCATCCAAGCCAAGAAACTGCGGGACAACATCCGTGTAACGGTGCCGATCTTCGATCTTGAACGTCAGCGAACCCCGTTCCGTCGCCTGCCAACTGCCATAGATACGCGCGATTCCACTGGCCGCTTCGCCGGTTCCCGGATCGGCATTCGTTATTTGGCCCAACGCCAGGTAATCAATGTTGAACCGAAACCCGTCCTCAGCCAGCCTGTCCTTCCACTGGAACCAGCCAGCAGCGATGTTACGCGGAAAATCCGACCGGTACTGCGGGTCGGTCAGACCATCTCCGGGCTCAAGATCAGCTTCAACGGAAGAAGGTCCGGATAATCCCTGCGCCATCGCTGAACCAGCAAAAGCAAAACAAAATAAGGCAAGCAGGCTTCTGATCATTCCGATGCGCGCGCCCCACCCGTCTTGCGATTACCCGCCGCGCGGATGCGATCGGCGGCACGCTGTTTCCATTCCAGCCTGTCTGCCTCAGTCTCCAGCGTTTCGACTGTATCCGTCTCCAACTGGAAAGTCGCACTCATGGGCATCAAGCCATCCACGACCATCATGTTTTGAACCGAAGGGTCAATCGTCAGCGTTCCTGTAAGTCTCACGGGTTCATGAAAATAGCTGGGCGTCCAATCTCCGTTCAACCGCACGCGGATCATCTGGTTCGGCGGCGGCGGGGGCATGTGACTGCACATTCCACGTTCCGGAACCAGATAAACCACAGATCGCCCGTCAGGATCGGTCGGGGCTGGAATGGCAAAGCCCGCAAGTGTGATTGTCTGGCCATCGAATTGCGGATTTCCTTGTGTGCCAGCCTTTCTTCGGCGTTCTGTCACAACCTCTCGCTGATCGAGCAGCCAGTCGACATCAATTCCGTCTGCCGACAATGCGCCTTCGGTTTCAGTCAGCAGCTCTTGCCATTTCTGTCTTTCCTCAACGCTGCCGACATTCTGCTGCAGTCTGCCGCGCAGGCGCACGACGAAAAGGACATCGTCGAACTGTTCGGGGGCAAGATCGCGATACGGGTCGTCAAAGATCTGTGTTGACGGATCCGGCAGGTCAGACCAGTCCAGCGAAGTGCCGGATGCCGCCATGGCGGAATGACAACCCATTCCCAGCGTTGCGATGGTAAAAACTTGGAGCCATTGACGCATGAAACTCTCCAACGTCTATCTACCGATCAATCCAATGTGTTTTTGTAGATCACGCCGTCTTTCATAATCAGACGGATCGTTTCAGGGCTTTCGGGCCTCGGGTCTGCGCCGAACCACTGGTCGCCGGTGCCAACGACCGAGAAATCCTCAAGCGGGTTGCCGTCTATCAGCAGGATGTCGGCATAGGCACCTTCCTCGATCACGCCCAGTTTTCCTTCCGGATAGGGGTTCATGAAATCACCGCTAAGTGCCGCGATCTCGCCACCTACCGAAGTCAGGGTTACCATCGACGCATAGGGGCCGAAGAAATGGTTGTTCAAATGTTTCTCGTAGGCGATCTGGATGTTGCACGCTTCGACTGAGCCCACGCAATCGGTTTGGAATCCGCGCGGCGCCGGGCATTCCTTCATGCTGGGAATATAGGCTTCGAAGGTCGCCGAGGCCGATTTGGCTTTCCTCAAACTGTTAGGGTTGTTTTTCACGGACGGAACGTCAAGAAGGCCCGGATCAAATGCCGTGATGTTCGTCGTGATGTACGCTCCTTTTTCTTTCATCAAAGCAGAAATTTCGCAGTCAAAGTGAAATCCGTGTTCAATGGTTCTAACCCCTGCATTCAGGGCATTGATGATCGCTTCTTTGCGGTAGGAATGTGCCATGACATAGGTGCCGTACTCGTTGGCAACCTGAACAGCAGCCTCGATCTCTTCCTTCGAACCGGCGAGCAACTGCCATGGATCGAATGCCGAAATCACCCCACCTGATTGCATGAACTTCAGTTGCGTGGCACCCATGCGCAAGTTGTTGCGGCCATACATGTAAATTTCGTCAACACCGTTGACCTGTTGGGCCATATTCAGAGTGCCAAAGTTGGTCACCCCGCCCGGCGGAGATGTGAAGGATGCGAAATCGGCGTGACCACCACGTGTTCCGAGAAATGCCCCGGAAGGATAAAAGCGGGGGCCGACGATCTGGCCGGCGTCTATTGCGCGCCGCAGCCCGCCACCAGCTCCCCCGGCATCGCGAACGGTCGTGAAGCCCTGCATCAGGTACATTTCGGCCATCCGGGTCCCGTGGATGGCGAAATCCTCCCAGGTCGAGTTGGTTTCCATCTCAGCAATCGATGGCCCCATGAGCATCAGGTGCGCGTGGTTCTCGATAAAGCCCGGTGTCAGCGTGCGCCCGCCGCCGTCGATCACGATGGCATCAGGGGCATCGATAGCATCCGTTGAAACCGACGTGATCAGATTGCCTTCGACCAGAACACTGGCATTCTCGATACGCTGTTCGTTGACACCGTCAAAGACGTGGACGTTGGTAAACAGCGTTTGAGGTTCCGCTTGGTCCTGAGCCTGTGCGGGCGCCGACAGTGTCAGGGCCGCCGCAAAGATCACCGTTGTGCGAAGGGGCAATTGTAAGCCGGGCATAGGGTCTCCCTTTCATATTCACCAATTCCTAACTGTATCCCGGAAATTCTTGGTCCGGTTGCCAGTTTCGAGTTAGGATGTTCGAATGTGACTGTAAAAGTGGCCACTGAGCAAACCGACAAAGGGTGACAAGCTTGCCTTTCAACTCCACGATTTCGGAACATAGCGAAGGCTTTATCCGCCTCGCTTTGGCGTCTCCGTTTTTGCAATATCTCACTGACCGCAAAATCAATCCGCAACCCGCCCTGGATCAGGTCGGATTGAAGGCTGAGCTGCTGTCTGACCCATCTGTCTATGTCCATTCAGAACTGGTCTATGGTCTGATAAATGCCTTCGCGGACTTGGCAGGGGATCGGTATCTTGGGTTGAAAGTGGGGGAAACGTTTGACCTGCAGGCGTGGCCTCCGTTCGCTCAGGCCCTGCAATCGACACATACCCTGTTCGAATTTTTCGCCCGTTTCGTGGGGCTTGTCCCGCGCGAGTCCAATTCTGTAAGGCACAGCCTTGTCGTTGACGCGGACAAGGCGATCTATCGAATCCAGAGGCAACAGGAACCAACAGTCCCACCCGTTCAGGTGACCGGCTTCGGCGCCGCCATCTATGTGCGCCTCTTGCAGACCGTCGTCGGATCGTCATGGGATCCGTCCCGAGTGCGATGGGAAAGCAGATACATTAATGGCCTGCCCATTGGCTACAAGGGGATTGAGGTTGGTCTTGGAACCGATCCCGGCATGCAGATCAGCTTTCCTGTAGAATGGTTGTTTTTGCACCATGTCTCGCAAGATGCCGCCACCGCTGAGTTCTCACCCCGGCGGCACGAGGAAGTAACTGTGGTGGCTGCTTTGCGATCCGTCCTGCGCGACAAACTGGACGAAACCAATCTGGGGCCAGAGGTGGTGGCCGGGCTGTTGGGCATACAGCCCGAGCGGTTACTGAAAGCCCTTAGGCACCAAAGGACAACCTTGACCCGCGAGGTCAAACGGCTGCGTGTCGATGTGGCCAAAGAGCATCTTAGAGAAAACAAGAGAACAATTGCCGAGATCGGTCTCATGCTTGGTTATTCAGACAAGTCCCACTTCACGCGTTTCTTTCGCGGCCAGACCGGCATGACGCCGACCAAATTCCGCCTTGGATCGTAACGCACAGGAGCCATAGCGCCCCGGCGTCAGTCGGCGCGTGTCAGACCCTGGCTTCCCGCGCCCCGGGGCATTGGCTGGGTCGATAAGCCAAACCAAACAGGTGCGTCCCCTTCTGACCATGTCGGGTATTTTGTCATAACCTGTTCGAAAGATGTGCTCTCCAGAAACCGCTTCAGCCAACCGATCAAATTCGGCCAGGGCTGCGCGTCGAACCACGGCTTGTCGATGAAAGCGAATTGGCGCACGAAGGGCAAAATGGCCAGATCGGCCAGCGTTGGACGCTCGCCAAACAGCCAGCGCTGTCCGGTGAGTTTCGCATCAAGCTTTAGGAGATGCGCTGACGCTTTCCCACGTTCGGTCGCGGGGTCCAGATCCGGATACCGCGTTGCGTATTTCGTGTGATCCAAAGCCGCTTTGAACGGGCCGTCATTGGTTTCGATCAAATCCCAACCTGCCTGTGGCATGTCCAATAGACGGGCCGGGTCATTCTGGTTCAATGCCCAGAGCATAACCTCAAGGCTTTCATCCAGCACCCCGTCTTTCATCCGTAGGGCCGGAACCGTGGCCGATGGTGATGTGTCCAGAAAGGCCTCGGGTTTGTCCCGCAACAGGATTTCCCGCAATTCGACCTGCACACCGGCGCTGAGGATCGCAAGGCGCGCCCGGATTGCGTAGGGGCAGCGGCGAAAAGACCAAAGGATCGGCGGGTGGGCCATGATGCAAATACCCTCATCAGAGACAGGCGCAACTTGCACTTTGCGACACCATGCGTAACCACCGCAAGACATCAGTGTCAGCGACGCGCCGGGTGATCGGCGCGTCGGGGTACCCGATTTATACCGTTGCACTAACCCTCGACAGCCTGCCCGTCCGCATCGAAGAAACGCAGTTTTTCGGGCAGGAAATGCAGCCCGATCCCGGTTCCTGCGGTCAGATCCGTATCGCCGTTCAGACGAACCGTCACTTTCTCTTCAAAGCCGCAATCGACGATCAGGAACGTATCGGCACCCAGATACTCGACCACTTCGATGGTGCCATCCGTCTGACCTGCACCGGGGGCGACCACCTCGATATGTTCGGGGCGGATGCCCAGGCGGGTCGCTTCGCCCGTCAGGTCGAACGTGCCGGACCCGCCATTATCCAGATGGTAGGCACCATCCCGTGTTGTGCAGGGCATGATGTTCATCTTCGGGCTGCCGATGAACTGGGCGACAAACAGATTGGCCGGGCGTTCATACAATTCGCGCGGCGTACCGACCTGAGCGATCTTGCCGTATTCCAGCACCACGATCCGGTCTGCCAGCGTCATCGCTTCGACCTGATCGTGGGTCACATAGATCATCGTGCGTTTGAGGTTCTGATGCAGTTTCGCGATCTCGTACCGCATCTCGACCCGCAACGCGGCGTCGAGGTTCGACAGCGGTTCATCGAACAGAAACGCGGTCGGATCCCGCACGATCGAGCGCCCGATGGCAACGCGCTGCCGCTGGCCACCGGACAGATCCTTGGGCCGCCGTTCCAGAAACGGTTCCAGTTTCAGAACTTCGGCCGCCCTGCCGACCTGCTCGTGAATTTCGGCCTTGGCGACCCCTGCGACCTTGAGCGAAAAGCCCATATTCTCGGCCACGGTCAGATGCGGATAAAGCGCATAGGACTGGAACACCATGGTCAGGCCCCGCTTGGAGGGCGGATGATCCGTGACGTCATTGCCGTTGATCAACAGCTCACCGCGCGAGATATCTTCAAGCCCGCCGATCATGCGCAACAGCGTGGATTTGCCGCAGCCGGACGGGCCGACAAACACGACGAACTCGCCCTCCTCGATCTGCAAGTCGATGCCTTTGATGACCTGCGCGGTTCCAAACCACTTTTCGACGCCTTTAAGTTCGATGCTACCCATTAGGACCTCCCTGCCCAGTGCAGCCAGACAGCGGCTGTCCAGGTGAATGCGTTACCACCAGCGGGGCTGCCGGTTGTTGGATCGAAATACTCGGCAAACCCGAAGGTCGAGATCAGCTCGGCCGTTTTGCGGCGCAAGTGGTCTGCCTCGGCTGTATGGCCCATGTCTTTCAGGCCGAAGCCGATCATCATGTTCATGATTGCCCAGGTCGGCCCGCGCCAATAGCGGCGGGCGTCGAAGCCGGGCAAGGTTGGATCGTAGCTTGGCACCGGATGCGGGACGGTGTTCAGCACCGTCCTGATCCGGTCCAGCATGGCATCCGAGTCGACACCCGCGAACCAGCACATATAGGACGCGTTAGACACAGTGCCCGACCATTCGCCCGAATGGGCATCGCGCGAGTCGAAGGACGCAAGATCCTCGTTCCACAGCGACAGCGCGCCGGCCTCAAGCCGCGCTATGTCATCCGCCAAACCATCGGCACTCAGATGCAACGCCTCACTGACCGCCAGCAAATCCCGCGCGGCGCGCAATGTGGTGAATGTCATGGTCGGGTCAGCCACGCGGAACGGGTTGTCCGCCAGCAATCTCTGCTGATCCCATTGGGCATCGCGTCCGATCTGCACCAGTTTGATATAGCGGTCATAGTCGAACTTGGTCGGGCGATCCTCGCTGTTCACATGGGCTGTATCGCGGCGCTGGTATTCACCAACATCGGATGCGTCCATGCGCGCCATGGTCTTGTCCCAGTCGGGCGCATTGTCGCGACCGGCCTCCCAGGGATGGGTGGTGCATACGGCGTCATGCTCGTCCAGACGCCATTTCACGATCCAGCGATGCCAGGCCAGCATGGCCGGAAACAGCGCCCGGATGCGCGCCTCACCCGCGTCTGGGTCTTGTTCCCAGATTTTGCGCGCCATCGTCGCGGCAATCGGCGGCTGGATGATACCCGAGGACGGGATCGGCCCATGGCAGCCCCACACATCGGGGCCCGGGAAATAGCCGTCATCCTGTTGGTGGAACAGGATGTGCGGCACCATGCCGTCATCCCACTGGCCCGAGAACAACGTCTCAAGCTCGACCCAGGCGCGGTCGATGTCGAACTCGGCAAAACCAAGTGCGGCAATCGCGCTGTCCCAGTTCCACTGATAGGGATACAGCCCTTCGGTGGGGATGGTGTAACCGCCGCGATCATTGGCAACCAGAATGTTGCGCGCCTCGCGGTCGGGGTTGGTATGTTGGTTCATTTCGGTCATCCTTTGACAGACCCCGCAGTCAGGCCCTTGGTCATGAAACGTTCAAGCCCCAGGAACAGCGCCATGATCGGGACTGTGGCAATCACCGCACCGGCCATCAGGTGCTGTCGGGGGATTTCGGAAGAGTTCAGCATCGTCACCCCTCGGGTCAGGGTGAATTTCGACGGATCGTCCAGCAGCATGAAGGCCAGCAGGAATTCATTCCAGGCGATCATGAAGACGTAAAGCGACACAGATGCCAGCGCAGGCAGGCTCAGCGGCAAGGTAATCTTCCAGATCACGGCCAGACGCGACAGGCCATCCATCAGACCGGCCTCTTCCACCTCAGTCGGAAGACCCCGGAAGTAGCCTTGCAGCATATACAGCGCGACCGGGATCGTCGTGACCGGGTAGATCATCACGATGCCAAGGATCGAGTTGCGCAGGCCGGTCAGCGAGAACGCGATGTAGATCGGCAACGCCAGAACGATCATCGGCACCATATAGATCAGCAGGATCGAGCGTGAGAACGCCTTTTGCCCTTTGAACCGGAACCGCGCCACCGCGTAAGCCCCCGGAACACTGAAGGCCAGCGTGATGAACACCGTCAGGACCGAAACGTAGAACGAGGTCCACAGATAGGTGCCGAAGTTGAAGTCCCGGAACAGCTCGGTATAGCTGCGCAACAGCGCCCAGCCCTGTGACAGATCAACCGAGAAATCCAGCGGGTTTTGCAGCAATGCCTGCTGTGATTTCAGGCTGGTCATCACCATGACGTAGAATGGGATGATGACAATGGCGGTGAAAAAGATGTAGCCAAAGCCGGTGCAGAACCGGATCACCGCGTCCTCGAATTCATGGCGGGTGAGTTCGCCGAACGGCAGCTCTTTCAGGATTTCCGCCATCGACAGGTGCATCACCACCGCAAGCGAAATCACGGTGATCAGCGTGGCTTGCAGGGTGGTGTCCGATCCGATCAGAACCGGGCCAAAGCGGGTCAGGCAGGACAGGCCCAACAGGGCCGACACGCCCAGACGTGCCGGGGCATGGCGTTCCGGGAACCGGACATAGGCCAGACCCGCGACCGCGCCCCAGATCAGGCTCAGCAGAACCTGTGGGCGGAAGGCCGCCCCTGTTGCGAAGGACATGGTGACCGCGATGGTGGTGGCAATCACCACCAACCAAAGCGCGCCCAGTACGGGGCCGGTGACAAAGCCGTTGCGCATCACAAACCCTCCTCACGGCTGATGAATTTGAAGAAAACAAAGCTGAACGCGATCAGGCACATCAGGATCACCACGGCCACCGCCGCGCCCGCCCCGATATTCGAGACCGCAAAGGCCTGCTCGTAAACATTCACGGTCAGCGTGCGGGTGCCCGCATTGCCGCCGGTCAGCAGGAAGATGTCGTCGAACTTGTTGAACGTCCAGATGAAGCGCAGCAGGAACAGGACCGACAGGATGCCCAGCAGTTGCGGTATGCTCAGCAGCCAGAACTTCTGGAAGGGCGAAGCGCCATCCATATCCGCCGCTTCATACATGCTGGAGTCGATGGATTGCATCCGCGCGAGGATGAACAGGAAAGACAACGGGAAATAGCGCCATATCTCAAACACCGTGACCATGATCAGGGCCAGAGGGCGTTCGCCGAAGAAGTTGATCGGATCACTGGTCAGGCCCATCTGCACCAGCAGCGCATTGGCCGAGCCCGAGAAGGGATCGAACAGCGTCACCCAAGTAAAGGCCACGGCAATGACAGGCGCCACATAGGGGAACAGGTATAGGCCGCGGATAAAGCCCTGCCCCCGAAAGCTCTTGTTCAGCAGCAGCGCCGCGAACAGGCCCATGACCAATGCGCCAATGGTGCCAAAGACCGTGTAGAACAGGGTGACCCACAGCACGCCCCAGAATTCAGACCCATCAAACACGCGGGCGAAGTTTTCAAGGCTGAATTCGAAATTCGTCAGAACACTCGGCCCGCTGCCGGTGGTGGCCGGTTCGGACCCTTCGACCAGATCCTCGAACACGTCCGGGTCGCCATCGACGGAGACAGGGATGCGGATGCGCTCGCGCTGACCGCCTTCCAGCGTTCCGAAGTCGCAGAACAACTCTTGCCCGTTCAGGGCACAGGGCGCTGCGACCTCGCCAATTGGTGCCACGCCGTCCGGCAACACATCGCTGAGGGTCACGCCGTCGATGGCGATCTCCTGACTGGAGTTGCGCAGGCGGTATTCGATTTGCAGATCGTCGCCCGATCCGCGCAGGCTTTCGCGGACAACAGGCGCGGGTGGGCGCAGGTCGGACAGTGTGAAAGGCTTGAAGCTGATCCAGATGATCGCCAGCAAAGGCAGGATCACCACAAGCGATACACTGATCACGGTCGGAGCCAGCAGCGTCCAGGCCAGACGCGCCTCGCGTTTGGCTAACGCCCCGGTTCCGGTCGGTGGGGTGGCCGAAGACATTTGGGATACCTCGAAGGGATGGGGGCAGCGGCGCGAACGCCGCTGCAGTGCCATTGGAAGGTGGCGTTACTCGACCTTGGCGAGTTCTTCGTTCATGGCTGCAACAGCAGCTGCGGCGTCAATTTCGCCGTCGATATATTGACGGACAACGCGGTTGATCGCTTGGCTGTTGACCATTTTCGAGGCCAGCGCCAGTTGGCCTTCGGCCACGCCCCAACGCTGGGCCACGTCCAGACCGCCGACGATCTCGTCGATCATGGCCTGTTCGTACAGCTCACCCAGCGGCGCTTTGCGGTCGACACCCACGGGCAGGTCTGCCCAGGCCTCGGAAAACGCGGTCGGGTTGTCGGCGTTGCCGCGACGGACCGGGAATTTGCCCTCGGGTGCGATGGCAAGCGTTTGGGTATAGCCTTCGTCCATCGCGAATTTCACGAACTCCATCGCCGCGTCGGTATCCGCGTCGTTGGTGATGCCGAAGTACCGCACGTCACCCCAAGCCGCACCGTCAGGGTTCGACGGGCCGGACAGTTTGGTCACGATGCCGGTCTTGCTGGCCAGATCGCGCGAGGTCGGGTCGTCATTGATGGTCGGCGGGGCGCTGTCACGCAGACCGGCCAGTTCGTCCAGAATGAAGGGCGACCAGATGATCATCGCGGCCTTGCCGTCAAAATACAGCTCGCGCGACTGCTTCCAATACAGCTCACCCGGAGGAGACGCTTGCGAGATCGCTTTGTAGAAATCCAGAACCTCGGTGGTCTTGGCCTCATCCAGCGGCTGAAAGCCGTCGGGGCCAACGGGCGAGACGCCATTGGCCAGGAAGACATGCTCCAGCACCTGGCTCATGAAGTTCTCGTCAACCTTGGTGGCCGAGACAAAGCCATACATCTCGGGCGGGTTATGCAAAGCCTCCAGCGCGGCCTGAATGCCCGCAAAACTGTCCGGCGCATCCAAACCGGCCCCTTCGAACAGGTCCTTGCGATAGACCACCATCTGGGTCCATCCATCCACCGGAACAGATGCGGTTTCATCGTTAAACGCCGCCATTCCCAACGCGCCAGGAGCGAACGTGTCTGCGCCCAGTTCTTCGATCACTTCGGTTGCGGCTTCGGTGTCCAGAATTCCGGCCTCGGCCCAGGGCAGCGCGTATTGCAGCGGGTGATAGACCACATCGGGCAGGTCCCCGGCGGCAAACGCGGCTGTTGCGCGCGTGCCCAGATCGCTTTCGGTGATCGGAATGACCTCGACCGTGGTGCCTGTTTCGGCCTTGAACTGATCGGCCATCTCTTGCTGCTTGGCCAGACGCTCGGGCTGTTCTTCGGTGGTCCAGAAGCGGATCGTATCCGCCTGCACTGACAGCGCGGTCAGCGCCAGTGCCAGGGACGAGCCTAACATCAGCTTGGCTGCTTTCGGCGTGAGTTTCATGATTGGTTTCCTCCCAATTTACTTTCTGTCGTCTCTTTGATTTTCGTTGCCAGCGCGTCCGAGCCAAGGAGCGGCGGACCGTCCGAGGCCCGTTCGATCAGCATCGCCTCACCCAGCTCGCGCAGTGTGCCCGGTGCTTCGCCCCGGATCTGACGGATAAGCAGGGTGGCCAGACGCTCACCCGCGGCGCGAGAATCGACGCTGAAGGTTGTCAGGGCCGGGTTGGCGTATTGACACTCCGGAACGCCGTCATATCCGGTCACCGAAACATCCCGGCCAATCTGCAAGCCAAGCTCAGCGGCAACGGGATAGAAGCCCAATGCCGCAAGATCGGTGGCAAAGATGATCGCAGTTGGCGGACGGTCCAGCGCCATCAGGGCACGCGCTTCGATCGCGCCCTCTTCGCGTGTTCGCGCGCCTTCACGGATCAGATCGGGGTCGAATGGCAGGTCGGCGATGCGCAGCCCTTCGATATACCCGTCCCGGCGCAGATGGCTGTAGTTGAACTTGGGATCGCTGCCGACATAGCCGATGCGCGTATGCCCATGGCTTGCCAGCCGCAGAACCGACTTCAGCATCGCGGATTCGCCCGAAATATCGAACCACGAAATATCATCCGGCACTTTGGCCCCGCCATAGCCGGTGCGTCCGTATAGGATATGCGGCACGCCCAGATTGCGCAGGAACCGAACCCGCGCGTCGGTGACGGCAGTACGCGGCAGGATAAAGCCGTCTGCCTTGTGTTCCTCGACCAGACGGCCAAGCACCTTGAGCGTGTCCTGCTCCGAATGCGCCGTTGAAATCGTCATGGTCCAGCCGAAACCGCTGGCCGCCTCGCATGCGCCTGCCAGAAACTCTTGCAGGAACGGGTTGTGACCGTCCGGCTCATCTGTGTTGAGCACCATGGCCAGCGCACGAACACGCCCGGTCCGAATGGCCTGCGCGTGGCTGAGCGGACGATACCCAAGCTTGCGCGCCATGGTTTCGACCCGCTTTCGGGTGGTTTCGGAAATGTCCGGATAACCGTTCAAAGCCCGCGAAACCGTGCTTTTGGACAAGCCCAGACGGGCCGCAAGTTCATCGATCTTTACACGGCGCGAAGACTGCGGATTTTCACCCGCCGTTTCGTATTGCCGATTTGTAAGATTCGCTCCCATGTCTACATTTTTTGTTTCCGAAACCGGTTTCGGCAACAGAAAATCTTATCAGCCGCGCTGTAGCGCCAATCAAGGGCACAACTTCACGTGGTAGGAATGCAGGATTTACCAGGGTTATCAGCCGGCCTCAGCCGGTTGTTGGGGGCAACGCCACTTTTGACGAAAGGGAACAATTAACCCGCGTCACCCCCAACTTTGGATATCCCGGACAACTCTCTCGGCATTGTCCGGGATGATCAGGAATTAAAGGCACTCGGCCAGGGTCTTTGCCATGTTCCGGATGACCTGAGGGTACAGGTCCACGCCGGGTTCAAGGTCCGAGCCCAGCGGGTCGATGACGCCGGTATTTGCGTCGGTGCCGCCCAGAACGGTTTCAATGATCCCCGGGTTGAATTGCGGCTCGGCCAGAACGCAATCGATCCCCTCTTCCGTGATCCTGCCCTGAATCTCGGTAATCCGCGCGGGGCTGGGGTCGGCTGCGTCGCCAATCGAAATCGCCCCCGAGGTGGGCAAATCAAACGCATCCTCAAAGTACTGATAGGCATCGTGGAAGACGATAAAACTGCCACCGCGAACGGGGTCCAACATCTGTGCAACCTCGGTCGAAAGCGCCTCAAGCTCTTCCCGGCCGGCGGCCGCATTGGCGAAATAGGCACCGGCATTGTCAGGGTCTGCCGCCGACAGTTGGGCCGCGATCACGTTCAACCAAGTTCCGGCGTTTTCGGGCGACAGCCAGGCGTGCGGGTCATGCGCGCCATGGTGATGGCCGTCGTGATCGTCATGGTCATCATGTCCCGCGTGGTCTTCATGGTCATGGTCATCATGATCCTTGGCGTCGGCATGATCATCGTGGTCGTCGTGATCGTGGTCGTCGTGACCATCCGAGTCCGCATGATCTTCGTGATCATGGTCATGGTCTTTGTCTTTGGCGTGATCTTCATGATCGTCGTGATCATGGTCGTCATGATCGTCATCCGCGTGGTCTTCGTGGTCATGATCATCATGATCATCATGGTCCCCGTGATCATGCGCCTCAAACAGCGCGCTTTCACGGAAATCCAGCAGAACGGTGCCATCGGCCTCAAGCAACGCCGTAACAGTTGCACCTTCGGCCAGTGTTTCCACCGCGCTTTCCATCCAGGGCGTCAGATCCTCACCCAGCCAAAACACCAGATCCGCCTCTTGCAGCGCTTCAGCTTCGGATGGGCGCAGGTTGTATTCGTGCGGCGAAGCCCCAGCCGGGATAATCAGGTCCGGCTCGCCAACGCCTTGCATGACCCGCGCCACAAGCGAATGCACCGGCGCAATATCAACTGCCACATTCGGCACATCGGCAATCGCCGTGCCCCCCATCAACGCGGCTGTGATCGAAACGGGAAGGAGCTTTCTGGACATCGGGAACCCTATGTGATTTTATAACGTTACCAGCGAAATACATGATATATAATAACATGACAAGTGAGACACCGCCCGCCACGGCTGAAGAAGCCACCCTGCTTGGGTTCAACAAGCACGACCACGCCTCGTGCGTTGCAACCGGTTTGGCCAATGCCCAGGCGCATTGCCAGGCAGAAGGGCTGCGCCTGACACCTGTGCGCCAGAAGGTTCTGGAAATGTTGCTGCAAGAGCATCGGGCGCTTGGGGCCTATGCGATTCTCGACCGTTTGCGTGAAGAAGGCTTCGGGTCGCAACCGCCGGTGGCCTATCGTGCGCTGGACTTTCTGGTCGAGCATGGGTTTGCCCATAAGATCGAGCGACTGAATGCCTTTGTCGCCTGCGCGCATCCCGGGGCTTCGCATTCCCCGGCCTTCATGATCTGCCGCAAATGCGATGCCGTGGCCGAGGCGTATTCCGCCCCCGCCAAAGGCGCGCTAGGCGCTGCCGCGCGCGCCGTCGGGTTCGAGATCGAACGCACCGTCGTCGAAGCCGAAGGCATCTGCCCCGACTGCACCGAGAAAGCCTGATCATGACTTTGGTTTCTGTAAAGGGTCTCAGCGTCCGCTACGGCGCAAACACCGTATTGCGCCACGTAAACATGGCCGTTGAGCCGGGCGAGATCGTGACCATCGTGGGTCCGAACGGGTCGGGCAAAACCAGCCTGCTGCGCGCCATCATTGGCGCGACCCAACCCGCTGCGGGGCATATCACGCTCAAAAAAGGGCTGCGGATCGGGTATGTGCCGCAAAAGCTGCATATCGATCCGACGCTGCCGATCTCGGTCGAGCGGTTCATGCGCCTGACGGATCGGGTTTCAAAACAGGATTGCGCGGCGGCCCTGAAAACCGCCGGTGTCCCGGACCTGCTGAACCGGCAGATGTCGCAGCTGTCCGGCGGTCAGTTTCAGCGGGTTATGCTGGCGCGTGCGCTGATCAACCGACCCGAAGTTCTGTTGCTGGATGAAGCCACTCAAGGGCTGGACCAACCTGGCTCTGCCGCCTTTTACCGCCAGATCGAAGACGTGCGCCGGGAAACCGGATGCGCCATCCTGATGATCAGCCATGAACTGCATGTGGTCATGAGCGCGTCGGACCGCGTGATCTGTCTGAACGGTCATGTCTGCTGCGAAGGCTCGCCCGCCGTGGTCGCCTCGGCCCCTGCATACCGGGCGTTGTTTGGGACAGGCACGGGGGGCGCGTTGGCGCTGTATCGTCATGACCATGATCATGATCACGAACATGATCATGGCCCGAACTCTCAGGAAGCTGCAGAATAATGCTTGATGATTTCATGACCCGCGCAACGCTTGCTGGCGTTGGTGTGGCCTTTGCCGCCGCCCCGCTGGGCTGTTTCGTCGTTTGGCGCAGAATGGCCTATTTCGGCGATGCAACCGCCCATGCCGCAATTCTGGGTGTGGCCTTGTCGTTGACCTTCCAGATGTCTGTGTTCACCGGGGCTTTGGCCGTTGCTTTGGTGATGGCGCTGGCAGTCACGCTGCTGTCCGGCAAAGGCTATGCCATGGACACTCTGCTGGGTGTTTTGGCCCATTCCGCACTGGCTTTCGGCCTTGTCGCCGTATCGTTCCTGTCCGGGGTGCGGATCGACCTGATGGCCTATCTGTTTGGCGATATTCTGGCCGTTTCCAAAAGCGATCTGGCCGTCATCTGGGGTGGAGCCGCTTTGGTGGTGGCCCTGATTTCTTGGCGTTGGTCCCACCTGCTGACCGCGACGCTGAACGAAGAACTGGCCTTTGCCAGCGGCTACAACCCCAAACGCGAGCAGTTGATCCTGACCCTGTCGCTGGCGGTAACAGTCGCGGTTGCGATCAAGGTGGTTGGCGTGTTGCTGATCGCCGCCATGCTGATCATCCCCGCTGCCGCAGCCCGCAGTCTGGCGCGATCGCCCGAGTCCATGGCCGTGATTGCCGCCCTTATCGGGACGACCTCATCGATCGTCGGCCTGAGGGCGGCTTATGTGTTCGACACGCCCGCCGGCCCCTCAATCGTCTGCGTCGCGGCTGTGCTGTTCGCCTGTTTCAGCCTGCTGGGCTGGCAAGGGCGCAAGACCTGATCAAAGCTCAGGACAACCGCGCGCCGCTTTGGTCGAACATGTAAACGCTCTGCGGATCGAAGGCGAGGCGGATGTCCTGCCCTTCTTCGACCCGATGCTGCCCGAAGAGGCGGGCGGTGATCTGGTGGTCCTGAACCTTGGCAATGACGTTGGTGTCACCGCCCAGATGCTCGACATGGCTGACCCGTGCCTGAAGCGCGCCGTTGTCGTCCAGCACCAGATCCTCGGGGCGCACACCCATGGTCCTGTCATCCCCTTCCTGCATCAGCCCGGCGGGGAAGAAGTTCATGGAAGGTGAGCCCAGGAACCCGGCAACGAACTGGTTGGCCGGGTTGTTATACAGCTCCATCGGCGAGCCTATCTGTTCGACGCGCCCGTCGCGCAGGACAACGATCTTGTCGGCCAGGGTCATCGCTTCGGTCTGGTCATGGGTGACGTAAATCATCGACCCGCCAAGCTGGCGGTGCAGGTTTGCAATCTCCAACCGCGTGTTCATGCGCAGCGCCGCATCAAGGTTCGACAGCGGTTCGTCAAACAGGAACAGTTTGGGCTCACGCACGATGGCCCGACCGATGGCCACGCGCTGACGCTGCCCACCAGACAGCTCGGACGGGTAGCGGTTCAGATAGGGGCCCAGATCCAGCATCTGGCTGGCCTTGGCGATACGCTCTTCGATCACCGCCTTGGACTGGCCTTCCTGCTTCAACGCCAGCGTCATGTTCCCGCGCACGTTCAGATGCGGATAGAGCGCGTAGCTTTGGAACACCATCGCGATCCCGCGTTTGGACGGTGGGGTCAGATTGACCAGCTCATCGCCGATCTGCACCTCGCCCGAGGTTGCATCCTCAAGCCCCGCAATTACGCGCAGCAGGGTGGACTTGCCGCAACCCGAGGGGCCGACGAATACGACAAACTCGCCCTCTTCGACGTCAAGATTGATGTCTTTCAGAACGTGAACCTCACCAAAGGACTTGTTCACATCTTTCAGGGTCAGCGCGGTCATGAGGCGTCCTCCTTCAGCGAAACGGGGTGGCCGGTGCGAATGCTTTCATCCGCAGCCAGGCATACGGCCAGCGATTGCACGGCGTCGTTCATGTGACGGGTCAGGTCGATGTCGTCCGTGATGGCGCGCAACATGTAGGCCTGCTCGGCATCGCAGAGCTCTTGATGGCCCGGCTCATCCGGCATCTCGACGGTGGTGTCACCATCCGGTCTGTGTACAAGAATGCTGCCAACCTTGGTGTGGCCGTCAATATCTGCGGACGCGCCTTTGTTGCCGTCCGTGATCGAGACCGATCCGTTGGGTGAGGCGATGTCTTTCACGAAAAACGCCGTCTCGGACATCATCGGACCCCAACCAGCCTCGTACCATCCGACCGAGCCATCCGCGAAGACGACCTGAAACTGGCCGTAATTGTACATCTCTTCCGGTATCTCGTCGGTCAGCCGCAGGCCCATGCCATGCACGCGCACCGGGTCGGCATCCGTGATCTGGCACATGACGTCGACGTAATGCACGCCGCAATCCACAATCGGGCTGGTGGTCTGCATCAGCGCCTTATGCGTCTCCCACTCCGCGCCCGAGGATTGCTGGTTCAGGTTCAGACGGAAGACATATGGCCCACCCAGCCCCCGCGCCTCTTCGATCAACCGAATCCACGACGGGTGATGACGCAGGATGTACCCGACGACCAGTTTGCGCCGGGTGCGCTGCGCGGTTTCGACAACCCGCTTGGCATCGGCCACGGTCATGGCCAGAGGCTTTTCGACAAACACATGCGCCCCTGCCTCCATCGCCTTGCAGGCATAGTCCACGTGGGTGTCGGTATAGGTTGCGATAACGGCAAGGTCCGGAGTGGTGTCCGCCAGAGCCGCCTCGAAATCGTTAAACGCGGGATACCCGGCCAGATCGGGATGCGAGACCTCCCCGCTGCGGTTCACCAGACCAACAATCTCGGCCTCCGGATGGTGGTGATGGGCCAGCGCATGGCTCAGGCCCATATTCCCAAGACCGGCAACAAGAACACGGATCATTTGACAGCCCCCGAAGTCAGACCGCGGATCAATTGCCGCGAGAAAATTACGTACAGGATCAACACCGGTAGGATCGCCATGGACAGCGCCGACAAGACCGCGTTCCAGTCGGTCACGAACTGGCCAATGAATACCTGCGAGCCCAGCGTCAGCGTCTTGGTCTCCTCGGCCGGGGCAAGGATCAGCGGGAACCAGAGGTCGTTCCAGATCGGGATCATGTTGAACACCGCAACCGTCGCCATGGCCGGGCGCACCAACGGCAGGACCAGCCGGAAGAAGATCGCGTATTCCGACAGCCCATCAACCCGGCCCGCGTTTTTCAGATCGTCCGAAACCTGCCGCATGAACTCACTGAGGATAAACACCGCCAACGGCAACCCTTGCGCCGTATAAACGAGGATCAGCGCCCATAGCGTGTTGACCAGACCGGTGGCCACCATCATCTCAAGGATCGCAACGGTGCCGATGCGGATCGGGATCATGATGCCCAGCGCCAGATACAGGCCCATCAGCAGGTTGCCTTTGAAACGGTATTCGCTCAGCGCATAAGCCGCCATTGCGCCGAACAGCAGGATAAAGAACAGCGACGCGACCGTGACGATCATCGAATTCTGGAAGTAGAGGAAGAAATCCCCCTGTTTCATCACTGTCTGGTAGCCAATCAGCGAGAAACTGTCGGCATCGGGCAAGGCCAGCGGCTGACGAAAGATCGCTTTGCGGGTTTTGAAACTGTTGATCAGGATGACAAAGACGGGGAACAGCGCGATCAGCGTGTACAGGATCAACGCCCCGTGCATACCGAATGCGTTCAATGGATTCGTACGCGCTTTGCTCATAGCTGATACCTCCGCATCCGGGTCTGGATACCAAACAGATAGATACAGACGCCCACCAGAATGATCGCGAACATGGCCCCGGCGATGGCCGATCCCATATGCGGGTCGCCCAGTTGCAACTGGAAACCGAAGAAGGTGCGGTACATGAAGGTGCCCAGAATATCGGTTGAAAAGTCAGGCCCGGCCAGCGCGCCCTGCGCGGCATAGATCAGGTCAAACGCGTTGAAGTTCCCCACGAAAGTCAGGATCGAGATAATCCCGATCGAGGGCAGGATCAGCGGCAGCTTGATTTTCCAGAACGCAGACATTCCGGTGATGCCGTCAATCTCTCCGGCCTCAAGAATCTCTTCGGGTATGGTCAGCAGCGCGGCATAGATCAGCATCATTGGAATACCGACAAACTGCCAGACCGAGATCAGCGCCAGCGTCGTCAGGGCGTATTCCTCTTTGCCCAGCCACGGCGCGAACAGAAATTTCAGCCCGACCGCATCCAGCATTGATGGCGCGATGCCCCAGATGGGTGACAGGATCAGCTTCCAGGCGAACCCGACGATCACAAAAGACAGGATCGTTGGGATGAAGATGGCCGACCGATAAAGCGCAGCAAAGCGCAGGCGCGGATGGCTGAGCAGCGCAGCCAACGCGATGCCGATCGGGTTCTGTACCAGCATGTGGATGAGAAAGAACCAGAAATTGTTGCCCAGCGCGTTCCAGAATTGCTCGGCCCAGATGGGATCGAAAAACAGCGTTCTGAAATTGTCGAGCCCGACAAACACCCTCTCCTGATCGATGCGCGAATACAGCGCCAGACGCAGGGTGTTGAACAGGGGAAAGATCATCACGGCGGTGTAGACGATCACGGCTGGCGCAAGGAATACGACGATATGCCAGCGAATGCGGCCGGGGTTCATGGTTCGATCTCCGGGGGTAGAAGGACCCGGGCGACAGATGCGCCCGGGATGTGTGCAACAGCGGTGGGCTTACTGATGCGGCGCGTACCAGCTGGCCAGACCATCCTGAAGCTGCTGGCCCAGCTCGTCCGGTGAGGCACTGCCCTTGATGGCGGCAACCGAGGCACCCCAGGTTTCATTCTCAAGGTTCGGCGTACCGCGCGACAGAATCTGATAGGTCGAACGGATCGTGCTTTCACACTCGCCACGCCACCCGACGATTTCCTTGGCAAGCGGGTCTTCCAACTCGACCGGGGTCGAGGACAGCGGGAAGAAACCCGGCAGGGCATTGCCAAAGATCTCGGCGAATTCAGGGCTGGCAACCCAGGCCAGGAAAGTGCGCGCGGCCTCGGAATTTTCGCTGGCTGCGTTCATTCCAATGCCGATATCGGTGTGATCCGAGATGTAGCAAGTGTCGCCCGCATTCTGGACCGGCGGCTTGAACGCGCCCATCTCGAAATCGGCCTGCGCGTTGAAGCCCGAAATCTCCCACGAACCGGCGGGATAAATCGCTGCGCGTCCCAGGGTGAAGATGTTCTGACTGTCGGGATAGGTCTGCGCCTCATACCCGTCGCCCAGATAATCCGCCCAGCGCGCCAGCGTCGCATAAGGCGCAGTCCATTGCGCGTCGGTCAGCTTCTGCTCGCCCGCGATCAGAGCCAGACGGCCTTCTTCGCCCTTCCAATAGTTCGGGCCGATATTGTTATAGCCCATGGTGGCCGCTTCCCACTGGTCATTCGTGCCCATGGCCATCGGGATGTAATTGCCGTCTTCCTTGAAAGCATCGAGCACCGCAAAGAACTCATCTTCGGTGGT
Source organism: Ruegeria sp. AD6 (assembly GCF_056542325.1). Classification (NCBI taxonomy): domain Bacteria; kingdom Pseudomonadati; phylum Pseudomonadota; class Alphaproteobacteria; order Rhodobacterales; family Roseobacteraceae; genus Ruegeria; species Ruegeria sp. AD6. The sequence goes on along the minus strand of NZ_JBQFZQ010000011.1, from coordinate 30,356 downwards.
CGGAGCCTCAAGACCCAGTTCAGCGAAGGCATCCTTGTTGTAGATGAACCCGTGGATCACCGACGCCATCGGCACGCAAAAGCTGGCCGATCCGTCATCCGTCTGCCATGCCGATTTCGCCACGTCCGAGAAGTTCCCCATCGCATCCAGATCAGACAGGTCGGTCAGGTGCCCCGCCTCATACAGCGCCAAAGAGGCATCGAAGGGACGGCACGTGATCAGATCACCCGCAGACCCTGCGTCGAGCTTCGAGTTCAAAACGGCATTGTACTCGGCAGGTGCAGAGGGCGTGAACTGGACCTTGATGCCGGGATGCTTGGCCTCAAAGGCCGGGATGATCTTGTCCTGCCACAGTGTCAGGTCATCGTTGCGCCAGCTTTCAATGGTCAGCGTGATATCCTCGGCATAGGCCCCCGTCGCCACAAAGGCAGTGGTGGCCATCGCCAGCGATAGTGAATTGCGTTTCATCATAGTCCTCCCAGGTTATTGTCATTCAAGCCGCGACAGCGCGGCCCGCAGGTTTCCTTCGGTTTCATGAAGCAGCGCATGGGCCGCATCGGGGGCAACCCCGTTTGCCACCAGAACAGCGGGCTTGACCTGCCCCCCGATCTGATCCAGCGCGGCGGATGCCGCAGCAACATCAACGCCCGCGATCCGCGCCACCATAGACGCTGCACGCGCCCGTAGTTTTGCGTTATCGGCCCGCAGGTTGACCATCATCCCGTCATGAACATGGCCCAATTCCATCGCCATCAGCGTCGACAGCATGTTCAGCGCAATTTTCTGCGCCGTCCCCGCGCCCATTCGGGTCGAGCCGGACAGCACTTCGGGCGGCGTGCTCAGGCAAATCGCGTGATCCGCGAGCTCCAGCAAGGTCGAGCCCGCATTATTGGCGATCCCCACAACGGCGGCCCCTCGGGACCGGGCGATCCGGGCGGCTTCGACGGTAAAAGGCGTCGTGCCGCTGGCCGAAACGCCGATCAGCAGGTCGCGCGCCGTCAGGGTCTCAAGATCACGGTCCAGCCCGGCGGTATCATCCTCGGTTGCGCCCGGCATTTCGACGCCCGTTGGCAAACCGCCCGCGAAATGGATCTGCAACTGCGCAGGCGGGATCGAGAAGGTTCCGCCCAACTCCTGCGCATCTGCAGCCGCCATCAACCCGGAAGACCCCGCCGCCGCATAGTGCAGGACGCCACCGCCACGGAGGGTCGTCGCCATCTGCGCCGCTGCGGCAGCAATTTCGGGAACGGCAGCCCGGACCGCCGTCGCGGCCTCGATCTGTGCATCCGCCAGCACAGCCGCAACATCGGCCAACGGGCGTGCATCCAGCCCCTTTGCCAATCCGTGCAACGCTTCTGTCTGTGTGGAATGCACCTGATTCCCCCCCTCCAACTCCGGAAACAATACCTTTATAATACCTTTTGTCCACAAGAATCTTTTTGAGACCTTCCTGGCGATAAAATACAGGCGATTTTCGCGTTTTTGGTATTTAAAAGGTATTTACTTACCCGCACAGGTATCTTAATGGAGTCTCCTATGGCTGCCGAATCTCAAACCCCAATTCTCGCCATCGATGGCGGAGGCACCCGGTGCCGGATCGCGCTGGCGCAGGGGCAAACCGTGACCTCGGTCGAGACCGGATCGGCCAATGTATCCAGCGATTTTGACGGCACCGTCCGGTCGATTGTGCAAGGTTTGGACTTGCTGGCAGCCAAATCCGGCCTGCCTCAAGACGTGATCCACAACACACCGGCCTTTGTCGGGCTGGCAGGCGTGACCGGGCCAGCCATCGCGGATCGGTTGCGACAGGCCCTGCCCTTGTCGCACCTGCGCATCGAAGACGACCGGCGCGCCGCTTTGCGCGGCGCATTGGGACGGCAGGACGGCGTTCTGGCCCATTGCGGGACGGGGTCGTTTTATGCCGCACAGTTTGGTGCAACCGCGAAATTCGCAGGCGGTTGGGGCCCTGTTCTTGGGGACGAAGCCTCGGCACAATGGATCGGCCGAAACGCCCTGCGCCTGACGTTGGAAAGCGTGGATGGTCGCATTCCGGATGCCCACGTGGCCCAACGTTTTCTGACCCAATTCCAATCCCCAGCAGGGCTTGTTCGCTTCGCCGCAACCGCCCGCCCGCATGAGTTTGGCGAATTGGCGAAAACCGTCACCGAACTGGCGGCAGAAGGCGATCATCTAGCCCAATCCACCATGCAGGCCGGAGCGGATGAGATTGAACGCAGCCTGAAACAGATCGGCTGGGCGCCCGGACTTCCCGTCTGTCTGACCGGCGGGATCGGCCCGGAATTCCGCGCGTATCTGCCGACCTCGATGCAGGACTGCGTGACCCAACCGCTCAAGTCGCCTCTGGACGGCGCTCTGTCATTGGCCCGTGATTTCGCTGAGGAGGTCATCGCATGAGCGCCATCGAATTCCTGCGGTCTAAGACCTGGCTCGGCGAAACCGGCGGGCCACGCTATGTGCAGCTCAGGCGGCGTCTGGAAGAAGGCATCGCCTCGGGTATCCTACCACCGAACTCGTCCCTGCCGCCCGAACGCGAACTGGCCGAAATTACCGACCTGTCCCGCGTCACCGTCCGCAAGGCCATTCAGGAACTTGTCCGTGAAGGTCTAATCGAACAGCGGCAAGGTTCTGGCTCGTTCATTCGCGAACCGGTGACACGGATGGAGCAGTCGCTAAAGCAACTGACTTCATTCACCGAAGACATGACCCGGCGGGGGATGGAGACGACCTCTCGCTGGCTGGAACGCGGCGTGTTCATGGCTACACCCGAAGAGGTGGCGGCGCTGGATCTTGCCACCGGCGATCAGGTCTCGCGCATCTATCGCCTGCGCGAGGCGGATGGGCGCCCGCTGGCACTGGAACGCGCCGCGCTGCCGCTGGATTTGCTGCCCAATCCGACCGAGGTGTCCACGTCCCTGTATGATCTGCTCGCCAAGTCCGGCAACCGCCCGACGCGCGCGGTGCAGAAAATCTCGGCCATCAATCTGGAAGCGCGCGAGGCCGAGTTGCTGGATGTTGCCGAAGGGGATGCCGGGTTGCGCATCGAACGCACCTCATTCCTTGACAGCGGGCGGGTCGCGGAACTCACCCGCTCCATCTATCGCGGCGATGCGTATGATTTCGTCGCCGAATTGCGCTTGTAGACCGGAAAGGCCGATCTGAATGCCACATCAAATCACGCAGATGCGCCGCGAGATTCTGGAAATCCCCGGCGCTGTCGACAGGCTTCTGACCCAGGGCGGTGACGCGATCGCGCAAGCCGCCGATACGGCGCGGCAGATCGACCCGCGCTATTTGCTGTCCGTGGCGCGGGGGTCTTCGGATCACGCCTGCACTTATCTGAAATACGCCAGCGAGTTGATCCTGAAACGCCCCATGGCATCGGTCGGCCCATCCGTCAGTTCGATCTACGATGTCGCGTTGCAGGCCGAAGGCGCCCTGTGCATCTCGATCTCGCAATCCGGGCAAAGCCCCGACATCGCGCGCATGACCGAAGTGCTGGGCAAGACCGGCGGATTTACGGTTGCGATCACCAATGACTCGACGTCCCGGCTGGCCGGAATTGCCGACACCACGCTGCCGATCCACGCAGGCCCCGAGCTGAGCGTCGCGGCAACGAAAACCTTCGTCACGTCACTGGTCGCGGGCCTTTGGTTGATAGCCGAAATCAAAAAGGACGCCGCGCTGATCGCAGCGATCATGACCCTGCCGGAAAGGCTGGAGGCGGCGACCCAATGCGATTGGTCCGCTGCGGCAGAGGCCGTCGACGGCCGATCGTTGTTTACGCTGGGCCGGGGGCCAAGCTGGGCGATCTCGAACGAGGCCGCGCTGAAATTCAAGGAGACCTGCCTGATCCACGCCGAAAGCTATTCATCGGCCGAGGTGCTGCATGGCCCGGTCTCGATCGTCGAGCAGGACTTTCCCGTGATCGCCTTTGCTGCCGCAGACGCAGCTGAAGACAGCGTCGCGCAGACGGCGGACGCAATGGCCGCCAAGGGCGCGCGCGTTTTTGCCTTGTCCGACAAGGTCAACACGGCGACGCGTCTGCCTTATGTGCGAACAGATCACTGGCTGACCGACCCGATTGCGGCCATCGTTTCGTTCTACGGGATGGTTGAAACCGTAGCGGTCCAGCGCGGGATCAATCCTGACACGCCGCGGCACCTGAACAAGGTGACGGAAACGGTATGACACAGGATGTGGTGACATTCCGGAACGGGCTTGTTTTTGACGGGTCAAAGCTGTGGCAGAACCACGCGTTACGGGTCGTCGATGGGCACGTGGCAGAGTTCGGGCCGGATACGCGCATCTCTGACGCAGGACATGTCGTTGACCTTGGCGGAGATATTCTGAGCCCCGGTTATGTCGATCTGCAGGTCAATGGCGGCGATGGGCTGTTGTTCAATGACGATCCCTCGGTAGACACGCTGCGCCGAATGGCTCGCACCCATCGTCGTTTGGGGGTCACCTCGCTGCTACCGACACTGATTACGGATACCGCCGACAAAACTCAGGCTGCCATAGATGCTGCCATCCAAGCCGTTCGCGCGGGTATTCCCGGCATTGCGGGTTTGCATCTGGAAGGGCCGCATTTGTCGGTTGCCCGAAAAGGCGCGCATGACGCCAGCCTGATCCGACCGATGGAGCAGCACGATCTTGATGCCTTGTTGTCTGCCGCCGCCCAATTGCCGTGTCTCAAAGTCACAATCGCCCCGGAATCTGTGTCCGAACAGCAGGTCAGCACGTTGATCGAGGCCGGGGTGCTGGTTTCGCTGGGGCACACAGACGCCGGTTTCGACACCTGCATGCGCTACTTCGCGGCTGGTGCGCGTTGTGCGACGCATCTGTTCAACGCCATGAGCCAGCTGGGCAATCGCGAACCAGGGTTGGTTGGCGCGGTTCTGGCCAATGGTGCGGCCTCGTCCGGGTTGATTGCCGATGCCGTCCACGTTCACCCGGAGACAATCCGCGCCGCGTGGGCGGCCAAAAGCGGGCCGGGTCGGCTGTATCTGGTCAGCGACGCCATGGCTGTGGCCGGGACAAGCGAAACTGAGTTCCAACTGAACGGGCGCACGATCCTGCGTCGTGACGGGATCCTCACCTTGTCGGATGGCACTTTGGCGGGCGCTGATCTGGATCTGACCACAGCACTGGGCGTGATGGTCAACAAAGTCGGCATCCCGCCGGAGGACGCCTTGCAAGCTGCAACCTCGGTCCCTGCCGCCTTGATTGGACAGCAATGCGAGGACCTCAAGATCGGTGAGGGCAAGTTGTCGGGTATGATCCGCGTCGCCTCGGACTTCTCATCAGTCTCCACGTTCGACTGACAATGACGCGCAAGACCGGGATGACCCATCCCGCTCAGGTCCTTATCAATTCTTATCGGTACTCGATCTGCGACCAAACAAGCTGTTGAACCCGCGCGCAGCGGTGCCTATCGTGCGCCTCTGAAGGCCTTCAATCAGGACGTAGCTCATGACCGATCAAACCCCTCATCCCATGTCCCCGCAGGATTGCCTTGTGGCGATCATGGTCGCGGTCTCCGCATCGGACGAAAACATCCGCACGGCTGAGCTGGTCAAGATCCAGGGCGCGGTGAACATGCTGCCGGTCTTTGCCGGGTATGACGCGGACCGCACCCGGCATGTCTCGCAAATCGTGTTCGACCTGTTCGAGCAAGAGGATGGTCTGGACGCCTTGTTTGGCCTGATCCGGGACAACCTGCCCGAGCGTCTGAACGAAACCGCCTATGCGCTGGCCTGCGACGTGGCCGCTGCCGACGGATCACTGGCCGAGACCGAGCTGCGCCTGCTGGAAGAAATCCGGTATGAGCTGAGCATTGACCGCCTGCACGCCGCCGCCATCGAGCGTGGCGCACGCGCCCGTCACGTGGTCTGACGGTTTCAACTGCCGTAAAGCGCGCCCCAGCGCTCAATCAGCGCCCGTTGCAATTTGCGCGACCGCCGGTTCCAGGCGCGCGCGCCCTCGGGGCGTTCGCGAAGGGCACGAGGGATCGTCGCGCGGTGATCGACATCTGCAGTAAAGATCGCAAAGGCCAGCTCCGATCCATCCGCCGTTGTCAGAAAGCCGCCCAGACCTGAAACGAAGTTCAGCGTTCCCGTTTTGGCATCCACTTTGATCGGGTGATCCTTTACGGGCGTGCCATTCTTGTCGGTCAGGGAAAACGGCTTCAACAAAGGGCGCAGCGCCCCGGCCTTGCGCGCCTGAACAAAGGCCGCAACCAAAGCCTCCGGTGCCATGCGCGATGCGTCGCCCAGCCCGGAATGATCCACCATTGCAATCTGATCGACCCCATAGACCTCAAGCGCCCAGCGGTTCATCTCTGCCGCCGATTCCGCAAGGTCCTGCGGCATCACTCCGCGCGCCTTGGTCGCTGCCATTCCCACCATCTCGGCTGTCAGATTGGTCGAGTATTTCAGCATTCCGCGCAGGATACTGTCCAAACGATCGCTTTGATGGACAATGAGGGTGGTGCCTTGCGGCGCCTCGCGCGTGACTTCAACCCGGTCCAGAACGATCCCGTTGGCACGGGCTAGAGTTTTGAACACATCCCCCGCATAAAGTGCAGGTTTGCGCACCGGCAACCAACGGGCACCGCCGTTGCCCAAGGCTCCTTTGGCGACGGACCAGCGGTCCTGCCGCGCACTGGGTTGATAAGTGTAAATCGGCAGGCTGCGCCCTTCGACCCGCATCGACGCCACGTCAACATCCGGGCGATACTTGGCGGTGCGGGCGTCCATTGTGACGTCGTAATTGGTGCCGTCCCGTTTCCATTCAAAGTGAACCCGGTTGAAATTCAGTGAAATACCGCTGATGGCCGGGCTATAGCCCAGATGATCCGGTTGTCCGGGGTCGATGCTGAACACGAAAGGCAGCGCGCCGTCATAAACCTTGAACGCGCCGCGCACCTCGGTAATGCCCGCCTCGCGCAGATTGGCCGCCATCGAGGCCAGATTGTCGGTGTCCAGCAACGGATCACCTCCGCCGGCCAGGATCAGATCCCCCTGCAATATGCCGTTTTCAATTGGCCCAGCCGCGATCAGGCTTGTTTCAAAGCGATGATCGGGTCCAAGCACGTCCAGCGCGTAAAGCGCGGTCAGCGCCTTGCCCACACTGGCGGGCGGCAATCCCATCTCGCCCTGAAACGCCTCAAGCTGCGCACCGGTGCCAACATCGGCCACCGCGAACACGATGTCGCCTTTCAGACCGGCCGCCCGGACAAGACGTTCGGCGCCGGTCAGCTGCGGCCCGCGCGCCTGCGGCCGAAGCGAGACCAAAGGGGCCTGCGCCAATCCCGTCGCCGGGATCAGGGACGCCCCGATACCCCCCAGAAAAAACCGTCGTGAAATGCGATCAACCATGGGGCAATTAAAATCCCAGAGATTAAAATCAGACAACCATCGCATGATAATATGCAGGTGATGTGGCTATTCCGGCAACACTCCGTTGCGCCAATCGCCGCGATTGCGCAACTCGGTCGAGCTGACATCGACCATCGGTACATTCACGAAACACCAGGCCGGAGCCTGTGCCCGCCCCAGCAAATGCCGCGCCTGCCCGTCGATCCGGTAGCGGGCATAGAGTCGCGCCGCAGGCGACATCCGGGCACTGATCCGATCCCCCGGACGCGCCACCACACCCACCGGCACGCTGTCCATGATCTGCCGCCAGTCTTTCCAGCGATGAAACTGCGCCAGATTATCGGCCCCCATCAGCCAGACAAATTTGACCTGCGGATATAACCGGCATAGCGCCGCCAGAGTGTCCGCCGTCGCCCGCGTTCCTGTCAGCGCCTCGATATCCGTGATCTCGACATCCGGGTGCTGTATGACCCCCCGGGCGGCCTTGACCCGCTGCGCCAGAGGGGCCGGTCCGCGCTCCTTCAACGGATTGCCCGGAGACACCAGCCACCACACCCGATCCAGCCCAAACGCCTTCATCGCCTCAAGCGTCACATGCACATGGCCCTTGTGCGGCGGATCAAAGGACCCGCCGAACAGCCCGATCACCTGCCCGGGCCGCGCATATGGAATGTCGTATCGCTCCATCCCACGCTGATGTTCAGAACTGGCGGGCGTTGTCAATCAACCGGCTGCACCGCATCACCCAGCTTGACGCGCCCGGGCCGGAGGACTTCCGCACACCAACCACCATGCCCCCGCACGGCAGAATAACCCCCTTTGCCCAGCGCCTCCTCCATCCGGCTGCACGGCGCACAGATCACGGTAAAGCGCAAGATGGCCTCGCCCACCTGCACCTCACGCCCTTTGAGCGCCGCCAGATTGATCCCGGAAACCACCAGATTGCGCCGTAGAATGTCGGGCGAAACCGGCCCCTGCCCGAGATACGAGCCTATCGCCGCCAGATGCTCCTGCTGAATTAGAGTCACCGCCCGCTTGCCTGCGCGACTGCGGTCGCCGTCCAACCCATCGGCAGAGATCATGGCCTCGTCCACAATAATCACCTCCGACCGCCGCTCAGACCGAAGGCCGATCCATTCAACACGTCCCGACTGTGCCCAACCAGCAATGAGATCTTTCAGGGACATCAAAGGCTCCGAGATTTTCACACCTCCCCTCATCTAGCAGTCTGGCCGTTCCTGCGGCAGCCGCTAATAGTAATGCTGATTGATTTGTGAATTGGAACCAAACATGCGCCTGACCATCCCCGAACCCAAGATCAAGCTATACAAAGATGGGTTTGACGAGCACGACAAACTCTCACGCAAACCCACCGGCGACAAGTTGTCGGAACTGGTCGAGCGCATCGACGACCCACTTGTGATCGCTTTGGACGGAGCATGGGGCTCCGGCAAGTCATTCTTCCTAAAGTGCTGGGTGGGCGAGCATCTGAAGCGAGCAGGAAACACGACCCAAACCGTTTACTTCGACGCGTTCAAACATGACTTTCTGGACGATCCTTTGATTGCGTTGACCGGAGCGATTGCCGAACGGTTCGAAGAAACGAACGACGAAGCGGCTCAAAAGGCTTGGAAGACAGCCAAGCAGGTCGCCCCTGCCCTCGCGCGCGCACTTGTTCGTACCGGCGCGTCCGTCGTGACTGCGGGTCTAGTAACCAAAGCAGACGAATTGGCGGAGGCCGCGATCAAAACCGTTGCCGGTGAGCTTGATGAAGCCGTGACTGATTTCTGGAAATTAGAAAATGGTAAACGCGCGGCAATGGAGGGTTTCAGACGGGCACTGGTCGATCTGACCGAGCCAGATGCCAGCGGAGCGCCAAACCGAAAACTGATCGTTGTGATTGACGAACTGGATCGTTGTCGACCCGACTTTGCACTCTCCGTTCTGGAAACGATCAAACACTTTTTCGACGTGGCAGGCGTCCAGTTCGTTTTGGGCGTAAATCTAGAGGAATTACAGAACTCAGTTCGCGCTCGGTATGGAAGACAGACAAACGCAAATGCCTATCTACAGAAATTCATTCACGTTCAGTTCAAACTGCCATTAGAAACAGGCAAGGCATCAGCAACAACACTTTCAAAGTATTTAGCCCTCGTCGCTGAACATACCAAGAGCAAGAACACTCAAGGTGTCGGTCTACTAAACCTCTACACCAAGCACGGTTCAGCAACTCGCGAATTGACACTTCGCGAAGCGGAAAGGGTGTGTGCTTTGGCTTCCATTGCCGCTCCAATAGACACTGACTGGGGTGGGAAGTACGCGGCATGGTTGGTGCCGGGTCTGCTGCTTATCAAAATCAAAAGGCCGGAGCTCTACACATCATTGAGAGCTGGAAAACTTCCAAAAAACGAAGTGCTCGAACAGTTGAGCTTGGCGCGCGTAGAACTTGATGAACACAGCAAGCCCCGCAATAGCCAGCGACATATGCTAATATTGATATGGCACTATTACTTGGACCCTGCCTTTGGTGACAGACCGGTACTCGGTCAGAGTGAACTTAATTTTGAGAACGACTTTGTTCCTGACGATCTTCGGAACGTACCGCGCACAGAGCTTCTCTCCGCACTCATCAACGATTACCTAGAGGTGTTTCAGCCACTCAACAATCATTGACGGGCATCATTGCCCCCACCCAACGCATCCGCTATCACACCGCCCAACCCAATTTCCCCGACCCAGAGGACGCGACATGGCCGCCTATCAATATGTCTACCACATGCAGGGTGTCTCAAAGACCTATCCCGGTGGCAAGAAGTGCTTTGAAAACATCCACCTGAGCTTTCTGCCCGGCGTGAAAATCGGTGTTGTCGGCGTCAATGGCGCGGGTAAATCGACCCTGATGAAGATCATGGCTGGTCTGGACACCGATTTCACCGGTGAGGCTTGGGCGGCCGAAGGTGCCAAGGTCGGCTATCTGCCACAGGAACCGCAACTGGATGAAAGCCTCAGCGTCCGCGAAAACGTCATGCTGGGCGTGGCTGCGAAAAAGGCCAAGGTCGACCGCTTCAACGAGATCGCCATGGAGATCGCCGAGAATTACTCGGACGAGCTGATGGAGGAAATGACCACCCTGCAGGACGCCATCGACGCGGAAAACCTGTGGGACCTCGACAGCCAGATCGACGTCTCGATGGAGGCGTTACGCTGCCCGCCGGATGATGCCAACATCGCCAACCTCTCGGGTGGTGAGAAACGCCGCGTGGCGCTCTGCAAGCTGCTGCTCGAAGCGCCCGACATGCTGCTGCTGGACGAACCGACCAACCACCTGGACGCCGAGACCATCGCCTGGCTGCAACAGCACCTGATCGACTACAAGGGCACCATCCTGATCGTCACCCACGACCGCTATTTTCTGGATGACATCACCGGCTGGATCCTTGAACTCGACCGTGGCCGGGGTATTCCTTACGAGGGCAACTACTCCGCATGGCTGGAACAAAAGGCAAAACGGCTGGAACAGGAAGCGCGCGAGGACAAGTCCAAGCAGAAAACCCTGCAGCGCGAATTGGAATGGATGCGTCAGGGTCAGAAGGCCCGTCAGGCCAAATCCAAGGCCCGGATCAACGCCTATAACGAGCTGGCCGAACAGTCCGAACGCGAAAAGCTGACCCGCGCCCAGATCGTCATCCCCAACGGCCAGCGCCTTGGCGGCAAGGTGATCGAGGTCGAGGGCCTGTCAAAGCACATGGGCGACAAGCAATTGATCGAAGGGCTGGACTTTGCCCTGCCCCCCGGCGGCATTGTCGGCGTCATCGGCCCCAACGGTGCGGGCAAATCGACCCTGTTCAAGATGCTGACCGGTCAGGAACAGCCCGACAGCGGCACCATCACGCTGGGCGACACGGTCGAGCTGTCCTATGTCGACCAGTCCCGCGACGACCTCAAGGACAACGACACCGTGTGGGAGGCGATCACCGGCGGTGCCGAGATCATCCAACTGGGCGACGCGCAGGTCAATTCCCGCGCCTATTGCTCGTCGTTCAACTTCAAGGGCGGCGACCAGCAGAAAAAGGTCTCGCTGCTATCAGGCGGTGAGCGCAACCGCGTCCACATGGCTCGCCTGCTGAAAGAGGGCGGCAACGTCCTGCTGCTCGACGAACCAACCAACGATCTGGACGTCGAAACCCTGCGCGCGCTGGAAGACGCTCTGGTCGACTTCGCCGGCTGCGCCGTTGTGATCTCACACGACCGCTTCTTCCTCGACCGGATTTGCACGCATATTCTGGCGTTTGAGGGGGATGCGCATGTGGAGTGGTTCGAGGGCAACTTCGAGGATTACGAAGAGGACAAGAAACGGCGGTTGGGACCGGATGCGCTGGAGCCCAAGCGGTTGAAGCATAAGAAGTTTGCGCGGTGATCACTTCCCTAGCGAATCGGGATATGAAGCGTGTTTAACCAAGCTTGCGTCCACGAATATGCTGTGGAATTGAATGACAAAGAGGGAACCATTGTTCTAACCAATATCCCGCCTCTTAACGTTGCGAACAAGAAAATCTCTTGGTCAATGATCAAAGTTTCCGATAGGTCTGTGTCAGTATTTCTTGCAGCTACATTGCAATGAATTCTTAAGTAGGCTACGTTTCCCTTCTTCTGGGCGGATGCTATACTAAATTCACCCGAGAACATTTGTGTGCACTGCAAAAAGTTTGACAGCAAAGAGTCCACAAACATAAAACCAGTTAAATCTGATCGGGTTAATTTCTCCAACTCGTCCGAAACTTCCTTCGGATCTACCGCGTCCGATGAAAGAAGCTCCTCAATGCCTTGAATTTCTTCAAGTGGAACATCGATATCACTGAAATAGTCTATAGGCTCATCACTTAACAAACCTGCGATAGCCTGTGCCGTCGCGTTGAAGAGTTCTTCATCAACTTGCATTGCAAATACGAAGGGCTTCAAGCTGATTTTCTCAATGCCCATAAAAGCTAAGAATTCGGACGCGGAAAGTTCAACCTCAACACCATCATTGGAAACCCACAAATAGGCATTCTTTTTGTCGATAGGGTCCAGAGCACCTCCAATGAAACCTAGCATCTCGTCGCTCGCCGATTCTCCAAGGAATAGGGGTAGCAGGTCGAGCTGCGAAGCTTCAACAAGCTCCCACTCTTCAAAATCTGGCGGGGCCACAAAAAAAGCCCCATTTTGAAATGACTTATGCGTCGCCGCAATCATTGAAATTTGATCCAGAGAAATGGGAATTCTAGTAACATCTAGAAATAACTTTTCATCACCCACACGACGCTCAATTGACGCTAATAAAGTCTTCAAGCTGGAAATCTCGCTTGTGAGCCGAGCCTCAACCGCCTGAACATTGTTTCTGTGGTTTTTTTCGATCAGCTTAACTTCCCTGGACCAAAAGAAACTATCAACTGCTGCTGCCACGCCGCCTGCTGCGATCGAACAACTAACTAAAACCACAATTATGTTATTCTCTATTCGCTCTCTAATGCTCATTGACCATAATCCAAAGACACTTCTTTATTCAAACAAAGTAGAAACTGAAATTATCCGAGGTTGATCAGTACCCAAAAGGGACAGCTAAAATGTCAGTCGCGCTAAGATAGGGATAACGCTTATGATAGTATCCCTAAATCTGTTCTAACAGTGTTGCCGAAATGAAGCGCTCAGTCAAACAAATCTTGAGCCGCACAATGCCAAGATCATCAATTCTAACGGCTAAATTAAGCGAACTATGGCACTCCACCCTTGCCACATGCCCACCCCAATGCCATATGCAAAGGGCTTACGTTTTTCTTTTTCGACCTACTGTCTCCTTCTACGGCGCTCAGTCATTCGATCCAGACTACGACGCCAGGCTGCCGCATCCACGTGGGCAGCACCAATCAGGAGACAACGGATATGCCCGCAGGCACCGTAAAATGGTTCAACACCACCAAAGGCTACGGCTTTATCGCACCCGAAGATGGCGGCAAAGACATCTTCGTTCACATCTCGGCTGTCGAGCGTTCGGGCCTAACAGGTCTGGCCGACAACCAGAAAGTCACATACGAGCTGCGCTCGGGTCGTGACGGTCGCGAAAGCGCCGACAATATCGAGCTGGCCTAAGCCAGTCACAGGGTGAGGCGCAATCCTCACCCTTTTTTACTTACGGCGCAGCGCGCAAGCGGAACACATCACGTTTCCGTTATATTTGCCCTAGAAATGACCAGATTTGCTATCATCCTGACAGTATAGTCATGATTGCATTGGTCATTTGAAGAGGCTCATCCATGTTCACACGCCGTGTGTTTCTTGCCGGAACGGCTGCCAGCCTGCTGCCGGGTATCGCCAGCGCCAAGAAGGCGGTCGAGTATGATCCAACGCCGCAATTTGTGCGGATCAAGAAGCAATTCGTCCCCGGTCAATTGCTGGTCGTGCCCCGATCCTTCTACCTCTATTACGTGACCGAACCGCGCAAGGCGATCCGTTACGGTTGCGGTGTCGGCAAGGCGGGGCTGGAGTTCACGGGCACCGCGACCATCGACGTCAAGAAGGAATGGCCCACGTGGCGGCCCACCGATGAGATGATCGAACGTGATCCGGTGGCTTACGCCAAGTTCAAGGACAACGATTATGTGCAACCGGGCGGAGGGGACAATCCGCTGGGCGCCCGTGCGCTCTATCTTTTCCAGAACGGGGTCGATACCTATTTTCGCATTCATGGGACGACACAGCCGCAGACCATCGGACGGGCGGCCTCGAACGGCTGCATCCGTATGCTGAACGAACATGTGGTCGATCTGTATAACCGGGTTCCGATTGGAACGGTTGTAACCGTGGTCTGACCGGCTGGTCAGGGCGCGGACCAGTCTGCGTCCTTTACTTCTTCGATATGCAGCAGCCCGTCCGGCCACGGGCGCGTTAACTGTTTGGCCTGATCTTCCGAGCCGGTCAGCCATAAATCAATGCCTGCGCGATCCAGCAGCACGCCCATCCGGTGGTGGATGGGTTTCACGTCGCCATTCGGCTCGCAGGTGACGGCCGCAAACTGATCGACCTGCAACCCACCCGGGGCCTGCCAGGTGTCGGTAATCGCCGCGAAGAACAGTGGCGCGCCGTCAGCCGACAAGATACGCCACGCTGTCTTGCGGCGTTTCTCTCCGGTCCATTCGTACCACCCATCCACCGGGACAACTGCGCGGCCAACGCCCTCAAACGCGGTCTTGTCGAACACGGTCTCGGAGCGGGCATTGATGATGGTCTCCATCACCGGGCGCCCTCGGGCGTTGACCCGACCGACCGGAATCATGCCCCAGCGCATCGGTACCAGCCCGGTTTGCGTCATAACCAGCATCTCTTGACCAGGCTGGATGTTGCTGCGGGGCGGTTGTTCGGGGGCATCCGCCGAAACACTAAGCAAATCGGCGATTTCGGCGATAGGTCGCGTCAGAAAGAACCGTCCCGGCATGAGCTACCCTTGTTCTGCGACCTCATTGGCCAGTTCCAGCACTTTTGGCCCCAAAGCCTCGACAATAAGGGCGACGCCCTTGGCGTTGGGATGAATGCCATCGGGCTGCATGAACGCGCCAACAGCATTCGGATCGTCAACCGCCGCCAACCCTTCAAAGAAACTGTCAGCATAAAACGTCTGATATTGCTGCGCCAAATCGGGAAAGATGCTGTCAAAACTTTGCTTGTAGTCCGGGCCATAATTGCCGGGGGCTTGCATGCCCACCAGTAACACCTCAACCTCCCCCGCTTGCGCGGTGGTCAGGATCTTCTCGAGGTTTGATCGAGACACATCCGGGTCGATCCCGCGCAGCAGATCATTGCCGCCCAGCGCGACGATCATCCCATCCACCTCGGGCGTCAGGGTCCAGTCCACTCGCGCAGCACCACCGGCCGTGGTATCGCCCGAAACACCCGCATTGATCAACCGGACATCCGCGCCTTGCGCCTGCAGCCACCGTTCCAGTTGCGAAACAAACCCGTCCTCTTCAACCAGCCCATAGCCTTGCGTCAGCGAGTCCCCCAATGCGGCGATAATCACAGGTTCGGCTGTGGCCGCAAAACCGCAGCTTGCAAAAAGGCCTGCGATCAAAGTCTTGCGCAAAGTCGTATCCGCTCCATATCCCACAAGTGTTGCCTCCATTTGGAAAGACCTATGACTCAGCCTGTTCTTTCGCTCCAAAATGCCGCTTTGTCGCTGGATGGCAATGCCGGGCGTGTGGATATTCTGCATGGCATCACGCTGTCGGTAAAGCAGGGTGAGACCTTGGGGCTGGTTGGGCCATCCGGGTCGGGCAAGTCATCCCTTCTGATGCTGATGGGTGGGCTGGAACAGGCGACCGGAGGCTCCGTCACGGCCTTGGGGCAGGACCTGACCGGGATGGACGAGGATCATCTGGCGCGGTTCCGGCGCGATACGATGGGTGTGGTGTTTCAGAACTTCCACCTGATCCCGACCATGACTGCGCTGGAAAACGTAGCCACGCCACTGGAACTGGCCGGTCACAAGGATGCCTTTGCCCGGGCCGAGGCCGAGTTGGATTCGGTTGGCCTGTCGCATCGGCGCGACCACTATCCGGCGCAGTTGTCGGGCGGTGAGCAGCAACGCGTGGCACTGGCCCGGGCCTCGGCCCCGCGCCCGCAGATCCTGCTGGCGGATGAACCCACGGGAAATCTGGATGAGGCAAACGGGGCCGCCATTGTCGATTTGCTGTTTGGCTTGCGCGACAGACACGGCGCGACGCTGATCCTCGTGACCCATAGCCATACACTGGCCGACCGGTGCGACCGCGTTGTCCGCCTGCGCGACGGGCGCATTGCCGAGGATGCACGGAAAGAGGCTGCAGAATGAGCCTACGACTGGCCGGGCGGCTGGCGCGGCGGGAACTGCGCGGAGGCCTGCGCGGATTTCGTATCTTTCTGGCCTGTCTGGCCCTTGGGGTCGCGGCTATCGCCGCTGTGGGATCGGTCCGATACGCCATCCAGACCGGGCTGACACAGGAAGGCGCGGCACTGCTGGGCGGCGACGCCGAGTTGGAATTCACTTACCGTTTTGCCACCGCAGAAGAGCGTGCATGGATGGAAAACACCGCCGAGGCGGTCTCGGAGGTTGTGGATTTCCGATCACTGGCGGTTGCCCCGCTTGAAACGGGCACCGAGCGCGCGTTGACGCAGGTGAAGGCCGTTGATGCCGCCTATCCCTTGCTTGGTGAGGTCGGGCTGAACCCTGACATGCAGCTGTCTGATGCGTTGGAGGGGCACAACGATCTACCGGGCGCGGTGATGGAACAGGTCCTGATGGACCGGCTTGGCCTTTCGGTGGGCGATGTATTTGCGCTGGGAACGCAGGATTTCGTTCTGAGGGCCGCCCTGACCGCCGAGCCTGACGGGGCCGCAGACGGGTTTGGCCTTGGCCCCAGAACGCTGGTTCGCACCGCAGATCTTAGCGCGTCTGGCTTGTTGGAACCCGGCACTTTGTTTTCGACCAAATACCGGTTGGACCTTCCGGAAACAGCCAATCTTGAGGTAACCGCAACCGAGGCCGCCCAGACCTTTGAAGGCACCGGAATGCGCTGGACGGATGCCCGAAACGGAGCGCCCGGCATTGCCGAATTCGTCGGGCGGCTCAGCGCCTTTCTGGTTCTGGTGGGCCTGTCTGGCTTGGCCGTGGGCGGTATCGGCGTGTCCGCCGCCGTACGGGCGTACCTGTCGCAGAAAACGGAAACCATCGCCACACTACGCACATTGGGGGCGGATCGGGCGACCGTGTTTCAGACCTATATGATCCAGATCGGGCTGTTGTCCGGGATCGGCATCGTCATTGGATTGGCCCTGGGTGGATTGGCCCCTGTCCTGCTGGCCCCCATCATCGAAAGCCAATTGCCCGTCCCGGCGGTGTTTTCGATCTATCCCCAACCCCTGGCCGAGGCTGCCCTGTATGGCTTGCTGACAGCGTTTCTGTTCACCCTCTGGCCGATGGCCCGAACCGAGGAGGTGCGCGCCGCCACCCTGTTCCGCGACGCCCTGACCTCGGCCCGGCGGATACCCCGGTTGATTTACGTTCTGGCAACCGGGCTGGGTCTGGCCATTCTGATCGCAGCGGCGGCGTGGTTCAACGGCTCGGCGCGGCTGACGCTTTGGACCAGCGGCGGGTTGGTCGGGGCGCTGTTCCTTTTGTCACTGGCCGCTTTCGCAATTCGCTGGCTGGCCCGCAAGGGCGTTCCGTGGTCGCGCGGCCACCCGCCACTGCGATGGGCGCTAGCCGCCATCTCGGACCCACGCGAAGGCGCGGGGTCTGTGGTTCTGTCCCTTGGTCTGGGCCTTTCTGTGCTTGCCGCCGTGGGCCAGATCGATGGTACATTGCGCAATGCCATCTCGGGCAATCTGCCGGACGTTGCGCCCTCGTATTTCTTTGTCGACATCCAGAAGGATCAAATGCCCGGTTTTACCGAGCGTCTGGAAACCGACCCCGCCGTCAGTCGCCTTGAAAGCGCCCCGATGCTGCGTGGGATCATCACCCGGATCAACGGCCAGCCCGCCCGCGAGGTTGCAGGCAGCCACTGGGTACTGGAGGGAGACCGGGGCATCACTTACTCTGCCCTCCCGCCCGAGAATGCGCGCATCACGGCAGGCGAATGGTGGGCTGAGGGCTATGCAGGTGACCCCCAGATCAGCTTTGCCGCTGAAGAGGCCGAAGAAATGGGCCTGTCCCTGGGCGATACGCTGACCGTGAACATTCTGGGCCGCGACATCACCGCGACGATCACATCCTTTCGCGAGGTTGATTTTTCGACCGCCGGCATCGGCTTCATCATGTCGATGAACCCGTCGGCGCTGGCGGGCGCACCGCACAGTTTCATCGCCACCGTCTATGCCGAAGAACAGGCCGAGGCCGCCATCCTGCGCGATCTGGCAGGTCAGTTCCCCAATATCACGGCCATCCGGGTGCGCGATGCGATCGACCGGGTCTCGGGCCTGTTGGCGGGGCTGGCCTCGGCAACGTCCTACGGAGCCGGGGTGTCGCTGCTGACCGGGTTTCTGGTGCTGATCGGCGCAGCCGCAGCCGGAGAACCGGCCCGTCGGTACGAGGCTGCAATCCTGAAAACAATCGGGGCCGACCGCCGCCGCATTCTGCTCAGCTTCACCCTGCGTGCGATGTTGCTGGGTGCTGCCGCAGGCTGCGTCGCCCTGCTGGTCGGTATCTTGGGCGGCTGGGCTGTGGCGACCTATATCTTCGACACCGGGTTCGCGGTGATCTGGCCCTCGGCACTGGGCATCGTGATCACAGGGGTCATCGTCACCCTTGGCGCGGGGCTGATCTTTGCGCTGCGCCCCTTATCCGTCCGACCCGCCCGCATTCTGCGCGCCAGCGACTGAGTTTAACGCATACACGCGACCGGCTGCAGGATTTTCAGCAGCGGATCATTATCGCAGACCAGCGCATCCAGCGTGATGTCGTCGAGCGATGCGTAAAACACCTCGGCTGCGTCCTGCAAGGCAACCCGCAAGCGGCAGGCGTCGGTCAGCGGACAGGTATTGTCGGCATCCGCAAAACACTCGGCAATCGGCAGCGATCCTTCCACATGCCGGAATACGGCACCAATGCGGATCTGATCCGCCGGGCGCGCCAGAGACATGCCACCATTCCGGCCGCGCTGCGTGCTCAGATAATCCAACTGTCCGAGTTGATTGATCACCTGCGCCAGATGGTTTTCCGAGATGTTGCACACTTCGGCGATCTCGGATTTCGTCACCAGCCGGTCCGGGTGCGCCGCGCAATACATCAGCAGGCGCACAGCAATATTCGTTCGTTTGGTAATCCGCATATGGGCCTCCCTCACATAATGATGCAGCCTTATTGCATGTCCGGGAAAAAAGCGGTTTGACATACATCAATCGATCGAAAGGCGCGTTCGCAGATGGCAGACCCCTATTTCTTTGGCTATGGCAGCCTTGTGAACCTGGCCACCCATGATTTTCCCGACCCACGACCGGCAAAACTGAAGGGCTGGCGGCGGGCCTGGAAACACACCGATCTGCGTCCGGTCGCCTTTCTGACGGCGGTTCCGGACCCCGAGTCCGAGATCGAAGGCATGATCGCGCATGTTCCCAAGAACGACTGGGCCGCGCTGGATGAAAGGGAATGGGCCTACGACCGGATACCCGCGACGCAATCGGTCACACATCCGCTGACCCATGACGTTGAAATAGCGGTCTATGCCGTCCCGCAGGCCCGGCATAATGCGCCGACCGATCACCATCCTTTACTGCTCAGCTACATTGACGTTGTCGTGCAAGGGTACCTGCGCATTTTCGGACCAGACGGGGTGGACCGGTTCTTTGCCACGACCGATGGCTGGGACGCACCTGTGTTGAATGACCGGGCCGAACCGAGGTATCCGCGCCACCAACAACTCAAACCGGACGAGATCGCCTTTGTGGATGACCGCCTGCAGCGCGCGTCGGTGAAGATCATCCAACCACAACAACAAAAAGAGGCAGACGAACTGCCTGCCTCATTCAAGTTCTAGATTGTCAGGGGCATTCAGCCCCGCGCGCGGATCACCTGCAGCAAGGGCAGCAGCGCCGCCATTTCAGGCCCGCGCTCCATCCCCGTCAGCGCCTTGCGCAGCGGCATGAACAGGCCCTTGCCTTTGCGGCCCGTCGCTTCTTTTACTGCTTTGGTCCAGGTGCCCCAGGTCTCTCCGTCAAACGGGCCTTCGGGCAGCAGCGCCATGGCGTCCGAGATGAACTCCCGGTCTTCATCCGCGATCAAGGGCTCGGCCCCATCCCGGCACAGTTCCCACCAGCCTTTCAGATCGGACAGAGTGGTGATGTTTTCACGCGCCATGGCCCAGAACGGCTCGGCCAGTTCGGCAGGAACACCCGCATCGGCCACAGCATCAGCAACTTCCGCCAGCGGCAGCGATTGCAATTGTTTCGCGGTCAGCGGGAACAGGTCCTGCACGTCAAACTTGGTCGGCGCAGCCCCAAAGCGGTTCACATCAAAACCATCGATCAACTCGGCCATGTCCGAGCGCAGCTCGACCGGATCAGACGACCCCAGCCGCGCCATCAGGCTCAGCAGCGCCATCGGCTGAACACCCTGCTCGCGCAGATCGCGCAACGCCAGCGTGCCCAGACGTTTCGACAGCGCCTCACCCTGCGGGCCGGTCAGCAGCGAATGATGCGCAAAACGCGGACAAGTTCCGCCCAGCGCCTCGATGATCTGAATTTGCGTCGCCGTGTTGGTCACATGGTCCGAACCGCGCACCACGTCGGTCACGCCCATCTCGGTATCGTCGACCACAGACGCAATCGTATAAAGAACCTGACCGTCGCCACGGATCAGCACCGGGTCCGAAACGGACGCCGCATCAATGGAAATGTCGCCCAGAATGCCATCGGTCCATTCGATCCGCTCATGATCCAGCTTGAACCGCCAGACGCCGTTGCCCCGCTCGGCCCGCAGCGCCTCTTTTTCAGTGTCCGACAGGTTCAGCGCGGCGCGGTCATAGACCGGCGGCTTGCCCATGTTCAGTTGCTTCTTGCGCTTCAGATCCAGCTCGGTCGGCGTCTCGAACGCCTCGTAAAACCGGCCCATCTCGCGCAGCTTGTCGGCGGCTTCGGCATAGCGGTCCAGACGGTCCGACTGACGCTCGACCTTGTCCCAATGCAGCCCCAGCCATTCCAGATCCTGCTTGATCGCGTCGACATATTCTTCCTTCGACCGCTCGGGGTCTGTGTCGTCGATGCGCAGGATGAACGTACCGCCTGCCTTGCGGGCGATCAGATAGTTCATCAGGGCGGTGCGCAGGTTGCCCACATGGATGTAACCGGTGGGCGACGGGGCGAAACGGGTGGTTGTCATGGGTGTCTCCTGTTGGCGCGGCTCTTGTCACAAAGGCGCGATTTTGTCCAGCAGGGGTTTCGGATCGTTCGCACTATACCCAGCTTCAAGATCGCGGGGCGAAAACCATGGAACACGTAATGTTCATCCAATTGCGCGCCAAACCGGGCTATACACTGGCGCACGACCCGCAACGAACTAACTTATTATCTGGCGTTCTGACAGGGAGACGAAGACATGGCCATCAACTTAACACGCAGAGCGGCCCTGGGCGCCGCCGCAGCCCTTCCATTTGCATCCGCAACAACCCCGCTTTTGGCAGCCGGGGCCGAGACCAAGGCGAACTCGACCATTGCAAGATCGTTCCAGTTGGGCGACTTCACCGTCACAACGCTGCTGGACGGCAGTCTGCCGCGCGATGGTGCGCAAGAGATCTTTGGCGGCGGTGCATCAGACGAAGACTTTGCACGCGTCTCGGCGGAAAACTTCATTTCGCCCGACGTTGCGCAGTTCTTCTTTACGCCGACGCTGGTGAATACGGGGGCCGAGCTGGCTCTGTTCGACACCGGGCTTGGTCAGGGCGGCATTCAGGCGGCCCTTGCAGATGCCGGGGTGACACCGGATCAGATCGACGTCGTTGTCATCACCCATATGCATCCCGACCACATTGGCGGTATGACCACCAATGACGCTGAGACATTCCCCAATGCGCGCTATGTCACCGCCGCGCAGGAATATGATTTCTGGTCCGCGCAGGAGGCTGGCAACCGGGTCGGTGATCTGGTCGCGGCAAAAGTCACACCTTTGGCCGAGAAAATGACGTTCATCGAAGATGGCGGCGACGTTGTCTCTGGTGTGACGGCAATGGCGACGTTCGGCCATACGCCTGGCCATATGGTTTATCACCTGGAAAGCAATGGCCAGCGGCTGATCCTGACGGCAGACCTTGCCAATCACTATGTCTGGTCCTTCGCGCACCCCGAATGGGAGGTTCGTTTTGACATGGACAAGGCTGCAGCCACTGACTCCCGCCGCAAAATCCTGGGTCTGCTGGCCGCCGACAAGGTGCCGATGATCGGCTATCACATGCCGTTCCCGGCTGCCGGGTATGTCGAGACCCGCGGCGAAGGGTTCCGTTTTGTCCCGGTCAGCTATCAGATGATGGGCTGACGCCTCAATACCCGGGGTCCGGCCGCACCCTTGAGCCATCCGTGAAACGCGACAGGCGGAAGGCGGCCGGATCCACACAGGGCGTGGACTGCATCACCAGATCGGCCATCAGGCGACCTGCACCGGGCCCGATACCGAAGCCATGGCCCGAAAACCCGGTGGCGATGAACATGCCGGGGATATCCTCAACGCCCGAGATCACCGGGATCGCGTCGGGCGTCACATCGATCAGCCCGGCCCAGCTTTGCACCACTTCGGCCTGCTGTAGCGCCGGAAAGGCCTTTATCGCGTTGGCCCAGGATGTGCGCAGGGTCTTCGGCGATGGTTCGGGGTCCAGAACGCGGCAATGCTCGAACGGGGTCACGTCGGTAGGCACCCACGACCGGTCCTGCGCCACCTCGGCCTTCCAACGACCAGAGAGCCGAAAGCGCAGGGATTTCCATTCCTGAAAAAACGCAGGCAGGAATTGCCATGCAAGGCGAAAGCTGTCGGGTACGATGTCATAGGTGTTTTGATGGGCCGAGGCGATGGAATACCCTCCATCCGCGCGTTTTCGGATTGCAAAGTCATCGGACCACAGCGCTGTGTCCGGCCCATCCTCGACAGGTGAGCTTCGCAGGACGGTGTTCAGCACTTTCAGCTGCGGCAGATCAATGCCTGCATTGCCCGCAAACAAGCGCGACCACGCGCCGCCTGCCAGCACCACCCTGTCGCAGGCCACGCGCCCGCGTTCCGTGAACACGCCGGCAACGCGTCCGCCCTGCACGTCAAGGCTGCGCACGGCGCAATTGGTCATGATCGCCGCCCCCCGGTCGCGGGCCCCTTCGGCAATCGCAGGTGCCGCAAGCTGAGGCTCGGCGCGCCCGTCCTGCGGCATGTGCAGCGCGCAATCGAGTGTGCCGGTATAGCCGGGCAACATTTCCGCCAGTTCAGACGCTGGCACAATCCGCGCCCCGGTTTGCAATCCGTCCAAATGGCGCAACCAGCATTGCAGATTGCCGGCCTCCCGCGCCCCTGATGCACCGAACAGGATGCCCGATTGCACGTATCCGGTTTGCCGTCCAAGACGATTGTCCAGGTTTTGCCAGATCCGGGTGGCTTCCTGCATCAACGGAATTTCGCGCGGGTCGCGCATCCCCAGACGCACCCAACCCCAATTGCGCGAACTTTGTTCCCCCGCGATCTGCCCCTTTTCACACAACAGGACGGACACGCCCCGTTCGGCCAGTTCCAGCGCGGTTGAAACGCCAATGATACCGCCGCCGATCACGACGGTGTCTACGGATTTTGGCAGGGAAAGATCGGATTCAAATGGGGTCGGTTTGGGACCGGGCATTTACCGCTCATACTCAATTTATCAGAGTACAAGGATGCTGAACTTGCCGGTCCTGACAACAGGTTTTCAGCACAGCCCTATCAAATGTGCGGACGTGTGGCAGCCGCGCCAAAGCATACGCCCGGCGGGTCACTTCAGGTTCTGACTCAGAGTTAGGCGGCGCCGGACAGTTCAGCCCATTTCTGACGCAGTGACGCCGACAATCCGGCCTCTTTTGCGTCGGCTTGCGCCGAAACCTCTTTTTGCGATTTCAGATCGGGAAATTCCAGCCGCTGCGATGGTTCGGCCTTGTCTTCCGCTGCTTGTTCGCCAAGCAGGTCAGCAATGGCCGCGTCCAGCTTTTCTTCATCCAGTTCCTGCGCCGGAGATTCCATCGTTCTGTACTGCCACGGCGCGTGCAGAGACTTATCGTATTCCTCGTACATGTTAACACCACACTATTAACTCAGACATCCAACCCCGGATGCGCCGCACGAGACAAAAATCACTTGTCGAAAAACTGCGAACTTAACAGCAATGCGTCACATCCGCCCCACATTGGGCAACTTCCAAGCATAAATGTGGCAGAAAAATGTCAGCCGAACAAGGTTAAGAACCCCTTTGGGGCCATGATTTCAGCCTCAATGACCCACAAATGGAAACAATATAAGGTCATGATGCGGAACTGTTTTCAGAAACAAGGCCGCGTATCGGCCTCAGCCCCGATCCCGCCAGCGATTCACGATGGGATAGCGTCTGTCCAGCCAGAACGCACGGCTGGTCAGACGGGTGCCGGGGGCAGACTGGAACCGCTTGTATTCGCTGATATAGACCAGATGTTCGACCTTGCGGGCGTCCTGTTCGCCATATCCGGCCGCGACACAATCGGCGATGGAACCGTCCTGATCCACCAGAATGTTCAGAATACCGTCCAGCACCGGATAATCCGGCAGGCTGTCGCTGTCTTTCTGATCTTCGCGCAGCTCCGCGCTTGGAGGTTTGTCGATGACCGAGGGGCGAATGACTTCACCCTCCGGGCCCATCATCCACGCACGGTGATTGGCATTGCGCCAGCGGCAGGTCTCGAACACGCGGGTCTTGTAGAGGTCCTTGATTGGGTTGTAGCCGCCATTCATGTCCCCATAGATCGTGGCATAGCCCACCGCGACCTCGGATTTGTTGCCCGTGGTCAGCAACATCTCGCCAAATTTGTTCGAGATCGCCATCAGCAGCACACCGCGCAGGCGGGACTGGATGTTCTCTTCGGTCAGGTCCGCGTCGCGCCCTTCAAACAGGGGGGCCAGCGTATCCGTTACCGCAGCCCGGCTGTCCGAGATCGGAACAAAGTCGTAGTGCACGCCCAGCGCTTTGGCGACCGCCTCGGCATCGTCCAGTGAGGCCTGGCTGGTGTATTCCGACGGCAGCATCACGCAGCGCACATTCTCTGCCCCGATGGCATCCACGGCTATGGCCGCGACCAGAGCGGAATCTACACCGCCCGACAGACCCAGCAACGCCTTTTTGAAACCGGTCTTCCCCATATAATCGCGTAAGGATTCCACCATGGCGCGGTAATCCTGTTCCCACGCATCGGGTTGAGGCACAATCTCGGCGGGGATAATCCGCCAGCCGTCATCGCCCCGCTCAAGGTCCACATGGGTGACGGTTTCGTCAAAAACCGGCATGCGAAAGGCAAGCTCTCCGCCCGGGTTCAGGCCGAATGTGGCACCGTCGAACACCTGATCGTCCTGCCCACCCACCATATTCAGGTAAATCAGCGGCAGGCCGGTCTCGACCACCCGCGCGACCATATGGTTCAGGCGCACATCGTATTTGTCCCGGAAATAAGGCGAGCCATTGGGGATCAGCAGAAACTCGGCCCCGGTTTCTTCCAGCGTTTCGGCAACATCCGGGTGCCAGCTATCCTCGCAGATCGGGCTGCCGATGCGCGAGTTCCCGACCGAATACGGCCCGCCCAGAGGGCCGGAATCATACAGGCGCACCTCGTCAAAAACCGTCTCGTTCGGCAGGTGATGTTTCAAAACCTTGCTGGTGATCCGCCCGCCCTTGAGGATCAGATAGGCGTTGAACAGGCTGTCGTTCTCGGCCCAAGGTCCACCAATCGCCACAGCCGGACCATCCGCGCATTGCGCGGCCAGATCCTGCACCGCTGCCATCGCGGCACGGTGGAAGACCGGCTTCAGGATCAGGTCCTGCGTGTTGTACCCGGTGATGAACATCTCGGGAAACGCCACAAGATCGGCCCCGGCCTCGCGGGCTTGCTCCCACACGGCCAAGGCTTTGGCTGCGTTGCCCTCGATATCGCCCACGGTGGGGTTAAGCTGTGCCAGAGTGATGCGGAAACGGTCGGCCATGCTGCCCTCTTGCCCTCGTTGGTGCTAATGCATTTAGCAGATCGTTGCGCGAGTGAAAGACCAATGCCGCAAAAGCCGTTGCTCTGACCTGTGCGGTCCCTTATTTTTGCGCCAACCAAAGCGAAAACGATCACCGGGCAGGCAGGACGATACATGAAGCTGATCCGCAACTCTCTCACAGTCGGGATTCTGTCCCTGACGATGACAGCCGCATTTGCCCAGGACGGGACGGTGATCACCAAGGATGACGAGGTCGGCGGCGTCTATGAGGGCACGTTCGAAAACGGGCTGCGCCATGGCACCGGAACCTACCGCCTACCCAACGGGTTTGAATATACCGGCGAATGGGTCGAAGGCGTCATTCAGGGCCAGGGCACGGCGCGTTTTGCCGACGGGTCGGTCTATGTCGGGCAATTCGCCGAAGGCAAGCCCGAGGGTCAGGGCAAGATCAGCTATGCCGATGGCGGTTCCTACGAAGGCGAATGGCAAGGTGGCGGCATCAACGGCACCGGTGTCGCGGAATACGCCAGCGGCGTGCGTTACAAGGGTGAATTTAAGGACTCGCGCCACCATGGCACGGGCACGCGCACGGACCCCAGCGGCTATGTCTACGACGGCGATTGGGCTGATGGCCAAATGCAGGGCAAGGCCAGGATCACCTACCCGGACGGGTCGGTTTACGACGGCGACGTGCAGCAGGGCCAACGCCATGGGCAGGGTCTTTGGATCCAGTCGGACGGTCTGGAATATGACGGCCAGTGGGTCGAGAACCTGATGACCGGCACCGGGCGAATGACGCTGGCCAATGGCGATGTCTACGAAGGCGAAGTTGCGAAAGGCCGCCGTCAAGGCAAGGGCAAAGAAACCTACGCCAATGGCAGCGTCTACGAGGGCAATTATGAAGACGACCGCCGCCATGGCAAGGGCACCTTCGTTGGCACCGATGGCTACCGCTATTCCGGGGAATGGTCGCAAGGCCAGATCGAAGGCTTTGGCGAGATCACCTATCCGGACGGCTCGGCCTATATCGGTGAGCTGAGCGCAGATCTGCCGCACGGCAAGGGCCAAAGCACATATGCCGACGGAACCGTCTATGACGGCGACTGGATTGCCGGGGTTTTTGAGGGGCGCGGCACGGCGACCTACCCCAATGGCACGGTCTATTCAGGCCAGTTCCGCAACGCCCTGAGCCACGGCACCGGCACGGTCACCTTTGCCAATGGCTATCGCTATGAAGGCGAATGGATCGACGGTGCGCGGCAAGGCAAAGGGAAATCAACCTTTGCCGACGGCACGGTGTACGAGGGCGATTTCATCGATGGCGCTCGCCATGGAAAGGGAACGATCACGGCCCCCAGCGGCTTTACCTACACCGGCGACTGGTTTGACGGCAAAATCACCGGTGTAGGCGTGGCAACCTATGCTTCGGGCGATGTGTATGAGGGCGGCTTTTTCGAAAACAAACGTCAGGGACAGGGCACAATGCGCTATGCCAACGGGCAAGAGCAATCGGGCCTTTGGGACAACGACGCCCTGTCGTCAGAAGATGCGGCACCCACCGAGGGCACACCAGACGCAGAACCGGATGCGCCAAGCGCCGGGGAACCGGAAACCGAGGCCCCCGCAGAGAACTGACCTGCTACCAGGGCACCCGCTTCCCGGCCCAGTCGAAGAACCCACCCGTGTCGTCTTGGGTCAGCGCCCCCGTCACACGCAGCAGGTTTTCAGCAGCCTCCTCTGGCGCGACAGCGGGGTGTCGGCCTAGGTATTTCCGCGTGAACTCGGTTTTGACCGTTCCGGGGTGCAAGGCGACGCAAATCGCCTGTTTGTGCGTCCGGGCCAACTCGATAGACGCCGTGTGAACCACCTGATTAACCGCAGCCTTGGCCGCGCGATAACTGACCCACCCGCCCATTCGATTGTCGCCAATCGATCCGACCCGCGCTGACAAAACCGCAATCACGGATCGCCTGTCGCGCGGCAGCAACCGATGCGCCCGGCCAAGGATCAGCGCAGGGCCGACCGTATTCAGAGCATACTGATCCATCATGGCCTGCGCCGTCACAGCGCGCATGGTTTTCTCGGGCTGTGCACCATTGATCTCCAATGCGCCTGAGGCGACCAGAACCAGATCGAACGGCCCCTGCAGGTCATCCAGACGCGCCAACGCCACCTCGGGCCGGGTCAGATCGAACCCGTCTTGCGACCGGGACAGGCCTGTCACCGCCACGCGCTGTGCCACAAGCCGGTCGCAGATCGCGCCACCGATCCCCCCGGATGCACCAATGATCAAAGCTGTCTTCATACCGCCCCACCTAGCGGCAGCACAGATGGGTTCAACACGCAAAGCAAAAGAAACCGGACCAAATCCGCAAAGCCTGAAAATTGGTTCTTTTCATTCCCCTTCTGCTCTGTATAAGTTTCGCCCATGATCAACCGCGCAGATATCCCTTTTGCCGACACCGCCTTTGGCGGTACGTCGCTGCGTGGCCTACTGATCCTAATCCGCCTCTGAGCGTGCCATCCGGCGCGCCCGCTCAGAGGAGGACGCCCGCGCGCCATAGGCTTTAGGACAGAAGAAGAAAGAGAAATCCCATGACCAACGTGACCGACCAAGACCGCGTCTTGATCTTCGATACCACTTTGCGCGACGGCGAGCAGAGCCCCGGCGCCACCATGACCCATGAAGAAAAGCTGGAGATCGCCGAACTGCTGGACGAGATGGGCGTCGATATCATCGAGGCGGGTTTTCCCATCGCCTCGGAAGGCGATTTCAAAGCCGTCACCGAAATTTCTCAACGCGCCAAGAATAGCCGCATCTGCGGTCTGGCCCGCGCCAATTTCAACGATATCGACCGGTGCTGGGAGGCGATCAAACACGCCGAGAAAAGACGCATTCACACATTTATCGGCACCTCTCCGTTGCATCGGGCCATTCCGAACCTGACCCAGGACGAGATGGCCGAGAAAATCCACGACACCGTCACCCATGCCCGCAATCTGTGCGAAAACGTGCAGTGGTCGCCGATGGATGCAACGCGGACTGAATGGGACTACCTGTGCCGTGTGATCGAGATTGCGATCAAGGCGGGTGCGACCACGATCAACATCCCCGACACGGTGGGCTATACCGCACCGCTGGAATCGGCTGATTTGATCAAGCGTCTGATCGCAACCGTGCCCGGCGCGGATGAGATCGTGTTTGCGACCCACTGCCATAATGATCTGGGCATGGCGACGGCGAACTCGCTGGCGGCCGTCATCGGCGGCGCGCGTCAGATCGAATGCACCATCAACGGTCTGGGTGAGCGTGCGGGCAACACTGCGCTGGAAGAGGTCGTGATGGCCATGCGCACGCGCAACGATATCATGCCCTACCACACCGGTATCGATACCACCAAGATCATGCATATCTCACGCCGGGTCGCCACCGTGTCGGGCTTTAACGTGCAGTTCAACAAGGCCATCGTCGGCAAGAACGCCTTCGCTCATGAAAGCGGCATCCATCAGGATGGTATGCTGAAGAACCGTGACAATTTCGAGATCATGCGCCCCGAAGATGTCGGCCTTACCGGCACATCCCTGCCGCTGGGCAAACATTCGGGCCGCGCCGCCCTGCGCGACAAACTTGAGACGCTTGGCTTTGAGGTCGGGGACAACCAGCTTCGCGATATCTTTGTCCGCTTCAAGGACCTGGCCGACCGCAAAAAAGAGGTCTTTGACGACGACCTGATCGCCCTGATGACGCTGGACGAGGCGGATGACTACCTGCAACTGGTGTCGATGAAGGTCACCTGCGGCACTGGCGGACAGGCCGAGTCGACGGTCGAGCTGGAGATGGACGGCAAGGACATCATCGCAACCGAACATGGGGATGGGCCGGTCGATGCCACCTTCAAGGCGATCCGTGCGATTTACCCCAACAAAGCGCATTTGCAGCTCTATCAGGTGCACGCGGTGACCGAAGGCACGGACGCGCAAGCCACCGTCTCGGTGCGTCTGGAAGAAGACGGCATGATCGCCACCGGCCAATCTGCAAACACAGATACCGTCGTAGCCTCGGCCAAGGCGTATATCCACGCGCTGAACCGTCTGATCATGCGTCGTGAGAAAGCAGGCCCCGGAGCGGACACGCGCGAGATCAGTTACAAGGACCTGACCTAAACAGACCAAAGGCTCCCGCACCCGCGGCGGCCCGGCTTCGCCGACCCTTCTTGGGTTTTGGGCCCGGCAGCGCG
>NZ_JBQFZQ010000010.1:0-107208 GCF_056542325.1 Ruegeria sp. AD6 | reverse complement strand
TGACCCTGGCGGAAGGCACCGAGATGGTCATGCCCGGCGACAACGTGTCGTTCGGCGTTGAGCTGATCGCACCGATCGCGATGGAAAACGGCCTGCGCTTCGCCATCCGCGAAGGCGGCCGCACCGTCGGCGCGGGTGTCGTTTCCAAAATTATTGAATAATTTTGGAAAGCGGTGGGCGGCAGTTGCTCTGAAAGAGCAATGAGAGCCCACACCGTCGAACTACAGAAGGCCGCTCCCACTAGGGGCGGCCTTTTTATTTGAGGTCAAATTTTCCACCTACATACTTTTACGTCTCCAAGAACACTTTTCGCGGTTGCCAAAAATATCCATGCACCTTTAGCTGAAACAACAACCATGCTCTAAGTAACTTCAGATATGTTAGATGTTTGACAAAAAAGCTAAAAAGATACTGTTCGATCAATACTGGAAAGCCGGGTGGAAAGGAAAAGATGCTGGGGCTTCGGACGCAGCTGACATCGAATACGCGAAATCAAAAGGATTTTGGTTCGATCCGGTAATAGTTCAACATGACGTAATCGTTGAGGAATTGGTAGCGCTTTGCAAGACACTGGCACCAAAACGAATAGGAGATTCTTTCCTCGCAAGCCTTAGTTCGCGAAGGCTGGAGTTGCGCTCTGCCCTTGGTAGCTACGGATACGCTTCTAACCTTCCTGAACATAAGATTTTGTCCAGCCCAAGATCGCTTGCTCCTTCTGGTGCCGAATTCTGCCACATCTGCGGTGAGTACAGCTTTCCTGAACCAAAATTAGAAGATTTGAATGTTCTGAATTTTGAGCGACACAAATGGGGCGGCGTTAGGCATGGGCAGGCACTTTACGCTTGGTTTGATTTAACCCGTTTCGAAAGCGACGAGATGCTTGAGCCGTGTCAAACCGATTTAGACATAATGCGCCAGATACTTGAGGTTGCCAGTGGGCTTGCGGCTGATGCAAGGCCAAGTGCATTGGCTCGAGCATTGTCGGGTATTATTAAGTCGAATGAATACGAACGGCGGGTTCTGATAGAGGTCTTGAGCAAGAGCGGAATTCTACAACCCAAAAATGAAAGTGGGTTCTTTGGTGAATTCACGTTCGCAGTGGACCAACGTCCAGCAGAAGAGCATTCAAACGATTGGGGTTATCCTGCTGTGTGGTGGCGAGGGGCAGATGGTGTAAATCTCACTGCTGTGGAACATTATTTTCCAGATGTCCTTTGAGTTAGTTGTGGACTCGATCACTGGTAGAGTGTGTAGTTGGGGGCAAACCAACAAACCCCTTGCCAAACCCCACCAACCCCACTAATACGCGCGAGTTCTCAACAAGAACGTCAAGGCGGGGTGATTCCCGCCTTTTGGGTTCGAAGAGGGTTGGCGATGCGCGTCTGTCCTCCTCTCAACCTCAACGCCTGATAAAAGGCTGTATCTATGCAAAGCCAAAACATCCGTATTCGGCTGAAGGCATTTGACTATCGCGTTCTGGATGCCAGCACGCAAGAGATCGTCAACACTGCCAAGCGGACCGGCGCGAACGTGCGCGGCCCGATCCCGCTGCCGAACAAGATTGAGAAGTTCACGGTTCTCCGTGGCCCTCACGTTGATAAGAAATCCCGCGACCAGTTCGAGATCCGTACGCACAAGCGTCTCTTGGACATCGTTGATCCGACCCCCCAGACCGTTGACGCGCTGATGAAGCTCGACCTCGCTGCTGGTGTGGACGTCGAGATCAAGCTGCAGTCGTAAGATCGGAGGGTATAGATTATGCGCTCTGGTATTATCGCAAAAAAAGTCGGCATGACCCGCCTGTTCATGGAAGACGGCAAGCAGATCCCTGTGACCGTTCTGCACCTGGACAACCTGCAGGTTGTTGCACAGCGCACCGCTGACAAAGACGGCTACACCGCCGTTCAGCTGGGCGCCGGTGCTGCCAAGGCAAAACGCACCTCGAAGGCCATGCGCGGTCACTATGCCGCTGCCAAGGTTGAGCCCAAGCGTAAGCTGGCCGAGTTCCGCGTCTCCGAAGATGGCCTGATCGATGTGGGCGCCGAGATTTCGGCGGAACACTTCCTGGAAGGTCAGAAGGTTGACGTTTCGGGTACCTCGATCGGTAAAGGCTTTGCCGGTGCGATGAAGCGCCACAACTTCGGTGGTCTGCGCGCCTCGCACGGTGTTTCGATCAGCCATCGTTCGCACGGTTCGACCGGTCAGTGTCAGGACCCGGGCAAGGTGTTCAAAGGCAAGAAGATGGCCGGTCACATGGGTGCTGCCCGTGTAACCACCCAGAACCTGGAAGTCGTCAAAACCGACGCTGACCGTGGTCTGGTCTTCATCAAAGGCGCCGTTCCCGGACCGAAATCGGGCTGGGTCACCGTCAAGGACGCCGTGAAGAAGAAAGCACCGGAAGGCCTGCCTTTCCCGGCTGCTGTGAAATCGGCTGCAACCGAAGCACCTGCGGAAGAAGCTCCCGCGGAAGGTGGTGAAGCATGAAACTTGATGTAATCAAACTGGACGGCGGCAAAGCCGGCGACATCGAGCTGAACGCCGATCTGTTCGGTCTCGAGCCGCGTGCGGACATCCTGCACCGTGTGGTCCGTTGGCAGCGCAACAACGCGCAGGCTGGCACCCACAAGGTAAAGACCCGCTCGGAAACCAGCTACTCGACCAAGAAGATCTATCGCCAGAAGGGCACCGGTGGCGCACGCCATGGTGACCGCAACGCGCCGATCTTCCGCAAGGGTGGTATCTACAAGGGCCCGACCCCGCGTTCGCACGGCCACGACCTGCCGAAGAAGTTCCGCAAGCTTGGCCTGCGCCACGCTCTGTCGGCCAAAGCCAAGGCAGGTGAACTGGTTGTGATCGAGAACGCCGAAGCCGAAGGCAAGACCGCCGCTCTGGCCAAACAGGTTGCAAACCTGGGCTGGAAACGCGCTCTGGTCATCGACGGCGCGACCGTGAACGAAGGGTTCCTGAAGGCGTCGCGCAACATCGAAGGTCTGGATATCCTGCCGTCGATGGGTGCAAACGTTTATGACATCCTCAAGCGTGACACTCTGGTGCTCACCAAAGCGGCTGTCGAAGCACTGGAGGCTCGTCTGAAATGAGCGCGAAGGCAGAACACTACGACGTGATCCGCAAGCCGATCATCACCGAAAAGTCGACCATGGCGTCCGAAAACGGCGCGGTTGTCTTTGAAGTGGCGATCGACAGCAACAAGCCGCAGATCAAAGAGGCCGTTGAGGCGCTGTTTGGTGTGAAGGTCAAAGCGGTGAACACCACCGTGACCAAAGGCAAGGTCAAGCGGTTCCGCGGCCAGCTGGGCCGTCGGAAAGACGTCAAAAAAGCATATGTGACCCTGGAAGAGGGCAACACCATCGACGTATCCACCGGTCTCTGATCGGAACGTCTTTGGAAAAGAACAGAACCCCCGCGAGAGCGGGGGTTTTTTCGTATGGCGGTGACACTGGAAATTGATCTCGCGACGTCGCGGCAATTCCATAAACCGCTTGCGATGCCGGAGTGTTCCTCTATCCGGTTGCAAACGTAATAAAATGGCAGGCGTATGACTCGACCCATAGATTCGACCCCGGGAAAACCGGAAATGGCCGCAGCGCGGGATTGGGTGACGACGCTGGCCAAATACCGTGAGCCGAACCAGATGCGCAGCGCATTCGAGCTTGGCGTCAGCATAGTTCCATTTTTTGCGCTATGGGCTTTGTCCTGGGCGCTTCTGTCGGTCAGCTATTGGCTGGCTTTTGCAATCTCGGTCCTCAATGCGGCCTTTTTGCTGCGCCTGTTTGCGATCCAGCATGATTGCGGGCACGGGGCGTTCTTCAGCAACCGGACGGTCAGTGACTGGGTCGGGCGGATTATCGGAGTGCTGACCCTGACCCCTTATGACGTCTGGCGCCGCACGCATTCCACGCATCACAACAGCTCGGGCAATCTGGACAAGCGCGGGATGGGCGATATCCACACCCTGACCGTGGCCGAGTATCAGGCGCTGAGCCCCTTAAACCGGCTTTGGTATCGTGTGTATCGTCACCCGATCACCTTGTTTGGCTTTGGGCCGGGCTATCTGTTTCTGCTCCAGAATCGCCTGCCGCTTGGTTTGACGGGGCACATGAAATTCTGGATCAGCGCGATGGCCACCAATCTGGCCATCCTGCTGGCATTGCTGGCCATCTACCACTTTGGCGGGCTGATGCCGTTGTTGCTGATTTTCCTGCCCTCGACCTTGCTGGCCGCAACAGCGGGTGTCTGGCCGTTTTACGTTCAGCATCAGTTCGAAGAGACGCAGTGGGATCCCGATAAGGACTGGCGACTGCACGAGGCCGCCCTGCACGGCAGTTCGCATTATATCCTGCCATCCGTTCTGCAATGGTTTAGTGCCAATATTGGCATCCATCACGTCCATCATCTGTACAGCCGCATTCCGTTCTACCGCCTGACCGAAGTGCTGCGGGACCATGACGAATTGGCAAACAGCAACCGAATGACCATCCGCGAGAGCTTTGCCAACGCCCGGTTGCACCTGTGGGACGAAAAAAGCCGCCGTCTTTTGTCTTTCGCCGAAGCCCGTGCGCTTTATGGATAATGGGTGGAGCGCAAGCGGAACGGCGTAATAAAGCACATGTGGCCCTGGGAACGCCGCGGTGAAACGTCTGGGAGTGGACATGAAAGTCGACCCAAAGAATGTACCCTTTGCTGTTAACTTGTTGCGCAACTGGCCCGCAAAACTGTGGGCGGTCAGGCTGCTGGATGCCCTGTCGAAACACCCGATAGCACCGCTTCCGGAGACGTATCAATGCCGCGAGATTCAGATTCTGCGCAGCGACGGCTCGGGCTCGGTCCGGACCCTTGTGATCTCGCCTAAAGCGCAGAAGGAACCCCTGCCTGTTGTCGTGCATCTACATGGCGGCGGATACCTGATCGGGACGCCGGAAAGCTCGTCGTTCAAACCGATCGCCAATCTGCTGAAAGCGACGGACGCCGTATTTGTGGTTCCCGATTATCGGCTGGCAAAGGATATGCCCTACCCGGCGGCGCATGACGATTGTTATGACGCGCTGGTGTGGGCGGCCCGCAATGCCCACGATATCGGCGGGCGGTCTGACCAGATCATTCTCGGCGGCGAAAGCGCCGGAGGCGGGCTGGTCCTGTCCACCGCCCTGCGCGCGCGCGACCGCGGTGAGGTCAATGTCGCGTTCCAGTTCCCGATCTGCCCGATGATCGACGATACCGAGGCCAACTGGACACCGGTCGCTCCGGCCGATCAAAGCTGGCCGCCATCGTTGAACCGATTTGGATGGGACCGGCTTTTGGGGGCAGGGCGACGGGGCGGCGCCGATGTGACCCCTTACGAGGCCCCGATCCGCACGAAAGATTGGTCCGGCCTGCCGCCAACCTTCACCTTTGTTGGCGAATGCGATCTGTTCCATGCCCAGACCTCAGCAATGGTCGAGGCGCTGCGCAACGCGGGCGTGGACGTGGATTTCGACACGAGGCCGGGCGTTTACCACAGTATGGAGTTTTTTTCCGAGAACCAGCCCGTTTCGCAGGATATTCTGCGGTTCTATCGTGAGACTTTTATAGAGTTCACAGAGAAGTACTTTGCGCCACAGCCTGAAAGACCCGAGTGACAACAATGAAAACAAAACGCGCAGAATGACCAGAGATTCTCAGACGGTAAAGCAGGCCGACAACGCAGCGCCTATCCCGGCCCAGAAGTATCGGATCGTTGGTACGCGAAAGTCGAAAACAGCTGTGTCTTCGCGCCATGTTCTTCGGCTGGCAGACGAAGGACCCGTGACACTCAGCCCTGAGGCTTTCGCGAACCTGCATATCCACCATATCGACGCAGAAAAATCCGAGGTGTTTTGGTGTCGTGTAAAGGATGAAGCTTCGCTGTCCGGCTACAGCTTTTACTATCAGGGCATTCGACAAAATGCGACTGACGGGTACGCGGTTAAGTTTGGCAATCTCGGATCCTGGCAACGGCCGTTGACGGCGCGACCGGTTTTCATATTTTCGATTGGTCGCTGCGGATCGACGCTGTTTGCCAAGATATGTGATGCGGCTGGTCTTTTGACCTGGTCTGAACCGGACGCTCTAACCAATCTCGCGGGCAACCCGAAATTGCATCATCAGCCTGCGGATTTCCGAATGCTGACTCGGGTCGCTCTTGCAGATATCGCGGATAAAACCCGCTTGGCAGGGCAGAAAAGCATGGGCATAAAGCTGCGGTCAAACGTGACGCCATTCTGTGAAGACCTGTGCAGTCACCATCCGGAATCGGTATGCTTATTCCTGGTACGAGATCCCGTTTCCTGGGCCAGGTCCAGGCACAGGCTGTGGGGCGGGCGACCTGTAGGTTTGGCCCGGCGGTTAAGTGACATGGTTGAGTCCATGCGTCTGGCAAAAGCGCGTGGTCTGAAGATAAGTGTGATAAGCTATGGGGCACTGGTTGCTGATCCGCTGCGGCAAGCCGAGAGGATCGCGCAGGAAGTCGGGGAACTGGAAGTGGATCCTAGTCGGCTTGACGAGGTCATGAGCAGGGACTCGCAGCAAGGCACAACGATTGGGCGAGACGCCGGAAAAGAAATTGCCGAAGATTTCAATGCGCGGTTTGTTCGGGCCCTCCGAAACACGGCGCCTTGGTTGCTTGAACGAAAACCTGAACATTGGTTGGACTAGCACCTTGTTTCGGGCAATCGGCTCCGCTGCTTAGAAAAGTGCGCCTTTGCTGTGGACGGTGTGCAATTGATCTGTTACACGCTCCCAATCTTGCGGCCTCGGATTCGTTCCGGGGCCTCTGATATTTGTAACCGGGGACCTTCGGGGCCCTATACCCTTGGCACCTACGGGGGCCTATCACATAGCGGGGAAACTCCCTGCACTTGCTAAACGGAAGACAGAAAGCATGGCACTCAAGTCGTACAAGCCGACGACGCCGGGCCAGCGCGGGCTGGTGCTGATCGACCGTTCGGAGCTTTGGAAAGGACGTCCGGTCAAGTCTCTCACTGAGGGTTTGACCAAATCGGGCGGCCGGAACAACACCGGACGGATCACTTCACGCCGCCGCGGCGGTGGCGCAAAGCGTCTCTACCGGATCGTTGACTTCAAACGGAACAAATTTGATGTCGCGGCAACCGTCGAGCGGATCGAATATGACCCGAACCGGACCGCATTCATCGCACTGGTAAAATACGAAGACGGCGAGCAGGCATATATCCTGGCTCCGCAGCGTCTGGCTGTTGGTGACAAAGTCATCGCGTCGGCAAAAGCTGACATCAAGCCGGGCAATGCAATGCCGTTCTCGGGCATGCCCATTGGTACCATCGTCCACAACATCGAGATGAAGCCTGGCAAAGGCGGTCAGATCGCACGTGCGGCCGGTACTTACGCTCAGTTCGTTGGCCGCGATGGCGGCTACGCTCAGATCCGTCTGAGCTCGGGCGAGCTGCGCATGGTCCGTCAGGAATGCATGGCCACCGTCGGTGCCGTGTCCAACCCCGACAACTCCAACCAGAACCTCGGTAAAGCCGGTCGTATGCGCCACAAGGGCGTTCGTCCGTCGGTTCGTGGTGTTGCAATGAACCCGATCGATCACCCGCACGGTGGTGGTGAAGGTCGGACCTCGGGTGGCCGTACACCGGTTACACCGTGGGGTAAGGACACCAAGGGTAAGCGTACCCGCAACAAGAACAAAGCGTCCCAGAAGCTGATCATCCGCTCGCGGCACGCCAAGAAGAAGGGACGTTAATCCATGTCTCGCTCTGTTTGGAAGGGTCCTTTCGTCGATGCTTACGTGCTGAAAAAAGCCGAAGCAGCGCGCGAGTCGGGCCGCAACGAAGTCATCAAAATCTGGTCGCGTCGTTCCACCATTCTGCCCCAGTTCGTGGGTCTGACCTTTGGTGTGTACAACGGCCAGAAGCACATTCCCGTCAACGTCTCGGAAGACATGATCGGTCAGAAGTTCGGTGAATACTCGCCGACCCGGACCTATTATGGCCACGCCGCAGACAAAAAAGCGAAGCGGAAGTAAGTCATGGGCAAGGAAAAGAACCCCCGCCGCGTGGCTGAAAACGAAGCAATGGCGAAAACCCGCATGCTTCGCACCAGCCCGCAGAAACTGAACCTGGTTGCGCAAATGATCCGCGGCAAGAAAGTCGAAAAGGCTCTGACCGACCTGACTTTCTCGAACAAGCGTGTCGCGCAGGACGTCAAGAAGTGCCTGCAGTCCGCAATCGCGAATGCCGAAAACAACCACAACCTGGACGTTGACGAGCTGATCGTCGCCGAAGCATGGGTTGGCAAGAACCTGGTCATGAAGCGTGGTCGTCCGCGTGCCCGTGGCCGTTTCGGCAAGATCATGAAGCCGTTCTCGGAGATCACCATCAAGGTGCGTCAAGTTGAGGAGCAAGCCTAATGGGTCATAAAGTAAATCCGATCGGCATGCGCCTGCAGGTCAACCGCACCTGGGACAGCCGCTGGTACGCCGACACCAAGGACTACGGTGATCTTCTGCTGGAAGACCTCAAGATCCGTGAGTTCATCAACAAAGAGTGCAAGCAGGCCGGTGTTGCCCGTGTGATCATCGAACGTCCGCACAAAAAGTGCCGCGTTACGATCCACACTGCACGTCCCGGTGTCATCATCGGCAAGAAAGGTGCAGACATCGAAGTTCTGCGCAAAAAGCTTGCTCGTATGACCGACAGCGAACTGCACCTGAACATCGTCGAAGTGCGCAAGCCCGAGCTTGACGCGCAGCTGGTTGCCGAGTCCATCGCTCAGCAGCTGGAGCGTCGTGTCTCGTTCCGCCGCGCGATGAAGCGGTCGGTTCAGAACGCCATGCGCATGGGCGCCCTGGGTATCCGGGTGAACGTCGCTGGTCGTCTGGGCGGCGCCGAAATCGCACGGACCGAGTGGTACCGCGAAGGCCGCGTGCCTCTGCACACCCTGCGTGCCGACATCGATTACGCACATGCCGAAGCGATGACCCCCTATGGGATCATCGGGATCAAGGTCTGGATCTTCAAAGGTGAGATCATGGAGCACGATCCGCAGGCACGTGACCGTAAAGCACAGGAACTCCAGGACGGCCCTGCACCTCGTGGTGCTGGTGGCGGTCGTCGCTAAGGAGGGAAAGATATGCTTCAACCAAAGCGTACTAAATTCCGCAAGATGCACAAAGGCCGGATCAAGGGTCTCGCCAAGGGCGGCTCTGATCTGAACTTTGGCACATACGGCCTGAAAGCTCTTGAGCCTGAGCGTGTTACCGCACGCCAGATCGAAGCTGCACGTCGTGCCATGACGCGTCACATGAAGCGTCAGGGCCGCGTCTGGATCCGCATCTTCCCCGACACTCCGGTCACGGCCAAG
The DNA here is from genome assembly GCF_056542325.1 of Ruegeria sp. AD6. Classification (NCBI taxonomy): domain Bacteria; kingdom Pseudomonadati; phylum Pseudomonadota; class Alphaproteobacteria; order Rhodobacterales; family Roseobacteraceae; genus Ruegeria; species Ruegeria sp. AD6. Next base: position 97,830 of record NZ_JBQFZQ010000010.1, on the reverse strand, counting down.
CCGATCGAAGTTCGTATGGGTAAAGGTAAAGGTTCGGTCGACCGTTGGGCCTGCAAGGTCAAGCCTGGCCGCGTGATGTTCGAGATCGACGGCGTCAATGACGATATCGCCCGCGAGGCCCTGCGCCTGGCCGCGATGAAGCTGCCGATCAAGACCCGCGTCGTGGTTCGCGAAGACTGGTAAGCGTTCCGGGGGTAACCCCGTTCGTGACAAGATTGACCCCCGTCGGGATACCGGCGGGGGTTTTTCATTTCTGTGTCATGGCGTTGGATTTGGATTGCGTATTTGGCTGAGGCACCACAAGGTCGCCCCTGATTTGCTGTCGGAAAAACAGGAGGCCTCGATGGTTCAGCTGCGTAAGAAACTCCTTTTCAAAGAGGTGATTACCTCTGACCAGATGGGCCAGCCCTGCGCGCCGATCACCCGTGTCGCGGCTGTGGCGGTGTTCAAAAACCCTTTGGCGGGCGTGTTTTCCGAGGATCTGAGTGCGTTGTTCGACATTGGCGGCACATTGGGCGCGGAATTGGTGGCTGACGCTGTTGCCGAGTTGAAGGCTGCGCCGATCTCATACGGAAAGGCCGCGATTGTGGGCCTGAACGGAGATGCCGAGCATGGCGGAGCACTCATCCACCCCAAGCTTGGCGCCCCGATGCGCGCGGCGATTGGCGGCGGCGAAGCCGTCATCCCGTCAAACGCCAAACTGGGTGCGCCGGGTTGCGCCCTGGACTTGCCGCTGGGGCACAAGGACGACCCATGGTCGATCAACCACTACGATACGATGACCCTGACCATATCTGACGCACCTTTGCCGGATGAGGTGGTGCTATCTGTGGCCTATGCCGATGGCGGTCGCCCGACGCCACGCTGCGGCAAGGGGCGCATCATTGATTAAGACCTGAACCAAAGCGGGTCTCGGCCAGAAGGGGGCGGTCTGAAAACCCGGCCTTGAAACAACCGACCCTGCCGGGCGGTCGGCGGGGCGTTCTGTTGCGCTATGGTCATGCGCACCCACAGTTGAATGGCATTGTGGCGTCAGACGTGGCAGTGTTCACGGTAGCTTTGCCGGGAAGGACCGCCATGACGACCATTGTCCGAACCATCCACGACGTCGTGGTGCCTGTGTTCCTGACTTTTACGGTTTTGTTTGGCGCGACACCCCTCGGGGCGGCCTCACCCGAAGTGAACCTGGGCCATTTCAACGGTCTGGCCATGAACGGCTACGACGTCATGAGCTATTGGCGCGGCGGCAATCCGCAAAAAGGCGATCCCGGGATCACTGCAGATTACAATGGGGCCACCTGGGTATTTCTGAACGACGAAAACCGGCAGGAGTTTCTGTCTGACCCGGACAGGTTCGCACCTCAGTTCGGCGGCTATTGTGCCTATGCCGCAAGTCAGAATGCGGTGGCGGACGTGGACCCGATTGCGTGGCGCATCTGGGACGACAAACTATACCTGAATTACAGCATCGAGGTCCGGCGCATCTGGGCCAACAGGATCGATGAGAATATCGCAAAGGCGAACGGGTACTGGCCTGACCTGTTGCAGCAATAGCGTTTGGGCGTTTCCGTCCGCCAAAACGTGTGCCGGGCACGATATTCACCCGACGTCCTGAAAAAAAAATTGATTTGAAGTCTGGCCAATCCCACCGGTTAGTGAAATGACGCCCGCATCAACGACATTCTCTCGCGGGCTCGGTGTTTGGCAAGTGTGCAACCGTGCTTTCGCCAACCAGCAAAAACAGCTGAGCGCCGCGATACAGTTCGAAAGCCGAGGAAAACGATGGGCCTTACCTGCCGGGACGTGATGGTCTCGCCTGAAACGCAGAAAACGATACATCCGGATGACACTGTCGCAAAAGCGTTCGACATCATTCGGGACAGCCGGGTGCGCTTTCTTCCGGTTGTCGACGAGAACGGAAAGTTTCTGGGTGTGTTTACCGCACCGACCCTGATCAAGATGATCCTGCCCAAGGCCGCATTGATCGGCATGAGCTCGGAAACAAGCCGGGTGCCAATCAGCAACCTGAGCTTCATGGATCTGACCAAGGAAGATTTCCGCGAACAGGTCACGCGGCTGAATGAGGAACGGGTCGGCGATCACACGTCCAACCCGGCCAATATCCCCGTGACCGCCCCGGATACGCCGGTGATGGAGGGCATCTTCCTGATCCACAAATTCAAGCGCCATGTGTTCCTGGTTGAGCCCGACACCAAACGGTTTGTCGGCACTGTCAGCCCGAACTCGCTGATAGATCACGCGCTGAGTTAACCCCTAAAATACCGGACCAAAATTGTGACCGATCATTCTGTTTCGCATGGAGAACACGCGTTCTCCGTTCCTCAACTGTTGGGGGTTGATCCTCTGTGGATTGCAACTGGCATTCTTGTCGCCGTTTATGCGGTTCTGATCACCGAAAAGGTGAACCGCGCCATTCTTGCCATGCTGGGCGCATCGCTGATGGTGCTGTTTGGCATCCTCAATCAGGAACAGGCCGTCGCCGGGGTGGATGCAAACACGCTTGCACTGCTGATCGGCATGATGGTGATTGTGGGGATCACCAGCAAATGCGGGCTGTTTCAATATGTGGCGATCAAGGCGTCAAAGCTTGTGAAGGCCAACCCGACCGGCATCCTGATCATGCTGACGCTGATCACGGCGGTATTTTCCGCACTTCTGGATAACGTAACCACGGTGCTGTTGATCGCGCCGATTACCCTGCTGATCACGGATGCGCTGGAAACACCGGTCTTTCCGTTCTTCTTTGCCGAAATTCTGGCCTCGAACGTTGGTGGTACGGCCACGCTGATCGGTGACCCGCCCAATATCATCATCGGCTCGGCCGCCGGGCTGAGTTTCAACGAGTTTGTGGTCAATCTGGCCCCGATCTCGGCGATCTGTCTGGTTGTTCTGACCGGCATCATCTATCTGATGAACCGCCGCACGCTGGCCGCCATTCCAAAATCCGCCAGTGAAAAGATCATGCGCTTTAACGAAGACGAAGCGATCACCGATGTCCGGCTGATGATCAAATCCCTGTTCGTTCTGGCGCTGGTTTTGCTGGGCTTCACCCTGGGCCACAGCTATGGCGTTCAGCCCGGCACTTCGGCGTTGGCGGGTGCGGCGCTGCTGATGCTGCTGGCCTATGGTCACCAGCATGGCGAAGAGCAATCCGAATCCGTCCACCACATCTTTGGCGAGGTCGAGTGGATCACGATCTTCTTCTTCGGCGGCCTGTTTGTGATTGTCGCAGGTGTGGAACACGTGGGTCTGCTGGACTTCTTCGGCCAGAAGGTTCTGGAACTGACCGAGGGTGACATGATGTGGACCGCGTTCTTCATCTTCTGGGCCTCGGGCATCCTGTCGGCCATTCTGGACAACATCCCCTTTGTGGCGACGATGATCCCGCTGATCGAGTCCACCGCCGACACGTTTGGCGGCCCCGAGGCGATCGAGCCCTTGTGGTGGTCGCTGGCCCTTGGTGCCTGTCTGGGGGGCAACGGCACGCTGCTGGGTGCCAGCGCCAACCTGACCGTCGCGGCCTTTGCCGAGAAGGCCAAGCAGCCCATCGGCTTTGTTAAGTTTGCGATCATGGCCTTCCCGATCATGATCCTGACCCTGATGATCGCCAACGTTTATATCTGGCTGCGCTACTTCTACTAAGTCGCACCCGACCAGCCGCTTTTCTAAGGCGGCTGGTCTCGCCCTTGCGCCCCGGCTGGGCTATAGCCGGGGCATGGCACAGATTGAATCACTCTTCGTCACCCGTCTTTACCGCGCCGCCTTGTCCGAGTTCGATCCCAGGATCGACGCGGATGAGCTGGAAAGCTCCTGCCTTGTCATCGCTGAGGATGATGAGGCCGGGCAGGAATGGTGCGAAGAGAACGGCTATCCCGGCTATACCAGCTATGCCTCGCTGACCGATCTGCCCTGGCGCTTCCCGATCTTCGCCGATCTGGTCAAGGCGCTGGACCAGCACGTCGCGGCCTTTGCCAAGGATCTGGAGTTCGATCTGGGCGAGGGCACGCTGAAGCTGGAGGATCTGTGGATCAACATCCTGCCCGAAGGTGGGATGCACTCCAGCCACCTGCATCCGCATAGCGTCATTTCAGGCACGACCTACGTGGCAATGCCCGAAGGGGCGAGCGCGCTGAAACTGGAAGACCCCCGCTCGGGCCGCATGATGGCCGCGCCGACACGTCTTAAAGGCGGGCGGCGGGACTTGCAGCCGTTCATCTATATGAAGCCGAAGGTGGGGGACGTTCTGCTATGGGAAAGCTGGCTGCGCCACGAGGTGCCGATGAACATGGCCGAGGACGAGCGGATTTCGGTGAGTTTCAATTATAAGTGGGAGTGAGTCCCGGTCCGCGCAGCGGCAATCGCTCCGGTGGAGCGATTGAGGGGCGAACGGGCGGAGCCCTGATTGTAGCTTGCTAGAATTATTAGTGTTCTTAACTGGAAGTAGAAGTTTACCGGATCATACGAGTCGCCTGCATATTGTTCCCTTAAAATCAAATGCCGACTTAGTTCCACAACCAAGAAGTAACGAGAGAAATGAAGAAGATCTGTTTTGCATTGATCGGCAGTCTTAGTGTTGTCACACCCTCTTTTGCACAGCTAGGGCAGGCCAGAGAGGTTTCATGCCTTATTATTGAATATGGGGAAACCAAGGTTGATGGGCCATGCGAATTTGACCCGACCGATGGTTTCGGCTCCTTTGATTTCAAAACCTACAACGGTAAGTATTGGGGCGGTTTCTATGTCGAGGATGATGGGACCGGCGTAGTTGCGTGGAACGGCGAACCCTATGCCGCTCACGCTCACGGAATCCAGCGTGACCTACAGCGTGAAGAAGCCTGTTGGGTGAACGACTACGCAACGTTTTGTTTTTGGGATGATCGCTAAACTCCCATACACGGAAAGCCTTAAACTTCCTCTTGCCACCCACCCCCCAAACCCTTATACGGCGGCATCCTGCGATCTCCCGGCGTTGTCGGGCGATTCGTATGTCTATCATTCATCCACCAGGTCAAAGGTGACCCGTGTACGGGGCCTTCTGGTGTTTTGAGCAAAGGAAAAAGGCGATGAACGCCCAAGAACTGCGTGACAAGACCCCGGACCAGCTCCGCGAGGAACTGGCCAACCTGAAGAAAGAAAGCTTTAACCTGCGCTTTCAACAGGCAACCGGTCAGCTGGAAAACACAGCCGGTATCAAAGCGGCCCGCCGCAATGCTGCCCGTGTCAAAACCATTCTGAACGAAAAGGCCGCTGCCGCGGCATCCGAGGAGTAATCAGATGCCCAAGCGTATCCTGCAAGGCACCGTGACCAGCGACGCCAACGAACAGACCGTAACCGTATCCGTCGAGCGCCGCTTTACGCATCCGGTTCTGAAGAAAACCATCCGTAAGTCCAAGAAATACCGGGCTCACGATGAAAAGAACGCCTTCAAGGTCGGTGACACAGTCCGCATCATCGAATGCGCGCCGAAATCGAAGACGAAACGTTGGGAAGTTCTGGAAGCGTAAGCCTCCGGTATTTTCCCATTTGTCGAAACCCTGGGGGATCTAACAAGACCAGCCCCCACAGGTCGGGAGAAACCACATGATCCAGATGCAGACCAATCTGGATGTCGCTGACAACTCCGGCGCACGCCGAGTTCAGTGCATCAAGGTCCTGGGCGGTTCCAAGCGTAAATACGCCTCCGTCGGCGACATCATTGTCGTCTCGGTGAAGGAAGCCATCCCGCGCGGCCGCGTAAAGAAAGGTGACGTCCGCAAGGCCGTCGTCGTACGCACCGCCAAGGAAGTCCGTCGCGAAGACGGCACCGCGATCCGCTTCGATCGCAACGCCGCCGTCATCCTGAACAACAACAATGAGCCCGTAGGTACCCGTATCTTTGGCCCCGTTGTTCGCGAACTGCGCGGCAAGAACTTCATGAAAATCATCTCGCTGGCTCCGGAGGTGCTGTAATCATGGCTGCTAAACTCCGCAAAGGCGACAAGGTCGTCGTGCTGGCCGGCAAGGACAAGGGCAAAGAGGGAACCATTTCCTCGGTTGACCCCAAAGCCGGTAAAGCTGTTGTCGATGGCATCAACATCGCCATCCGCCACACCCGTCAGTCGCAGAACTCGCAAGGTGGTCGCCTGCCTCAGGCAAACCCGATCGAGCTGTCGAACCTGGCGCTGCTGGACAAGAACGGCAAAGCAACCCGCGTTGGCTTCCGCATGGAAGGTGACAAGAAGGTCCGCTTCGCCAAGACCACAGGGGACGTGATCGATGCTTGATTCCGCAACCTATACCCCGCGTCTGAAAGCTCAGTACGTTGAAACCATCCGTGCCGCTCTGAAAGAAGAGTTCGGCTACAAGAACGACATGCAGCTGCCCAAGCTGGACAAAATCGTTCTGAACATCGGTTGTGGTGCTGAGGCGGTCAAAGACTCGAAGAAAGCGAAAGCTGCTGTCGAGGATCTGACTGCAATCGCTGGTCAACAGGCCGTTTCAACCAAGGCGAAGAAGTCGATCGCGGGTTTCCGCGTCCGGGAAGACATGCCGCTGGGCGCGAAAGTGACCCTGCGCGGTGACCGGATGTACGAATTCCTGGATCGTCTGATAACCATCGCGCTGCCGCGCGTTCGTGACTTCCGCGGTGTTAAGCCGTCTTTCGATGGTCAGGGCAACTTTGCCATGGGCATGAAAGAGCACATCGTGTTCCCGGAAATCGACTTCGACAAGGTCGACGAGGTCTGGGGCCTGGATATCGTAATTGCCACCACAGCGAAAACCGACGCTGAAGCTAAGGCACTGTTGAAAGCTTTCAACATGCCGTTCAACGCGTAAGCGCCGGGAGGATTGAGACATGGCTAAAAAAGCAATGATCGAACGCGAGAAGAAGCGCGAACGCCTGGTGGCCAAATATGCCGCAAAGCGTGCCGAGCTGAAAGAAATCGCGAATGACGAGAGCCGCCCGATGGAAGAGCGTTTCAAAGCGCGTCTGAAACTGGCGAAACTGCCGCGCAACAGCTCGGCTACCCGTCTGCACAACCGTTGTCAGCTGACCGGTCGTCCCCACGCTTACTACCGTAAGCTGAAGGTCAGCCGTATCGCGCTGCGCGAGCTGGGTTCTGCTGGTCAGATCCCCGGCATGGTGAAATCGAGCTGGTAAGGGAGACATAGATATGAATGATCCTATCGGCGATATGCTCACCCGTATCCGCAACGCGCAAATGCGCGGCAAGTCCACCGTTTCCACCCCGGCTTCCAAGCTGCGCGGTTGGGTTCTGGACGTGCTGGCGGACGAAGGTTACATCCGTGGCTATGAAAAGACGACCGGTGAAAACGGTCATCCGGCCATCGAAATCAGCCTGAAATACTACGAAGGCACCCCTGTCATTCGCGAACTGAAGCGGGTCTCGAAGCCCGGTCGTCGCGTATACATGGGCGTCAATGACATCCCGCAGGTCCGTCAGGGTCTGGGCGTGTCGATTGTCAGCACTCCGAAAGGTGTGATGTCGGACGCAAACGCTCGCTCCAACAATGTTGGCGGCGAAGTGCTCTGCACCGTCTTCTAAGGAGGTCTGCAATGTCTCGTATTGGTAAAAAACCGGTCGAGCTGCCCAGCGGCGTTACCGCCTCTGTGTCGGGTCAGACCATCGAAGTGAAAGGTCCGAAAGGCACCCGCAGCTTTACCGCAACCGACGACGTGACGCTGTCGGTTGAAGACAACGTGGTCAAGATCGACCCCCGCGGCATGTCCAAGCGTGCCCGCCAGCAATGGGGCATGAGCCGCACCATGGTTGCCAATCTGGTAACCGGTGTGACGACAGGCTTCAAAAAAGAGCTGGAGATCCAGGGTGTTGGTTACCGGGCGCAGATGCAGGGCAACACCCTGAAGCTGAACCTGGGCTACAGCCACGATGTTGATTTCACTGCTCCGGAAGGTGTCACCATCACCGCGCCAAAGCAGACCGAGATCGTTGTGGAAGGTATCGACCAGCAGCAGGTGGGCGAAGTCGCGGCCAAAATCCGCGAATGGCGCCGTCCCGAGCCGTATAAAGGCAAGGGCATCCGCTATAAGGGCGAGTTCATCTTCCGCAAGGAAGGCAAGAAGAAGTAAGGACGCAAACAATGGCAAACAGCAAAAGAACCCTGTTTCTGAAGCGCCGCCTGCGCGTTCGGAACAAACTTCGCAAAGTCAACGCCGGCCGTGTACGCCTGTCGGTTCACCGTTCGAACAAGAACATCAGCGTTCAGCTGATCGACGACGTTCGTGGCGTGACCCTGGCCTCGGCCTCGACCCTGGAAAAAGATCTGGGTGTTGTTGGCAAGAACAACGTCGAAGCGGCCACCAAAGTGGGCGCGGCCATCGCCGAGCGTGCCAAGAAGGCAGGCGTCGAAGAGGCCTATTTCGATCGTGGTGGCTTCCTGTTCCACGGCAAGGTGAAGGCAGTTGCCGACGCCGCGCGTGAAGGTGGTCTGAAGATCTGATGTGGCGATGGGTGCAAGCACCCATCCTACACGACAAAGAACCGTAGGATGGGTGCTTGCACCCATCTTGCTTTGAAGGCGGGTCCGCCCGCCTCGATGATCGGGGGGCCTGGATTTTTTTCGTGGCTCACTTCGATTGAGAAAACTGGCGCGACAAGCGCCACATGAGAAAAGGGATGCCAAATGGCAGAACGTGAAAACCGTCGGGGCCGTGGCCGCGACCGTGAAGAAGCACCGGAATTTGCAGATCGTCTGGTCGCAATCAACCGTGTGTCGAAAACCGTAAAAGGTGGTAAGCGCTTTGGCTTCGCCGCTCTGGTGGTTGTCGGCGATCAGAAAGGCCGTGTCGGCTTTGGCAAAGGTAAAGCGAAAGAAGTACCTGAAGCCATCCGTAAGGCAACCGAACAAGCCAAGCGTCAGATGATCCGCGTGCAACTGCGCGAAGGTCGTACCCTGCACCACGACATCGAGGGCCGTCACGGCGCCGGTAAAGTGGTTATGCGCACCGCACCTGAAGGTACTGGTATCATCGCCGGTGGTCCGATGCGTGCAGTGTTCGAAATGCTGGGCGTGAAGGACGTTGTGTCCAAGTCGCTGGGCTCGCAGAACCCGTACAACATGATCCGCGCCACCATCAACGGCCTGCAGAAAGAGCAGAGCCCGCGTTCGGTTGCCGCACGTCGTGGCAAAAAAGTTGCTGACATCCTGCCCAAGCGGGACGAAGCACCAGCTGCTGCTGAAGCAGAAGCATAAGGAGAGCGACCCATGGCAAAAACCATCGTCGTCAAGCAGATCGGTTCCCCGATCCGCCGCCCCGCCGAACAGCGCGCAACCCTGATCGGTCTGGGCCTGAACAAGATGCACCGCACCCGCGAGCTGGAAGATACGCCTTCGGTTCGCGGCATGGTCAACAAGATCCCGCATCTGGTTGAGATCATCGAAGAGCGCGACTAAGCGCGATTGAACTTCAAACAGAAAACACCCCCGGAACTTTCGGGGGTGTTTTTCGTTTGAGGGTTTCGATTTGACGAGTCTAAAGTTTCGTTTCCTTCATCGAAATCACGTCAGCGTTAACTTCCGAACCCATACGATGCAGGTGGCGCATATCTGTCCCACAGCACCCGCCGAATACGTGCACAGACGGGTTTTCTTTCACAATTTGGGCAATTTCCCGTCCCAGTTGCCACGGGTTGCCTTCGTCAAGATGCTCGGCCTCGTCGAGTTCAGCGTGCGAGCAGCTTGAGGCATTGGCAACGACCCCTTTCAACCGGGGGTGATTGTCCATGGCACTCGCGAAATGGGACGGATGAGCGCAGTTCACCATATGGAACAGCGCTGACGCATCTGTCGCTTCATCTATTTGGTCTATCGCTTCGGCAAGACTCAGGCCGCTGGCCAGCCGACCGTCGGTTTCCACAACCAGTGACATCACGATAGGCAGACTGAGACGCCGCGCTGCAAGAATGCACCCAATCGCCTCGGATGGACGGTTGAACGTGTAGGCGGTGACGAGGTCAACGCTGGTTTCTTTCAGTGTGGCCAACTGAGCAGTATGATACGCGCAGGCTTCATCTTCTGGCATGGCGGGAATATCAGCATATGGATCGTAACGAGGTCCGATGCAGGCGGATACCAGAATGTCGTCACGACCGGCTGACCGACGGATTTCATCCATCAAGGACACTGCATCCCGATTGACCGCATCCAGTCGATCTTTGTCATATCCCAAGGGGGCCGCGCGATCGGCGTTTGCCATCCAGGTGGGCGCGTCCAGAATGCATCCCAGGCCCAGTTCCCCCGCCAATTGCGCCAGTTCGGCCATCTGGTCAGCCAGAATTGCGCGTGTGTCCGGATGCTCGAGCAGGGGAAATGACGCAAAGCCCGGCAGCTCGACGCCTCGGTTGAATATCAGATCGGTGCCGGTTCCCGTGTATAGAAGAAAGTACTTTTCCCCCTTGGTCAGAAGATCCAATGACATGATTTCGCACCCTGCATCCTGCGCTGACTTCTGTGCAAGACTACCAACTTTTGCGAAACGTGAGAAGCGGCCGGGCCAATACTGGTTTGCCGGGCCAGAGGGTCTCGGTCAAATGGCGCAGGATCCTGCCATTCCCGAAACGCATAGCGGCTAGACCGAAACTTCCGTTGTTAGCGTTACCAGCCGCGCCTATCTGAGCCTTGTCCAAGCAAGGAACAAACAAGCGAACATTGGGGAATACGCCCCAATACAGAAAGGAAATGAGATATGGCAAACACAGCTACTTTTTCGAACACCGGATTCAACTTCAGCGCCCGCGTTGCAACCTTGGTTGAACGCATCAAGGCAGCCCGTGCCCGAGCGGCGGAATACCAGCGCACCTATTCCGAGCTGCAGCGTCTGAGCAACCGCGAACTGGACGACATCGGCGTTCGTCGCTGCGATATCGCGGATATCGCGCGTGAGCATGCATATTGCTCGTAAAATACCCCACCACTCACAGTGAAAGAGGCGCCGTTCGGGCGCCTCTTTTGCTTTTTGGCGGCAGTCGACAACAAACCTTGCAACTGAAGGCACAACGCTGTACAGCGCTCCGGTGGATTTCCGTCCACGAGAATCAAAACCAAGAAACGCCGTGGTTGGCCCATCACGCTTCGGGGGTCACATCCGGCTAAGGAGAAGCGAAATGAAACTGAACGAATTGCGCGACAATCCTGGCGCCAGCCCCAAACGCACTCGCGTTGGTCGTGGCCCCGGTTCCGGCAAAGGTAAAATGGGTGGCCGTGGTATCAAAGGCCAGAAATCCCGTTCGGGTGTGGCCATCAACGGCTACGAAGGCGGCCAGATGCCGCTGTACCAGCGCCTGCCCAAGCGTGGCTTCAACAAGCCGAACCGCAAGGAATTCGCCGTTATCAACCTGGGCCTGATCCAGAAATTCGTCGACGCAGGCAAGCTGGACGCCAAAGCTGCGATCACCGAGGACGCACTGGTTGCCTCCGGTCTGGTTCGTCGCAAGCTGGACGGTATCCGCGTTCTGGCCAAAGGTGAAATCAGCGCCAAGGTGAACCTGGAAGTTACCGGTGCTTCGAAAGCTGCCGTAGAGGCAGTTGAGAAAGCGGGCGGCTCACTTAAGGTCACAAAAGCTGCTGCGGCAGAGTAAGCGCTTGTGAGCGGGCCCAGACCCGCTTACATAGACCTCACAGTTTTCCTAGACGCCGTCCGAGCCGGAAAACGGTTCCGGGCGGCGTTTGCATAAGAGAGACCGATTTATGGTATCAGCAGCAGAACAAATGGCAGCCAATACAAGCTGGGCTGCCCTTGGCAAAGCCACCGATCTGCGCAACCGCATCCTGTTCACGCTGGGTTTGCTGATCGTCTATCGTCTGGGCACCTTCATTCCGGTGCCGGGGATTGACGGACAGGCGCTTCGCGAGTTCATGGAACAGGCGGGGCAAGGCATCGGCGGCATGGTTTCGATGTTCACCGGCGGGGCGCTGGGTCGGATGGGTATCTTTGCCCTCGGCATCATGCCTTATATCTCGGCCTCGATCATCGTGCAGCTGCTGACATCTATGGTTCCCGCGCTCGAACAGCTCAAGAAAGAGGGCGAGCAGGGGCGCAAGAAGATCAACCAGTACACCCGTTTCGGCACCGTGGCGCTGGCCACCGTTCAGGCCTATGGTCTGGCCGTGTCGCTGGAGTCGGGCGATCTGGCGACCGATCCGGGGCTGTATTTCCGCTTTTCGACCATGATCACTCTGGTTGGCGGCACCATGTTCCTGATGTGGCTGGGTGAGCAGATCACCGCGCGCGGCATCGGCAACGGGATTTCCCTGATCATCTTCGTCGGCATCATTGCCGAGGTTCCGGCTGCGCTGGCGCAGTTCTTTGCCTCGGGCCGCAGCGGTGCGATCAGCCCCGCAGTGATCGTTGGTGTGATCGTCATGGTCATCGCCGTGATTACCTTTGTGGTCTTCATGGAGCGCGCGCTGCGCAAGATCCACATCCAATACCCGCGTCGTCAGGCCGGTATGAAAGTCTATGAGGGTGGATCCAGCCACCTGCCAGTCAAGGTCAACCCAGCGGGCGTGATCCCGGCGATCTTTGCCAGCTCGCTGCTGCTGCTGCCGGTGACGATCTCGACCTTCTCGTCGGGGGCGGCCAACGGTCCGATCATGTCCTGGATGCTGGCCAACTTTGGCCCCGGACAGCCGCTGTATCTGCTGTTCTTTGCGTCGATGATCGTGTTCTTCGCCTATTTCTACACGTTCAACGTGTCGTTCAAACCGGATGATGTGGCGGACAATCTGAAAAAGCAGAACGGCTTTGTCCCCGGTATCCGTCCGGGCAAGAAAACCGCCGAATATCTGGAATACGTGGTTAACCGCGTGCTGGTTCTGGGCTCGGCCTATCTGGCGGCGGTCTGTCTGTTGCCTGAAATCCTTCGGGGCCAGTTTGCCATCCCGTTCTACTTCGGCGGCACCTCGGTTCTGATTATCGTCTCTGTAACCATGGACACGATCCAGCAGGTTCAGAGCCATTTGCTGGCGCATCAATACGAAGGGCTGATCGAAAAGTCCCAACTGCGCGGCAAAAGCAAGAAACGCGGCAGGAAGGGACCCGCTCGTCGATGAACATCATTCTTCTTGGCCCCCCGGGGGCCGGTAAAGGGACGCAGGCGCGTCACCTGGTCGAAACACGCGGCATGGTCCAGCTGAGCACCGGCGACATGCTGCGCGAGGCCAAGGACAGCGGCACCGAAATGGGCAACCGCGTGGCCGAGGTCATGGCCAAGGGTGAGTTGGTCACCGATGAGATCGTCATCGGCCTGATCCGCGAAAAGCTGGAGCAGGGCGCCGAGGGTGGTTTCATCTTTGACGGTTTCCCGCGCACGCTGGCGCAGTCGGACGCGCTGGGTGAATTGCTGGACAGCACCGGCAACAGCCTGGACGCGGTGATCGAGATGGAAGTCGACGATACCGCGCTGGTCCAGCGCATCACGGCCCGGTCGACCTGTGGCGGATGCGGTGAAGTCTATAACGACATCACCAAGCCGATTCCTGCAGATGGAAAATGCACCAACTGCGGCAAGGAAAACGACTTCAAGCGCCGCGCCGACGACAATGAGGAAAGCCTCAAGACCCGTCTGATGGAATACTACAAAAAGACCTCGCCGCTGATCGGCTACTACTATGCCAAAGGTGCGTTGACCAAGGTCAACGGGCTGGGCGAGATCGCCGAAGTTCAGGGCGCAATTGCCGGTGTTCTTGACAACTAATCGTAAGGTCTTATCTTTTTGTTAGCAAAGCACGCGTAATACGTGCATGTCAGGAGGCTTGTATGCTTGTCTTTCGCGAAGGTTACAGGGATTAACGATCCCCGATGAACTGCACTGCAGAAATGGTCGAAGCCACGCAAATACTGGTTTGCGTGGCTTCTGAGTCCGGGATTGAGTGGTTAATACGCTATTTTGGTGGGCCGGCGGCCATTTTGACCTCGGCCCTCATCGCTTTTTTCATGGCGCGCGCCACAATCAGGGCAAACCAGACAACTGCCCGCAGGCTGGCGACTTTGAACCTGATCGAGCGTTCGGAATCCACGGAATACTATCAGGAACGGTATGTCGCGTTCAGGGATGCGCGGCAGGACGAAAACGGGTTGTCGGCGCTGTTCAGCCCCAGCAATGCTGTGCTGCAGAAACAACGCCGCCTTGTGCTTGAGATGCTCAACCACTACGAGCTGATTGCCAGTGGGATAAAGGCCGGGATTCTCGACGCCGACTACTATAAAAAGTACATGCGCTCGACGTTTGTCAGGGATTGGTTGGCTGCAAAACCCCTGGTGGACCACATCCGGAAGCCGACGCCGGACAGCGGGGCAGACGTGCCTGCCAACAGCGCGTTCAGTGAGTTTGAAGGGCTGGCCGCGGAGTGGGAAGCCGAAATGAAAGCAGAGGGTTTGCTATAAATTGTCAGTGGCCGGGGCCAAAGCTCCGGTTGGAGTATTGACGTCAGGCCCAAAAGCCCATATCGACCCACATCCCTTTGGGAATCACCCGTGCGTGCGAGATTCGTCGCGCGCGCTTTTACTACCTCGAAATAATGCTGGATCCTCTGGCGTCACTGCCAAGATCAAGTGTTGTGAAAAAAGGTTCCGGAGTTACGGAACCGCAACAAAAAGGAAAGTGACACGTGGCACGTATTGCCGGCGTAAACATCCCGACTGCCAAGCGGGTACCTATCGCCCTCACATATATCACCGGAATCGGCAACACCTCGGCCAAAGCGATCTGCGAAGCTGTAGGCATTGAAGCGACCCGTCGCGTCAACGAACTGTCCGACGCCGAAGTTCTGAAAATCCGCGAATACATCGACGAAAACTACACCGTTGAAGGTGATCTGCGTCGTGAAGTTCAGATGAACGTCAAGCGCCTGATGGACCTGGGCTGCTATCGCGGTCTGCGTCACCGCCGCAACCTGCCGGTTCGCGGTCAGCGCACCCACACCAACGCTCGTACCCGCAAAGGCCCCGCAAAGGCCATCGCTGGTAAGAAGAAATAAGGGAGGGTCTGACTGATGGCACGTGATAAGACTCGCGTTAAGCGCAAAGAGCGGAAGAACATCGCATCGGGCGTCGCCCATGTGAACTCGACCTTCAACAACACCAAGATCCTGATCTCGGACGTACAGGGCAACGCCATTTCGTGGTCGTCTGCCGGTACCATGGGCTTCAAGGGATCGCGGAAATCGACCCCCTACGCCGCTCAGATGGCTGCTGAAGATGCAGGCAAGAAGGCGCAGGAACATGGCGTCAAGACGCTGGAAGTCGAAGTTCAGGGCCCCGGTTCGGGTCGTGAATCGGCTCTGCGCGCGCTGGCTGCCGTGGGCTTCAACATCACGTCGATCCGCGACGTGACACCGATTGCTCACAACGGCTGCCGCCCGCCGAAGCGTCGCCGCGTCTAAGCGATTTTGAATTGAGCTGGGGCCAGTGTTTTTGCACGGCCCCAGCACGTCATTTTGAACCTCGGGCGTCTGCACCTTGTTGGTCATGGGGCGCGGACAGGAATGGAGGGATTACATGATCCACAAGAATTGGGCAGAATTGATCAAGCCGACCCAGCTGGACGGCAAGCCGGGCAACGACCCTGCACGTCAGGCAACCCTGGTTGCTGAACCGCTGGAGCGTGGCTTTGGTCTGACCTTGGGCAACGCCCTGCGCCGCGTTTTGATGAGCTCGCTGCAAGGCGCGGCCATCACCAGCGTTCAGATCGACAACGTCCTGCACGAGTTCTCCTCGGTTGCGGGCGTGCGTGAGGACGTCACCGACATCATCCTGAACCTCAAAGGCGTGTCGCTGCGCATGGAAGTCGAAGGCCCCAAGCGCCTGTCGATCAATGCCAAAGGCCCCGCCGTTGTCACCGCTGGCGACATCAGCGAAAGCGCCGGCATCGAGGTTCTGAACCGCGACCACGTCATCTGCCACCTGGACGATGGCGCCGATCTCTTCATGGAACTGACCGTCAACACAGGCAAGGGTTACGTTTCGGCTGAGAAGAACAAGCCCGAAGACGCGCCCATTGGCCTGATCCCGATCGACGCGATCTATTCTCCGGTCAAGAAGGTCGCCTATGACGTTCAGCCGACCCGTGAAGGTCAGGTTCTGGACTATGACAAGCTGACCCTGAAGATCGAAACCGACGGGTCGATCACGCCCGAGGACGCGCTGGCCTATGCTGCGCGCATCCTGCAGGACCAGTTGTCGATCTTCGTCAACTTCGACGAGCCGGAATCGGCCGGCCGCCAGGACGAGGATGACGGTCTGGAGTTCAATCCGCTTCTGCTGAAGAAAGTGGACGAACTGGAACTGTCGGTCCGTTCGGCAAACTGCCTGAAGAACGACAACATCGTCTATATCGGCGACCTGATCCAGAAGACCGAAGCCGAGATGCTGCGCACCCCGAACTTCGGCCGCAAATCGCTGAACGAGATCAAGGAAGTGCTGTCCGGCATGGGTCTGCACCTTGGCATGGATGTCGAGGACTGGCCGCCCGACAACATCGAAGATCTGGCGAAGAAATTCGAAGACGCGTTCTGAAGTGGTGCCGGGCTGAAGCCCGGCCTACTTCGGACCAACCCGTAGGCCGGGCTTCAGCCCGGCACACGCGACAACAAATGCCCGGACTACCGGGGACAACAAGGGCAATGATGCCTCAAGGAGAGCGCCTGACACGCATCGGGTGCCAGACAAAGCAAAACGCGAAAGAAGGAACTGAAAAATGCGTCACGCACGTGGTTACCGCCGACTGAACCGTACTCATGAGCACCGCAAGGCGCTGTTTGCGAACATGGCTGGCTCGCTCATCGAGCATGAGCAAATCAAAACAACTCTGCCCAAGGCAAAAGAACTGCGCCCGATCATCGAAAAGCTGGTCACTCTGGGCAAGCGCGGCGACCTGCACGCCCGCCGTCAGGCCGCAGCACAGTTGAAAGAAGACAAAGACGTCGCCAAGCTGTTCGAAGTTCTGGGCCCCCGCTACGCCGAGCGTCAGGGCGGTTATGTCCGCATCCTGAAAGCTGGCTTCCGCTATGGTGACATGGCGCCGATGGCGATCATCGAATTCGTTGATCGTGACGTCGATGCCAAAGGCGCGGCCGACAAGGCCCGCGTTGCTGCCGAAGAGGCCGCAGAAGAATAAGTCGATCCGACGATCTGACTGTCAGACCCCTGCGTCCCGGACGTGGGGGTTTTCTTTTTCCCGAACGCGGTCACGGATGCCGCGCTTGCATTACCGGCCCGGTGGCCGCATATCCTACGGGTCTCTGAAGATTGAGGTCGGAATGCTGCGCGCGACAGTTTTAGCTTTCTCCATTTTGTCGGCATCACTTGCCACGGCGGAAACACGGGTTCCGCAGTCCCAGGCTGACATCAGTCTGGGTTTTGCCCCGGTCGTCAAACAAGCCGCCCCGGCGGTTGTGAACATCTATGCCAAGATCGTCCGGCAGGGGCGCACCAACCCGTTGTTCTCGGACCCGTTCTTTCAGGATTTCTTTGGTGGCGGCTTTGGCACCCCGCAGCCGCGAGTGCAAAACTCGCTGGGTTCGGGCGTGATCCTGTCCGATAACGGCTATGTGGTGTCGAATTACCATGTTGTGGGCTCGGCGACCGAAATCCGCGTGGTGACAACCGACCGGCGTGAGTTTTCGGCGACGGTTGTTCTGGGGCATGAGGAAAGCGACATCGCCATTCTGCGGCTAGAGGATGCGTCTGACCTGCCTTACCTGAACCTGCGGGACTCGGATCAGGTTGAGGTGGGAGAGCTTGCGCTGGCCATCGGTAACCCGTTCGGGGTCGGGCAGACGGTGTCGTCGGGCATCATCTCGGGTCTGGCGCGGACCGGGACCGCCACGGGCAATGCGCGGGGGTATTTCATTCAGACCGACGCGGCGATCAATCCGGGCAATTCGGGCGGTGCGCTGATTGATGTGAATGGCGATCTGATCGGGATCAATACCTCGATCCTGACCCGCTCGGGCGGGTCAAACGGGATCGGCTTTGCCATTCCGGCCAATCTGGTGGCCGAGTTTCTGCGGCAGGCGCAGGCCGGCAATGACAGTTTCGTCAGCCCCTGGGCGGGGATCACTGGCCAGCATATGAGCGCTGATATCGCCGAGTCGCTGGGTCTGGCCATCCCATTGGGCGTGGTGATTTCAGATCTGCATGACCTTAGCCCACTGGCCGAGGCCGGTCTGAGGGTCGGCGATGTGGTAACGCACGTGGACGGGGATGAAGTGAACTCACCCGCCGAGATGAAATTCCGCATGTCCGTTGCCGGGGTCGGGGGAACCTCGGTTCTGACCCGGTTGCGCGGCGAGGATCGCGATGATGTGGAAGTGGCTCTGATCAAAGCGCCTGAAACACCTGCCGCTGAAGAAACCACTCTGGACGACCGTACGGTGCTGCCCGAATTGAAGGTATCAGTGATCAACCCGGCGGTTATCACAAGGCTGGGGCTGCGCCTGACGCAGACCGGGGTCGTGGTCATTGATCCCGGGCCATATGGTGCCCGCGCCGGACTGCGCACCGGGGACGTTCTGGACGCGATTAACGGTGCCGCCATTGAACGCCCGCGCGACGTTGTGCAAGCGCTGACCGATCCCAGCCGTCGGGTGCAGATGACGATCCAGCGCGGCGGACGAACCCTGTCACTGCGGTTCCGGCTGTAACGCCATGAGCGACCTGTTCGACACCGGCGCGACCGAGCCTGCACCGGCCCCTCATCGCCCTTTGGCGGATCGGCTGCGCCCGCAAACGCTGGCCGAGGTGATCGGGCAGCAGCAGGTGCTGGGACCGGATGCGCCCTTGGGTGTCATGCTGGCCTCGGGCAGCCTGTCCAGCCTGATTTTCTGGGGGCCACCGGGTGTCGGCAAGACAACAATTGCCCGTCTGCTTGCGCAGGAAACCGATCTGCATTTCGTCCAGATCAGCGCGATTTTCACCGGCGTGCCGGACCTGAAGAAAGTGTTCGAGGCCGCGAAAATCCGGCGTCAGAACGGGCAGGGGACGCTGCTGTTCGTCGATGAAATCCATCGCTTCAATAAAGCTCAACAGGACGGGTTTCTGCCCCATATGGAGGATGGCACCATCCTGCTTGTGGGGGCGACCACTGAAAACCCCTCATTCGAACTGAATGCCGCTGTGCTCAGCCGCGCGCAGGTTCTAGTGCTAGAACGGCTCAGCCTTGCTGATCTGGAACGCCTGACCCAACGCGCCGAGAAGGAACTTGGCAAAACCCTACCGCTGACACCGGCGGCACGCGATGCGTTGCAGGAAATGGCCGACGGCGACGGGCGGGCCTTGCTGAACCTGATCGAACAAGTGGCTGCCTGGAAAGTCGATGCACCGCTGGACCCCGATGCGCTGTCGACGCGTCTGATGCGCCGCGCGGCCAAGTACGACAAGTCGGGGGACGAGCATTACAACCTGATCTCGGCCCTGCATAAATCGGTGCGCGGCTCCGACCCGGATGCAGCGCTGTATTGGTTCGCACGGATGCTGACAGGTGGCGAGGACCCACGCTATCTGGCGCGCCGGATCACCCGTATGGCGGTCGAGGATATCGGGCTGGCCGATCCGCAGGCGCAGGCGATTTGTTTGCAGTCGTGGGAAACCTATGAACGGCTCGGCTCACCCGAGGGCGAGTTGGCGCTGGCGCAGGCGCTGGTTTATCTGGCGCTGGCTCCGAAATCGAACGGGGCCTATGTGGGCTACAAGGCGGCGATGCGGTTGGCTAAGCAGTCGGGCAGCGAGCCGCCACCAAAGCATATCCTGAACGCGCCGACGTCGCTGATGAAGGATCAGGGCTATGGCGAAGGCTACGCCTATGATCATGACGCCGAAGATGGGTTTTCAGGCCAGAACTACTTTCCTGAGACGATGAAGCGGCCTGTGCTGTATCAACCGGTCGAACGTGGGTTCGAGCGTGAATTGAAGAAGCGTCTGGATTACTTCGCCAAGCTGCGGGCGCAGCGAAACAGAGGGTAACGCAGGGTCAGGTCCGCTGCTGCCGTGGCGTCACAGGAGACAGGTGGCGCAACTCGGGTTTCCCTTGGGTCAGTGACTACAAGGGAGGACGCGTCATGCCCGTTTCAATCGACAAAACAGAAGATGTCTGGACCATCATCCATGACCGGCCCGAGGCCCGCAATGCAGTGGATGCCGATCACGCGAAGGCCTTGGCCGATGCCTTTCTGGAGTTCGAGCATAGCGACGCCAAGGCGGCGGTGTTCTGGGGCAAAGGCGGCAATTTCTGCGCCGGGTGGGACCTGAAGATGGCCGCAACCCTGGCCGATCCGGAACTGGGTGAAGCGTATTACGAGAGACACGGCTTTCCCATCGGAGCAGCCCCGTCGACATTGGGACCAATGGGGCCATCGCGTCTGGAACTGTCGAAACCGGTGATCGGCGCGATAGAGGGGGCCGCCGTGGCGGGCGGGATGGAGCTTGCCTTGTGGTGCGATATCAGAGTGATGGCCGAAACCGCTTATCAAGGTGTTTTTTGCCGCCGCTGGGGCGTGACCCTGATGGATGGCGGCACGGTCCGCCTGCCGCGTCTGGTCGGGCAGGGCAAGGCGCTGGAAATCGCGCTGACCGGGCGCAAGGTAGAGGCCGAGGAATGCTATCGCATCGGCCTGGCCGAGAAGGTTGTACCCCATGGCGAGGCGCGGGCCGTAGCCGAAGCCATGGCCCACGACATCGCCCGTTTCCCGCAAGAGGCTGTGCGGGCCGACCGACGCTCGATCATCGAAACGCGCGGGATGTCTGTGCGCGATGGGCTGAAGCTCGAATGGGCCAACGGGCTGGAAGCGATCCGCCGCGAAGGCACCGCAGGCGCGGGGCGGTTCCGGGACGGGGCCGGGCGGCACGGAGATTTCCGGAACATCTGACGGGCCGCTGATTGCTTGACTCTTGCGCCGTTGCGGGCGACAGACGCGCATGTTTTCTAGGACACTGGCAATAGCGCAATCCGGGCGGGTCAGCCGCACGGCGCAAGGGGCAATGGCATGAGTGGCGTACAGATGATTACGGTCGCAGACGGCGACGGCGACCAGCGTGTGGACCGCTGGCTGCGCCGCCTGTTTCCGCATGTCAGCCAGGGGCGCATCGAAAAGATGTGCCGCAAGGGCGAGTTGCGCGTGGATGGCAGCCGGGCCAAAGCCTCGACCCGGTTGGAGGTGGGGCAGGTCGTGCGCGTACCGCCCTTACCCGACGCGGATCACAAACCAGCCGAGGTCAAGCGGAGCGTGTCCGACGCGGATGCGAAGATGATCCAGTCCTGCGTGATTTACCGCGACGATCATGTTCTGGCACTGAACAAACCGCATGGCCTGCCGGTGCAGGGCGGCAGCGGCCAGACACGTCATGTGGACAGCCTGTCCGAAGCGTTGCGCTTTGGCTATGACGAAAACCCGCGTCTGGTGCATCGTCTGGACAAGGACACATCCGGTGTTCTGCTGCTGGCGCGGACGCGCGAGGCCGCCAAAGGGTTGACCGCCGCCTTCCGGCACCGCGACACGCGCAAGATCTATTGGGCTTTGGTTGCCGGCGTGCCCACGCCTTATCTGGGAGAGATCAAGACCGGTCTGGTCAAGGCCGCAGGCCATGGCAAGCAGGGCGAGGGCGAAAAGATGATCCCGGTGCATATGGGCGACATCGACAGTACGCCGGGTGCAAAACGCGCCCATACGCATTATGCGACGCTTTACCGTGTCGCCGGTCGCGCCGCCTGGGTGGCGATGGAGCCGATCACTGGCCGGACCCATCAATTGCGTGCCCATATGGCGGCGATTGGGCATCCTATCATCGGGGATGGGAAATACGGCGGATCGGGTCAGGAAAACCTCGGCGATGGCTGGGGCGCGCAACTGGGTGGGATCATCAGCAAAAAGCTGCACCTGCACGCGCGGCGTGCGTCTTTTCAGCACCCGATGACGCGCAAACTGATCACCATCGAAGCGCCCCTGCCTGAGCATATGAAGCACAGCTGGGACACGTTCGGATGGACCGAAGACCTTGCCGCTGACGACCCGTTTGAGGAGCTGCAATGAGCGCACCCCTGCGGCTGGTTCTGTTCGATGTCGATGGCACTCTGGTCGACAGTCAGGGCAGCATCGTCCATTGCATGACTGCCAGTTTTCAGACGGCTTCGGTTGTTGTCCCGCCCCGAGAGGCGATTCTGTCGATCGTCGGCCTGTCCCTGCCACAGGCCATTGCGCGGCTGGCGCCGGATCAGTCCGACGCGGTGCAGGCGCAATTGGTCGAGGGCTACAAGCAAGCCTTCCACGCCCACCGGCTGGACCTGGGTGCCGCCAGTTCGCCGCTGTATCCTGGTGCGCGCGCGGCGATTGAAGCCCTGTATGCGGTGCCCGAAATCCTTTTGGGTGTCGCAACCGGCAAATCTCAGCGCGGTCTGGACGCGTTGATCGAGGCGCATGGGCTGGAGCGTTACTTTGTGACCCGGCAGGTGGCCGATCATCACCCGTCAAAACCGCATCCTTCGATGGTGCAGACCGCGTTGGCGGAAACCGGGGTCGAGGCGGCGAACGCGGTGATGATCGGGGATACCAGCTATGACATGGACATGGCCGCCGCTGCCGGAGTTGCCGGGATCGGTGTGTCCTGGGGTTATCACGATTCATCAGCGCTGACCTCTGCCACCTGTATGATCGAAACCTTCGACCAGTTGCCCCGCGCGCTGGACACGATTTGGACCTGAGACATGAGCGATTGGAAACCGAAACGCTTCTGGACAAACAGCACCGTGGTCGAGGCCGAGGGTGGCCACACGGTCGAATTGGATGGTCGCCGGGTCAAGACCCCGGCCAAAGCGGCGTTGATCCTGCCGACACATGCGATGGCTCAGGCCGTGGCTGCCGAATGGGAGGCACAGGAAAAAGAGGTGGACCCTGCCACCATGCCCTTCACCCGCTCGGCCAATGCCGCCATCGACAAGGTGCGCATTCAGCACGGCGAAGTGGCGGATATGCTGGCGGATTACGGCGACTCTGATCTGCTGTGCTACCGCGCCACGCACCCGCAAGAGCTGCAGATGCGTCAGGCCACGGAATGGGACCCGGCGCTGGACTGGGCCGCTGAACATTTGTCAGCCCGGTTGATCCCCGTCGCGGGTGTCCTGCACAAGCCGCAATCGCCAGAGGCGTTGCAGCATCTGCGCGCCCGCGTGCATGACATGGATGCGTTCCAGCTGGCGGCGTTCCACGATCTGGTCAGCCTGTCCGGGTCCTTGGTCCTGGGCTTTGCTGCGGCCATGAACTGGCGCAATCCGGACGAGATATGGCGCATTTCGCGTCTGGATGAGGACTGGCAAATCGAGCAATGGGGCCACGACGACGAGGCCCATGCAGCCAGTGAGGTAAAGAAAGCCGCCTTTCTGCACGCCAAGAGGTTCTTCGACCTGTCAGTTTGATCCGTCACAACCTGATTTTTGGGCGTAAGTGCATGAACCAGCGGGCCAGATCCATCGTTTTCACTGATCCGGCCCTTGACGTTTGTTTATGATTGCGCCCAAACTCATGCCCACTAAAGGGGAGACACCTTTGGGGTAACCTTACCGGCATCCACTTGCCGGACAGAGCCGCCTTTCAAAGGGCGGAAAATCAGGAAGAGGTAAAAATGAAAAAATCCGTAATCTTGGGCGCGGCAACAGTTGCCGGTCTGGCCGCAAGCGCAGCAGTGGCGGGTACCATTGACGACGTCAAGGCGCGTGGGACTCTGAACTGTGGTGTGACCACCGGTCTGGTTGGCTTTGCGGCACCCGACGCGAATGGTGAATGGCAGGGCTTTGACGTTTCGCTATGCCGTGCTGTAGCTGCTGCTGTTCTAGGCGATGCGAACGCTGTTGAATTCGTTCCGACCACCGGCAAGACTCGCTTTACCGCGCTGGCGTCTGGCGAAATCGACATGCTGGCCCGGAACACCACCTGGACCTTCAGCCGTGACGTTGACCTGAAGTTCGAATTCACCGGTGTGAACTACTATGACGGTCAGGGCTTTATGGTTCCAAAGGCACTGGGCGTCAGCTCGGCCAAGGAACTGGACGGCGCAACTGTCTGCATCCAAACTGGCACCACCACCGAGCTGAACCTGGCCGATTTCTTCCGTGCCAACAACATCAGCTACGAGCCGGTTCCGATCGAAACCAACGCAGAAGCGCAGCAGCAGTATCTGGCTGGCGCATGTGACGTTTACACCACCGACGCTTCGGGCCTGGCCGCGACACGTGCTACGTTCGAAAATCCCGGTGATCACGTCCTGCTGCCCGAAATCATCTCGAAAGAGCCGCTGGGCCCGTTGGTCCGTCACGGCGATCACGAGTGGGGCGATGTTGTCCGCTGGACCCTGAACGCGCTAATCTCGGCTGAAGAACTGGGGGTGACCTCGGCCAATATCGACGAACTGTCGAGCGGCACTGACAACCCGGAAGTGAACCGTCTGCTGGGCACCGAAGGTACCCTGGGCGAAATGCTGGGTCTGGACGCTGACTGGGCTGCTAAGGCGATCAAAGCCGGTGGTAACTACGGCGAAGTGTTTGCCAAAAACATCGGTGAAGAAACTCCGATCGGTCTGGCACGCGGCCTTAACGCTCAGTGGACCGAAGGCGGCCTGCTGTACTCGCCGCCGTTCCGCTAAGTCATCAACGGGAGAGGGCGCAGGGCAACCTGCGCCCTCTTCTACTATAACTGCTGTGGACAGAAACGGAGCGGGGACAACCTCGCCGGGGTAAAAACAGTCCACAAGCTACGGGGATCCCAAAACATGTCGACTATGACTGACCCACCGAAAGCTGATTTTCGGTTGTCTATGCTCATAAACGATACCCGCTACAGATCGCTGACCTTTCAGGTGATTGCGGCCATCGTTATTGCGCTATCCATCTGGTATCTTGGCAATAACCTGATCCAGAATCTTCGAGCCGCAGGGCTCAATATTTCTTATACCTTTCTTGGCGACTCAGCCGGGTATGACATCAACCAGCGACTGATAGAATATGACAGCCAATCCTCGCATGGACGCGCGGCGATTGTTGGTATTCTCAATACGCTTCTGGTCGCGTTCCTTGCCTGTATCACTGCCACGGTGTTTGGTGTGATCGCGGGGGTTCTGCGACTGTCCAACAACTGGCTCGTGTCGAAACTGATGGCGGTTTATGTCGAGATCTTCCGGAACATCCCGGTTCTGATCTGGATCATCATCATCTTTACGATCATGACGGCCGTGCTGCCGGGGCCAAGGGCGTTCCGGGGCGAAGACCCGTCTTCGACCATGCTGTTCGATGCGTTCGCATTCACCAACCGGGGTGTCTATATCCCGCGGCCCGAATTCACCAACGGGCTGTTTGGCGCGACAATTCTGAACTGGCTGCTGGTAATCGCCGGTCTGGTGGGTTCGTCGTTCGCTGCGCACGAAGTCGAAAAACGCGCCACGCTGAAACAAGAACAGACTGGCGAGCGCCCCCAGACGTTCATGATCAAACTGGCCATCTGGCTGGGTCCGCTTGTCGTTCTGATGGTTCTGATGGGCCTGACATGGGACATCCCCGAGTTGAAGGGTTTCAACTTCAGCGGTGGTATCAAGGTCGGTGGCCCGCTGATCGCCCTGTGGTTCGCGCTGTCGATCTACACTGGTGCCTTTATCGCTGAAAACGTGCGGGCGGGTATTCAGGCGATCTCGAAAGGTCAGACCGAGGCTGCTGCGGCCCTTGGCCTGCGTCCGGGTCGGATCATGAACCTGGTGGTTCTGCCTCAGGCGTTGCGGGTGATCATCCCGCCGCTGATTTCGCAGTACCTCAACATCACCAAGAACTCGTCGCTGGCCATTGCCGTGGGATATGCAGATATCACCGCGACCTTGGGTGGTATCACGCTGAACCAGACCGGTCGCGCGATTGAGTGTGTTCTGCTGCTGATGCTGTTCTACCTGACGGCGTCGCTGACGATCTCGATGGTGATGAACATCTACAACGCATCCGTCAAGTTGAAGGAGCGCTGAGCCATGGCCGATCAATCAACAAATCCGATCGCCTTTGTGGCTGACGGGACAATCCCGCCCTCGCCACCGCCTGCAAACCAGACGGGTGCCATCAAATGGCTGCGCGAGAACCTGTTTTCGGGCGTCACCAACACCATCCTGACACTGCTGTCGCTGGTCCTGATCTATCTGTTGCTGAAGAACATCCTGCCATGGATGCTCAACGGGGTCTGGAATGCAAACTCGCTGGCGGAATGCCGCGAGATCCTGGCGGGCAAGACCGGGGCCTGTTTCGCGGTTCTGACGGAACGCTGGCCGCAGCTGATCTATGGGTTCAAATACCCGGCTGAAGCTTACTGGCGCCCGAATCTGGCCTTTGTGCTGATGCTGGTGGCGTTTGCTCCGGTGCTGTTCTTCGATCTGCCGCGTAAGTTGCTGATCTTTACCGGCCTGTACCCGTTCATCGCTTTCTGGCTGATCTGGGGGGGCACGATCCTTGCGCCACTGGTTGCGCTGGTGGGCTGTGTGGCAGCAGGTGCCGTTTTCCAGAAACTGGGCAAGAACAGCTTTGCCGCCGGGTTCTTCGGCGCGATTGTCGTAGCGCTGATCATATGGAATGTCGGCGGGGCGCTGATCCCGGAAGGTGCGTCAGAAAACGCCTGGCTTTCGGCTGTTCCCAGCCGTGACCTGGGTGGCTTCATGCTGAACATGATGCTGGGCGTGACCTGTGTGTCGCTGTCGGTGCCGCTGGGCATTGCCCTGGCGCTGGGCCGTCAGTCCAACATGCCGCTGATCAAGTGGGTCTGCGTTATCTTCATCGAATTCATCCGTGGCGTGCCTTTGATCACGCTGCTGTTCGTGGCTTCGGTGATGCTGGCCTATTTCTTCCCGCCTGACAGCACGGTCGACCTGTTCCTGCGCGTTGTGATCATGATCACCATGTTCTCGGCCGCCTATATCGCCGAGGTGATCCGCGGCGGTCTGGCAGCGCTTCCACGTGGGCAGTACGAGGCAGCAGACAGTCTGGGCCTTGATTACCCGCAGGCGATGCGGCTGATCATCCTGCCGCAGGCTCTGAAGATCTCGATCCCCGGTATCGTGAACGTGGCCGTGGGCCTGTTCAAGGACACCACACTGGTTTCGGTCATTTCGATGTTCGATCTGGTGGGCATGATCCGGGGTCCCATCCTGGCGTCAACCGAATGGAACGGCGTCTATTGGGAGCTTCTGGGCTTTGCCGCGCTTCTGTTCTTCGTCGTCTGTTACGGCATCTCTCAATATTCCCAGTGGCTCGAGCGTCGCCTTGCCACGGATCATCGTTAAGGAGTTCAACACATGTCTGAACTTGCAGTAGAACGCGAAATCGACCGCTCGAAAATGCAGGTGAGCGACGAGGTCGCCATCGAAATAAACAACATGAACAAGTGGTACGGATCCTTCCACGTGCTGCGCGACATCAATCTGACCGTCAATCAGGGCGAGCGGATCGTGATCGCGGGGCCGTCGGGGTCAGGTAAGTCCACCCTGATCCGCTGCCTGAACGCGCTGGAAGAACACCAGCAGGGCAAGATCGTGGTGGACGGGATCGAGCTGTCGAATGACCTGAAAAACATCGACAAGATCCGGTCCGAGGTTGGCATGGTGTTCCAGCACTTCAACCTGTTCCCACACCTGACCATTCTGGAAAACTGCACGCTGGCCCCGATCTGGGTGCGCAAGACGCCCAAGAAAGAGGCCGAAGAGCGTGCGATGCATTTCCTGGAAAAGGTGAAGATCCCGGAACAGGCCGACAAGTATCCCGGTATGCTGTCCGGTGGTCAGCAGCAGCGCGTGGCGATTGCGCGAAGCCTGTGCATGATGCCGCGGATCATGTTGTTCGATGAACCGACCTCGGCGCTGGACCCCGAGATGATCAAAGAGGTGCTCGACACCATGATCGAACTGGCCGAGGAAGGCATGACCATGCTGTGTGTGACGCATGAGATGGGCTTTGCCCGGCAGGTCGCCAACCGCGTGATCTTTATGGATGCCGGTCAGATCGTGGAACAGAACGAACCGGAAGAGTTCTTCAACAATCCGCAGAGCGAGCGGACCAAGCTGTTCCTCAGCCAGATTCTGGGGCACTGAACCGGTTGAAATCCAAAAAAAGGCGGGGCTTTGGCCTCGCCTTTTTTATTCCAGCAACTCACGCGGAATGGTGAATCCCAATACCGCCCCGCTGCGCCATGTTACATCTGCCCAGTTTGTGATGTCGAACCGGATAACCGCTGTCGCACAGGTGGGGTAATCGTAGAATCTGGCGTGATCTGGGCCTTGCCGCACGATGTGCTGTGCGAAACCCGCGATGCCCGGATTGTGCCCCAGCATCAGCACCGTTTCCCCTGTTGCGCCTGACAGAGCGGCCAGCATCTCGTCTGGCCCGGCATGATAAAGGGTCCGGGTAAAGCCGACCGTGGCGGCCTGCAGGCCCATCCTGTCCCATGTCTCGCGGGTCCGGGCTGAGGTGGAGCTGATGACCTCATCCGGCAGCCACCCGTTTTCGCGCAGCCATCCGGCAATCGCCGGGGCCGACTTGCGCCCGCGCTTGTTCAGTGGGCGGTCGTGATCGTCAAGCGCTGGATAATCCCAACTGGATTTTGCGTGGCGGGTCAGGATCAGAGTGCGGGTCATGACGGGTGGAACGCTTTCATATGGTGGGCGGACTGTTCCGGGTCGCGGCCCGCGCCGCTGCTAAGTGGGCAGGCCAGCCGGGCAAGGCATCCGCCGGTCATGCAGCTTTGCCCCTCGGGCGAATTCAGATGGTCATGGCAGGCATCGACGCTGTAAAAGGCTTCGGCATTCAGCGCCCCGACCGGGCAGGCCGTCGTGCAGGGGGCTGGGCAGGCAAGGCAGGGCGAGGCGGCGTTGACCTCGGGGATGTCGAATTCCTGCGCAAAATGCAGCGCGCCACGGTACGAGATCATCATGCCGACCGTGTCATGAACCAATGCGCCAACCGGGCTGCTGAAGGTGCGTCCGGATTTCAGCGCCCAGTCGATGAATGGGGCGTAAGGCGGTCCGCCGAATGGGAAATGGGCCTCTGCGCCCAGTGACTGTGCCATCCCGCCGATGACACGCCTGGACCAACGGTCCACCGGATCAGGACCCTTCCATTCGGGAGACGCTTTTAAAACCGGCCAAAAAGCCGAACCCGCCCCGAGTAAGACCAGAGTCCCCCCGTCCAGCCCTTTGGCGCCGCTGACCCGTGGATGGGTCGCACCCATGACGATCAGACCCGCTTGATGCGCAACGCGCCCCACCCAGCCAAAGCTGATTGCGGCCATGTAAGAGGAGGGTGGGGGATATCCGGTCATCTCTCCTCCGCAGATTGGATCAGTCGGGCCGGATCAGCGAACCCGCGCCGTGCTCGGTGAACAGCTCCAGCAGGACCGCATTGGGTGCGCGCCCGTCCAGAATGACCACGGCCCGCACGCCGCTGTGCAGCGCGTCCAGCGCCGTTTCGGTCTTGGGGATCATGCCGCCCGCAATGGTGCCGTCCATCGTCATCTCGCGGATTTGACCGGCTTTCAACTCGGTCACAACCTCACCACCTGCGTTTTTCACACCGGATACATCGGTGAGCAGCAGCAGGCGATCCGCTTTCAACGCCGATGCAATCGCCCCGGCTGCGGTGTCGCCGTTGATGTTAAAGGTTTCGCCATTCTTGCCCGCACCCAGAGGTGCAATCACCGGAATCACATCATGTGAGAACAGATCGTGCAGAATTTTCGGGTTCATCTCGGACGGCGATCCGACAAACCCAAGCGACGGATCGGCCTGATCGCAGACAATCAGGTTGGCATCCTTTCCGGAGAGCCCCACGGCACTGCCACCCTGACCGTTGATCGCCTGCACGATGCGTTTGTTCACAAGGCCGGACAGCACCATCTCGACCACCTCAACAGTGGGTTTGTCAGTGACGCGCTTGCCGTTCACGAATTCGGACTGGATGTCCAACTGACCCAACATCGCGTTGATCATCGGTCCGCCGCCATGCACGATCACCGGGTTCACACCCACCTGCCGCATCAGAACCACGTCGCGGGCAAAGCTTTCCATCGCTTCGTCACTGCCCATGGCGTGACCGCCCAGCTTGATGACGACGATGGCCCCGTCATAGCGCTGCAGATAGGGCAGGGCACTGTTCAAGGTGGCGGCGGTGGCGATCCAATCCCGGTTCATGTCACGTGTCTTCATGGCTAAGTCCCTCTGGCGTTCCGTGTTAGGAGGTTTGCACGGCGCTGCCAAGGGCCAAGCTATTCCAGATGCGCAATGATCGAGCGCAGGGTGGGAATTCCGTCGCCTTTCTCGGACGAAGTCAGCACGATTTCAGGGAAGGCCGCAGGGTGTTTGGACAGCGCAGCGCGCACTTGATCCAGAACCTTCTGGCGATCATTCGCTTTGACCTTGTCGGCCTTGGTCATGACGCATTGAAAGGTCACGGCGCTGGTGTCCAGCAGCTTCATGATCTCGGCGTCGACGGGCTTCACCCCATGGCGCGAATCGATCAGCACAAAGGCGCGGCGCAGGGTCTGTCGGCCGCTTAGATATTGCTTGAGCAGCCGTTGCCATTTCTCCACCACCTTGACCGGCGCGTTGGCGTAGCCATAGCCGGGCAGGTCCACCAGATACAGTTCCGGGCCTTGGGTGAAAAAGTTGATTTCCTGCGTGCGGCCCGGCGTGTTCGACGCGCGCGCCAGACCCTTGGTGCCGGTCAACGCGTTGATCAGGCTGGACTTGCCCACGTTAGAGCGCCCGGCAAAACAGACCTCAAGCCGGTCGGGGGCGGGCAGACCGTTCATGGCCACAACCCCTTTGACGAATTCCGAAGGCCCGGCGAACAGCTTGCGCCCACGCTGTTGCGCGAACTCGTCCGGGTCTTCGGCAAGCGGGAAGGGCAGCGATGTCATAGCAGGTTAACCTTATCGTCAAGGCGGATCTCGCCGCCCTGAATGACCTCGGCATAGACGCCGAAATCCTGATGATCCCAACTGTTGAGCGCGCCCAGGGTATCTGCGTCCCGCTCACCCGTTTCGGGATTGGCTGTTGTCGCCAGACAGCGGGTGATGCGTTCGCGAATGTGGAATACGGCCTGACCGATCTGCACGTCGCGACCCAGCCAGTCGAATTCTTCCCACAGGGGCAGGCCCTCGAACCAGATATTGCCGCGCCAGCGCTTGGGCGACAGTTCGCGGCCCAGTTTCTGTTCGACCGCGCGATGCGAGGCCATATTGCACAGGCTGATCGAGGGGTAGTCGCTGTCGGTCATGCCGCGCCCCGGTACCCGGACAATCCGGGCCGAAGCTGCGCGATCCGCTGGCATCAGCGGCTTGACCCAGTCCAGAAACACATCCTGCTGCGTATCGGGCGCGAAGCTCAGATCCGGGCGTTCGGGGTGATGCAAGGTGACGCGGTCCCCTTCCATCCGGGCCGAGATCGCCATCAGCTTGGGTGCCTTTGAACCACGGCTGAAATTGACGCAAGGCGCCCATTTGGTGCCATCGGTCTGCGCCGCCTCGTGCGCGACGGCCCAAACGCGATCCCCGGGCATGGTCTGCCCGGGGATTACTGTGACCTGATCCAGGGCTTCACGCCCATGGCTTTTGATCGGGTGCCGCCAAAGGGCTGAGACTGTCCCGCTCATTTTCCGTCCGTCTTGGGCGTCCGCTTGAAGCCGGACTTGATGTTGCCGAACACGTCAGGTTTGTAGCCCTGACTGCGCATGATCAGATATTGCTGGGTGAAGGTGATTGTGTTGTTCGCAATCCAGTAGACCACCAGCCCGCTGGCAAACCCGCCCAGCATGAACATAAAGACCCATGGCATCCACGCGAAGATCATCGCCTGCGTCGGATCGGTTGGGGCCGGGTTCAGCTTTTGCTGCAGCCACATCGAGATACCCAACAGCAGCGGCAGGATACCGATGAAGATCAGCGCCATGAAACTTTCGGGTGCAGGTCCCGCCCAGGGCAGCAAGCCGAAGAAGTTGAAGATCGAGGTCGGGTCAGGTGCGCTCAGGTCCTGGAACGGGCCGAACCATGGGGCCTGACGCAGTTCGATGGTGACAAAGATCACTTTATACAGCGAGAAGAAGATCGGAATCTGCATCAGGATCGGCAGACACCCCGCAGCCGGGTTCACCTTTTCCTTCTTGTACAGTTCCATCATGCCCTGCTGCATCT
Source organism: Ruegeria sp. AD6 (assembly GCF_056542325.1). Lineage (NCBI taxonomy): Bacteria > Pseudomonadati > Pseudomonadota > Alphaproteobacteria > Rhodobacterales > Roseobacteraceae > Ruegeria > Ruegeria sp. AD6. The sequence continues at coordinate 65,600 of NZ_JBQFZQ010000010.1, read as the reverse complement.
TCTGACGGTCGTCGCCAGCGGCCTCTTTCAGGGCCTCCATCTGCGGCTGCAATTCCTTCATCTTCGCCATCGAGACGTAGGACTTGAACGCCAGCGGGAACAGGATCGCCTTGATGATCAGGGTCAGACCGATGATCGACCAACCCATATTGCCGATCAGCACGTTGATGTTATGCAGCAGCCAGAAGATCGGCTTGGTCAGGAAGTAGAACCAGCCCCAATCGATGCTGTCGATGAACTTCTGCACGCCTTCCGCCTGATATTCGCGAATGGTGTCCCATTCCTTGGCACCGGCAAACAGCTGCGTCGTCACCTGCTCGGTCGCGCCAGGCGCGACGGTCAGGGTGGGTAGCACGGTTTCGGTTTGGTAGATCTTGCGGCGGGCGTCGTATTTGGCGGCTGCCTTGAACGTTGCGCCTTCTGCCGGGATCAGCGTGGTCATCCAATAGTGATCGGTAAATCCGACCCAACCGCCTTCCTTGACCTGAAACACCTCGGCCTGCGCGCGCTCGTTGGGGTCGATGTCGAAGTCCCGCACATCGCCATAGTCGATTTCATCCAGAACGCCGTCGGCCATGACCATGACGCCTTCGTGCAGGATGAAGAAGTTCTTGAGGCCGGGAAGGTCGCCATCTTCGCCAATGCCGTGCCGCGCCAGAATGCCATAGGGGGCCATGCTGACCTCGGCTGCGGTGGTGTTTTCAACCGATTGGGTCACCGAGAACATGTAGTTTTCGTCGACCGAGACGGTGCGGCGGAAGGTCAGGCCGTTGCCATTGTCCCAGGCCAGCGTGATCGGAGTGTCCACGCCCAATGTCTCGCCCTGCTCAAGCGTCCAGAGGGTGTTGGGGCCGGGGACATCCGTGCCGCTCACGCCCGAGCCCGGAGCCCAGCCATAAAGCGCGTAATAGGCCGAGTCTGATCCCACCGGGGCCAGCAACTCGACAATGGGCGCGCCGTCTTCGATGGAAACCTTGTAGTCTTTCAGGAACAGCTCATCGATGCGCCCGCCCGACAGCGACAGGCTGCCTTTCAGGCGCGGGGTGTCAATCGCGACCCGCGGGGCCTGTTCTTCGGGCAGTGTCTCTTCGGTGGCGGCGGTCGCCTCGCCCACAGCACCGGTCGCAGTCGCGCTGGGTGTCTGAATCTCGGACTCTTGGGTGGCGGCGATCTCGGTCTGATCGGTGGCAGGTGTGGGTTCCGGCGGGGGGAACAGCACGAACCAGACCAGGATCACGAGAAAGCTGAGCGCGGTTGCGAGGATGAGATTCTTGTTCTGATCGTCCATCTGGGACAGCCACCTTGAGCAGTGAAAGACACCCGCAGGGTTCAACAGAGTGCAGGCCCAAAGGTCAAGCGGAATCGGTTGTTATTTCGTCACGGCAGGGGTCTGATCGGCCTAAAGTCCGCCTTATGACCCTGTTTGACGCCCAATCTTCGGAACACCGTTGACCTTGTTGCCATGTGCGGCAATCCAGTCCAGCGTTTTTTCAAACGGCATGGGCTTTCCGATCCCGAACCCTTGAACGTGATCGCAGCCCAGTTGTGCCATCAGGGCATGTTCACCCGGTGTTTCGACGCCCTCGGCCAGAGTTTCCACTTTCAGCCGTTCGGCCATGGTCAGGATCGCGCTGGCCAGTTGCTGCTGGCTTGGGTCCTGATCAGATTTCGCGACAAAGGATCGATCGATCTTGATCCGGGACACGTGGAACCGCTTGATCGACGCGATCGAGGCGTGGCCGGTGCCGAAATCATCCAGATCAATGCAACATCCCAGCGCCGCAAGGCCTGTGACATTGCGGGTGATCACATCGTCCGGTCGGCGGGAAAACACGGTTTCCAGAACCTCGACAGCAAGACGATCCGGTGTCAGGTCAAATTGGTCCAGTTCCCATTTGAGGCGGTCAATCAAACCGGGGTCGCGCAACTCGTCAGATGAGAAGTTGATGCCGATCCGGGGCACGATGACCCCGGCCTGATCCCAATCGCGCATGGCCTGAAAGGCGTGGTGGCGGATGGCCTGACCAAAGCGTTCCATCAATTCGGCCTGTTCGGCAAAGGGCAGGAACACATGCGGCCCCAGCACGCCTTTTTGGGGATGTTCCCACCGGGCCAAAGCCTCAAACCCCGTGACGCGGCCTGTATCGGTCGAAACCTGCGGCTGGAACCACGGTCGGATTTCGCCGCCATTCAGGGCTGCGTCGAACTCTTTCCGCAGGTTGGTGCGAATGCGCGACCGGCGGCGGGTATCCGAGGAAAAGGCGCGAATCGTTGAGGGGCCGTTTTGCTGTGCCTCGATCAAGGCGCTGATCGCGGCCTCTTTCCAGTTTTCGGCTGCACCGTTCGCCTCTCGCGAACTCAGGCAGAATCCGATAGAGCAGGACGCATAGATCCCTGTGCCATTCAGCATGACAGGGTCTTCGACGGCGGATTGAATGCGCCCTGACATCTGGATACAGGCCTCAAGGTCCAAATGTTGCGACGGGCGCAGGGCGATCAGGATCTTGTTGTCGCCCAGACGTGTTGCAATATCCTGGCCACGGATCATCGACAGGACGCGCACGCAGACCTGTTCCATGATATGGTTGGCCGCTGCCTGCCCGTGCAGATCAAGGATCTGAGTGTGGTCATCCAGCGCGATGGCAAGGCAGGCCGACACGTCGCCGCTGTGCCTTGAACGATCAAATATCCCGCTCAGTTCAATGTCGAACCGATCATTGGCCAGCAGACCGCCCGAGTGGTGCCCGCGCCCGGCTTTCGCCTCAAGCGTGCTGGCCCCGGCGATCAGCAGCGGAAGGCCAAGTGCTGCCGCAACCAAAGCACGCTCACCCCCGATCCAGAACGCACCAAGGCTGAGCGCGGGGACAAATGCCAAAGCGGAAGAGCTGTTCAGAAGGGACGTCAGGCTACGCGCCAGACGGTCAAGTGAAGGTCGGTTCCGCATCGGTCTTTTGGCCCCTGGCAGTGATCGCACGGGCCAACCGTAGGAAATCAGTCTGAGTCAGTCGTTAACGCAGCCGAGGAATTTCATCCGAATTTTCGGCTTTTTCGTCCTGCTTCAGCGCAAGACTGGCGAAATCGAACAGTTTCGGGTCCAAAAGATGCGAGGGGCGGGCATTGGTCAGGGCGCGAAACATCACCTGACGACGACCGGGGCTGTTCTTTTCCCATTGGTCGAGAATCTGTTTGACCTGCTGGCGTTGCAACCCGTCCTGACTGCCGCACAGATCGCAGGGGATGATCGGGTAACGCATGGCGTTGGCGAATTTCTCGCAATCCGCCTCGGCCACATGGGCGAGGGGACGATAGACGAACAGGTCACCTTCTTCATTCACCAGTTTCGGCGGCATGGTGGCCAAACGCCCACCGTGGAACAGGTTCATGAAGAAGGTCTCAAGAATATCGTCACGATGATGGCCCAGCACCACGGCCGAGCATCCCTCTTCGCGGGCTATGCGGTATAGGTTGCCGCGGCGCAGGCGCGAGCATAGCGCGCAATAGGTGCGGCCCTGCGGGACCTTGTCCATGACGACGGAATAGGTGTCCTGATACTCGATCCGATGGGGCACGCCCATACGCTCCAGAAACTCGGGCAGGACGGTGGCGGGAAAGCCGGGCTGGCCCTGATCCAGATTGCAGGCCAGCAGATCCACGGGCAGCAGGCCGCGCCATTTCAGCTCATACAGAACCGCCAGCAGGGTATAGCTGTCCTTGCCGCCAGACAGGCAGACCAGCCAGCGGGGCGGCTTGCCGTTCTTGTCATGGGCGGTCGGGTCCACCATGCCATACTGCTCGATCGCTTCGCGCGTCTGGCGCACGATGCGCTTGCGCAGCTTCTTGAACTCGGTGGTCGAGGGCGCGCCGGCGAAGAGCGGGTGGATATCGTCTGCATCATCAAACATGGGCCGTGGTTACAGCGGACCGTTGGTCCGGGCAAGGTGTTGCGCGTTCGCCGGTTTGGGAAACCACCCCGATTATGCTATCTTCGCGGGATTTGGAGTTGGAGCTAGTAATGGACTATTTTTTCTCGGTCCGCGGGCGCAGCGGAGATCACTATTCGAACAAACTGGGCACGGCGCGGTATTTGGCGATTCCGTCGAACGTAAAGACACCGGCCCGAAAACACGAAGTTCCGGTGTCGCAATGGGTCGGAAAAGTTCAGGACGAGGCCGGTGCCACGGATGATGAAAAGGGCAACATCGTCATCTTTGTGCACGGCTTCAACACCGAGCAGTTCGAGATGCTGGAGCGGCACCGGAAAATCCGCAAGGGGCTGGAGGCGCATGGCTTCAAAGGCGCGCTTGTCAGCTTTGACTGGCCCAGCGACGGGTCGGTGCTGGGTTACAGTTCAGACCGGGCCGACGCGCGGCGCTCGGCAGACAAGCTGTTTACCCATGGGATCAGACGTCTGTCGCGCATGCAGACGGCGGATTGCCGATACAACATTCATGTGTTGGCCCATTCCATGGGCACGTTTCTGGTGCGCGAGGCGATGGATTTTGCCGATGATGACCACGAAATCGCGCAACACAGCTGGATGACCAGCCAGATTGCCTTTGTCGCGGCGGATGTGTCGGCAAAGTCGTTCCGGGATGGCAGTTCCAAAACCTCGTCCCTGATGCGCCACTGCACACGGCTGACATGCTATTACAGCCCCTTTGATGAGGTGCTGTCGGTGTCCGAGGTCAAACGGGTCGGCGTGTCGCGCAGGCTGGGGCGTGTCGGCATGCCGGACGATCATCCGGAAAAGGCCGTGAACCTGTATTGCGGCGCGTATTTCAAAGACAATCGCGATGACTATCCGGACGGTCCATCGGCCACTCATAGCTGGTACTTCGATTCGTCGCGGTTCTATGAAGACCTGCACCACACATTGACGGGCAAACTGGATCGCGAAGTCATTCCGACCCGAAAATTCACCGACCGGGGCAATCTGGCGCTGTTCTAGTCGGTCGGTTTGGTGGTCTTTTCGGGCACCGGGTCATAGCCATCGCCGCCCCAGGGGTGGCACCGGCCAATGCGACGCGCGGCGAGCACTGTGCCTCTGATCGGGCCATGCTTTTCAAGCGCTTCCAGCGCATAGGCCGAGCAGGTCGGTTGATAGCGGCAGTTGAAACCGACCCATGGGCTGAAGATCAGCCGGTATGCCCGGATTGGCAGCGCGATGATATGGGACAGAAAGGTCACTTGCGCGACGCATGTATTTTGCGCAGCGCGTATCGCAGATCATCCAGCAACGCCGCAAATGGGCGATCTGCCGTGACATTGGCGCGGCCGATCAGAACGTAATCCCACCCGTCCTGCCCATGTTGTGGCAAAACGGCCCGTGCGGCCTCGCGCAAGCGCCGTTTGGCGCGGTTTCGGGCGACCGCGTTGCCCACTTTCTTGGAACAGGTGAACCCTACGCGCAGCCCTGGGGCTTCGTCAGGCGCGCGCTTGCGGGCCTGCACCATCATCGACGACGTGCCCTGTCGCCGCGCGCGTGCCGCTTTCAGGAAATCCGATCGGGTTTTGAGAACCGTCAGGGATACAGGCGCGCAAACGGACGCCGCCGGGGGCGTTTCCCGGGGGTGGTTTCTACCATCCTCAGGGGCCTCCGGCGGCGTCATGTTCATAACCTGATCGGTGAGCGGCTTATGCGCTCAGCGATTTGCGACCGCGTGCGCGGCGTGCGTTCAGGATCTTGCGGCCGGCCTTGGTGGCCATGCGCGCGCGGAAACCGTGGCGGCGTTTGCGAACCAGGTTCGAAGGCTGATAGGTGCGTTTCATCGCTCCGTCTCCAATCTATAGCGGTCGGGTGCGGCGCGGATTCGCCTGGCCCTAGTGTTCGAAGCCCGTCCTCTACTGCTAAGCGGGGGGTAAGTCAAACCCCAAGACCGGGGTTTTGACGCCTTTTGCAACAATTCTGTATCCCGGCCCCGGAAAAGGTTTCAAATTCCGGGTTTTGCGCCCCAAACCCTCACATTCCCTGCCACATAGTTCAAGGCCGCGTGAGGGCCCTGTTGCTTGGCCGTCGGGCAGCGCATGTTGGGTCAGGAATGAAACAGACAAAGCCGGATGGCCAGATGAGCGAAACGACCCAGGCACCGCGCAGTGGAATTGCGCGTCATATCCCCTTGCTTGTTATCCTTGCCGCTGCTGCGGTCGGGTTCTTAACGCTTGGCGATTACCTGAGCTTCGAGACCCTGCGCGACAATCGCGAGGCGCTGCTGGCCTGGCGCGATGCAAATTACTGGGCCATGGTGGCCGCATTTGTGGCGATCTACATCGTGATCGTCGCATTCTCACTGCCCGGCGCGGCTGTGGCATCCATGACCGGCGGGTTCCTGTTCGGCCTGTTCGCGGGCACGGTATTCAACGTTTTTGCTGCGACCGTTGGCGCATCTGCCATCTTCCTGGCTGCGCGTTGGGGATTGGGCGAGTCGCTGACGGCGCGGCTGGAATCCTCGGAAGGTACGGTCAAAAAGCTGAAAGACGGGCTGCGTGAGAATGAGATCTCGGTCCTGTTCCTGTTGCGGCTGGTTCCGGTCGTTCCCTTCTTTGTCGCCAATCTGGTGCCCGCGCTGGTCGGCGTGAAGTTCCGCAACTTCCTGATCACAACCGCGCTGGGTATCATTCCGGGCGGCATTGTCTACACTTGGATCGGCGTCGGGCTGGGCGGGGTGTTCGACCGGGGTGAAACCCCAGACGTGTCCCTGTTGTGGGAGCCATTTGTGATCGGGCCTATCATTGGTCTGTGTGTGCTGGCTGCTCTGCCGATTGTAATCAAAGCCCTGCGTGGCAAAAAGGACGCCTGACTCATGACAGAACTGAAGACCGATATCCTGGTGATCGGTGCCGGGTCAGGTGGCCTGTCCGTGGCTGCGGGGGCTGCCCAGATGGGGGCCGATGTGATTCTGCTGGAAGGTCACAAGATGGGTGGCGATTGCCTGAATTTCGGCTGCGTCCCGTCCAAAGCGCTGATTGCCAGTGGCAAGGCCGCCTATGCGCAAGCCCACGCATCACCCTTTGGGGTGTCGGATGTCGTCCCACAGGTGGACTATGGTGCCGCCAAGGACCACGTGCACGACGTAATCGCACAGATCGAACCGATGGACAGTCAGGACCGGTTCGAAGGTTTCGGCGTGAAGGTCTTTCGCGAGTTTGGGACCTTCCTGTCGCCAACGCAGGTGCAGGCGGGGGACAATGTGATCACCGCCCGCCGCGTGGTGATCGCGACGGGCTCATCGCCGCTTGTGCCTCCGATACCGGGTCTGGAGACGGTACCGTTCTACACCAACGAGACCATCTTTGATCTGCGTGAAAAGCCCGATCACCTGCTTATCATCGGCGGCGGCCCCATCGGTATGGAAATGGCGCAGGCGCATATCCGGCTGGGCTGCAAAGTTACGGTGATCGAGGGCCTGAAGGCGCTGGGCAAGGATGATCCCGAAGCCGCCGCAATCGTGCTGGATACCCTGAAGGCGGAAGGCGTCGATATCCGCGAACAGGCGATGGTCGCCGAGATCAGGGGCGCAGACGGCGCGGTCGAGGTTGTCACAGAAACCGGAGAGGTCTTTGCCGGAACCCACCTTCTGATGGCCGCCGGACGCAAGGCCAACGTCGAACGCCTGAACCTCGAGGCGGCGGGGATCGACCGCACCCGGACGGGTATCAGGGTCGATGACGCTCTGCGCACCAGCAACCGCAAGGTCTATGCCATCGGCGACGTCGCCGGCGGGCTGCAATTCACCCATGTCGCCGGGTATCATGCCGGTATCATCATCCGATCCGCGCTGTTTGGCCTGCCATCCAAAGCCAAGACCGTGCATATCCCATGGGCAACCTATACCGACCCGGAACTGGCCCAGGTTGGCCTGACCGAAGCGCAGGCGCGCGAACAGCATGGGGAGAAGGTGGAAATCGCCCGGTTCGACTATCACCACAACGACCGCGCCATTTCCGAGCGCAAGACGAAAGGGTTTATCAAGGTTATGGTCGTAAAAGGCCGACCTGTCGGTGCAACGATCGTGGGGCATCAGGCCGGGGAACTGATCAACTTGTGGTCTCTTGCGCTTGCCAATAACCTTAAGATGGGTCAGATCGCCGCGATGGTTTCCCCCTATCCGACGATAGGAGAGCTTAACAAACGTGTGGCGGGTGCTTATTTCTCGCCGAGGCTGTTTGAGAATCAGACAGTTAAACGAGTGGTCAGGTTCGTCCAGCGCTGGATCCCCTGACCTAAAGAAGGAGCGCCAATTGAACTCGCTTTCGGGCCGTTTCCTGATCCTGACGACGGTCTTCGTGATGTTGGCCGAAATCCTGATCTTTGTCCCCTCGATTGCGCGCTTTCGCGAAGACTTTCTGCTGAATAGGCTTGAGCGTGCGCAGATCGCCTCGCTCGCGTTGCTGGCCGACGACATGCTGGCCGATGAGCTTGAGGCCGAACTGCTGGCCAATGCCGGTGTCTATAACGTGGTTTTGCGGCGCGACGAGGTGCGGCAGTTGATGCTGTCCTCGCCCATCCCCGAGCAGATCACCAATACCTATGATCTGCGCGATGCGGGCCCCTGGATTCTGATCCGCGACGCGGTGAACCGTATCTTCACGGTCGAAAACGAAGTCGTTCGCGTGATCGGAGAGCCGGTCAAAGGGGCCGGGCTGTTGATCGAGGTGACCATCGACAGCGCGCCTTTGCGCATGGCGATGGTGGATTACGGCCTTCGGATTCTCGGCCTGTCCTTTGTAATCTCGATCATCACGGCGTCGCTTTTGTTTCTGGCGGTTCGCGTCGTCCTTGTGCGTCCGATCAAAAGCGTTGTCGGCTACATGCAGCGCTACGCCAGCGCGCCTGAGGACGCGCGGGGTATCATTGCACCTGCCTCCAAAGTCACGGAACTGCGCGAGGCGGAAGAGGCACTGAAAACCTTGCAGACCGATCTGACCCAGGCCCTGAAGCAGCGCGAGCGTCTGGCGCAACTTGGCGGAGCCGTCGCCAAGGTCAGCCATGATCTGCGCAACATCCTGACCTCGGCGCAGCTGTTCACCGACAGGATCGAATCCAGCGATGACCCGCTGGTTGGTCGTCTGGCGCCGAAACTGGTCAACTCGATCACCCGGGCCGTCTCACTGTGCGAAAGCACCCTGGCCTTCGGCCGCGCTGAAGAGCCCGCGCCGACCCTGACAATGGTCCGGGTTCGAGACGTGGCGGCGGATGTGGCGGCCAGCGAACAACTGGCCGTTGCGGATGCCCACGTCGAAATCGTCAACGAAGTCCCCGAGGACCTGGTCGTACGCGCCGACCCCGAGCAGTTGTTCCGCGTCATCATGAACCTTGTGCGCAATGCCAGACAGGCCCTGGTCGCATCAGGCCAACCCGGCCGCGTGACCATCGCCGGATGCGAGTTCGAGACCAGCTGGTGCATCGAAGTCAGCGACACGGGCCCCGGTCTGCCGCCAAAGGCGCGCGAGAATCTGTTCACACCCTTTCAGGGCGGCGTCCGCAAAGGAGGCTCGGGTCTGGGCCTTGCGATTTCACAGGAACTGGTGCGCGGCCATGGCGGAGATCTGCTTCTGAAAGACACCAGCGCAAGCGGAACAACCTTTGAAATAAGGCTTCCCCGCGGCGACGTGACTTTTTGAAAGTTTTTTGAAGAATCGACTTGCACGTCCACCGCCCCGGGTCTAAATACCGCCTCACCAACGCGGACCGATAGCTCAGCTGGATAGAGTACTTGACTACGAATCAAGGGGTCGGGGGTTCGAATCCTCCTCGGTCCGCCACTTGGTGCTTGTGTCAGGCGACACATAGTTCTGCCATCAGCGACAGAACCTTGCCATTTTCGCCTTACTTCCTTCATCCAGCACCCAGACCGATTTCAATGATCCTGACTTCCTTTTGGGAAAATCAGGGCTGATTTGCAGATCAGACGCCGAAGGCGCCTGTTCCTGCTGATCTGCCAGGTGGCGAACGCGGATGGGGGCGAGGCAATGCTATTCGACAATAGTGGTGCGGCCCGCAGGCGTAGCCGAGGACACGGTTTTGTCTAATAGGGTTGCCCGAGGGGGAAGGCAGCGCCTTACCCCTGATGGCCGGGGGGCGTTTGGCTTGTCCAAATCCCGCGGCCCCAAAAACAAGTGCGGCAGTGCAGGCTGCGCCGGTACTTTTTGCGCCAGAACACGTTGCTTTTCAAAATAATGGGCGGAAAGCTGTCATTCGCTGCATCTGCAAAGAGGGACTTTCTCCAGCACAAAGCAGACATTGAATTTCGTCAAAGGCAGGGTGGATAACACTTAGGCGCGAGGAGGCCCGCCAAAACCAATGGTCGGCTATCCAAGAAGAGGCTTCGTATCTATCTAAAACCCAAGCGTCGCCAAGGCTCACAATTTGAACTTTCCGGGGAAAAGCCCGCCTAAGAACCTTCTTATTAGATCGACAGAGCGACGTCGCGAAAAACCCTGCATATCAGTAAGGTAGTTTACCCACATACCTTCCAGCAATGCCAGCGTTCCGCTGGCGGCATCGTCCACCAAGTTTGGGTCACGCCCGGTTTGTTGCGCTATCTCCAAGAACGCAAGCCGCAAGGTCTCAACAAGTCTGTGATCCTGAGTGCTGCTGTAACGGGCAATGCCTGGGTGTGAGCTTGCGATACCTCGGAAAGCATGCCAGATTTTCGTACTTCTTGGATTCAGCAAAGCTTCGGACAGATCTGCCTCGATAACAGCCATCACTCGGTCTTCAGGCGATGCATCCAAACCTAGATCGGTCAATCTGTCCATCTCAGCATAATACTGGGTGCTGAAATGTTGGGCTGCCGCCGTCAACAAATTGTCTTTCCCACCAAAATGCAAATGGATCATACCGCGTGATAAACCGGAACGCTCGCAGATGCGGCTGACCGACGTATCGGTAACTCCAATATCAGCAATAGTGTCCAAAGTTGCCATGATCAGAAGCTGCCTATTGGCCTCTGGGTCACGCTTCGAACTACGCTTTCGTCCTTTGAGTTCTGTCACTCTATTCAATGATTCCATTAGCTTAGGGTCTTCTAAATCGGACGGCTCACAGGAAGATTGACACGAAAGGCCTTTCTGGCGCAACATTAAATGGACGATCGTCCATTAGTGGCTCGTAAATCCAAGAAGGGGATATGGTGATTTTTCGCAGCGAAGCGTCCCGGGGTTTTACCCTCAGCGCACCGGCCACGGCTTACGTGGGGTTTCTGGTGGCAGCGCCTTTAGTGATCTTGATCGCGTATTCTTTCTGGACCCAAACCTACGTAACGCTCGACAAGACGCCGACGCTGAAAAACTATAACGAGGCATTTGCTGATCCGCTGGTTCGACACTTAATGCTAAGGTCGATCTGGATTGCCGGAGCAGTTACGGTAGTCACTGTCGCACTGGCCTATCCCATCGCGTATTTTATCGCGATGAAGGCCCGAAAAAAGACCATCTGGCTTTTGCTCATCACCATTCCGTTCTGGTCCAGCTATCTGTTGCGTGTGTTTGCCTGGAAACTCATTCTTGGGTTCAACGGGGTGATGAATTCTGCACTGCTGATGCTTGGTCTGATCGACGAACCGCTCGACTTCTTGCTCTATAATGAATTCGCTGTCGTACTGACGCTTGCCCACGCCTGGGCACCTTTTGCGATCCTGCCGATCTATGTCTCGTTGCAGAAGATCGATCCGAGCCTGTTGGAGGCCGCCACCGACCTCGGCAACAGCCCTTTGCAACGCTTCATGCGGGTGACGCTGCCGCTGACGATCCCGGGGATAATTGCTGCTTGCCTGATCATCTTCATCCCCACTGTCGGTGACTATGTGACCCCGGCACTCGTCGGCGGATCGGACGGGAAGATGATCGCTAATCTTATTCAGGTGCAGTTCGGTGCCGCCAACAACTGGCCCCTCGGTGCCACGCTGTCACTGATCGCAATGCTGTCGGTTGGTTTTGTCGCCATTGTGTTTGTCATTACCGCCACCCGGCTTGGGAGGCGGATCAAATGAGACGTCCTTCAACCCTGACAGCCTACGCTTTCCTCTACCTGGTATTTTTATACCTGCCGGTCCTTTTCCTGCCCCTGTTCTCGTTCAACAGCGGCACAATCGTTGCCTTTCCGATCAAGGGTTGGACGCTGGACTGGTATCGGAAGCTGGGCGAGCAGGATACATTGATCCAGGCCCTTTGGAATTCACTTGGCGTCGGCACGGTCGTTGCAATTCTATCCACGGCTATGGGGCTCTTTGCCGCTCGCGCCTTTGTTCGCTATCGGTTTAGGGGTCAGCGTGCGGCTGAAGGGCTGGTGATGCTGCCTTTGGTTATTCCGGGTATTATCGTGGCCTCGTCAATGCTGGTCCTGTTTCTGTTTCTCGGTCTCAAACCGTCTTTGCTGACCGTTGTTCTGGGCCATACGTTCCTCGCCTTACCGTTTTCAGTTTCGATCTTGAAATCTGCCTTTGATGACTTTGACGCGTCGCTGGAAGAGGCATCTTACGATCTGGGCGTTGGCGTGTTCGAAACCTTCCGCCGCGTGACGCTGCCAGTCGTTTCCCCCGGTATCATAGCCAGCATGCTGGTCACTTTTACGGTCAGCTTCGATGAGTTCGTCCTCGCCTTTTTCCTGTCAGGCAACCAGCCAACCCTCCCGGTCTATATCTGGAGCCAGATCCGTTTCCCCGCCAAGCTTCCCAATGTGCTGGCGCTTGGCTCCATCTTGCTGCTCACCTCGGTTCTGCTTTTGGTATTGGCCGAGTATTTCCGCCGCCGCTCATCTGCATCAGAGGTCCGATGACAGTCAGAAATATCATAGAACTCAGGGGCGTCGAGAAACGCTATGGCACTTTCCTAGCGGCAAGCGGGATCAACCTCGATCTCAAAGAGGGCGAATTTTTCTCGCTTCTCGGCCCATCGGGATGCGGCAAGACCACGGTATTGCGGATGATCGCGGGTTTCCAGGAACCGACCGAGGGCACCCTGCTGATCGATGGTCAGGATATGGAAGGTGTCCCAGCCAACAACCGGCCAACAAACATGGTGTTTCAAAGCTACGCCATCTTCCCGCACTTGAACGTCGGGAACAACGTGGCCTATGGACTACGGGGCAAGGCACCCAAGGCTGAGATCGACCAGCGCGTAGCCGAAGCCCTAGAAATGGTCGAGCTGGGCGGTCTTCAGGATCGCGGCGCAAGTGAATTGTCGGGTGGGCAACGGCAAAGGGTGGCGCTCGCCCGCGCTCTGATCATGCGACCCAAAGTGTTGTTGCTGGACGAGCCCTTGTCGGCGCTCGACAAGAAGTTGCGCGAACAAATGCAGTTTGAAATGCGCAATTTGCAGCAATCGCTTGGTATCACCTTTGTGATGGTCACACACGACCAATATGAAGCGATGACCATGTCAGATCGCATCGGCGTGATGTTTAACGGACGGCTCAAGCAGGTGGACACACCAACCACGCTTTATGCCCGTCCTTGTGATCAGCAGGTGGCCAGCTTCATCGGTGAAATGAACATACTGCCTGCCCAGTCGTTGGGTGAAACCGGCGATATGTTGTCGATCGACGCAGCCGCTTTCGGGCGGATTGAGATCGAGAAAAATCCCAACGTTGTAACCAGCGCTAAAGACATGAACATCGGTATTCGCCCGGAACAATTGGAAATCTCTGCTGAAAAGCCCGAAGACTACCCATCAACGGTTCAGGGCACTGTCAGCAACGTCGCCTTCTATGGCGAGAACATTCACTACCACATTCAAGTGGTGGGAGCTGAGAAACCAATCTCGGTATCGGTTCCCAACTATTTTCACACGGTCGATTTCAAGCGCGGAGACGTAGTTTGGCTGGGGCTTCAGGGGGCCAGCGTGATCGATCTTGGTACAGGCACAAAGTAAATCAGTGGGAGGATAGAATGAAACTTAAGGGAATTGCGGCCTTCGCATGTGCGACGGCGATTAGTACGGGAAGTGCCAGTGCCAATGGCGCTGATCTTACGGTTTTTGACTGGTCGGGATATGAAGATCCCGGGTTCTTTGCCAGCTACATGGAAAAGTACGGGAATGAGGCGCCAAGCTATTCCTATTTCGGGAGTCAGGAGGAAGCCTTTACGAAACTAAGTTCGGGTTTCACGGCTGATCTGGCGCATCCTTGTTCCGACGCGGTCCGGAAATGGGTCGCAGCCGATTTGATCCAACCACTGGACGAAAGCAAGCTGACAAATTGGGCCGATGTGCTGCCCGAGATCAAGGAAGTGGACGCCATCGTTCTGGACGGCCAGCTTTACATGTTGCCGTTCGAGTGGGGGAACACGGGCCTTATCTATCGCACCGACAAAATCTCAGGCGATGACATCTCGCTGCAACTGCTGGCTGATCCGGCCTATGCGGGCAAGATCGCCATCCCGGATGCCGCATCGTCTGCATATGCCTTGGCAGCGCTGGCTACTGGAAATGCCGACAATTACACGAATCTGAGTGACGAACAGTTCAAGGAAGCATCTGATTTCCTGCGCTCGATCCACCCGAACATGCGCTTTTACTGGTCAGATGCGGGTCAGTTCGATCAGGCCATGACCAGTGGTGAGATCGAACTGGGCTGGGCCTGGAACCAGTCCGAACTGAACCTGATCTGGAACGAAGTGCCTGCCGCCATGATGCGTGACGTCGACAAAGGTATCGCGACCTGGGCGTGTGGCTACGTGCATCTGAAATCTTCGACGACACCTGTCGATCAGGTCTACGATCTGTTGAACGCGCTCTCCGATCCTGCCAGCGGCCAATACATCATCGACAATTGGGGCTACCCACATTCCAACGCAAAAGCGTTCGAAATAGCCGATCAAGCCAACATCGAAGCCTATGGGTTCTCGGATCCAAAAAGCTTCTTCGAAGGCAGCTTGTTCTTTGATGCGGTGAATCCCGAGCTTGAGGCGAAAATGCTGTCTGAATTTGAACGGATCAAAGCCGGCTTCTGACACAACTCCATTTCCGGGGCCTTTCGGTTCCGGATCCCAAATACAGGAAAACGCGTGAACATGTTGGACGCGAACCCATATGCTCTGCTTTTTGAACCGGTCCAGATCGGTCCGGTGACAGCCAGGAACCGCTTCTATCAGGTGCCCCATTGCACCGGGCTGGGGCACCTCCGTCCACGGGCGGATGCTGCCGTTCGCGGGATGAAAGCCGAAGGCGGGTGGGCGGTGGTTTCAAATCAGGAAACTGAGATCCACCCAACCTCAGACTTGTCTCCTTATGCCGAGGGACGGTTATGGGACGGGCGCGATGTGCCCGCGTTGCGGCTGATGACGGATGCGGTACATTCGCATGGTGCGCTGGCGGCCATTCAGCTGGTTCACAATGGCAATCATGCGCAAAACCTGCTGACCCGCGCGCCGGTTCTTGCGCCTTCCGAGATGTCCGTCGACACGACGCATCCCAAGCAGGCGCAGGCCATGGATAAGTCCGATATTCGGGAGTTCCGCCGTTGGCATCGCGACGCCGCCTTGCGCGCTAAAGACGCCGGGTTCGACATCATTTACATCTATGCCGGACACAACATGACATTGGCGCAGCATTTTATGCTGCCTCATATGAACCAGCGTAGTGATGAATATGGCGGGTCGCTTGAAAATCGGGTACGTCTGACACGCGAATTGCTGGAGGATACTCACGAAGCGGTGGGTGACAGCTGCGCCGTGGCGTTCCGCTTTGCCATTGACGAGATGATGGGCGTCAGCGGCATGCAGGCCGCGGAAGAAGGCCGCGCCGTGGTCGAGCTTTTGTCTGACCTTCCGGATCTCTGGGATGTGAATGTAGCCGACTGGTCCAATGACAGTGCGACAACCCGTTTTCAGCCAGAAGACGGATATCAGAACGCGTTTCTGTCACACGTCAAACAGATCACCCGGAAACCTGTGGTTGGTGTCGGGCGCCTGACATCCCCCGACATGATGCTGTCGATGGTCAAAAAGGGAATTGTCGACCTTATCGGAGCCGCACGACCTTCCATAGCGGACCCGTTCATTCCGAAAAAGATTGAAGAGGGCCGCATTGACGAAATCCGCGAATGCATCGGCTGTAATATTTGCGTTTCATCCGACAATCTGGGCATCCCGATCCGCTGCACTCAAAACCCCACGATGGGCGAGGAATGGCGGCGCGGTTGGCACCCCGAGATCATCGCGCCGAAGAAGAGCAACGCGGATACTTTGGTCATTGGCGGTGGCCCTGCAGGTCTTGAATGCGCTACGCAGTTGGCAAGGCGAGGATATCAAGTGACCTTGGCCGAGGCGTCAGCCGAATTGGGCGGGCGGGTTACGAAGGAAAGCAAACTTCCCGGCCTCGCAGCTTGGTCCCGCGTCGTCGACTATCGCCTGAATGACCTAAAGCAGCGCGGCAACGTCCAGTTGTTCACTGACAGCAGACTTGATGGCGATCAAGTGGCAGAGCTAGGCGTCGAACACGTTTTTGTGGCCACCGGCAGCCATTGGCGCACCGACGGCATGGGGCGTAGCACACAACGCCGTATGCCTCAGATCGAGCAAAGCGCCAAAGTGTTGACACCTGATGACATCATGAACGGTCTTCTGCCTCCGGATGGGCCGGTGATGATCTATGATGATGACCACATCTATCTGGCGGGGGTGATCGCCGAAAAACTGGCGACCGCAGGATACCAGGTGGTTTTTGTCACGCCGGAGAGTTTGGTCTCGGCTTACGCCATCAATACTTTGGAGCAGCCGCGCATTCAGGCCCGCCTGATCGAGCTTGGCATCGACATTCGCTGCAATCAGGTGCTGACAGCTGTTGAAGGTGGCATGGCGCGCATCGGTTGTGCCTTTACCGGTCGCGAAACGGATATTCCGTGTGCCTCGACAGTTCTGGTCACCGAGCGCCATCGGGAGACGGCTCTTTATGACAGCCTGCAAGGGACCGGTTTGAAAACCCTCGAACTCATTGGCGATGCTGCATCGCCCGGGTTGATCGTGGACGCAGTCTTCGCAGGCCACCGCGCGGCACGCAATTTTGAACGCCCAAAGGCAAAAGCAGACAAGGATTGGTTTCGCCGCGAGATAATCGATTTGGAGGAAACGTGATGAACAGCCGACCGTTTGAGTTGGATGCGTTGATAGCCTCGCACCAGTACGGCCACGCCTTACCGCGCGGTTTCTATACCTCGCAAGACATCTATAATTATGACATCGCCCAGGTCTGGAACCGCAACTGGCTTTGGGCAGGGCATGTCAGCCAAATCCCAAACCCCGGTGACTACTTCCTGTTCGACTATGGCCCGGAGAGCATTATCGTTGTTCGCGACCGCGAAGGCGAAGTTCGCGCTCATTTGAATGTCTGTCGCCATCGGGGTTCTCGTGTTTGCACCGAACAGTCCGGCAACGCCCGTGTTCTTGTTTGCCCCTACCACGCCTGGACATATGAGCTATCGGGTAAACTTCGTGCGGGCCACAACATGGGGGAACATTTTGACCCATCCAAATTCGGGCTTTTTCCCGTTCAGGTGAGTGTCTTCAAAGGGCTGATCTTTGTCTGTGCCGATGCAGATACACCATCGCTTGATCCTGTCCTCAACCAACTTTCGCCACTTGTCGAGCCCTATGGCTTTGACGATCTGAAAGTAGCGCATACGGCGTCATTTCCCGTTCCCGCGAATTGGAAACTGGCGGTTGAGAACTATCTTGAGTGCTACCATTGCGGGCCAGCGCATAACGAATATTCCCGTTCTCATAGCCTGAAATCGCCGCAAGACATGGCTGGTTTGGTTGAACCGCTAAAGGCAAGGGCTGTGGAAGCCGGGCTGTCACCTGATGAGTTGGCGCTTGTCGGCGACGCCGCGCCCACTCCGTTCACCAGCGGGTATTATCGGCGCTATCCACTTTATCCAGGCTACAAAACCGGCAGCAAATCGGGAGAGGTGCTTGCGCCATTGCTTGGAACGTTGAAAAGTTTCGACGGTGGCGCAACTGACTTTGACATTGGTCCATTGAACTGGTTCCTGATCTATTCGGATC
This sequence comes from Ruegeria sp. AD6, assembly GCF_056542325.1. Taxonomy (NCBI): domain Bacteria; kingdom Pseudomonadati; phylum Pseudomonadota; class Alphaproteobacteria; order Rhodobacterales; family Roseobacteraceae; genus Ruegeria; species Ruegeria sp. AD6. Next base: position 47,601 of record NZ_JBQFZQ010000010.1, on the reverse strand, counting down.
ACATGGTCGGCTATCGCTTCATTCCGCGGGGCCTGCAGGAAACCGACATTCAGGTGGTCTGGCTGGTTCGCGCTGACGCCGAAGAAGACCAAGACTATGACAAAGAAGACCTGACCTGGCTTTGGCATGTCACATCTATGGATGACGAACGTATCATTCGCCACAACCAGTCCGGCGTAAACTCTCAATACTTCCAACCGGGCCCCTTGGGCGAGATGGAAACCTCGATCCAGGACTTCTACGATTTCTATTTCAACATGATCAGCCCGGAACCAGAACAAAGGATGGCCGGTCATGGCTGAGGCAAAATCACGCCGTCGCGGCGGCGGCGGGCGCGCCGCGCGCATCAAGGTTCAACAGGCGACCACGGGCAATGAGGCCGTACGTGGAGGCCTAAGTGGCGGACGCTATAAACCGCTGACCCAAGCAGAGATGGAGAACATCCATCAAGCGGCCTTGACCGTTCTGGAAAACACCGGCGTTACCGACCATTTCCCGGAATTGCTTGATCTGGTGCTGCCCAAAGGCGCAGTTTTGAATGACCTCAATCGTCTGTGCTTTCCCCGCGCGCTGATGGAAGACATCCTGGCTGGCGCTGCCAAGGAGTTTTACGTCTATGCCCGCGGCGAGCGTGAAGGCAAAGACGACATGCATTGCTCGGCCGAGAGTGTCTATTTCGCCAACTCTGGCACCGCCGTCACGACCTTTGACTCGCACACCAAGTCCTATCGCCCATCGGTTCTGCGTGATGTCTATGACTTCACCCGTCTGGTGGACCGTTTGGACAATATCCATATGCTGGGCGACACAGTATTGGCCACCGATGTGACCGATGATTTCGCCCACGATATGAACACCATATATGCAATGCTCGCAGGCAGCCAAAAGCCAGCCTGTCTGACCTTTCGCGACCGCAGCCATATCCCCCATGCCATCCGCATGTTTGATTTGGCTCAGGGTGGTGAGGGGGCTTTTATGAAAAAGCCAAGCGTCATTTTTGGCGGCTGTCCCATGGTTTCGCCCTTGCGGATCGGCAAGGAAAACATGGAGATCCTGATTGATACCGCCAAACTTGGCCTGACAGTCGATCTGGCCGTGCCTCCGCAGGCCGGGGCCACAGCCCCCGCGACGCTTGCGGGAACACTGGTTCAGACCGTGGCCGAAACGTTGGCCTGTGTTGCGATCGTGAACCTCATCACACCAGGTTGTCCTATCTGCTTTGCTGCCTGGCCCTTTATCACCGATCTGCGCAGCGGGTCGTTCACCGGAGGCAGCGGCGAACAGGCCCTGATCGGGGCGGCAGCCATTCAGATGGGCAATTTCTATGGCCTTCCCACATCCGTTGGCGCAGGCATGACCGACGCCAAAATTCCCGATGCGCAGTACGGGTTGGAAAAGGCGCTGACCTTCACACTTGCCGCCCATGCTGGTGCAAACCGTCTGTGCGAGTTCGGGGGTATGATTGGCAGCCTCATGGGATGCAGTTTTGAAAGCATGGTTATCGATGACGAAGCGGGCGGCATGATCCTGCGATCGCTACGCGGAATAGAGGTAACGGATGAAACCATGGCAGTGGATGTGATCCACCAGTGCGCCATCGATCCTGGTCACTTCCTCGGCAACCCACACACGCTGAACTATATGAACAGCGAGTTCGTCTACCCGCGGCTTATGGATCGTGAGCGTACAGATACATGGGAAAACGAAGGCAAAACTGATCTGATGGACCGCGCCCGTGACAAGGCTAATTCCATTCTCGACAACCATTTCCCCAACTACTTCGGTGCCTCAGACGCTCAGGTTCGTGAAGAGTTCCCAATTGTGATGAGCGCAGAAAGCATGGCCCGCCGTGGATAATTCAAACGCCAAGCAATGGGACAACGATCACTTCCTGCACCCGTGGGAAGGGATGGCAACTTTGCGCGAGAACGACCGGACATTTATCGAAGGTGCCAGCGGCATCCATGTGGTGAACGAACAAGGCGAACGCTTGATCGACGGGCCGGGAGGCATGTGGTGCACCCAGATCGGTTATGGACGAGAGGAGATGGCCGAGGCCATGGCCGAGCAAGCGCGTAACCTTGCCTATTTCTCGCCCTTCAACAACGCCAACTCGACCGCTGCCCGGTTTGCACGCGAAATCGCCAAACGTGCACCCGGCGATTTGAACAACGTCTTTTTTACCACCGGTGGTTCCACTGCGGTGGATACGGCTATCCGATTTGTCCATTTTCGAAACAACCTTCTGGGTCGCCCCGAGAAAAAGAAAATCATTTCAAGGCAAAAAGCCTATCATGGAAGCACCTACTTGGCGGCCAGCGTCAGTGGAAAAGAGCGTGACAGGCTTTGGCTCGACAAGGCCGATGACCTCGCACATTTCCTGCCGGACGTGAATCCGCTCTACCGCGCACCTGGTCAAAGCGAAGTGAGCTTTCTGAACGAGAAAGTTTCCGATCTTGAAAATGCCATTTTGGCGATTGGTCCAGAAAATGTTGCCGCTTTTATCGCTGAACCGGTTCTGGCGTCTGGTGGCGTGATCGTGCCGCCAAAAGGATATCACGAAGGCTGTTTAAACATCTGCAGGAAGTATGATGTTCTGTATATCTCCGACGAAGTGGTGACAGCTTTCGGGCGATTGGGTCATTGGTTTTCGTCAGAGGCTGTTTTCGGCATCCAACCAGACATAATCACTTGCGCCAAAGGAATGACCTCCGGGTACGCGCCGATGGGTGCCGCGATAATCTCTGACCGATTGATCGCAGACGTTGCAGGAAAAGGTGCAACCTTCTCAAATGGCTACACCTATTCTGGTCACCCGGTTAGCGCGGCCGCCGGACTAAAAAGCATGGAGATTTTTGAACGAGAAAAGCTACTCGAACACGTTCGAATAGTCGCTCCGATATTTCAAGATCAACTGCAGCAATTGCGTCACGTTGACATCGTTGCCGATGTGCGCGGGATGGGTTTGATGGGGTGCGTTCAATGCTCGGTTGATGGTGATCCTCAGAGCGATTTGGGACGCGACTACGAAATTGGTGGCCAGATCGATATTGAATGCCAAAAACGTGGGTTATTGGTTCGACCTGTGATCAACATGTGTGTTCTTTCACCGCCCCTTATCATTAGCGAAAGTGAAATTAAGAAGATGTTTTCTATCTTGCGCGAAGGGCTTGAAGCGACAAGAACGTGGCTTGTTGGAATCAGTGACCAATGAAGAGCAGGCACAACGGTTGCGTATGTCCACAGAACGAGATGCCTCTGCAGCATTTGGATTCCGTTCCAAATGTCGGCTTTGGGCCGTCACTATCCGAGCGTAGGTTTGCCGTGCCTACGTGCTGGCACTGCTCCAAGGACCGCACCGAGCTCATTTTGCTCATACGACGCCGCGCAGCGAATGTCTGGTCGTTTATGCGCGGCCGCACTGAGCGCAAAGCACAGTTGTGAGATCAAAGTGTGAGGTCCCAGGTTTCTTGCACGCTCTCACTACCAAAGTGATACCCGGAAACGCGCTCTGTCAAAGTGAATCCGAATCTAGCGTAGAGCGCGCGTGCGACTATCTGTGTCTCGTGGGTCATTAACGTCATGCGTTTGAACCCTGATGCACGCGCGTGATTCAGACAGATCGTCATCAAACGCTTGCCCAAGCCCATTCCGCGGGCCTCGGGTTCCAGAAAGAATAATCGCAGTTTCGCAACGCCAGGTTCTTCTGTATTCATGCAAAAAATTGATCCCAGCCGCATCTCGCCGATATGAGCAATAAAGGCGCGGTTTCCATCAATGCCTTGGACCGGCAAAAAAGCCGCCAGGATTTGCATGACGAGCATTTCCATGCGGTAATCAAATTTATAATCCGTGTAATAGGTCTCGGCGTGCCGATTGACGACCCATCCGGCGTCGCCTGGGGTCAATTCGCGAAATTCGACCGGGCCCGGCAGGTCAAATGATCTCACCGCCTGCTCCAAAGCCCGGGCGACGCGCCCTGCATCTGCCCCATCCAATCGCTTGTGGACCTCAAGCGCCATCCGGTCGACAAGCTCGCTAAACTTCTGGTGCCCAGATTCAGTAAGATGAAGTTCCTTTTGCCGTGCATCATGTTCAGAAGGTTTTCTTAGAATCCATCCGGATCGCTCAAAGTTCTTCAGGATACGACTGACATAGCCTTCGTCGAGGTCCAGGGCATTGGCGATCAACCGGGCAGTTGAGCCATTTTGCACTCCGATCTCATAGAAAACCCGCAGTTCTGTGAGGTTCATTCCACTACCGCCGTAGTCGGGGGAGAACAAACCCATCCTCTGTGTGTAGAACCGATTGAAGGCGCGAATTGTCGAGATGTGATCCATATTGCAATCCCGTTTACTTGACAAATTCAAGTAATATGGAGCTGCTTGATTTTGTCAAGTAAAAGTACGGAATGCTGTAGCGCCAACGTAAAGACTGCGTCCCTACATTCTCAATGGCTAAAATCCTCAATGGCTAAAATCGCGTGTGGGCCAAATTCAAAACTAGTGTTGGTCTAATAAGGTCCGGAAAGGGCCGTCTACGCGTTCAGCTGACGGCGGGGTAGGGGCCTGTGCTGCAACGGCACCGAGGTCCGGAATGAGCCCATTGTTGACGTTCGCAGGGTAAGTTTCCTTGGTCATGCAGGGCGATGAGAGCGCATTGACTGCGTGAACCCACACATCACAAGTGGGGTCAAAATCGGAAGCTAGCTTTCAACATTCGCTGCAAAATCTGTATTACCGCTAAACAATCTGATTGCCCAGAACACATTCGCCAATTGGCGCAAGTATCAAGTTCCGCGCATTCGAAGGCTATGGATGAGCTTGCGATCTTCCTTTGAATAATGTTCGCAAAAGTGCTCCGTTTGGATCGCACTGATATTGTCGCTCTGCAAAAATCCTTGCGAAACAAGCGTTAGAGTGGTCAGACTTACATAGTCACAAAGGGGAAAAGCCGTACCGAGACTGGTGAAATCAGAAGATGCCACACTTAAGCGTGGCCGCCCTCACAGGTGACATGACAGTTCCCGGCTCAAAGCTGGCAGCTGGATAATTATGGGAGGAAAGATTTTGAAAGAACTGACAAACACACTTGCTGGCTCACTGATCGCATTCGCCGCTTCCATGGGTGCTGCGCAAGCCGACAAGCTGACATTCTACTGTTCGGCGCAGGAAGACTGGTGCCAGCTGATGGCGCGCAGCTTCGAGGACGCCACCGGCATTGACGTGAACATGACTCGCAAATCCTCTGGCGAGACCTTTGCGCAAATCCGTGCGGAAAGCTCAAACCCAAAAGGAGATGTCTGGTGGGGCGGCACGGGTGACCCGCACCTTCAAGCGGCCGAAGAAGGTTTAACTATGGAATATGTCTCGCCCATGCGTGACCAGTTGCATGACTGGGCAATTTCACAGGCCGAAAGTGCTGGCAACAAGACCATCGGTATCTATTCGGGTGCGTTGGGCTATGGCTACAACTCTGACCTCCTGGCAGCCAACAACCTGCCTGAACCCGCCTGCTGGAAGGACCTGCTCAAGCCGGAATATAAAGGGCACGTTCAGATGGCGAACCCGAATTCGTCCGGAACTGCCTACACCACGCTGGCGTCGATGGTGCAGATCTTTGGCGAGGACGAGGGGTTTGAGTTCATGAAAGGCCTTCACGCCAACATAAATCAGTACACGAAATCCGGTTCAGCACCCATCAAGGCCGCGGGTCGTGGCGAGAACACGATCGGCATTGTCTTCATGCATGACGCGGTCAAGCAGGCGGTGTCGGGCTTCCCTGTAAAGGTTGTCGCCCCGTGCGAGGGCACTGGTTACGAGATCGGTTCGATGTCGATCATTGAAGGCGCTCGCAACGAAGAAGAAGCCAAGAAGTTCTACGACTGGGCGCTGAGTGCCGAAGCGCAGAACCTCGCGCTTGAAGTCAATGCCTTCCAGGTCCCATCCAACAAGGGTGCGCAAACATCTGAAAGCGCCCCGGATATGAGCCAGATCAAGCTGATCGACTATGACTTCAAAAAGTACGGCTCCTCTGATGAGCGCAAGCGTCTGCTGCAAAAGTGGGACGAAGACGTTTCGGTGCTGCCGCAGTAAGTGGCTGACACTGCAAAAACCAGGACCCACCCGGTATTGATCTTCTGGATCTTTGTCGGGTGGGTCGGCTACGTCCTGCTGCCATGGTACATGGTTGAGGATGGCCTTTGGTCATTTCAATGGCTCTTTAGTGGCTATCCGTTTGATGAAGATTTTGCGCCCGCTCTGTTTCTGATCGGGCAGGGTGAAAAGCTCTGGCTTGCACCCTTGCTGATCCCGCTGGCATTGCCGATTCTGGTGCTGGGGAAACCTAAATCTGATCCGATCTACGCTAAGACACTGATACTCGCGGGTGCACTGGGCTTTGGCTGGCTGATTGCGCAAGGCTTCGGGATCGGCATTCGCGGCTTCAACTTCGACTGGCTCAAGGCCCTGTTTGGCGAGCCAAAAATCCGACAGTTCGGCATGGGGTATGGCGCGATGCTCTGTGCGTCTGCCTTCCTGTTCCTGCTCACGCAGGGCATCGCGGCGCGCGGTGCAGTCAACGGCGATGTGTTTGTCGTCAGCGCGATCGGCGGCGTCATAACAATCGTCACCGCCTTCGTGTTCTTTCCAATTGCCAACATGCTGTTTTCGGCCTTTGTGACCGAAGACGGCGCCTATTCGGTATCTGTATTTGCCTCGAAATTCTTTGATGACCGTCTTTGGGGATTGGGGTGTTTTTGGGGTGCGAAATGCGGCGCCGCGTGGAACTCCCTCTTTTTGGCCATTCTCGTCGGCCTGATCACCACGGTTCTGGGACTTTGTTTTGCACTTGTGGTCACCAGGTCAGGGTTTCGGTTCAAGCGCGGGATGCGCGCGCTGACGGTTTTGCCAATCATCACGCCCCCCTTCGTAATCGGGCTGGCCTTGATCCTACTCTTCGGTTTATCCGGGTCGGTCACAGTCTTTTTTGCCGATCTTTTTGGCGTGCAACCGTCGCGGTGGCTCTATGGAATGCCGGGTGTCCTGATCGCACAGACGCTGGCCTTCACCCCCATCGCATTTCTGGTGCTGATCGGTGTTGTCGAAGGCGTATCGCCGTCGATGGAGGAAGCCGCCCAAACGTTGCGCGCCAATAGGTGGCAAACCTTCCGAACGGTGTCGCTGCCCCTGATGAGACCCGGTCTGGCGAATGCCTTTCTGCTCGGTTTCATCGAAAGCATGGCCGACTTCGGCAACCCGCTTGTTCTAGGCGGTAATTTTGACGTTCTGTCGACCGAGATTTTCTTTGCCATCGTCGGCGCGCAATATGATCAGGGTCGGGCCGCCGTGCTGGCCATGGTACTGCTCTTCTTCACGCTGTCTGCCTTTTACGCGCAGCGCGCCTGGCTCGGTAAGAAAAGCTACACCACCGTTTCCGGCAAGGGGGACGCCGGCGTGCATCCGCTGATGCCCAATGGGCTGGCAATACCCGTGCTAGCCATCGCGACCATCTGGGCGCTGTTTACAGCGGTTGTGTACGGCATGATCATTTACGGCAGCGTCGTTGAGCTTTGGGGCGTCAACAACACGCTCACCTTCAAACACTATGTCACCGCCTTCTCAGTGCGCATTGAAGAGGAAGGCATCCGCTGGACGGGTGCTGCATGGGACAGTTTCTGGACCACCATCAGCATTGCGGCCATAGCGGCTCCACTGACGGCAGCTGTAGGACTGGTGACCGCCTACTTGCTCACGCGCCAAAATTTCGCCGGAAAGAACGCCTTCGAATTCGGAACGATGCTGTCCTTTGCCATTCCCGGTACCGTCATCGGGGTCAGCTACATCCTGGCTTTCAACGTTCCCCCGATCGAAATCACAGGCACCGGTGTGATCCTCGTGATCAGCTTCATTTTCCGCAACATGCCCGTTGGCGTGCGTGCGGGTATCGCATCCATGTCGCAACTGGACGGGTCGCTTGATGAATCCTCGCTGACGCTGGGCGCAAACTCGTGGCAGACGTTCCGACGCGTGATCCTGCCCCTGCTCAAGCCCGCCATCCTAGCGGCACTCGTCTACAGTTTTGTCCGCGCGATGACCGCGATCTCGGCAGTCATTTTTCTGGTATCGGCCGAATACGACATGGCGACCAGCTACATCATCGGGCGCGTCGAGAACAATGATTACGGCCTTGCCATCGCCTATTCCACCACGCTGATCTTCGTGATGCTGGCATCTGTAGGGCTTTTGCAATTCCTCGTGGGCCGCGTGCAGATCGGACGGCGCACCCAGATCGGAGCGGAAAGAACGACATGACGGATACCAACATTGCTAGTAAAGCCGCGCCGGTTCGGTTCGAAGGAGTGACAAAAGTATTTGGCAAAGATGTCGTGGCCGTCGACAACATCGACCTGCATGTGGAAGCAGGTAAACTGGTGACGCTCCTGGGACCATCGGGCTGCGGCAAAACGACGACGCTGCGCATGATTGCCGGTCTGGAGATGGCCAGCTCGGGCCGGATCGTGATTGGCGATCGCGACGTGACCAAGCTGCCCGCGACTGATCGCGATGTGTCTATGGTGTTTCAGTCTTACGCCCTGTTCCCACATATGAGCGTGCTGGAAAACGTGATGTACGGTTTGACATTCTCAGGCTTTGATAAGAGCGAGGCCAGATCGCGCGCGCTCAACGGGTTGGAACTGGTGGGCCTCAAAGGCTTCGACAACCGTTTGCCTAGCGAGCTGTCAGGAGGCCAGCAACAACGTGTCGCAGTCGCCCGCGCGCTGGTGCTGGAACCGCAGGTGCTGCTCTTTGACGAACCCCTGTCGAACCTCGATGCCAAACTGCGCCGACAGGTGCGCGAAGACATTCGCTCCATTCAGCGGGACCTCGGACTGACGGTTGTCTATGTAACCCACGATCAGGAAGAAGCGCTTGCCGTGTCCGACGAAATCGTCGTCATGCGTAACGCCGCCATCGCCCAGATCGGGACCCCGCGACAACTCTATGACGCGCCAATCGACCGCTTCGTGGCTGACTTCATCGGTGAAGCGAACCTGATCGAGTGCAAAATCGTCGAAGTCGATGGCGATCAGGCGACAATCGACATCGAAGGACACCGCCACAGCTTGCCCTCTCGCGATTTGCCCGTGGGTCCGGCAACGCTGGCGGTGCGTCCGTCCCGCGTCCTAATCGGATACGAAACCGGCATCCCGGCAAAAGTCTCCAAGGCTACCTATGTCGGCGTGCGCATGGAATACACGCTGACCGGCGCATTCGGACAGGTGTTTGCCGTGCAGGACGACGTAGATGACCCGTTGCAGCCGGGCGCTGACGTCAAAATGGCCTTTGCAGACCGGGGACCGGTTTTGCTGCCAAAGGGCTGACATTGCCGAAACTCGTTATCATTTCGCACCCGGAAGTGGTCGTGAACCCAGAGATCGCAATCACCAACTGGGAACTGAGTGAGGTGGGCCGCACCCGGGCCGAAGCATTTGCAAATGCGCCGATCATGGCCTCGGTCAGCGCCATCTGGTCCAGCACCGAACGCAAGGCAGAACAGACAGCTGCGATCCTGGCCAAACCGCACGGCCTTGAGGTGAAGGTAAACCCGGCGCTGGGCGAAAACGACCGCAGTGCCACCGGTTTCTTGCCACCGCACCAGTTCGAAGCCGCCGCCGATGCATTCTTCGCTGCACCCGACGTGAGCTTTCGCGGCTGGGAAACCGCGACAGATGCTCAGGCCCGGATTGTCGGGGCAGTCACGTCAATCATGGACGCGCACGAAGGTGGTGATCTTGCCATCGTAACCCATGGCGCGGTTGGGACGCTGCTCTGGTGTCATCTCTCGGGAGTGCGGATTGATCGCCAGCACGACCAGCCTGGGCAGGGGCATTTCTGGAGCGCTGATTTGGACACGCTGTGCTGTAGCCCCGGCTGGCGTGCTATCGCCTGACGCAAATCAGACGTGCCATGCCTTCTCGCAAATTGCTTTGAGATCATCAAAGATCTTTGGCGTACCGGCAATGACGCGGCCACCATTGCGGATCATTTCATTGGCGTCCTGTTCTTCGACGACACCACCGGCCTCTGCGATCAACAGTTGACCGGCAAGACAGTCCCACGCGTTCATATGCTCTTCGACGTACCCCAACAGCCGGCCTGCCGCGACATAGGCAAGCGACAGCGCGCCGCTTGCATTGCGATGATACATGGCCCCGCGTTCGATGATGGCTGAAATGATTGGGATCACCTTTGCCGCTTCGATGCGGTTCGAATATCCGACCGAGACGGTCCCACTTGCCATATCGACGCCTGATGCGACCTGCATTGGCTGCCCGTTGAGCGTTGCTCCCGCCCCCCGCATGGCGACATAGGTCTCAGCCACGTTCGGCTCGTGAATGACACCGATTTGTGTTTGTCCCTCTGCAACAACCGCCAGGACGATCGTCCACGCCGGAATGCCGTTTACGAAGTTCGTGGTGCCGTCAATTGGGTCGATCACCCAGTCAAACCCGCTGGACCCTGATTTCGCATCATGCTCCTCTCCGAAGATTCCGTCATCGGGATAGGCCTCGGTTATTTTTTCTCGAACATACGTCTCGACATTCCGGTCGGCTTCGCTGACCCAATCCTGAGCACCCTTTGCGTCCACCACCAGAGTGTCTCTATTTCCAAAATATCTAATAGCCAACGCGCCTGCTTCTTCAGCCACTTTGGTGGCGAACATACTTCGATCAGAGATGCTATGCACTCGACCCTCCTGCCGTTAAATTCTGTTTCTGATTATGAACAATAGGCGCTGCCGGGAGTCAGCACTACCAAGCAACATCGAAACCCTTTCGTCGATTTCTTCGGATACATATTACGACAACGAAATGAAGCCCCAAACTAATAGTGGACAACGGACCTATGCAATTGATGTCTCTTACGTGAAGGCCCGCTTTGAGCGCGTTGTAGCCCAAAGCCGATTAATTTCCGACGGTACAGCTTAAGCCCAAAAAACCCTTGACCGACCATAAATGTAGCGACTGCTTTGTCCGCAGTGGGTAAGTTCGAGCAGGTCAGTTAACTCGCGGGCGCAGCGAATGTCTGGAAAGCGGGCTGCGACCACAGCATCGCGACACTGTACTGAACGTCAGGATTGGGCCGCTTTGTTTCGGCTCGGTAGCCGCCCCGCTGCTAAGACTCGCTAGATCATTTCACTTGTCGCGTGCCCCGGCATTTCGGATAGCGCGAGCAGCCATAGAAGGATTGTCCAGTCTTTCGATTAGCTCTTTCGATCATCTTCGATCCACACCGGGGGCATTTCGTGAGATCAGTTTCCTTTTGGATGGCTTTTTCTCGGACGTGCTGGACATGCGCGCGCCGTGTTTCCTTGTTGGCCTCCAAAGCGCTGCAGCGCAGTTTACGGGCAAAATCGTGCACCTCGTTTTCAGTGAACTGAACAGTTGTCCTTGAAGCAACGTAGTTCGACAGGTCTCGTCTGCTCCAAAACACGTTGGCTGGCATTTCGGTTTTTGGTTCCGCGGAGCCAACGAATGCGACAAGATTCTCCAGCTGATCCGGCCTGATTCCAAGCAGGTCTTGGACGACTTTTAGGTGTTGGTAATTTTGGCGAAGGGGATTCTGAAACTGTGATTTGTGGCGACGCATGACTTGCGTCCAACGCGCTTGGTTCTTGCCACCGAAAATCCATCCTGACATGTTCTTGGTTTCGATTACGAAGACACCGAAACGTGACAAGACGATATGGTCGACTTGTGTCGTGCCTTGGCCAGTTGGTAAGGTGAGATCTTCGAGTAGGATGAAGTCCTGTTCATCTAGTTTTCGGCTAAGCGCCGCATTGACGCGGCGCTCGCCTTCTGCGCCAATCACTGTTGGGGATTTCAGATAAAAATATAGAAACGCTGCGCCAACAGCGAACAACAAAAAAAGTAGTTCCAAGGATTTTATGTTCTCCGACCAGTGACCAACTCAATCCGAACATAGATAGAATTAATGCGTTGGGCAAAAGCTGGAAACCGATGACAGCGTGGCTCATACGTCCGATTCCGGGAAGCCGCATTGCGGCATCCACTGGTGCGACCAAAGTCGGTTACGGGCCGAACCAAGAGTTGCCTAGGTCTGCTAGTATGCCCCTGTGACGCATGCGAAAAACCTACGGCGACCGTGATGATTTTGAGAGTTTTCCCGGTCGACCTTTATAATCCACGATCAGCTTTTCATCCTCGAGCAGATTTAGCGCCGTTTTCCAATGGATTTTGAATTCTCGCGCCACCCTGTTGATTATCTGGGTCTCTATCCAGATGCGGCGCAGCTTTTGTTTTGGCACTTTGGGTTTACGAACCCCGCGCTGCACTCCGAAGCCGCGTTCCCTAAAGAGTTTGGACAGCGTTGCTGGCTTCATTCCGTTTGCATTGGCAATATCTGAACAGGTCTTTCCCCTTTGATATTGCCTATAGAGACGTTGAACATAGTCGACGCCAAGCAAATCCAGGAGCCGTCGCACAACCAACGGGCTAATTCCGAGCCGCTCAGCAAATTCCTTATGGGATTTGCTAAGTTTAAGTAGAGCTAGGAGTTTGCGGCGCAGGTATGGCTGCCACGCATTTGGCGTCTCTCTCACGAAAATAGTCGGAACTCTGCCGCACTTTATTTCGACTACTGTGTTCAAACCTTACCCAGTTCCTTCAACGTCAGATACCTCAATTTGCGTCTCTTAGCGCAAAGCCATCGGCGTTTCAGCAGCTTAGCTGATTGTCTTCCGACATGACATTGAAACATTGGGGCATGAATGTGTAACACATTGCTAAAAAACAATAAAAATGACATATGCGAGGTCTTTTGGTAGGTTTCGGTAACCGGAATCAGTCGGAACCTTTGACATGACAGCGAATTTGATTGTCGATCTCGCCAAACATGAGCAGATCAAATGTGACCTTCGGCTTAAGGGCAGTTCACTGGCGAAGTTGAGCCGAGACATCGGCCGTTCCATCAGCTCAGTGTCTACTGTGTCACAAGGATACAGGCGCTCCGACTACGTCCAGAAAGCCATAGCAGAAAAGCTAGGGACAACACCTGAGGCTCTATGGCCGGAACGCTATGGATAATGGAGGTGCCCAAAGATGAGCTAGCAACAACCGCATTAAATGGAAGAAAGAGTAAGGCCCCGAGGGCGGCAACCCATCGAGGCCTTTGAATTCAGTATCGATACTCAACCGATACACCTTCTTCCCCCGCGATGATCGCAAAGTCAACTGTTTCGTCGTCGCTTTTGGCGATGAGGTGGCTTGGCTTTGCCCAAGCAACACCAAAAGAAGGTGGAGAGGCACGATCAGGCCAAGCTGGTCGGCGCTCCAAATCACAGACATGAAAGATGAAGAGTTCACACTGACGGGTGAGATGTCGCCTGAGCCCAGCCGTGCGACACGGGGTATTCCCCGGAGATCGACGCATAGCTCCAGAGGCGGTGTTGTTATGCAATTGCCTGGGCAAAACTGCCCGAGGGTCGTTCAATTTGAAAGCAAACTGGAACAGCGGGTGCTTTTTTTGCTGCTGGCTAACCCTGCAGTCGCCGACGTTTGGGAGCAGCCGCAATTCATCAGCTACCGCGATCAATCAGGCAATCGGAAGACCCACTTCATAGACTTCTTGGCGGAGCTAAAAAACGGTCGCCGATTGGCTATAGCAGTGAAGCCGTGGAAGGTGGTGCTGGAGAAGAATTTCTTGCGCGAGCTTCAGCAGATCCGCGCGGCGATGCGCAAGGATTTTGCCGATGACATCGTGTTAGTTACAGAGCGCGATTTCTCCCGCGCAGAGGCCCTCAACGCACAACGTTTCGTTGAGTTCTCAAAGACGAGAAATTCGGGGCATCAAGCTTATCTCAAATCCATCACCTGCGACGTCTGTTTCCCAGTCACGGTCGACGAGATGTGCCAGTTGTTGGGGCTCGGTGGCGCAGGGTTCAGGACCATTGTGATTGGGATATTTGAAGACATACTCACGGCCGACAGAAAGCACCTGATTGATCTCGACACTCTGCTTTCGAAGGGGGGTGCAAAATGAACCTGCCTTTCAGAGTGAGTGTCTTTGGCCGTCTGACTGTTGACGGCCGGAAGTACAAATTAGACCGGAAAACCGACTTTGGTTACCAATTCGAAGATTTTGATGAGACTGGCAGGAACCTGTCTCTCACATTCGACGAATTTGCCGACCTCCTTCAAAGACCTGATGTGACCTTTGATCCCGGGTATTATCTACCTGAACGCCAGGACGTGCGAATGAGTGCGGGTGTTGAAGCAATAGCGAGCTTGCCAGATGACGTGAGATCCGAAGTAGTCTGGCGCTTCTCCTGGGTCGACGGGTTTTACCAGTTCGAGCGTGTCGATGAGGCGAAGCGGACAGATTTCTCGCTTCAGAGCGTCATTCCTTCCATCGAGGCCCATGTGAACAAACAGGCACGGGCTGCCCAAAGCAATTGGCGGAACCCGAGGGCCGGGAAGAAAAACGTTTTCCGTGATCCTCCCAGTCCAAGAACCTTAAGAGAATGGGTGAAACGATACGAGAAAGCAGGCGGCTCTCCGCTCGGGTTGATCCCGGGTACACATAGGTCTGGCAACCGGACTGCGCGGTTCTGCCTGGAGGCTTCGAGATTGCTGGGCGAATGCCTCGAAGCCTATTTGACCCGGAAAAGGCTGACCAAGAAGAACGTCGCGGACGTGTGCCGGGACCGGTTCAAAACTGTGAACAAGCAACGAGTGGTGGAGGGTAAGCCGGAGCTCACAATTCCTTCGCGGCGCAAAGTTGAGCGCGCACTTTCTGAGCTTGATCCGTATTTCACATGCGTCCAAAGGCACGGCGTGGACTACGCCAATCGCAAGTTCGCGCTCTATGAGGAAGGTGTCACAGCTAGCTATCCAATGGAGCGTGTTGAGATAGATGAATGGTGCGTTGATCTGATCACGATACTTGCTGAACGAGGCGCGCTGGATCATTTGAGTCCCGAAGAGCTCGCCAAGCTGGATCGTGGGCGTCGTTGGCTTTACCTCGCGATCGACTGTGCCACGCGATGTGTGGTGGGCATGAGACTGGCGGAAAAGCCGAATTGCCGAGACGCCATGGCTCTTTTGTCTGACATCACACGCGATAAATCGGACCTTGCGATAGCGGCTGGCTGCAAATCGACCTGGCATCACTACGGCGGGGTGAGTTCCCTGGTGACCGATCTTGGCGTTGCTTTTGTGGACGACGCGTTTCGAAGTGCGGTCTTTGATGCACATGGGGTTGTTGAGACGCCTCGCGGCGGGCTACCGCGTTTGCGCGGGCGCGTGGAGCGTATCTTTCGAACCTTTGGGACGGCCCTGATGCCTCTCCTCGCCGGTCGCACATTTTCCGATCCTAAAGAGCGAGGAGATTACCCTTCGGAAGAGATGGCTTCTCTTTCAGATGACGTGCTGATGGAAATCCTCATCAGGTTCGTTGTGGACGTGTATCACAACATGCCGCACCGTGGGCTGAACGGCGAAACCCCCAATAATTGCTGGAAACGCCTCGCCGAGAAAATGGGTATTGTCCCCCAGCTCGCTGAAACCACCCGACGCAAAGCCTTTGGTGTGAGGTATCGCAGGCGTGTTTTTGGCAAAGGAGTGAGGCTGTTTGGCATCGACTACAACTGCCAGGTACTTCGTGAGTTCTATGTGCACGACCGTCGCCGTCACGTTCAAATAAAAGTTGACCTGAACGATCTCGGTTGGATCATGATTCAGATCGGGAAAAAGTGGTATGCGGCGCGCGCTCTGCAGAAGTGCTTTGACGCCGTGTCATATGAACAGTGGGAAGCGACAGCGCGTCAGCTGCGGCTTAAATACAAGGCTGAGGCCGTGCTTCAGGAGAAGACTGTCTCTGACGCATTGCATGCCATCATCCAAAAGACCTCCGATGAAGAACGCAGGTTCGGGGCTGTCCTGAAGCGTCAGACACCTGCAGGGCTTAGACGGGCCAGGGAAGATCTGTTCCTAGGTTTAAGCATCGAAACGGATGATCCTGAAGACTTTGACCTTCCGCCGGAGCCAGATCTATTCGGGCATGTCATCTCGCTATCAGACGAGGACGACGAAGGCTCCGACGATAGTGCTGTCCGGGAGCAAAACCCTGATGAGGATCGTTCGAGGATTTCGAAATGGAGGATTGAAGATGACTGATCTCCCTGGCGATCCATCTGATGAGATCGACGTCCAGATTGCACGTCTTAGAGACATGTTCGTTTCACACCAGGTGTTCCACGATCTCAAACTGGTTTTTGATCGTCAATTGCGCCGAAGACGAGCGGCTATCCGATTGGGTAGTCGCAGTGAGGCCCGCGGTATTGCTTTGATCGGGGCGTCTGGCAGTGGTAAATCCACCGCCGCAGACCGCTTGTTTGACAATCACACTGACCTGATCCTGCCAACGGAGGGACAGGATGTGGCGGAAGTGATCCGGCTACTGGTGCCGTCACCAGCGACGCTAAAGAATGTTGGTACGACGATCCTGTCCGGTTTGGGATATCCGCTCGCTCGGGACAAATCGGTTGGGATCATCTGGACGCAGGTGCGTCAGTTTCTCCAACTGCGAAGGACCCTGTTTGTGCATCTGGACGAGGCTCAGGACCTCTACATCAGCAAAGGCGTCAAAACCCGAAATGATGTGGTGAACACCCTGAAATCGCTTATGAACGATAAGGACTGGCCGGTTGGTCTTGTTCTGTCTGGCACGCCCGATCTGATCGAGATGATCAATTCTGATGTTCAGCTTAAAAGGCGCATAGATGTTGTGCACTTGGGTGCAGTGAGCTGGATATCCCACGAACCCGAGATCACAGAGATCTTTACTGAGTTCGTTCGGAAGTCTGGTCTGACACCTTCCATTGAACTTCAACAGAGAGAGTTTCTCAAGCGGCTGGTTCACGCAGGTGGCAATGAGTTTGGAATGATCATCGAAATGTGTCTGAGTGGGATAGAAGAGGCGCTTTACGACGGAGAAACCCAGCTCCGACTTGGACATTTTGCAGAAGCATTCCGGCGCAAGTCGGGGTGTATACCTGCTTTCAACCCATTCCTTGCCCAAGACTACATTAGCATAGATGTTAGGACCATCATGGGCTGGTTGGATCACGGCGATCCCTCGTTGGACAGAGGGTTGCAATGAAACGACAACTCGCTCTCACTCTGCCTCATCATCACATGGAGACGCCTGCTTCCTATGTCGCCCGGCTGTCACGTCGAAATCTTAGTGTTACGAGGGAATTCTGCTCAGATCTGGGTCTGAGATGGCCCCATATCTGCTCGGCTCATCCGGATCAGCTGGAGCGGCTGTCACAACTGGCTGGGGTGCCACTTGAAGCGTTGGAGTTGGCGGCGGCCAGATTGGTTGGCCCCTGTCGGTACCGCGTCGGGCATTCCTTTGCCACCTCCGGTTCGTTCCGCCGGGCTACCACCCGAATCTGTCCGAAGTGTATTGTGGATGTCATCGATGGGTCGGGTCCTGAGAACGCGTTCCAACTTCTTGAATGGTTGGTGCTGCCGATCAAGACCTGTGCCAAACATAGCGTACCGTTGCTCCAGCTTCCCAATGCGTCGCATGCGCATCTCACCTACGACGTGGTTGAGCAAGTGATGCATCATCAGGATCTGATCTTTGAAGCCGCTCAAGACGCAACAACGCTTGGGCGATCTTCGTTTGAAACCTACCTGAGCCGCCGAATTGACTTTGGGGTCGCTGATGACTGGTTGGACTCGCTGGAGCTGACGCATCTTCATCAGGCCGCTCTGACATTAGGTATGGCGATTGCTATGGACCGGGGCGTCTACCTTTCGGGCTTGGACTTCGAACAAGAGCGTGCTTGCATGTCGGCTGGTTTCGAGGTTCTGAAGAGTGGGCCGGAAGCCCTGAAATCTGAGTTGGAGCGTGCCAGGCGCCAGTCTTCCTCTAAACGGTCTTATTTCACGACAGATATGGGCGAATTCTACACCTGGCTTAAAGACACTGAAGAGGACCCGGCGACAGCAGTGCTAAGGGCTTGCGTGCAGGATTTTGTGCGTGAAAACTATCCGCTGCAGACCGGCGCAAAAGTTCTGGGTACGGAAATCTCAGCGCCCAAACTCATCACGCTTGAACGCGCGCGGGAGCTACATGGGGTTGGCGAGGTTCGGGTGCGAGGTATTCTCGCCCATCTTCGCGGTATAAATGCGAGCGACCTGTCATACATGAAAGATGTCAGCCATGAGGATCTGGCTGCCGTGCTCGACTTCTGGTCTGGGTTGCAGAATACCAAATCCACCGCGGTCCAGCTGAATATCCATCCGGTCCATGTTAAGGCACTGATCCGGCATAATGTTCTGGAAGCTTATCGTTTTGGAACGTCTCTTCGCTATGTTCCATCGTCCTCAGTACAGACCTTGCTGACTAGGCTTGAAGGCCTGCGCATTGCCTCTCGGGCACGTCATAGGTTGCCCCTCTCGGAGTACAGCCGACAGAGCAGGGTGGCCCTGGCTCGCGTTGTCGCCGATTGGGCAGCAGGCCGACTGACCGGCGTTTGGAGAGATCCGGACGTAGAGGGGTTGGCTGGAATCCTTATCGACTGCGCTGAGATCCTGGAGAAATCGGAGCGCGTGTTTTCCGGCGACCTGTCGCTTCTGGATGCGGCGGCGCGCTTGAGAATTAGCATCGGGTCAATTCGGCTATTGCGGGATTGTGGATACCTGAAGCAGGTAAAGCTGCGAAACCCGGACACGCAGCACTATCGTTACTACATCACTGAAGAGAGTATTCAGGCTTTTGAAAAACACTATGTAACGCTGGGCCAAATGGCAGAACAGTTTGAGATTGCCGCGATCCATTTGGGTCCGGCACTGGATCGCAGAGAAGTTGAGACAATCCCCTGCGAGGCTGGGTTTGTTCGGGCTTACCCGAAAGAGACACGAGATTTGGTTTGGGAAATGACGATGGGGGGAAAAACTTCGATCCAAACAGACTGTCTCCACGACAGTTGGAACCAAGATAAGCAGGCGGCGGAGAAAGGTTGATGCTCCGCGACACATGCTCATCGGTATAAGTGGCGGTCTATCGATTGGGGCAACTACGTTGAACTGCTGTACTGCGAGGTAAAGAAACATGACTAGCAGTCGAAGAGATCTTACTGAACGGCTTCAACCAATATGGGAGGCCGTAGGCAAGCTGGGCGCGAATAGTCCCGAGCTTAATCTAAAGGCCTATCTCGATGAGATGTGGAGCGAAGACGAAACAACTACTGTTTCTTTGAGGACTGGAAAGGGCCTGGCTCGACGAGACGAAAAAATTGCGGAAGATCTTGAGGCCCAATTCAAGATGATTGCGGTCGCCTATGCCACTGGAGAATTGGATGAGATCGACCGCGTAGTTAACTACCTAGCGTTCATACGTCGCATGAAAAAGCAGGGTGTTTACGAAATTGGACAATGGAGCGATGAGGACCCAGATGGGTGACGATGTAACTAGAAGGTGGTTCACGTAACACCCGTTCAGCAATGTCCAATGGCTTTTATCTAAGGCCTTCCCTCCGAGAACTCAAAACCTGACATTTAGGCGGGACGCGGCGAATGACTCGAAGGAGCCCACAGCAGAAGCCTTTGAATTTCGCTGCCAGCGCTCGCAGCAAGAAAATTGCCGCAAGCGCGAGTGTGGCACTGCTGCAAGGCGACGGGAAACGCTGCCATTTAGCCGAAGTGTTCAAAATCTGCTGTGAGTGGGCGCACTGTGGTTTTTCCAAAAAAGCTAATAGCTCGGTGCTGCAATACGGAGAGCACCGCTGCCGTTGGCGTGTGGAAAAGTGGAATTCTTAGCTCAATTGGTACCGGCCTTTGCGCAATACACGTCTTTGGTCAGGGTCCAAACGGAAGGACGCCAAAACGCATTCGGTGTTCTTCGCAACACGATTGCAATGTTTGCAACTCATCCTTCCCTTGCCAACGGTTACAATTACTTGTGATCTATGGAGCAGACCTATGGAAATTGATTGGCTGGAAGATTTTCTCGCCCTAGCCACGGCGGGTGTTTTCGCAAAGGCCGCCCATAGCCGCAGAGTCAGCCAATCTGCATTCACAAGACGTATCAAAAATCTGGAACACTGGGTTGGCGCTCCGCTTTTTGACCGCAGTGTTCACCCGGTCGTACTGACATCAGCAGGAGAGTCGTTTCGTTCGACGGCGTGTCAAACACTCAGCGCGTTGCAACAGGCTCGAGCAGAGCTGACTCAGCTTTCAGGCGTTGCCGGAGAAGTGCTGAAGTTTTCGGTTCTGCACACGATCTCTATATCATTTGTTCCTTCTTGGATCAGGAGAATATCCAAATCCATCGGCCCGGTCAGGACCAATTTCGTCGTGGATAATTTTTCAGATTGTGTTGAGACACTGACGGCTGGCAACGTTGACTTCATGCTAAGCTATGACCACCCCTCAATGGCGGTACTGACCGAAAATTCGTGGTACCCATCCATCACGGTCTCTGATGATTGTCTGGTTGCTGTCTCCCGCGCCGATACAGACGGCACAGCGCTATTTCACTTTGACCAGAAGGGTCGTCTACCCTTTTTGTCCTACCCCTCGGAGAGTTTTCTCGGTCGTCTAAGCCGAGACGTGATTGAACGGGCCGATTTGGCTGACAGGCTGGACACGCAAAGCGAAAACTCGGTTGCCGAGGCGCAAAAGGCGGCATGCCTTGAGGGGCTAGGCGTTGCCTGGCTTCCCGAGATGGCCATCAAACCCCAGCTTGACGATGGAACTCTTGTGCGGATCAGCCATCCCGATGCAGAGCATCAGATGCCGATCAAGCTCTTTCGTAACATGCAAACAAGCCGCCCTGCTGTCGAGCGCTTTTGGACATTGGCCAAAAACTCAAGTGTCGATTTTGAAATCGCAGAAGCAGCGCTATGAGATCGGAGCTACTGTTGCTTTTGGCTGAGCCTCCAGAACCGTTCCAGTTGCGGTCTGGATCGTTCGATTGAACGATAGAGTTTGACGTATATCTCAACTTCGAAACCTGGCTTGCTCACCTTCGTTAGTTTGCCTTCAGCCAGTTCGCGTTTCACAGAAACTTCTGGGAGAAACGTAACGCCATGCCCTTCAAAACACGCCGATTTGAGCGCCTCAGCAACAGAGTTTTCATAGGTCGGGGACAGGGTATCCTGTAGGTTGCCACGCTTCAGGCAGACTTGTGATATGCGCCCTAGGAAAGTGTCGGGCGGATAAGACAGGTAAGGTACTTCGCCCGGTTCATCCAAGCTGAACACAGGTTCGTTTCTGGAATTCACAGCGCTGACAGCGATAATTTTATCCTTGGCAATTGTCGTTGAAGGGTATCGGGCTTCATCCGATATTGTCGGCACAGAAGGATGTGAATAGCACAGCATGAAGTCTGCGCTGCCATTGAGAATAGCCTCGGCGCAACCGGAAAAATTCTCGGCAACCAGCCGTGTTTTTACAGGGCCAAGGTAGTCTGTCATCTTGCCCAGCCAAGCCGGAAAGAATGAGATCGCCAGTGTATGCAGGGCCACAAAGTCCAGGGTATCGGCTTCGCGGCGCGACAGGCTGCGGATGTCGTCCTTTGTGAGGGTCAGTGCACTTACCGTATCAATTGCGGTCTGTCGGAACGCCTTGCCCGCAGCGGTGAGTTCTACCGGGTGAACGCTTCTGTCAAACAATGGGGTACCAGCCCAGTGCTCCAGGTTCTTGATGCGCCGGGTGAAGGCGGATTGACTGATGTTGCGGGCATCAGCCGCCCTTGCAAAGACACCGGCGGTCGCAAGGGCCAGAAAATCTTCAAGCCAATCAATCTCCATGTCAGGTTCTTTCTGGTGGCATCGTCATAAGGCCATATGCTGTTGCAAGTTTTGCAATGATGATGCGCCAATAGCGTTGGCGCTGCAACAGTCGAAATCTTAGCTTGCGGAGCAACCCCAATCCACATCGGGGATGTGACCGCTCTATTTCGGCACATAAGATTTCAAGCGAAAGGCCGTTGGATGACCACAACTCGAACCGAAACGGACAGCCTGGGTGCAATCAGTATTCCGCAGGCTGCTGCATGGGGGTGTCAGACCCAGCGCGCATTGGAGAACTTCCCGATCACGGGGGTTGCGATCAGTCATTATCCCGAACTGATTACAGGGCTGGCGGCGGTCAAAAAGGCCTGCGCGCTTGCTAACAAGCAGCTTGGAGAGCTTGCCGACCAAAAAGCTGATGCCATCGTCGCGGTTTGTGATGAAATCCTGGAGGGTCAGCATCACGAACACTTCGTTGTCGACGTTATGCAAGGAGGCGCAGGCACATCCACTAATATGAATGCCAACGAAGTTATTGCGAATCTTTCGCTACAGAAATTAGGGCTACAATTTGGTGAATACCGCCACCTTCATCCAAACGATGATGTAAACCGCTCTCAGTCCACAAATGACGTCTACCCGACTGCGATCCGGTTGGCAGTTCTGGCCCGGATCAGCCCGCTCATTGAAGCGATGCACTCTCTTAGTAAATCTCTGATGGCAAAAGCTGCGGAGTTTGACCACATCATGAAGGTCGGACGCACCCAGCTGCAAGATGCTGTTCCAATGTCTCTAGGGGCCGAATTCCGGGGATTTGCGACGACAATAAACGAAGATGTGGATCGCTTAAGCGACTTGTCGCGCCTGCTGACCGAAGTAAACTTGGGCGGTACAGCGATTGGAACGCGTATTAACGCGCCAGTTAAATTTGGTGAAACAGCCGTCGCCCATCTGCGGGATATTTCGGGTGAGCCCTTGTCGCTCGCTGCAGATCTTATTGAAGCGTCCTCTGACCTTGGAGCATTTGTCATGTTCTCAGGCACACTCAAGAGAGTCAGCATCAAACTGTCGAAGGTCTGCAACGACCTGCGCCTGATGTCGTCTGGCCCGCGTGCCGGAATTGGTGAGATTATTCTACCGGCGGTGCAGGCCGGGTCGTCGATCATGCCTGGCAAAGTGAACCCCGTGATCCCGGAAGTCGTAAATCAGGTTTGCTATCAGGCGATCGGAAATGACCTCACCGTTACAATGGCCGCCGAGGCAGGACAGTTTCAGCTGAATGCCATGGAACCCGTCATCATCCACAAGGTTCTGGAAACGATGGGATCTTTAACGAACGCAATGAACGTCCTTTCAGCCCGATGCGTGGATGGCATCGTTGCAGATGAAGAGCGTTGCCAGGCCCTGCTTGAAAACAGCCTTGTACATGTCACCGCACTGGCGCCGATCATTGGATATGAGGCGGCAACAAAACTTGCAAAACATGCTCAGGCGAACGGTCTGAGCCTGCAAGCAGCAGCTGAGCCAGTGCTGCCTAGCGAACAGGCTGCGATCGCGCTGTCGCATCTGAACTTTGGCCAAGCGAGTATTGTCGAATGAAACAAACCGGAACTCTACGCCTTGGTATCGTCGGTGGGCTTGGCGCGCTGTCGGGGGCTGATTTGCTCTACCGGATCGTGGAATCGACCCCGGTCAAATCCGAAGGTGACCATCGCGAGTTGATCTTCGAACAGAAACCGATGCGCGAGCCCGTTGCGCCAATGGAAAGTGCCTATAATCCCACGCATCGAAAGCTGTATGTGTTTGATACTCTGGCAAAAATGGAGCGGGAGGGGTGTCACGCAGCTCTGCTGCCGTGCTTTATCACCCATTGCTTTTTGCAGGAACTGGAGGATGAGCTTGAAATCAAGCTGATCAGCATGACCGACGCCATCAAAAACGCCATTGATGGACTACCGTCTGCGCCATCAAGGATTGGAGTGCTGACAACGCCTTTCGTCCGAAAGAGCGGGCTATTTGAAGCGCTGTTTGGCGACCTCGTTTCGGTCATTTACCCGTCTACTGAACTGGAAATGAGTGTGATGAAGGCGATCTATGGTGTGGGCGGCTTCAAGTCAGGAAACAGGGGGCCTGAGATTATATCTCCGATCGATCAGGCCCTTGACGACCTGTCAAAGCAAGGGGCGGAAGTTTTTGTTCCAGGCATGACGGAGTTGCCGCTGCTGTTGGATCAACTCACGATCCCTGAAGGAATGGCCGCTGTCGACACGGCTGCTGCGTATGCACGGCACGCATTGGACGCGACCAAGGTCGACCGGCACCACAAGTTCAAAGTGGGAATCGTTGGCGGCGTCGGGCCAGCTGCAACCGTAGATTTTATGGGTAAGCTTGTGGGGGCGACCGAAGCGTCGCGAGATCAGGATCACATCAAAGTTCTGGTCGAACAAAATCCGCAAATCCCTGATCGTACCGAGAACCTGGTCAGCAATGGCACAGATCCCACAGTGGCTCTCTATTCCACCTGCAAAAAGCTGGAACGGGGCGGCGCTGATATGATCGCCATCCCGTGCAACACTGCCCATGCTTATGTGGATCGCATTCAGCGTCACCTGGATATTCCGATTGTCAGCATTCTTTCCACCACAGCGGACTACATCACCGAACAATCGCCAGAAAGTCGACGTGTGGGCATCCTGGCAACAAACGGAACCATCCATAGCGGCCTGTATCAGCAAGCGCTCTCAAACGCTGGCCTGCAGTCGATTTTGCCGGACGAAACCCATCAGGCTTTGGTCATGGACTCCATCTATGGGCCGCAGGGGGTGAAAGCCGGATACACTGACGGGCTTTGTGTCGAGCAGATAGCGCAGGCATTCGGGCATCTGGTCGCAAATGGGGCAGAAGCAATCATTCTGGGATGCACAGAGCTTCCTTTGATTGTCGATGCCAGTGACCCGAGATTGGCCGCATTGTCAGTCGATCCGACAGATGTGCTCGCCCGCAAATGCGTGCAGTTAGCGAGTACGTAAATTCAAGTGCTTTTGACTGTTGAGAAACGGCGTTGCAAAACTTGCAACGCCGTTTCTCCATTTGGGGCGTAAGGCCGATCACTAGGCTGTTAAAGAATACATGATTGCTCGCAGTTCGACATACCGACTGCCCAGTGGAAAGGGAGGTAATCATGGAAACCACAAATCAAAAAACAGGGTTTCTCGCGCCCTGGAGAAACCTGCTTCTGTGGAAGCAAATCGTTATCGCCCTTGTTCTTGGGGTCATCGTCGGTGTCATTTTGAACACAACCGGCAACGAACAATTTGCAACAACGATCAAGTACATCGGGACATTGTTCCTTTCGCTGATCAAAATGCTGATCGTACCGCTGATCTTTGTATCGCTGGTTTGCGGTATGACCTCGGTCAGCGACATGGCGCGTATGGGCCGGATCGGCCTTAAATCGGTCGTCTTCTATCTCTGCACAACTGCGTTCGCGATTGCCATCGGGCTTCTTCTTGGGACACTTTTCCAGCCTGGTGTAGGCATCGACCTAGGCGCCGCCGCTGCGATGGAAGCAAAAACTGCACCACCATTCATTGATCAGCTTATCGCGATCGTGCCCAAAAACCCAATTGCGGCAGCGGCTGACGGTAAAGTGCTGCAGATCATTTTCTTCGCCATCATGTTCGGCCTGTCTATCAACCTTGTTGGGGACGCGGGAAAACCGATCCGGGATTTCTTTGAAGCCCTGAATTCGGTCATCCTCAAACTGACGGAAATCGTCATATCGTTCGCACCCTACGGTGTTTTCGCCCTGATGGCTTGGGTTGCAGGCACTTACGGTCTGGATCTTCTTCTTCCGTTGGGTACGATCATTGCGGCACTGTACATTGGCTGCATCCTACACGCATTGTTCGTCTATGGTGGTCTGGTTACATTCCTTGGCCGTCTGAACCCGGTGCGGTTCTTCCAGGGCATCGTTGAACCTCAGATCGTGGCCTTTACCAGCACGTCTTCCTCGGGGACGCTGCCGGTCACCATGACCGCAGTTCAGAAAAACCTGGGCGTAAATCGTTCGGTTGCCAGCTTCACGCTTCCTCTTGGTGCTACCATCAACATGGACGGCACGGCGATGTATCAAGGTGTTGCTGCACTCTTTGTCGCGCAGGCGTTCGGCGTTGACTTGGGCATGTCCGAATACATCACCATCATCCTGACATCGACGCTTGCCTCGATCGGAACCGCCGGCGTTCCCGGCGCTGGTCTTGTCATGCTGTCGCTGGTTCTGACATCGGTTGGGCTGCCGCTGGAAGGCGTTGCAATCGTTGCGGGTATCGACCGTATTCTCGACATGGCGCGGACATCGCTCAACGTCACGGGGGACGCGGCGTGCACCGTTCTGATCGCCAAGTCCGAAGATCAATTGGACCTCGAAGCATACAATACGCCGCATGTTTTGGCGGCACCTGATCTTTCTAAAGCATAGATCGTAAATCTCCCCGACTTCAGTCACCCCGATAGGGGTGGCTGCTTTTCGTTTTTGATTAGCCGTTTAATAACATTTTCGATTTCAAAAGCTTGGATTGAAAAAGTATGACTAGTCTACCTAGTCAGACAAGCCACACCCAGGGATGGCTGGATCAGCGATGCACGCTGCGTTGCAATAATAGCGTGCCGCGGCCGTGTGAAATTTCTGCGTCGACAATCGCCATATAAGCGAAAGGCGGCTCCGTTGCTTGTCTAGGTTGTTTGACGTGGCAGCAGCGAAAACGGTTGAAATTTGGGTATCGCAATTACGCTGAATGACCGGTTTGACGACCCACCGCTGCGCAGCGGCAATCATACTGCCGCATGTGCGAACAATCGCTGCGTCAGCAAAAACCGCGTGTGCACAAGTCCGGTTTGTCCGCGAGGCAGTCTTTTGTACTCGCTCCAATGAACGGCCATCACTCAACCAGAGATCGCGTCACATAAAACCGCTTCAGCGACGTTAGTGGTTGGGTATGGCGCGGCAAGTCACCCAATGGTTGCGAAACCAGCCATTTGTGGTGCCAAACCGCCACGACCGCAATTCGGACGAAACCGACGTTGGGACTATGACGTCTAGACGATCCACCCAAAGACATACCCCGCTCCAATCGAGCCAAGAACAGCAAGCAGCAGATATAGCATGAACGGCTTCAGTTTGAGCACCGGTGCGATGGCCATTGCACCCCAGATGCTGACTACGCCACCCGATACAAGGAAAGCCATCGCTGCGCTTTCGGACATGCCGTTGTCGATCAGCCCTCGCGTCAGTGGGAGTGCCGCGTACCCGTCGATATAGGCTGGGGCACCAATGAAGACAGCGGCGGGTATGGCCCACCATTTGTCTTCCCCGACATATACTGCCAGCGATCCAGGCGTCAGTGCCGTGTTCAGGGCGTACTCGGCTGTAAACGCCGGTATCAGGCAAATTAGGATAAGCCGACTGGTTGCCCAGTACTGTTTGCCGAAGGAACGTCGTCTCGCTTCAGACCGCCATACCCAGGGATCAAACGGCTGACCTTCGCCGCATCTCGCAGCACTCAGTTGGCGAGCGAGATCATTATCGCGAAGCGCAATCATTGCCCAAGGCGCCCTGGAAAATAGCCCCGTAATCGCGCCCCCGAATACACCCAATCCGAAAGCTGCAAGAGTTTTGCCAATCGCAAAGCTCAGACCCAATGTTGCGGCGGTGGTCGCGAGCATCGCCGGGTCCGTTATCGGAGAAGACAGCCAGAATGCCATGATCGGTGCAAGCGGTACACCCGCAGCCAGCAACCCAGCCATTAACGGCAACACGGTAACACCGCAGACGGGCGTAACAGCTCCGATCAGCGACGCGGCCAACACCGATCGAAATGTCCTGCCCTCAAAGGCAGCAGCAATATGAGTGTCCGCGCTGCTGGCAATGATCCAGGCCGCAAGGATGATACCCGGAATGACGATTGGGGCGACGACAATCAAGCCCAAGACGACAAACTTTGCAGCGTTTGCCGCTTGTTCCGGCCAAACAAGACAGATACCCGACAACAGCACCAGAGAAACGCCCCACATCAGGTTTTTCCGGGTAGATGGTCGATGGGCAGCGGTTTGATCGGACATTGCCTATTCCTTTGAACTTGAAAACTAGAGTGGCACGAGCCATCTTTGAAACGAATAGTTTCAATTTCAGATATTGGAAAAATAGATGGAAAATCTGGATAGCGATCTTTTGCGAACCTTCGTCGCCGTTGCTGAGGCCGGTAGCGTCACGGATGGAGCAGCTCGTATCCACCGGTCCCAATCTGCAACGAGCCTTCAGATCAAACGCCTGGAGTCCATTCTGGGCCGCCCTGTTTTTGATCGGCATGGTCGCGGGGTTGTGTTGAGCGATGCGGGGCAGACGTTGCTGTTCGTTGCGAAAGACGTGACGGCCCGCCTTGACGCGATACAGCGGGAGATTTCCCACAATTCTGTGAGCGGAAAACTACGCTTGGGCATACCCGACGATCAAGGGCGCGCCAAACTCGCGAAGATTATTGCGGCGTTTACCAGTCATCATCCTAAAGTCGAACTGGAGGTCACCTGCGCCTTGAGCGCACATTTTCCTGATGCGCTCGACAAAGAGCTGTTGGACCTTGCGGTTTACGAGGTCGAAACTCCATCTGGTTTTGAGGAACTCCTCTATGAAGACCCGACTTGTTGGGTGTCTTCGGCACATCGGGATTTTTCAGCCGATGAAGTCCTACCAGTGGCCCTTTTCGATGAAGCGTGTTGGTGGCGCGACGCTGCAATCAGTTCGTTACAAGCCCGCAGAAAGCCATACCGTATCGTCTATTCGAGCCAAAGCGTTTCTGGCGTGATTGCCGCGGTAGAGGCAGGGATCGCGGTTGGCCTGCTGGGCCGGTCGTCGCTTCACATCGGGCTATCCGTGGTCAACGAGGGGCTGGGCTTTGAGGCTACTCCTGCCTCCAAGCTGGTGATGGCATCAAGTAATCCAAAAGAGCATAGGCCTCTAGACGCAATGAAGGAATCTATCAGAGCTGCATTTTTGTCCAGAGTATGATGGGCCGTTCTGGCTCCCTCACACTCTTCTCTGCAGGCAGGATCAATGGCCGCCAGAAGGTGAATTGAAGCAATGGGCGTTGGGCTCGATGATTAGCTGACCACTCAACCAAAGATCGCTTCACAAAAATCCTCTATGCCGTCACGTATGTCCCCCAAATGAAAGGTCTGCTGGCGGAAGATGGCGAGATCGGTCAAGAAACGCTGCATCAGGTACTGATGCCTGAACAGAGCTGTCACGGCAGCCTTTGGGGAGGGCAGGAGAGTATTGCGTAGCGCCAACGAAAGTTGTCTGACCCGCCACATTTTGCGCTTTCTTCTTGCAAGGCGGCGATGGGTCCAATCGAGGGGGGCAATGTCTTAGCCCGTCAGAATGCCGGGAATGTCGGCTAAGAACAGAAAGTGACCATCTTCTACAATACTGAATTTGTCGCGGCCAACTAACCTACAGACTAAGTTCTCTGTGTGCTAGTCAACTCATCCTATACCCAACATTTCTAAGCGTAACGATCCGCTGACCCTCGCTTCCAATTTTGCGCCTTAGGCGGCCAACGTAAACATCGACGACGTTGGTTAATGGATCTTCGTTCATGCCCCATACGGAGTTTAGGATACGCTCTCGTGACAGGACACGACCTACATTGGTCAGAAACAGCAAAAGAAGATCGCGTTCTTTTTTGGACAGCTGCACCTCTTCACCAGCTACGGACACGTGGAGAGACCGCCGGTCGAAGCTTAGGGTTCCGCACGTGATGACGGCCTCCCCAAGATCGCTGGCGTAATTGTTGGCGCGCCGGTGCAGGGCTTCAACGCGCGCTATGAGTTCGTCGAAATCAAATGGTTTCGGAAGATAGTCGTCAGCGCCAATTTTCAATCCTTCGACCCGTTCTTCGGGGCTGTCCAATGCGGTTAGCATCAGGATGGGGATTTTGGATTTACGGGCGCGCAACTTGCGGCAGACATCCTGCCCTTGAATTCCGGGCAGCATTAGATCCAAAAGGATGACATCGTATTCGCCTGCGGTCGCGTGTTCTAGCGCATCTTCCCCACTTGAGGCGTGATCGACGGTCCATCCTTCTGCGGACAAACCGCGACGGATGAAGTCTGCAACGCGTACCTCGTCTTCGACAAGTAGAATATTCATGCCAGGCCTCAACTCACTAGCTGCATCAATCCATCGCAATGCCGAAGGGAATATGGCTTGCTAGGCTCTGAAGACAGAAATTCAGAAAAACAAAATAACATCAGCCTGTCTCTCGCCACGTATCAGCTTGCACAATTTTCATCCGGGGGCCTTTGGGAAGTGTCAGGACAATTTTCAAACCACCCTGTTGACGGTCCTGAAGTTCAACGGTTCCGCCGTGGGCCTCGACGATTGATTTTACGACCGGAAGGCCGAGGCCGCTGCCCTCGATCCCCTGACCCGAGGCGTTCGAACCCCTATAGAAGCGATTGAATGCTTGGGACTTTTCTGCAGCGCTTAAACCGGGCCCATCATCCTCGATCGCAATCGAGCAAGAGGCAAGGCCTTCATCTAGCTTGGCCTCAATCGTAGGACCGCCATAGCGCCGGGCGTTTTGCAGCAATGCCAGAAGGGATTGGCGCAGGCGAACTTCGTCGACCGAAGCGAGAACTTTGTCCTTGGGCGTTTCAACCTCAACCGGCTCAGGGAACATAGCGACCGCATCGTGCAGTATCTTTCGCAGGTCGGTCTTCCTGCGATCAAGGCGAAGCTGACCGGCCTCGAACCTTGCCACAGTCAGCATATCGTCGACGATCTGATTGGTGTGCTTTGCAGAATCTCGGATGCGGGCGAGGGAGTCAGAGACCTCTTCTGACAGTTTGTCGGATGTCCTTAATGTAACATCGGCCTCTCCAAGTATGATCGCCAGCGGTGTGCGTAATTCGTGGCTGATATCGGCCATTAGCTGTTTGCGGTTCTCTTCCCCGGTTTCAAGTTTGTCGATGAGTTGCTGAAGCTCGAACGTTCTTGCCGCGACGGTTTGCTCAAGTTGTCTTTTTTGTTCCGCACGGCTGGCTTCACGTGCGGCCAAACCTTCGGCCACGCTATTCAGAACGGTACCGAGTTCCCTGAATTCGCGACTGCCACCAAGCCTCACAGGCTCGGAGTAATCGGCCCTGCGCAGGTGGCCGATACCTTCGGCAAGTCGGATCAACGGCTTTCTGATCTGACGATTGAACGACACAAGTGCCACCAGAAGCGCACCGATTGCAGCCGCGACAATCATATAGACCAATCGTTTGTTCCATTCCCGGAAAATTGCGGCCTCGGTCAGAACTTCTTCAACTTCCTCGATCTCTTCGTCGAGCGCGGATTTGATTTTTCGGTCAAGTTCGTCATCGATATCCCCATCCAGAAGGGCTGCCAGGCGTTCGATACGAACAAAGGTTTCAATCGGGCTGCCTTCTGCCGTGAGGCTGGCGATGGCTGCGTTCACGGATTCAATATCATCTTCAATCTGATCGAGCAGTTCCAGTTCTTCGATTTCCTCGTCACCAACTATCTGGATTTCGTGCGCAATGACATTTCGTATGTCTTCAAGAGTTTGCGCGATTTTGACCTGTAGCTCTGCTTCCCGAGCACCGTCATCCCGATCCCCGATGAGAAGCGTGTCGCCATGCTGTTTGAACAGGCGGTAAAGGTCTGCCTCAAGCCGGAGATGGAGCCCGTAGGACTCTTGGGCCAACAATATCCGGGCAGCCCACCAGCGGGTTTTTTCCAAACTGTAGAGGGTCAGCCCCGCAAGCCCACCCAGAAACCCGACAAGAACAGCAGCGTATATTCCAAACAGGGTGGAGGAGCGCATATCAAATGACCTTTGAGTTCTCATGAATATTAGAAGGTACAGAGGCATCGGCCAATATGATCGTTGCCGAGGAAAGCTTTTGAAACGTCGCGAGCAGTTCAGCCTTGTGATGTAGGCAGGCCGTCCATCTGATTGAGGCGATCACGACAACTTCGGCCTTGCCCAGAACAGCGCGCGCAAGATCCAGCCGCAAAGTCTGATCAGAGGTCAACCCTTGGCCGTTCTCCGCAATGCGCTGGTCGAGACCTTCTGTGGCCTTAAGTAGGTCGGTTAGACCAAATTGCCCTAACACTTTCGCGATCCTGCGATCACTGGGGCGTTTCCGGCACATCAAGGTTGCGGATCGGCGTAAACTGCCCTGAAGCCCGATATGGACGTCTCCGATGAAAGCGAATCTTGGTGGGGCTTGCTGATCACCATAACGAACTGCGATGCCCTCATAAGTGTCAAAGCCCGCGATACATCGCGCGAGCTTGCTGGCACTTGGCCCCGTCAACTCTGAGATCCTGTTCGGTCTGGCAACGAATGTGACAGGCGTTCCGTCAATCTTCCCGGTGACGTCAATGACCATGGCATTGGTCTGCTTTGCGACGCCACGCTTGACCGTCGGTTCCGAAAGTAGCCGATGAGCTTTCTCGCGCGCGACGCGCCAAGCGCAGTAATAATCCCATGCACTGGCGAGGTTCTGCAGTGGCAGAGCGATCAGCGCCATCACCGCAAGACAGGCCGCAACGATTGCAGGTGCAATGTCTGTTTGGCCGGCTTGCCAAAGCATAAAGAGACTCGCGAATGCCATACCCAATTGCAGAAGCGTCTGAAGGCTGACCACGCGACCGCGGCGCGCCAGCGCGTCATTGCGCAGTGACGCACCTTGCGTGCCTAGCTTTTTCAACTCGTGGTCTGTGCGACCCATCAGATCGAGCTCGGGGGCAATCGCAATCCGTTCGATCATGGAGATTGCAATGTTGGCCCGGCGCCGGCGCAGTCTTCGGTGCCTATGCTCAAGATGCCAGGCCATTGTCGCTGCCAGCAGTAGCGACAAACCGAGCGCTGCCAGGCCACGGACCGCAAGCGCGGGATCAAGACTGTAAAGAATGAATGCCGCACCCGGGATCACAACTGTTGCAGAGCAGACGCTCGGTAAACCACGTCCAAACCACAGCCGGGCTGCTGACAAATCACCAACAAACCTTAAGGACAGCGCGCCGACCCGGCGTCTCTCATGGCGTGATTTGGGAAGTTGTGCGATCTGCTGATAGAGCGCGCGCCGCAATGAGATCGCATAGCTTTGGCCGAGCGCTTCCGCGCGATATTGAGACAGAAACAAACACGAGGCAGTGACCATACCAGAGACGGCCAATTGCGCTACAGTCTCGATAGCAAGCGCATGTCCCGCGTGAATCGCCCCAAACGCGTCTCGCGTTGCGAAAGCAGCAAAGGCTAGTGCAATCGCTTGAATGACGCTGCTTGATGCCACGAGGACCGCATCGATGATGCGGTCCCGAGTGGCCAGTCTGGGGAGGGGGGTCATGCGGCCACGTTCTCTGGTTCGTGCCGCATCAGGGGGGCAACATGTTGGGCGATCATTGGAGGTGACCAAAGGTCTTCACGCGACAGGATCGGGCACCCGGTAGCTTCAAGCGCTTCGGCTGAGGCGAGGGGTGAGCAACTTACCTTCCCGGAAATCGCAAATGGGCTTAGCCCAACCCGTTTTAGCACGGTTACACCGCCTAATGCGCTCAGCGCATCTGGCGCTGCAAACAGGATACCGTCCAGACGATCCCGAATGCGCGAGGATTTAAGGATTGCGCGTGTTTCCTGTTGGAACACGCCGTCTGCGATTTCTACAACCACCACTTCGGCCCCTCGCGATGCGGCTGTAGCTATCAGCGTGTCAAAGCCGGTTTCGATCTTCTCCAACGACATCCGATAGGTTGTCGCCATTCCTACATCCGTAAAATCAAGCGCAGCCGCGCCTGCATCCTCGAAACTATTGAAATCGCCAAAGGCGCCGGTGCCTGTGGCTTTGACACCTGCCACAGAATACCCCGCACGCATCAAGCCATGGCCCAGGCTTGATGCAGCTGTTGTCTTGCCGGAGTTCATTGATGCCCCAAAAACGCCGATGACAGTGACCCGGTCATTGGCAGGCAACTGGGGCAAGGCGTAATCCGCGATGTTGATTACTTGATCTTTAGCGTTGGTCAGAAGACCGAGAGGTTTCAACCTTGTGGGGTCCTCCATACGGATATGCGCGGCATCCACCCGGCCCGCTACACCGCCGCCCGCAACCAGATCGATGAGATCATTGTCGACAACGGCGCTGGCAAGAAACTGGTCTGGCGCATAGCGATCACCCAGGCACAAAACAACAAAATCGCCCGGATAGCTGGTCGAAACACGCCGCTCGGCCAGCTGTATTTTCTTGTGGTGCCCGATCTCGACGATCTCGCAGAGAATCAGATCACCTGCTTTTGCGTTGCTCATCTGAGTGCTGAGGCCGTGAACATCCGACCGATCAACGCGGCGGGTTGTGAATGCCCATTTTGCGATTTCACAAGCACTGAGGGGGATTGGGGAAAACTGTTTCATGCTTTGCTCCGTGGCTGACGTGTCCATGGTTTCATTTTGTCAGCTCCATGTGAGAAAGGTTGCAAAGGCGCATGAAGGGGCATGGTGCGATTGAATGAACAGTAGATGAACGTGCCGCGCTGGTGGTAGTAATGGGCGCAAGCTTAGCTTGATGGCAGCCCCGAAATGGATTTGAGTCCGGGTTGGCGGAGTTGGACGGATTGGGCCAAAAACCCGGCGACGGCTGGACGACGATCAGTCGTCATCATCCCCATCATCCCCATCATCGTCCCCGTTATCATCTCCACCATCGTCATCACTGTCGTCGCCGTCGCCCGTTCCACCAGAGTCGCCATTGTCGTCGCCGCGCTCTCCTCCGCTCCGATTTTCCCGATCTTCACGCCCGTCTCGATCACCACTCTTCTTGTCTGAGCTTTGTCGTAACTCCCGGATCGTAACGCGGTTGTCGCCATTTTGGTCGATATCCTCAATCAACCTGCGCGCGCCTGCTTCCCCGAATGCAGCCACGAGTTCGTTGAAACTGAGAACGCCGTCTGAATTTGTATCGACAGAGCGAAAACTCGCTGTCTGTGCTGTGGCCTTGTTCGATAAACCAATGCCGATCATTAGGATAAGGGCGAAAGTGAAAGAACAGTAAGTTTGGCCGAATGTCCTTTTTCTGCACGTCGCCGTCTCGCGTCGATCCAACAACAAAGATATCCCTTTAACCGACGATTGTTCCTGGAGAACCAAGTTTTTCTATCTCAGTAGGATATGATAGCGCGCTCGGATGAAGCGCTGATATTCTGCTGATGAACGTCAGATGAATTTTGGCGACGCTATGGAGTGCTTTGCAGATTGTTTGGCGTGGAATCTAAGTTAGCGTTTTCGCTGGCTAAATTTATCAGATGATCAATTAATTATACTTTGCAGCCGCGTGAGTGATCGGGTCCGATATGTTTACTTAATGTCAGCTTGCATCAGACCTTCAGTCAGTTCACTTCCCGTCTGAGAGTATTTAATGCTTTCGTATTAAGTCCTTCTACCTGAAAAAATGCAGAGGCTTCTCAACCGTTTTGTGGAGCTTGACCAGATCGTAACAGCTTCTTAGCTGGTTGTGCCATCGCATAATTCGTCAGAAGTCTAGCGACTTTCCTCAATAGACCAACAACTTGCTTGCCTTCATCCGTAGAAGGCATAGCAAGTGTTTCAGCGTTAAGCCAAAGCCGGTGTCTGAATGCTCGCAAGGACTGTTGATGAACCACTGGCGCCAAAGCTTCCAGTTTTCGTCAACGTAAAAACAAATTCTTACAAATGTTTAAGCTTTCTGAAAGGTCGGTTAAAACTCTGAATACTCTACGGACCACTTAGTCGTTTGGTAACGAGGCGAAGGTCTGATGCTGAGTTCTGTTTTATCCGTTTTGGCTGGCGTTCTTTTTGAGCTCGGTCATTTGTGGCCCGCATTCCTTCTTGGTTCGGAAAGTGTACTGGCTCTTACAGCCAACACTGCCCAATATTTGGCCCTTGCCTGCGTTGCCGCACTGAGTTTTTTGCACAGAGGGCACAATAACTCCCGAGACCCAAGCACCGCAGTTTTGAAAGTGACATCAGAACCCAAGTGTCTTCCCCGTCAAGGGACAGGCGATCTCCCTTGTTTGGATGACAGATTGGTTGATCAGCTGTTTCTTCACGCCCAAGCAGTTCGAAGCAACAGGCAACCAGTTCGACATTCTACTTCCACGATCACAGCGAGAATTGGATAGCAAATGTCGAGACATAAAGGTGATGCCACCTCTGTGCTGGCCAGATTTGGCGAAAGGTTTGGCTTGGTTCAAAAACTCGTCATTACCATCCCACCTGCAAACAACAGTACTCGTCCAATCAATCAAATGCGCGGTGCGGGTCAGATCAACAATTCTAAGGCTAAAAAGGAGCCAAACATGTCGTTGGACATTTCTAAACTAAGTGAAATCAAAGGTCTTCTAGGGGCGTGCCTCGTCGACAGCGATACAGGCCTTACATTAGGCGCAGAAGGCGGTTCCAAGTTTGATCTTGATACTGCCGGGGCAGCGAATGTTGAAGTCGTTCGTGCCAAACTTCAGGCAATTGAAGCTTTGAAGCTTAACGATACCATCGAAGACATTCTGATCACACTTGGCAAACAGTTTCATCTGGTTCGTCCACTGGACAAAAACCCAAACATTTTTGTGTATGTCGCGTTGGACAAGAAGACCGCCAATCTGGGGCTCGCCCGATTGCAAGTAAAAGCTGTTGAAGAAACGCTCAGCCTCTAGTCTGCAACGAAATGCCAAATGGACTTAGCCATCCCGTTATGGCTGAGTTCAGTTAACCCCGCACTGGTAACTGCGATAAACGGATCCAACGGTAAAGTCGGAGGTCTTGAAATGAAAATACTCGTCGCAGAAGACGACAAAAAGACCGCCGAATTTGTCAATTCCGGGCTAAGATCGAACGGTTTCAGTGTGGAGTGGTATGATGATGGTCGAGATGCTCTCTCATATTGTTTGTACAACGAATGTGACGCCATAGTCTTAGACCGTATGTTGCCCGGAATGGATGGTCTCTCTGTTCTCAAGGCCCTGAGGGCCGCGAAGAAACAGACCCCAGTTTTGTTCCTCACATCAATAGGCGACGTTCAGGACAGAGTTGAGGGTTTGACCGAAGGTGCGGATGACTACCTGGTTAAGCCTTTTCATTTTTCAGAACTTCTGGCGCGCCTAAACAGCATTATCAGACGACAGCCGACCAGCATTGCCTCAACTGGGCTTCAAGTCCACGATCTTTCGATGGATCTGCTCAGCAGGGTGGTGAAAAGGCAAGACGTTACAATAGACTTATTGCCCCGTGAATTTGCGCTGTTGGAAGTTTTGATGCGGAATGCCGGTCGGATCGTGACACGCAACATGCTTTTGGAGCAAGTCTGGGACTACAACTTTGATCCAAATTCGACCGTGATTGAAACGTATATAAGTCGCCTGAGGTCGAAGATCGACAAACCCTTCGAGACGCCACTTTTGCACACGTCTCGAAACGTTGGATACAGCCTTCATGGGCCGCTTTAGCATTCCCTCAGGAGTCCCGTTCCGATCGGCTTGTTTCGCAGCATTGATAGTCTGGATCATAACTGCTGTGTTTGGCTATGCTGCCTACTTAGCGCTTGCAGACAGGCTTCGCAGTGATCTCCAGCTACAAATCCTCGATGAAGAGCTCTTGCTTCATGAGATTTTACTGGACGGCGGCTCAGAAGCAGTTCAGCGAGCAATTGAACATTTGAATAGTCCCAATCGAACTGGGCTTCACGTAGTCGCGCTGTTCGACCAGAACGGTTCAGCACTTGCTGGATCAGTTGCGAAAACGCCGGATACGATAGGTTGGCACGAGGTCGATCCGGATTTTTTGCAACTTGGTGGGACCGCCCCGGTCTATCTTCTCCATATATCAGAGTATCTTGGGTATCGCACAGTGGTCGCCCGCAGCCTGACAACACTTCATCAGGCTTTGACAACCCTTTGGGAAGGGTTGTTGCTGCTGACGCTTTCGACAACTGCCGCTGTCCTGGGTCTTGGCTACTACTTCAGCGCTCAAGACCATCGAAAACTTCAATGGATTGAGCGAACCCTCGATCAGGCCTTTCAAGAAGATATCAGTCTTCGTCTTCCCGTGTCAGATACAAGCGACCTATGCGATCGAATTTGCCATATGGTCAACCGACGTCTCGACTGGATTTCGAGCTCACTCAACTGTGCTCAATCCACTGCGGTCACAATTGCCCGCGATTTGAGGAGCCCTTTGACGAACGGGTTCATGGCTTTACAAAAGGTATATAGCGAAGTTGAGTATGGTGGTGACCCGCGACCAAGCCTCGACGATTTAGAGAAAAACCTTAGTCGCATCAGAACCGCCTTCGACACAATACTCAGAGTATATCAGATCGAGGCGGGCGGGCATGAGATAAGCTTTCAGACCGTCAATTTGAGTGCGCTCGTTGAGAATGTGGCAGAGGCGTTTCACCCGGTCGCCGTCGAAGCAGGTAAACACATCACCGCTGATTATAACGCCGACACAATTTTGATACGGGGCGACGAAAACATGCTGCAGCGGCTGCTCGTCAATCTTGTAAATAACTCACTCCGGTTTTGCCCTCCTGGATGTTGGATCAGGATTTCCCTTACGGCCACGACTGAAGCGATACAGCTGGTTGTCGAAGACAACGGACCGGGGGTTCCGGATCCACAAATCAGCAAGATTTTTGACGCGTTTTTCCGAATTGACCACCCAAAAAACGACACCGGAAATGGGCTCGGCCTATCGCTTGTTAAGGCCATCGCAATGCGGCACGGCGCACTTATCACCGCAGAAAACAACAAACCGGGCCTGCGGGTATGTGTGAGTTTTGGGAAGCCTCCGATTGCGGCCTGAACACAAGCTGAAGATTTGTGCTGCTTAGAATTCTAACCATCACCTGGACCACTCAAACCTGAAAGCTCAACCTCTTTGATCGGAAACACAATGATGAAAAATGCAATATTCCTAATGGCACTATTGCCTGCGAGTGCAGTGACGGCGGGCGAGACAATATTCCAATGCACGTCAGAAACAAACGGAGAAGTAGTTCAGGTTTTTCAGGATGCCGACCTCTCAGAAGCGCGACTGATAGTGCAGGATACAGAAGGCATGGCCTCTGTCGCACACGGCCTGGATGGCGTAACATTTATCCACATCAAGCCCGACGAAGTCTGGACGTTGGTGCTCCATTTTCCAACCATGACCTATGAGTTGTCCACTCATGGTGCCACACCAATCGAAGATCACGGACATTGCACAAAGGGTGGATGATCAACGCAAATCACTCGGTGTTCACTGGGTAGATCGCAAAAACCTTTCAAAAACGTAAGGATGGTGAAAACCCGCTGGCAAGATCACGTTGCAGAAGATGCTGTCAGGTTCGGAACTGAAGCCGAATACTCGACTGAGGAAGCACTCGTACCCCTTCTTGAGGGTATTACCGGTGCCGTGAAGACACGGACCACTCACTCGTAAGCAAGCTTCCCTCAGTCAAAGCAGCGCGCCCTTCCTCCCCCTCGGAAGGGCGCGTTGCAAGTTCACTTAATCCTGCTTTCTGTTGCTTCCTAATACCGGCCGTGAACTCCTTGTGCGTTGACTGTGAAAAGTGGCGCGCTGTGCACAATCAAGTGCAGCATGTATGGACATCAACGGCTTGACTCTACTGAACTTCGCGGGGACCGCATCGCCAGTGTTGCAACACATTCGGCCAAATTCCCCATTCTTCGACTGAAAATGCAGCTAAAACCCTCAGATCACATACTTGATCCGTCAGAACAGGTTCGTCGTTAGCCGAACCACATGGTGACGACGACGTAACCGGACTAAAGAAGAATGAAACGCTCAAACATTGTATCTGGAGCAGCCTTTACTACCGCGTTGTACGCAGCGGTGGTCATACTTCTTTCGGTTGCAGCATTGGCATTTTTGACATTTGAAAGAATTCGTGGCGACTTGCAGCGTGAAATGGACTCGTTGTTAATCGACGAAATGCGTTTCATTCAGGAAATCCTGGACGATAACGACAACGATTCCGATGTCGTACAAGCGATTGATGACGCGACACTCAGGTTGCCGTTCGACACGAGTTTGATTGGTCTGTTCGATAGCCAAGGGAAGCGTCTGGCTGGAAACATAGACGAATTCCCTTCCTTTCGAGGCTGGGGGGAAATCGAAGATGATGGCATTAACTTGGGCGGTGAAAAACGTATCCATCGTGTAAATGTGCAAACCTACCGTGGCTTCGTAATCGTGGTTGGTCGCGATCTTGCATTTGTAACAAGCACACTTCGATCGTTGGCTTGGTCTTTGGTTGCAATCGGATTAGGAGCAACGCTGTGCACGCTGTTGGTTGGCTACATCACCAGCATAAGAACATATCGCAAACTTGATCAAATGGCGAAGACGCTCAACAAAGTCTCAAGAGGGGAAGTCAAAGCGAGGCTTCCGGTCGGCAAGAACAATGATCAGATAGACCGGGTTTCAAGGCTAATGAACAGCCATCTCGACAACCTGACTGCTTTGATGTCAACAACACGATCAGCCGCTGCGGCCATTGCGCATGATTTGAAGAACCCGCTCACCCACGCTTACATCACACTTCAGCAAGCGAAGGATTCACTGCAATCGGACGGTCAATCTGTCGAAGCTATTGACCAAATTCAATCTGAACTTGATCGGCTCAAATGGACCTTTGAAACAGTTTTGCGGATCAATCGCATCGAAGAAGGCAACAGTTCAAAAGCGTTCAGCTATCTGGATTTGAATAGACTGGGTCGAGAAGCTGTTGAGAACATGATCCCGCTAGCGGAAGTGAAGGCACAAAGCCTTAGTTTTGTGGAGAACCAATCAGGGCGCACACTAATCGAAGGCGATGAGGGTATGCTAAAACAGCTCTGTGCAAACCTTTTGCAGAACTCAATTGATCATTGTCCAGAGCATTCCAAGGTTCTGCTGATCGTTGAACAAGAAGAAAGCATCGTTACGCTTTCGGTAGTCGACAATGGCCCTGGCGTTCCAGAAAACACACTAGGTAAGCTTTTTGTTCCTTTCTATAAACTGGAAAGTGAACGTAACAGTGTTGGGAATGGTTTGGGGTTGGCGCTGGTGAAAGCTATTGCAGACCACCATTCGTCGCTCTTAACTGCCACAAACAATTCACCTGGGTTGACTGTTTCAATTCAATTCGAAGTTGCGTAAGGGCACTTAATAGGTGAGCGAACCTATCTTGGTGTTTGCGAAACTTGGGACCGAAGAAGGTAGTCGAACAACCAAAGCCGGGAGAGACTGTCTCGAAACAGCGACCATTCAAGGTGCCGACAGGGCGGGGATGCCCCGCTTTGATGTAATCAGGTAATTCGGCGTATCTAAACAAACCCAATATCGCTGACGGAAGCAATTCGTCGCGATGGGTGTGGATAAATTAGTGGACCTAGATTGGCTATAGAAGAAGAGGCTGCTGAAACTAGCTGAGTCGGATTTAACGTTGTACAACTTAATCCTGATGATGGCTTTAAACGGCAACTTCTTAGGCCAGCTGGTCGTTGTGCGTGCATTGACCGTGTGTGCTTCTGGCTCAGCGTCTTGGAAACGCCCCGGTGGCCGACATCGAATACCAGAACCGTTTTGAAATCGGTCTAATCGGTCTTGGTATGGTTGGCTGACTGCCTAAAGCCCGTGCGGCCTGGAATATTGAGCTGCTTTGATGTGATGGAAAACCTTTGAGTCGCAAAAGGCAAAACCAGTGTGCCCATTAAAAGTCGAATGACCCAAAATCAATGACTTACTGGTCGCCGAATGGCAAAACTATGTGTCGCCCTACAGCTTGTTGAACGTCACACGAACCTGACCCAACCGTCACAGTTGGACCAGAAATTCAGTGAACGTTCGACATCGGAAGGCGCCCCCAACGTTGGATATCAGTTGAATTTGATCTTTGAGTCATCAACTAACACGCCGCCCCGATTTCATACTCCCGCAGACATTATGGTTTGATCTGACATCCATATCGGAAAATCAGAGCTGATTTGTAGGTCAGACAGCGAAGCTGCCTGTTCCTGCTAATCTGCCACGTGGCGAACGCGGGAGGGGGCGAGGCAACGCTATTCGATAGGGGTGGTGCGGCCCGCAGGCACAGCCGAGGACACGGCCTGTCTAATAGGGTTACCCTAGGGGGAGGGCAGCGCCCTCACCCTGACGGCCAGGGGCGTTTGGCTTGTCCAAATCCCGCTGGCCCACGAAAGGAATGAGGCGTGAAGGATGATAGCCACCATTGACGATCATTAAATTCCCTTAATAGCGAAAAGTGACATTCGGCCCATTCCCGACCTTCAAGACATAGACGAGATGCTGCACTCGCAGCACACATAGCCGACATTGATCCAGGTAGCTCAC
This sequence comes from Ruegeria sp. AD6, assembly GCF_056542325.1. NCBI lineage: Bacteria > Pseudomonadati > Pseudomonadota > Alphaproteobacteria > Rhodobacterales > Roseobacteraceae > Ruegeria > Ruegeria sp. AD6. Next base: position 5,332 of record NZ_JBQFZQ010000010.1, on the reverse strand, counting down.
TTTACGGGCAAATGACCTTGTTGTCGAACCTGGGCTAGACATACTCCTCTCAAAACCAAACTTTTCAGGACTTGTTAGTTGAAAGCTGTGACCAACCCGAGGTGGAACCCCCACAATCCAATCGAGATTGCGCCAGAAGTCTATGAAAAGCAGGTTGTTTCTTGGCTGCGATCTGCGGGGCAGGAGCTTCAGGGTTTCACTGTCAGTCACCTAGAAAAGATAAATGGCCATGGTGGAGAATACAGTATTGATGGCTGGGCAGAGTTTGAGATTTTTGGCGGTACAAAGATCTGTGTCCTTGTAGAGTGTAAAAAGCACCGACGGCCAATAGAGCGAGATGTCATACTGGGTGTGTACGCAAAAGCCCAAGCAGTTGGTGCACAAAAGTCTATTGTATTTTCAACTTCGGGTTTTCAGAAAGGGGCTATCGAGTTTGCCACGTCTGCCGGTGTCGCACTTGTGATATTCGTGGATGGTAAACTTACCTACGTCACTCGGAGCAGAGAGCCGCTATGCGCAGCAGGCTATCCACCCGATCTGCCAGATTTTGCAGGACAATTGATTTGGTCTGAAGGCAATAGAACCTCTATTTCGACTGTTACTGATGATCGTATCAACCCATTGGCACAGTGGTTCAGGTCTGACAGAGAGGGCCCATTTCGTCAGCATTAAGCCTGCTTGGAAATAGGCACTAGTAAGAGAGTATTCATCTTTTGACCTCAGATTATGTTTCTTTGTCCCGACGGTTTTTGGAAGTCACCCCCAGCGACTTTGAGAACGAGTCCGAAAATATCTGGGCTTCTCTCGCGACGCGCGAGACAGGAAAAAAGTGGGAAGAAATTCTCACCAACGATGTTTCTATTCTCCTTGGGACCGCTGGATCTGGCAAAACAACTGAAATCCGTCAGCATGTGAAGCGCCTCGTTGAGGAAGGGCAAGACGCATTCCTGATGCGCTTGGAAGCGCTACAGGATGGAGCTTTGGCTAACTCATTCGACTTTGAATTGGATGACCAAGGCGACCGATTTGAAAAATGGAAGCGATCAAGAAAAGGCGGATTCCTGTTTTTTGACGCGCTGGACGAGGCCCGCCTACCGTCTTCACGCAATGAGAGTGCGCTAGAAAAGGCCTTAGACGTTGTCTCACTTGAAATTGGACGCCGCCGAAGCCCTTTGCGCGTTCTAGTCACCAGTCGCCCAAGCGAGTGGCTTGGGGAGCGCGATATTAGACGTCTTACTCGTTTCATAAAAAAGACACGAGATGCAAAACAGGACTTGGGAGAGGACGACCCGACACACAGGATTTATCGCCTAGCACCACTGGTGAGCGGGGACATTGAGAAACTTGCTGTTTCTCGTGGCGTAGAGCCCACGGGCTTTATTGGTGCCGTGAACGACCACCTTTCCACTGCCCTAATCCAGCAACCGCTGGACGCGCACCTATTCTTAGATGTTTGGGAAAAGGCCATTAATGAAGGTCGCTCATCGCATGACGTCTTCAAATCAAGACTCCAAGTCATGCGCGAACTGGTAGGGTGGCGGCTATTTGGACGATCTGAAAATAAAGATCGCTTGAACATTGACATTCACCGGGCACGCAAGGCCGCAGCAAAACTTGCAGCCTTCGTGGTCTTGTCGGGTAAACAGGATCTTTCTGTCCAGCCGTTGGCGGCCGTTGATGCCATGAATGCAGCAAATGTCCTGTCTACAGATGTGGAAGCGTGGACCACGACAGAAGTTCGTCAGCTTCTCGCAAGCGGGCTGTTTCAGCCCTCTGTTGGCGGTCGCATCAGGTTTGCGCATCGGGAGATACGAGACTTCCTTGCAGCGGAGCATTTCGACGAAAGCTTGCGAGCCAGAGCACATTCCGAAGCAACAATCGCGCCACTTTTTGCCGACGGTCTTGGGCGTCGGTCGATCCCACAGTCAACAGAACACGTCATGGGCTGGTTGGCGGCCTTGAATAGCTCAGCGAAGGCTGTTGTGTCGAGTGTGAGACCGGCGCTGCTTATCGAGACTGGAGACCCAAAGTCACTTTCTGTCGGCGACAAGGAGATCGCGCTACGCAGTCAAGCACGTCTGTATGATGACCTTCGATACAGAGGTGAATGGTTCTATCATGATGATGTAAAGCGCTTCACGCACCCTGACTTGTGGCCCGTAGTTGACGAGCTTCTGGACCAATCCAGCTCTCCTGAATTGACCGACTTTTTGATCGAGGTCGCTCGGTTCGGAAAGATGCGACCGCTTGCTGCCAAACTGGCGGGCTATGTCGAAAATTCTGGAATTGGCTATCGTAGCAAAGCGGAAGCGTGTGCTGCCCTCGATGAAATAGGAGACGAGTCATTTCGCCTTGATGTGCTGTCAGAAGCCCTGACAACCAAGCCGCCGGACATCGAGGATACGGATTCTGCTCCGAACTGGAATATGTTCCTGTTGAAGGCATTGAAGTACAGCTTTGGTGAAGCCAACTTGCTCGACGGGATTGCCATTCTTTCGAGAATTCACCGAGAACGCTCAAACTATTCATCCGCAACATCTCAGTATTTGATCGAAATATTCGAAGGCCTTCCTAAGCTCCAAAAGCAGACTTGGCTGTCAATATTGCTGCGATTTGCGTTTACGGGCCGTTCCGAGGATCGGTACCGAATGCCAAGCGCATCGGCCCGGTACCGAAGGTTTTTGCCTGCCATCATCTATCTGGCGTCGGAACTGTTGCTTGATAGGGATTTGCCCCCTGACGACGATGACTTGCTTGATGCCATTGAGATGGCGATGGGCAAGGATGACAGGATAGACGTATTCGGTCGCAAGGCACCGACGCAGCAACTGGCCGATGGCCTACGAGCACGTCCCGACGTCAAGCACGCTCTGGTTCAACGAAGAGTGGATCTTTTCTCTGATCGCGTTCAGAAGAACCGAGTCCCGTTCGGGGTGATCTACCCCCTAGAATTTGATGAAAACGAGGAACACGGAGGGGTCTTCGATCAATCCGATGTGTCTCACTACTGCGAGTTTGCTGCAGAAACCACCGACCAGTCCGAGCGGGCATTTCTACTCGACTTAGCCCAAACAATTCTGGTCAATCTCCGCGGCGCAGAACACAACAATGCACTACGTTTGTTCAGGAGGTATCTGAAGAAATACGGGGACGACGATCAACGGCGGCAGTTCGGCGTTACCGGTTGGTTTCTGCGAACAAAAACTCGTTTCCAGCATCAGTATCGCTATGCCGCCCAAAGGTGGCTCCGGGACAAGAAGAAAGCCGTTAAGTCATGGAGAACCGCCCGAAAAAACCGAAAATTCATCACGAGCAACCGCAAGAACATTGCTGCTGGCGAGTTTGACAACAGCAATGCGGTTTGGCTTTTCGATAAAGCCCCAAGTGGTCTTGGTTCAGGAACGATCCGCGCAGTCCAGGAGGAATACGGATCTGAGATTGCCCAGCTATTCAGTGATGGCCTGCGGCAATACTGGAAGGCCCATGATACGAGCTACGATGAACGACGAACATACCTCGGCCACATCGGCCTAGCTGGCATCAACTTGGATTACTCATTCGGAGAGTTGCCCAGCGATGCCGAGCTTGCACGCAAAGCCTTCCGCTACGCATTTCACGAGTTGAACGGATTTCCTGAGTGGGTTGACGAGCTAGCGCACAACTTTCCAAGCCAATTTTGCTCTGAGATCAAAGGTGCGTTGCTTGCGGACTTCAACACGGAGCGAGGTGATGACGACCACCACGTGTCTGATTGCGTGAGTAAGATCGCCTACTCTGGCGGGCGTACTAGAAGCTTAGTAGCGCCGATGCTCCTTCGGATGATGATGCGCGATCTTCCACAGAACCGTCGTGATAGAATGCTATGTTTAGACATCGTGGCACGCGCGCCTTCTGTCGAACAAGGCCACATTTCAAGGTTCCTTGCCTCGGGTTATCGAGCGGCGTTGACTCGGTTTGATTTCAGAGAGGCGTGGGTTTGGCTTGATAGTCTGATGAACGCGAACTCGAACGCCGCTAGAAGCTTGTTGGTCTCGACCTTTGACGATCTCGAAAGCGCCGGGCAGAGGGCGCTGTTTTTCGAATACTTGGGGCGCGAGGGAAACAAGCCTGCTCTAGAGGAAGGATCAGACCCTGTGCGAGGTGAGTTTAAGCAAGATCCAATTCTTCTAGAGTGGTTGGTTCAAGCATCTTACTTGGCATGGCCTCCCGAGAACGATGTGCAGCATGAGACTGTGTACTCGCCGGGTAAAGCTGACCACGCAGAAAGCAACAGGCGAAACTACACAAACATGTTGGCGGCCTTTCAAACACCAGGCGTTGTCAGCGCATTTGGGAGACTGGCCAAGTCAAAAACGCTTGCGGGCTACCGGGATACTTTTTTGTACCAGATCGAGCTGATGAAACGAGGGGCCGGAAGAAGGCCTGAGTTTTCACCCGATGAAGCAATTCGGTTTCTCAACGATCAGTCCAAAGCGCCCACGACTGTGGACGAGTTCAGGGAACTTTGCCAATCGCATCTAACGACGCTCCTCGAAAGGCTGCACACCTCCGACGATGATGAGAGCGCATTCTTCCGACGAGGAGAAGCGAAGGAAGGCGATTTAAGAAATTGGCTGGCAGCTCGGCTAAGAGACGCAGGGGAACAATACTACACGGTGATCAGGGAGCAAGAAGTCGCGGGTGAGAAGCGACCTGATATCAGGCTGCACTCGAGAGCGGACGCTTTGGGGAAGGTTTCAGTTGAGATTAAGCTCGCAGATATGACGCATTGGACCGGTGATCAGCTGGTCAACACCCCCGGCGAACAGCTTTCAAAACAGTACTTGTTTGAGCCCTCATCCCACACGGGCATCTATGTTCTCGTGAATGCGGCTCGTCCGAGAAAGGTCGAGAAAGACAAGAAGACTAAGAAAGTTAAGAGAAGCGCCTTCCGAAAGTCCGTCAAAGGCCAAACGGTGAACTTTGCAGAACTCGTTGCACTCGTTGGAGATAAATGTGCGGAAGTAAATGATGGCCTCGTTGACGGTAAGATGGTGGTCACAGTTACGCGCGACATCTCCGAGAAACCGTCCGACACCATGTAAGCGGATTCTGTGAACCAAACGGCCGCATTGCAGGTCTACCTATTGAAGGCTGCACTCGCGGCGAACTTCCGGTTTCCGCCCGATTCTTACAGTAAACAACTGGACTTTGGGCTGTTCGGAAGCGGTACTGACGACGGTCAAGATTCGCTCGGAACAGCCGGGCTCCACTCAGTACAGGGCGCAGGATCAGCCTGTGCCCGCAAAGTGGAGACATCAATGACAACTTCATGTGATACGGAAATCAAAAC
>NZ_JBQFZQ010000009.1:0-138329 GCF_056542325.1 Ruegeria sp. AD6 | reverse complement strand
AAGAGTGCCCTCGCGAATCTCGTCCAGCAGGCGCTGATACGCAGAATTGCCTTGTGGACCAGGTTGTAACGGGGCGTCATGAAGGGTCATCATGTTCACGTCGCTTTTGCTGCATCCAAGTGCATGCAACCGGATACAGAACGATTCGACAACAGTGATCGTCAGCCCTGCCCTTTCACCAAATTCCTATAAGCCGACGGTGACATTCCGGACCAATTTCGAAACGCCCTCGAAAACGCAGTGGAGTCTGCGTAGCCAAGCCGCAGTGCGGTTTCACCAACGGACTTCCCTGCCGGACCCAGCAGCCTCTTTGCTTCTTCCAGTTTGACGCCAGACATGACCTGAGAGGCTGATTGCCCGTAAGGGGCCAGCCGGTTGTTCAATGTCTCCCGGTGGAAACCGCACAGCCGCGCCAGTTGATCGACGCCAAATCCCGGCTCGGCCAGGTGAATCCGGATCAGGCCCTGAAGCCCGGCCAAGAAATCCTGAGGCGCATGCTGGTCGAGGGTAGCGCGTGTCAGGTCTGACGGATTCTCCAATATTTCCGGGGTCAACTGATGGCTCAGCCAGGTCGAGGGAAACCGGATCGAAAAACCCTGAGGGCTGCACATGATGGCATGAACACCATGAAAATGCCTGGGTAGCACGTCAGGTTCGCTGACCCGTAAAATGATCTGGCTCGGGTCCCATCTGAAATCCAGAACCCGATGCAGCAATGATATCCAGATGCTTGCCAGAAATGCGTCGGTCTGCCCGGGCGAAACCGAAAGCTTGAAATTCCGCTTGGCACTGAAATAGGCGTGCTCGCCTTCCACAAGCAGCGATTGCGTGACCGCATTGGATTCTTTCGAGACGGCTTGAGTGTAGCGCGTAAAAAAGTCGCCCAGCGTCAACGCCTTGGCCAACATGTCACCAAGAGGCAGAAACCGAACAAGGTCGATTGATTGACCAACTTGCGCGCAGAAATCCGGTGATGTTGCGTCAGCAGCGGCTTGATGGATTTTATAGATCGTCTCGTGTGGCAGGAAATTCTGGCGATCCATCACCTGAGCTTCGCTCACGCCCAGCGGGTCCAAAACAAAAGCCGGTTCAACACCGGCGCCACGCAAAGCAGCTACAACGGGTGCAGCAACCGATGCCCGGACCAGCGGCAACGCCTTCTTTGTTTTTTGCTCAAATGCGTCCATGTCGCCCTCAAATATCACGAAGTTTATGACAGAAAGACAGCAAACACACAGAAAAGGCGCCGAAAGCTTGCAGAATGCCAAGTCAATTTGGCCGGACCGGTCATATTGTCAGGCAATTTTCAGCGGTCAGTCTAAAATCACATTCATAAATCAACATTTGTGATTCGCGATTGGAGAGCCGCCATGACGCTTGGATTAAAGGAAATACTGTCTGCTACAGCGGTCTTTGCAAGTCTGGCGATCGCGAGCCAGGCTTGTGCGCAGGAAGAAAACTTCCCGATCCTCTTTACCAACGTGCACGTGTTTAACGGTGTCGATGAACAGCGCATTGAGAACGCAAACGTTCTGGTCGTGGACAATCTGATTGCCGAGGTATCAGCGGAACCGTTGGCCGTCGCCAATGCCCAGATCATTGACGGTGGTGGGCGAACGCTGATGCCGGGCTTGATCGATGCGCACGTACATATGGCAATCACCGAGCCCGTCGCGGACCTGAGGGACAATTTTGACTGGATGTACTGGGGCGCAGTTTCCACAATTGAGGCCGAGAAGATGCTGCTACGTGGTTTCACAACCGTTCGGGATGCGGGTGGCCCGGCAATTGGTCTGCAAAAAGCGATAGACCGCGGCAAGGCCGTGGGCCCAAGGATTTACGCATCGGGGCCGGTCATTTCGCAGACTTCCGGGCATGGCGAGCATCGAGTCTATACCGAACCCCACCCGAACTTCATGGGGGCGCAGCCGTCTTTCTTCAACCAGCATGTCGAGTTCCTGGCCGATGGCGTGCCCGAAGTCTTACGTGCAACGCGCGAAGCGCTGCGCATGGGCGCGGTCCAGATCAAGGTGATGGCAGGTGGTGGTGTGTCATCTTCGGTTGATCCGTTGCACACCGTTCAAGGATTGCCGGAAGAGTTAGAGGCATCGGTTCGCGCAGCGGCCGATTGGGGGACTTATGTCATGGTCCACGCTTATAACGACGACTCGATCCTGCGGTCACTGGAAGCAGGCGTCATCAGCATAGAACATGGGCAACTGATGACTGAAGTATCAGCCCAGGCCATCAAGGATTCTGGCGCCTGGATTGTCCCGTTTTATTCTCTGCTTGGGCTTGATGAGGAAGTTGTCAAGAAGGCGCTTGGCCCGGCAGCGGCGCCCAAATTCCTTGATGTTCAGGCCGGTGCGCGCAACCAGATGAAACTGTTGAAAGAGTACGAGATCGAAAACGTTGCATTCTCAACCGATATCATCGGCGACCCGGTGGCTCTGACCAAGCAGAATGACGAGTTCAAATACCGGCTGGAGGCGTGGACTTCACATGAAATCCTACAACAGGCCACGTCAAAATCGGCCGCACTTCTGGCACTTTCAGGAAAACTCAACCCCTACACGGCAGGCCCGCTGGGCGTGATCGAACAGGGCGCATATGCCGACCTGCTGCTGGTCGAAGGTAACCCGGTCGAGGATGCCGAGATCCTGGTGGATTACACCAAAAACATCGATCTGATCATGAAAGATGGCGTGATCTACAAGAATACACTCGATTGAGTGTCGCGCGGGGTGAATTTACCTCGGCATCCCGCGCCCCCTTTTTTTGACAAATGGGAGTACTGACACGTGAAAACACTGGCCCCACTGACAGCAATCGCTGGACTTGTTTCCTTGGCAGCAAGCAGCGCGTTGGCGCAGGACGCGCCCGCACAAACCTTGTTCACCAACGTGCATATCTTTGACGGAATTAGTGAAGAGCGGATTGAAAACGCGAATGTTCTGGTTGAAGGCAATCTCATAAAGACAGTCTCGACCGACGGTATTGATGCGCCTGATGCGACGCTTGTTGACGGGGGTGGTCGCACGCTGATGCCCGGATTGATAGACAGTCATGTGCATCTCTACGCGACAGGGCTCGTGCAATCCTTCTCGGGTCTTCAGGCCGCCAAATGGGATCAGATCGGGGCCACCGCGGCTGAAAATGCCCGCGACTATCTCTACGATGGTTACACCACGGTTCGGGATACCGGCGGAATGGGATCAGGTCTGCGCGAACTGATCGACAAGGGGATTGTAGACGGGCCACGCATCTATGCGTCAGGTGCCGCCATCGGCCCGACGTCCGGGCATGGTGACTGGCGTAACCCCGAGCAGCGAACCTTCAACATGGGATCGGACGACGTCGCCAATACGTTCAACCTGTCCTATATTGCTGATGGTGCCGAGGAAATCCGGAAGGCATCGCGGCTTAACTTCGCGCATGGGGCGAGTTTCCTGAAACTGATGGCCGGTGGCGGTGTGTCATCCGAGCTCGACCCGCTCTGGTCCGTTGCCTACAACGTTGATGAGATTTCGACAGCGGTCGAGGCTGCGTCCTTCTTTGATACCTATGTGACTGTCCACGCCTATACTGACGAAACGGTCACAATGGCTCTCGACGCAGGCGTCAAGTCACTGGAGCACGCTCAGATGGTGAGCGAGGAAACTGTGCAGCGCATTGCGGATGAGGGCATTTTTTGGGCCTTGAATGTGGCTGGAATGGATCCAGCGCTGCTCGACCATCCGAATTTCTCGATGCCGACGGTGAAACCGAAACTGGAAGAATATCTGGTCGGGTCAGAAAACGTCATTGAGTACATCAAAAAGTACAAGCCCAAGATCGTGCATAACGTCGACACTGTGCTGTCCACAATTGGGTTTGGCCGCGCGCACCGGGACTTTGAGAAATACTACTTCGCTGAATTGCTGGGGAACCATGCTTTCCTGGTTGCAGCGACCTCGACTGGTGGCGAACTCGCCCAACTGACAGGGCGGCGGAACCCTTATCCCAACAAACTGGGCGTGATCCAAGAAGGGGCCTATGCAGACATCCTGATCGTCGATGGAAACCCGCTGGAGGACCTGTCGGTTCTTGGAGCAAACCCGAAGTGGTTTGATGCACCCGCGCGTGATCGAGGGTTTGAGACCATTCGCGTGATCATGAAAGACGGCGTCTTCTACAAAAATACACTCGAATGAGCGGAGTATGCAGGAAATTGGCCCCTGCGCCTTGCGCTGTCGATCCTGAACAGGGGGGCGATCAATGAACAAGGCAATCGCAGTAACTCTTTGCGCAGTTGGGATTGGTGTTTCCGGAGCAGCGGCGGAGGAGTCTCACAGCCGATACTACCTGGGGATCGGGGAACCAAACCCCGATGCCAGGCAAATCATGATCGACAATCCGACAGACCGGGAAAAGGATATGGGCGCTGCGCTCGCCGCAATGGGCGGTGAGATGATCAGCTATTTCTGGGGACTGGCGGATGGCAAGAACTACATCACCGTCCGTTTCCCGGACGATCCGGGCATGGTGCAGGCCATATATATTTCGCGTCTGGGCCAGGGGGTTCTGAAAGACTACACGTTCATCGAACTGATGACGAGCGCGGACATGATCGAAGCCCTGAAGCGCGTGCCGGAATTTTCAACGCCGGTGGAATGAAGTTGGGAAGCAAAGGAACAAGCTATGAAGATCGCATACGGAATTCTCGCAGCCTTGGCAGTTGTGTTTTTCATCCTTGGAGGCAGCGATGCCTTTGCCAAAGACAACAAGGGTAAAAAGCCGAACAAGGGGGGCAAGAAAGGTGATGTCAGCATTCAGATCGAAGACAAACCCGGCAAAGGCCCAAAGGCTGTGCCGCCCGGTCAGATCAAGCGCTACACGCGCGGTGCCAAGCTCCCATCTGATCTGGAGTTCGAGGATATTGGGGACCTTTCCAAATGGAAGCTGGGGGAGCCGGGCAAAGGAAACCGCTACATTCTGGTCGATGACGAAGTCCTCGAAGTTACGAATGATCTGTCTACCGTTGTCGATGCGGTCGGCATCGTCGGTGATCTTCTAAACTAGGCGAAAGTTCAATGTTTCAGGGCAAGAACTACCTCGTTTGTCCTGAAGCTGGCCGGGGCGATCATACTGTGAACCCCGGCCCAAGTTCAAAAACCGGATCCGAGGCGCTACGACGATAGAGCCCCTTCTTGTACTTTTTGCACTTGCCACAGGAATGACCACACGCGGTGCAGTTGCGAACTGTAAATCGTTCACCGGACTAAAGAGGAGCATATTACAATGAGACTGTCTTATGCTGTGATTGCTGCATTCTTTCTGGCATTGCCGACTCATTCGGAAGTCGCACGTATCGAGTGGTCAGACTTGATCGATGAAACTGCTCAGAACTATGAAGATCCGTTCGTCGAATTGACGGGCAAACAGCTTGGCGCGCTTCGCAAATTGGTCCGGTTGCGCGCGCAGCAAGAAAAAGGTGGGTCGACGCCGGAACAGCTGGACCAGCTTCAAATGGATCTCGAGGCGACCGAAGCAATCCTTGCTGAGGAAGGCGTTGATGCGGACTGGCTGATTTCCCAACGCTGGATTGTGATGGAACGACGTGAGAAGGCGGGCACGGCCGCCAACACCGAATATGATGGCATGACCGTTTCGTTGGGCGGGTTTGTGATCCCGGCACCCCGGGACGAAGATGGCTCCCAAATGGCGTATGTCGTGCCGGAACGTGGAATGTGCAGCCATGTTCCACCTCCGCCCCCGAACCAGATGGTGCGTTTGCGCCTGAGTGATTCCTGGGCGCCATCGACAGTCTACGAACCCATCGTTGTGACCGGTCAAATCAGGATTGAGCCGACGCAGAAGGAAATGCTGGTTGTTGATGGTCCCGTCCTCATGAAGGCTGCGTTTACTTTGGAGGTCGATGACGTTCAGACTTTTAGACCAACCAAGACTTCCGAAGAGGCTGCAACCAATAAGGAACGCGTATTGATGGGAAGGATCAAGGCGACTGGCGGTGCTACCAGAGACGATCAGTGACACGAGCCAATTGACCCGAATAAGGTTCAGAACGGGCGTTCAGTTTGGTGGGCGGAATATCTGCATGAGAGACTGAACGGTAAAAGCGGCGATAGGGGAGTGTATGAGGGTTTGGCTATTTAGAATAATTGGGCTTGTGGCATTACTTGCATTCGCAGCAGTCGCATTTGTTTGGTTATTGCTTGCTGCTCCGATGTTTTCGGACATGCGGCGTGACCTTGTAGAAAGAGTTCTTTCGGAACAAATTGGTCGATCCCTTTTGGTAAACGATGATGTAAGCGTCGCGCTTGGCCGCATTAGTCACATTTACGTCGGTGGTGTGGTCATCCCGAGCCTGACAATGCCGGACTCACCCTTTGTTGAATTGAACCTGCTGGAATTGGAGCTGGACATTGCCGCTTTGACCAATGGGCGTCTGCATTTTGACAATCTGGTCGTGGAAGGCCTGCAGGCGAATATTCTTACAGCCGCAGACGGCACAACAAGCTGGCGAAAAGGCAATCCAACACCCAAGCCCGCGTCCGAGGAACCTGTATCAGCGGAGGATCAAAAAGACGTCGCCAGCGCTGATAGTGCCAGTGAGAGTGACACAGAAGGCAGTGGAATCCTGAACTTCCTGAGCGACAAGAACGTCCGTTTCACATCAATCGGGTTAAACATCGATGACAAGGTCTCGGGCTTCTCGTTTGTGTTTGACCTTCAGTCCCTCGCGCTCGAACAAGTAGATAGTGGACAACGGTCAAAGGTCTCTGGTTCCGGCTCCGTCAACGGTCAGGGTTTCGAAATCGAAGGCGACTACCCCCATGACGCGCCATTTACGACGCGCGCCAGCTTTGGCGAAATGACCGTAAGCTACGACGGCGAGCCATTGGCGGAAGACGAAGGTGGCGGCTATCGCGCAGTCTTAGAGATGGACACCGGAGAATTCGGTGATTTTCTGGATGTCATTGGATTGGAACGGGTTTTGGAAGGCAATGGCCAGTTGCAAGCTGAACTCGTGTCTCAGGACGCCCTGAAGATCGAAGCGTTTACAAGCACCGTAAGCCTTGAGGATGGGCAGAAACTTGAAGCTGAGGGTTCCATTGAAGACCTCTACACCGCTCAGGGCGTCGATCTGCTTTTCAACGCACGGCTTCATCCGGAAGGGCAGCCGCCGCCAGCAGCAAAGAGTATTCAGGAGCTGAAATTCACAGGCTTTGAAATGCATATGGTCGGATCGCTGGCTTCCTTCGAATTCGAGAAGTTGCTGTTCCAGACCAATGCGTTTGACCAAGGGCTGGACGTAATCGGCCCAGCTTCAATCGAAAGCATTCGCCGCATGCCGGACGGCCGGCTCGCCATGCTGGGAATTGCCTTGCAAGCCGGGCCAATTGAGGAACCGGTCCTCAAAGCCGAAGGTGAAATCCTCGACCTGCTTCAGCTTCAGGACGTAACATTCGATGGTGTGTTGAACGGGCCTGCCAAGTTGATTTTTCCCAACCTCGAAGAAGACTATGTTTACCAATTCGGCGGCATCAAAGCCGATTTCAACATATCCAATGCGGGCGGGCCGGTTTCACTCAACAGGTTTAACGCGACCACTTACGACACCGATCTCTGGGCGCTGGATCTTGCGCTATCAGTTAACGAGCTCAAAGGGCTCGCTGGTCTTGATTTTGACGTGGAACTGGATGTCGACGACGGTGCGCAGTTTCTGACCGCGCTCAACTTGCAACCTGTCGAAATCGGCGCTCTGGCGATCGATGCTGAAACCTCCAGGCAGGGCGAAGACTTTGATGCCGCAATCGAGTTCGAAGCCGGGTCTTCGCATCTTCTTGCCGCTTTGGATGCGCGGTTTCCCGAAGGTGCATCCGTCGTTCGGGGCAACATTACGAGCGAGAGGCTCGATCTCAACGACCTGAAGACCCTCACCGCCGTACTGGACCAACTGAAGGGCCTGGTAGGCGAGGCCTCGCAAAAACCTGAAACCGAGGTTCAACCCTTGGTTCTACCGAAGGAGACAAATGTCCAGCCCTTGGTGTTGCCAAAAGAAAAAGGGAAACCTGCCGATCTTCTGGATGTGCAGCGCGTGCTGCGAGAAGCTGACGTCGAGGTGCTGATCGAATTCAAAGAGATTGTAGGCCAGCAAGGCGTTACATCTGTTTCAAGCCAATTGTCTGCCAAAGAAGGAACCGTGGATTTCGGCCCGCTCCAGATGGCTTATGGTGGCGGAAACTTCAGCCTGCGTGCAGTCATGGATCTGATTGACTCACCTGATTGGCTTTCCTTGTCAGGATCGACCTCGGGATGGGAATTCGGTGAGATCCTTGATGAATTGGGCATAGGTATTGATGCCTATGGGCGATTGAGCGGTGAGTTCAACGTTTCTGGCAGTACCGCCTCGGGCAAGGCCTTCGTCAACTCGATGCGCGGCAATGCGTCTTTGTCGATGTCGCAAGGTTACATTAGTACCAGTCTACTGGAACTGGCCGGGCTGGGTATTTTCCCGTGGCTGTTTTCAGAAGAATTCAGACAAGGCTACACCGACATCACGTGCGTGGTCGCCCCGGTTGATATCCAGGCCGGGCGGGTCAGCTCAAACTCCATCGTCATTGAAACGGGATCAGTTCAATTGGTTGCAAGGGGGCAAGTGGACTGGCTGAACGATACGATAGCAATACGAGCGGAGCCGCGGCGCGTGGGTAAACCCCTTTCCCGAAGCGCCTGGCCCTTTGATGTGACTGGCCCGCTTTCGTCGCCAAAATTCAAGCTGGATGTGGGCGGGTCCAGAAACAAGGCTCCGGGCGGTGCTGATGAAATGCCTGCCGAAAGGCAGCCATGTGTGCCAGACATCAATCAATTGGAATAATCGGGCGCGTCCTAGTTCTTCAGCGGCTCCGGCTGTACGGCCTGACACGCCAGAACGGCCTCAATGGCTTTGGCAGATCCGCTGAGATCAAGCTCCACCTCGGCCCCACTTTCACCAATGATCGTAACACTTTGGCGTTTTCCAAACTCGGTTACAAATGCCGGGTTGTCAAAAAAGGCGTAGCCACCGGGCACGCCATTCTTGAAGACACCAACCGCTTCACCTTCGAATTTCGCATCACCAAAGTCGAACTGTACGACCCCTGTCGCACCATCCTCGATTTGAACCCAGGCCGGATTAAAGGCGGCAAAAAAGCCACCGGCCTGATTGGGTGCCGCGCCAATTTCAACGGTCATGTCATTTTCAAACGGTTTCCACGCAAGACAGCCGTTGCCCTTTTCGGGATCAATCAGGATTGTCCAGTCGCCGGATTCACCCCACCGTTCCATACCGGCGGCCCACACCGCGCCAGTGGAGATCAATGCTATTGCTGTCAGCGCCAACTTCTTCATTCGATACTCCACTCCAGTTTCGAAAGTATAAGCTGCGTTCAGAGTATCGCGCGGGGTTATTCAAATACAACCATTCAATTTCTGGAATGTTGAACCGAAATCAACGCGCCCTAGCCCTGAAGAGGCAATAATCTTCGGCCTCGGCCAAAGAAAATATGACGCTCTACTCCTCTAGAATTTGCCAGAGTTGTTCCAAGTCTCTTTCGGGCCAATCTGTTCCTGAACATCCCAATGTTCGACGATCTTTCCACCTTTGAGCCGGAACAAGTCAAAGACGGCCCAATCGTCCTCGTCTTGATTTACATGGCTAAAGGCAATCACAAAATTTCCTTGGCCGAGTAGTCGGTGAACTTTGATGTATTGCGCGGTTTTTCCACCATTCGTCACCTCTCCAAGATACTTGGAGAAAGCTTCCAATCCGTCGGCTATGTCTGGATTGTGCTGATCGTATTGGTCGGTCGATATGTAGTCATTCACAAGATCGGTGCGTCCGGCCATCAGGACATTGTCGATGAACCCTTGCACCACGGTCTTGTTGGCTTCGGTGAGATCGAGATCTTCGATTTCGGTTGGGCCATCCACCATGCTGCGGCCCGAGACGGTTGGCCATTTATACGCGGCAATCACATCCCAATGCTCGACGATTTTACCGTCGTCGTCGGTATCAAAGATATCGGCCGTTACCCACTGGGCTTCACCGTTGTTGAGGCTTTGATACACATGAACGAAGACGAAATTCCCATCCTCGATGGTGCGCAGAACCTGAATGTCGCGCACCGGATTCCGCTCAAGAAAAGGTGTGAAGAACTCGATGAAACCTTGTTTACCATCACGTACACCCGTTGAGTGTTGCGTGTAGCGATCCCCGGTATATTTATCGAGCGCATCGACCATCTTGCCATCACGAATGCCTTCCAGATAAAGGCCCTTGGCATTTGCCACGCGGATACTGTCAGTCACGATATGTACTCCCGTTTCACAGTTTGGTTTTAGCCAATACCTAAAATGCTCAACAACGCGTCACGGCCAGACCAGGCTACGATAGCGGACAAGGTGCCTGTGACCATGGCAGGAACGCCTTCTTTCCAGGTGTCCCAGATCAGATGACACCCAATGGCGCCGATGGACGTGCCAAGAATTGCCAACGCGCCCAAGGTTCCGACCCAGGATCCCTGAAACCAGATCGCGATTGCACCAAACAATTCAACCACGCCAACCAGGGCCATGATCTGCCGGTTCAACCCGTACTTGATGAACATCGCCAATTGGGTTTCAAATATGAACTTCTGCCAGCCGAAGATCTTGATCGAGCTTGCGAAGAGGAAGAAGACGGACAGCAATCCGACAAACACAGTCTGGCCTTCGCCCGCAAGTCTGATGGCCATTTCTTTTCCGAAGCCGCTGCTGGCCCCTGTGATCAGAATATTCATCTATCCGTTCCTCTGGTGGTCGAGAGGGAAATGGCACTCAATGGACATGATTGGAAATTATCACTACTTCTTCTTAACATGAATGAAATTGATGGAATTGACCTCAATCTACTGAAATCTCTGCAAGCCCTCATCTCGGAGCGGCATGTCGGGCGGGCTGCGCAGCGAATGAACGTAACACAACCTGCCATGAGTCATACTCTGGCAAGATTGCGCCGCCTGTTTGACGACCCTCTGTTCGTCAAGCAAGGGCGCGAAATGGTGCCAACAGCGCGCACTCTGGGCCTTGCTGCGCGGTTGAACACGATCCTTTCTGAGATCAGCGTACTGACCGCACCGGTTACATTCTCACCTGAAAACGCAAGCGCAACTATTCGAATTCATGCCCATGATTTTATTGCCACCAGTTTCCTTGCAAACGCTGTTCGGCGTATTCGAGAGCAAGCACCAGGGATCGTGTTCGAAGTTCACAGCTATTCAGATCACAGCTACCAGATGCTCGATTCTGGGGATGCCGACTTGATCATTGGCGCAGGACTTCAGGCAAATCCGAAGTTTCTTCAAAAGCTGCTACTGCGCGAGCGCCTTGTGTGCCTATTGGACCGAACCCACCCAGCGTTGAAAAGCTGGAATGCCGAGACGGTCTTTCTATATCCACATGTCCGGCTGAGCGTCATGGCCAAACAAGATGACCCAGTTCACCTTTTTGGCAAGGATCAGGGTTTGCCCCCACGCCAGGTTGGGCTGGTGACAGATAGTCTGCATCTGCAACCGGCCTTCCTGGAAGGAACAAATCTAATCGCTTTTGTACCGGAGACGCTCGCCCAAGCCGCCACCATCAACGGAAATCTAATCACGCGTGATTGCCCTTTTCCCCTGCCGGAATTGGGAATCCGTGCGATTTGGCATGAGCGAGACGCGCGATCCCCCCTTCTCAGCTGGATCCGTAGCCAGCTGGATGTTTAGCGGCCAGAAAACCGGAGAGCTTTTCAGCATCGCTCACGCTGTCGGTTTTTGAGGTTCCCTACAACGCCTCAGAAATCCAAATTCTCAACGCTCAGCGCGTTTTGCTGGATGAACTCTCGGCGGGGTTCGACCACGTCGCCCATCAGCTTGGTGAACAGGTCGTCTGCCTCGACCATGTCGTCCACGCGCACTTGCAGCAGGGTACGTGCATCCGGATCCAGTGTGGTTTCCCATAGCTGGTCGGGGTTCATTTCGCCCAGACCTTTGTAGCGTTGCAGCGACAGGCCCTTTTCGCCCTCTTCCAGAATCGCGCGCAGCAGGTCCAGGGGCCCGTGGATGGCTTGCATCCGGTCGCGGCGGATCAGGGTGGCTGGGGTGTTGTAGACCTCTTGCAGGCTTTGGGTGAAGCTGCCGGTCTTGCGCGCCTCGCCCGAGCGCAGCATGGGGCCGTCCAGCGTGCGGACCTCTTCGACGCCGCGCAGGATGCGGGCCAGACGGATGCCGTGATCCTGGGTGATCCGGCCCTGCCAGCCGCGCTCGTATTCCAGCGCGATCAGGTCGAGACGGGCGGCGACCTTGTCGGCGACGCCCTGCAGATCGGCATCCACCGCGCCCGGCACAAAGGCCCCGGCAACGGCGGCTTGTTCCAGAATGTGGCGCGGGTAATGCGTCGGGAAGGCGTCCAGCACGCGCTTCAACTGCCGCGCCTCGTCGACCACGCGGGTCAGGTCCTGACCGATGATTTCCTCGCCCGAGCCGAGTTTCAGCACCGCGCCCTCAACCCCCTGATTGATCAGGTAATCATCCAGCGCCGCCTGATCTTTCAGATACACCTCGGACTTGCCGCGCGAAACTTTATAGAGCGGCGGCTGCGCGATATAAAGATATCCGCCTTCGATCAGTTCCGGCATCTGCCGGTAGAAGAAGGTCAGCAGCAGCGTCCGGATATGCGCGCCGTCCACATCCGCGTCGGTCATGATGACGATCTTGTGGTAGCGCAGCTTTTCGATGTTGAACTCATCCCGGCCAATGCCGGTGCCCAGTGCCATCACCAGATTGCCGATTTCCTGAGACGACAGCATCCGGTCAAACCGCGCCCGTTCGACGTTCAGGATCTTCCCGCGCAGAGGCAGAACCGCCTGTGTCAGTCGATCCCGGCCAGTCTGGGCAGAGCCACCTGCCGAGTCCCCCTCGACGAGGAAGACTTCGGTCTTGGACGGGTCTTTTTCGGAGCAATCCTTCAGCTTCCCAGCCAGATAGTTCACGTCCATCGCCGTCTTGCGGCGGGTCAGTTCGCGGGCTTTGCGCGCCGCCTCTCGGGCCAGCGCGGCCTCGATGATCTTGCCGACGATGGTTTTGGCCTCGTTCGGGTTTTCCTCGAACCACTCGGCCAGTTTTTCGTTCATCAGACCTTCGACCGCCGGGCGCACTTCGGAACTGACCAGCTTGTCCTTGGTCTGGGATGAGAATTTCGGGTCGGGCACCTTGACCGACAGCACACAGGTCAGGCCCTCGCGCGCGTCATCGCCAGTAAAGCTGACCTTTTCCTTCTTCGCGATCCCGCTGGACTGCGCATAGTTGTTGATCGTGCGCGTCAGCGCGCCGCGGAAACCCGCCACATGGGTGCCGCCATCGCGCTGCGGGATGTTGTTGGTGAAGGGCAGCACCGTCTCGTGGTAGCTGTCATTCCACCACATGGCGATTTCCACGCCAATGTCATCGCGCTCACCCTTGATATAGATCGGTTCGGGCATCGCCGCCGTCTTGGACCGGTCGAGGTATTTGACGAACTCCTTGACGCCGCCCTCATAGAACAGCTCGGTTTCCAGCCGTTCCGCCGGGCGTTCGTCGATCAGAATGATGCGCACGCCCGAGTTCAGGAAGGCCAGTTCGCGCAGGCGTTTTTCCAGCGTCTCAAACGAGTATTCCAGGTTCGAGAACGTGTTGGTCGAGGCCAGAAACCGCACCTCGGTCCCGGTACGATCACCGCATTCGCCGACGACCTTCAAATGTTCTGCCGTCTCGCCGCCTTCAAATCGCGCGACATGTTCTTTACCGGCGCGCCAGATGCGCAATTCCAGCCAATCTGACAGCGCATTCACGACCGAAACGCCCACGCCATGCAACCCGCCCGACACCTTGTACGAGTTGCTGTCGAACTTCCCGCCAGCATGCAGCTGCGTCATGATGACTTCCGCAGCAGACACACCCTCCTCGGGGTGGATATCCACCGGAATTCCGCGTCCGTTATCACTGACCGAGACGCTGGAATCGGCGTGGATTTTCACCGTCACATGGTCGGCATGACCGGCCAGAGCCTCATCGATCCCATTGTCGACAACCTCATACACCATGTGGTGCAGACCCGAGCCATCATCCGTGTCCCCGATATACATACCGGGACGCTTGCGAACAGCTTCTAACCCTTTGAGAACCTTGATGGAATCCGCGCCGTATTCCTGTGGTGCCTGTGCGTCTTCGGACATTCAGTCAGTACCTATATTATTTTGATAACTTATACGTTTTCTGGTGGGGATTGTCACGCGCTACCCCCACATTTTGTGCCATTCGCTGCCGATCGCGAAAGGTCAAAGCCTGTCCAGATCAGCCGCGATATCCGAGGCGATAGCAGCGGCGTCCACGTCTCTGCGCTCAGCTGACAGACGCAGCCCCAAAAGGTCGGATTGGTAGCGCGCGGCCAACCGTTCGGGATCATGCTCGGGCCCGATCTCCTCGTCCATTTGCGCGCGCCGAAACAGGGCGGCAAAACATGCTTTCATCTCGGCCATATAGGCACCTGCCCGATCCGCCAAATCGTGATCCTTCGCCTGCAACTCGGCATAGGTTTTGGCCAGCATGCAGGCTTTGGCTGGCATATCCGCCGCCTCGATCACCCGAAACGGCTGCGCCTTCAGCGCGCCTTTTGGCCCAAGCTCCTCAGCCAGCACCTCAAGCCGCGCGATGCCGTCCTGCGTGTAGCGCTTCAATGCCAGCGCATACAGCGCGTCTTTCGACCCAAAGGCTGCATAGAAACTGCCGGGTTTCAGCTTCAATTCACGCTCAAGATCTTTCAGCGAGGTCCCCGCCCATCCCTGACGCCAGAACATATCCCTGGCCTGCGCGATCAGCGCGTCTCGGTCATATCCGGGTTTTCTTGGCATTCTCTTCACCATTTCTTGAACGATTGCTCAAATATATACTTGAGTGATTGCTCAAGAAACCCTATTTCTGCCTTATCGCGCCAGAAACAGGAGTTTTGACATGGCAAACTTCCCCTCTCATGACCTCGAAACCGCCCCGGAAGGGTCCAAACCACTGCTGGAAAAGTCGCAGGCTGTCTTTGGTCGTCTGCCGGGCCTGCACAAGGTGATGTCTGAAAGCCCGCAACATCTGGAAGGCTATCAGGTTCTGCATCACCTGTTCATGCAGACCGATTTCGACAATGACGAGAAAACCGTGGTCTGGCAGACCATCAATGTGGAGAACGAGTGCCATTACTGCGTCCCGGCCCATACAGGCATTGCCAAGATGATGAAGGTCTCGGATGAGATCACCGAGGCGCTGCGCAACGAAACCCCGCTGCCATCGGCCAAGCTTGAGGCGCTGCGCAGCTTCACCCTGCAGATGATGGAAACCCGCGGCAACGTCACCAACGCACAGATGCAGGCATTCTTTGACGCAGGTTACTCGCACCGCGCGGTTCTGGACGTGGTTCTGGGTCTGGCGCAGAAAACCATGTCGAACTACGTCAACCACATGGCACAAACACCGGTCGACGAAGTGATGCGCGGCTTCCTGTGGGAACGTAAAGTCAGCGAACCCGCCTAAACGACGACCGAGCCCGCGTCGCCTTCGGTGACAACCAGCGTCTGGGCCCGGTCCCCCAATTCCGCAAACAGTTCAGGCCCGGTGCCCGTCATCCAGGCCTGAGCCCCCAGCGCGCAAATCTCATCATACAGCGCCGCCCGTCGATCCGCGTCCAGATGCGCGGCCACCTCATCCAGCAACACAATGGGCGGGGCCCCGACCATCCCGGCCAGCGCCCGCGCATTCGACAGGATCAGCGAGACAAGCAACGCCTTCTGTTCACCAGTCGAGCAATCCTTGGCCGGCACGCCCTTGGCCGCAAACACTCCGTACAGATCAGACCGGTGAGGCCCCACCAAAGTCCGCCCCGCCGCCAGATCGCGAAACCGGCTTTCGTTGAGCGCCTCTCGCAGGTCGTCTGCTGTATCTGGCATCGCACCTTCGGTCTGCACCAATTCCAGATCAGCCGACGGAAACGCCGTCTCTGCCTGGTCCTGCGCCACGCGCAGATGATCCAGCGCCGCCAACCGCGCTGCGTGAATGCGATACCCGGTTTCGGCCATCTGTCCTTCCAGCGCGGCGTACCAATGGGCATCGCGCACCTGCTCTTTCAGCAGGCGATTCCGTTCCCGCATGGATTTTTCATAAGTCAGGGATGCCTCAGCATGCGAGGGATCAAAACTCAGCGCGATCCGGTCCAGAAACCGCCGCCGCCCCTCGGCCCCCTCGATCCACAGCCGATCCATCGAGGGGATCAGCCAGACAACCCGCGCCAGCTTGCTCAGATCAATCTGACTCGCCGCCTTGCCATCAATCCGAACCTGCCGCGCCGCGCCACCCTCGGACCAGGTCTCGATCTCGTAGCGTTGCCCCTGCGCCTGCAACAGCCCGGACAGCTTCCAGCCCAGCGCCTCGGGCCGCCGCGTCATCTCGGCCGCGCTCGCCCGCCGCATCCCGCGCCCAGGCGAAAACAGGGACACCGCTTCCAGAATGTTGGTCTTCCCGGCCCCGTTCGGCCCATGAATCGCCACAGGCCGCCCATCCAAAGACAACCGCGCCAGCTTGTGAGACCGAAAATGCGAGACCGTAAGCTCGGTCAGGGCCAATCCCATGACCCCTCCCTTCTTCTGTTCAAAAATACCTCCGCCGGAGGCATCGCGCGCCAGCGCGATCAGACGCGCATCGGCATGACAACGTAAACCGCGCTTTGATCATTGCCTTCACGCATCAGGGTCGGATCACCGGCAGAATTGAACAGGAACACTGCATTCTCACGATCGACCTGAGACGCAATCTCCAACAGATATTTCGCGTTGAATCCGATCTCCAACCGCTCATCGCCATAGGCCACGGCCAGTTCTTCTTCGGCCGCGCCGCTGTCCGGGGCATTGACCGACAGCACCAGTTTGTCACCGTCCAATTGCAGCTTCACCGCGCGCGAGCGTTCGGATGAAACCGTTGCCACCCGATCCACGGCCTGAGCGAATTCAGCCGCGTCCACTTCCAATTTGCGAGTATTGCCCTGCGGAATAACGCGGGTGTAGTCGGGGAAGGTGCCGTCAATGACCTTTGAGGTCAACGTGATGTCGGGCGTCGCAAAACGCACCTTGGTTTCGCTGACCGACACGGCGATGTCCATCTCGTCATCGTCCAGCAGTTTGCGCAACTCACCCACGGTCTTGCGCGGCACGATCACGCCGGGCATGTCCGCCGCCCCATCCGGACAATCCGCGTCGATCCGCGCCAGTCGGTGACCATCGGTAGCCACGCAGCGCAACACCTTGCTGCCGTCGGAGCCATCCGTGACATGCATGTAAACGCCGTTCAGGTAATAGCGCGTCTCTTCCGTCGAGATCGCAAATTTAGATTTGTCGAACAGCCGCCGCAGCAGCGCCGCCGAGGCCGTAAAGTTCGATTGATATTCCGAGGACGCCATCACCGGGAAATCCTCTTTCGGCAATGTCGCCAGCGAGAAATTCGAGCGACCCGCCTCAACCGTCAAACGGCCCGCAGCGCTGTCCGCCGTCAGTGTCACCAGCGCCCCGTCAGGCAGTTTGCGCACAATCTCATGCAGCGTTGTGGCCGCCACTGTGGTCGCCCCGGCCTTCTCGACCTGCGCCGGAGCCTTGTCGACCACTTCGATATCCAGATCGGTGGCGCGGAACTGAACCTGATCGCCTTCGGCCTCGATCAGCACATTGGCCAGGATCGGAATTGTGTTGCGACGTTCGACAACCGATTGGGCCTGCGAAACGGCCTTGAGAAGGGTGCCGCGTTCGATGCTGATCTTCATACCCTCAATTCCTCTGACTTAAGTGCCGAAATGGGCGGGACTGGCACGTTAGCGGTTCAGCCCTGAGGCACAAGGATTTTTTACGGATTTCTGGGTTGGAAAACCCATTCGGTCAAGGGGCGCGTTGTGCTGTGGACACAGTTCATCCGCGACCGTGGACAATTGCGCACAAGAAAACGCCCCGGAACCCAAGTCCCGAGGCGTCTCTGAGTGGTTTTAGGGGTAAACCTCAGGCTTCCAGCGCGCGACGCAGCATTTCCACGTCTTCCGCGATCTGGCCATCCGTCACTTTCAGCTCTTCGATGCGTTTGACACCATGCATGACCGTGGTGTGGTCGCGCCCGCCAAAGCGGCGCCCGATCTCGGGCAGGGACCGGCTGGTCAGCTGCTTGCACAGATACATCGCCACCTGACGCGGACGCGCGTAAGACCGCAGGCGTTTCGGACCGATGATGTCGGACAGACGAATGTTGTAATAATCCGAGACTTTGCGCTGAATCTCTTCGACGGTGATCTTGCGCTCCGATGCGCGCAGCACATCGGCCAGACAATCCTGCGTCAATTCCATATCGATCTCACGCCCGACCAGCGAGGCGAAGGCAAAGAGACGCGTCAACGCGCCTTCCAGCACCCGAACATTGGTCGAGATGCGATGGGCGAGGAATTCAAGCACGCCATCCGCGATAACCAGATCCGGATAGGTGCTGATATGCTGCTGCACCTTGTTCTGCAGGATGCCCAGACGCAGTTCATAATCGGTCGGGTGCAGATCAACGACCAGACCACATTGCAGGCGCGACTTCACGCGCTCTTCCATATCCTTGATTTCACCGGGGGCGCGGTCGGCCGAGATGATGATCTGCTTGTTCTGATCGACCAGCGCATTGAATGTGTGGAAGAATTCCTCCTGCGTCGAATCCTTCCCGGCGATGAACTGCACGTCATCGACCATCAGCACATCGACCGAACGGAACAGATGTTTGAAATCCATCATCCGACGCTCGCGCAGGGCCTGAACAAAGCGGTACATGAACTGTTCCGCCGACAGGTACAGCACATTCAGTTCGGGATGCTTGGTTTTCAACTCCCACGCAATGGCGTGCATCAGGTGCGTCTTACCCAGACCGACACCCCCATACAGGACCAGCGGGTTGAACGTCACCGGCCCGCCCTCCGAGACGCGGCGCGCAGCGGCATGGGCCAATTCGTTCGGCTTGCCGACGACAAAGCTGTCAAAAGTAAAGCGCGCATCCAGCGGTGCGGCCTGAAGGGAATCCAAGGCCTCCTGCGCAACATCTGATCTGGCAGCAGGCGCTTCTGCCACAGGCTCGGGATCGGCCTGAGGGCGCGCAACGGGATTGGGGCGCGCCGGCGTATTTGCGGCAACACGGAAATCCAGGCGCTGCACGGATTCGCCCGACGTGTTCAGTTCATACAAAATGAGGTCGGCAAAGTTTTGGCTTACGTAATTGCCCATAAAGTTTGTCGGCACGGAAAACACCGCCACACCGTCCTGCAGCTCTTCGAACTCCAGCGGTTCGATCCAGGTCGTGTAGTTGTTCCGGCCAATCACCTTAAGCAATTTATTACGCAGTAGTCCCCATTTCTCTTGTGTCATCAAGCGCCTCACGCATCCCATTCTTTATTGGCCTGTCGGCCTTATTCATACGGATCCGGTAACCCGGATTACGAAAACACACGCACAGGGATACGGTGCGCCGGACCGAGTAGTCCGGCGGGTTATTCGCCCGAATGTCAGTACTGCCAGGTTCAGACGCCAAACAAAACAACAGCGTCCGGCAAACCAGGTGGCACATCGCAAACACATTTTTTTAGACAGGGCCCGGATCAGCGGTTATCCCGAGATCCATGGCAGATCGGCAGCCCGGCCAAGGCCGGTCAACGACGCTAGCTCCTCAATCATCCTGATGCCCGTCAGTCTGACCGAGGAAACAGCCTGTCCCCCCAAGCGAGTGAATCGCTGTAACAGTGGTAGCAAGATGAAATGGGTCGCGGCAACGAAACTCTGATATTGACTCGGCTCTTTGGCCGAAAGAATCTCTCGGTTTCGTGAGGGCGCGGTATTCCGGCAACACGTGAAAAAGGCGCCGCTGACCGCGACGCCTTTCAATTTAGTTCAGCCTTTCTGACATGACCCTAGGTCACCCAAAAAGCTTAACCCAGTGCTTTGACGCGGGCCGACAGGCGCGACATTTTGCGGGCTGCGGTGTTCTTGTGGAAGACGCCTTTGGTGACACCGCGCATCAGCTCGGGCTGAGCGGCGCGTAGGGCTGCGGTGGCCGCGTCCTTGTCGCCGGATGCGATCGCTTCTTCAACTTTGCGCAGGTAGGTGCGGATGCGCGAACGACGCGCTTTGTTAACGGCGAAACGCTTTTCGTTCTGACGTGCGCGCTTCTTTGCCTGGGGCGAGTTAGCCATGTGTTTCTTGACCTTTGTTCGGTACGGTTATCTTGGGTTGCGCGCCACGGATATATCCGCACCGGATCAGAAATCACGAGTGTGAGTCGGGCCAAGCGGGCCGCACGCGCATGTATAGCGGCGCTAGTTATCCAAGTTTGCGGTCTTTGCCAAGCCGATTCTTTACCGGCGCATAGCGGCCATGAAAAAAGGCGGGCCGGGCCCGCCTGTTTCGAATGCTCCGCTGGTTTACTTGTCGCGGAACTGGGCTGCGCGTTTTTCCAGGAAGGCGGCCATGCCCTCTTTCTGGTCTTCGGTCGCAAACATCGAGTGGAAGACGCGACGCTCGAACAGCATCCCTTCGTTCAGCGGCAATTCATAGCTGCGGTTCACCGCTTCCTTGGCGGCAATCGCGGTCAGCTGCGATTTCTCGGCAATCTTCTGGGCTGCGCCCACAGCCTCTTCAATCAGCTTCTTGGCCTGAACCACACGGCTGACAAGACCTGCGCGCTCGGCCTCTTCGGCGTCCATGAAGCGGCCGGTCAGGTTCATGTCCATCGCTTTCGACTTACCCACAAAGCGGGTCAGACGCTGCGTGCCCCCCAAGCCTGCGATGACGCCCAGATTGATCTCGGGCTGGCCGAATTTGGCGGTATCGGCGGCAATGATGAAGTCACACATCATCGCCAGTTCGCAGCCCCCGCCCAACGCATATCCCGCAACGGCGGCGATGATTGGCTTGCGGATGGCTGTGACGCGGTCGTTGGCGTCAGCAAACAGATTGGTGTTGAACACATCGACAAAGCTCATCTCGGACATTTCCTTGATGTCCGCACCGGCGGCAAAGGCTTTGTCCGAGCCGGTGATCACGATGCAGCGCACTTTGTCGTTGCGGTCAGCGTCTTCCAGTGCATCGCACAACTCACCCAGCAACTGAGTGTTCAGCGCGTTCATCGCGTCCGGTCGGTTGAGCTTGATAAGGGCGACGTGGTCTTCGATTTCGACGATGATCGTCTCAAAAGCCATGAGGTGAAAGCTTCCGGTTGTTCCGTTCAGATACGAGTCATTATCACGCGCAAAAGCTGGATCAAGTTATCTTTGGCATTGCGCGCAATAGAAAGATGAGCGACCGGACTGGGTGATTCTCTTGATCCGGGCGCTACACCCTTCGGTCCGGCAGGGTTCGCCTTCGCGCCCGTAGACATCAAAGCTGCGCTGAAAATATCCAAGTTCTCCATCGGCTTGGCGGAAATCGCGCAGCGAGGATCCGCCTGCGTCTATGGCGTCCTGCAACACCTGCCGGATGATCGGCACAAGACCCGAGACACGTGCCGAAGAAATTTGCCCCGCTTTGCGACGTGGCGACACCTTTCCGCGATACAAAGCCTCGCAGACGTAAATATTCCCCAACCCAGCAACGATTCCCTGGTCCAGCAGGGCGGATTTCACAGGTGTGTTCTTGCCCCTGAACGCGTCGATCAGGTGCTGTTCGTGGAAATCATTCCCCAACGGTTCCGGCCCCAGAACCGCCAGCAGCTTATGTGCCTCGGCGGTGGCCGTCGGCAGCAGGTCCATCGCCCCGAACCGGCGCGGGTCGTTGAAGGTGACGCGCGCACCGTTGGCCATGTGAAATACAACATGGTCGTGTTTTTGCGCCGCAGGATGGTCATGCACAAACTGCCCCAGCGGATCGCCCGAAACCGTCATCCGCCCTGACATACCCAAGTGAATAAGCAACGTCTCACCGCTGCTGAGATCGGCCAGAATGTATTTCGACCGCCGCCGCAACCGCTCTACCCGCTGCCCGGTCAGCCGTTCGGCCATCCGATCCGGGAAAGGCCAGCGCAGATCGGGTCGGTTTACATCCGCGCGCTCGATCACCACCCCTTCCATTGCAGGGCTCAGGCCGCGTCTTACTGTCTCGACCTCGGGCAATTCGGGCATTAGATGGCTCCTATTCCAAAGGGCCGCATTGTGCCCGCTTCTTATGGCCCTATAACAGAGGCGAAATTCGACGAACGGCAAGGCAAATGTCCGACACCAACGACAAGACCACTCATTTCGGGTTCGAAACCGTGCGCGAGGCTGACAAGGCCGGGCGCGTACAGGGCGTGTTCAACTCGGTCGCCTCGAAATACGATGTGATGAACGATGTCATGTCGATGGGCATTCACCGGGTCTGGAAAGACGCGATGATGGACTGGCTGGCCCCGCGCCCCGGTCAGCGGCTGCTGGATGTGGCGGGCGGCACCGGCGATATTTCCTTCCGGTTCCTGAAGCGCGCGGGCCACGGCCACGCCACCGTTCTGGACCTGACCGAACCGATGCTGGTCGAAGGCCGCCAACGTGCCGAGGCCGATCAGATGTCAGACAGTCTGAACTGGGTGGTGGGCGATGCGATGGCCCTGCCGTTCGAAAACAACACCTTTGACGTCTACACCATCTCATTCGGCATCCGAAACGTCACCCGCCCGCAAGAGGCCCTGAACGAGGCGTTCCGGGTGCTGAAACCCGGCGGTCGCCTGATGGTGCTGGAGTTCAGCCAGTTGCCCAATGACGGGCTGCAGAAGCTGTATGACCTCTACAGTTTCAACGTCATCCCGCGCATGGGGAAGCTGATCGCAAACGACTATGACAGCTATCAGTATCTGGTGGAATCGATCCGCAAATTCCCTGATCAGGACACCTTCTTGACCATGGTCCGCACGGCCGGTTTCGAAAACGCCAAGTACCGCAACCTCAGCATGGGCATCGCCGCGCTGCATTCCGGCTGGAAGATTTAATGCGCGGCCCTCACAACATTATACGCCTGATCCGTACAGGCGCCACGCTCGAGCGCACAGGCGCCATGAACGTGGTGCTGGATGCGTTCGAGGCGCCCAAATCGCTGCGTTTCGTCGCCCATGCTTTGGGCAAACCCTTCCAGTGGCTGGGCTACAAGGGCGATCCCGACATGCCGCCCGCAACCCGCGCCCTTACCGCCTTGGGTCCGGCCTACATCAAGTTCGGGCAGGTCTTGTCCACCCGACCCGATGTTGTGGGCAATGAACTGGCCGCTCAGTTGCGCGTTCTTCAGGACAAGCTACCGCCCTTTTCCAAATCCGAGGCTTTGGCCGAGGTTGAAAAGGAACTGGGCCAGCCCGTCGCCGAGATATTCAGCGATTTCAGCGAGCCGATCGCTGCCGCCTCCATCGCGCAGGTCCACAAGGCCAAGCTGGTCAGCACCGGCGAAGACGTCGCCGTCAAGGTCCTGCGCCCGGGGATCGAGCGCGCCTTCCGCAAGGATGTGGACGCCTTCTATTTCGCCGCCCGCATTGTGCAATTGTTCGCCCCCGGCGCGCGCCGCCTGCGGCCCATGGAGGTCATCGAACATTTCGACGGCGTGGTACGCGGGGAACTGGACCTGCGTCTGGAAAGCGCCGCCGCCTCGGAATACGCGGCCAACACCAAAGACGACGCGGGCTTCTGGCTGCCCCCCGTGGTATGGTCGCTCTCGGCGCGGCGCGTGATGACACTCAGCTGGGCGGATGGCATCCCGCTGGGCGACAACGACGCGCTGGACGCCGCAGGCCATAACCGTCGCGATTTGGCGGAACGTGTACTGCGAATGTTCCTATTGCACGCCCTGCGCGACGGGTTTTTTCATGCTGATATGCATCAGGGAAACCTGAAGGTCGCCGCAAACGGGGACATCATCGCCTATGACTACGGCATCATGGGCCATATCGACGAATATACCCGCCGGGTCTATGCCGAGATCCTCTTTGGCTTCATCCGCCGCGACTATAAACGCGTGGCCGAGGTCCATTTCGAGGCCGGATACGTCCCCGCCGACCGGGATGTCGATGAATTCGCCCGCGCCCTGCGCGCGGTGGGTGAACCGATCTTCGGCATGGACGCCTCGCACATATCAATGGGCCGCCTGCTGAACTACCTGTTCGAAGTCACCGAGCGCTTCGGCATGGAAACCCGGACCGAACTGATCTTGCTGCAGCGCACCATGGTCGTCGTTGAGGGCGTGGCCCGCTCACTGGACCCGCATATGAACATCTGGGAAACCGCCCGTCCCGTGGTCGAGGATTACATCAAGCAATCCATCGGCCCCCGCGCCGCCTTGCGCGATTTCGGCAAGACGGCAATGGTGCTGGCCCGGTTCGGCCCGCGCCTGCCATCACTGGTCGAAAACGCCCTGATCGCCCAGACGCAAAAAGACGAACCCCAAAAATCGCCGCTTTGGTCCGCCGCCCTGCCCGCCACCATTGGCGCTGCAGCAGGCGTGGCGCTTGTCTTACTGCTCAACGCGCTCAGCTAAACCCAACCCGCCCGCTTCATCTGGCCAGAAATATCCTCGGGGGGAATCGCGCCAGGGCGCGATGGGGGGCAGACAGCCCCCCCTGCCCGGCTTCAGATCAAAGCCGCTTGATGGCGATGGCGATCCCCTGACCACCACCAATGCACATGGTGATCAGACCTTTGGAACCACCAGTGCGCTCCAGCTCATAAAGCGCCTTCAGAGTGATAATCGCACCGGTTGCACCCACCGGGTGACCCAGCGCAATTGCGCCGCCATTGGGGTTCACCTTCGACGCGTCCAGCCCAAGCTCCTGATTGACGGCCAGCGCCTGCGAAGCAAACGCCTCGTTGCTTTCGATGACGTCGAAATCCTCTGCCGACAGACCGGTTTTTTTCAGCAGGTTCTGAACCGCCGGAACCGGACCGATGCCCATCACTTCGGGGCGAACGCCAGCATGGGCGTAACCCAACACGCGGGCTTTGGGCTTCAGACCGGCCTTTTCAGCCGCATCCGCCGTCGCCAGCACCATCGCCGCCGCACCGTCATTGATGCCCGAGGCGTTGCCCGCCGTCACCCGTCCATCCTTCTTGAACACCGGACGCAGCCCGGCCAGCACCTCAAGCGAGGTCGCCTTGGGGTGCTCGTCCACCTTGAAGTCAACCATGTCGCGCTTGACCTTCACCTGCACCGGGGCGATCTGGCTGTCGAACAGACCCGCCTCAATCGCCGCTGCCGCGCGGGTTTGGCTGGCCATGGCGAACTCATCCATCTGCTCGCGGCTGATCTGATGTTCGTCAGCCACGTTCTCGGCCGTCACACCCATATGGCCGGTGCCAAACGGGCAGTTCAGCGCGCCCAGCATCATGTCTTGCGAGGAAATGTCGCCCATCTTCGCGCCCCAGCGCGCCTGCGGCACGATATACGGGCTGCGCGACATGCTTTCGGCCCCGCCCGCGACGGCAAATTCGGCATCGCCCAGCATCAGCGACTGAACCGCCGAAACAATCGCCTGCGCGCCGGACCCGCACAGACGGTTCACGTTCATCGCAGGTGTGCCATTCGGAATACCGGCCTGCATCGCTGCGACGCGCGACAGGTACATATCCCGCGGCTCGGTGTTGATCACATGACCAAACACCACGTTGCCGATCTGGGCACCCTCGACGCCCGAACGCTCCAGCGCGGCCTCGGTCGCCACGGTCGCCAGATCGATCGGCGCGGTCGAGGCCAGGGCGCCGCCAAAGGTGCCAATTGCGGTGCGGGCACCATCAAGGATTACGATATCGGTCATGGATCTCTCCTGCTGAATTTTGGCTGCAGTATGCACATGCAGAAAGATACTGTCGCGCAGGACGTCCCGTCACGGCCGGAATTGACATCTGTCCGCTCAACCCGCAAGGATTCCGTCATGACGGAAAACACAGACGATATCCTGAACCTGCTGCCCGCGCGGTTGAAAGAGGCGCGCCGGGCCAAGGGCCTGTCGCTGGAAGCGGTCGCCAATCTCAGCGGCGTCTCGCGATCCATGGTCAGCCAAATCGAACGGGGCGAAAGCAGCCCCACGATCTCGACCCTGTGGAATCTGACCCGCGCGCTGCAGGTGGATTTCGCCGGTCTTTTGGAGGGGACCAAGACCGCCGACCAGATCGAAGTGCTCAGGAAATCCGAGGTGCCCAGCATCGACAATATGGGCCAGAACTGCCGTATCCGCATCCTGTCCCCGCCAGAAGAGGCCGGCGGGCACGAGGTCTATGACATTCAGTTCGACGCAGGCGGCGCGCTGAACAGCCAGCCCCACGCACGCGGCGCGCGTGAACAACTGACCGTGCTGGACGGCGCGGTCAAAGTCACCTCGGGCAGCGCCGTAACCGAGCTGAGACAGGGCGACACTGCCCGCTATGCGGCAGATATCGCCCATTCCATCTCGGCCAGCGCACCGGCCCGGGTCTTCCTGATCGTAAAGAACGCTTGAAACCGGCAAATTTCCGCCTTCACGGATTTTTTTCCTTCATACTGTAATTCCCCTATTTGGGAAATTCCTCCGTTATGTTAGATATGCGACTCAGGTTGAACGGAGGCCGCCATGGCAGATGCATTCCTGTCCCATATCACGGACACCCTCGCGCAGATCGAAGCGGAAGGCCTGTATAAGCGCGAGCGCATGATCACCTCGCCTCAGGGCGGTGAGATTACTGTGGGCGACAAACAGGTCATCAACCTGTGCGCCAACAATTATCTGGGTCTGGCCGATCACCCCGCGCTGATCGAGGCCGCCCAGGGCGCGATGGGGCCGAAAGGGTTCGGCATGGCCTCGGTCCGGTTCATCTGCGGTACGCAGGACATTCACCGTGAGTTGGAACAGAAGCTGGCGCAGTTCCTAAACAAGGACGATGCGATCCTGTTCGCCGCCTGCTTTGACGCGAACGGAGGGCTGTTTGAGCCTTTGTTAGGGCCTGAAGACGCGATTATTTCAGACAGCCTGAACCATGCCTCGATCATCGACGGGGTGCGCCTGTGCAAGGCGAAACGCTATCGCTATCTGAACAATGACATGAACGACCTCGAAGCCTGGCTGAAACAGGCGCGCACGGACGGGGCGCGGCATATCATGATCGCTACTGACGGTGTGTTTTCGATGGATGGCTATCTGGCCAACCTGCCGAAGATCCGTGAACTGGCCGATAAATACGACGCAATTGTCATGGTCGATGACTGCCACGCCACCGGCTTCATGGGGCCGAACGGGGCCGGAACACCGGACCATTTCGGCGTCGATGTGGATATTCTGACGGGAACATTGGGCAAGGCACTTGGGGGGGCAATCGGCGGTTATATCGCTGGGCCGCAGCCGGTGATCGACCTGCTGCGGCAGCGGGCGCGGCCCTATCTGTTCTCTAACTCGCTGCCGCCTTCGATCGTCGCTGCCGGGCTTGAGGCCATCCGTCTGGTCGAACAGGGCGACATGCTGCGCAAGCAACTGTTTGGCAACGCGAAATACTGGCGCGCGGGGCTGGAGAAACTGGGTTTCGATCTGCTGCCCGGCGAACACCCGATCATCCCGGTGATGCTGGGTGAGGCAACGCTGGCGCAAGAGATGGCATCGCGCCTGTTTGACCAGGGCGTCTATGTCTCGGGCTTCTTTTTCCCCGTTGTCCCGCGTGGGCAGGCGCGGATCAGGACGCAGATGAATGCGGCTCTAACCAAGGGCGATCTGGATCGCGCCTTGGCCGCCTTCGGCAAGGTCGGCAAAGAACTGGGGGTGATTTGATGCGCCCCAACACAATGAAAGCACTGGAAAAGTCCAAACCCGGGGAAGGGTTGTGGATGGTGCAGGCCCCGGTGCCTGAGATTGGCCCCGACGAGGTTCTGATCCGCGTCAACAAGACCGGCATCTGCGGCACCGATATCCATATCTGGAACTGGGACGACTGGGCCGGCGCCACGGTGCCGATCCCGATGATCACCGGCCACGAATTTGCCGGTGAGATCGTCGAGATGGGCGGCAACGTGACCGGGCTTGAGATCGGTCAGCGCTGCTCGGGCGAAGGGCACCTGATCACCACCGACAGCCGCCAAAGCCGCGCGGGCAAGTTCCACCTCGACCCCGGCACGCGGGGCATTGGGGTGAACGAACAGGGGGCCTTTGCGCAGTACCTGAAACTGCCCGCCTTCAACGTGGTCCCCCTGCCCGACGATGTACCGGACGAGATCGGGGCGATCCTCGACCCGCTCGGCAACGCCGTACACACCGCGCTCAGCTTCGATCTGCTGGGCGAGGATGTGCTGATTACTGGCGCAGGCCCCATCGGCATCATGGCCGCCGCCGTTGCCCGCCATGCGGGCGCGCGGCACGTGGTAATTACTGACATCAACCCCGACCGCCTGAAACTGGCCGAGCATGTGGTGCCAACCGTGCGCCCCGTCGATGTTTCCAAGGAGGATCTGGAGGACGTCATCACGGAGCTTGGCATGGCGCAGGGGTTTGACGTGGGTCTTGAAATGTCCGGCTCGCAAGCCGCGCTGGACCAGATGGTCGAGGCGCTGGTGATGGGCGGCAAGATCGCCCTGCTGGGCATCCCGCCCGGCAAATCCCCCGTGGACTGGTCCCGGATCGTGTTCAAGGCCATCACCATCAAGGGCGTCTACGGGCGCGAGATGTTCGAGACCTGGTACAAGATGATCGCCATGTTGCAGAACGGTCTGGATGTCAGCCGCGTCATCACGCACCAGATGAAGGTCGATGATTTTGCCGAAGGCTTTGCCGCAATGAAATCCGGCCAATCGGGCAAGGTGGTGCTGGACTGGACCTGACGCTCTGGCCTCATGCCAATTCAGACCCTAAACAAAGGGAAACGCAGGTGTTGGGAGACGCATATGAGCGACAAGGACAGGTATCTGGAACGCGGGATCGAAGAGACTCTGGTCACCGATTTCGCGCAGACCCACCGCAAGAGTTACGGTGATTCCCTGCAGCTCAAGACCCTGCTGAACCTGCAAAAGACCTTTCAGGACCCTGCGCAGCCGGATGAGATGCTGTTCATCATCATCCATCAGGTCAGCGAGTTGTGGCTGAAACTGATGCATCACCAACTGGTCGAGGTGCGCGGCTTTCTGCAACAGGACGCGTTTGGCCCGGCGATGAAGAACCTCGACCGTGTCAAGGCGATCCAACGGCAACTGATCGCCGCGTGGGAGACGCTGCTGACCATGACCCCGGCCGATTACATGACCTTTCGGCAGGCGCTTGGCAGTTCGTCAGGCTTTCAAAGCTATGGCTATCGCCAGATCGAGTTCATTCTGGGCAACAAGGATGCCTCGACCCTGAAGGTTCACGCCCATGACGAAAAGGTCATGCAGGTGCTGAATGCCGCCCTGTCCAAGCCGTCGCTGTACGATGAGGTTCTGTTCATGCTGGCCCGTCAGGGGTTCGACGTGCCGCAAGACCTGCTGGACCGCGACTTTGCGCATCCCTATTCGGGCGACAGCCGTGTGGTGAAAATCTGGGTGCAGGTGTTCCGCGACACGGACCGGTATTGGGACCTGTATGCGTTGGCCGAAAAGCTGATGGATGTGGAATCCCTGTTCCAGCGCTGGCGCTTCGATCACGTCACAGCGGTCGAGCGGGTGATCGGCAACCAGCCCGGCACCGGAGGGTCCAGCGGTGTCTCTTTCCTGCGCAAGGCCTTGGATTTGCGCTTTTTCCATGATCTCTACGATGTGCGCACCGAATTGATGTACAAGGATCAGGAGTAAGAGATGCTGTATCGGGGTTTCACTCAGACCGAGTTGGATCAGGAATATTCCCCCCGGTCGATGATCGGCGGCGACCTGACGCCCTATCTGGACAGCTACGCCGCGCTCAGCGCGCAGTATCGGGCGCAGATGGAGGTGCGGGAAAACCTCGCCTATGGCGACAGCCCCACGCAGGTTCTGGATTTCTTTCCAGCAAAGGGTGCCGGGGCACCGCTGCATGTGTTCATTCACGGCGGCTATTGGCAGGCGCTCAGCCAGCGCGAGTCGGCGATGATGGCCCCGGCACTGATCGAGGCCGAACACTCCTTTGCCACCTTGAACTACACGCTCGCCCCCGATGCCCGGATCGGCGAGATGGTCGAAGAATGCCGAGACGCGCTGCTGTGGCTGGCCGCGCAGGCCGAAACACTTGGGTTTGACCCCTCGCGGATCACCCTGTCAGGCCACAGCGCCGGGGCGCAGTTGGTCAGCATGGTCATGGCGGGTTCCGCCAACGATCTGGCCCGCGCCGGGCTGCGGGTACGCGATGTGATCCTGATCAGCGGGGTCTACGATCTGGAGCCGATCAGCCTGACCCCGGTAAACGACCCGCTGCAACTGACACCGGTCGAGGTCAACGACCTGTCCCCGATCCGCCACCTGCCCCGCCCTGGCCCACGCTACCACGTGACCGTGGCCGAGCGGGATACACCCGAGTTCATCCGCCAAAGCCGCGATTACGCCGAGTTACTGCGCAAGGCCGGGCATTCGGTTGGCTTTGATTTGAAGAAGGGGATGCAGCATTTCGATATCATCATGCATCCGGGGACGTTTTTGCCCGTGTCTCGATAGTCACAGGTGTTGGACGGCAGACGGATTTGGTTCTTGCGCCACAGACCAAAGCAACCACTTTGAACCCCACATGACTTGTGAAACTGGGTATTCCCGGTTCGAACACAAAGGGCTCGCTCTGTAGTTTCAAGAACGAGTGACAGGCGGTAGTCCGTTGCCTGCATTTGTTCTCGTCGCTACATTGATCGAGTTTAGTGAGTTGAAGGGGGGTATCAAATGCAAAAATTGCTGACCATGTTGGTGTTACTACCTCTGTATTTCACGGTTCCAGTGTCAGCTGACACGCCAAAGGGATTTAAGGAAGCAACGTTTCAAGGAAGCAGCCCAAAACTGAATGGTAACGAAGTTATTTTCACGCTTTTGCCAGGTCAATGTAGCTCAAAGAACTACGGCGATGGTCGAGGAGAAAGCGATTGCAAAAATGGAAACATCCGATCGCAAATTAACGCAAAAAAGTATGCAAAACTCGGCCAAACGGTGGAATACAGTTTAGATTTTTGGATAGAGCCGGGGTTTCGATATAGCAAAGGCAACGTTCCCAGAAGCAAACTTACGCTGATGGAATGGCAGCGGATTAACACGATAAAAAACCACATCTACGTCTTGCATCTTGACTCCTCGGGTGGCGCTAAATTCGAAGACAGAACGTGTTTTCCACCGTCCCGCTTCGGACGATGGGTGTCATTTAAAATGCGTGTCAAATGGTCAAAAAATAATGACGGCTTCATGGAAGTGTTTTGTGAAGGGAAACGCATCTTTGCACTGAACGGTCAGAATGCAATTCCTCCCGCCTGTGGAACCAAAGCGAAACAACAATGCCATTTAGACAAAATGGACTTGCGTCCTCCGATACAGTGGCAAGTGGGTCCAAAGCTGAATGGTTACGGGACTGCCTATAAGCAGAGCGGAAAAAAGTCGCCTTTTCGACCCTGGCCAAAGGATGGTCTGACAATGAAGGTACGTAATCTGTACTATGGTCGCCCCAAGAAGTGAGACAGTTCGAAGGCGTTGGGACATTTAAAGTGTGATCGGCAGCTTTGTTCGCAAAGCTGGCGTGTGTTTCTTATTGGCGAATGCGGATCCTCTGCGGAAAGCCCATTCCAACATCTTTTGATACAACTACGGTCAGCTTCAAAATCCCCGCTTTTCAGGCTATGACATCAGACAACTGAAACAACTCCAACGCAACGAATTGAAACCTCACCCCCCCACCATACGGCCTGCACAAGCGAAGGATGCCAGTGGATTGGCAGCCTGCATTGACGCGGCCTATGCCAAATACGCCGACAGGATCTCCGATTTACCCAAAGTTTCCGAGGGCTGCGCCGAGGACATTGCGGATAATCAGGTTTGGGTCGCCGAGCAAGGCGATGAGATCATCGCCGGCATCGTTCTTGTTGCCAGTGACAGCTTCATCAAGCTGGCAAATCTGGCGGTCCATCCCGACCATGGTGGGCAGGGATTGGGACGGAAGCTGATCGAACTTGCGGAAGCCGAGGCCAGACGGCAGGGGTTTGATGAGATGCGTTTGAACACCCATGTCGATATGCCCGAAAACGTTGGGCTGTACGAGCATCTGGGATGGGTTGAGGTGTCCCGAAGCACCAACACCGTCTCAATGACCAAGCACCTGACGCACGATCAACGCTAAAAGCTCTCAGCGATCCACAAAAAAAGCGGCCCAAAAGGGCCGCTGTTTTTGGTTTTAAGGCAGGACCGGATCAATCCAGCGTGCGGGTGACCTCTTCGCGTTCGAAGATCTCGATCACGTCGCCTGCGCGGATGTCGTCGTAGTTCTCGAACGCCATACCGCATTCCTGACCCGACTGAACCTCGGCCACTTCGTCCTTGAAGCGCTTGAGCGTCTTCAGCGTGCCTTCGTGGATCACCACGTTGTCGCGCAGCAGGCGGACGCCTGCGGAGCGGCGGGCAACGCCTTCGGTGACCAGACAGCCGGCAACTTTGCCGACGCCTGTGACCTTGAAGACTTCGCGGATCTCGGCGTAACCGATGAACTTCTCGCGGATCTCGGCGCTCAGCAGGCCCGATGCGGCGGCTTTGACGTCGTCCACGAGGTCATAGATCACCGAGTAGTAACGGATCTCGACACCCTTCTGGTTTGCGGTGTTCCGGGCCGAAGCATTGGCACGCACGTTGAAGCCAAAGATCGGAGCGCCCGAGGCTTCGGCAAGGCCGACATCCGTTTCGGTGATCGCACCAACGCCCGAGTGCAGAACGCGCACGCGCACTTCGTCGTTGCCGATCTTTTCCATCGCCTGAACGATGGCCTCGGCAGAACCCTGCACGTCCGCTTTCATCAGAATCGGCAGTTCGGTGACGTTTTCGTCTTCCTTGGCCTTCTGCATCAGCTGCTCAAGGGTGGTCGCGGCACCAGCAGCAGCGCGTTTGTCCTTGGCGGCTTGCTCACGATAGGCGGCGATTTCACGGGCCTGCGCTTCGGTCTCGGTCACGTTCAGAACGTCGCCCGCTTCGGGTGTACCGTTCAGACCCAGAACCTCGACCGGAACCGAGGGGCCAGCTTCTTTGACGCGGTCGCCCTTGTCGTTGATCAGCGCACGGACCTTACCGTACTGCTCACCCACAACGAAGATATCGCCCTGACGCAGCGTGCCGTTCTGAACCAGAACGGTGGCGACGGGGCCGCGGCCCACATCCAGCTGCGCCTCGATCACGGCACCCTGGGCGGCGCGGTCGGGGTTGGCTTTCAGTTCCAGAATCTCGGCCTGCAGCGCGATGGCTTCCAGAAGTTCATCAAGACCCTGGCCGGTGATGGCAGAGACTTCGACGTCCTGCACTTCACCCGACATTTTCTCGACGATGACTTCGTGCTGCAGCAGATCAGTGCGCACCTTGTCCGGGTTCGCATCCGGCTTGTCGACCTTGTTGATCGCCACGATCATCGGCACTTCGGCCGCTTTGGCGTGGTTGATCGCCTCGATGGTCTGCGGCATCACAGCGTCGTCCGCAGCAACAACCAGAACCACGATATCCGTCACCTGAGCCCCGCGCGAGCGCATCGAGGTAAAGGCCGCGTGGCCCGGCGTATCCAGGAAGGTCAGCGTGGTGCCGCCATCGGTTTTCACCTGATAAGCGCCGATATGCTGGGTGATGCCCCCGGCTTCGCCTGCCACAACCCGCGCATCGCGGATCGCATCCAGCAGCGAGGTTTTGCCGTGGTCGACGTGACCCATGATAGTGATGACCGGCGGACGCGGTTTCAGATCTTCGTCGCTGTCTTCGACCTCTTTGATGACGTCTTCAACGTCCGAATCCGAGACGCGGGTGACCTTGTGGCCAAACTCTTCGATGATCAGTTCTGCGGTGTCGGCGTCGATGGTCTGGTTCTGCGTGACCATCATGCCCATCTGCATCAGCGATTTGACAACGTCAGCCACACGTTCAGCCATACGGTTGGCCAGTTCCGAGACCATGATCGCCTCGGGCAGCTGCACGTCGCGGATTACCTTTTCGCGCTCGACCGTGCCACCCATGGCTTTCTGACGCGCACGCTCCTGCTTGCGCTTCATCGCCGCCATCGAACGCTGGCGGTTGCCTTCGCCACCCGTGGCCTGACCCAGAGTCAGCTTGCCCGAACGGCGGTTGTCGTCACGGCCCTTGCCGCGACCGCGCTGTTCACGCTCGCGATCCTGCTTGCGCGGGGTCGCTGCGGGGGCCGGTTTGCTTGCCGGAGCCCGGGCCGCTTTGGGTTCTTCCGGCGCCGGGGCAGCCGCCGCTCGTTTGGCGGCCTCTTCGGCCTCTTTGCGCTTGCGGTCTTCTTCCTCGGCCTTGGCGCGGGCGCGTTCTTCGGCCTCGCGCTGTTCGCGCTCCTTGGCCTCTTGCTCGGCACGGCGGCGGGCGCGTTCTTCTTCCCGCGCCTTTTCAGCAGCCTCGCGGGCGGCAGCCTCTTCGACCTCACGCGCCTTTGCGGCTTGCAATGCCTTCATCCGGCGCGCCATTTCGGCATCCGAGATTCCTGCCGGACGACGCGACGGATCACCCGAAGGCGTTGCACCGCCACTCGGCTTGCTGGCACCCGGCTTGGGGACCACCACGCGTTTGCGTTTGGTTTCCACCACGACATTCTTGGTGCGTCCGTGGCTGAAACTCTGTTTCACATTTCCGGGGCGTGCCCCGCCACGAAGACCCAATGTCTTTTTGCCGTCATTATCGCTCATAAAGCTTCTTACCCTTCCGTGCGGCCCCTGCCGCCGTCATCCGTTTCGCGCAAGCCACGCAGGCGCTGCGCTTCCTCTACAACACGTTTGGCGAGTCCGCCAGAGGCCAAGGCCGCATGAATCACGGTTTGGCGCCCAAATGCCTGCCCTAATTCATCCGCAGTCAGCCAACCGATGTATTTTCCAAAGTGCGGCGTGCTGAGTTTCGACTTGCCGCGCCCCGATCCATCAGAGGCCTGAATCAGCACCTGGGCCTCTTCCCGGTCCAGCCACGTCTTGACCTTTTCATAGCCCGCAACCGCATCACCGGATTTGCGGGCCAGACTCAACAGCTCGATCACCCGGCGCGCAACCTGCTTTTCCACCTCGGCGGTCAGGTCGGCGGGCACAGTGACCTGCGCCTTGAACCCGCGGGAAAACAGTTTCTTGCCAACGGCCTTGTCCAAAGCGGCACGATCCGCCGCCACATAGACCCCGCGCCCCGGCAGTTTCGCCGCGACATCCGGATAGACCTGACCGTCCGGGCCAGTGACAAAGCGGATCAGCCCGAATTTTGGCTGCACCTCGCCCGTGGCAATGCACTTGCGCTCAGGCCCTTCGGACCGATCCTTATGGACGCCACCGCGACCCATGTCAGCCACCCGAGGCCCTGAGATCAGGCCTCGGCCTCCTCCTCTGCAACGTCGCCATCTTCTTCGGCCTGTTCCAGTTCAGCCGGATCAACCCAGCCCAGCATGATGCGCGCTGTCATGACCAGATCCTGAGCCTCTTCCAGTGTCACACCGAAAGGCTCCAGCACGCCATCATCCTTGATGCGCTCACCATCGACTGTGGTCCAGCCACCGGCCAGTTCCCAGTCGGCGCAGGTTGCAAAGTCTTCCAGCGTCTTCACATCATCCTTGGCCAGCGCCTCTACCATCTGGGGTGTCAGGCCTTCGAATTCAATAAGGCTGTCCTCGGCACCCAGCGCACGCGCGGCGTCCAGAGCGGCCTTGGCCTGCGCCTCAAGGAAGTCACGCGCGCGGGCTTGCAGTTCCTGCGCGGTGCCTTCGTCGACACCGTCGATCACCAACAGCTCGTCGATCTCGACATAGGCAACCTCTTCAAGGTTGGTGAACCCTTCCGAGACCAGCAGTTGCGCGAAGAATTCGTCCAGATCCAGGCTTTCCATGAACAGCTGGGTGCGGGCTTCGAACTCTTTCTGACGACGCGCCGATTCCTCGGCCTCGGTCATGATGTCGATGTCCAGATTGGTCAGCTGGCTGGCCAGACGCACGTTCTGACCGCGGCGACCGATGGCGAGGGACAGCTGTTCCTCGGGGACAACTACTTCGATCTTACCGGCTTCTTCATCCAGAACCACCTTGGAGACCTCGGCAGGCTGCAGCGCGTTCACCAGGAAGGTCGGTTGATCTTCGTTCCACGGGATGATGTCGATCTTTTCGCCCTGCAGCTCGTTCACAACGGCTTGCACACGGCTGCCGCGCATACCAACGCAGGCACCGACGGGATCGATGGACCCATCATAGGAAATCACGGCAATCTTGGCGCGCGAACCGGGGTCACGGGCCACGGCCTTGACCTCGATGATACCGTCATAGATTTCGGGCACTTCCATCTTGAACAGTTCGGCCATGAATTCCGGCGCGGTGCGCGACAGGAAGATCTGGTGGCCACGCACTTCGCGGCGCACCTCTTTGATGTAGGCGCGCACGCGGTCATTCGGGCGATAGCTTTCGCGGCCGATCTTGTCATTGCGGCGCAGAACGGCCTCGGCCCCGCCCAGATCGACGATGACATTGCCGAATTCCTCGCGCTTGACCGCACCGTTGATGATGGTGCCTGCACGATCCTTGAATTCTTCGTACTGACGGTCGCGTTCCGCTTCGCGGACCTTCTGCAGAATCACCTGCTTGGCGGACTGGGCAGCGATACGGCCCATTTCAACCGGCGGAACTTCTTCGACGAAAACGTCACCAACTTCGGGCGCTTCCATGTACTGGCGTGCCTGCTCGACGGTCATCTCGGCCTGATAGTTCTCAAGCTCTTCATCCTCGACCACGGTGCGGACGCGGGTAAACGTCGCCTTGCCGGTCTTGCGGTCGATGCTGACGCGGATGTCCATCTCGGCGCCGTAACGGCTCTTGGCGGCGCGAGCGAGCGATTCCTCCATCGCTTCGACAACCAGACCGGGGTCGATCATCTTTTCGCGGGCCACGGCCTCGGCGGTCTGCAGCAGCTCCAGCTGGTTGGCTGAGGTGATTGCCATCAGTTCGTCTCCTCTTCGGACCCTTCGGTCTCAATCTCGTCGAAAGCGTTTTCGTTCAGGGCACCGGCGTCCTTGCGCTGGCGCAGCATTTCCTTGATCAGATCATCGGTCAGGACCAGCTTGGCATCGCTCAGCCAGTCGAATTGCAGACCGATGGTGATGGTCTCATCCCCCTCGGGGATGTTGATCAGAACCTCATCCCCTTCGATCCCGGCCAATTCGCCCTTGAACCGGCGGCGGCCGTCGATCAGTTCGGCGGTTTCGATCTTGGCCTCGTACCCCTCGAACGTCTCGAAATCCTTGAGGCGGGTCAGTGGGCGATCGATGCCGGGGCTGGACACCTCCAGCGTATAGGCGTCCAGGATCGGGTCCTCGACATCCAGTGTGGCGCTGACGGCGTTCGAAATCTCGGCGCAGTCGTCCACTTCGATACCGCCCTCAGGCTTGTCGGCCATGATCTGCATCGTGGTGGTCTTGCCGCTCATCAGGCGGATACGGACGAGTTCATACCCCAGATCCTCGATCACGGGGGTGATGATCTCGGCCAGTCGCCGGTCGATGGCAGCTTTGGCTATCAGGTCGTTTGTCATCAGGTTCTCTACCCTTCAATCGGGCACAAAAAAACGGGCGCGCGGCCCGTCGATCTTTTCCGGTGGAGCCCCGGACCCTAGCCCGACACGCCGCTGTTGAGTGCGATATAGCTGCCAAGATAAGAGAATGCAACCCCGGTGCACCCTCTTATCCACCGCCCATGCCTAGTCTGAAAGAATCCAGTTGCCATTGGTACAGGTATAGGGTCCAACGCGATCCCCTTCTTCATGCACAACGCCATCAAAGATGCACTGAGTTGTCTGGCCGACCGCATTGGTCACGGCCATCGCCTGAAGGGCGGCGAAAACCGCAAGTACACGCAAGAAACTGTTCATTCCCATCTCCTACTGCGTTACCCCGACAAACCGTGTCGGCTGTGTATTGCGGGGATAGATCACCACCGACAGATTGCCACCACCCAGAAACTGTTCGGGCTGCGCCAAGGGCGGCGGAAACAGCTGATCAAAGGCCGCCTTGTTGAAGCCAAGCTTCAATTTCGAGCCGGACAGAACCTCGAACGGCGACGTTGCCGTGCAAGGATGGCGGAGCGGGTCTTTTCTGACGGTGAATTGTTCCATGATGTTGGATGTATTGCCCAGCGGTCGGACCAGAACAATTGTGCCCGGCGTCAGGAAACTGTCCGGGCAGGAATAGACCTGGGGAACGCCGGTCTCGTCCTCGCCGCGCATCTCGGCCGTGGCCGCCACCACATGTTTGAACGGGCTGAAAATCGTCTCTTGCTGGATAAAGTTGGTATAGAGCGTCGCAAACAACTGGCTGTCATTGCTGGGTTCAGCCGTCAGCCCGTCATACAAATCCGAGATCGCCAGCCACATCCGGGAATCAGCCCCGCGCAGCGTTCCCGGCAAGGCAAACGGACCTTCGAGGTTATACAGCACGCTGCGAAGCTCTTCTGATAAAGGGTCTTCCTTGTTCAGGTCGCGGATTGCGTCACCAAGGGACCGGTCATGGATATTATAGTACCCCCGCGTTCTGAGCGCGCCCGCCAGCTTCATCTTTTCCGATGCTTTTCGGTTCAATTCTTCGTCGGTATCGCCCTCGGCAGGTTCAACCTGATCCAGACCTTCATGCAAAAGCTCGATCAAGGACTGACCGCGATTTGCTGTGAACTCCATCTTCCCGTCTTTGCTGATCAGGACATTGACGTTGTTTCCGTTCACAATCGCATAGGC
The DNA here is from genome assembly GCF_056542325.1 of Ruegeria sp. AD6. Taxonomy (NCBI): domain Bacteria; kingdom Pseudomonadati; phylum Pseudomonadota; class Alphaproteobacteria; order Rhodobacterales; family Roseobacteraceae; genus Ruegeria; species Ruegeria sp. AD6. The sequence continues at coordinate 99,395 of NZ_JBQFZQ010000009.1, read as the reverse complement.
AACGACCCCCGCCAGGATCAATGCCAACGCTATTATGGTAATCGTTTTCTGACTCTCTTTGGTCATGGGAAAACTCCCAACTTAACAAATAACAAAATAAAATATGTGCAGGTTATAGCACAGTTAAGCACAAATTCAAAATGCAAGAGGTGTAGCCGGGCTAGGCCATCCACCACCTTTCGGCGATTCGCCCGTCATCCATTCCCGTCCGTTGCCCGATCTGGCGCGGCATTCCGACATGGGCCGCAACGGCCAGCGACATGTCGGTTTCACTGGGGAAGAACCGCAGGCCCCGCTTTTCGCGCAGGTGATCGCGCGCGGGGATGGCTGCGATATCGACATAGCCATCGCGCAAAGCTTCGGCGCGCACGGCAGGATCCGGGATCACGATGACCTCGACCTTGTCAGCCCAACCGGCCGAGCCCGACTTGTAGTGATCCGCCACTTTGCGCCCAAGGAAGTTCCTGTCATCCTCGGCCCGGTCAACTCGGTAGCAACCTGTGCCGTTGGCCTGTTTCAGGGGCGTCACTCCTGCGCCATTGCGGGTGATCACGAACCGGTTGTCGGCCAGCAAGAATGGCAATCCGGCATTAGGGGCGGCAAGTTCCAGACGCACAACGGTTGGCGTTAAAGCCTCGGTTTGCCCGAACTCGGCCAGCACCGGCAGAATATCCGCAACATCCAGTGCGGTTCCGTCATGGAAGGTTACGCCCTCACGCAGATCAAAGGTCCAGACCTGCGCCTTTGCGTCCGTCTGCCAACCGGTTGCCAGTTCGGCGCGCAAGGTCCCGTCCGGCGCAATCTCGGTCAGGGTGTCGAACACGGCACCGCGTGCAACCTTTTCCAGACTGTCATCCCGCGGCACCGCCAGTCGCAATGTCCCGCCCGCTTTCGGCGTATCCGCCAGCGACGCCCCCGTCGCCGCCAACAACGCGGCAGCGGCACCCGAGGCGAACAGAGCGCGGCGGTCCATCCGGGTCATGCCACACCCTCCGCCACGCGATCCATGATGCGCACCAGCTCGGCGCTGATTCCGGGCTCGGACAAGGCATGGCCCGCATGGCGCACCATCTTCAGTTCGGCATTGGGCCAGCGTTGCGACAGTTTCCAGGCCGATTCAGGCGGGCAGATCATGTCATAGCGGCCCTGCACGATATGGCCCGGAATATGGGCGATCCTGTCCATCTGATCCAGAATCTGCCCGTCCTTCTCCAGAAAGGCGTGGTTGATGAAATAGTGATTCTCAAGCCGCGCAAAGGCGCGCGCATATTCACCAGGGCTTTCCCCGGTTGATCCGTTGGAATGAATGGACGCCAGCGCGTTCTCCCACGCCGACCACGCCCGCGCATACAGAATCTCGGTCGCGCGGTCGCCCGAGAACAGGCGCTTGTTATAGGCCCGGATCGCGTCCGACAGCTCATCTTCGGCCAGCAATGAGGTGAACTTGGCCCATGGCTCGGGCCAGAACTTGCCCGCGCCGCCGCCATAGAACCAATCCAGCTCGACCTGCGTGGCCAGAAACACCCCGCGCAGAACAAGACGGCTCACCCGATCCGGATGCGTCTGCGCATAGACCAAGGCCAACGTGGCCCCCCAGCTGCCGCCAAACACCGTCCATTCATCGATATCCAGCAATGACCGCAGCCGTTCGATATCCGCCACCAGATGCCAGGTCGTATTGTTCTCGACCGAGGCATGGGGCCGCGATTTCCCGCATCCCCGCTGATCGAACAGAATCACCCGGTACACACGCGGATCGAAATAGCGCCGCATCGCCGGGCTACAGCCACCGCCCGGCCCGCCATGCAGCACCACCACCGGCAGCCCGTCGGGATTGCCGCTTTGCTCCATATAAATCTGATGCCCGTCGCCCACGCTGACCAACCGCTGATCGAACGGGTCGATCGGCGGGTAAAGATATTGCACTGCGCGCTTTTGGTCCGGGTACTTATCCATTACGGCCCTATATAGTCCTTAAGCGTAAAAGAGCACACGGAGACAGGAATGCAAGCGCATCCGAACACGGTCGACCCATCCGAGATCGCAAAATTCGAGGCGATGGCGGCGGAATGGTGGGATCCGAACGGAAAATTCAAGCCGTTGCATATGCTGAACCCCTGCCGGCTGGATTATATCACCCAACAAATCGCCGGGGAATTTGACAGAGATTTGAAGTCTCCTCACCCGTTTCAGGGCCTGCGCCTGCTGGATATCGGTTGCGGCGGCGGGCTGCTGAGCGAGCCGATGGCCCGTCTGGGGGCCGAGGTCGTGGGGGCTGATGCCGCCGAGGGCAACCTGCCCGTCGCCCGCATCCATGCCGAGCAATCGGGCCTGCAAATCGACTACCGCCACACCACCGCCGAGGATATGGCGGCGGCAGGCGAACAATTCGACGTGGTGCTGAACATGGAAGTGGTCGAACACGTGGCCGATCCGTTGGGTTTTCTGACCGCCTCGCAGCAGTTGCTGAAACCGGGCGGATTGCTGATCTGCTCGACCATCAACCGCAACCCGAAATCCTATGCGATGGCCATTTTCGGGGCCGAGGTCGTCATGCGCTGGCTCCCACGCGGCACCCATGAATGGAACAAGTTCATCACCCCCGACGAGCTGTTCGACCTACTGCGCCAGGCCGGGTTGGACCCGGTGGATCGCAAGGGGTTCGTCTTCAACCCGATCCTGTGGAACTGGTCGATCTCGGACCGGGATCTGAGCGTGAATTATGTGACGGCGAGTGTGAAACCGGGGTGAGGTAGGTTTTTTGATTCGATCTTTAAGTTACGCGCCGTGGCGCGCGATATTTTTTGGTGCGGCAATTTCCGCTGCTACCTTGTTAAATAACACGCTAGCCACAGCAGAAGAGAATGCGGGCGTGTTCGTGTACGAACATGAAGGCGTTCCGCTTTTTGGCTACATTAGCGATCCCAAAGTCTCTGAGGCGACTCAGGAAATAGCAGATCGGTACTTGGGTTCGAACTCGAACGACTATGATCTGGTAAGGGCGTTGTATTTTCTTGTCTTTATTGACCCCGAGATAGTTTCGGATGGCAAGTTTGTGAAACCAGTCGAATTAGAACTGACGGAGGAGACGACAGAACCATTTGCTTCACACGAACTTTCTAACGATGGATGCAACGTTGGAAAAATAAGTTCTACTAATGAAGATGTAAAAGGTGAGTATTTGGTATGGCTTATCCATGGCGGTGAATTCGAGGGCGTGGATGGAATAGAATCCTGTCTTCTATTCGCAGCGGCGGCGGCTGGAGTTGGCTTGCAAGGCAACCCAAAAATGGAGGCCAATGATTTGCGGCGGCTTCTAGATGCGTTGATCTTAGGAGTAAGGTGAATATACAAACCGGTGCCTAAAAGCAGATCAGACTCCGAAAAATTAGATCGATTCCAAACCCAAGGGTAGAAGTTGCACAGCAACTCTTTGGGTCCCAAGAAGTCCGGAAAATATGTAAGCATCACATTTGCCTGCGCCCGACCGCACCAGTCTTCGGTCTCACAGAGGGCAACGGATTTCGCGCCTACTCCCCCTCCAACTGCAACCGCAAATCACGCAGCACGGGTAGGGTGCTGCGGACGCGCTCCAGCCCCAGTTCTCCGACCACGCGGTTGATTAACGGGGCAATCGAGGAAATCGCCTGATCGCGCGCGCGGCGACCTGCGGGGCTGATGGCGACCATTTTGCGGCGGGCGTCGTCCCAGTCGGGGCGGATGTGGATGTATCCGGCCCATTCCAGCTTGGCCAAAGTGTTGGTCATCGCCCCTCGGGTCACGTGGAACGTGTTGGCCAGCTGCGCCGGGCTGCGCTCATCCCCGACGAACACCAGATGGTTCAAAACCGAGAAATGCGAGATTTCCATGCCCTTGGGCAGCACCCGGCTCAGCCGGTTGCGCAACAGTTGGTCTGCCGTCAGAATTTCGCTGAACAGCGTGACCGCAAGGGCATTGTGTTCGTCCGTCATGGTCCGATCTGGGTCAGGGCCCCTCGAAGGGCCGCACGTGAGTCAATGAGGGCACGCGCCGGCGCGCCTCTGTCACAGAACTATCATCCAAATCGAAAAAGTGAATGCCCGGATCGGTGCCTGCGTCGATCAGCACCTCTCCCCAAGGGGCGACAACCATGCTGTGGCCATGGGTGTGGCGGGTTTTGCCTCGGTTTTTTGGATGCGCGCCGGTCTGGGCGGGGGCAAGGACCCAACAGCCGGTTTCAATCGCCCGCGCGCGCAGCAGCGATTCCCAATGCGCCGCGCCGGTGACCGGTGAAAACGCGGCCGGGACGGTCAGGATACGCGCCCCGGCCTGCGCCAACGCGGCATGCAGGTAAGGAAAGCGGATGTCATAGCAGATGGTCAGGCCAACCTTGCCGAAATCGGTCTCGGCAATAACCGCCTGTTCTCCGGGGCGATAGTTTTTCGATTCGCGAAAGGTCTCGGTTTCCGTGACCTGCACGTCGAACATGTGGATCTTGTCATATCGCGCCACGATCTGCCCCTGAGGGTCGATCATGAAACTGCGGTTGGCAAAGCGGCCATCCGGATCGTGGGTCTTGATCCCCAGCGACCCGATCAGCAGCCAGACGCCCAGCGCGGCGGCCTGCCCCCGCAGACCGGCCAGCGTGATGTCGTCTTCCTCATGCTGCAACACCTCGCGCTGCCGGGTGGTGCTGTTGGACACGCAATTCGTGACCTCGGGGGTCAGGATGAACTGCGCGCCCTGTGCTGCGGCCTCGGCCATCATGGCGCGAACCATCTCCAGGTTCGCAGCCGGGTCGTCCGACGAGGTGATTTGCAGCAGCGCGGTTTTCATCAGGCCGCCAGCAGACGGTCCAGCTTGCCCTGACGGTCCAGCTCGTACAGGTCGTCACAGCCGCCCACATGGTCGGGGCCGATGAAGATTTGCGGCACGGTGCGCTTGCCGCCCGCGCGCTTGATCATTTCGGGCTTGCGCTTGGGGTGCAACAGCACGTCGATTTCCTTGAACTCGACACCTTTCTGTTTCAGCAGGCGTTTGGCCGCGTGGCAGAAGCCGCATAGCGGAGAGGTGTAAATCTCAACTGGTTTCATAATTCCGTCCCTTCGGGTTTCGCACGATCTTGAGCGAATTAGGCATCCTTGGCAACGCGTGCCAGAACCAACACGAAAATATGATTTGCCCCCGCGTCGCGACAGGCCCGCGTACAGGCCGCCAAGGTCGCCCCCGATGTCATCACATCATCGACCAGCAGGATGTCGCGGCCTTTCATCTGCCGCTTTGGATGTGGGGCGATCACGTCGTCCAGCGTCTCGGCCCTTTGGGCGGCGGTTTTACCGTCCAACACCGGCGTGCGCGCAGTTCGCAGCAGCAGGTCCGGGCAGGCCTCAAGCCCCGTCTCGCGCGCCAGATGCTGCGCCAGCAAGGCGGACTGGTTATACCGCCGCTTGATCAGTCGGGACCAATGCAAGGGAACCGGCGCGATCAGCATGTCCGGTTTGAACAATTCCCGCCCCGCCTGCGCCATCCAGCGCGCAGCAGGCCGGGCCAGTTCGGACCGATCCCCATGCTTCAGCGCCAGCACCAATGCCCGCGCCCGGCCTTTATACAGCAGCGCTGCCCGTCCATCCTGCCAAGGGCGCGGGGTTTTCAGGCAGTCATCACACTCGATCCGGTGCCCGTCACCATCCCCCGGCACGGGCATGCCGCAACTGTCGCAAACGGTTCCGCCGATAAAGGGCGTCTCGCGCCAGCAGGTGCCGCACAGGCCAAAGTCGGATTCGGTCAGATCCCCGCAGCTAAGGCATCTGGGTGGGTAGATCAGGTGCAACGCGGTTTGAACTCGCGGCCAAATGCGATACGTGCGGGGTATGAAATTGCCAGCTTCCAATGCGCCCTCGCTGTTTGACCGCCAGACTCTGATGCGCCGCCGCGCGCGGATGCAGGAGGACGCCTTGTTCCTGCACCACGCCGCTGTGGACGAAGTGCAGCATCGGCTGAGCATGGTTAACAGAAGCTTTACGGCCCCTGCAATTGTGACCCCTTTCTCTAGGATCTGGCAGGGCTTACTGCCCGACGCGCGCATCGTGGCAGACGAGGAAACGCTTACCCTGACCCCCGGGGCGCATGATCTGGTCATCCACGCCATGGCGTTGCACTGGGCCAATGATCCGGTGGGGCAGTTGATCCAATGCCACCGTGCCCTGCGCCCCGATGGACTGCTATTGGCCGTCTGTCTGGGCGGCGAAACGCTGCACCAGCTGCGCGCCGCCCTCGGACAGGCAGAGATTGAGGTGACCGGCGGCCTCAGCCCCCGCATCGCCCCGATGGCAGAACTGCGGGATCTGGGCGCTTTACTGCAACGGGCCGGGCTTGCTTTGCCTGTGGCGGATGCGGTTCCGCTGACGGCGGAATATCGCGATCTGACCCATTTGATGCAAGACCTGCGCGCCATGGGCGAGACCAATGTTCTGACCGACCGGCTGAAATCCCCCACGCGTCGGCAGGTCTTTGTCCGCGCGCAACAGATCTATGCCGATCACTTTGCCACGCCCGAGGGTCGCCTGCCCGCAACTTTCGATCTGATCTGCCTGACCGGCTGGTCGCCGGATGCCAGCCAACCCCAACCCCTGCGCCCGGGGTCCGCCAAGATGCGCCTTGCAGACGCCTTGAGCACTGACGAGGGCAAACTGCCCGATTGACGACCCGGCATTTCCCTTTATCTCAGGCCAGAACCGGTAAACTCAGGAAGACCCAAATGTTTGACGCAACCCGACCCGCGCACGCACCTGCCGATCACCCAAAGGTAAAGATGGGCCGCGTGGGCATCCTGCTGGCCAATCTGGGCACGCCGGATCATTACACCTATTGGCCGATGCGGCGCTATCTGAACGAGTTTCTGTCGGACCAGCGTGTGATCGACTATCCGGCGTGGAAATGGCAGCCGATTCTTCAGGCCATCATCCTGACCAAACGTCCTTTCAGTTCGGGCGAGGCCTATAAGTCGATCTGGAATCACGACAAAGGCGAAAGCCCGCTGATGACGATCACCAAGGACCAAACCGCCAAGCTGCGCGACACCATGCAGGCCCGCTTTGGCGATCAGGTTCTGGTCGATTTCTGTATGCGATATGGCAACCCATCGACCAAATCCAAAGTCCGGCAGATGGTTGCCGAAGGTTGCGACCGTATCCTGTTTTTCCCGCTTTATCCGCACTATGCCGGGGCCACGACCGCCACGGCGAATGACCAGTTCTTCCGCGCCCTGATGGAGGAACCCTGGCAACCGGCCAGCCGCACGGTGCCCGCCTATTACGACGAACCGACCTATATCGAGGCCCTGGCCCAGTCCGTTGAACGCGCCTATGCCGCCATGGAGACCAAACCCGATATTCTGGTCTGCTCGTACCACGGTATGCCCGAGCGGTATTTGCAGCAGGGGGATCCCTACCATTGCCAGTGTGTGAAAACGTCCCGACTGCTGAAAGAGCGGCTTGGCTGGTCAGACGACCAGATCGTGTCGACCTTCCAGTCGCGCTTTGGCCCCGAAGAATGGCTGAAGCCCTACACCGTGGATCACGTCGCCGATCTGGCGCGGCAGGGCAAAAAGAACATCGCTGTCATCGCGCCCGCCTTCTCGGCCGATTGCATCGAGACGCTGGAAGAGATCAACGAAGAGATCAAAGAGAGTTTCGAGGACGCAGGCGGTGAACAGTTCACCTACATCCCCTGCCTCAACGACGATGATTCGCATATCGCCGCGCTGGGCAAGATCATCGAGGATAATCTGAGCGGGTGGCTAGACTAACCTGAGCTGACAATCAGACATGAAAAAAGGCGGTGGAAAATCCACCGCCTTTTCTCTGGATAACGCTCGTCGGCTTAGCCGGCTGCGACAGCTGCGGCAACAACGACCAGCAGGATCAGCGGCAGCAGGATGCCCTGCGAAGAACCCTGAGTTTCTTCAACAACAACAGGTGCTTCAACAACCGGCTCTTCCAGGTTGCCAGCATATGCGGTCGAAGCAGCAGCGGTCAGTGCAGCGGCGAGAACGAGTTTTTTCATATTAACCTCCAGAATTTGCGCGATTCCTGTCCAGGAACCGCACACCTAAGACTTACCTCGTGGTTTTTTCTAATCAGCAATGCGGTTGGAATGCAATTGCAACTTGAGCGTTAAGCGGCTTCGTGCGCGAAAATGTCGTCAAATTAGCAACACTTGCGTGCCGACCTTCGCCATTGAAAACAGCTCGGCGATGTCTTCGTTGAACAATCCGATGCAGCCATTGGACGATTTGCGACCGATTTTGCGCGTGTCATGGGTGCCGTGGATGCGGTAATACTTCCACCCAAGGTACAAAGCGTGTGTTCCCAATGGGTTATCCGGTCCGGGTGGAATGTAATCCGGCCATTCGGGGTTGCGCTTTTTCATCGATGGAGTCGGCGCCCAGCTTGGGCCTTCGACCTTGCGAATGACGCTGGTCCGTCCACGGCGCGTCATTTCTTCGGTCAGAGGCACCGATGACGGGTAGAGTTTGTATACAGATTGATCATCTGACCAATAATGCAGCGCTCGTGAAACCGTATCGACCAGAATGGCACCATTCCGCGTGTTCGAGAAATAAGGCTGCCAGTCCTGCGCCCGAAAGCCTGAAACATTTCGGCGGACAGGGGCTTCGGGTTCGGGCGCGGGGCGCAGCGGGTCGCCCGGAATGTATTGCGCCAGCGCCGGGCTGGCCAGCGTGGCGGTCGCACCGACAAGAAATCCTCGGCGGGTCGACGAGGGAATACGTTTTTTGACCATGACAAACGGTCCTTTGCGTGGGCGGGTTCTGAAATCCGGTGTATTCTATTGCCAGAATGCTTCAGTCGCAAATCAAACCGGCAAAATCACGCGGGGTGAGACTATTGTGCGTTTGCCCCGCACCGTCTGGCAGGTTATGCCCGTTATCGACACAATAATCAGGTCGATCATGACGCGTATCGTTTCTTTACTTTTGATGTGCCTAGTCGCGCTGGGGGCATGTACAAGCACCCAGCCCACCAGCTTTGGTGCGGATGGCCGCCCCTTGCCCACGGTCTACAAAATCCGTGGCAACCCGGAAAAGCTGCAATTCCGGATGCTGGATTCAGTCAATGCCCTGCGGCAGGCGCAAGGCTTGCAGCCCGTGCAACTGAACGCACAATTGAACGCTGCCGCTGCCACCCATTCCAAGGATATGGCCCGGCAGAACCGCCCGTGGCATTTCGGCTCTGACGGATCCTCGCCCATCGATCGGGCCGCACGGGTCGGGTATTTCGGCACATTCCTGGGCGAAGCGATTTCCGAGACCTACGAGACCGAGACCGAAACCCTGGCAGCCTGGATGCAGGAATCCGGCCCAAGATCGGTCATCATGGACCCTAAAGCGACGCAGATGGGCTTTAACTGGCATCAGGAAAGCGGCGGTAAGATCTGGTGGACGCTGGAAATGGGAACCGGCGGCTAATTTGCCGGGATCTTCAAACAAAAAAAGCCCCCGAACTTCGGGGGCTTTTTTGTGATTACAACACCTTACGCAGCTTGCATCGACTGCGCTTCGGTCAAAATGGCATAGAGCTTGACCGGATCCGGATTGGCCCGCAGCTTGGCACAGACCGAGCTGTCGCGCAGCGTCCGGGACACAAGCGCCAGCGCTTTCAGGTGTTCGACACCGGCTTCTTCCGGGGCAAACAGAGAAAAGGCAATATCGACCGGCTGACGGTCCACCGAACCGAAATCAATCGGCTTTTCCAGCATGACAAACACCCCCGAAACCTCGGCAATGTCGGGCAGGCGCGCATGTGGCAGGGCAACACCATGGCCCACGCCAGTTGGGCCAAGGCTTTCGCGTTCCAGAAGACAATCGACAATCGACTGGGCCTCAAGGTCCAGCGTCGCGGCCGCGACGTCGCCGATTTCCTGAAACAGCCGCTTCTTGCTTGAGGCGGCGGAAAGTACACGTACTGCTTCGGGCTTCAGAATGCTCGAAAGCTCCATGATCATGCTCCACGGCGGCCCTGACCTGTGCCAAGGCCCGCCTTTCTAATCTTGCCTGTTAAGGATCGATCCAGCCGATATTACCGTCATCCCGACGATAAACGACATTCAATCCATCCTTGTTTTCGTTCCTGAACACCAGCACCGGAGCACCAGCAAGTTCCATTTGCATGACGGCTTCACCGACGCTGAGCGATGGGATCTTTGTTTCCATCTCAGCCACAATCATGGGCTGCAGCGATTCGGGTTCATCTGCCGTCCCCGATTCGTCAGAGGCGAGGATATAAGAGGACGCCCCGAAGAGTTCAACAGGTTCGGCACGATCCTTGTGATGGTCCTTCAGGCGGCGCTTGTAGCGGCGCAGTTGGGTTTCCATCTTGTCGCAGCATGCCTCGAACGCTGCATAGATTTCAGTGGCGTGGGCCCTGGCCTGGGCGGTCAGTCCCGTCGAAAGATGCACAGTGGTTTCGCATACATATTCATGCGCTGAACGGGAAAAGACGACGTTGGCGTCTGTCGGGCGCTGGGCATATTTGCCAACGACCTCGCCCAGCTCGGTCTGCACATGGGTCTGCAGGGCCGCGCCGATGTCGATCTGTTTTCCGCTGATTTGGTAACGCATGTGATCTCCTTCACAATTCACACCCATTCTGACGTTGCGTCGCGCAACATGCTTGTTTTTATCGGGTGGGGGATATCGACATTCTGATCGGTTGCCGCTGACCCGGCCCTTCACTGAAGGGACATCGAGATCCAGCCTGGAACCGAATAAATGCCATGCCCCAATTGAGACAAGAGCCGAGGGAAGAGTCAATCAAAACAGATGTGTATATACGCGATTTCCGCCATGCAACCGGCGCAAAACCGCGCAACCCTATGAAATTTTGAAGTTTTCGCCCAGATAAACCCGACGGACGTTTTCGTTTTCGACAACCTCGTCGGGCGTGCCGGACATCAGAACCTGACCGTCGTGCAGGATATAGGCGCGATCCACAATCTCCAGCGTTTCGCGGACGTTGTGATCAGTGATCAGAACCCCGATTCCGCGCTTTTTCAGATCCGCCACCAGATGCCGAATATCCCCCACGCTGATCGGGTCAACACCCGCAAAGGGTTCATCCAGCAACAGATATTTCGGATCCGCCGCCAGACAGCGCGCAATCTCGACCCGGCGGCGTTCGCCGCCCGACAGGGCCAGCGCGGGTGCGCGGCGCAGGTGTTCGATCGAGAAATCCGACAACAGCTCTTCCAGCCGCTCTTTGCGGCGGTGGGCATGTTTGACTGTAATGTCCAGGACCGAGGCGATGTTGTCCTCGACGCTCATGCCGCGGAAGATCGACATTTCCTGCGGCAGATAGCCGATCCCCATCCGGGCACGGCGATACATCGGCAGGGTGGTCACATTCTGCCCGTCAATCGTCACCATTCCGGCTTCGGGAAAGACCAGACCGGCCACGGAATAGAACGTCGTCGTCTTGCCCGACCCGTTCGGACCCAGCAACGCCACAACCTCGGACCGGTCCAGCGTCATCGAGACGTCGCGGATAACCGTCTTTTTCCGGTAAGACTTGCGCAGTTTTTCGATCCGCAGGCCCAAACTGCCCTCGGCCACAGACAAGTGGGGACGCGCCATCAGTTGTTCCCCTGCTGCAGGATCGTCTTGACCCGGCCCGTCATCGTCGCCGTGCCGGTCGTCAGGTTCGCGTTCATCTGATCGCCGCTGATCACGCTGGGCCCTTGGGTCAGCAGCACATTGCCACGCATCACGATCACACCGCTGTCGATCGTGTATTCGGCCCAATCCCCTTCGGCTGCGTCCGGCGGGCTGACCAGAACCACATTCTCGGTCGCCTCCATCCGCTCAATCGCCGAGCGTTCGTCATTGTAGATGACCAGAACCCGTTCGGCTGTCAGCCGCATTTCGCCCTGAATGACGATCACGTTGCCGATGAACTCGGCCGAGCCATCCTCTTGATTCACGTTCAGCGTTTCCGAGGTTACCTCGACCGGCAGGGACGGGTCCGCGCGCGTCGCGCCAAAGGCCACCTGCGCTTCTTGCGCGGTTGCAGAAACGGCACCTGTTACCAGAGCAAAACACAAAAGGACAAAACGAAAATCGAACACAGGTTATCTTTCTGCTTTTTGAGGCTCATACACCAGCTTCACGCCATCTGTAAAAAGAATATGGACCGGGCCGTCCGTTTTTTCAGTACCGAAAGTCATACCACCCGCCGAAAAATCGCCGATGGGGCCGGTTCCGTTGACCTGCCCGGGGCTGTCGCCCCGGATTTCATCAAGTGAAGTATTGAGCAGATCGGTCGTGACCTCGATCCCGTCAGCGGTGGTGATCAGCACATCGCCGACGAAGGTGGCCGTGCCCTTGTCCGGTCGGATCAGGCCTGAATTGGAGTCCAACGTGATGACCCGCCCGCTTAACAATACATAGCGACCGCTGAATTCCGTCGCAGTTGGAACCGCGCCTTCGGTCCCCTGCGTCGCTTTCGTGGCGATGATCTGCACGTCCTCGCCCTTGGTTGTGGTGCCGCGATAGTCCGGTTGGGTCACCACCTGATCGGCAAGGCGCGCATCGATATCCTGCTGGCTGAACGGGCCTGAGACCGTGGTTTCGATACTGCGGGACAAAAGGAAGACGGTAGACAGCATGATAATGGCCGCAAGCGGCAACAGAACCTTCAGGAACTGCACCATGCGGGAATAGCGGTCCACCTCAGCCTCTCCCTTACCCAAGCCCGACGCGCAGACAGTCGTGGATGTGCAACAGGCCTTGCGCCTGACCACCTGCGTCCGGATCTGCCACAAAAAGCGAGGTGATCTTGCGGTCATTCATGATCGCCACGGCTTCTTCCGCCAGAGAGCCCGGCGCGATGGTCATCGGGTCTGCGGTCATGACCTCTTCGGTGGTCTTGTCCAGCAAGCCGTCCATGTTACGACGCAAGTCACCATCCGTGACGATGCCCAGCAAGCGGCCCGCGTCATCCGTGACACCAACGACACCAAAGCTTTTCTGGCTCATGACCAGCAATGCCTCGCCCATCGGTGTCCCGACTGAGACCACCGGCATATCCGTGTGCATAAGGTCGCGCACCTTGCTGAGTTGCGCACCCAGTTTGCCGCCCGGATGGAAATCACGGAAGTTCTCGGGTTTGAAATCGCGATATTTCATCAGCGCAATCGCCAGCGCATCGCCCATCGCCAGTGTCAGCGTGGTCGAGATCGAGGGTACCATGCCAAACCCGCAAGCCTCGCCCAGCGAGGGGATCAGAAGATGCACATCGGCCTGTTTCATCAGCGTGCTTTGGGGCTTGCTGGACAGACCGATCAGAGGGATGCCGAACCGACGTGTGTAAACAAGCAAGTTCGCCAGCTCAGGCGCCTCACCCGAATTCGAGATCGCCAGAACCACATCCCCCTTCGAGACCATGCCCAGATCGCCATGGCTCGCCTCGGCGGGATGGACGAAATGGGCGGGCGTGCCAGTGCTGGCCAGAGTTGCCGCGATCTTGTGCCCGATATGGCCGGATTTCCCGATCCCGCTGACGATCAGACGGCCCGTGGCCTGCAGGATCATCTGTACGGCTTCAGCGAAATGTTCATCAAAACTGTCGGCCAGCACGTCCAGCGCGCGGGCTTCATCGGTGACAACCTGACGGGCGGTTTTCAGAAAAGATTCAGTGTCAGTCATGAGTGTGCAAAAATATCCGTTTCGGGCCAGCCAGCGAGGTCAAGCTTCGCACGCATCGGCAGAAAATCAAAACAGGCCTGCGCCATCTCGGTGCGGCCTTCGCGGGCAAGTCGCCCATCCAGCGCCTCGCGCAACTGGTGCAGATACAGAACATCGGATGCAGCATATTCCAGCTGAGCGTCGGTCAGCGTTTCCGCCCCCCAGTCGCTCATCTGCTGTTGCTTCGAGATATCGACGCCGATCAACTCCTGACACAGGTTTTTCAGCCCATGCCGGTCGGTATAAGTGCGCACAAGGCGGCTGGCGATCTTGGTGCAATAGACCGGCGCGGCCAAAGCGCCGAACGCATGATACATCGCGGCAATGTCGAAACGCCCGAAATGAAACAGCTTCAGCACATCCGGATTTTCCAACATGGCGCACAGGTTCGGGGCCTCGGTCTGGCCTTTTTCGACCTGAACGATATGGCTGTTTCCATCCCCGCCGGACATCTGAATCACGCATAGGCGATCCCGATGCGGGTTCAGCCCCATGGTTTCACAATCAATGGCCACAATAGGCCCCAGATCCAGCCCGTCCGGCAGGTCGTTCTTATACAGGTGGTTCGCCACGGAAATGTCCTTTGTGCGGTCTCGACCCCGAGATAGGCGGTTTGGCCCACAAACTCAACGCCGTCCGTTTTCCTGGGTCTGCACGTCTTGTTATCCGCCTGAATTGCTGGATAGTCTGCCCTTATGGCAAACCAAACTAAGTGGCCGTGTTCCAAGGCCACCACGAACCGTCTCTGATCCATGTTCAGTATCCTGCAAAACCGCACCTATCGCCACCTTCTGGCGGCGCAAGTTGTTGCGCTGACGGGAACCGGGCTCGCAACGATTGCCTTGGGGTTGCTGGCTTTTGATCTGGCCGGAGACGCCGCCGGGCTGGTTTTGGGTACCGCCCTGACCATCAAGATGGTGGCCTATGTCGTCGTGGCCCCGTTGGCCGCCGCCATTGCCGAACAGATCGACCGACGCAGGATGCTGGTGGTTCTGGACCTGGTCCGCGCCGCCGTCGCCTTGTGCCTGCCCTTCGTCTCCGAGATCTGGCAGGTCTATGTTCTGATTTTCGTCCTGCAATCGGCCTCTGCCGGGTTCACACCCACGTTTCAGGCCACGATCCCGGATGTTCTGACGGATGAGCGGGACTATACCCGCGCGCTATCGCTGTCGCGGCTGGCTTACGATCTGGAAAGCCTGCTCAGCCCGATGCTGGCGGCCCTTCTGCTGCTGTTCGTCAGCTTTGACACCCTGTTTCTGGGCACCGGCCTTGGGTTTGTCGCCTCGGCCCTTCTGGTGGTGTCAGTCATATTGCCTTCGCCCAAACCGTCCGGGCGCACCGGCATCTACGACCGAACCACGCGGGGCATTCGTCTGTACCTGTCCACGACACGCTTGCGCGGCCTACTGGCGATCAGCTGGTGCGCCGCCGCGCTCAGTTCGATGGTTATTGTGAACACCGTGGTGCTGGTGCGGTCCGATCTGGGACTGTCCGAAAGCGCAGTGGCCATTGCGCTGGCTGGCTTTGGCGGCGGGTCCATGCTGGCCGCGTTTGCCTTGCCCCCGCTGTTGGACCGGTTTCCGGATCGCCGCGTCATGCTAAGCGGCTCGACCATCGCAACATCGACCATGGCAGCGGCAGCCTTTGTTTCGATGTCAGACCTTTTGTCTTTGCCTGCCCTGACGACGCTCTGGGCAATCGCGGGCTTTGGATATTCGATGACCCTGACCCCCTCGGGCCGCTTATTGACCCGGTCTGCCGGCCCCGAGGATCGACCCGCCCTCTTTGCCGCACAATTCACCCTGTCGCACGCGTGCTGGCTGGTACTGTACCCGCTGGCGGGCTGGTTGATGACCCGGTACGGCGCGACCACCGCATTGACGGGCATGACCGGTGCCGCTGTGCTGGGCCTGACGACTGCACTGATGATCTGGCCCCGGTCCGGCACCGCGCCAGCGACGCATAAACCTTGAGCGTCGCCATCGATTTGCTTTAAACCTGAGCGACCGCCTGCCGGAGACCCTATGGATCAGCTTGATCGCCATATCATCGCCGCCCTGCAACATAACGCGCGTGAATCGACCACAAATATCGCCGCCAAACTGGGCGTGGCGCGCACAACTGTGCACGAGCGGATCAAACGCATGGAATACCGCGGCGTGATCGCAGGCTATTCGGTCATTCTGAACGCGCCCGAGGATGCGCCTCGTGTGCAGGTTGTTGTGCTGCTCGAAGTGCAGCAGAAGGAAACCACCCGCATCATCAAACGGCTGGAAACCTACCCCGAGGTCAAACGCTGCCTGTCGATCAATGGCGAGTTCGACCTGCTGCTTTCCGCCGAGGCCCCAAGGATCGAGGATCTGGATATTCTGGTCGATGATCTGGCCAAAATCCCCGGCGTGCTGCGCACCAATACCAGCGTCGTGTTCGGTCGGCGGATCGACCGAAAATGAACAGGCGATAACGCGCTGTAAACCAATGCGCGGCTAGCGTGACCGGGACAGATCAGAATCCCGGACCGGCAGAATGCCCTTTCGTATAGTCGCGTTTTTCATTTCCCTGACGCAGGTGTGGTTGGCACAGGCGGCGTTTGCCATGTCGGACGCGCGCACCGGCGATGTCTGCGATCAGGCCGCCCGCCGTGCCGCGCAGTCCGAAGATGTGCCGCTGGATGTATTGCGCGCCATAACGCGCGTTGAAACCGGGCGCACGCAGGGCGGGCATTTCATTCCCTGGCCGTGGACCATCAATGTCGAAGGGCACGGGTTCTGGTTCAACTCGGAAATCGAGGCCAAATCTTACGTGTTCGACATTTTCAAAGCGGGCAAGCGCAGCTTTGATGTCGGATGTTTCCAGATCAACTATCGCTGGCACGGCAAGGCGTTCCGATCTATCGACGCAATGTTCGACCCGGATGAAAACGCCACCTATGCGGCCCGGTTCCTGAAGGATTTGCACGCCGAGCTCGGCTCATGGTCCGCCGCCGCCGGGGCCTATCATTCCCGCACGCCCGAGCTGGCAAACGCCTATCAGGGCCGGTTCCAGACCGTCCTGGCGCAACTTGGCACCGCGCCTGAAACACAAACAGCCTTTGTGTCGCGTGACCCGTTCACCGGTTCCGCCGCCCCGCTGATCCCGCTGCAACCGACCCAGACCCCTCGGGGGTCGCTGGGCTCTCTGGTGCCTACCGGCGGGTCCGCCACCGCCTTTATCGCCTTCAATTAGGAGCGTTTCGTGCCCAAGATCGACGTCCGATCCCTGTTCTCGCCCACCGTATTGCTGGCGCTAGCACTGATGACCATCATCGTGATGATGATCTTGCCGATGCCCGCCTGGGTGCTGGATGTGGGGCTGGCCGCGTCTTTTGCGCTGGCCATTCTGATCTTTACCCTGACCCTGTTTATCGAGCGTCCGCTGGATTTCTCGTCCTTCCCGACGATCCTGCTTGCGTCGCTGATGTTGCGCCTGTCGCTGAACGTATCCTCGACCAAGCTGATCATCGGTCAGGGCCATACCGGCCCCAATGCCGCCGGGGATGTGATCGAAGGGTTCGCCAATTTTGTCATGGGCGGCAGTATCTTTCTGGGGCTGGTGGTGTTCGGCGTGCTGCTGATCGTGAACTTCATGGTCATCACCAAAGGCGCTGCCCGCATGGCCGAGGTCGGCGCGCGCTTTGCGCTGGACGGGATGCCCGGCAAGCAGCTGGCCATCGACAGCGACATGTCCGCCGGGGCCATCGACCACCAGCAGGCCAAGGAACGGCGCGAGCGGGAACAGCAGGAAACCACCTTTTTCGGCTCGCTGGATGGCGCGTCCAAATTCGTCAAGGGTGACGCGATTGCCGGGTTGCTGATCACGCTTTTGAACCTTGTCATGGGTCTGGTGATGGGCGTGATCGTGCACGGCATGCCGGTCGCCTCGGCGTTTGAGACCTATGCCATCCTGACTGTCGGAGATGGTCTGGTTTCGCAGATTCCAGCCGTGATCATTTCGATTGCCTCGGCGTTGCTATTGGCGCGGGGCGGCACGCAAGGGGCAACCGACAACGCCATCTTCTCGCAACTGGGTAAACACCCCGCCGCGCTGGCAACCGTGGCCGTTCTGATGGTCCTGTTTGCTCTGGTGCCGGGCCTGCCGTTTTTGCCTTTCATTCTGGGGGCCGGCGTTCTGGGCTATGCCGCCTATCACGTCCACCGCACCCAAAAAGCCGCCGCGCTGGAACCCGAAACCCCATCGTCCGAGGTGGATGCACCCGTGTCTCAGGCCATCGGAGACATCCTGGATCTGGACGACGTACATCTGGAGTTTGCGCCCGATCTGGTCAGCATGGTGTTGAACCAGGGCACCGGGCTGGATGCGCGGATTGCCAATATGCGGACCTATGTCGCCTCGACCTTTGGTCTGATCCTGCCCGAGATTCGCCTGACCGACCGCGCCGACCTGCCAACCGGCACATATGTGATCAAGGTTCAGGGGGTAGAACAGGCGCGCGGGGTCCTGAACCCCGATCTGGTTCTGGCGCTGGTGCAGGACGGCTTTGACCTGCTGCCCGACGGCAACGACGTGACCGAGCCTGTCTACGGCGCGCCTGCCCGCTGGATTCTGCCCAAAGATCAGGAGGATGCAGCGCTGAGCGGGGCCACCATCGTCTCACCGCCTGAGATTCTGGCGACCCATCTGCTGGAGATCATAAAACAGAACTTCCCGCGCCTGCTGACGCTGAAATCCCTGCGCCGTCTGCTGTCCGAGATGACCCGCCTTAGCGATCCGGTCCGGGCCGAGGCCAACCGCAAGCTGCTGGACGAATTGATCCCCGACAAAGTTCCTATCGACACGCTGCACGCCGTCCTGCGCCTGCTGCTGGACGAACGCGTCTCGATCAGAAACATGGCCCTGATCCTGGAAAGCGTGGCCGAGGCGCGGATGACCACCACCCAGCCCGAAGGGATTTGCGAGATCGTCCGCCAAAGGCTTGGCTTCCAACTGGTCGCCGAGATGAAACGAGAGGACGGATCGATCCCGCTGATCCAACTTGCCCCGGAATGGGAGGATACGTTCGCCACCTACCAGATCGACGCCCCCAATGCCGGGCTGGATGTCGCGCTGCCGCCCAACCTGTTCAACAAACTGGCAGATGGCGTCGTGACCAGCGTGGCGAAATCGGCAGATAGCGGGCTGTTCCCGGCCATCGTCACCTCGACCCGCCGCCGCCGGTTGCTGCGCACGATCATGCAGGCGCGGGGCGTCGCCAACCCGGTCCTGTCGTTCGAAGAGATCGGGCTTGAGGCACGGCCGTCACTGGTCGGAACGGTTCCCGCGTGATCGCCCTGCCCCCGGAACTGCTGAACCAGATCGGCGTCAGCGTTTGGCATCTATTTGCCGTGTTTCTGCGTGTCTCGGCCTTTGTGTCGCTGCTGCCCGCGTTCGGCGAGCGCAGCATCCCGGTGCGCGTCAAACTGGGTCTTTCGATGGCCTTCACCCTGATAATCGCGCCCGCAATTGGCGCAGCTGAGCTGGCCGCCGGTTTCCCGCAGATGGTCCGGCTGGTGGGGACAGAGGTGTTGATCGGGATGGCCCTCGGCATTGGGTTACGATTGTTTGTGCTGGCCCTGCAAACCGCTGGGTCCATTGCAGCACAATCGACCTCGCTGTCGCAGCTTCTGGGCGGGGCCGCAGTCGATCCGATGCCAGCAATGGGGTATTTTCTGATGCTGGCCGGTCTGACGCTGGCCGTGATCATGGGACTGCACATCCGGGCCGCGCAATTTCTGATCCACAGCTACGCGATGTTCCCGATGGGGATGCTTCCGGCACCATCGGATCTGTCCCACTGGGGGGTGCAACAGATCGCGCACAGCTTCAGCCTGGCCTTTGCGCTGGCCACCCCGTTTGTGATCGCCTCGCTGATCTACAATCTGGCCCTTGGGGTGATCAACCGTGCCATGCCGCAGCTGATGGTGGCCTTCGTCGGCGCCCCTGCCATCACCTTTGCCGGGCTGTTCCTGCTGTTTGCCGGCGCACCGCTGATCCTGTCCGTCTGGTCAGACGCCCTGAACGCCTTCCTTCTCAACCCGACCGGGGAAAGGCCATGAGCGGACCTGACGACGACAGCGACAAATCCTTTGAACCCACCCCGCAAAAGCTGCAGAAAGCGCGCGAAAAGGGTGAGGTTGCGAAGTCCAGCGATCTGTCCGTGGTCGCGGGATATACCGGTCTGGTCATCGCGCTGCTGACGGCGGGGCAGCACACAGCCCAACATCTGGGCACGCTGTTTGTTGTGCTGATTGACCAGTCGGATGCGTTGTCTCAACTGGTCGCGACCGGGCCTGCTTCTGCGCCGGTTGCCGGGTTGCTTCGGGGCGCACTAGTGCCGGTCTCGATGCTTTTTGCACTGCCCGCCGCGGCGGTTTTGCTCAGTCTGATTGCCCAGCGCGCGCTGATCTTTGCACCCACCAAGCTGAAACCCAAGCTCTCGCGTATCTCGCTTGTGTCGAATGCAAAAAACAAATTCGGACGCGGCGGCCTGTTCGAATTTGCCAAGAGTTTTGCCAAGCTGCTGATCTATGGCACTTGCCTGGCCTTGTTCCTGAAGGCCAATCTGACCGAGATCATTTCGGCCAGCGCAGCACCTGCAAAATCGTCGATTCTGTTGATGATGAACCTGCTGTTTCGCTTTCTGTTCATCGTGATCGTCATTGCGCTGGCCATCGGTGTGATCGATTACCTTTGGCAATATGCCGAGCACATGCGCAAGAACCGCATGTCGCGCAAGGAAATCCAGGATGAGACCAAGGATGCCGAGGGCGATCCGCATGTCAAACAACAGCGCCGCCAACGTGCGCAGGACATTGCAACCAACCAGATGATGTCCGATGTGCCCAAGGCGGATGTGGTGATCGTCAACCCTACCCATTTCGCGGTCGCGCTTAAATGGTCCCGCGCCGCAGGTGCCGCCCCTGTCTGCGTTGCCAAGGGCGTGGATGAGGTGGCGGCGGCCATCCGATCCGCCGCCAGCGAGGGCGGGGTCCCGATCCACTCGGATCCGCCAACTGCACGCGCGCTGCACGCGACCGTCGAGATCGGTCAGGAAATCGCCGAAGAGCACTACCGCCCGGTCGCCGCCGCAATTCGATTTGCCGAGGCGATGCGCAAACGTGCAAAAGGTCAGATCAGATGAACCGAAAAAAAATGTCCGACCTGCAACGCACCACTGATGCCGTGTATCAGAAAAACTATCAGACCCTGCGCCCGGTGATCGAGGCCGAAGCCCGCGTACAGCAGCAGCTTGCATCGCTGAACACACAGGTTGCAGAGGTGCGGCGCGACAGTGCCTCGGCCGAAGGGTATCAGGTCACCGGGACGGATATTCTGTGGAACGGGTGGGAATCCGCAACCCGTCGCCAGTTGAACACCGACCTCGCCCGTCTGCGGGCGCAGAAACTAGCCGCGATCGAACAACTTCGGGCGGCGTTCGGACGGCAACAGGCGATCCGTTCAATCTCCGACCAGCTTCGACAAGAACATCGGCTGGCTCAGGCCAGAAAACAGTCAAATCAACAGTAGCCCCCGGGGCCCAATCGGATCGGGCCGGAGGTTCTTGGGTTCAGGTATCTTGCCGGTTCACGCTCATGATCAGAACTTGAGATACATCCGCACCAAGGTCCTTCTGTGCCACTTCCAGCAGCGCCTTGCGCAGGACGGTCAGGGTGTCCGATTCCGTGAAGATACCGTCAAAGCCGCCAGTATTGGCGTGATCGAACAGAACCTGCAAAAACCCGTCCCTCAGTTTCGGCTCGATGGCATAGAAGGTTTCGGTGATGGCAGGGTTCGCCTCAAGGCTTAGCGACATCGTCACCATGGCCGAGATCTGATCATCTTTCACCACCGGCACGACAAATTGCTTGGTCAGTTTCAGATACTCAAAACCACCCGCCTTGTCCCCTTTGTCGGATTTCTTATCGGCCTTTTGTTCTTTGGCCTCTGTCTTCTTTTCGTCCTTCGCATCAGACGCAACCTCAGGCGGTTTTTCAGGGGTCAGGAATTTCGCAGCACCAATACCGGCACCCAGACCAACCAACAGGAAAACGACTGGCAGCAACAGCTTCATCATGTGCGCACCTCAATACGGTAGAATCGAGTCGAGGATCTGCTGGCCAAGGCGCGGCTGCTGGACATCGGTGATTTGCCCGCGCCCACCGTAAGACACCCGCGCCGAGGCGATCTTGTCATAGGTGATCTCATTCTTGCGCGAGATATCCTGCGGGCGGACGTAGCCGGCAACCAAAAGCTCTCGCAATTCGAAGTTCACGCGCAGTTCTTGTGAACCCGAGATCGAAAGAACCCCGTTTGGCAACACGTCCAGCACCGTGGCCGCGACCCGCAAAGTCAGCTTTTCGTTGCGCCGCACCGACCCCCGGCCCGAGCTTGAGGAATCCGACTCGATCCCGACTGCATCGTCCAGGGTCGCCCCCTCGGGCAGATGTTCTTCGGCCCGTTGCGGCAGCCCGAACAGGTTAGGGATCTCAAGGCTTTCCGAACCGGAGCGGGACCGGCTGGTGTTGTTGGAAAACTCGGCCTCTTCGTCCAGTTCGATCACAACGGTCAGAATATCGCCTTTCTTGATCGCCCGCTGATCGCCCAGCAGGGATTGCTGCCCGCCGCTCCATAGCGAGGATCTGTCGACCACCCGTTGCGTCTGTGTGTGAAGGGGCAGGCCCGGCCAAAGCATTGCCACCTGTTCCGGTGACTCCTCGTTCGGGGTGAAGCTTGGCGGTTTGCCCAGATGATCCAATCGACCGCAGGCGGAAAGCGCAAAGATCGTCAGCAGAAGGGGTTTTGACAGTCCAGTCATTATTTCACCTCGATTTGTCCGTCGGGCCGGATCAGGCCGGTGACCGTTGTGCGGGAGGACAGGTTCATGACGCGGATACGCTCACCCACCGCGCCGCGCCCCAGCGCCCGGCCTTCGGTGGAGATCGACAGGGGTTGGCGGTTGAACACCAAAACAACCAGATCATTGCGATCCACAATGGCAGGCGGGCCGACATCCACCGCGCGTACGGGGCGACCGGGATAAAGGGCGACGCGTGCCTCTAGCCCGATCAACGCGCCCGGATCACTGATGGCGCCGGGCAAATCCGTCGCTTTCAGTTCAAGGTCCGCAGCCGAGATCACCTCTTTCGCGCGGATCGTGCGGGTCGGGACCACGATATCCGCCAATGCAGCCAGGGGCGCGACCATCAAGCATATCAGAAGCACCAACCGCATCACCGCACCTGCGTTGTCGCGCCCATCATCTGATCGACGGCGGTGATAACCTTGGCATTCATCTCATAGCCACGTTGCGCCTCGATCAACTCAGTCACTTCGCGCACGGCATCGACCGAGCTGTCTTCCAGATAGCCTTGTCGCAGCGTGCCCAACCCGTCTTCGCCGGGCAGGCCCAGGATCGGCGCGCCCGAGGCTTCGGTTTCGCGGAACAGGTTGCTGCCGATTGCCTCAAGGCCCTTGGCGTTCGAGAAGCTGGCCAGCGAGAATTCACCCAGCAATTGCCCTTCGGGCGTGTCGTCAAAATAGGCATAAACCTCGCCCGAGGCGTTGATCGAGATTGACCGGGCATCATCCGGGATTGTGATCTCTGGGGCCACGGCAAAGCCGTCCGAGGTCACGATCAGACCTTCAGCCGAGCGTTTCAGGCTGCCATCGCGCGTATAGGCGGACTGACCGTTGGGTAGCGCCACCTCCAGATAACCACGGCCTTCGATGGCCACGTCCAGATCGCTGCCGGTGGCCGACAGCGCACCCTGTGCCAGTTGCACCGTGACGGCAGCGGGCCGGACGCCAAGGCCCAGTTGGATACCGGTCGGCAACACGGTTCCGTCCGATGCGTTGACCGCACCCGCGCGGGCCATCTGCTGATAGTGCAGATCGGCAAACTCCGCACGGCGGGCGTTGTAACCGGTGGTGTTCATGTTCGCGAGGTTGTTCGAGATCGTCTCAACCCGCATCTGCTGCGCCGTCATACCTGTGGCTGCGATTTTCAAAGCACGCATTTCAAAATCTCCTTGTTCAGATCAGCGCATCAGCGCGTCGAGGGCCCCGCGCACGCGCTCATCTTCGGTTTCCAGAAAGCTTTGGCCCAACTCATAGGCGCGCTGGATTTCTACCAGACGCGTGACCTGCTGGATTGCATTGACGTTCGAGCCCTCGAGGAACCGATGCACGACAACGGGTTCATCAACGGCGTCGATCCCGCCATCAGCCCGGAACCGCGTATTGCCCTCGCGGACCAGAGTCTCGGGGTCTTCCACCCGATAGACGCCGATCTGGCCCAGAAGCTGCCCCTCGACACTCAGCGTGCCGTCTGCACCAACGTCGATCGAGGCCGCATCAGGCGGGATGAAAACAGGCGAGCCGTTGCTGTCCAGAACACGCGCGCCATCCATCGCCACCAGATCACCCTGCGCGTTTGGGGTGAAACTGCCCGCCCGCGTCAGGCGATTGCCCTCGGGGGTTTCAACCATGAAGAACCCCTCGCCTTCGATGGCAAAATCGAACTGCCCGCCAGTCTCGGTCAGAACGCCCTGTTGCAGGGACGTATTGCGCGCCTCGGCCCGGCTCATCGACAGGGACGGATTGCCCGGCATGTCGCGCACGAATTCCGAGAACACCAACCCTTGTGCGCGGTAGCCGGTGGTATTGGCATTGGCGATATTGTTCGCTACCAGCCGCATTTCGTTCATCAGCCCGGATTGACGGGACAGGGTGACATAGGCGGTATCCATCAGCGACCTCCTGCGATCAGCGGCACCAGAGTGCCTGTGAAAAACGTGACAAGCGTCTGGGTCATGAAGCCCATCGAAATCCAGAACACGACGACAATGGCGATCAGTTTGGGAACGAAGGTCAACGTCATCTCCTGCACCGAGGTCAGTGCCTGGAACAGGCCGACGATCAGACCGGACACCAGCGCCACGGCCAGAATCGGGACCGAGGTGATCACCGCGACCCACAGCGCCTGACGCACGATGTCGTAGAACAGACCTTCGCTCAGCATCGTTCAGACCGGCATCCGCAGGATTTCCTGATAGGCTTCGACCACCTTGTTGCGCACGATAACGGCGGTTTCGACGGCCAGTTCGGTCTGCGCCAGTGCCTGCACCAAGGCATGCGGATCAGCCTGTCCGGTCATCGCGGCCTGAGACATTTGCTCGCTGTGTTTCAGCGTTGCCGCAAAGTCCTGAAACGTCGCGCGCATTCCCTGCGCCATGCCGGCATGATCCGGGTCGGCCTGCGTTGCGGGGCGCGCGCCAGCATAGTTCTGTGCGGCGGTAAGTGATCGGATATCCATTCTGGCGTTCCTTTATTTCCGGAGTAATTCCATCAGCGACGACGACATTTTGCGCGTCTGGTCGAACATCTTGAGATTGGCCTCGTAACTGCGCTGCGCCTCGCGCGCGTCGGCGATCTCGATCATCAGATCGACATTCGAGCCCAGATAATGACCGCTTTCATCCGCCATCGGATGGCTGGGGTCGTGAACGCGCTGCAAATCGCGGCGATCCAGTTGCACGCGCCCGGCCTGCACCATCTCCTTGCCGTCCTTCTGCACCGTCTCGAACGGGACCGTTTTGCGCCGGTAGCCGGGCGTATCCGCGTTCGAGATATTCTCGGACACATGACGCAGCCGGGCCGCCTGCGCCCGCAGGGCACTGGCCGACGCAGTAAGAGAGTGGGAAAAATCGCTCATCTCCGATTAACCCCGACCCAAACTGGTGCGCAGAATGCCCATCGAGGACTTGTAGATCGTCAGCGCCCGATCATGCTGCCGTTTGACGTCAACCGCTTTCAGCATTTCCTCTTCCAGCGACACACCGTTGCCGTTGGGATCCCCTTTCGGCTCGGCAGTGTATTCAGCCCAGTTTTGCCCGGACATGCCGCCGTTCAGATGCCCCTGCCGGGTGGCCGTCATTTCGGCCCCGGACCCGGTGTTTTCGAATGCTGTTTGAAAGGCTTCGATATCGCGCGGCTGATAGCCCGGCGTATCTGCGTTGGCCATGTTGCGCGCGATGACGGCCTGCCGTTGCCCGGCATGGGTTGCCATTGCGTACGCTGTCTTAAAGACGTTCAGGTCATAGAACATCGGGGCTTCTCCCTCGATCAATTTCAATCAAGGCTTAACCCCGATTCCTTTAGAAACAGTTTTCAGAACTCAGTTGGAGAACCCACGATGTCAGATCTCGACCCGATGCTTCTGAAATGCGAATTCGACCGGATGGCCGCGACACGACATGTCGGGCTGGTGTCTGGGGTCGCGCAGGGCGTCATAGAAATCAGCGGTTTGACCCGACAGGCACGAATCGGGGATCTGCTGACGCTGAAACGTCGATCCGGCCCCGATCTGACGGGTGAGGTGCTGCATGTGGGCTCCGATCATATTCACATGATGCCCGGCGGCGCACCGGATGGGGTCAGCCTTGGGGACCGAGTGATTCTGAACCCCTCACCCGGATTTGCGCCGGGGATGCATTGGCTGGGGCGGGTGATCGATCCGTTTGGTGCCCCGCTTGATGGCAAACCGCTGCTGGGCGGACCGCAGGAGAGGGACATCGTGCAAGCCCCGCCCCCGGCCGTAAATCGCAAGCCACTTGGCGCACGGATGGCGACCGGTCTGGCGGCGCTCAATACCATGCTGCCGATTGTGCGTGGGCAGCGGGTCGGATTGTTTGCGGGTTCGGGTGTCGGGAAATCCACCCTGTTGGCAACGATGGCGCGGTCGATGCAGGCTGACGTGGTCGTCGTGGCACTGGTGGGCGAGCGCGGGCGCGAAGTGAATGAGTTTGTCACCCATGCCCTAGGGCCCGAGGCCATGAAACGTGCAGTCGTTGTGGCGGCCACTTCGGACCAATCCGCATTGGCGCGACGGCGTTGCGCGTGGTCTGCCATGTCCGTGGCCGAATACATGCGCGATCAGGGTCTGAACGTCCTGTTTCTGGCCGATTCCGTCACCCGCTTTGCCGAGGCGCATCGGGAAATTGCCGTTGCGATGGGTGAGGCCCCCTCGCTGCGCGGCTTCCCACCATCGGTCACGCCGCTGATTTCAAAGCTGTGCGAACGCGCCGGGCCGGGCACGCATGAACAGGGCGACATTACTGCGGTGTTCAGCGTTCTGGTCGCCGGATCGGATATGGACGAACCCATCGCCGACATCCTGCGCGGCGTGCTGGACGGCCATATCGTGCTGAGCCGCGAGATCGCCGAACGCGGCCGCTTTCCGGCGATTGACCTCAGCCGGTCGGTTTCGCGCAGTCTGCCGGGGGCGGCGACCGAGGCCGAGAATCAGATGATCGCCGAGGCCCGGAAACTGGTCGGCAGCTATGAGCAATCCGAGGTGATGATCAAAGCCGGGCTTTATACCGAAGGCTCTGATCCCCTGCTGGATCAGGCGGTCCGGGTACATGACGATCTGGATGGTTTCTTTGGTAAAACCGACCCGGAAGGGATTGAAAACAGCTTCAACCGCCTGTCCCTGATCCTGCGTCGGGCGTCTGCTGGGCTGCCAAGGTAAGGTGAACTCTGTACAGTTTTAAGTGTTAAGCCCACCTTAAGACCTGCGCTGCTACCCCTGAGCTTGGGTGATAAAAAGGTGGTGGAGATGGGTGCGCAGAGCAATGCGGCGCCAATCATCATCAAGAAGAAGCGTGTGTCAGGTGGCGATGGCCATCACGGTGGCGCGTGGAAGGTCGCGTATGCGGACTTTGTCACGGCCATGATGGCCTTCTTCATGTTGATGTGGCTGCTGAACGCAACGACCGAAACGCAACGCAAGGGGCTGGCGGATTACTTCTCGCCGACGATCCCGATCAGCCCCGATTCCGGCGGCGGTGACGGGGCCTTTGGCGGCGACAGCATGTTTTCGGAAAACACTCTGGTCTCGGACGGCAAGGGTGCGACCAACCGCTTTCCGACCGAAGCGCACAAGGCGCGCGGGACAACCGGCCTGGACGCGGATGGCGGCGGCAAAGGGGCGCAGCAGGATTTCTCGACGCTCGAGGCGCAGTTGCTGGGGCGTACCGGAGAAAGCGCGGTGTCGGACAAGCTGCTCAAGCACATTGTCACCCGCGTCACCGACGAAGGCCTGATTGTCGAGTTGTTCGATACCGAGGATCAGCCGCTGTTCGAATCGGGCTCGGATACACCGACGCCGATCCTGCGGGCTTTGAGTTTGCTCATCGCACGCGCCTCGGATCTGGTTACGAATTCCGTTGCCGTGGAGGGTCATGTCGGCGCTTCGCCCGTCGTGCTGGCGCGTAATCCTGCCTGGGATCTGTCGACCTCGCGCGCGCAGGCGGTGCGTCAGATGCTGCAGGACAAAGGCGTTGTGGCACAGCGACTTGATCGGGTCACGGGACATGCCGATCGCAAGCTGCACAGTGACAACCCGATGGCCCCGCGCAACAACCGGATCGAGGTGATCTTTCTGCGCGGCCCCTAAAGGTAGGGCGCATTTTACCTGTTAGCGCGCTGTTAAGGGGCAGTGCGTTAGCTGTTGCATCAACGATTGACGCAACAGAAGGGCGTGCCGATGACAATTTCCTCTTCGCTGAATGCCGGTGTGGCGGCGCTGAGGGCCAATGCCAACAGGCTGGCCACCATATCCGACAATATCGCGAACTCTTCGACCTTCGGCTATAAACGGGTCGAGACGGATTTTCATTCGATGGTTACGTCCGGTCAGGGCGGCAGCTATTCAGCCGGCGGCGTCAGGACCACCAGCCAACGGCTGATCGATCAGCGCGGCTCGCTGGTGACGACCAACAATTCGACCGATCTGGCGGTGCGGGGACGGGGGATGATCCCTGTGCGCCCAAGTTCGCAGATCGCGGGCGGATCGAACGAGATGCTGCTGACCACAACCGGATCGTTCCGCACCAATGACGAAGGGTATCTTGTGACCGAAAGCGGCTTGGTACTGCTGGGCTGGCGCGCGAATCCCGATGGGTCGATCCCAGCCGTGCCGCGCGACACCCCCGCCGCGCTGGAGCCCGTGCAGCTGAGCGTCAATCAGCTGTCCGGCGCACCCACAACGCAGATGAACCTACGCATGAACCTGCCTGCAACAGCGACCGATGCGGGCGCGCCCGGTGACGTGCAGCCCTTGTCGGTCGAATATTTCGACAATCTGGGCAAATCCGAAAGCGTCGATATTGAGCTGGTGCCGACGGTACCGGCCACCGGGTCCAGCAATGAATGGACGATGGTCCTGCGCGATTCGGCCTCGGGTGGCGCGGTGATCGGAGAGTACACGCTGACCTTCACCGACAGCCGCACCGCCGGGGGAACCCTCGCCAGCGTGACGACCGTTTCGGGCGGGGCCTATGATCCGACTACGGGCAGCGTCGTGGTCAATGTCGCAGGTGGCCCGATGGAGGTGAATATCGGCCAGATCGGCGACGCTGATGGTATTACGCAGCTGTCTGATACCTTCGCGCCTGTTTCGATCACACGCGATGGCTCGGCCGTGGGCACGATGACCAGTGTCGAGGTGGATGAGAACGGTTATGTCTTTGCGTTCTACGATACGGGTGTCAGCCGCCGGATGTTCCAGATCCCGCTGGCGGACGTTCCAAATCCCAATGGCCTGACCGCGCTGGACAGCCAAACCTATGCCCCATCGCGCGACAGCGGCACGTTCTTCCTTTGGAACGCGGGCGAAGGCCCGACCGGCAACCTGATTTCCTTCGCGCGCGAGGAATCCACCACCGACGTCGCAACCGAACTGACATCGCTGATCCAGACGCAGCGCGCCTATTCCTCGGGCGCGACCGTGATCCAGACGGTGGATGAGATGTTGCAGGAAACCACGAATATCAAACGGTAATCCGGGTTTCGGTGACGGGAAAGGTATGGCCTCATGAATATGTCGACAGCTTTGAACAATGCCTTGGGCGGGCTGACCGCAGCCAGTCGAGGGGCTGCCGTTGTGTCCGGCAATATCGCCAATGCGCTGACGCCCGGCTATGCACGCCGGTCTCTGGAACTGACCACCAGTCCGATCTCGGGCCATGGCGTGCGCGCCGCCGGTGTGATCCGTCACGAGAACCCCGTTCTGACCGCTAACCGACGCGCCACGGACGCCGATCTGTCGCAGCAAACGGCGCTTGCGGCGTTCCATACTCAGTTCGAACGCCTTGTGGGAACACCGGATGAGGCAACATCGCTGGCCGCCCGTTTGTCTGCCTTTGACAGCAGCCTGATAACGGCGGCTAGCCTGCCGGACTCCGCGCAGCGTCTGGATCAGGCCGCCCGTGCCGGGGATGATCTGGCGCGCGAGCTCAATAGGGCCTCGGAAGGTGTGCGTCAGGCGCGATCGGATGCGGATCGCAGGATTGGCGCTCAGGTCGACAGCCTGAACCAGACGCTGCGGGACATCGAAGAGCTGAACGCCAAGATCCCCGCCATTCGCTATTCGGGTGGCGACATTGGCGCGTTGCTGGACCAGCGACAGGTGCTGATTGATCAGGTCAACGATCTGATCCCGGTGAACGTGATCCCGCGCGACAATGATCAGGTCTCGCTCTATTCCGATGGCGGGCTGATCCTGCTGGAAGGCAAGGCGGCAGAGTTCGCCTTTACCACTACGGGCGAGACAAAACCGCATATGACCGTGGCAAACGGGCTGCTCTCGGGGCTGGAAATGAACGGCAACCCGGTGCGCACCGGCGGTGCCTCGGCGCAGATACGGGGCGGGGCCTTGGCGGCACAGTTTGCCATCCGGGATGATCTGGCCGTTGAGGCGCAGCAACAGCTGGACACCGTCGCGCGCGACCTGATCGAACGGTACGAAACGCCGGGGCTGGACCCGACCGCAGCGGCAACTGATCCGGGCCTGTTCACTGACGATGGAAACCGGTTCGATGCAACGATGGTGACAGGGCTGGCCTCTCGCATATCATTGAACGCAATCGTGGACCCGGATGCAGGCGGCGACAGTTGGAGGCTGCGCGCAGGTCTGGGGGCGGCAACACCGGGAAGCCCGGGCGATTCATCGCAATTGCAGGCCTTTGGCACCGTGCTGAATGACGCCCGGCCTGTTCCCGGCGCGTTGTTCGGAACCGGCAATATGCGCGCCGCCGAAGTGACCCAAGCACTGCTGTCCGAAGCTGGCGCAAACGCCCATCGCGCCGATCAGCGCCGCGCTTTCGCCAATGGCGCGCAGCAACAGATGGCGCAGATCGAGGCTGAACAAGGTGTTGATACCGATCAGGAACTGCAACGCCTGATGCAGATCGAACAGATCTATTCCGCAAATGCTCGGGTCATCACCGTCGTTGATGAGCTTATGGAAACACTGCTGAGGTTATGACAATGAACTTGACCGCTATAGGCGATCTGGCGCGCGGCATGACCCTGCGCAGCCGCGCCACCGAGATCAAAACCCAGATCGAAACCCTGTCCCACGAGATGTCGACCGGCAAGGTGCAGGATATCTCGGGGCATCTGGGGGGCGATTATTCCCATCTTCTGGATCTGGACCGCAGCCTTGCCCGGCTGGACGCCTTCAAGATCGCCACGACCGAGGCCGGGCTGTTCACCGATGTGATGCAGCAAAGCCTGGACACGTTTGATACGTCCTTGGCCGAGGTATCCGCCACGCTGTTGGCCTTTGGTACGGCCAATCAGACGGTCACGCACGAACAGGCCTCGGTTCAGGCCCGGAATGAGCTGGACACGATGATGTCGGCCTTGAACACACGGGTTGCCGGGCGCAGCCTGTATGCCGGAAATGCAACCGACATCTCACCTTTGGCATCCGCCGAAACCTTGCTGGCCGCACTGGAAACCGAGCTTTCAGGCCTCACCACCATGACCGATATCCGCACCGCAGCCGAGGATTGGTTCAACGACCCCGCAGGGTTCGATGCCGTGATCTACCAAGGATCGGACACCCCCCTCGCCCCCATGCAGATTGCCGAGAATGAGCGGATCACCCTCCCGATCACCGCCACCGACCCAACGTTCAAGGCCGCGCTGCGGGATACGGCCCTGGCCGCACTGGCGTCCGAGGATGCGCTGGCCTGGTCGCCGACCCTGCGCACCAGCATGTTCACGCAGCTGGGTGTCGATCTGGCCAACGCCAAGGACGAAACGGTGAAACTCCGGGCCGAAGTGGGCGCGGCCGAGGCACGGGTGGAGCAGGCGGCCACGCGCAACGCCTCGGCGCGCGTCAGTCTGGAATACAGCCGCAACGCGTTGATCGAGGCAGACCCGTATGAAACGGCAGCGCAGTTGCAAACCGTGCAGTTCCAACTGGAAAGCCTCTATTCGGTCACTGTGCGCAACGCCAACCTGTCGCTGGTAAACTTCCTGAGATGAGAGTTCTTGTTTTCCTTCTGATACTGCTTCTGCCCGGTTTCGCCTCTGCCGGGGCAATCCGCCTGAAGGACCTGGTGGATTTCGACGGTGTGCGCGGCAACGATCTGGTTGGCTACGGTCTGGTTGTTGGTCTGAATGGCACCGGGGACGGTCTGCGCAACTCGCCCTTCACCGAAGAGATCATGTCGAACATCCTTGAACGGCTGGGCGTGAATGTCACGGGTGAGGATTTTCGGCCCAAGAATGTGGCCGCCGTGCTGGTGACCGCCAGCCTACCGCCCTTTGCCCGCGTCGGGGGGCAGATTGACGTCACCGTTTCTGCGATTGGCGATTCCAACAGTCTTTTGGGCGGCACCCTGATCATGACCCCTCTGAACGCGGCGGATGGTCAGATTTACGCCGTAGCGCAGGGCACGGTTCTGGCAGGCGGCGCCGTGGCGGAAGGCGATGCGGCATCTGTCGTGCAAGGGGTTCCAACCTCCGGCGTGATCCCATCGGGCGCACGGGTCGAGCGTGAGATTGACTTCGACCTTTCAACCCTGACCCAGATGCGCCTTGCCCTGCGTGAGCCGGATTTCACCACCGCCGGACGGATCGAGGCCGCCATCAACACGGAATTCAATCGCGCCGTGGCAATCATGCGCGACTCGGGGACGGTCGAGTTGAACATTGCGGCGACGCAATCTGTCTCAACCGCGCATGCCCTTGGTCGGATCGAAAACATCCTTGTCGAACCGGAAACCAAGGCGCGGGTTGTTGTCGATCAACGGTCCGGCACGATTGTCATGGGGCAGGAGGTTCGCATTTCGCGCGTGGCGGTGTCGCAGGGTAACCTGACCCTGACGGTCGAAGAGGCACCGATTGCCGTGCAACCCAACCCCTTCGCCCGAGGTGAAACTGTCGTGGTCCCGCGTACCGTTGCTGGCATCGAAGAAGAAGAGGGCACCGGTCTGGCCGAGATACCCGAAGCCACCACATTGTCCGAGGTCGTGGCCGGGCTGAACGCCCTTGGCGTCTCGCCCCGCGACATGATCGACATTCTGAAAACGATCAAGGCCGCCGGGGCGCTTCATGCGGAATTCATAGTACGCTGAGGTGGCCTATTTCGATTTCCAGCTGTCCAGCCAGCGGCGGAAGCCGTTGCGCCTTTCCTCGATCGCATCACCAGCGGCATAGAGGCTGTCTTCGACATTTTCCAGCATCGGGTCGATGCGACGCTGGCGGAACCTGCGCCAGCGTACCCAGATCGCCCAGAGCATGGCGAAGAAGACGGTCAGGAAAATGATGTTGAACCACGGGATCAGGCGCACATCCGGCCCGTCCAGATGCTTGATGGAGACCGCATTGGGAAAGATCGACATGAACTCGTTCCGCCAGCCGTAATGCGTGACCGCCACCCAATCCGGGTCCGCTTTATCAGATATCGCGTCATTCGCTTCGGTATACAGGTTTGCCGTGTCGAATTTGAAATAGGGCGGCCAGCCCCAGCTGGTATCCTCGTTCCGGTAGACAATCGGCTTGCCATTGGCACGCACGGCCTGAATGAACTGCACATCGCGGTTCGACAGGCTGGTGGATTGATCATCTGGCTCGGACCAGAAGATACGGGTCCAGTCGTTCAGGTCCTGCCGCTCTTCGTATGTGTTTACGATCCGCACGATATCGCGCTGCGGCAGAGAGTATTGCAGGACCACCGCAATCGTGCCCCAGAAGATGATGATCAATGCCCATTTCAAATAGGCCATGCCCTAACCCTCACATATAATTCACAATATAGATCAGCACGCCGATTGCCACCCAAGGCACGACATAAACGCCCAGGATCAGTTTGCGCCGGAACGAATTGTCGTAGACGTGCAGACCGCGTTCCACAAAGGCCTGTTTGTTGCCGCGCTTGCCCTTTTCGTCCCACCAACTTTCCAGCTTGCGGCGGCGTGCATTGCGCGAATAGAGCGACAGCGCAACATAGGCAACCGTCTGGATCACCAGCAGGATCAGAAACAGGCGCATCGCTCCGAACATCTCAGCCCTTCCTCACCGATCCCCAGGGCCCGACCCGCGCGATCACTGCCTCGCTGATCCGATCTTCGCCGGACATATCCGGCTCATGCCCGAACAGGGCCGCGCGGGCCCCGGCCTTGTCCACCTGATACTCGCGCGCGAGGAAGTCGGCAACATAGGCTTTCTTGGCCTCGGGCCACGTCTTATACGTGCTGTAGAACAGCTCTTTATGGCAGATGAACATCTGGCGCGGGTCCAGTGGGGCCAGTTCCGACAATAGCATATTCACAAGGTCCCGGTTTGGCGTATCGGCGGCCCGCAGTGTGTAGAAATAGGCCGGATGGTCCGAGGTGATGCGCGGCCATGGCCCGCCATCCGTCGCCCAGCGCAGCAGTTGCGCCAGACCGTGATACGCCTCGGGCAGGCGATCCGAATGATTGCGCGCCAGACGTCGCATGTCGCTGCGATCCAGCCCGGTCAGATCGACATCGGCATCTGCGGCGGCGGCGATGGTCAGGAAATCCATCTTCTGTTGCAGGATCGCGGCGGCATCTACACTGCGCGCCTTGACGATGGGTTCAACCAGATCGTTATAGTCCAGGAACTTGGCAATCTGGTTTCGTTGCGAAGGGCCAAAGACATATTTGATCGTCAGGTCGTCTGGTTTTTTGCCCATGCAAATCGCCGCCGGGTGGTCCAGATCGGGGAACAGATAAAGCCCACCGAAATGCGCCGTCCAGAAGTTGCGTTGCTCGAACGCAGTATGGCGCAGGTGGACCGGGTTGCGAGTGACGTCGCCGGTTTCCTTGGCCGTTTCGATCATTTTTGCGATCAATACGTCGTCGAACCACGCATCCTCTTCGGTCTTGAACCGTTCGACCATCCCCGCCAGTTGCTGTGCCTTGCGCAAGGTGCCGCCGGCGGTGTCAGCCTCAATCTCGATCTTGCGCAGGTTCAGCAGATCGCGGGGCGTGGTGAGTTTGATGACCGAGTTCACCAGCTCTCCGGCCACTGCATCGGTGGCGGTCAGGGCAAACAACTGCGCCTCGTTCATCTCGATAAATTCGCGCAGGATATCGCGCGAGGTCGAGAATTTGACGTTCAACAAAGGCGCGCGTTTCTGTTCGGTCGTCAGCAGAATGAACTGCCGATTGACCCCGTTGGGGTTGAGGTAGAGCTCATCCTCTAGCTCAATCCCAACCTCTGGCGAATAGCCCGAGATATCGACATGGAAATCCGTCAGCGCCGTGGTTTTGCCCGCCAGATGCTGCAACGCTCGGTTATACCGCTCGACCAGAGCCGGGCTGGAGATGTGGACGAGGTTGCCGAACATCAGGCCTTTTTCGATGAGGCGGATCATGTTTCATTCTCAGCAAGAACTTGAGCGTCTAGTATATCCTGTTTAAGTCTTCGCCACTCGCCTCTCAAAAATTCATTGCTAACTCTAGAGAGTCGTATTTGCGTTTTCATTAGCGTCTCAGTGTCCGCTTCATTAAAGTCCGCTGTATACGCTTCATCCATAGCTTGAACGACGGCTAGCGCTTTTTTCTCTTCCAAGTTCAAACGCATGTAAATTTTCGTTCTAATCGCAAAGAGTTGGCTAATGTCGTCTATTCCGTCACGATGAAAAACTAGACGCGAAAACTCGGTTAAGTCGGAACGCATTTCGTCGATCCACTGTCTTCTGAATTCCGCGATTTTCAACTCAGATTGAACTTTTCTGTTGGCTTTTTCCCTTCTTTCAGCTGACTGGTTCGTTAACCTCGCCGTCAAAACAGCCAGCATAGAAACCAAGCTGAGAGTGCCTATTGAGATCAGTATGCCATCGAATTCCGATACAAAAAGCTCAATCTTATCAATCAATCCACCCGGGTACTTTGAAAGGGCTGCAAGGACGACTGGGGTAGTCGCCAAAAAAGTTAAAACGGCAAGAACTAAAACTAGCGCTATCACCCCTTCCCCTCCAGATACCGCCGCTTGGCCTCTTCCATCCGGCTCATCTCTCGCACCGCGTTTTCGATGGCGACCTCGTCGCTCTTGTCGGCATAGCGGAACTCGCTGTCAGCGTAGCGGTTGATCTCTTGCATCACCATCTCGACCGTGATCGGCTGGCGCAGGTCCTCGATCATGGCCTTCTTGGTGTCGTAGTCCCGGAACAGGAACAGGTCGGGGTTTTCCATCCACTCGTCGGGCAGTTCGAAATCCATCGCGCGGACCTTGACCGCATCGGTGATGTTCTTGATTGCGCGACCGGTGAACCGCTCATCCGCCTGTTGGATCGCCTTGAGGTAGGTGCCCAGCTTGGCGATCGTGTCCATCTGGCCGATCTCGCCAGAGACCCGGTCATAGACTTGCAACAAGGCGTCTTCGTGCGGGCGGGAGTGGCTTTCGAAACTGGCGGCGACGGCCTTTTTGATCTCCTGCGCGGCATAGGCGTCGTGTTCGCCCAGCGGGATGTCGTGGTTGCGGCCCATCAGCAGGTGCAGGATGTCGATGTAATCCTCACGCGTTTGCGGCCCGTCCACCAGGAACCGCGCACCGGCCCGTTGGCGCAAGGCGTCGTCCACATTCTCGGGGTAGTTCGAGAACATGCCAAAGGTGCAGTTGCCGCGCACAACGGTATTGGCACCCGCAAAGCTCTCCATCAACACGGCGGTGATTTCCAGTTGCCCGGCGGACGACTGCCGGTCGCCGCGTTTGCCCGCCAGTTGGTCGATGTCGTCAATGGTGCCAAAGCCGATGACCGAGGGGTCGATGATCGTGTTGATAAAGGCCTTGGCGTTCTGGCCGGATTTGCCCTGATAGCTGTCGATATTGTCGGTGCTCAGGTTCTGATAGCGGAACGGGAACCCTGCGTTCTGGCAATAGTCGTTGATCAGCCCGGCCATCATCTGGATCAGGGTGGTCTTGCCGGTGCCCGGTTTGCCGTCGCCCATGAAGGTAAAGATGAACCCGCCGAGTTCCGCGAACGGGTTCAGGCGACGGTCGAAATCATAGGCCATCAGCATTTTGGCCAGCTTCATCGCCTGATACTTGGCGATATGGTTGCCGACCACCTCGTTCGGTTTCTTGAACGTCATGGTCAGGGTGGTGGATTTGGCCTTTGAGGCGGGTTCAAAGCCCCGGATCGTCAGATCATCAGCCTCAATATGCCAGGCGGCGTTCTGGAACGGGGCCAGATGACCTGCGGTCTGGGCACGCAGGGCGGCCTTATCCATCAATTGCTCGGCATAGGCACTGGTTGCGGCGATCAGGTGGGTATCGTCGGGGGCGTGTTTGGCAAGGGTCTGGTCCAGCTCCCACAAAGCGCCATGCAGGGCGAGCTGGCCATTGTCGGTCAGAACCTCTTCGACCTCACCAATATCGACGGTGGTTTCGCCCAGATGCGAGGACATCAGATAAGCCAGCGCATTGCCGAACACGTGCGACGTAATCAGAGCCTCGGCCGTCAGCAATTCCGAGAATTCCGTCTTGCGGGCGGCATGCAAATCCCCGGCCAAATTCGCCCGCTTCAGATCAGCCAGCGGGGTCTGTTCCGCATAGGCCTCGGCCACGGCCAAAGCGATGGCAATGGCGCGTCGGATCGCCTGCTGAGTGGTCGCCTGCGGCGGAGAGACCAGCGTATCGCCATCATCCGAGGCCTCAATCCGTTCGACCAGATGCACCCCATCTGCCCGCACGGTGCGCCGCGTCACCAGTCCCGGCGTGGTCGATCGAAACCGCCGCCCCGTTGACACACCCGGAGACCGCTCAACGGCGGCCTCAACCGCCTTGGCAATCCGCGGGGCGTGTTCAAACCCGTTCAGCAGGGCGGTCGCTGCCGGATAGTGCTTGCGAATATCTGCTTCGCGCAATTCCATCTGATCTGACGTCAAACTCATTTCAAAACAGCCCTTGCTTCATCTTTTCAAAAATACTCCCGCCGGAGGCAAAAATTCTAATACCGCAACACCTGCCCCGACTTGCTGACCACGAATTTGCGCACATCGGCAAAGCCCGGCGGGTTGCGCTCGGCCAGCACCTGAAAGGGTCGCTGAGGCAGGATGATCGAGCGTTGCGTGCGCGTCGCCCCGGTCTCGGCCCCCTGACCGCCGAACGGGTCCAGCGCAAAGACCTCGCGCTCGACGGTGGAAAACCAACCGGCGCGTTCGCGGGTCACGTCTTCGCTCTCCAACTCTTCCATGGTCCAGGCCAGCGCCCAGTCCTGCCCTTGCGGAGATTGCGCGTCCTCCAGCACCTGCCGCAGCGGGCCGGATTGCTCGGTATAGGCCGAGGAATACATCGGGCCCACATGGATACGGCGCATGTGTTTGGGGTGCAGGTCGTCGAAATCCTGATCGAAGCCCTTGGCAATCGTCACCAGTTTCAGCCCGCCCAAGGATTGCGCCATCAGATGCGCCTGCACCTCGGGCCAGCGGCGCTGGTCTTTGGGCAGGGCCGTTTTGCCGCTATCCTCCAACTGCATAAGGTAAATGACCGGCAGATTGATCTGGCTGTCATAGACCGCCCAGTGGATCAGGAATTTGCGCCGCTCGCCTTCGTTCCCGATCCAGTGGCATTCGGGATCGTTGCGGGCCCAGAACAGCTCTCCCTTCAGCAATTCCTCGTAATAGAGCCTTTGGGACAGGGCGAATTGCAGTTTGGTGGGGATTTCGCGGTCGCCAATAATCGTGCGCACCATGTCGGTTTTCAGGTCATCTTCCGAGGGCATATTCGCCAGATGCACCTGCGCCTGCTGCGCGTCATTGGCCATGGTCAGCAACTCGGCCGCCACCGGAAAGCCGCTGTCACGTTTATCCATGGCGAGGCTGCCAAAGAACCGCCCCGTATCGCGCCCGACCAGCAGGTATTTCATGGAAAGCGCACGGAAGGTGTACAGCAGCCCCGAGAGGTAACGCGACACGATCCGCACCTCTTGCTTGCTGATCGCGCCTTCGGCCTCCATCGTCGCGGCCACGCGCAGGAGGTGGACGGTGATCACCTCGAATTTGCGGAAATAGCGGCGCGAGGCGAAGGTGTCGGTCAGGCCGACATGGTCTTGGGTGGGGTTAGTCATTTGCGTCTCTTAGCAGGATCTCAAATTCTGAAACCACTGCCCTTTACCCTTGGCGGAACGCACTCTTCCGAATGCATCAAGTTCAAAGAAGCTAAAGAGCATATTGGCCTCCGATTGGCGCACATTGAAGAATTGTGGATCGCGGCTCCGAATAGTGTGAGCAGCCATGGAGAAAAGCGCGCGGGCAAGAATCCCGAAACAACCGACCAAAACAAACAGAAAAACAAGAAAGAGTGCCGCGAACATAATCCCGTTCATGTCATCTTGAAGCGTGAAGCGAAATGGCGCGTCTGTACCAATGTCCGCCAACGAAACACTTCGTCCAGAGAAAAACGAGACCAGTCTTCCTGCAACCGCGATCAAGATGCCCAAGAAACCAAATCTGCGAAAAACTCTCCAACTCCACATAAGGGCCTAACCCCCATACAAATTCTTATCATGCTTCTCGACAATCGAAGCAAACCGACGGGCAAAGCGTTCGTCGGCCTTGGCCTTTTTCTCCAGCACATCGCGGGCAAAGACCATGTGGTCCTCATGCGCCTCAAGCATGTCGGCCATTTTCTGGTTGGTCGCGGTGCCGATGGCGGCCATCGCCGTCTGTGCCTCTTGGTCGGTCTGCACGCCGATCTCGTTGATACGGTGGGCCACGTCCTGCTGCTGCGCGGTTTTAAGTGATTTGGTCAGAGCGTCATACAGCACCACGCGCTGTTGCGTGTCCGTCTGCAGCTTGTTGATCAGCACCATCTGCGTCGCCGCCTGGTTCTGCAGTGAATCGACCCAGGTTTTGCCCTTTTCGATGTAGCGCTCAAGCGTCTGCGACTTGGCCAGCTTGACCTGTTCCTCCTGAACCTTTGCGTTGTATTGCTTGTTCAACTCGGCCAGTTCGGTTTCCAACTGGGTCCGCGCGGCGGCGTCCTGTTCGACGCTGATCTTGTTTTCCAAAGTGATAATCGTGGGGTCCATGCCCTGAATCTCGGCGCGCAGAGCCTCCAACTCGGCCACGGTCGCTTCGCGATCATCCAGCGTGACGGTCAGGTTCTCCTCGACCTTCACACGCTGTTCTTCCAGCACGGCCAGTTGCCCTTCCAGCAGCTTCACGATCACGTCCGATTTGGCGATCAGATCCTGCAGCTTGTCGTCGATATTGGCGGTGCGCATCCGCTCCTGCCGCATCGACTCGGATTTGCCTTTCGAGAACACGCCCACAAAGCTCTCCCACCCGGTTTTCGAGCGCATCTCGTCGAAATCCTTGGAAAACGCACTGGTCACGTCGTCCAGACCCATGATCAGCTCGGCGATATTGGCGTTCATCACTTCTGTATGAGCGTGCACATCTTCAAGCGTGGCGTTTTCGATGTCGATATCCGCCTCGGCGGTGCCAATCTTGGCACGGGCGGCTTCAATGCGCGAGGTCAGGCCTTCGATCTGCGATTGCGACTCGCGCACCTTGGTCTGAGTTTCCTGAATCAACGCCTCAAACTGCTGGTTCGACATCTTGCTATCCCTTTTTCCTTATATACCCAATAAGATAGGGAATGTTACGGTCATTTACATCCCCTTAACGTCCAAAATCCCGGAAACTTTGGCAAACTCGCACCCGAATTGAAAGGCAAGCAGGCGCAACCAGACGGTGAACACGGCACTGCGGCGCAGCTGCAACGCTATGCCCGACCGAAAGGAACGCCAACTGGGATGATCCGCCCGCCACAGTGGCCATAGACAAAGCCCGCAACACCTGTTTGGGTGCGCGCAAACCATATCTGCCGGAGGCTAACCTATGCTGGACGCAACAACCGATCTGAAATCCCTGCTCAAGAACCCCGATCTTCTGGCGACCAAGGCCTATATCGGCGGTCAGTGGGTGGATGGCGACAATGGCACCTTCACCGTGACCAACCCTGCGCGGGGCGATGTGGTCGCCGAGGTGGCCGATGTCAGCCGCGCGCAGGTGGCGGGTGCAATTGCGCAGGCCGAGGCGGCACAAAAGGAATGGGCCAAGCTGACCGGCAAAGAACGCGCGGCAATCCTGCGGCGCTGGTACGATCTGATGATGGAAAACGCCGAGGATCTGGGCAAGATCCTGACCGCCGAACAGGGCAAACCGCTGGCCGAAGCGGTGGGCGAGATCGCCTATGGCGCGTCTTTCATCGAGTTCTTCGGGGAAGAAGCCAAGCGCATCTATGGCGAGACGATCCCGGGCCACCAGCGCGACAAGCGGATCATGGTGATGAAGCAGCCCATTGGCGTGGCGGCCTCGATCACCCCGTGGAACTTCCCCAACGCGATGATCACCCGCAAGGCCGGGCCTGCGCTGGCTGCGGGCTGTGCCTTTGTTGCGCGCCCAGCCAAAGAAACGCCTCTGTCCGCGATCGTTCTGGCGGTTCTGGCGGAACAGGCGGGCATCCCGGCGGGCGTGTTCAACGTGGTGCCATCGTCGCGCGCCAGTGAGATTGGCAAGGAGTTCTGTGAAAACCCCGGTGTGCGCAAGCTGACCTTTACCGGCTCGACCGAGGTGGGGCGCATTCTGCTGAAACAGGCCGCCGATCAGGTCATGAAATGCTCGATGGAGCTGGGCGGCAACGCGCCGTTCATCGTGTTCGACGACGCGGATCTGGATGCGGCTGTCGAAGGCGCGATGCTGTGCAAGTTCCGCAACAACGGTCAGACCTGCGTTTGTGCCAACCGTATCTACGTTCAGGCCGGTGTTTACGACGCATTCGCAGCCAAGCTGAAGGCCGCAGTCGAAGCGCTGAAGATTGGCGATGGCCTGACCGAGGGCACCACAACCGGCCCGCTGATCAACGCCGAAGCTGTCGAGAAGGTCAAAGAGCATATCGAGGACGTCACATCCAAAGGCGGTGCGGTGCTGACCGGCGGTCTGCCCCATGATCTGGGCGGCACCTTCTTCCAGCCGACCATCGTGACCGGCGTAACGCAGGACATGATGGTGGCGCAGGACGAAACCTTTGGCCCGCTGGCCCCGCTGTTCAAGTTCGAAGACGAAGATGACGTGATCGCAATGGCCAATGACACAATCTTCGGTCTGGCCTCGTATTTCTACGCCAAGGACCTGAGCCGCGTTTACAAAGTGGCCGAGGCGCTGGAATACGGCATCGTCGGCGTGAACACTGGCATCATCTCGACCGAGCTTGGCCCGTTCGGCGGCGTCAAACAATCCGGTCTGGGCCGCGAAGGCAGCCATCACGGCATGGAAGACTATCTTGAAATGAAATACGTCTGCCTGTCGGTCTGATCCAATCCGGCCATAGCCTTCGGGCGGTGGCCGACCCGGATGCGCTTGTCATCAAACTGAATCGAAATCGTCACAATACCGCAATGAACCGGGGTCATCCCTCTGGCGACCAACCCAGAGAGGATCCCAACCGATGTCATTGCGCTGTGTCTGCCTGACATCTGCCCTTGCCCTGACTGCCGGTCAGGCCATGGCAGAGATGAATTTCAACCGAATTG
Source organism: Ruegeria sp. AD6 (assembly GCF_056542325.1). Taxonomy (NCBI): domain Bacteria; kingdom Pseudomonadati; phylum Pseudomonadota; class Alphaproteobacteria; order Rhodobacterales; family Roseobacteraceae; genus Ruegeria; species Ruegeria sp. AD6. The sequence goes on along the minus strand of NZ_JBQFZQ010000009.1, from coordinate 56,754 downwards.
CGTCTTTCCCCGTCGTCAAGAACATGGCCGAAGGGGCCGATACCACTCGCGAAACCTCGCCCGAGATCATCGCGGCCACCGCGGATAGTATGACGCTGGTCTATACCGACAGCCCATTGGGCGTGATCGGCATGATCGACATCAGCGACCCCGCGAACCCTGCGCCATTGGGTGCGATGGAAGTGGGGGGTGAACCGACCTCGGTTGGGATCGTTGGCGACACGGCTTTTGTTGGCGTGAACACGTCGGAAAGCTACACTGCGCCTTCGGGCAAGCTGATCTCGGTCGATATCGCGGGTAAGGCCGAATCCGGTGCTTGTGATCTGGGCGGTCAGCCCGACAGCGTCGCGATTGCGCCCGATGGCAGCTTTGTTGCCGTAGCGATCGAGAATGAGCGGGACGAAGACCTGAACGACGGCATCATCCCGCAATTGCCCGCCGGATCGCTGGCACTGGTGCCTTTGAAGGATGGCGCGCTGGATTGCGCGGGCATGAAAATGGCCTCGCTGACCGGTTTGGCCGAAGTTGCGCCCACCGACCCCGAACCGGAGTTTGTTGACATCAACGCCCTCGGCGAAACCGTCGTTACCTTGCAGGAAAACAACCACATCGCGGTTGTCGACAAAGACGGCAATGTGGTCAGTCATTTCTCGGCAGGCAACGTGGATCTGGAAGGCATCGACGCCACCGACGAACGCGGCGCGCTGATTTTCACCGAAAGCCAGCCGGGTCGCCTGCGTGAACCCGATGCAGTGAAATGGATCGACGACAGCCACTTCGCCACCGCCAACGAAGGCGACTATCAGGGCGGTTCGCGCGGCTGGACGATCTTCCAAAAGGACGGCACCGTTGTTTACGAGAATGGCACCGAGTTCGAGAAGGCGATCATTCAGATTGGCCACTACCCGGATAAGCGTTCAGACGCCAAGGGCGTTGAGCCTGAAAGCGTAACCGCAGCCGCCTTCGACGGCACGCCGATGATCTTTGTCGGGGCCGAGCGTGCCTCGGTCGTTGGTGTCTATGACGCCACCGACCCGGCCAATCCGGTGTTGAAACAACTGCTGCCCTCGGGAGTTGGTCCGGAAGGGTACGTGGCGATCCCCGAGCGTAACCTGCTGATCTCGGCCAATGAAAAGGACCTGATCGAAGATGGCGGTCCGCGCGCGCATGTCTCGATCTTCGAGTATCAGGACGCCCCCGCCAGCTATCCGCACCTGACTTCGGAAGGCGCGGATGAACTGATCGGTTGGGGCGCACTCTCCGGTCTGGTCGCGGATGAGGACGGCATGATCTATGCGGTCAATGACAGCTTTTACGGTTTCCAGCCGTCGATCTTCAAGATCGACCCCAGCCAGCAACCTGCCCATATCGTGGACGTGATCCGCATTCACCGTCAAGACGGCAACCCGGCGCAGAAGCTGGACCTGGAAGGCATCACGCTGGACGGCAAGGGCGGCTTCTACGTCGCCTCGGAAGGTCGCACTGACCGGGTGATCCCGCACGCGATCTACCATGTCTCGGCCGACGGTCTGATCAAAGACCGCAAGGGCGAGATTGGCTTGCCGCCGGAATTGATGGCCGTCGAAAAGCGTTTCGGCTTCGAGGGCATCACCAAGGTCGGCGACACCCTTTGGATGGCCGTTCAGCGCGAATGGAAAGACGACCCGGAAAACCACGTGAAACTGGTCGCCTACAATCTGGACACCCAGGAATGGGGCGCGGTGCATTATCCCAAGGCGGATCCGGAAACAGGCTGGGTTGGCCTGTCGGAAATCGTGGCCTTTGGTGACCATGTCTATGTCATCGAACGCGACAACCAGCACGACCACCGCGCCGTGACCAAAAAGATCTACCGCATCCCGCTGTCAGACATGACCCCGGCCCCGCTGGGCGGCGACCTGCCCGTGGTCAGCAAGGAAGAGGTCCGCGACCTGCTGCCCGACCTGACCTCGACCGGCGGCTACGTTCTGGACAAGATCGAAGGTCTGGCCATCCTGCCCTCGGGCGAGGCATTTGTTATGACCGACAATGACGGCGTCGACGATGCCTCGGGCGAGACGATGTTCTGGTCGATCGGGTCGGTAACGGCTGGGAATTGAACCCACTTGCAACACGTTGGATGACCCCGCGCGAATTTGTGCGGGGTCATCTTGTTTTTTGACGTCAGCTTTGAGCCCAAACTACCGGATGCTGCGTGACAGACGAATGGCGGCCATCACATGTTCAGGTAAAGCTTCTCGATAAAGTCCCCGCGCTCCTGGGGCCCAAAATCGAGAACCAGAATGTCGTCTAGTTTTACGTCAGAATACTTGGTGCAATGCTTCGCGAACTCCACGGCTTCTTCAAGCGTTTCTTCGTCATGCCACGAAGTCATTACGAACTTTTCTTCGGGGTATTCGCCGTAGTCATAGAGTTCAAGAAAAGCCCAATCCACGCTATCGTCCCACAAGGTGCAGTCTAGACCCCACGCCAAAGCAAAGAGACACCCAGCTTTCACGAGAGCCCCGCTGACTTCGTGCCTGTAGTCAGCATCCACCTCGCGCTCAATAAGTATGAGGCACTTGAAGCTCGTCATTTCTTTTGGAACCGAAATTGGAATATCGGCAGGGAGAAACAGGTACTTGAACATCATAAAATTGGGCGATGTAAACGCGCCAAAGTCAAGTTCGTATCAACTATGAGATGTATGGATTGATGTCAAAACAGACATCTAACAGCCTTTGCGAACGGCAGGTTTGTCCGCATAGCGAACCTCCAGACACAAAAACAACGCCCCGCGTCTGGAGGAACGCGGGGCGTGTGTTGCGGCAGTCTGGGAGGAGGCGACTGCCGCGGAACGTTAAAGCGTGTTAGTTGACCGCTTTGGCGTCAACCACGTCCTTCTCGATGGCTTTGGCCGAAGAAATCTCGATCCGGCGCGGTTTCAGGGCTTCGGGCACTTCGCGCTTCAGGTCGATGTTCAGCATACCGTTTTCGTGGCTCGCGCCGGTGACGCGGACGTGGTCGGCCAGCGCGAAACGACGCTCGAATGCGCGGGTGGCGATGCCACGGTGCAGATAGCTGCGCTCCTGATCCTCGGCGGCTTTCTTACCGGCCACGACAAGCGAGTTTTCCTTCACTTCGACGGACAGGTCTGCTTCGGAAAAACCAGCGACAGCGACGGAAATCCGGTAGGTGTCTGCGTCGGTTTTCTCGATATTGTATGGGGGATAGCTGGGCTGAGCCACGTCATTGGTCAGAACGCGGTCCATCATGTCGGCGATCTGGTCAAAGCCAATGGTGGCGCGGTGCAGCGGTGCAAAATCAAATGTACGCATGTGTCGTATCCTCATCCTTGAGCGATTTACGATATATGCCCTCCGAACGGACGGGCGATTTCAACTGCCAGGCCCCGTTTGTGGCGACCCGGTACAGTTCACATGGGTAGCATTTTGACCAAGTTCAACCCCCGCCCGAGCTGATGAATTTCGCGCCGGAACTGGACTTGCCGGTTCCGACCTGCAACCGGCGGATCGACGCTTTGGGCTGGGGCGCGTCGCGGCGCATGATTGCTTTGAGGTCCGAGACCACGCCCTCAAGCTCCATCCCAAATCCGGTCTTTCGGCCACCCTGCACACTGACGGCCGAAACCACGGACAAAATCTGCCAGCGCGAGCCGTTCTTGGCCAGAATGGCTGACCCGGACGAGCCGAAGGTGATGTCGCAATCAAAGGTGATCAGCCCCTGCCGCCGTTGCAGAATACGGCACGAGCGTTCGCGCGTAATCGCCTCGGCCCGTCCGCGTCCGTATGAGGCGATGCTGATCTCTCCGTTCGCCACCCGCCCGTTATGCAGGGCAAACGGGTCGGCAATGTCATAGGGGATCGGTTCTTCCAGCCGCATCAGGGCGACATCGTCCTGAATGCTTTGAACGGACAGGGGCGCGTTTGCGACATAACCGGGATGGGCGGCGATCTGCACCACCTTGCGTTCAGCCAACGCGGTGCCGTTGCTGAGGCCCGCGCGAAACGTAACCTCGCCCGGCACATAAGGTTTGCCCGTCCGTTTGTCCAAAGCGCAATGTGCGGCGGTCAAAACCAGATCCTGTGCAATCAGCGTTCCGGTACAGAAGGAACGCGTGCCGACGTCCAGCCGGCCAATCGCTTCCCACCCGTACAGATCCTCTCGATCTGTCAGTTTGCGCTTGTTGGTCTGGGCCTGCGCGGTGGTTGCAATGACAGAAAGACCGAGAAGAAAACAAAGAATGACCCTGATCATGGCTTGACGAACCTCGCCCCTACGTTTTTGCCCCCACCGTTTCCTGACGCCGAGGATGTGAACCCGCGCCCTGCCGCAAGCTCGGCCTGCAACAGCTCAAGCGCGTGTTCGACTGCGGTGCCAATGGCCACGCTTTGCCCGTCCATGCTGGCCTTGGCGGCCACGACCGAGACGATGCGCGGCTCGGGCCCCGAGAAGGAAAAGACTGGCGCGCCGGAAGCCCCGAAATCCACATCGCAGGACATGACCAGAATGCCCGCCTGCCGATTCATGACCGAACAGACCTCTTGCAGTGACGGGGCCTCGGCCCGATCCGCCGCGTAGGACACCACGCCGACCTCTTCGCCGCGTTTCGGCTGCGCGCCGGTGTCAAACGGGGTCACGGAGGTGTTTCGAATTGGCTGCCAAAGCTCGATCAAGGCAATATCCGTGCTGACACGGTCAGGCGACGCGTCGGCACCAAAGCTATAGCCCGGATGAATCACCGCCTGCCGTGCATCGCGATAGGCCAAGGCCCGCCCCAGACGCCAGCCTGCTAGAAACTCGATATCCGCCAGATCGATGATCTGGCCGGTGCCTTTGTTGAAAAGACAATGCGCGGCGGTCAGGACCAGATTCGGCGCAACCAGCGTTCCTGTGCAAAACCCCACGCCCTTGATGTTCAACCGACCGACAGCCATCCAATCCCGACCGGAATCAGAGGTTTCCAGGCTTTTTAGCCCGGTGTCCTGTGCCGCTGCCGTGAAAGGCAACACGCACAGCGCCATCGCTTTGATCCATTTGCGCACGCGGTACTCCGCCCGTTTCCTCCGGCCCACTGTCTTATGGGGCGCGTGCGGCGAAAATAGGGCGGATTGGGTTTTGTGACCGATATGATGCCACCGGGCATCACGCGGTTTCAGCGCAGGATTGGCACGTCTTGATTTGCCCGGCTGGTGGTCAGTGCCCGGGGCTTCGGCCCGCCGGTTGCCCAGTCCAACAGCTCGACCGTATGCACAATCGGAACCTCGGTGGCCGAGCCGATCTGCATCATGCAGCCGATATTCCCCGCAGCGATAATATCGGGTCTTTTCGCCTCAAGCGTTTTGACCTTGCGCTGCTTCAACTGGCCCGAGATTTCGGGCTGCATCAGGTTATAGGTACCGGCACTGCCGCAGCACAAATGGCTGTCTGCGGGTTCCACCACCTTGAACCCGGCCCGCTTCAGCAGGTCTTTCGGGTAGGTCTTGATCTTCTGCCCATGCTGAAGCGAACAGGCCGCGTGATAGGCAACGGTCAGGCCCTGATCCCTTTGTTCAGGCAGGTCCAACTGCATCAGTACCTCGCTGATATCCATCGCAATACCCGAGACACGCGCAGCATCATCGGCCAGGATATCATTGCGGAACATATGCCCGTAATCCTTGACCGTTGTGCCGCAGCCCGAGGTGTTGATGACGATGGCATCCAGCCCGTCTCGATCCATTTCGCGGGCCCAGGCCCGTATGTTGGCCGCCGCCGCAACGTGACTGTCACGACTTTTGCCCATGTGATGGGTCAGCGCCCCGCAACACCCGGCCCCTTCGGCCACCACAACCTCACAGCCCAAACGGGTCAGCAACCGGATCGTGGCGTCGTTGATATCGGTGTTCAGAGCCTTCTGTGCGCAGCCCGTCATCAGCGTAACGCGTTTTCTGCGCGGGCCGATGGGCGCAAAGCTCTGCGGATCGTCATTGCGACTGACCGGAGGGATGTGTTTCGGTGCCATGTCCAGCATCGCCCGCAACCGCGCATCCGGCATCAGGAACCGAAACGGACGGCCCAGCTTGGCCCCGATCAGGGCCCAGCGAAACCGTATCGGATAGGGCAGAATTTGCGCCAGCACCCAGCGCAACACCCGATCCGACAGAGGGCGCTTGTAATTGTTCTCGATATATTCCCGCGCGTGATCGACCAAGTGCATATAGTGCACTCCGGATGGGCAGGTGGTCATACAAGCGAGGCAAGACAGACAACGATCGATATGCTTGACCGTTTTCTCATCCGGCACACGGTCATTCTCAAGCATGTCCTTGATCAGGTAGATGCGACCCCGGGGGCTGTCGAGCTCATCGCCCAGCACCTGATAGGTCGGACACGTGGCCGTGCAGAACCCGCAATGCACGCAACTGCGCAGGATGTCGTTCGAACGCTGGATCGCCGGGTCCTGCAGTTGCTTTTCGGTAAATGTCGTCTGCATCTGTCTACCCCATCAGGCCCGGATTGAAACGGCCATGCGGGTCGAACCGCTGCCGCAACCCACGGGTCAAGGCTGCAACCTGTGCGGGTTCAGGCTGAAACCGGCCCAGAGCATTCACCGTCTCCGGGGCCGCCCGCACCAGCGTTGCATGGCCTGAAAAATCCCCCAATCGCGCCCGAACGTCCGACCCTTCATCCACCAGCGCCCAGATCAATCCGCCACCCCAATCCAGCAACAGCTTGTTGGCCTCAAGCCGCGCAGAAATCTCAGGTGCGTCGCTCGGCTTGACCGAGATACGCCAGACATCGCCATCCTTGCCCGCAAAAGCGCGGGCATCCCGGATCGCGCACCAAATATCTTCAGGGTTTTCCATGCGCGAAACCTCGCCAAACCCGGATAAAACCGTCTGCAACCGCTCCGCGCGATAGGCAACCGAATCCTCAAACCCCTCAACCCGTAGCAGAGCCTGCCCCATCGCTGGATCATACGCGGCGCCGCTGACCTCGAAGGGGGATTTCAACGCCGCAGACAGAACCTCAATCGCACTCGCGACATGGGGGGCCGAAACGCCCAAAGTCGCCGTCGCCTTGGGCATGGGCAGCACCTTCAACGATACCTCGGTCAACACGCCCAAAGTGCCCCAGGACCCGGCCATCAGCTTGACCAGATCATAGCCGGTGACGTTCTTCATCACCCGCCCGCCATTCTTGACCACCTGGCCGCGCCCATCGACAAAGCGCACCCCAAGCAGAAAATCCCGGCACGCCCCGGCCTGCACCCGGCGCGGGCCCGAGATATTGGCGGCCACGACCCCACCAATCGTCGGCTCTCCCGAATGTCTAAGCAGTACCCGATAATCCGCAGGCTCAAACGCCAGTTGCTGCCCTTCCGCTGCCAATGCAGCCTCGATCTCAGCCACCGGGGTCCCCGCCCGCGCCACCAAGGTCAGCGCACCCGGCTCATAAAGCGTTATTCCGCTCAGAGCGGCCGTGCTCAAAACCGGCTCGGGTCCCTGCACGCCGCGCGTGCCGCCGCCCTCAATACGCACCGGCCCGTTCAGCCCGGCCACGATCTCGGCCAGTTCCATCTCTGTCTCAGGTCTCATGATACTTCTTCTTGTTCAAAAATACGGCGGGGTGAATTGGCCCGCAGGGCCAAGAGGGGCTGGCCCCTCATTCCGCCGCCATCCGCCGCCCTTGCGACGCATCCAATGGAAACACCTTGGCCGGATTCAGCAGCCACCGTGGGTCGAACACATCCTTTACCGCCATCTGCGCCTCAAGATCGGCGGGCGTGTATTGATGCGACATCAGATCCCGCTTTTCGATTCCCACCCCATGCTCTCCGGTCAGGCACCCGCCGACATCGACGCACAGCTTCAGGATATCCGCGCCAAACGCCTCGCATTTCTCAAGATCACCGGGCTTGTTGGCATCGAACAGGATCAAGGGGTGCATGTTGCCATCGCCCGCATGGAAGACATTGCCTACGGGCAGGCCATATTCCTCGCTCAACTCACCGATCCGGCGCAACACCTCGGGTAAGGACGACACGGGGATCGTCCCGTCCAGGCACATATAGTCATTCATCTGCCCCATCGCCCCAAAGGCCGACTTCCGCCCCAGCCAAATCTTGGCGCTTTCTTCCGCCGACTGGCTCTCGCGCAATTCGACCGGGTTGTGACGCTTGGCAATCTCGATGATCTTCGAAAGCTGATAGTCGATCTCGGCCTCGGACCCCTCGACTTCGACTATCAGCAAAGCCGTGCAATCGGGATAACCCGCATGGGCGAAGTTCTCGCAGGCCTTGATGCACAGCGTATCCATGAACTCGATCGCCACCGGCAGGATGCCCGACTTGATAATGTCCGAAACGCATTGCCCGGCCACCTCATTGTCATCGAACCCCATCAGCACAGGCCGCGCGCCTTCGGGCTTGCGCAGAATGCGCAGCGTTGCCTCGGTCACGACGCCCAACTGCCCTTCAGAGCCGCAGATCACACCCAACAGGTCCAGCCCACCGGAATCCAGATGCGCGCCGCCGATCTCGACAACGCTGCCATCCATCATCACCATCTTGACGCCTAACAGGTTATTGGTGGTCACACCGTATTTCAGACAATGCGCCCCGCCCGAGTTCATCGCGATGTTCCCCGCAATCGCGCAAGCCAGTTGCGAGGACGGATCGGGCGCATAGAAGAAATCCTCCTCCTCGACCGCGCCGGTCACACTCAGATTGGTGCGACCGGTCTGAACGCGGATGAAGCGGTTGTCGTAATCCGTCTCCAGCACCTCATTCATGCGCGCCACACCCAGAATCACGCAATCCGCCGTGGGCAGCGCTCCGCCCGCCAGCGATGTGCCGGACCCGCGCGGGACCACCGGCACGCCCTCATCATGGCAGATGCGCAAAACGTCCGAGACCTCTTGCGTGGTTGACGGCAACACCGCCAGCATTGGCGGGCAGCGATAGACGGTCAGCGCATCACATTCATAGGCGCGCGTTTCCGCCGGGTCGTGAATCACCGCATCCCCGGGCAAAACCTGCAGCAATCGCGCCAGAACGCTTTGTTTGCGCGCAAGCACATCGGGATTTGGCTGGGGCATGTCCATTGCTGATCCTCCAATTTGGTAAAATAATATTACCAATTTATCGATCTGGCAAGTTCAATGATCTGTGCCTACTGTCGCGCCCATGACCTGGATTGATCGCGCGCTTCTGTTTTCGACACTGGACTATGTCGCCATCCTGTTGCTGATCGGGGCCTGGCAGGGGATCGGCTGGAAGATCGAGCATCCCTTACCCAACAGGCGATCCGTTTCCATGATGATGGACGACTTCCGCCGGGACTGGATGCGCGAGATGGTCACCCGGCAACCGCGCATGTTCGACGCGCAGGTCGTGGCGGCGATGCGGCAGGGCAGTACGTTCTTCGCCTCGACCACGATGATCGCCATTGGCGGCGGGCTGGCCCTGCTGGGCAATACCGAACAACTGTCCGGTGTCGCCAGCGATCTGGCCATCGGCAGCGCGCCTGCGCTGGTGTGGGAGATCAAGATACTGGTCGTGATCCTGTTTCTGGCCAATGCCTTTCTGAAATATGTTTGGGCGCACCGTCTGTTTGGCTATTGCGCCGTGCTGATGGCTGCTGTTCCGAACGACCCCGAGGACGCACAGGCCTACCCTCGCGCGGCCCAGTCGGCCGAGATTTGCGTGACCGCCGCCCGCAGCTTCAACCGCGCGCTGCGGGCCACCTATTTCGCTCTCGCCTCTTTGGCCTGGTTCCTGGGGCCCGTAACGCTGATCATTGGCACGGCCATCACGGTTGGCGTTCTGTACCGGCGTGAGTTCGCCTCGCACTCTCGCTCGGTTCTTTTGACCTTGCCGCCTGACACCAAGACGTGATCGCAATACTGCGCTTAACAAATTATGGTCTGCCCATGCGTTATCTGATTCTTACCGCCCTGTTTGCCACGCCGGTCCTGGCCGATCCGCCGACAATCGAAGAGGTTTCGGCTCGCCAAAGCGGCGACACATGGCGGTTTGACGTCACCATCCGGCACCCCGATACCGGCTGGGACGATTACGCAGATGGCTGGCGTGTGCTGGACATGGACGGAAATGAGCTGGGGATGCGCGTGCTGCATCACCCGCATGTGGATGAGCAGCCCTTTACCCGGTCACTTGGCGGCGTCGCCATTCCCGAAGGCACCGCGCAGGTGCAGATACAGGCGCGTGACAATGTCGGCGGCTGGGCCGAAGACACCACGGTCATCGATCTGAACTGACGCTCAGAACACCCCAAGGCTTAGCCCAGCGGCCATCGCAGCACCGATCTCACGACAGTGCTCAAGCTGTTCGTCGGGGATTGTCTTTTCGGCCAGAATTGCCTCGGGCGTCTGCGCATGGGTGCAGATGATCAGCGGCGGCTGAACCTCTTTCAACCGCCAGCCGGTGGCGATGCGGGCAGTTTGACGGGCGGCGTTCTCTCCGTCTGACCCGGCGCAGATCATCTGGGCATAGGGGCGGCCCTCGATCCGGCCCAGCACCGGATAGTAGCTTCGGTCGAAAAACTCCTTCATCAGACCCGAAATCGCCGCCAGATTCTCGGGCGCGCAGAAGATATAGCCATCGGCGGAGAGCAAATCCTCGGGCCCCGCCTGATCCGCGAATTTCAGAACAACCTCGGCCTCGTCACGCCCGGCCTCAGCCGCCGCTTCGGCCATCTGCCGGGCTCCGCCGGTGCGCGAATGGTAAACGATCAGAAGCTGCGCCATGTCAGACCCGGTGATAAGGGCCGCCCGACAGGATGGTTGCGGCCCGATACAGTTGCTCGGCCAGCATCACACGGACCAGCATATGGGGCCAGACCATCGACCCGAATGAGATGGAAAAGTCCGCCTCGGCCCGCAGGCTGGGGTCGATCCCGTCCGCCCCGCCGATGATCAGCGCCAGATCCTGCCGTCCGGCATCCCGCCAGCCGCCCAGTTTTTGCGCAAAATCGGGCGAGGACATGACCCGCCCGCGTTCATCCAGCGTGCAGATCACCGCACCTTTGGGCAGCGCCTTGCGCAGCAAAGCGGCCTCGGCCCCCATGCCTGCGCTTTTCTTGTCCTCAACCTCGATCACCCGCGCAGGACCAAGGCCCAGGCTACGGCCGGTCCGGTCAAATCGGGTCAGGTAATCGTCAAGCAGGGACTTCTCGGGCCCGGCGCGCAATCGCCCGACCGCAACTATGCTGATACGCATATCTCTCTCGCCTCCGGCCCCTTAATACGGGCCGGGATGGCGCCTCAGTTCGCCGAGGCGCTGCCGCCCTGAGGCAGCCACATCTTTTCCAGCTGGTAGAATTCGCGCACTTCGGGGCGGAAGATATGGACGATCACGTCGCCCGTATCGATCAGCACCCAGTCGCCGGCATCCTTGCCTTCGACCTTCGAGGTGAAACCGAATTCCTGCTTGATGCGATCCGTCAGCTTTTCCGCCATGGCCGAAACCTGCCGGGTCGACCGACCCGAGGCAATCACCATGTGATCCGCAACAGAAGACTTGCCCTGCAGGTTGATCTGCACAACGTCTTCGGCCTTGTCATCGGAAAGTGAGGAAAGGATACGTTCAAGCAGCTTGTCGCTGATTGACTGAGAGTGGGCCATCACGCTGGCCCCATCTTCGGCAGGCAAACCCGCCTGAGTATGTAGAGACAGGACATAGTCCTCCTTTGCTGCGCGCCGTCAGATCCCCGGCGCAGGGATACTTATAAGGTAACAAGCACCCCGTGACATTTCAATGAAGGCCCCGGAACCCACACAGCATTGTGCCCTGATGGCATCTGCGGGGTCGCAAGGGACCTTGATAGACTCGGCCAGTATCTATATCTGACCGCTTATGAGACCTCATACGGCCCCGAATATCGACCTGCAAGACCGCGCGCGCCTGCGTGAACGGTTCTTTGGGGCTGCCCGCACGGTTCTGGCCCGCCTATAGGCGGCGTCCAGCCACTCGCCAGCTATTCTCATCTAAATACGGGAGAGGACCGATGTCCCCCAAAACACTCTATGACAAGATCTGGGATGCCCATGTCGCGCATGAAGCCGATGATGGCACCTGCCTGCTGTATATCGACCGCCATCTGGTGCACGAAGTCACCAGCCCACAGGCGTTCGAGGGCCTGCGCATGGCGGGCCGCAAGGTGCGCGCGCCGGAAAAGACCATCGCCGTGCCGGATCACAACGTACCGACCACGCCGGATCGCGTGAACGGGATCGAAAACCCCGAATCGCGTATTCAGGTCGAGGCGCTGGACAAGAACGCCAAGGATTTCGGCATTCACTATTACCCGGTGAATGACGTCCGTCAGGGCATCGTCCACATTGTCGGCCCGGAACAGGGCTGGACCCTGCCCGGCATGACCGTTGTCTGCGGCGACAGCCACACCGCCACCCACGGCGCGTTTGGCGCGCTGGCCCACGGCATCGGTACCTCCGAGGTCGAGCATGTGCTGGCCACGCAGACCCTGATCCAGAAGAAATCCAAGAACATGAAGGTGGAAATCACCGGCAAATTGCAGCCGGGCGTGACCGCCAAGGATATCACTCTGGCCGTAATCGGCGAGACCGGCACCGCTGGCGGTACCGGCTATGTCATCGAATATTGCGGCGAAGCGATCCGTGATCTGTCAATGGAAGGCCGCATGACCGTCTGCAACATGGCGATCGAAGGCGGCGCCCGCGCGGGCCTGATCGCGCCGGATGAGACCACGTTCGAATATGTCAAAGGCCGCCCGCACGCCCCGAAAGGGGCCCAGTGGGAAGCGGCTATGGACTGGTGGAAAACCCTTTTCACCGACGAAGGCGCGCATTTCGACAAGGTCATCACCCTGCGCGGCGAAGACATCGCGCCGGTCGTCACCTGGGGCACCAGCCCGGAAGACGTGCTGCCGATCACCGCATCGGTACCGCACCCCGAGGATTTCGAAGGCGGTAAGGTCGACGCGGCCCGCCGCTCCATCGAATACATGGGTCTGGAAGCGGGGCAGAAGCTGAGCGATGTCGAAATCGACACCGTCTTTATCGGGTCCTGCACCAATGGCCGCATCGAAGACCTGCGCGCCGCGGCTGAGATTCTGAAAGGTAAAAAGATCAAGGACGGTATGCGCGCCATGGTCGTGCCCGGCTCTGGTCTGGTCCGTGCGCAGGCCGAGGAAGAAGGTCTGGCTGACATCTTCAAAGAGGCCGGGTTCGAATGGCGTCTGGCGGGATGTTCGATGTGTCTGGCGATGAACCCCGATCAGTTGCAACCGGGCGAGCGCTGCGCCGCGACCTCGAACCGCAACTTCGAAGGCCGTCAGGGTCGTGGTGGACGCACCCACCTGCTGAGCCCGGCGATGGCTGCCGCAGCGGCAATCACAGGACGGCTGACAGACGTCCGTGAGTTGATGTAAGGTGCCCTCATATCTAGATATTTGAGGGATTGAAGACATGAGTGACTGGATCAAATGGCTCTTGCTTGGACTGCTGTCCATCGCGTTCGGCATCTTTGTGCTGGGCGCGCCGGTGGTGGCGTCTGTTGCCGTGACGGTGGTGACCGGCGTGTTGCTGCTGATTGCAGGCGGGCTACAAATCGTCGGCGGCCTCACGGTTGAAGGCACCGGCAACAAGATCCTGTCACTCATCATGGGTGCGGTGATGCTGTTTCTGGGCTGGTCCTTTCTGGATCACCCGCTGCAAGGCACGCTGACGCTGGCGACCGTGATGCTGATCCTGTTCATGGCAGGCGGCATCGCGCGGGTCATCCTGTCGTTCCAGATGCGCGGAACGCAGTTCTTCTGGCCCACGCTGATCTCGGGCATCCTGTCCATCGTGCTGGCCGGTATCATCTGGTCCTACGCGGCATCGGAACCCGCTGCTCTGCTGAGCTTGCTGGGCATCCTGCTGGGCATCGAGATGCTGTTTAACGGGTTCGGACTGGTCTTCATGGCGTTCTTTGTCAAAAACGCACCCAACGAAACGAAACAAGCTTAACCGCGGGACATGGGCGCGGCCCTCTCCCGCACGGAGTGTGAACATGGAAAAGTTTGAAAAAGTCCACGGGGTGGCCGCCCCAATGCCTTTGATCAATATCGATACCGATATGATCATTCCGAAGGTGCACCTGAAAACCATCAAACGGTCCGGCCTGGGCGTCGTGCTGTTTGACGAGATGCGCTATCACGACCATGGCGGCGAGAACGAGGATTTCGTTCTGAACAAACCCGCCTATCGCCAGACCGAGATTCTGGTCGCGGGTGACAATTTCGGCTGCGGCTCGTCCCGCGAACACGCGCCCTGGGCGATCAAGGATTTCGGCATCAAGGTCGTGATCTCGACCAGCTTTGCCGACATCTTCTTCAACAACTGCTTCAAGAACGGCATCCTGCCCATCGTGGTCGAAGAAGAGCACCACGCGATTCTGATGGAAGACGCGCACAAGGGCGAGAACGCCCGCATGACCGTGCATCTGGAAGATCAGCAGATCACCACCTCGGACGGTGTTGTCATCGAGTTTGACATCGACCCGCACCGCAAGCACTGCCTGCTGAACGGTTTGGACGATATCGGCCTGACGATGGAGAAAGACCACCACATCGACAAATTCGAAGAACATGCAGGTCAGGCGCGCCCCTGGGTGTGATTCTGGGGACGAATCTGTTGACACTCAACCTAACGGGGTCGCGCACGCGGCCCCGTTCGCATTCTTGGGGTTGATTTTTCCCAAACCACAACATCTAGGTATCAAATTGAGATACACGTCGGATTTGCGTCCAAAATGATGCAATCCCGCACCAGTTGCGCCATCATTTTGCCCGAAATCACATGTTATCTGCACCCTGACTTGAGCGAAATGTCGCTTATCGTCCATGGTGACGGAAAGAGGCATCCGTCAGAATTAAGAAACGGGCGGGCACAAGTTGGAAATCAAGTCGGCAAAGATCGGCTGATCCAGTTTGAAAAAGGGTTCGGATAGTGATTGCGCGCACAACTGGGGCGGCGATACGTGGAATATTGGTTGCACTTCTGGTGCTGACACCCGCGTTGTACCTGCCTGTATCATCGACGAACGGGACCGAGATAGTGGTCTTCCTCGCGATCCTCGCGTTCATCCTGACCTTTGCCGAATACAACTCTGCCTTTCCCAGCTTTATCGAATTCCGCGACGCCCCGCCGGTGAATCGGCTGCGTTTTGTCGGCCTGATGTCGATGGTCACGTTCCTGACTTTGGTCTGCAAGAATGGCTATGCACCAACCGATCTGACCACATTCTCGTATTCTATGGGTCTGGCCGTCGCCAATGTGGTGGACTTCCCGTACTCACCCGTCCGGCTGATCGTTCTGATGTTGCCTGCCGACGCCAGCGCGCCGCTGGTTGAACTGGTGCGGATCACAGCGAGTGTCGCCTATGTCGCCGCTCTGGTCACGATTGCCAGCTTTGCCTATGCGGTGAAACTGCGCGGCTGGCCCACTGGCAACGGGGCCTTCAACGTCTGGACCAACCTGCCGCTGTTCGACCCCACCAAAGGCGGTGACGTGGTCAGCCGCCTGCAGCGTGACGGTCGTCTGAACATCTGCATCGGTATCCTGCTGCCGTTCCTGATCCCGGCCGTGATCAAGCTGTTGACCAATTTCGTGACGCCGATTTCGCTGAACAATCCGCAGACCCTGATCTGGACCATGAGCGCCTGGGCCTTCCTGCCCGCCAGCATGATCATGCGTGGCATGGCGACCCTGCGCATCGCCGGGCTGATCGTGGAAAAGCGCCGCGCTTACTCAACATCCGAGACAACTCAGGCCGCATGATCCGCGCCCTGATCCTGCTGTTGCTGCCCATCGCGGCGCAGGCAGATGTGGTGCGCATTGCCAGCTTCAACACCGAGCTCAGCCGGAAAGGTCCCGGCCTGCTGTTGCGCGACATTCAGCGCGACGAGGCGCAGGTGCGGGCGGTCGTCGATGTGCTTGTGGCCACGGGGCCCGACATCGTGGCGCTGCAAGGCATCGACTGGGACATGAACGCGATGGCCCTGACGGCTCTGGCAGAAAGCCTCAGAGAGGCCGGGCTGGATTACCCCTATCAGTTTATCGCGCAGCCCAATACCGGGCTGGACAGCGGGCTTGATCTGGATGGGGATGGCCGCACGCAAGGGCCCGGCGACTCGCATGGTTGGGGATTGTTTACCGGGCATGGTGGGTTGGCTGTTCTGTCCCGGTATGAGATTGCGATGTCCGAGGCGCAGGATTTCTCGGACCTGCTATGGCGCGATCTGCCGGGGGCCGAGTTGCCCGTGGCCGAGGGCGCACCGTACCCATCCGAGCAGGCACAAGCGGCGCAGCGCCTGTCGTCGACCGGCCATTGGGTCGTGCCGATCTACACCCCCTCGGGCCGTCTGAATCTGATGACCTTTCACGCAACCCCGCCCGTGTTCGACGGCCCCGAGGATCGCAACGGCCTGCGCAATCGAGATGAGATCCGGCTGTGGTCTGTGCTGATGGATGGTGGCATTGGCCCAGCCCCGACCGATCCGTTTGTGATCGCCGGGGATGCCAATCTGGACCCCAATCACAGCGACGGGCGCAGAGAGACCATCGCCAACCTTCTCTCGGACCCGCGCCTGCAGGATCCACAGCCCAAATCCCCCGCGGGCGACAGGGCCACTGTCCATTGGAAGGCGGTGGGAGAGCTGCGAGTGGATTACGTTCTGCCCTCAGCCGATCTGAAGGTTGTTGATGCCGGTGTCTTCTGGCCCGCGCCGGGTGAAGCGAAACGGGACAGCGCCGAACGCGCCAGCCGTCACCGGCTGGTCTGGGTGGATGTCTCGATGCCATGAGACACCGCAGTCGCGGTCTGCTCTGATGGTATCGCTGTACGCATCGCCTGATCCAGATCGGTGTGTGGCACGCTGCCGATCAACGTGGTCAAGGCCGTATCGTCCAGCCGGTGCGGCACATCCCACAAATAGCGCATTTCCAACAAATGCGGGGCCATGCGCCAGAAAGGACCGGCAAGCTGCAGGGGCCACCATTGCATCCGTTTGAGCGCCACATCACCCCCCGTCACCCGCGACAGAGACTGCGCAATCTCGCGCCCGGTCAGCGTATATCCGGCAAATGGCAGATCGCAGAACCGAGGCAAGCCTTGCCGCATCTCGGCCAACATGACGGCCGTCGCTGCAAGGTCAGGCAGGTACGCCCATGCGTGGGGAATATCGGGATTGCCCGGATAGACCAGCCGCCCTTTCGACAAGCTCTTGATCATCACCTGATCAAACCAGTTCCCCGACGCACACGTGTCGATGAAATCCCCGGCCCGCAGGATGATCACCCGCGCGCTTGAACGGCGATAGGCGTCCTCCATATCGATTCGGATACGACCCAAAGGGTTCCGGGCCGAATGCGGACTGTCCGCGGACCACGGGTCGGGAGTATCCGCCCCGAATACATAAACATTGCCCGGTACGATGACCGTTGCGCCGGTGCGTTCAGCCACGTCAATCACCCGCCGGTGCAGGCCCGGCACCAGACGGGCCCACTGAGTATATGGCGGGTTCCAGGCGTTGACGATCAAGTCCGCGCCACGCGCCGCCTGATCCAGCTTGTCAGCCTCGCGATTGAATTTCCGCACGGTCCAACCGGCTTTGCGAAATGCAAGTTCGGCATTGCGGCCAAACCGGCCACTGGCGCCGAGTATCAGTACGGTGTGTTGCATGGTGCCCTCCTGTGGGGACCAACTTAACCTTGCACATGATTCAGGGAATTGCCGGCAAACGCAGATCATGTATTCATATCTGAATGGACAAAGCGCTTACCCATGCCGATTGGTCGCTGATCCAAAGCTTTCTGGCGGTGGCCGAAACCGGGTCTCTGTCCGCCGCCGCGCGGCAACTGGACCGCAGCCAGCCGACACTGGGCCGGCAGATTCATGCGCTGGAGGAGGAACTTGGCGTGTCGCTGTTTGACCGGCACGCGCGGGGGCTGAAACTCAGCGATGTGGGCAACCAGCTGCTGCCCATGGCGCGGCAGATGCATCAGGCGATGAACGCGTTCAGCATGACGGCGGCAGGCCAGTCGCAAGAGCTGGAGGGCACGGTGCGGATCACCGCTTCCGTCTTTGCCTCTCACCACCTGTTGCCGCCCATATTGGCGCATATCCGACAGCAGGAACCGGCCATTCAGCTGGAACTGGTCGCAACGGACGCAACTGAAAACCTGCTCTATCGCGAGGCCGATATCGCCGTGCGCATGTATCGTCCCGAACAGATGGATATCGTGTCGCGCTACCTTGGTGATGTCCCGCTGTGTTTCTGCGCGGCCACAACTTACCTGAACCGCGTCGGACGACCCAAGACGCCCGAGGATCTGTTCCATCACGATCTGGTCGGGTTCGACGCCAACGAAGACATCATCCGGAAGATGCAGGAAAAGGGATGGCCCGCCAGCAAGGACAGCTTTGCCACCCGCTGCGATCTGCAAAGCGCCTATTGGGAGCTGATCCGCGCCGGGTGCGGTATCGGCTTCAGTCAGGTTCAGGTCGCCGAAGAGGACCCTCTGGTCGAGGTTCTGCCGCTGGATGTAAAGATTCCGATCCTGCCGGTCTGGCTTGCCGCGCCGCAAGCGATGCGCCAGACCCCGCGCATTCGCAGGGTCTGGGACTTGCTGGCCGACGGGCTGAAAGCCAGCCTTTAAAGCGGGCCGGTATAGGTGCCGCGCGGCGGATAGCCATTGTCCAGCGCGTATTTGATACCACCCTGCATGTCAGCGACCGAGGGGCGGCCAAACGGGGTCGATTGCTGCCAGGCGAAATACAGCGTCCGGTCGGGGGCGATGTAGAAATGCCCCGGTTCTGCAAAGAACGCGGCCTCGGCGGTGCCTTCGCGACCTTTGGACAGATACAGGCCCCAGTCTTCCCGCGCAGCGGCCAGCGGCAGGCTGTGCCCGACGCGCAGCCGGGTCGTGCCCGCTTTTGCCACGGTTTCCGCAGCGCGTTCGGCGGTGTCGGTGCTCAGCATGATGACCTCAAGCCCCAGCGCGGCGAAGTCGTCCAGCGCGGCTTCAACCTCACCCATCTGCCTGATGCAGATCGGGCAATGCAGGCCGCGATACTGAATCACCAGCGTGCCGTTTTCGCCCTTGTCGGCATCCAGATCAAAACTTCCATGGCCTACGGTTTCGATTTTCAGGCCTGGGACAGGATTTCCCGGTATCAACATGTGTTTTCCTCGTGATTCTGCCGGATCGTCTCATTGACCCGATGCGGCGCAGACGCTAGGGCCTGAGCTGTGAAACGCAAGGAGACCCTTCATGTCCAACCCCTCGCTCCTCATCCTGCCCGGAGACGGAATTGGCCCGGAAGTTATGGCCGAAGTGCGCAAAATCATCGACTGGTTCGGCACCAATCGCGGCCTTCACTTTGACGTGAGCGAGGATCTGGTCGGTGGTGCGGCCTATGATGCCCACGGCAAGCCCCTGTCGGACGAAACCATGGCCAAGGCGCAAGAGGTCGACGCGGTGCTGCTGGGTGCCGTAGGCGGTCCGAAATACGACGATCTGGATTTCAGCCTCAAGCCCGAGCGCGGCTTGCTGCGCCTGCGCAAGGAAATGGATCTGTATTCCAACCTGCGCCCGGCCCAGTGCTTTGACGCGCTGGCAGATTTCTCGTCGCTGAAAAAGGATATCGTCGCTGGCCTCGACATCATGATCGTGCGCGAGCTGACCTCTGGCGTCTATTTCGGCGAGCCCCGTGGTATCTTCGAGGAAGGCAACGAACGCGTCGGCATCAACACCCAGCGCTACACCGAATCCGAGATCGAACGCGCCGCGCGCTCGGCCTTTGAACTGGCGATGCGCCGGAACAAAAAGCTGTGCTCGATGGAGAAGGCCAACGTGATGGAATCGGGCATCTTGTGGCGTGAGGTTGTGACCCGCGTCGCCGCCGATTACCCCGAAGTCGAGCTGTCCCATATGTATGCCGACAATGGCGCTATGCAGTTGGTGCGCGCGCCCAAGCAGTTCGATGTGATCCTGACCGACAACCTGTTCGGCGACATCCTGTCGGATTGTGCCGCGATGCTGACCGGCTCGCTGGGGATGTTGCCCTCGGCGTCCCTGGGCGCTCCGATGGCCAATGGCCGCCCCAAGGCGATGTACGAGCCCGTGCATGGTTCGGCCCCCGATATCGCGGGTGAAGGCAAGGCCAACCCGATTGCCTGTATCCTCAGCTTCGCCATGGCGCTGCGCTACAGCTTTGATCAGGGCGATGAAGCCACCCGTCTGGAAACGGCGATCGAAAAAGTTCTGGCCGATGGCGTTCGCACCGGCGATCTGCTGGCGGATGAGGGCGTGACCCCGGTTTCGACCACGGAAATGGGTGCGGCGATCATCGCGGCGCTGGATTCCAGTCTGTAAGCTATCCCAATAGAATTGAAAAAAGGCGGTGCCCGGTGCGCCGCCTTTTTTCGTATCAGTTCCCGCCGAAGATATCCCTGATCAGGTTATTGATGGCCCGTTCAAAGCCGCCACCTTGGCGGCGTCGGGGTTGTGGTTGCGCGACCTGCACCGGTGGTTCCGGCACGATCATGGGCAAGGGTGTTGGCGTCATCCCCTCGGTCACGCGCAGCATGGTTTCTTTCCAGATCTCGGCAGGCAAGCCGCCGCCTGTCACGCCCGAAAGCGGCGTGTTGTCGTCATAGCCCATCCAAACCCCCGCCACGTAATCCGCCGTGAAGCCAATGAACCACGCATCCCGCGCGGCCTGAGTCGTCCCGGTCTTGCCTGCCACCTGCCATCCGGGCAATTGCGCCCGGCCACCGGTGCCTTCGGAGACCACACGCTCCATCATCCAGGTCAGTTGTTTGGCCGCGTTGTCATTGATCACCCGCTCACCGATCCCGGTGGTCGTCACCATGACCGGCGTGTCATCGCCCAGCAGCTTCAACTCGGTCAGACCATATGGTTCAACCGATGATCCGCCGTTTAGGATACCGGCATAGGCCCCGGTCATCTCGATCAGTGTGCTTTCGGATGCGCCCAGCGCCAGCGCCGGTCCCTGCGCCAGATCGCTGGCGATCCCGAAGCCGCTGGCCACGGTGCGCACATTGTCCAGCCCGGCCACTTCGGCCACTTTCACGGCGGGAATGTTCAGCGAGTTCTTCAGGGCGTCGGCCAGCGTCACGCGGCCATAGAACTTGTTCGTATAGTTCTTGGGGCACCAATTGCCCGACCCCGGAATGTCGACGCAATAGGGTTCATCGACCACAATGTCATAGGGCGAATAGCCCAGCTCCAATGCCGTGGCATAGACGAATGGCTTGAAGGACGATCCGGTTTGGCGCAGCGCCTGTGTCGCGCGGTTGAACGCGCCCGACACGCGGGTCTTGCGCCCGCCGACCATGGCCCGAACAGCGCCGTCTGCGGACATCACCACAATCGCCGCCTGAGCCTTGGACCCTTCGCGAACCTTCTCCTGAAAGATGAATTGCAGCGCCTCTTCTGCCGATCTCTGAATACGCTGGTCCAGAGTCGTACGGATCACCACATCCTCGGTGGTATTGCGCGTGAAAAACTCAGGCCCGCTGGCCATGACCCAATCGGCGAAATAGCCACCAGCCCTTGCTGCTGCGGCCTCGGACAGTTCCGCAGGACGGCTGCGCGCTTCGCTGGCCTGCGCGCCGGACAGATAACCCTGGTCCTCCATCAACCCGACCACAAGCCGCGCGCGATCCTGCGATCGTTGCAGGCTGTTGGTGGGCGCATAGCGTGTCGGGGCAACCAGAAGACCCGCCAGCATCGCCGCTTCGGCCGGCGAGACCTCGGCCGCGGATTTGCCGAAATAGCGCTGGCTTGCAGCCTCGAATCCGCGCGCACCTGCACCCAGGAAGGCCCGGTTCAGATAGATCGTCAGGATTTCGTCCTTGGAGTACTTGACCTCCATCGCCATCGCATAAATGGCTTCTTTCCCCTTGCGCCACAGCGAGCCCTGACGGCAATCCGACTCATAAGCGGCCTCGGACTCCCACTCGCTGGGATCGTAGGGAACACCAAGACACAGCAGCTTGGCGGTCTGCTGGGTGATGGTCGAGCCGCCGTGGCCAGACAGCGGCCCGCGCCCCTCGCTCAGGTTGATACGCACGGCGCTGGCAACGCCGCGCGGGCTGACGCCGAAATGGCGATAGAATCGCTTATCCTCGGTGGCGACCACCGCGTTCTTAAGATGGGGTGAGACGGTATCTGCTGTAATCACTCCACCAAACTGATCGCCGCGCCAGGCAAACACCTTGCCGTCGCGATCCAACAGCGTCACAGACCCCCGTGCGCGCCCGTCCAGCAAGGCATCCACATCGGGCAGCGAGGTGTAAACGACCCCCACCGCCAGCGCGATCAGCATCGCCACCACAGCCCCGACGCGCCAGGTCACACCCCAGATCAGACGCCAGATCCAACGGAAAAGGCGACGAAAAATCCCACCGCCATTGCTGCCCGAGCGTTTGCGTGTCTTCTTGCGGGCGGTCTTGCGCGTGGTTGTCTTGCGGGCGGTCGATTTCTTGCCCGCCGGTTTCGCAGCCCGCTTGGTCGCCGAAGGTTTGCGCCCCTTCGACGGGTACCGTTTATCCGCGACCAATGTCGGTTTGCGGCGCTTGGACTCAGTCATGCTCAAACTCTGCCCGGTTATACTTTTGGCCCACCATACCCCGGTGGCCTGCCTATGTTGAGGTCCGATTTACCGGAATTTCCCCTCCCATATCCGCCTAAAATTTAGACGCACGGCAGGTTTTGTGCAAAAATTGTGCAACTTTGCGTCAATTTTGAACCGAATTACGCCCCAAAACCGTTTCTTACCGCCTCGGGTCACGCTCTTTTTCTGCAGGTGCAAACAAGCCGGTCAGACCGGAGAAGCAGAGGGGAAAGACGTGAAACTGATCATTGCGACAATCAAGCCGTTCAAGCTCGAGGAGGTGCGCGAGGCACTGACCCAGGCTGGCGTGCGCGGCATGATGGTGACCGAAATTAAGGGCTTCGGCTCGCAATCCGGTCACACTGAAATCTATCGCGGCGCCGAATACGCCGTGAACTTCGTGCCCAAGATCAAGCTCGAGATCGTGGTGCCCGCCACGATGGCCGACCAGATCGTTGAGACCATCACCACAACCGCCAAGACCGGCAAGATCGGTGACGGCAAGATTTTCGTCCTCGATGTCGAGCAGGCGCTGCGCGTGCGGACCGGAGAAACCAACGAAGAGGCGCTGTAAGCGCCGACACTCACACTCAATCCGAGGAAAACACATGAACCTGATGAAATCTCTCATCCCTGCTGCCGCGCTGGTCGTGCTGCCGCAGATGGGTTTGGCGCAAGAAGCCGCAGAAGGCGAGGCCGCGCTGCACACCCAGTATATCTTTACCACCCTGCTGTTCCTGATGGCGGGCTTTCTGGTCTTCTTCATGGCGGCAGGTTTTGCCATGCTGGAAGGTGGTCTGGTGCGGTCCAAGAATGTGGCCATGCAGATGATCAAGAACGTGGCGCTGTTTTCCTGCGCCGCGATCATGTACTGGCTGGTCGGCTTCAACACGATGTATCCGGGCGACTTCAACGGGTTCTTTGCCCTTGGCGGTCCGACGGTACTTGATGCGGTGGGTGTTGACCCTGCCGAAGCCGCCCTGGACTATGCCTCGATCGGCTCGGACTTCTTCTTCCAGCTGGTCTTTGTGGCTGCGACCGCGTCCATCGTGTCGGGCGCCGTGGCCGAGCGGATCAAGCTGTGGCCCTTCCTGATCTTCGTCATCGTGCTGACCGGCATCCTGTATCCGATTTCGGGGTCGTGGAAATGGGGCGGCGGCTGGCTGGACGCCATGGGCTTTTCCGACTTCGCCGGTTCGACCGTCGTGCACTCGGTCGGGGGCTGGGCCGCTCTGGCTGGCTGTCTGATCCTTGGCCCGCGTATCGGCAAGTACAAGGACGGCAAGGTTCACCCGATGCCCGGTTCGAACCTGGCGCTGGCAACTTTGGGGACGTTCATCCTGTGGCTGGGCTGGTTCGGCTTCAACGGCGGCTCGCAGCTGGCGATGGGCACCGTGGGTGACGTCTCCGACGTGTCGCGCATCTTCGCCAACACCAACATGGCCGCCGCGTCAGGTGCAGTTGCCGCCCTGATCATGACCCAGGTCCTGTATAAAAAGCCCGACCTGACCATGGTGTTGAACGGCGCGCTGGCCGGTCTGGTCTCGATCACTGCTGAACCGCTGGCCCCGACCTTGTTCGGCGCGCTGTGGATCGGTGCCGTGGGCGGTATCATCGTGGTCTTCGCGGTTCCGATGCTGGACAAGTTCAAGATCGACGACGTGGTCGGTGCCATCCCGGTCCACCTGTTCGCAGGCATCTGGGGCACCATCGCCGTGATCTTCTACGGCGAGGCCAACCTGATCACCCAGCTGACCGGTATCGTTGCCTACGGTGTCTTCACCTTCGTCGCCGCGCTGATCCTGTGGATGGTTCTGAAAGCAACCGTCGGCATCCGCGTCAGCGAAGAAGACGAGATCAACGGTCTGGACATGGCAGAACTGGGTATGGAAGCCTACCCGGAGTTCTCGAAAGGCTAAGCTGCAATCTGCTCAACAAAAAAACCCGGGCGCTCGTGCCCGGGTTTCTTTTTGGAATGTTGTTTGGACTAAACCCCAACGTCAACAATCGCCTGTGCCAGAATCGGCACGGTTGTTGCGTTCAGACCGGCGATGTTCAGGCGGCTGTCGCCGACCATGTAGATGCCGTGATCGGCGCGCAGTTTCTCGACCAGTTCCGGCGCGGCACCAAGACGCGAGAACATGCCGCGGTGCTGGGCGACAAAGCCAAAGCGGTCCGATCCCGTCAGGCGTTGCAATTCGTCGGCCAGTTGCTGACGCAGGCCCAGCATGGACAGGCGCACCTCTTCCAACTCGGCGGCCCAATCGGCGCGCAGGGTGTCATCGTTCAGGATCGTGGTCACAACCCTGGCACCGTGATCGGGCGGGAAGGAATAGTTCTGGCGGTTCAGGAAGGCCAGGGTCGCTTGGTTCAGCGCCGTCTGCGCCGGATCATCGCTGATTGCCATCAGAAGGCCGGTACGCTCGCGATAAACGCCGAAATTCTTCGAACAGGACGCCGCGATCAGGCAGCGCTTGACGGACGAGGCCACCAGGCGGGTGGCCTGTGCGTCTTCTTCAAGCCCGTCGCCAAAACCCTGATAGGCAATGTCGATCATCGCCACAAGGCCACGCTCGTTGATCAGGTTCACGACCTCTTGCCATTGCACCATGTTCAGGTTGGCACCGGTCGGGTTGTGGCAACAACCATGCAGCAGAACCACATCGCCTGCGGTGGCGGTTTTCAGGTCCTCGATCATGCCATCGAAATCAACGCCGCGCGTTTCGCCGTCGAAATAGCGGTACTGGACCGTCTCCATTCCCAGATAGTTCAGGATCGACAGGTGGTTGGGCCATGTCGGGTTCGACACAAACACACGGGCCGAGGGGTTGGCCATGCGGATCATTTCAAACGCCTGCCGACACGCGCCGGTGCCGCCGGGGGTCGCCACGGCGGCGATATTGCCGCGCGGAACCGCAGTGCCAAGGATCAGGCCGATCATCGCATCCGAATAGGCCGGATCACCGGCCAGACCGGTATAGGCCTTGCTCTCCTGCTCTTGCCAGATGCGCTGTTCAGCGGCTTTGACCGCACGCATCACCGGGGTCACGCCCTCGGCATTCTTGTAGACGCCCACACCCAGGTCGATCTTCTGATCGCGCGGGTCTTCGCGGTACATTTGCATCAGCGCCAGAATCTTGTCGGCGGGCTGCGGTTTGAGGTTCTCGAACATCAGGTCTCTCCGGTTGCGACGGGCAGGGTCGGGAAGGCACCCCATTCCGCCCAGGAGCCGTCATAAAGCGAGTGGTCTTTCTTGCCCATGCGCTCGAGCGCAAGGCTGAGGATTGCGGCGGTCACGCCTGACCCGCAACTGGTGATCGCAGGTTTCGACAGATCAACGCCTGCGGCCTCGAACACGGCACGGCACGCGTCGGGCGATTTCATCGTGCCGTCCCCATTCAGCAGGTCGCCAAAGGGCACGTTGCGCGACCCCGGAATATGGCCCGAGCGCAAGCCTTCGCGCGGCTCGGCCTCGGTTCCGGCGAAACGGGCGGCGGAACGGGCATCGATGATCTGGTGATCGGCCAGCTTGGCAGCAGCAGAGACCTGCGTAACATCGCGCACCATCTGGTTCTGCACCCGTACGGTCATGTGGCGGTCACGAATAACGGGGGGCAGATCCTCGATCTCACGCTCTTCGGCTTGCCACTTGGGCAGACCGCCATCCAGCACGGCGACGTTCTCTTGCCCCATCAGGCGGAACAGCCACCAGACCCGCGCCGCCGAGAAAAGCCCCGCGCCGTCATAGACCACCACCTGATGGCCGTCACCCACGCCCATGGCCCGCAGGCGCGACATGAACTTTTCCACCGGCGGTGCCATATGCGGCAGATCCGAACGGTGGTCGGAAATCTCGTCAATGTCGAAGAAGCGCGCGCCGGGAATGTGGCCCGCCTCATACTCGGCCCTGGCGTCACGGTTCTGCGCAGGCAGATACCACGACCCGTCCAGAATCCGCAGATCCGGGTTCTTGATATGTGCGGCCAGCCATTCGGTAGATACCAGGGTTTTCGGATCGTCCTGCATCAAAGCCTCTCCTCAGCGAGCTTGAATTTTCCCTATACCCGGCAGGATAGGGGTTCAAGGCTGGATCGGCCTATTCTGACGCCCGGCGCAGGCGAAAATGCTGAATAATCCCGATCAGACTGATCAGAATCCAGAACCCTTCGATCAGCATCGAGGCAAGGTTGAAATTATGCACCAGCGAATAGACGATCAGCACCGAGCCCAACAGGTTCACGACCGGAAAGGCCAGATCGTCCGAATTCATCATCTGCATCTGCGTTGCAAAATAGGCCGCCACCACGATCAGCGCCCCGAACGACCCGATGGCGTCCACGATGGTCAGGGTTTCCAACAATGCGGTCATGCGGTCAGGGTCCGTTCTGATGGTCAGGCTGTTGCGAATAGTGGTGCATATTCAGAAAAGCCGCCCCCTGCGCACCGGCCCGGTATCCATGCGCCAGATCGGCGGCAAAGCGCAGGCCCTGCCCGGTCTGCAGGAGCAGCCATTCCCCATCGCGCAAAATCTCCAGATCTCCGCTGAGGACAAAGACCTCTTCGGTGACGCCGGCGGCGTGGGGGGGCGACTCGTGGCTTTGGTTGGGGGCAAGCTGGACGTGAAAGGTTTCCGCGCCCAGCGCCGGGTCGAAGGGAAAGACGATCTTGACCTCGATACTGCCGGGGAAGGTGACGGTCTGGAACACCCCCGCATTGGCCGGATCGCGCAGAACGGACGACCCGATCAACGCGCTGAGCGGAAGTTGGAACCCTTTGGCGATCTTCCACAGGGTCGCAATGGTGGGGCTGGATTCGCCCCGTTCGATCTGGCCCAGCATGGCTTTGCTGACACCGGTCATTTCAGCCACTTTCGACAGGCTCAGCCCCGAGGCCGCGCGCACATCCCGTAGTTTCAGAGTAATGTCGTCCGGTGCCATTTCACTGTCTTTCGAATCCTCTTGTGCGTTATAGCGCACATGTGATACGTGCGCTATAACGCACAATCTCGACGCAATGCAACCCGAGGCAATAGGGAAACAGCATCATGCCAATGTACCGATCCAGAACCTCCACCCATGGCCGCAACATGGCCGGTGCCCGTGGCCTGTGGCGCGCCACCGGCATGCAGGATGACGATTTCGGCAAGCCGATCATCGCCATCGTCAACTCGTTCACGCAGTTCGTGCCGGGTCACGTCCACCTGAAGGATCTGGGCCAGATGGTCGCGCGCGAGGTTGAAGCCGCAGGCGGCGTTGCCAAGGAATTCAACACCATCGCCGTGGATGACGGCATCGCCATGGGCCATGACGGTATGCTGTATTCGCTGCCCTCACGCGAGGTGATCGCCGACAGCGTTGAATATATGGTCAATGCCCACTGTGCCGATGCGATGGTCTGCATCTCGAACTGCGACAAGATCACCCCGGGTATGCTGATGGCCGCGATGCGCCTGAATATCCCGGCCATTTTCGTCTCGGGCGGGCCGATGGAGGCGGGCAAGATCGATATTGCCGATCTGGACGCCAAAAAGATCGACCTTGTGGATGCCATGGTCGCCGCCGCTGATGACCGCTTTACCGATGAGCAGGTGCAGCATATCGAAGAAAACGCCTGCCCCACCTGCGGGTCATGCTCGGGCATGTTCACCGCGAACTCGATGAACTGTCTGGCCGAGGCGCTGGGTCTGGCGCTGCCGGGCAACGGCTCGACCCTCGCCACCCATGCAGACCGCAAGAACCTGTTCCTTGAGGCTGGTCGGCGCATCGTCGAGATCACCAAGCGGCATTATGAGCTGGACGAAAAAGGCTTCCTGCCGCGCGAAATCGCAACCTTCGATGCATTTGAGAACGCGATGAGCCTGGATATCGCTATGGGCGGGTCAACCAACACGGTTCTGCACCTGCTGGCCATCGCCCACGAAGGCGGCGTCGATTTCACCATGTCCGACATGGACCGCCTCAGCCGCAATGTCCCCTGCCTGTGTAAGGTCGCGCCCAACACCGAGAACGTGCATATGGAGGACGTCCACCGCGCCGGTGGCATCTTCTCGATCCTTGGCGAGCTTAGCCGCGCCGGGTTGTTCCACGAACATTGCAGCACGGTGCACACGCCAACCATGGGCGAGGCGATTGCCAATTGGGACATCAAGATCGCCAACAACCCCGCCGCGCAGGAGTTGTTCAAAGCTGCCCCCGGCGGTGTGCGCACCACACAGGCGTTCAGCCAGTCGAACCGGTACAAGGAGTTGGATACCGACCGCGAAGGCGGTGTGATCCGGTCCAAGGAGCACGCGTTTTCTCAGGACGGAGGCCTTGCGGTTCTATTCGGTAACATCGCGCGGGACGGTTGCATCGTGAAAACCGCAGGTGTGGATACCAGCAGCCTGACCTTCACCGGCTCGGCCTATGTGTGCGAAAGCCAGGATCAGGCGGTCAGCGACATCCTGACCGGCAAGGTGAAAGAGGGTGACGTGGTCGTCATCCGCTACGAAGGTCCCCGCGGGGGGCCGGGGATGCAGGAAATGCTGTATCCGACCTCATATCTGAAATCCAAAGGTCTGGGCAAAGCCTGCGCGCTGCTGACCGATGGTCGTTTCTCAGGCGGCACCTCGGGCCTGTCCATCGGCCATGTCTCACCCGAGGCGGCCGAAGGCGGCGTGATCGGTCTGGTCCGTCAGGGTGACAAGATCGAGATCGACATCCCCAAACGCTCGATCCATCTGGCGGTGTCGGATGAGGAACTGGCCACTCGTCGCGCAGAGCAGGACGAAAAGGGCTGGGAACCGGCAGAACCACGCAAGCGCAAGGTCTCTACCGCGCTGAAAGCCTATGCCAAGCTGACCACCAGCGCGGCAAAAGGGGCCGTGCGTCAGGTTTGAGTTAGAAACCGCTCAATAAAAACGGTCCACCTGTCCGGTGGGCTGTTTTTGTAGTTTCGTGTGGAGGAAGCTGTCGGAGCGCCCAACTTCAGGTTTTAGCGAACCAGAGAAAGTTCTGCCCACTCGATACCAGTGACCGAAAACTGACTTCCAACAAGGTTCAGCTCTTCTTCTGCGCGACCGAGGACAGTCCAAGAGTGCCCGAAGGACTGAGCTAAGGTCACCCCTCTCAAATAGGCATCTGGCCAACTGTTTTCTAGCAAGTCCTTCTCAAGCAAAGCTTTAGTGCCGCCCTTAGGATACTTCTCCAGCATCGGAGAACCGGCCGAGATTAGACTATTGAGACGAGATACGACTGCCAGAGCATTCTTCTCAATCTCAGTTTCAAGTACCTAGGAAATTCTAAGCCTCAAATTCGTATCCCCTAATCTGTACTGAGAACGAGCTGCAGCCAATGTGCGTTTGGCGGCTTAAATGGTGTACAAGTTTGGTCTCGAAGCAAGCACTCACATACAAATCATATCCTTAGCAGATGCATCTCTATCGGGGATACAGATTGCCCCTCAATCGCCCAGCTTAGCGTGGACCTCATCCAGATCGATCTCACCCATCGGCATTTTGTTCGCCGGGTTTTCGAAATCGTATTTGAACAGTTCAAAATCCTGTTTGTAGATTTCATAGACCAGATGCATCGACAGGTCGTCGAAATAATCCTCGACCGGGTGCGCGCGTTTGGGGCCGTGGCCTTCGGATTCGTTGAACCGGGGGATTTCGGACAGATCGATGGCGTGTGGGGTCTCGAGACTGTCCAGCACGCCCTGCATCCCATCGTTGAACTTCTCGGTCCAGAAGATCCGATCATAGCGCCCGCCATTCACGATGAAGGTCGACACATGCCCTGACATGGCGGACCAGTGAATATCCGGGTCCATCGGGCGCCGCCAGCGGATCGTATCGCGGGCAAACAGCAGGAACCGGCGGAAGCTGGCGATCTGGTCGAACTCGCCCTTGCCATCATCGCCGCCCACTTCGATCCCGTAATTATACACCAGCGTCGGCACCAGATTGCCACGGTACCGTTTGCCGTTGCGCTGGATGCCGCAAATCTTGTCAAAGAACGAACTCAGGATCCGGGTGTAGGGGTTACGCACACAGGTAAAGGAATACGACCCGTGATTGCGCACATTGTCCGCGATCATGCCCTGGCTTTGGTCAAAGGCCCATTTGTGCATCCCGTCCTTGGCGTCGTGGATATCGCCGTCAAAGAACTGCCCGTGATCCGAGTAATACATGATCTGACCAATGGTCGAGCACGCGCATTTCGGCACCACACGGTAAACCATGCTTTCGCTCTCGGTCATCCAGGTGCCGGGAAACCCCATCTGCGTGCCTCCTTCGCTGGTCGGGTATCAGGTTGATAGGCCAGCTTTTGAAATCAAAAAACCAAAAATACTCTGTTTATTCAATCGCTCATCCTCAGTATCACAGGTGCAATCGGGCAAAAACGGAAATTGCGACACCAAATGGCAAAGATTGCCTATATCCTGCTGTGCCACAAAGACCCTGACGCAATCATCGCGCAGGCCGAGCAGTTGACGGCTGCCGGCGATTGCATGGCGATCCATTTCGATGCCCGCGCGCGTGAGGCGGACTATGACAAGATCCGCACCGCGCTGAAGGGCAACCCGAATGTCACCTTCGCCGACAAGCGCATCAAATGCGGCTGGGGTGAGTGGTCTTTGGTGCAGGCCACGCTTTATGCGCTGGAAGCGGCTGTCGAGACATTCCCCCGCGCCACCCATTTCTACATGCTGTCGGGCGATTGCATGGCGATCAAAACAGCGGAATACACGCATAATTTTTTGGACGAGCAGGACAGGGATTTCATCGAAAGCCACGATTTCTTTGCCAGCAACTGGATCAAGACCGGGATGAAAGAAGACCGGCTGATCTATCGCCACTATTTCAACGAACGTACGCAGGCCAAACGGTTCTATGCGGCCTACGAGTTGCAAAAACGTTTCAAGCTGACGCGCGAGATTCCCGAGGACATTCAGGTCATGATCGGCAGCCAATGGTGGTGCCTGCGCCGCCGCACGGTCGAAATGATCCTTGAGTTCTTGCAACAGCGTCGCGACGTGATCCGGTTCTTCTCGACCACCTGGATCCCGGATGAAACCTTCTTTCAGACGCTTGTCCGTCATCTGATCCCGAAGGGTGAGATCGAAAACCGCACGCCGACCTTCCTGATGTTCTCGGATTACGGAATGCCGGTGACGTTCTACAACGATCATTTCGACATGCTGCTGGGGCAGAACTATCTGTTTGCCCGCAAGATCAGCCCCGAGGCGCATGAGTTGAAGGACCGGCTGGGCGCGCTGTATGCCAGCACGGGCGTCGACTTCCCGATCTCGGATGAGGGGCGCAACCTGTATGCCTTCCTGACCGGGCGGGGCCGCGTCGGCCGCCGGTTCGGGCAAAGGTTCTGGGAGGCCGGAAATACGCTGGGTCCCGAGCGTGAACTTTTCCTGATCGTCTGCAAAAAGTGGCACGTGGCCAAACGGCTGGTGGATCAGATCGCCTCGGAAACCGACATCCCGTGCATCGAGTATCTGTTCAACGAACAGGACACGCCCCTGCCCGATCTGGGCGGGATCGAGACGACGCTCAACAAACGCTCGCGCCATCGGCGGGCGGTTGTCCAAATGCTGTTTCAGCATTTCGGGTCAAACCAACTGGCGCTGTGTCTGGACCCGTCCAATCTGGACGTCATTCAGGATTTCTGCGGCGATGCGGCCAAGACCCATGTGCTGGAGATCGAGTGCGACTATTCCGACGACTATCTGATCGGCCACGCCCGACGCGTCGGGCTGGCGGGTGAAAACAGCCCGGCTGAGACGGTTTCCCGCCTGTTGCCCACTTTGCGTAATGATCTGGCTTATGAATCCCAACAAATCCGCGAGGCCGGGATCGATGGCTATCTGCGCCTGCGCGAAAGCGCCGACCGCGCCGAAAATGAGGCCGCCATTGCACGCTTTCTGGGTGTGGAAAGCGACAAGGCGCAGTCCATCATGAAGCTGGATTACCTGTTTTCAGACTAAGGCCCGGCGGCACGATCCGCACCGCCGGAACCGTGATCAGATGTCGAACTTCACGCCCTGCGCCAATGGCAGTTCAGCCGAATAATTCACGGTATTGGTCTGGCGTCGCATATAGGCTTTCCACGCGTCCGAGCCGCTTTCACGCCCGCCACCGGTTTCCTTCTCGCCCCCAAACGCGCCACCAATCTCGGCCCCGGATGGCCCGATATTCACGTTGGCGATGCCGCAATCCGATCCGGCTGCGGTCAGGAATTGCTCGGCCTCGCGCATGTTCAGCGTGAACACGCAGGAGGACAGGCCCTGCGGGACGTCGTTCTGCAAGTCCAGCGCGTGATCGAAATCGTCATAACCCATCACGTAAAGGATCGGGGCAAAGGTCTCGGTTTTGACCACGTCCGTCTGGCCCGGCATTTCCACGATTGCGGGTTCCATGTAGACACCGCCCGGCACCCCTTCGGTCACGCGTTGGCCACCAAACACGGTGCCGCCTTCGGACTCAGCCGCCTTCAGCGCGGCGGTCATTGCAGCGCCCGAGGCTTCATCCACCAAAGGCCCAACCAGCGTGCCTTCGGCGAGTGGATCGCCAATGGGCAGACCGGCATAGGCTTTCTTGAGGCGCGCAACCAGTTCATCCTTGATCGAGTTATGCACGATCAACCGCCGCAGCGTCGTGCACCGTTGCCCTGCGGTTCCAACAGCCGAGAACACAATCGCCCGCACGGCCATTTCCAGATCCGCCGAGGGGCCAACGATCATTGCATTATTGCCGCCAAGTTCCAGAATGCACTTGCCGAACCGCGCCGCGACGATGGGCGCAACCGCGCGGCCCATGCGGGTTGACCCGGTGGCCGAGATCACCGGAACATCCTCGCTTGCGACCAGCGCTTCGCCCAGCGCGGCCCCGCCGATCAGGGTTTGCAGCAGGTTGTCGGGTGCGTCGCCAAACCGGGCCAGTGCGCGTTCGAAAATCTTCTGACAGGCCATTGCCGTCAGCGGCGATTTTTCGGACGGTTTCCAGATCACCGGATCGCCGCAGACAATCGCCAGCGCTGCGTTCCACGACCAGACCGCAACCGGGAAATTGAAGGCCGAGATCACACCGACCGGCCCTGCCGGATGCCACGTCTCCATCATCCGGTGGCCGGGGCGTTCCGAGGCGATGGTCAGACCGTACAGCTGTCGCGAGAGGCCAACGGCAAAGTCGCAGATATCGATCATCTCCTGCACTTCGCCCAGACCTTCGGACGTAATCTTGCCCGCCTCCCAACTGACCAGCGCGCCCAGGTCGTCCTTGGCGGCGCGCAGTTCTTCGCCCAGCAGGCGGATCAACTCACCCCGGCGCGGGGCTGGCACGGTACGCCACGCTTTGAACGCGGTTTTGGCATTGGCAAAGATGGTCTCCACCTCGGAGGCCGGGGTTTCGTGCACTTCGGCCAGAACGCGCCCGTCAATTGGGGATTGCACCGTCAGCGTGCCGCCTGTCAGGTCTGCTGCGGTCAGGTCGAGGTTTGCCAGAGTGGTTTCTGCAGTCATCACAACATCTTTCATATCTCAGGCCGCCTTGTTCTGTGGGGTTACGTCACCGGCCCGATAGAGCCGGCCAAATTCGGTGTTCAGGAAATCGGACAGCTTCACCTGCTCTTGCCGGACAAACCCGGTCGAAGGCAGAACGCCGGTGCGCATCAGATCGACGACGCCCAGAACACCTGCGGCGGTGGTGACCTGAATGGCGCTCCAGACCTGTCCGTTGATCTCGCGGGCGAAGCTTTTGTTGATCAGGGATTTCTCGCGTAGCGCTCCGTCGATCATGCCTTTGGCCGTGCAATAAACCAACACCACATCCTGATCGGTACGCGGCAGGGCGGCTTCGAAAATCTCTTTCAACAGATCGCGGCGGCGTTCCAGCCCCAGATCGTGCAGCAGCAGTTTCAGGATATCACAATGGCCCGGATAACGGATCGAGCGATAGGAGACCGCCCGCGCCCTGCCCTCCAGCGTTTCCGGCAATGTCCCCAGCCCGCCCGAGGTATTGAAGCATTCGTATTCCACCCCGTCATGGCCCAGCACCTCATAGTCTTCCAGCGGCGCGGTCTTGACGCGTTCACCATTCACGATGGCATCGCAGGGATTGCAGTATTCGTTGATCAACCCGTCCGTGGACCATGTCAGATTGTATTTCAGCGCGTTGGTGGGGAAAAGCGGCAAGGCCCCCACCCGCATGTGCAGGCTGTCGATCTGATCGAACTCCGCCGCAAGAGACGCACCCGCGATGCCGACAAATCCTGGTGCCAGACCGCATTGCGGCATGAAGGCGGTTCGGCTTCCGTCGGCCAGTTCGCGAACGGCGTTGGTGGCCGCGACATCCTCGGTCAGGTCAAAGTAATGCGCGCCCGCCT
Source organism: Ruegeria sp. AD6 (assembly GCF_056542325.1). NCBI lineage: Bacteria > Pseudomonadati > Pseudomonadota > Alphaproteobacteria > Rhodobacterales > Roseobacteraceae > Ruegeria > Ruegeria sp. AD6. The sequence continues at coordinate 21,708 of NZ_JBQFZQ010000009.1, read as the reverse complement.
GTTTGGCCGCTTTGGCAATGGTCGGGGTCAGAAAGAACGGGGCTGCTGAGATGACGGCGTCGAAGCCATCCAGCCCCTCGGCTAGCCCCTCAGCGTCTTTCGCATCGATCTGCTTGGTGGCCACGCCCAGCTTTGCAACCTCGCCCAGCGCTTTCAGATCGTGATCTGCGACGGTGACGCTGTAATTCGGTGATCCTTTCAGAAGCGTGGCGATCATCTGCCCGATCTTGCCAGCCCCCACGACGCAAACAGTCCAGGACATTGCGTGCCTCCTCTTTCTGGTTTTCCTTCAAGAGTGGCGCAGAGGATGGTCATTTCGCAGGGGGTATCTTGACGAAAAGCAGGTCATATTCGTCATTATGCCGAGATTTCCGTCATTATGGAAAGCCAAGGGTCTAACAGAAAAACGCCCCGGACCGCAGTCCGGAGAGTCTGATATCAATCCGTTGTTTGCCCGGGGTTGAACGCCGTCAGACGGTTGCGCCTTTCAGCCGGATCATCGTGCCGACGCTGCCTGCACAAACGCCAACCACGATAGCAATCATCAGCTCCAACGCTTCGACATGGGCGAACTGAAACCCGGCAAATACCAGGGTTTCGGCCACACCGACCAGACCGCCCAACATTGCGCCCAGCCACAGACGGCGGGTCATCATGCCAAGGGCGAGGCCAAGAATGCCCGGCAAGCTTAGGATATTGCCGCCGATGGTTCCCAGAATATCAAGCATATCTCGCCCCTTCTCAATCGGTCCGCGTGGACAGGAATGACCGGATTTCGTCGCTGTCGGCGGTTGCGTGCTGCTGCAACGGTGCTTTGCCTTCCAGTTCGGCCGTTACATCCTCGTAGGTCTCAAGGTAGTTGGGCGGCAGGCTGTGCGCGATGCCCTGATGGCAGTCGATGCAGGTCATGTTGTTGTCGATGGCGCGCTGATGCTCGGATGCGGCGCGGGTTTCCTGAATGGTGAAGTCCATATAGTCGAAGTTGTGGCAGTTCCGGCACTCGCGGCTGTCCGACGCCTTCATCTTCTTCCAGACCGCCGAGGCCATGGACAGACGGTGATCTTCGTATTTCTCAGGCGTGCTGATGGTCCCGGCCAACTCGTGATAGACATCCTTCACGGCCATGATCTTGGCCTTGATCTTGTGGTTCCATTCATGCGGAACGTGGCAGTCGGAACAAATCGCCCGCACGCCGGAGTGGTTGTTATAGTGAATGGTCTCGCGATATTCGCCCAGGTTGGTTTCCATCGTGTGGCACGAGACGCAGAATTCCTCGGTATTGGTCAGTTCCAGTGTCCAGTGGAACCCACCCCAGAACAGGATACCGGCCAGAAAACCCGCCAGAATCAGGAACCCGGAACTGAAGGCCACAGCCGGGGTCCAGATCCAGGACCAGAGGCGGCGGATCCAACCGCGTTTTTCAGGAGATGCTGCCATATTGGTGCTCCTTTATTTTCTTGTGGGTTGGATTAGTTGCCCGAGGACGGCTGAAACACGTTTTCGACCAGCGGCGGAGCATCCGCCTGCGGCACGTGGCACTGGTTGCAGAAATACCGGGTGCCCGCGATCTGATCCAACTCGCGCCCTTCGCGATCCAGATAGTGGGTCATCGACAGGGTCGGCGCGTTACGCTCACCCGCTTTGGTCCAGTCATGGCAGGACAGGCACTGATTGGTGCGGATGTCGATCTGGTACTGTTCGATCGAATGCGGGATCAGCGGCGGTTGCTGGCGATAGTTGCGCTGCATGCGCCCTTCGACATTCTTGTGGATCTGATCAAGCGGGATCAGCTCATCCACATCCGCACCCCGCAGCGTTTCCACCTGGGCTGACTGCGCAAGGGCAAACCCACTCAGGAGCAGGACGGGGATCAGGGCAATTCCACCTGTCACGATTGATATTTTCATCTTGGCACTCCCTTAATGAAGTCTGGCGGCGCGCGTCTCTGGCGCGGCAACTGGACGGATGGGTTTGGTGACGTGGTCGTCGAACCGGTGAGTAAAGTTGAAGACGTCGACCGCGCAGACATCTATGCAGCGGCCGCAATTGGTACAGTCGGGCGACAGGATCAGCGGGCTGGATCCCGGTTTGCCCTTGAGAGCGGGCGAGATCACCTGATTTTCGGGGCAGACCGCATAGCAATCCATGCAATCGTCACAGGCAACGCGGTTGTGGGCGCTGACCCGCAGCAGGCTTTTGGTGCCGATCAGGCCGTAGAACGCACCAACCGGACACAGGTGCCCACACCAGCCATGGCGCGAAACGAAAAGGTCAAAGACGAAGATGGCCGCAACCATGGCCCAGACAAAGCCCATGCCAAAGATCAATCCGCGATGCAGCATGGTGATCGGGTTCACCAGTTCCCACGCGATCACACCGCCCAGGCCCGAGACGATCAGGACGGTGGCCAGCACCCACAGGCGGGTTCCGCGTTTGGGTTGCCAGCCCTTGGGCAGGTCCAGCTTGCGGTGCAGCCAGTTGGCCGCGTCGGTCACCGGGTTGATCGGGCAGACCCACGAGCAGTAAACCCGGCCTCCGATCAGCGCATAGGCAACCAGCACGATCACCGCGCCGATCAGGGCCGTCAGTTCGGGCCAATGGCCTGCAATCAGACTCTGCATTAGAACAAACGGGTCGGTCAGCGGCAAGACGCCAAGGGTCAGCGACCCGGCCAACGTGCCCTGAATAATCCATATCCCGAACCATGGCCCCAGAAGGAACAGCGCCAGAAAGAACAGCTGGCTGCTACGGCGCAACAGCAGGAACCTATGCGCGCCGATCCAGCCCTTGGCCTCTACGGCCTCGCGCCCGACAGGCATATGGGTGCGCGCGCTCATTGCCCTGCCCCCGGTAAGGCGTATCCGGGCTCGAACCCGCCGGGTGCAGCCAGATTGTCAATCCCCGGTCCCGGCAGGCGATCGGGCAGATCGATCAGACCCTCGATCAAGGGGGCGCCCCTGGCCTCTTTCTCTTCCCAGCCTTTGCGATAGTGATCCGCGCTGCTGCCGCGCGCCAGTCGGGTGGGCAGGACCTTGATCGCCGCTTCGGGCAGAACGCAGCTTTTCTCACACACACCGCAGCCAGTGCAGCGATCAGCGTGCACCGTTGGAATGAACAGCGCATGGTGGCCCGAGCGGGTGTTATGCGCGGTTTCCAGCGTGATCGCCTCGTCAATGACGGGGCAGACCCGATAGCAGACATCGCAGCGCAGGCCGAGGAAGTTCAGGCAGTTCTCCTGATCGACCAGCACCGCAACGCCCATTTCGGCGTCGTCGATGTTTTGCAGACCCGGATCCAGCGCCCCTGTCGGGCAGGCCGCGACGCACGGAATGTCATCGCACATTTCACAAGGCACATCACGGGCAGTGAAATAGGGCGTGCCCGTCGCCGCAGCATCAGACCCTAATTCAGCCAGTTTCAGCGTATCGTAAGGACAATCCCGCACGCAGAGCCCACAGCGAATGCAGGCCGACAGAAACTCCTTTTCCGGCAGCGCGCCGGGCGGGCGCAACGCCTCGGCCGGCAGGGCACGGGCATCGCGGGCCAGCCACGCCAGCCCGAGCCCGGCGACTGCGCAGCCGCCCGCCGCCCGCGCCGAGTCCTGCAGGAACCGGCGCCGCTGCGGCGAAAGGGGTGTGTCGACAAGGGGATACATGGGGACGACCTTTGCGATCCTTGCCGGTTACGCGCGCTCGACCTTACAGGCGCATTTCTTGAAGTCGGTCTCTTTCGACAGCGGGCAGGTCGCGTCCAGCGTCAGCTTGTTGGTCAGCTGATGCTCGTCAAACCAGGGCATGAAGACCAGACCACGCGGCACCTTGTTGCGGCCACGGGTCTCGACCCGGCTTGTGACCTCGCCACGGCGAGTGGACAGCACGATTTCCTGCCCGCGCCGCAGACCACGATCCCGCGCGTCTTCGGGGTGCATGTAGACGACCGCATTCGGATAGGCGCGGTGCAGTTCCGGCACACGGCGGGTCATCGAACCCGAGTGCCAGTGCTCCAGAACCCGACCGGTGGACAGCCACAGATCATATTCTTCATCCGGCACCTCTGCAGCGGGTTCGAACGGCGCAAAGATGATCTTGGCCTTGCCATCCTTGTGACCATAGAATTCGACGCCCGCACCTTCGGACACATAAGGGTCATAGCCTTCGCGGAAGCGATACAGCGTTTCCTTGCCGTCCACGACCGGCCAGCGCATGCCGCGCGCCTGATGGTACATCTCGAACGGGGCCAGATCGTGCGCATGTCCGCGCCCAAACTCGGCATATTCTTCGAACAGACCTTTCTGAACGTAGAACCCGAAGTGTTCGGCATCGTCATTGTCGAAACCTTCGGCGGTTTCGGACAGCGGGAACTTGTCGACCTGACCGTTTGCGTAAAGCACGTCGAACATGGTCTTGCCGCGATGCTCGGGCATTTTGGCCAGCAGTTCCTCGCCCCAGACCTCTTCGACGGTGAAGCGTTTGGAGAATTCCATCAACTGCCACAGGTCCGATTTCGCCTCACCCGGCGCTTTCACCTGCTGCCGCCAGAACTGGGTGCGGCGTTCGGCGTTGCCATAGGCACCTTCCTTTTCCACCCACATGGCGGTGGGCAGGATCAGGTCGGCGGATACGGCAGTGACCGTCGGATAGGGATCGGACACGGTGATGAAGTTTTCCGGGTTGCGATAGCCTGGATAACCTTCCTCGTTGATATTCGGCGCGGCCTGCATGTTGTTGTTGCACTGCACCCAATAGGCGTTCAGGTCGCCGTCCTTGAGTTTGCGGTGCTGCAGAACGGCGTGGAAGCCGGGCTTGGGCGGAATGGTCCCTTCAGGGATATTCCACGCGGTTTCACAGATTTTCCGGTGCTCGTCATTGGCCACCACCATGTCGGCGGGCAGACGGTGGGCAAAGGTACCAACCTCGCGCGCTGTCCCGCATGCCGAGGGCTGACCTGTCAGCGAGAAGGGCGAGTTGCCGGGTTCGGAAATCTTGCCCACCAGCAAGTGGACGTTATACATCAGCGAGTTCACCCAGGACCCGCGGGTATGCTGGTTAAAGCCCATGGTCCACAGGCTCATGACCTTTCGGTTCGGGTCGGCATATTGCTTGGCCAGCTTCTCCAGCTTGTCGGCCGGAACGCCGGACAGTTCGGCGGTGTATTCCAGCGTATAGGGCTCGACCGCCTTGGCATATTCCTCAAAGCTGATCGGCTCGAGCTTGCCCGAGTTCGGGTTTTCAGCCTCTTGCTGTAGCGGGTTGTTGTCGCGCAGGCCGTAACCGATATCGGTCGCGGTCTTGGTGATGTTGACGTGGTTCTTGACGAACTCTTCGTTCACCGCGCCGGTCTGGATGATGTAGTTGGCGATATAGTTCAGGATCGCCAGATCGGTCTGCGGTTCGAACACGATGCCATTGTCGGCCAGTTCGAACGAGCGATGCTCGAAGGTCGACAGCACATGCACTTCGCAGCCCGGCTTGGTCAGGCGCGTGTCGGTCAGGCGCGACCACAGGATCGGGTGCATTTCCGCCATGTTCGAGCCCCACAGAACAAACGTATCCGCGTGTTCGAGGTCGTCATAGCAGCCCATCGGCTCGTCAATTCCGAAGGTGCGTATGAAACCCACCACGGCCGAGGCCATACAGTGCCGCGCATTGGGGTCGATATTGTTCGACCGGAAGCCAGCTTTCATCAGTTTCGAAGCGGCATAGCCTTCCCAAACCGTCCACTGACCCGAGCCGAACATGCCCACGCTGGTCGGGCCTTTCTTGGCCAGGGCCTCTTTCCATTTGGCGGCCATCACGTCAAAGGCTTCGTCCCAGCTGACCGGCTCGAACTCGCCATTCTTGTCGTATTCGCCATTGGTCTTGCGCAGCAGCGGCGTGGTCAGGCGGTCCTGACCGTACATGATCTTGGACAGGAAATAGCCCTTGATGCAGTTCAGGCCCCGGTTGACCGGCGCGTCCGGGTCGCCCTGCGTGGCAACCACGCGGCCATCCTTGGTGCCCACCAGAACCGAGCAGCCGGTGCCGCAGAACCGGCAGGCGGCCTTGTCCCAGCGGATATCGGGCGCAACGGCCTGTGCATTGGCCTGACCGGCAGCCATCGGGATACCGGCGGCCGAAGCGGTGGCGGCAGCGGCGGATGCCTTCAGGAATGTACGACGGGATTCAGAAACAGTCATTGGACGAGCCTCCTGCTGGTCGGTTGGCTTGGGGCATTGGGTTGGGGCGGGGATTCCGCCAGATCTTCGAAATGGTGATAGGTCAGCGTCAGTGAAATCACGCCGGGGATCTGATGCAGATCCATGATCGTCTCGGATGCCAATCGGTCGGACGTATCTTCGACGACAACAACGAAACGGCCATCTTCGGCTTCGGCATGAACCTCGACGCCATCGGTTTCGGTCATGGTTGCACGGGCTGATGCGGTTCGATCCGCAGCCACGTGAACAAGGCAACCGCAAATGTTCATTGGATGACCTCTGGTTTGGGTGTTTGAGGGCGTTCAAGCGCGACCGCGCCGACCGGGCAGGCCGAGGCGCAGGCGGCGCAGCCGATGCAACTGTCCTGATCCAGTACGGGTTCCGCACGCCCGCCCAGTTGCAACTGGAAACGGATCGCGCGCGCATCGCAACTGTCCTGACACACACGGCAACTGATGCCCTTCATTGACAGGCACGTGGTCGCCTGTACAGCGGCGCGCCATGGCCAGTCAGGCACGCGATCAACCTGCAGCGCGTCGGTTTCGCAGACCTCGGCGCAGCCTGCACAAAAGGTGCAGGCACCGGCATTCAGTTCAAGGATCGGGTATCCGTCGGCGCCTTTGGACAAAATCCCTTCGGGGCAAGCGGTTATGCAATCCCCGCACGCGGAACAGGCATCCACAAAGCCAGATTCCACCGCACCCGGAGGACGAATCGCGTCCTTATCCTCGCGAAGTGCGCGTGCGCTGAGAAACGCGCGTCTTGTGGTCATCTGGCTCATGGGCTGGCGACCGTGTCCTGGACAATGTCAAACGTATCAGCCGTGCTAACAGTTTTCAAACTTACCGAATTTGACACAGGTCAATTTTCACGCGGCAAAACAAATAATCTCATTAAGAATCATGTTTTGGCGCTGGACGACCGGATTACCCCGGCGGCCTCGTCCGCCAGCATCGGCCAGGCGGTGGTTTCGGACTGGTACAAAAAGACCTCGCGCGTTTCCGGCAGATCAACGATTTTTCGGAACTTGAGATCGGATGAGACAAGCCGAGTCGCGGCCTGAGGCAATAGCGTGCCCCAGCTGCCGGTGCTGACCATGGCCAACAGGGAATGGGTGTTGTGAACGGTGACATCGATCCTGGCCAGATGGTCCTGAATGCGCCGCGACTGTATCTGATCGCAGAGCGCATTGCGCAGAAACGGGCTGCGAAACACGTCACCGATGGTGATCGGTCCAGAGACCGAGGCCAGCGGGTGATGATCCGACATCACCAACCCGAACGGGTCCTGAAACAGCGGCGCAACTTTGGTGCCTTTCACCGGCCTTTTGGACGAGGCGATCCCGATATCCGCCCAGCCCTGCCCGATGGCATCCAGAACCTGCTCGGTATCGGTGTCCCGCAACTCGATCTTCACCCCCGGATGGTGGTCGGTGAAATGGCGCACAAGGGGCGGAAAGACCAATGCCGCCATTGACGGTACTGCCGCAATCCGCAGCAGGCCTTGCGGCGCGCGGGTCAGCATGTCGATGGTTTCCAGCGTCGAATCGAACTGCCGCAACTGGCTTTGGCCCAGTTGAAGCACATGGGCACCCAAATCCGTCAGGCGGTTTTTGCGCTCTCCGACAAACAAGGGGCGGCCCAGATGCGCCTCAAGCTGTTTCAGCGTCATGGAAACCGCAGATTGCGTACGGCCCAGCCGGTCTGCCGCATCCGCCAGATTGCCCGTTTCCGCCACCGTGCAGAAGCATCGCAACATCTCGATCTTGATCGCCATATTTCAATTTTCCTGAAGTTTTCTCAAGAAATTTGAGTTTGACTGATGTTTTGCCCCATGTCCATCATCCCGCAACCTTGCTCAAACCCTTCCCGAGGCTTTCCGTGACCCACAAGAACCTTATCGCTGGCGAATGGCTGGCGGGTGATACCGAGATTGAAAACCGCAACCCGTCGGATGTAACCGACCTGATCGGCCTGTACGCTCAGGCGACATCGGATCAGCTGGACGCCACCCTGACCCGCGCCCGCGCGGCTCAGGCCGAATGGGCGGCTTATGGGCTGGAGCGGAAACAGGCCGTGCTGAACGCCATCGGCACCGAAATGATGTCCCGCGCAGAAGAGCTGGGCACATTGCTGAGCCGTGAAGAAGGCAAACCGCTGGCCGAGGGCAAGGGCGAAGTCTATCGCGCCGGTCAGTTCTTCACCTACTACGCCGCCGAATGCCTGCGCCAGATCGGGGAAAACGCCGATTCCGTGCGCCCAGATATTGAGATTGACGTGCGCCGCGAGCCCGTAGGCACCGTTGCGATCATAAGCCCCTGGAACTTCCCGACCGCGACCGCCTCGTGGAAGATCGCGCCTGCGCTGTGCTATGGCAACGCGGTCGTATGGAAACCGGCGAATGTGACCCCGGCATCGGCGGTCGCGCTGACCGAGATCATCGCGCGGCAGGATATCCCCAAAGGTCTGTTCAGCCTGATCATGGGTTCGGGCGGCACGATTGGTCAGCGTCTGGTGGAAAGCCCGCTGATCGACGCGATTTCCTTCACCGGCTCGGTTCCCGTGGGCAAGGGGATCGCCGCCGCTGCAATCCAGAACCTGACCAAAGTGCAGATGGAGATGGGGTCCAAGAACGCGCTGGCGGTTATGGACGATGCCGATCTGGATCTGGCCGTCACGCTGGCACTGGGCGGGGCCTTTGGTGGCACAGGACAGAAATGCACTGCCTCATCCCGGCTGGTGGTCCACGCCAACATCCATGATGCATTTGTCGAGAAACTGGTCGCCGGTGCGCAGGCGATGAAGGTTGGCCACGCGCTGGAAGAGGGCGTACAGATGGGGCCCGTCGTCAGCCAGCAGCAGTTGAACGAAAATCTGGCCTATGTCGATCTGGGCAAATCCGAAGGGGCCGAGCTGGCCTGTGGCGGCGCAGGTCTGGATATGCCGCATGACGGGTTCTACATGAGCCCCGGCGTGTTCCTGAACACCACCAATGACATGGCGATAAACCGTGAAGAGATGTTCGCCCCCCTGACCAGCGTCATCAAGGTCGGCAGCTATGACGAGGCGCTGAGCGTGGTCAACGACACCAATTTCGGCCTGACCTCGGGCATCGTGACCCGCTCGCTGGCGCGGGCCACGCATTTCCGCCGCAATGCGCGCACCGGTGTGGTCACGGTGAACCTGCCGACAGCGGGCACCGACTATCACGTGCCGTTTGGCGGGCGCGGCGACAGTTCCTACGGACCGCGCGAACAAGGCAAGGCCGCGGCCGAGTTCTACACCACGGTCAAAACCGCCTACTTAAGCGCAGGCCCCGTCTGATGCGGCCCACCCTCAGAATAGACGGGCTGCAATATGCCAACTGGTCGGAAAAGATTTTCCGGCAGCTTCGCGAAGGCGGGGTCGATGCGATCCACGTCACCATCGCCTACCATGAGAGCTTTCGCGAAACCGTCCTGAACTTCGAACGCTGGAACCGCTGGTTCGAGCAGTATCCGGATCTGATCATGAAGGGGCTGACCGCCGCAGATATCGACCGCGCCCGTGCAACCGGGCGCACGGCGGTGTTCTTCGGCTTCCAGAACCCCTCACCCATCGAAGACGATATTGGCCTGGTGGAAATCGTGCACACCTTGGGCGCGCGGTTCATGCAGCTGACCTATAACAACCAGTCCCTTCTGGCGACCGGCTGTTATGAGGCCGAAGACACCGGCCTTACCCGAATGGGCAAGCAGGTCGTGCGCGAAATGAACCGCGTGGGGCTGGTGATCGACATGAGCCATTCCGGGGATCGCTCGACCATCGAAGCCGCCGATCATTCCACCCGCCCCATCGCCATCACCCACGCCAACCCCCACGACTGGCATCCTGCTTTGCGCAACAAGCGCGACGATGTCATCCGTGCAGTGACAGAAAATGGCGGCATGTTCGGCTTTTCGATCTACCCTCATCACCTGAAGGGCGGCTCGGGCTGCTCGCTGCAGGAGTTCTGCGAGATGATCGCGCGCACGGCGGACAGGTTTGGCATCGAGCATTTGGGGATCGGCACGGATCTGTGTCAGGATCAGCCCGACAGCATTGTGGAATGGATGCGCGTGGGACGGTGGAGCAAAGAGATCGACTATGGCGAAGGCTCGGCCGCTGCGCCGGGGTTTCCGCCCATGCCAGACTGGTTCCGGGACAATCGCGACTTTGGCAACATCGAATCCGGCCTGCGCGCAACCGGCATGGATGACTCGGATGTCGCCGCCGTGATGGGCGGCAACTGGTATCGCTTCTTCGCTGAAAATTTCACGTCGCAGGTGCAACCAGATGGCTGAGCTGCGCCCACCCGAGAAGATCATGACTCTGGAACGGCTGGGGTCGCTGCATCAATGCCGGCTCAGCTTCATGCGGCAACTGACGCGCCGGATGGCTCGGGAAAGCTGGGAATTCTCGCGCCCGGTTTTTGACATCGACGCACAGGGCGTCGGCCACGCAGTCTATACCGCGCAAGGGCCGGAATGCGCCTATTCGCTGGTGGCATTCGCCCATGATCTGCCGGACCACATGCGCTCGGACCGGGTGATTGCGACCGCATGGGACACGACATTCACCCTGTTTGACGGCGTGCCCGAGCCCCATGACATCGAGCGCCTGTCGCAAAACGTGCCCCTGCAAGAAGCGGGCCGGGTCACTGAACGTGAGATTTCGGTCAGCCGCGCCAACCGCTCGGTCCGGTTGTGGGAACATGTGGTGGACTGCCTGTCCAATGGCCGCCAGCCGGATGCGAACCAGCTTGAGGCGGTCGGGTATCTGATGCGCACTACCGCTGTTTACGGCTCGGGCAAGCTGGGGGCCGCCGACCGCGAGGTGATTGCCAACCGACCCGAGATGCAGTCGCCGTTTCAGGCCGAGATGCTGTCGGTCTACCTGACCCGCTGGTTCGTACGCGATCTGGTCGAGCATATGGCACAGGTGCGCGGCGGCGACAGGGCCGCGCGTTTGGACGAAGGTCTTGCGCGGCAGATCGGCATCGGCAATTCGACCGGGCTGGGCATGGCCCCCTATCTGGTCAACCATCCGGTTTTGCTGAACAATTGGATTGTGGCCCGCGAAACCGCCATTGCGCGGGTGCGCGACCTGCCCGCCTCGCCTGAACAGATCGACCTGTTTCGCGATCTGGTCAACAGGTGCGAACAGCTTGTGGCGACATGGCGATCTGAACACCCAATCCAGATCGTCAAGCTTCAGCACCTGACGGACGATCTGGCCGCGCTTGGGTCTTATTTGGAAGATACAGGGCTGTCGGGCGCGACGCCTTGGAATAATCTCATGATTTGGACGGACCAAACGCTCAGCGCTGAAGGGCAAGAGCTTGTCGCCTCCTTGATTCTGGAGCCGCATGGCGATCTGGTCGATGATCTGGCGACCACAATGTCCGATCACAGCGGGCCCTTTGTGCTGGATGGGTCCATGCCTGTGGCTGAGGTGTCCAACCTGTTGCGTCGGAATTTCGGCCCCTTGCTGGATCGGGACTGGACCGCGCCCGAGAACTGCGCAAGGGCGTGGTATATCTCGGAAGAGAAGCTGGAACCAAGGTTAGGCGAACGGTTCGAGGAACCGATAGAAGCCTACGAACAACCGCTGGCCCCGGCCCGTGATGCCACGGCAGCGTTGGCCGTGCTTGTAACAGCGGACCCGCACAGCCCGGTGGCAGACACCCTCGCCCACCACCCCGAACATCGCCAAAGCGTCCGGCGCGCCCAGATCACACGCTCAGCGCCCTATGGCGAGATCCGCTCGAACACGATCGGGGCCGACGTGGTGCCGATTGACATGCTGCGCGCCAAACTGTCCTTTTTTGGCGTAACCCGGTTTGATCCCCGCTCGGACCGGTGGGTGCGCGTGGTCATGTATGCCGGGGCCCCTTATCCGCCCGATCTGACGCCGGACAATGCCGACCTGTGGGTCTATCCCGAGCCGTCCGCATGACCCTGTCGTTGAATGAGGTGGAAACCATCGCCAAGCGGGCGACCCGTGGGGCGGGCCAACCCTGGGGGCTGGCGGACGAGGCGGCAAAGGCCTGCCGCTGGTTGTGCGCTCAGGGTCTGGACGGGGTCGGTGCCCTGACCACTGATCTGGAGACCGGTGCGCAAACACTGATCAAGGGCGTGTCCCTGTCGGATCGAGCGCGCGTTCTGTCCACCGAAGCGGTTACCCTACCGGGTGTCAGAACTCCGCTTATGATCCTGCCGTTTGCAGCCAACGCCGCCCGCCTGATCAAAGCGTGTGTCACTGTGAAATGCGGCGGCGTGGTGGCGGTGACAGATGGCAGGTCACTGGAGTTGGCGCAGGGATTTCCAGACCGGTCCGAGACCGTAACCATCGCAAGCGGCGGCGTTTTGACCACAGCCCGCACCCATGCAACCCGCGCCGCGCCACTGCCGCGCGATTGGCAGGCACTGAACGCGCTGGCCCATCGAACCTATGCCCCGGCGACCGAGGAAAGCCGAGCGCGCGGCGCAGGTGCCGGGACAACTGACAATGACTGACCGAGTGAGTTGATGATGCAAACCAAGACCCTGACACTGGCTGAAATCGAAGATCTGGCCCTGCGCGCATTGGTGGCCGCTGGCACGTCCGAGGCCAACGCCCGACCCCTGGCTGTTGCCACCGCCGCAACCGAAGCCGATGGCGTTGCCAGCCACGGGCTGGCCTATATCCCGATCTATTGCGAGCATGTGCAATGCGGCAAGGTGGATGGGCAGGCCACACCGGTTGTGGACCAGCCACGTCCGGGCGTGATCGCAGTTGACGCCGCCACCGGCTTTGCCCATTCGGCCATCGATGCAGGGTTCGAAAAACTGATCCCTTTGGCCAAGGAACACGGGATTGCCGCGCTTGCCATCAAGAACAGCTATAATTGCGGGGTTCTGGGCTATCACACCTACCGGCTGGCACAGGCCGGGATGCTGGGGCTGGGCTTTACCAACGCGCCCGCGTCAATTGCGCCGTCGGGTGGAGCGAAGCCAGTAGTCGGGACCAATCCGTTCTCTGTCGCTGCACCCGGCCCGGACGGCCAGCCCGCTTTGCTGATCGACCAATCCGCCAGCACAATCGCCAAATCCGAGGTGATGAAGCACGCGCGCGAAGGCAAACCAATCCCCGTAGGTTGGGCGCTGGACAGCGAGGGAAATCCGACAACAGACCCTAATGTGGGGCTCAAAGGCTCGATGGCCCCGTCAGGCGGGTATAAAGGCGTCGGAGTTTCGCTGCTGACCGAAGTGCTGGCTGCCGCAATGACCGGCGCGACCCTGGGGATCGACGCGTCGCCTTTCTCGGGCACCGCAGGCGGTCCGCCGCGCACCGGCCAGATGTTCCTTGCCATTGATCCGGGTGCGACTTCCGGTGGGGCGTTTGCCAACCGGATTGAAGCGCTGGTCCACGCCATCCGCGCGCAGGATGGCGCGCATCTGCCCGGCGATGGCCGTCATGCGAAACGCCGCAACGCTGCCGAGCAGGGCGTCGCGGTGAATCAGGCGACATTGGATCGGATCGAAGCCATTCTTGCGTGAACAAACGCGGATGCCTGACCCTTGATTGTTATCGCGCGCAAAGATTATGTAAAGATAGCGCAAATCAAGACAGCTCTCCGGGTGCAGGCAGGGTAGAATGACCAAAATCAGGAATATGGAAGAATTCGCGGCCCTCAGCGGAATATCCCGGCCGACCGTTTCCAAATACTTCCATGATCCTGACAGCGTCCGCCCAACCACCCGCGCCCGCATCGAGGAAGCATTAGAGAGGTTCGACTACCGCCCCAATATCTTCGCGATCAATCAGAACCGGAAACTGACCAAGAATATCGGCATCGTCGTCCCCTACCTTGCCGACCCGTTCTTTGCCGAGATCGCACGCTATCTGGAACAAAGCTGCATCGCCGCAGGCTATCGGCCTTCGCTGTTCAGCTCGCATGGCGAACAGAAACTTGAGGTCGAGATTCTGGACAGCCTGCGCTCGCTGAAACCGGCGGGCGTGTTGCTTGCGCCCTTGGGGCGCGACTCGGACCGGTCGGCGATTGAAAAGTTCTGCAAGAACGTGCCGACGGTCCTGTTCGACAGCAATATCGAGGGGCTGGGTGCGGCCTTTATCGGATCAGACAATTTCAGCTTTGTCTCGCAGACCGTGGAATACATGACCCGCACAGGTGAGCCGCCTTCGTTCTTCGAGATGCGGACACCCGCAAACCCCAACGCCAACAAGCGGCGCAAGGCCTATGTCGAGGTGATGGAGCGTCTGGGGTTCGACCCCCATGTGATCAGGATCGACGGCGAAGGCTGGGCATTTGAAGAGATCGGGCATCGGGGCGCTTTGAAAGTTCTGGAGGACGGCGCGCTGAAAACAAACTCGGTTCTGTGCAGCAATGACCGCCTGGCAATCGGGTTTCTTGCCGCCTGTTACGAACAGGGGATTCGGGTTGGTCGCAAAGACGATTGCAGCTTGAGAGTCGCCTCGAACGACGATCATCCCTTTGCAAAATTCACCTGCCCGTCTTTGACCACGGCGGCGCATGACTATGACAATGTCGCGGGACGCAGTGTCGAAACACTGTTCGAACTCATTGAAAGTGGGGGGAAATTTGACAGCCGAAGGGAAACCCTGTTCCCGGCCCGGCTTGTATTGCGGGAGTCCGCGTGATCGCCAAACTTTAACGCGCGTAAAGTTTTTATTGACGCCGCGATAATTTACAGACTACCCTTCCTGCATGACATCCAAGCTCAGGGAGGACAGGGATGTATTTTAAGAACGCACTTCGTGCGGCGACTGCACTGACTTTCGTCGCCACGGCCGCGGCCCATGCGCAAACCATAACGATCGCCACCGTCAACAATGGCGACATGATCCGGATGCAGGGCTACACCGACAATTTCACCGAAGCGACCGGCATTGATGTGGAATGGGTGACGCTGGAAGAAAACGTGCTGCGTCAGCGCGTAACCACGGACATCACCACCAAGGGTGGCCAGTTCGACATCATGACAATCGGCATGTACGAAACGCCCATCTGGGGCGCAAATGGCTGGCTGGTGCCGCTGGATGGCATGTCCGATGACTACGATGTGGGCGACCTGCTGCCCGCCATGGCAGGCGGGCTGAGCAATGACGGCACGCTTTATGCCGCGCCGTTTTATGGCGAAAGCTCGATGATCATGTATCGCACCGACCTGATGGAGGCTGCCGGTCTGGAAATGCCCGAAGCGCCCACCTGGCAATTCATCCGCGAAGCTGCGGCGGCGATGACGGACCGGGACAATGACATCAACGGCATCTGCCTGCGCGGTAAGGCGGGCTGGGGTGAAGGCGGTGCCTTTATCACCGTAACCGGGAACTCATTCGGTGCGCGCTGGTTCGATGAAAACTGGAAGCCCCAGTTCGATCAGCCCGAGTGGAAAGAAGCACTGACATTCTTTGTCGATATGATGAATGAATCCGGTCCTGCGGGTTATGCCACCAACGGATTCAACGAAAACCTGTCACTGTTCCAGCAGGGCAAGTGCGGGATGTGGATCGACGCGACCGTTGCCGCATCATTCGTGACCAACCCCGACGATTCAACCGTGGCGGACAAGGTCGGCTTTGCGCTGGCACCAAATTCAGAAGGCGTCGACAAACGCGCCAACTGGCTCTGGGCCTGGGCACTGGCCATTCCGGCTGGCACGCAGCAGGAAGACGCCGCGAAGCAATTTATCGAATGGGCGACCTCGAAAGACTATATCGAGCTGGTGGCCGAGAACGAAGGCTGGGCCAATGTGCCTCCGGGTGCGCGGACCTCGCTTTATGAAAACGACAACTACAAGGACATCCCTTTCGCGCAGATGACGCTGAAGTCGATCCTTGCGGCGGATCCGCAGAACTGCTGTGCCCAGCCGACGCCCTATACCGGCATCCAGTTTGTCGCCATTCCTGAGTTTGCAGGCATCGCCACACAAGTCAGCCAGGAATTCTCGGCCGTTTATGCCGGTCAGCAAACCGTGGACGAAGCCCTTGCCAAAGCGCAGGCCTTTACCACCGAAGAGATGGAAGCCGCAGGGTACTGAGGCCTCCCTCCCAGTGGGGGACAGGTGCCTGTCCCCCGCTCCCCACTTTCACAACTCGTGTTTTTCTCGCAGGCTAGCCCTATGCCTGAACAGAGAGGTCTTGCGCCATGGCAACCCAACATTCCCGATCCGTTGCCCGCCTGATGATGGCACCCGCAGTGGTCCTGCTGCTTGGCTGGATGCTCGTGCCTCTGACGATGACCCTGTATTTCTCCTTCAAGAAATACCTGCCCCTGCGCGGTGGTGATCTGGGTTGGGTCGGGTTCGACAACTACATCCGGTTCGTTTCCTCCAGTTCTTTCTGGCCTGCGGTTCAGGCGACGCTTTTGATTGTCGGCGGCGTGTTGGTGATCACGGTCATTCTGGGAGTTCTGCTGGCGATGCTGTTGGACCAGCCGATGTGGGGGCAAGGCGTT
This sequence comes from Ruegeria sp. AD6, assembly GCF_056542325.1. NCBI lineage: Bacteria > Pseudomonadati > Pseudomonadota > Alphaproteobacteria > Rhodobacterales > Roseobacteraceae > Ruegeria > Ruegeria sp. AD6. The sequence goes on along the minus strand of NZ_JBQFZQ010000009.1, from coordinate 5,015 downwards.
GTCCGTATTCTGGTGATCGCGCCCTTCTTTGTGATGCCCACCGTCTCCGCTTTGGTCTGGAAGAACATGTTCATGGATCCGGTGAACGGCCTGTTGGCGCATCTGTGGCGCTTTTTCGGGGCCGAGCCGATTTCATGGCTGTCCGAGGCTTCGATGACCTCGATCATCATGATCGTCTCATGGCAATGGCTGCCCTTTGCAACGCTGATCCTGCTGACCGCGATCCAGTCGCTGGACAGTGAGCAGCTGGAAGCGGCTGAAATGGACGGTGCGCCGGTGCTGAAACGCTTTTACCACATCGTCCTGCCGCATCTCAGCCGCGCGATCACCATCGTGATCCTGATCCAGACGATCTTTCTGCTGTCGATCTTCGCCGAGATTTTCGTGACCACCGGCGGCGCGTTCGGCACCCGCACACTCACCTACCTGATTTTCCAGCGCGTGCTGGAAAGCCAGAACGTTGGCCTCGGATCAGCCGGAGGTGTCTACGCCATCATCCTTGCCAATATCGTTGCCATCTTCCTGATGCGTATCGTCGGCAAAAACCTGGACGCGTGAGGAGGTAAGACCATGGCCCGCGCCGTCACACCCCGCCGTAAAACACTGAACACCGCCCTTGCCTGGGCTGTTGGGTTGCTGATCTTCTTCCCGATCCTGTGGACCATCCTGACCAGTTTCAAGACCGAGGCGCAGGCAATTGCCAGCCCGCCCCTGTTTCTGAACTTCAACTGGACGCTGGAGAACTATGCCATCGTGCAGGAACGCTCGGATTACATGCGGTTCCTGTGGAACTCGGTCATCATCGCGGGGGGTTCAACCATTCTGGGCGTGATCATTGCGGTGCCCGCCGCGTGGGCGATGGCCTTTGTTCCGTCCAAGCGCACGAAGGACATCCTGCTGTGGATGCTGTCCACCAAGATGCTGCCTGCGGTCGGCGTTCTGTATCCGATCTACCTGCTGTTCATCCGGCTGGGTCTTCTGGATACTCGCGGGGGGCTGGTCGTTGTTCTGATGTTGATCAACCTGCCGATCATCGTCTGGATGCTGTATACCTATTTCCGCGAAATTCCGGGTGAGATTCTGGAAGCTGCGCGGATGGACGGGGCAACGTTGAAAGAGGAAATCCTCTATGTCCTGACTCCCATGGCCATTCCCGGCATCGCCTCGACCGTGTTGCTGAACTTCATCCTGGCGTGGAACGAGGCATTCTGGACCCTCAACCTGACCGCCGTCGATGCCGCGCCTCTGACCGCCTTCATCGCCAGCTATTCCAGCCCCGAGGGTCTGTTCTTTGCCAAGCTAAGCGCAGCCTCGACCATGGCGATTGCACCAATCCTGATCCTTGGCTGGTTCAGCCAGAAACAACTTGTCCGCGGCCTGACTTTCGGCGCTGTGAAATAAGGAAGACGACGTATGGGACGTATCCAACTCAAGTCAGTGACCAAAAGCTTCGGCGACGTTCAGGTCATTCCCCCGCTGGACCTGACCATCGAGGATGGCGAGTTCACCGTCTTCGTCGGCCCGTCGGGGTGCGGTAAATCCACTCTGTTGCGCCTGATTGCGGGGCTGGAGGATATCACCAGCGGTTCCATCGACATCGACGGATCTGACGCCACCGATGTACCGCCAGCCAAGCGCGGCTTGGCGATGGTGTTCCAGTCCTATGCGCTCTACCCGCATATGACCGTGCGCAAGAACATCGCGTTCCCGTTGCGCATGGCCAAGCTGGATCAGGCCGAGATCGACAAGCGCGTCGAAGGCGCGGCGGGCGTTCTGAACCTGACCGACTATCTGGACCGCCGCCCCGGGCAGTTGTCCGGCGGTCAGCGCCAGCGGGTCGCGATCGGTCGAGCGATTGTGCGGGAACCGGCGGCGTTCCTATTCGATGAACCGCTGTCGAACCTCGACGCAGCGTTGCGTGTGGGAATGCGGCTTGAGATTAGCGAATTGCACGAGCGCCTTGCGACCACGATGATCTACGTAACCCATGATCAGGTCGAAGCGATGACCATGGCGGACAAGATCGTCGTGCTGCAAGCAGGCGTTATCGAGCAGGTCGGCTCTCCACTGGAACTCTATCGAACCCCGCGCAACCTGTTCGTCGCGGGCTTCATCGGCTCACCCAAGATGAACTTCATCGAAGGGGACGAGGCCGCAAAACACGGCGCGCAGACCATCGGCATTCGTCCGGAACACATCGCAGTGTCCGATACCGAAGGCACATGGTCCGGCGTTGTCGGCGTGTCGGAACATCTTGGGTCCGACACGTTCTTCCACATCCACGAAACCGGTCTGGCCGAAACCATCACCGTCCGCGCGGATGGCGAGGTCGGGTTCCGCCACGGGGATCGCATCCACCTGACCCCACGCGCCGACGTCATTCACCGGTTTGATCAACAGGGGCTGCGGATCGAATGACGCGCCTGAAGGGCAAAACCGCGCTGATTACGGGGGCCGCCCGCGGGATCGGGCTGGCTTTTGCCCAAGCCTATGTGGCCGAGGGCGCTCAGGTGGCCATTGCCGATATCGACATTGCCCGCGCCAACGATGCGGCCGTACAGATTGGATCAGCGGCCATGGCGGTGGAAATGGATGTCACCGATCAGGCCAGTATTGAGACCGCAATTGACCAAACCGCCGACCGGTTCGGTCCTATCGACATTCTGATCAACAACGCAGCCATCTTTACCGCCGCCCCAGTCACCGAGATTGATCGCGCCGACTACCAGCGCGTCTTTGACATCAACGTGGCGGGCACGCTGTTCACGCTGCAGGCGGTGGCGAGGCACATGATCAAAAACAACGTCAAAGGCCGGATCATCAATATGGCCTCACAAGCCGGACGGCGCGGGGAATCCCTGGTCGCCGTCTATTGCGCCAGCAAGGCTGCGGTGATCTCGCTGACTCAATCCGCAGGGCTGAACCTGATCCAACACGGGATCAACGTAAACGCCATCGCCCCCGGGGTTGTGGACGGTGAACATTGGGACGGTGTCGATGCCTTCTTCGCCAGATACGAAGGCAAAGCGCCCGGCCAGAAAAAGCGCGAGGTTGCGGCGGCGGTCCCCTATGGTCGCATGGGCCACGCCGGGGATCTGACCGGCATGGCCGTCTTTCTGGCCTCGGACGAGGCCGAGTACATCGTGGCCCAAACCTATAACGTCGATGGCGGAAACTGGATGAGCTGATGGACCCGCGCTCGGAAACACATATGCCGATCAAACTGCGCCGATCTGCCTTGGCAGATCTGCCGGTCGAGGTCAAAACCCCTCGGTACAGGCCCGAAGACCTAACACCGGGCATTGTGCATATCGGTTTGGGCAATTTCCACCGGGCCCATCAGGCCTGGTACATCCATCAACTGATGCAAATGGGCCGGGCGAATGACTGGGCGATCATCGGCGCGGGCGTAAGACCCTATGACGCCGAGATGCGTGAAAAGCTGATGGCCCAGGATTGCCTGACAACCCTGATCGAGCTCGACCCTTCGGGAATCTCGGCCGAGGTCATCGCCCCGATGATCGACTATGTGCCAATTGAAGAGGGGAACAGTGCTCTGATCCGACGGATGTCGGATCCGGCGATCCGCATCGTGTCGCTGACGGTGACGGAAGGCGGTTACTATCAAGACCCTAATACAGGCGATTTCGACACAATACATGACGATATCCAACATGACGCGCAGAACCCAAACCAACCCCGGACGGTGTTCGGAGCGCTCGTCGCGGCCCTGAAACACCGCCGGGACGCCGGGACGCGCCCGTTCACCGCGCTGAGTTGCGACAACCTCAAGGGCAATGGCGCAATACTCAGGTCCTGCGTCATTGGGCTGGCCCAATTGTCGGACCCGGATCTTGCCGATTGGATCGACCAACAGGGCGCTTTTCCGGATTCGATGGTGGATTGCATCGTCCCGGTCACCCGGGATCAGGTCATTTCAATGTGTCACGATCTGGGGGTCGATGACAAAGCCCCGGTCACCCACGAACGGTTTCGCCAATGGGTCATTGAGGACGCGTTTTGTGCAGGCCGACCACCATTGGAAGAGGTCGGTGTTACCATAACAAACGACGTTCATACCTATGAGGCCATGAAGCTCAGAATCCTGAATGGTGGCCACCAATTGCTTGCCAATGTCGGAGAGATATTAAGCGTTCCGACAATTGCAGATTGCATGAAAGATCCTGATCTTGCCGGTTTTTTCCGGAAAGTCCAGTCAGAGTGCATTGTGCCCCATGTCAAACCGGTCCCCGGCCTCACCCCCACTGAATACCTGACTCTGATCGGGCGCCGCTTTGCAAACCCAACCATCCAGGACACAACGCGCCGCGTTGCCTTTGACGGATCCTCTCGCCACCCCGAGTTCCTGTTGCCGTCCCTTCTGGACGCGCTTGGGGAAGGTGCGTCAATTTCGGGTTTGGCCCTTGCCGAAGCATTCTGGTGCCGAATGTGCGCGGGCACTCGGGAAAACGGAACCCAAATTCAAGCCAACGACCCCCTGTGGGACGAATTGCAACGGGCGGCAATTGCCGCCAAAGACGACCCAAAGGCGTGGATTGTTAAAACCGGTTTGTACGGTCAGGTCGGCTTGAACGAACGTTTCGCTCAGGAATTTTCAGGTTGGCTTTCCGAGATTTGGCAGAACGGAGCCCGGGATGTACTAAAAAGGTACCTTTGAGAAAGCCTGGAAGCCCCCAAAAAACTCAAGGCCAAATGCTGTAACTCTTTTAGGTTTTGCCTTTTGTTCAAATGCGTTGAGAACCCAATTACCATCTGGGGCTGCCGCTAAAGGTTTGACACTGTGAACCTTTGGTTAAACAGGTCTACGGGCTATCTTTTTGGATCGCTTGGGTCATTTAAGTTGGTTTCGGGCGTATGATTTGCACCTTTGGCCTTCAGGTTATGGTTTGAAGGGACAGTGGCCGCAGTGGGGCCGCGAAAGCCCTGATAACGACGAGGTGAAGACGTTAAGCAATTGATCCAGTGGATCAATTGTAGTCTGAACGGGCTGGGTT
>NZ_JBQFZQ010000008.1:0-143230 GCF_056542325.1 Ruegeria sp. AD6 | reverse complement strand
CCGCGCGCGGGCAAGGCCCCCGCCCAGCCGGGCCCAACGGAAGGAAAGGTCTTGCCAAAGACCTTGACGACGGGCGGGAGCATTTCTGACCCCTTGTGCCATGCCATCGCGGCCCGTATTTAGGCATCAAGCAAAGATACAGGAGAATTCGGATGCTCAAAGGACTCGGCGGTCTGGGCGATATGGCCAAGATGATGAAATCCGCGCAGGATTTGCAGACCAAAATGACCGACATGCAGGAAGAACTGAACACCATCATGGTGGTCGGTGAGTCCGGCGCAGGTCTGGTCAAGGCAACCGCCACCGCAAAAGGCGAACTCAAAGGCCTGGACATCGACCCATCGATCTTCAACGGCGACGACAAGGAAGTGGTCGAGGATCTGATCCTGGCCGCGATCAAGGACGCACAGACCAAAGCGGCCGAGCGTTCGCAGGCAGAAATGGCCAAACTGACCGAGAGCATGGGCCTGCCCGCAGATATCAAGCTGCCGTTCTGATCTTCATCTTTTCCCAAATACTCCCGCCGGAGGCTTCCTCCGGCGTCACACAGGACAGGCCGTGAGTTCGAACAGCGACATTGACAACCTGATCGACCTGATGGCCAAGCTGCCCGGCCTCGGCCCCCGTTCGGCCCGCCGCGCGGTGTTGCACCTGATCCGCAAACGCGCCCTGCTGCTGACGCCCCTTTCGGACGCCATGCAGCAGGTCGCCGTCACCGCCCGCGAATGCCTGAATTGCGGCAATGTGGGCACCACCGACATCTGCGACATCTGCAATGACGAAGCCCGCGCGACCGGAGAGCTGTGCGTGGTCGAGGACGTTGCCGACCTCTGGGCAATGGAACGCGCCGGGGTCTTCAAAGGTCGCTACCACGTTTTGGGCGGCACGCTGTCTGCGCTGGACGGGGTCGGGCCGGACGAATTGCGCATTCCCCGTCTCAAGGACCGGGTGCTGGCCGAGGGGATCACCGAGGTCATTCTGGCCCTGAATGCCACGGTCGATGGCCAGACAACCGCCCACTACATCGCGGACCAGTTTGAGGGGCAGGTGCGCCTCACCTCATTGGCGCAGGGTGTGCCGATTGGGGGCGAGTTGGACTATCTGGATGACGGGACGATTACGGCAGCGTTGAGGGCGCGGAAGGAGTTGTAACCGGACATGAGAGGCAAGCGTCAATACATGCCGCCCGTTTCGTCAATTAAGATTGGTGGTCCAAAATAATCCGCCCTAAAGCTGATCCTCATACCGCCTAGGTTTTCTATCCTTAACGTCAAACCAAGCGTTTCATTTCTGAACGAACCTTTTAGGGACCCTTCAAAACCGTCAATACTACCGACCCACCCGTTTGCTTCGGACAACTTGTGCTCAGCCCACTTCTTTAGTTCTTCAACGCGTGTCCCGTCCAATAACAGCTCGGGCCAACTCGTGTTCTCGCAGTTGTAAACACCGTAGCCCGCATATGGGCTGCCCTCAGTTGCATAGGGCCAGTCAAAAACGTGCAATCGAGCTGCGAAATCACCTAAAACAAGATAGAACCCGTGGTGGTCTCCTTCCTTGCCGTCAGGTGTCCCGCCATTCCAAGCACTTTCACTTTTGGTCAGGAAGTAACCCAAGCAGACATCTGCTCCCCAAACCGCAAGATCCGAACTTTCAAACGGCTGCCATTCTTGGTCCCAGATAGGTGGTCAAGCAGAGATGGCCCCCTTCGGCATTCGTAGGTTTCGCAATACTCATGGTGTTCTAAAAAATACTTTTTGTAATCGGTGGAATCTGCGGAGACCGACGAAACGGCTGCTGCGGAAAAAGTACAAAGCACAAAAAGAAACCTGCTTGCTAGCATTCGGTAATACCTGTTTTGAAGATCAAACTGCTTTTGCCGGAGCAAAAAACCGGCGTTCAGTAAAAACTCACATCCGAATTAGGTTCGGTCAATCCAATAATCCGGCACAGCAATTAGATAACATCTTTGTTCAGCTTTGCGTGTCAAATAGAGTTCTGACTGAGCTAAAATTGATTCTGGATAAAACATAATGACCCGCCTTCTCGCCCTGACCCTCGCCGCCTTCACCGCCACCTCTACCCTCGCACAAGACCTCGTCGACAAAGGCTTTGTCGAAGGCTGGAACATCATGATGGACCCCGCGCTTGGAAACGGGTGTCTGATCCAGACGGTGTATCAGGACCTCTCAGTCGTCAGGCTGGGCTATGACGCGCTGGACAATCGCGGGTATTTCACCGTGTTCAACAAGGCCTGGGGCGAGATTGAACCCGGCCAAAGCTATCCGATCCGGTTCGAGCTGGACGGCAAAAGCTTTGATGCCACCGCAATCGGCTTCAAACAGGATCGTGTCCCCGGCGCGACCGTGTTTTTCACCGACCGGGATTTTGTCGCGGCGATTGCGCAGAACAAGACGATGACTGTCTATAACCCCGCAGGCGAAACCGTGATGGCAATTGATCTGAAAGGTACCGCGAAGGCGCTGGAATACGCGCGGGAGTGTCAGAACAAGACGCTCTAACGTACCGGATCGAACAGCGCGTCCTTGGCGGTGCAGTCCCGGATCACATCCCGCCCGCAGGGCACCGGGTCCAGTTCGCGGGACAGGCACAGGCGGACCTCTTCGATATAGCCTTGCTTGCAGGTGATCGTGATCATGTCGCGTTCCAGCCCCGGATTGGCCTTCAAGAACGCCTCTTCCACCACCGACGCGGGCAGTTTGACCGTTGCATCCAGCTTCCGGAACACTTCGGGCCGCTGAACACGGTCATAAGCCTCTCGCGACAGGGCGAAATAGGCAGGCGCGGACAGGCCCGAGCAGGTTCCGTGTTTCTTCCATTGGTGCCATGCAAGACCAGCGCTGCCCTGAATATCCTCCATCCCGCGGGTCATGGAGCGGGACGGCTGAGCCTCGGGCGTGCGGCAATAAGACGGCCAGCCCTGATGGAATTGCGGCCAGAGCCCATGCAGAATCCATCCGTGATCATGCCGCGCATCGCATTGGTCGGACCCGCGCGCATCCCCTTCGCGGGCGCACCAGTTCGGCGACCAGCTGAGCGACAGGACATAGTAGTCAAATTCTCCGGCAGGTTCGCCATCTGCTCTCAGAACTGTGGGGGTTGCCACAGTGGCGGCAAATGCCAATGCGGCTGCAAGAAAGGTCAGAAATGACTGCATGAGGGGTATCGCGCCTGTAGAGCCTTGGGTATCGGCCAATTTAGCCGTCAAACCAGTGCGTAAGGCAAGGCCCATTCTGGCCACAGAATCGGCGCGCCGAATGTCCGGCACGCCAACGGGGGTTCAGAATTCATAAGCCAGCAGCGCGCCCAGTGTCTGGGTTTGCACACCCTCCTCATCGCCATAGCGATAGGCCAGCGACACACCCAGATTATCGGCCAGCGGCCATTCGGCAGATACGGTTGCCAGCGTATCTGTCCGAGCATTCTCGACATCGCGCACCGCAAAAACGCCGGACAGAATAACCGGGCCAACCGGAACCGCAGCGCCCAGCGTTGCGTAAGTGGCCGAGTCCGGGCGGCCGTCGAATTCATCGAAATAGGCAACCTCGCCCAACAGCTCGACCTCGGTGCCGCCCGCGTCCAGCAGATGAACCAGCCCGAAGACAACGCCGGACTGGTCGGCCTGATCGCCTTCACCGGCGGCCTGTTCCTGTACCGCCAGCGTGTAGGCCGTGTTGCCGATCTCACCCGCCAGCGACAGGGTAACGGATTCAATGTCGCTGGTGTTGGACACACCGCCATCCTCCAGGCGCGTTTGCCCGCGTTCGGTGAACAAAGAGTTGCTGAGGAATGTGCGATCCGTGGTGAAGGCTGCCAGCGTCAGCGCGTGCTCTCCGCCCAGCCCCGAGAAGGGCACGCTGACCGAGGCACCGACCCGTTCGGTGATCTCGTAATCTTCTGCAAAATCAACGCCAAAAACGCCCGGTGCCAGATCCCAGGCAAAGCCGAAGCTGGGGTTGAATTTACCCAGTGCAACTGCGGCGGAGCCGAAATCATAACCAAAATACAGCTCTTCTGCGTAAAGGCCCTGATCTTCGAAAAAGCGGTCATTGGTGGCGTCTTCGACCGGCTCGAACACCAGTGTGGATTGTAGCGAGAACCGGTCGGTGAACTGATAGCCGAACGCGCCCTCGATGGTGGCGAAGGTATCGGTTAGCTCGGCATCTGGATCGTCGGCGTCAAAGGTAAAGTCGCTTTCCAGTTCGACGCTGATCTCGGATGAAAACCGGCTGTCCTGAGCAAATCCGGCGGTGGCAAGAACGAAGAACGGCAAGCTGAGAAGGCTGCTTGTGCGTGTCATGTAAGGTATCCTTTTTGGGTTCCTGTTCAGGTGGTCTCCAAAGGACCCAGCCGGATCGCATGCGCGCACGCACAACCGGGCCGCAGTCTTGTGCGCACATAAGTGTTGGTCAGGGACGGTTTGGAAATCCTGGCTGAACAGAACGAACCTGTTTAGCGTGGTCCCGCCATATGATCCCGGCCCCGGGGCATGTCATATCGCGACGCTCGTGACAGAAACCTTGCTAAGCGGCTGTAATCAATAAATATTAGCCAAAACCTCACGGCCCGCTGCACAAGATCACACCGCGACGTGATGGGGCGTGACAGGCTTTGAAGCGGGTGGCGTTGTGCCCAACCAACAGCCGGGCGCATTCGGCCCTTCCCTTCTGGCCGTTGCGCGACTATATACGGGCCAAGTTCCCCGACAACGGAAACCTGCCCCAAGACCTCGGGGCCGCCGAATTCCGGCGACGGGACAGATGTATGTATAGGAGACGGGCTGATGGCAAAACCGCTTATGGCCAAGGCTACCGCCGTATGGCTGGTGGACAACACCACGATCAGCTTCAAGCAGATCGCGGATTTCGTAGGAATGCACGAGCTGGAAGTGCAGGGCATCGCCGATGGCGATGTGGCTGCTGGCGTGAAGGGCTTTGACCCGATTGCCAACAACCAGCTGACCCAGGAAGAAATCGACGCCGCGCAGAACAACCCGCTGCACAAGCTGAAGCTCAAGTTCAACCCGTCTGCGGCAGGCGAGGAAAAGCGCCGTGGCCCGCGTTATACTCCGCTGTCCAAACGGCAGGACCGTCCGAACTCGATCCTGTGGCTGGTCAAGTTCCATCCGGAACTGAGCGACGGTCAGATCGCCAAGCTTGTGGGCACCACCAAGCCGACCATCCAGTCGATCCGCGAACGCACCCATTGGAACATTGCCAACATGCAGCCCATCGACCCGGTTGCGTTGGGCCTGTGCAAACAGTCCGAACTGGACGCCGTGGTGCAGAAGGCCGCCGCGAAGAAAGCCGCCGAAGGCGGCGTCATGAGCGATGACGAGCGCCGCAAGCTGGTCTCGACCGAGCAGTCGCTTGAGATGGACGCGGCTCCGAAGATTCCGACGGCCATTGAAGGGCTCGAAACCTTCTCGCTGTCTGATGATCCGGAAGACGAGAAAGAAGACAGTGATCCGATCGTGGACGCCGACAGCTTCTTCAACCTGCCCAAAGGCGGCGGGGATGAGGAAGACGAGGATGATCTGCGCCCCTGATCCTGCCAGCCGCGGTCCGATCCGACCGGGGCACTGTCCTGAGGGAACCTCATGCTGAGCGTATTGTCTGCAGTTTTTGGCCCGCATCGCGCCGTGTCGATCTATGCCTTTCTGAAAACCTGGGGGCTGGGTTTGGCAGCGGCTGTGGTGATGGTGATCATCGTCAGCGGTCTTTATCTGCTGGGGGATGATGGCAAGCACGAACATCACTCGTTCATGACCGTCCCGGTGCTGTCCGCAACCGCGATCAATGGTGATCTGAAGAACGGCGTCATCGCCTCGGTCCGGTTGCCGGACGGAACGGCTGCGTCGATCACCTCGACCGAAGCGCCGGTGTCCCAGACGGTTGGCACCAGCGCCTGTGTCGAAAAACGGGTTTACGTCGAAAGCGGCGAGCCCAGATACCGGTTCAAACTTCCCAAGTTCTGCGAACCCGGCTGATCCGGGTCGCACCCAACAAAAAACCGCCCGGACCATGCGCCGGGCGGTTTTTTCGTTCAGATCATCTGGAACAGGATCCCGGCGACGATTGCCCCGCCGACCCCAAGGCCAAGATAGGTGGCGAAGACGCGCGGTTTCACCAGCGACCAGACTGCCGCCATAGCCGGGATCGAACTGACCGCTCCGGCAACCATAAAGGACATCGCGGCCCCTGCGGTCATCCCCTGCTCCATCAACCCCGCCAGAAGCGGCGGTGCCACGTAAGAGTTCAGGTAGGCCGGCATCCCAACCAGCGCCGCAACCACGATGGGCAGCACGCCTTCACCGCCCACAACGCGGGCAATCAGGTCGGCGGGCACGTAGCTGACCAGCAGTGCTTCGAGAACATAGGCCAGCGCCAGCCATTTCAGCAGGAAGACGCCGTTATGCACGAACTCAGAGCGGAACCGCTGACGGCGCTCGGGTTCCTGCCAGAATTTCCAGACCGGCTTGTCGTCCAGTTTGGGACCACAGCCGCAACATCCGGCGGGCTTGTATTCCCGCAAGGGCTGGGCAAATGCGCCGCTGCGCATCAGCAGGCGGACAGCAAATCCTCCGAACAGGCCAAGCGCAACGGCGGCTACGGCCTTACCAATAGCAAAGGGCCAGCCCAGCGCGCCTGCCGTGATCAACAAAGTCGGCGGATCAATCAGCGGTGAGCTGAGCCAGAACGCCATCACAGCAGACAGTGGTGCGCCCAGCGCCAGCAGCCCCGCGATGAAAGGAATGACCTCGCAGGAACAGAACGGCGCAAGCCCGCCAAACAGGGCCGCCAGCAAGATCATCCGGGTTTCACGCCCCTCAAACGCGCGCGCCACCATGACCTCGGCCCCCGTGGCCTTGAGGTAGGACAGCAGCAAAACGGCAAACAGGATATACTGGCCCGTATGCGCCAGCGCCTTGGCTGCAAAGGTCACAACCTCAACCCAGTTGCCCGGATCCAACAGCGCCACCAGCGCCAGAATCGCAACAATCAGCGCCCAGGGTGTCCTGATCAGATCCAACACGGCCTTGGCCGAGACCTTCGGGTTTTGCGTCAATTCAGCCATCGTTCGCGGCCTTCCCGACCTCATCGGCGCAGCATTCGCTGAGAATGAACTGCGCCAGATTTCGCAACTCGTCAAAGCAGGCGCGGTTGATCGTGCTGCGCCCGATTTTCTCCTGCTCGACCACACCACCAGCGGCCAGAAACCGCAGATGATGCGCCAGAGTCGATGGCGCGATTCCCGTGCGGTTCTGGATTTCGCCCACTGTCAGACCGGCCTCACCGGCGCGGACAAGCGTTTTCAGAACCTTCAGCCGCGCCTCGGACCCCATGGCCGAAAACCCTGCGGCAGCTGTTTCCCACATCTGAACTCTCCATTAAACTAGATTTCTAGTTATTTAGGTTGATTCCCTGTGCCCGTCAATCCGCACTGCAAATTTTCGGGAAAACCGTAAGTCCAGATTGCCCCACCAGTAAGTCCAATCTATAAGCGCCTATGGCAATCTCAATCGACACCTTCTTTCTTGAGCTTAACGGGCAAGGCACGCTGCAGGCGCAGATCCAGCAGATGATCGCCGAGGGCATCCTGTCCGGGCGGTTTCACGTGGGAGAAAAGCTGCCCTCATCCCGCAAACTGGCGGCGCATCTGGGTGTCAGCCGGATCACTGTCACGCTGGCCTATACCGAGCTTCTGGCGAATGATTATCTGACCGCAAAGGGGCGATCTGGCTATTACGTATCCGAGAATGCGCCCGTGCCGCCAAAATACACGCCGGTTCAGCGCAGCCAGGAAAATGTCGACTGGGACAATGCGCTGGCGCGCCGGTTTTCCGGCGGTGACATGCTGGCCAAACCCAGCGACTGGCGCACATATCGCTATCCTTTCATCTACGGGCAGGCCGACCGGACGCTGTTCGATCACGCCAACTGGCGGCTCTGCGCGGTGCGGGCACTGGGGCACAAGGATTTTGATTCCCTGACCGCCGACTATGCCGATCAGGACGACCCGCTGCTGGTCGAATTCATTGCCCGCCACACTCTGCCACGCCGGGGCATCACTGCCCGACCCGAAGAGATTCTGATCACGCTGGGGGCCCAGAATGCGCTGTGGCTGGCGTCGCGCATCCTGCTGGACCGCGGGCGCACGGCTGCGATTGAAGACCCGTGCTATTACGCGCTGCGGGAATTGCTGACCCATTCGGGCTGCACTATCGAGCCGATCCGCGTGGACAGCGACGGGCTGCCGCCTGCGGCACTGCCCGAAAGCACCGATGTGATTTTCACCACCCCCAGCCATCAAAGCCCGACAACCGCAACCATGCCCGTCAGCCGCCGGACCGAACTGCTGGAACGCGCCCGTGCCCTGAACGCGATGATTGTCGAAGATGATTACGAGTTCGAGATGGCCTACCTAAGCGCGCCGTCCCCGGCGCTGAAGTCGATGGATCGCGACGGGCGCGTGATCTATGTCGGCAGCTTTTCGAAATCGCTGTTTCCGGGGCTTCGGCTTGGCTACATGGTCGGGTCCGAGTCCTTTATTCGCGAGGCGCGCGCGTTAAGGTCGCTGGTGCTGCGCCACCCGCCGGGGCATGTGCAGCGTACAGCGGCCTATTTCCTGTCGCTTGGGCATTACGATGCTCAGATCAGGCGCATGTCCAACGCGCTGGCAAAGCGGCGGGCCGCGCTGGATGAGGCCGTGCAGACTCATAAGCTGGGTGTGGCCGGGCGCGGGCTGCTGGGCGGGTCGTCCATCTGGATGAAAGCCCCCGAACATATCGACACCACGCAGCTTGCCCGCAGGTTGCAGGATCAGGGCGTGCATATCGAACCGGGCGAGCCCTTCTTTTCGGGCGCAGACCGCCCCAAGAACTACTACCGACTGGGTTATTCCTCGATTGCGCCCGAACGCATCGCCCCCGGGATCAAGCAAATTGCCGATTCAATCCGGGCTGGCTAGGTCCGGACTGGATATATTCCGCTTTCCCGTCTGGCCCTAACGCCGACTGCACCCATGCGCCAAAACCATATCAAAGGCTGGGCAATGCACCCGGCCCAATTCACTCATGATTGGAGAGCGCACCGATGAAAATGACCACGGAAGAAGCCTTTGTTAAGGTTCTGCAAATGCACGGGATCGAACATGCGTTCGGGATCATTGGCTCGGCGATGATGCCGATCTCGGACCTGTTCCCGAAAGCCGGGATCATGTTCTGGGACTGCGCCCACGAGGGTTCGGGCGGTATGATGGCCGACGGTTACACCCGCGCCACCGGCAAAATGTCGATGATGATCGCGCAAAACGGCCCCGGCATCACCAACTTCGTGACCGCCGTTAAGACCGCTTACTGGAACCACACTCCGGTTCTGCTGGTCACTCCGCAGGCGGCCAACAAGACCATAGGTCAGGGCGGCTTCCAGGAGATGGAGCAGATGCGCATGTTCGCAGACTGCGTTGCCTATCAGGAAGAGGTACGTGACCCGTCGCGCGTGGCCGAGGTTCTGAACCGCGTGATCATGAACGCCAAGCGCGCCAGCGCCCCGGCGCAGCTGAACATCCCGCGCGATATGTGGACCCAGGTGATCGACATCGAACTGCCCAAGATCGTCGATTTTGAACGTCCTTCGGGCGGTGAAGATGCGGTTGCTGCGGCGGCCGAAATGCTGTCGAACGCAAAGAACCCTGTCATCCTGAACGGTGCCGGTGTTGTTCTGGCCGACGGCGGCATCGAAGCGTCGAAAGCCCTGGCCGAGCGTCTGGACGCCCCGGTTTGCGTTGGCTACCAGCACAACGACGCCTTCCCCGGTTCGCACCCGCTGTTTGCCGGTCCTCTGGGCTATAACGGCTCGAAAGCCGGTATGGAGCTGATCAGCGAAGCTGACGTGGTTCTGGCCCTCGGCACCCGCCTGAACCCGTTCTCGACCCTGCCCGGTTACGGCATCAACTACTGGCCGACAAACGCCAAGATCATTCAGGTCGATATCAACCCTGACCGCATTGGCCTGACCAAAGACGTCAGCGTTGGCATTATCGGTGACGCGGCCAAAGTCGCCAACGGCATCCTGTCCCGCCTGAGCGGCACTGCCGGTGACGAAGGCCGTCAGGCCCGTAAGGACCGCATCGCCCAGAAGAAATCCGCATGGGCGCAGGAACTGACCTCGATGACCCACGAGGATGACGATCCGGGCACCAGCTGGAACGAACGTGCACGCGCCGCCAAGCCGGATTGGATGAGCCCCCGCATGGCGTGGCGCGCCATTCAGGCCGCGCTGCCGAAAGAGGCGATCATTTCGTCCGATATCGGCAACAACTGCGCCATCGGCAACGCATACCCTGCGTTCGAAGAAGGCCGTAAGTACCTGGCCCCCGGCCTGTTCGGTCCCTGCGGTTACGGCCTGCCCGCCATCGTCGGCGCGAAAATCGGCCAGCCGGACGTTCCGGTTGTGGGTTTCGCCGGTGACGGTGCATTCGGTATCGCGGTGAACGAACTGACCGCAATCGGCCGCGAAGAATGGCCCGCCGTGACTCAGATCGTCTTCCGCAACTACCAGTGGGGTGCGGAAAAGCGGAACTCGACCCTGTGGTTTGACGACAACTTCGTCGGCACCGAGCTGGACACCAAAGTCTCTTATGCCGGTATCGCGCAGGCCTGTGGTCTGAAAGGCGTCGTTGCACGCACTCAGGACGAGCTGACCGCAGCGCTGAACCAGGCCATCGAGGATCAGAAGAACGGCATCACCACCCTGATCGAAGCCATGATCAACCAGGAATTGGGTGAGCCCTTCCGCCGTGACGCGATGAAGAAGCCGGTTGCTGTTGCAGGCATCGACGGCGCAGACATGACCCCGCAAGCCGAGGCCTGATCGCAGTGAAGCCCCTGCGTCAAATTCTTGGGGCTGCGACCAGTTCCAAAAAGATCATCGCCCTTGCCGAGGGCGATGATCCACGTGTTGTAGAAGGTGCGCTGAAAGCGCGTGCCGAAAACGCCGCCGACATCATCCTTGTGGGCGATCAGGCCAAAGTGACCGCTCTGCTGTCCGAAATGGGCGGTGCCGATGTTGACGGGATCGACATCCACGACCCGGCCACATCCCCCCACACGGATCGGTTCGCCGCGACCTACTATGAGCTGCGCAAGCACAAGTGCATGACGCCCGAAAAGGCGCAGGACTTGATCAAAAGCCGCCTGAACTATGCCGCGATGCTGGTCCATCTCGGGCTGGCTGATGGCACCGTGGGTGGCGCGGTTGAAACCACCTCGGACACGGTGCGCGCGGCGTTGCAGATCATCGGCAAGGCACCAAACGCTCATATGGTGTCCAGCTTCTTTCTGATGATCTATGACCGCGACCACCACGCGGTTCAGGGCGTCCACCTCTTTGCCGATTGCGGTCTGGTGGTTGATCCCGACGAACGGGAACTGGCCGAGATCGCACAGGCATCGGCTGCGTCCTACCATGTACTGACCGGAGACGCGCCGCGCGTTGCCATGCTGTCTTTCTCGACCTGCGGCAGCGCAAATCACCCCAAAGTGTCAAAGGTGATCGAAGCCACCCGCATCGCCAAAGCCGCCAGCCCGCATCTTCTGATCGACGGAGAGTTGCAGTTCGACGCCGCATATGTCCCCGAAGTGGCCAGCAAAAAGGCCAAGGATTCCCCTCTGGAAGGGCAGGCGAATGTGTTTGTCTTCCCCAACCTTGATGCCGGAAACCTGGGCTACAAGATCGCGCAGCGCATCGGCGGGGCCGAGGCCATCGGGCCGGTGCTGCAAGGCCTGGCCAAACCGGCGAACGACCTGTCTCGGGGTTGCTCTGCCGACGATGTGCTGCACATGATCGCGGTAACAGCGGTGCAGGCGCAACAGCCTGAAACCTAGAACCAGCCCGGATAAAACCGGGCGACACAACGACTTCGACCTGACCGGAATGCCAGGAGGGTCTGATAACCAGCAAAAGGGACGTACATGAACCAGCCCGTTATCGACACCAGCCCCAAAGTCTCGGACGAGGTGCGGAAGACCACCTGTTACATGTGCGCCTGTCGCTGTGGCATCAATGTGCATATGAAGGATGGCAAGGTCGCCTATATCGAAGGCAACCGCGATCACCCGGTCAACAAGGGCGTGTTGTGCGCCAAGGGCAGTGCCGGGATCATGCAGGTCAACGCACCTTCGCGCCTGCGCAAACCGCTGCGCCGGGTCGGCCCGCGCGGATCGGGCGAGTTTCGCGAGATCGAGTGGGACGAGGCGATCAGCACCGCCGTTGGCTGGCTGAACGAGTTGCACGAGACCGCGCCCCAAAAACTGGCCTTCTTCACCGGTCGGGATCAGAGCCAGAGCTTCACCTCATTCTGGGCGCAGAATTTCGGCACCCCGAACTATGCGGCCCATGGCGGGTTCTGCTCGGTCAACATGGCGGCGGGCGGCATCTATACGATGGGCGGCGCGTTCTGGGAATTCGGCCAGCCCGATTGGGACCATACCAAGCTGTTCATGCTGTTCGGCGTGGCCGAGGACCATGACAGCAACCCGATCAAGATGGGCATCGGCAAGATCAAGAAACGCGGCGCACGGGTCATCGGGGTGAACCCGATCCGTTCGGGCTATAACGCTGTGGCGGATGACTGGGTCGGGATCACACCGGGCACCGATGGGCTGTTCATCCTGTCGCTGATCCACGTGCTGATGAAGGCGGGCAAGATCGATCTCGATTACCTCAGCCGCTATACCAATGCTCCGGTTCTGGTAAATGCCGCAGAAGGGCCAGAAAAAGGCCTGTTCCTGCGCGATGCCGACGGCAAACCGCTGGTGATCGACCGGGCAACGGGCGAACCAACAGCCTTTGACAAACCGGGCGTCCGCCCCGACCTGTCGGCCACCTACGAAAAGGATGGCGTGACCCACCGGCCTGTTTTCCACCTGATGGCCGAAAAATACCTGTCCGACGATCACGCCCCCGAGGCCGTGGCCGAGCGCTGTGGCATCCCGGCCAGCCGCATCCGCGCCATCGCCGCCGAAATCGCCCGCGTCGCCTTTGACGAGGCGATCGAGCTGGACCATGAATGGACCGATTTCCGGGGTGAAACCCATTCGAAAATCATCGGTCGCCCGGTCAGCTTCCACTCGATGCGCGGGATTTCGGCCCATGCCAACGGCTTCCAGACCTGTCGTGCGCTGCATGTGCTGCAAATCCTGTTGGGCACGGTCGAGGTTCCCGGCGGCTTCCGCTTCAAACCGCCCTATCCGAAACCGGTCGAGGCGCACCCGACCCCCCATGGCGACCGCCGTCCCGGCCGTCCCCTGAACGGGCCGCATCTGGGCTTTCCGCGCGGCCCCGACGATCTGCTGCTGGATGACAACGACAACCCCATCCGCATCGACAAGGCCTTCACCTGGGAAAACCCGATGTCGGCCCACGGGCTGATGCATATGGTGATCTCGAACGCCGCTGCGGGTGATCCTTACAAGATCGATACGCTGTTCATGTATATGGCGAATATGTCATGGAACTCGTCCATGAACACCAAGGGCGTGATGGAGATGCTGACCGCCAAGGATGATGACGGCAATTACGTCATTCCGAACATCATCTACTCGGATGCCTATTCGTCCGAGATGGTGGCCTATGCCGACCTGATCCTGCCGGATACCACCTATCTGGAACGGCACGACTGTATCTCACTGCTGGACCGCCCGATCTGCGAGGCCGACGCCGCTGCCGACGCAATCCGCTGGCCGGTGATCGAACCCGACCGCGACGTGCGCGGCTTCCAGTCGGTGCTGATCGAGCTTGCCAACCGCATGAACCTGCCCGGCTTCACCAACGAGGATGGCAGCGCCAAGTGGAAGGACTATGCCGACTATATCGTCAACCACGAACGCCGCCCGAATATCGGCCCGCTGGCCGGATTCCGCGGTGAAACCGGCGACAAGGAAGGGCGCGGCGAGGTCAATCCCGACCAGCTGAACCGCTATATCGAAAATGGCGGCTTTTATGTGGCCCACATCCCCGAAGGTGCCGATTACTACAAGCCGTGGAACACGGCCTATCAGGACTGGGCCGTGGGCATGGGCCTCTACGACAGCCCGCAACCCTATCTGTTCCAACTCTACTCGGAACCCATGCGCAAGTTCCAGCTTGCTGCCGAAGGTCACGGCGACCGACAGCCGCCCGAACATCTGCGCCAGCGCATCAAAGACAAGATGGACCCGCTGCCGATCTGGTACGAAACCGACCAGCAGGGCAACGAGGGCTTCACCGTCAACGCCCTGACCCAGCGACCGATGGCGATGTATCACAGCTGGGGCACCCAGAACGCGTGGCTGCGGCAGTTGCACGGGCGCAACCCGCTTTATGTGCCGACCAAACTGATGCGCGAACACGTGCTGAAGGACGGCGACTGGGCCAAGGTCAGCTCTCCGCATGGCGAGATCACCGTGCCGGTTATGGAAATGGCGGCGCTGAACGAAAACACCGTCTGGACATGGAACGCCATCGGCAAACGCAAAGGTGCCTGGGCCCTGCAAGAAGACGCGCCTGAGGCGACCAAGGGCTTCCTGCTGAACCACCTGATCCACGAGTTGCTGCCGGCAAAAGGCGATGGCATGCGATGGGCCAATTCCGACCCGGTGACAGGTCAGGCCGCCTGGTTCGACTTGAAGGTGAAAATCGAAAAGGCCAGCCCGCCGCCAGATACCGAAAGCCAGCCTGAATTTGACGCAATCAAGTCACCCGTCGGCACTGGCCCGAAGGATATTGCATGGAAGGTTGGAAAATGACCGAACTCCATTCTTCTTCTGTTCAAAAATACCTCGGGGGTGAATTGAGCCGCAGGCTCAAGAGGGGGCTGGCCCCCTCCCCCACCCTCACAAGCAGAGGTTCACTGACATGACCCAGCTCCCTCAATCCACTGACCGCAAAATGGGTCTGGTCATCGACCTGGACACCTGCGTCGGCTGCCACGCCTGCGTGATTTCCTGCAAGGGCTGGAACACCGAAAACTACGGCGCGCCCCTGTCTGATCAGGACGCTTATGGCGCAAACCCGTCAGGCACCTTCCTGAACCGCGTGCATTCATACGAGGTGCAACCCGCCGAAGGTCATGCCCAACTGATTCACTTCCCCAAATCCTGCCTGCATTGCGAAGACGCCCCCTGCGTCACCGTCTGCCCCACCGGGGCCAGCTACAAGCGGGTCGAGGATGGGATCGTTCTGGTCAACGAAAGCGACTGTATCGGTTGTGGCCTGTGCGCTTGGTCCTGCCCCTATGGCGCACGCGAACTGGACATGGCCGAAGGTGTGATGAAGAAATGCACCCTCTGCGTCGACCGGATCTACAATGAAAACCTGCCCGAGGTGGACCGCGTGCCTTCCTGCGTGCGCACTTGCCCGGCCGGAGCCCGCCATTTCGGTGATCTCGGCGATCCCGACAGCGATGTCAGCAAACTGGTGGCCGAGCGTGACGGCATGGACCTGATGCCCGAGATGGGCACCAAACCCGTCAACAAATACCTGCCGCCACGGCCCAAGGATACAGTCGAGGATCAGATCGATATTCTGGCCCCGCTTCTGGCCCCCGTGGCCGAAGAACCCAAAGGCTTCATGGGCTGGCTCGACAAAGCCCTCGACAAATTGCCCGGAGGGACAAGCTGATGCATCCCGCACCATCCGTCATTATCTTTACCACCCTGTCCGGTCTGGGCTTTGGTCTGTTGTTCTTTCTGGGACTCGGCCTGCCTGACGTCTCGGGCGTGGTGGCCTTTGTCTTCTTTGCCATCGCCTATGCACTGGCCGTCGGCGGGCTGATGGCCTCGACCTTTCACCTTGGCCACCCGGAACGGGCTTGGAAGGCCTTCACCCAATGGCGTTCCAGCTGGCTCAGCCGTGAAGGCTGGTGTGCCGTTCTCGCGCTGATCGTCATGGGGCTTTACGCGATTGGCGCGGTATTTCTGGGTCAGCGGTGGGGCTTGCTTGGACTGCTGGGCTCGCTGTTCTCGCTGGCGACAGTGTTCACTACGTCGATGATTTACACCCAACTCAAGACCATCCCGCGCTGGAACATGAAACTGACCCCCGCAATGTTTCTGAGTTTCAGCCTGGCCGGTGGGGCCTTGCTGGCCGGGCAAACCTCAATCGCCTGGCCGCTGCTTCTGATCGCGGCGCTGATCCAGATTCTGTACTGGCAGCAAGGCGACAGCGCCTTTGCACGGTCCGGAACAAGCCTTGGAACCGCAACCGGGTTGGGCACGCGCGGAGATGTCCGGGCCTTTGAGCCACCCCATACCGGCACCAACTACCTGCTGCGCGAGTTCGTGCATGTGGTGGGGCGCAAACATGCGCAGAAGCTGCGTGTGATGTCGTTCGGTCTGGGGTTTGTCCTGCCGCTTCTCTTGATCGTCCTGCCGGTCGAGGGCGTCATCGTGAAGCATCTGTTTGCGCTGCTGGCTGTGGCCTCTCATCTGGCGGGCGTTGCCATGTCGCGCTGGTTGTTTTTTGCGCAGGCCGAACATGTGGTCGGGCTTTATTATGGCAAGCGATAGGTAGGGGGGCCAGCCCCCCTCTTGAGCCTGCGGCTCAATTCACCCCCCGAGATATTTCTGGCCAGATGAAGCTTGGATCCGGGCGGAAATAGAAAGGGCGGCGCTCGGGGATCGAGGCCGCCCTTTTTGCTTGGATTTGTTTTGGCTCAGATCAGACCGGCATGGGCCATGGCTGCGTCAATGGCCGCTTTTGTGCTGTCTTCCAGCGTGGTCAGCGGCAAGCGAATTTCTTCACTGCACCGGCCCAGCTTGCTGAGCGCGTATTTTGCGCCGGCCAGTCCGGGTTCGATAAAGATCGCCTCGTGCAGTGGCATCAGGCGGTCCTGATAGGCCAGTGCTGTCGCATAATTGCCCGACAAGGTGGCCTGCTGGAATTCGGCGCAGAGTTTCGGAGCCACGTTGGCGGTCACCGAAATACAGCCGACACCGCCATGGGCGTTGAAGCCAAGCGCTGTCGCATCCTCACCCGACAGCTGGCAAAACTCGGCGCCGCAGCTGGCGCGTTGCTGGCTGACCCGCGCCAGATTGCCGGTGGCGTCTTTGACGCCGACGATACGCGGCAACTTGGCCAGCTCACCCATGGTGGCGGGCGACATGTCAATGACCGAGCGGCCGGGGATGTTGTAGATGATGATCGGAATGTCCGCACACTCGTGCAGGGTCGCGAAATGTTCGATCAGGCCGCGCTGGGTTGGCTTGTTGTAGTAGGGTGTCACGACCAAAGCCGCGTCCGCGCCGACCTTCTTGGCAAATTGCACAAAGCGCACGGCCTCTACCGTGTTGTTCGATCCGGCGCCTGCGATGACCGGAACACGGCCTGCCGAGGCTTTGACGACCTCTTCCACAACCGTCTCATGCTCATCATGACTGAGCGTCGGGCTTTCCCCGGTGGTGCCCACCGGCACCAGCCCGGTCGATCCGCACTCGATCTGCCATTCGACCAGATGTTTGAGCGTATCCAGGTCCAACTCGCCGTTTGTAAACGGGGTGACGAGGGCTGGCATAGAGCCTTTGAACATGACACGCTCCTTAGGGTGCAGTTTTCGTGTTTTTTACATCGCGGGCCTTCACGATTTAGGCTTTGTGAGTTGATCCCGGCGGCGCAAGGTTTATCCTCACAGCCTCTATCCTTGGTTGGTTGGGAAATGCAAGGCATGACACGCGTTCTGGGCCTGTTGGTGGCCGTGATTCTGTATTCCACACTGTCACCGCAGACCGCGCAGGCAGATGCCGCCGCCGATCTGCGTGCCGGGCTCAGCGAGATGCGCAAAGGGGACTGGAACGAGGCACTGCGTGTGTCCGGGCAACGCGGGTCTGTTTCGCGCGATATCATTGTCTGGCACTGGTTGCGGCAAGGGTTTGGCAGTTCCGGCGATGTGCTGGTGTTTCTGGATCGCCGCCCGGATTGGCCAGGCCTCGCCTGGCTGCGCCGGAAAAGCGAGCCATCTTTTACGGGCGCGGACCCGGATCGGGTGCTGAAGTTCTATGCCGACACACCGCCCCAAACAGCAGAAGGCGCGCTGAACTATGCCGTGGCGCTGATGGCCAGGGGGCAACAGGGCGAGGCGCAGGCCGATATCGTCACAGCCTGGCGTACGATGCCGATGGGGTCCGGGTTGCAGAAGGATTACCTTGAGAATTTCGGCAAGCTGTTGAAGCCTCATCATGCGGCACGGTTGGACCGGATGTTATGGGACGGTCATCTGGTCAGTGCGGCGCAGATGCTGCCCTTGGTCGGCGCAGATGACCGCAAACTGGCCGAGGCTCGTATCGCGTTGCAAAAGCGCGCGCCGGGGGTCGATGCCAAGGTTGCGGCGGTTCCAAAGACGGTCGCGGACGCGCCGGGACTTGCCTTTGATCGTTTTGTCTGGCGCGACCGGAAGGAACTGGACGACAGCGCCATCGATCTGATGCTGGCCCGATCGACCAGCCCCGAAGCCCTGGGTGAGCCGGACAAATGGGCCGAAGGGCGGCGCAGACTGGCGCGGCTGGAGATGAGGCAGGGCAGCGCCGCGCGGGCCTATCAGATCGCCGCCAACCACCATATGACGCCTGAGATGGGCTATGCCTATGCCGATCTGGAATGGCTGGCCGGGTTTCTGGCCCTGCGCAGGCTGGACGACCCGGCAACTGCCGTGCGCCATTTCCAGAATTTCTCGACCGCCGTGCAGTCCCCAATCTCGAAAGGGCGTGGAGGGTATTGGCTGGGCCGCGCCTATGCCGCGCAGGGCAATGCCGAGAAAGCCTATGAGGCCTATGCGGTCGGGGCCGACAATCAGACCTCATTCTACGGGCTGCTAGCGGCTGAACAGATCGGGCGTCCGTTTGATCCTGAACTGGCCACCCCCCGCCGTGCACCGCATTGGCGGCAGGCGGGGTTCGCCGATTCCAGCGTTCTGGAGGCGGGGTTGCTGCTGTTGAAAGCGGGCGAGGACAATCTGTCGGAACGGTTTTTGACCCATCTGGTCGAAGGCCTCGACCCGGTTCAGGCCAATCAGCTTGGCGATCTGGCGATTGAGTTGAACGAACCGCATCTGGCGGTGATGATCGCCAAGCGGGCGGCCACCACCGGGACGGTTCTGCCAGCGGCTTATTACCCGGTCCATCCCGTCGCCGATATGGGCCTGCCCATGGCCAAGGAAATGACGCTGGCCATTGCCCGCCGCGAAAGCGAGTTTGATCCGGTTGTGATCAGCGGTGCGGGCGCGCGGGGTCTGATGCAGGTGATGCCGGCCACGGCGAAACTGGTGGCGCAGGAATTGGGGATACTCAGCAGGCATCAGACGGGTCGGTTGACCTCGGACTGGCAATATAACGCCAAGCTGGGGGCCAATTACCTGTCCGGGCTGGCAGCGGATTTCAACGGCAATGTGGTCATGATGGCGGCAGGCTATAACGCCGGGCCTAGACGGCCCATTTCGTGGATGCAGCGCTATGGCGACCCGCGCCGGGGGCAGGTGGATGTGGTCGACTGGATCGAGACGATACCCTTCAGCGAAACCCGCAACTATGTGATGCGTGTGGCCGAAAGCCTGCCGGTCTATCGGGCGCGGCTGGGTAAACCGGCCCTGCCGATCCCGTTCTCGCAAGAACTGACCGGGTCAACTCTGGCGGCGTTCGCGCCATAGGGTGAACAGGCCCGCCGCCACGACAAAGGCGGCCCCGACGACAACTTCGGGGCGCAGCACCTCACCAAAGATCGAGATGCCCAGGATCGCGCTCCAGACAAGGTGGAAATAGGCGAAGGGTTGAACTGCACTGGCCTCGGCCATTTCATAGCACTTGATCAGTAGCCAGTGCCCAAGCGCGCCGCTGACGCACAGCACCGCCATCCAGCCCCAGTCGCGCGGGGCCATGGGTTCCCAGAACCACATACCGACAAGCGTCATTGCGACTGCGCCGGACACGCCGGTCCAGAAAAAGCTGGTGGCCGTGCTGTCGCGGCGCGCGGCATAGCGCGTCAGAAGGCCATACAGGGCAAACATCAGGGCCGAGATCAGCGGGATGATGGCCCATGGGTTAAACACGCCGACGCCCGGTTGCAGGATGATCAGGACCCCGATACAGCCAACACCAATCGCCGCCCATCTGCGCCAACCCACCTTTTCGCCCAACACAGGGCCGCTGAGGGCCGCGACAAGCAGCGGATAGCAGATGAAGACCGCCATACTGTCGATCAGGCCCAAAACGGTGAAGCTGAACACGGCGACGCAAATCTCACCTGCCAGCAGGATGCCGCGAAAGATCTGCAGCCCAAGTTGACTGGTTCGTGTGGCCGCGCCCAGCCCACCCGATGACCGCGCGGCCAGAGTGATAACGAAGGCCGCAAAGAACCAATAGCGGATCATCACAACCATGTAGGTGTTGTATGTCCCGGCCAGATGGCGCGAGATTCCGTCCTGCAAAGCAAAGACGATGGTGGCACCGATCATCAGGGCGATGCCTGCACGGACGTTGTTTTGCTGCGTCATGCTTTGACCGCCCGTGTCATGTGGCGTTTGCGGCCATAGCCGGGGGTTCGGGTCACGTCGAAACCGGCGTCCTCAAGTCCCCGCCGCACGAATCCGGCGGCGGTGTAGGTTGCGGCGGTGCCGCCTTTGACCGTGTGGTCGGCGACCTGCTGCATCAGGTCCGCGCCCCAAAGCTCGGGGTTTTTGGCGGGCGAGAAGCCATCCAGAAACCACGCATCCGCCTTGTCCTGCCAGTCGCACAAGGTCTGACGCGCATCGCCTACGACAACGGTCAGGTCCAGCGTTTCCAACTGGCATCCACCCCCCGCCCATTGTGCAAGAAATCGATCCGCCCAGGGCGTCAATTCGGGGAATACCGCCAAGGCCCGCCGCATGTCCTCGAGCTCCATCGGATACGCTTCGAAGCTTGTGAACCTCAGCGGGGTCGTGTGACCTGACTGCTCCCATACCGACCAAGCGGTGAGCATGTTCAGCCCGGTGCCAAAGCCCAGTTCGGCAATGTGAAAACCGGGCGCAAAGCGCGCAGGCAGGTCGTTGCCCGCAAGGAACACATGGCGCGTCTCTTCAACCCCGTTTTGCAGCGAGTAATATGGGTCGTCGAAACGATCCGAGACGGGTATCTGATCCTCGGTCCATGTGACCTCGGCGCGCTGGTCTGCCATCGGGGAATCCTGTAGCTAAGCGGCGCGACACTGAACAAGGAAAAGGAATTTGGCAATGGTCGATGTGACGGTCCGCGGCGCTGGGATTTTCGGCCTGTCCATCGCCTGGACCTGCGCGCGACGCGGCGCGAAGGTGCAGGTTGTCGACCCCTTTGGCCCGGGCGCGGGCTCCAGCGGCGGTCTGGTCGGGGCGCTGGCTCCGCACGTGCCCGAGAACTGGAACGCCAAGAAGGCCTTTCAGTTCGACAGCCTGATCATGGCCGAACCCTTCTGGACGCAGGTCGAGGCCGTCGGGGGCGTTTCAGCGGGATACGGGCGGCTGGGGCGCATCCAGCCAATTGCGGACCAGCGCAGCCTTGATCTGGCGCGCGCGCGGGAACTCACGGCACAGGAACTGTGGCAGGGCCGGGCCGCGTGGAGGGTGATCGACGTGGCTGAGGCCGGATCATGGTCCCCGCCCAGCCCGACCGGCTATGTCATCCATGACACCCTGACCGCCCGCATGCACCCGCGCCGCGCCTGTGCCGCGCTGGTGGCGGCTTTGGCGGTCATGGGGGTCGAGGTTGTCGCCAACGCACCCGATGCTGGCCACGTCGTGCACGCCACCGGGCTGGCCGGTCTGCAAGAGCTGAGCGACGCTTTCGGCAAAACGGTCGGCAATGGCGTGAAAGGGCAAGCGGCGCTGTTGCGGTTTGATGCGGGCCCGGTGCCGCAGCTGTTTGCGGATGCGATCCATATCGTACCCCATGCGGACGGAACTCTGGCCATCGGCTCGACCTCGGAACGCGGTTACGACGATCCCACCAGCACCGACAGCGCGCTGGACGATGTGATCGAACGGGCGATGCAGGCGGTTCCCGTGCTGCACGGGGCCGAAGTGATCGAGCGTTGGGCCGGTGTTCGCCCCCGCAGCAAAAGCCGCGCGCCAATGCTTGGGGAACACCCGCTGCACCAAGGGCAGTTCATCGCCAACGGAGGGTTCAAGATCGGTTTCGGCATGGCCCCGAAGGTGGCCGAGGTCTTGGCCGATCTGATCCTGGACGAGCGCGACACGATCCCGGATGATTTCCGGCCCGAAGCCTCGCTGTAACACTGGCACCACCGGTGGGGCGGCCGTGACCGCGCGTTATGCGATCAGGCCACGCAGCTTCTGCATCAGGGTGCCCAGTGACTTTTCATACCGCGCACTGACCAGCCTGCCCTGTTCGTCGAATTCGTTCGAACTGTTGGCCAGATGAATCTCGGGGCCTTGCAGGATCATCGGCTGGAACGGCACCATATAAGCGCGCAGGATCATCTGCGCCCGTTCCCCGCCCGCGCGGCCCGCCGCCGCCGACATCACGGCAACCGGCTTGTCGGCCCATGGGTTGCCCTCGGTCCGGCTGACCCAATCCAGCGCGTTCTTCAAAACGCCCGACGGCCCCTTGTTATATTCCGGGGTCGAGATGATCACCGCATCCGCCTGCTCGATCTGATCCCTGAGCGTTTGGACCATGGCCGGGATGCCCTCACCCTCTTCCAGATCACCATCGTAAAGCGGCAGGTTCAGATCGGCTTCGACAAAGCTGGCGGGGTCAAACAGGCGCGCGGCCTCGCGCAGCAATTTGCGGTTGGTTGCGTTCTGGCGCAGGGACCCGGACAGGCCCAGCAGCGTGGGGTTGGACATCGGGGGAAACTCCGTTTCGTTGTTTCCCCATAGTTAGACCGGGACAGGCTCGATCCAAACCCCGTTTCTTGCACAGGTGCTGCGCGATCAGGCGTTGCCGCTGGGAACGATCACAATCTCGACCCGGCGGTTCTGTGCCTTGCCCGCAGGTGTCAGGTTCGAGGCAACCGGGTTGTTCTCACCCTGCCCGATGGTGCGAATGCGGTTGTAGTTCACACCGTTGGCCTGAAGAATATCGGCCACCGCATTCGCACGACGTACGGACAGGCCCTGGTTATAGGCGGCGTCGCCATCGCTGTCTGTGTGCCCGATGATCTGCACGTTCGAATTCGGGTAGTTCACCAGATTCTGGCCAACGCGCGTCAGATCGGCGCGCAGGGCCGGGCGCACGGTGGCGCTGTCGGTGTCAAAGGTGATGTCATTCGGCACGGTGACGATCAGGCGATCCCCGGCATTGACGATGGTGATCCCGTCATTGGCCAGTTGCTGGCGCAGTTCAGCCGCCTGCTTGTCCAGTTGATTGCCGATCAGGCCACCGCCCGCCGCGCCAATGGCGCCTCCGGCCAATGCACCCAGCAGAGGGTCGGAATCATTGGCAATCGCGCCAACACCCGCGCCGACCAGCCCACCGATAATGGCGCCCTGTCTGGCGTTCTGGTTGGGATCACTGGGCAGGTTCAGCGTGCCCGGATCGGTACACGCCGCCAATGCCATCGCCGAGCACAGCCCACTTGCCATAAAAAACTTGGAAATCGTCATGATGTCACCTTCTGCTCTGGCCCCCGTTTGTTCGGGTTTGCCTTGTTCAGCGCAGTATATCACGGCGTCTGCAGGCAGGCTCAAGCAACAATGCGGTGAGGTCGGCGATTCCCCGCCAAGACGGGTTACTGGGCTGCGGTCACACCCTCCTGTTCGTTCCACAGATCGCGCAGGGATGCACCCTGGCCGCCAAAGCTCTGACCCGTAGCCTCGCAGGCCCAGATACGGTCGGTTCTGAAATGCCGGAAGGCGCTGCGCAGCTCGCACCACCCTGCCAGCATGGTGCATTCGATGTGATAGATCAGGGCCACGGGCCGGACGATCCGTTCCGAGCGTTGGCCTTCGCCGCTGACATAAGTGATGCGGATTTTCTGCTCGGCCCGGATTGCCTCGCGATATTGCGCGACCGGAATGCAACCCTTGGCCGGATCATCGAGCGGTGCTCCCCAGGTTGCGACTTGTAGCCAGTCCGCCGGGCAATGCAGCGCGTCGATCTTCTGGCAGATCCGGTTGGCCGCTCGCTGCAGGTGGCTGTCGCCTGTTCGGGCCAGCATCGACAGACCCACCCACAGCGCCTCAACCTCCTCGGCGTCGAAATTCAGCGGCGGCAGGTCATAGCCACGCCGCATGATGTAACCAACCCCGGCCTCGCCCTCGATCGGCGTACGCTGGGCCTGCAATTCGGAAATGTCGCGATAGACGGTGCGCACGGATACCTCCAACCGTTCGGCCAGTGCATCCGCCGTGACCGGCACATCCGAGGCGCGCAGGATCTGGATGATTTCAAACAACCGGGACGAACGGCGCATGGTGATCTCCGTGACAAGTACTGACACTTTAGCACAGCCCCCTGACAGGGTGGTGTCAGGAGTATTGGGCGAGGCTGGGTCAGCACAAGAAAAGGAGGCAACCATGCCCAGCCGCGACAATCACGTGATGATGACCCTGAAACTGGACCGCTGGTCACAGGACCACAGCCTGCGCGCCTTTGAGATCGAGCGCGAACTGGCATCCGCGCGGCATTGCGAAAAGGCAACGCCGCGCAAACGCACACGGCGCTTTTCTCTCGGCAATCTGAAAATGCTGTGGGGCAGCGCCGTTTAAGATCAGAAATCCGCAGGTGCCCTGAATTTCATCGAAACACCACCTTCGGGATGTTTCAATCGCAACTCCTCGGAATGCAGCATCAGGCGCGGGTAATCCCGAGCCGCACCTTCGGCATAGAACGGGTCACCCAGAATCGGGTGGCCCAACGCTTGCATGTGAATCCGCAACTGATGCGACCGTCCGGTTTTGGGAAACAGACGCACGCGCGTCGTGTCGCCGTCGTATTTCACCACGCGCCAATCTGTGACGGCCGGCTTGCCGGTCTCATGGCACACCATTTGGCGCGGTCGGTTGGGCCAATCGACGATCAGCGGTAAGTTTACCGTCCCCGTCTTGGCCTCAAGGTGCCCCCAAACGCGCGCGACATAGGTTTTTCGGGTCTGGCGCTGCTCGAACTGCATACTCAGATGCCGCTGCGCATGAGGTGTCTGGGCAAACACCATCACGCCCGAGGTATCCCGATCCAGCCGGTGCACCAACAGGGCCTGCGGAAACGCCGCCTGTACCCGTGTCAGCAGGCAATCGGCCAGATGCTCGCCCCGCCCCGGCACGGACAACAGGCCCGAGGGTTTGTTCACCACGATCAGTTGCGCATCTTCGTGCAATATATCCAGCGGTGTCTGGGGGGGATCATAGGTCTCGCTCATGCGGCTGTGCCTATCGCAGAGTGCCCCTTCCCGCAACGTCGTCCTTGCGTGCCGCGCAGTGATCGTAAACCTTTGAGATCAGCAAGGGGAGAGGACATGCATCCAACAATCCAACGTATGCAAGAGGTTGTCGCCAAGGGCGACGAGACGCTGATCCATGAGCTTCTGGCCGAAGACGTCCGGTTCATGCCACCGACCTATTACAGCACGTGGACAGGCCGCGCCCCGGTTGCGGCTGTGCTGGGTCACGTCGGACAGGTTTTTTCCGATTTTCGCTATCGCCGGGTCATGGGCGACGGCAACGATTGGGCGCTGGAGTTCCAATGCAAGGTCGGCGATCTGGATGCAGTCGGCGTGGACCTGATCACCCTGAACAACGATGGCCTGATACAGCAATTCGAGGTCGCCATGCGCCCCCACAAGACCATCGGAGCCCTGCGTGAGGCGATGATGGCCCGCGTAATGAGCGACCCGCGCTTTCTGGAATTCAAATCCGCGCTCAGCTGAACATGCCAAACCCGATTGCCGCCGATCAGATTTTGCGCCTGCCTCTGCTGCCTGTTCTGGCAGTTCAAGGGCTGACCGTGCGCCGCAAGGCCCAGATGTTGCCCGAACCCATCGGGCCGCGCGAAGGGCGCACCGGGCGCGGGCCGCGTCTGCGTCTGTTGATCACGGGTGACAGCTCTGCCGCCGGGGTCGGTGCGGGCACGCAGGATCAGGCGCTTTCGGGTCAACTGGTGAACCGACTGTCCCGGCATCACTCGGTCGAATGGCGGCTGGAGGCCACGACGGGGCACACGACCCAGGACACGATCGACCGCCTGCTTGGGATTCAGGGCGAATTCGACGCCGTCGTCACCGCGCTTGGGGTCAATGACGTGACCCGTGGGGTTACATACCGTCGCTTCCTCGACCGGCAGAACCAGTTGGCGAAACTGCTGACGCAACGGTTTGGCGCGCGCAAGGTTGTGGTGACCGGCGTTCCCCAGATGCACCGCTTTCCCGCCTTGCCACATCCTCTGGCCTGGGTTCTGGGGCGCCAATCCGCCCGGCTGGATCGCGGATTGCAACAGGTCGCAGCGGCCCACCCGCAACTCAAGCATCTGACACTGGACTTACCCGACGATCCGGCACTGGCTGCGCCGGACGGGTACCATCCAAGCCCCAAAGCCTATGCGATCTGGGCCGACAAAGCCGCACGGCTTTTGCTTCAGGCCTGAGCCCGCGCCTGCCGGATCATCGGGATCGAATACACCACCAGAGCCGACCAGATCAGCGGGAAGGCGATCATGCGGCCCCGGTCGATCTGTTCTCCGAACACGGTTACAGCCGTGATGAAGATCATCGTGGGTGCGATATATTGCAGAATTCCCATCGTCGACAGGCGCACCAGCTTGGCCCCGTTGGCATAGACCAAAAGCGGCACTGCGGTGACGACCCCTGCGCAGGACAGCAACAGCGTGTCCGACAGCCTCACTCCAAAATGGCCCGAGCCCTGAACACCCAGCCAGGTCACATAGACCAGCGCGGGGATCAGCAGGATCAGAACCTCAAGCAGAAAACCCTGATTTGGGCCAATCGGTAAAGATCGTTTGAAAAACGCATAAAAGCCCCAGGTCACCATCAGACTCAGCGCAGCCCATGGCAGGCGCCCGGCTTCCAGAACCAGAACCACAACGCCCAACGCCGCAAGACCGATGGCCAGCAATTGCGTACGCGTCAGCGACTCTCGCAACAGCAGGGCACCCAGTGCGATACTGAACAGCGGGTTGATATAGTACCCCAAAGCGGCATCCAGCGCGTGGCCGGTTGAAATCGCCCAGACATAGATCGCCCAGTTAATGGAAATCAGCGCTGCCGTCACAGCGGCCATGCCCAGCATCTTGGGATTGCCAAGCGCCGCCTTCAAATCCCGCGTGCGTCCAAGAGCAATCAGCAACAACCCCGCCACAGGCACTGACCAGATCACACGATGTGCAACCACCTCGAAGGGACCCAGATGATCCAGCGCCTTCATGTAAAGCGGAAGAAACCCCCACAAAACATAGGCCGTGACAGCCAGAGCAAGCCCCTTGGGCGTGTCCACGTTCTGGGAAGGTACGGGCGTGTCTGCCACGGGGGATCTCCGGTTGATACCGGACCGGTTTACGGCAGATCAGCGGCGCTTGAAAACTCTGAAAACCGTGAAGCCCAATATAACGAATTGTGATGGGTCACCCACGAACGTCGCGCGAAAGGCGCTGTTGCGAATGCGAGGCTCTGCCTCGCGCTCCGAGATATTTTTGGCCAGATGAAGAGCGGATCCCCTGCTTCATCTGGCTATAAATACCTCGGGGGAGTCGCCCGGAACGGGCGGCGGGGGCAGAGCCCCCTGCCCCCTTCGTCACAGTTTCACACGTTCCGATTTCGGGTCGTACATCGGCTTAAGAGACGCCTCTGCCTTGACCTTCACACCACACACGTCGATCTCATAGGTCGAGGCCAGAACATCCGCTGCTTTCTCGCCCTCGCAGGGCACATAACCCATGCCGATGGCACCGCCCAGCGTGTGGCCATAGTTGCCCGAACTCAAATAGCCCACATATTCGCCGTCGCGGATGATCGGTTCATTGTGGAACAGCAATGGCTCGGGATCGGTCAGCTTGAACTGCACCAGACGGTTCATCGGCCCGCTTTCCTTGCGCGCGATCACAGCCTCGCGCCCGATAAAATCGCAGCCCTTGTCGACCTTGACGGCAAAGCCAAGGCCCGCATCAACCACATGATCCTCGCAGGTGATGTCATGGCCGAAATGGCGGAAGCCTTTTTCGATCCGGCAGCTGTCCATCATGTGCATACCGCACAGTTTCAGGCCCATGTCCTGACCGGCTTCGTGCAGCGTCTCAAAGACATGGCCCGCCATGTCGGAGGAAACATAAACCTCCCACCCAAGCTCGCCTACATAGGTCACGCGATGGGCGCGGGCCAGGCCCATGCCGATCTCGATCTCCTGCGCGGTGCCAAACGGGTTGGTCGCGTTCGAGAAATCGGCCGGAGAGACTTTTTCCAGCAGCTTGCGCGCATTCGGGCCCATGACGGCCAGCACGCCCTCGCCTGCGGTGACGTCGGTGATGACCACGTTGAAACCACCGGCATTGCGCTGCATCCAGGTCTGATCGGCCAGACGCGTCGCCGCCGGGGTGACCACCAGATAGGATGTCTCGGTCAGGCGGGTGACGGTCACGTCCGCCTCAATCCCGCCCGAGCGGTTCAGGAACTGGGTGTAGACGATCTTGCCATTGGGCACCGCGTAATCACCGCCGCCGATATAGTTCATGAACGCCTCGGCATCCGGGCCTTCGACGCGGATTTTGCCGAAGGACGACATGTCATACATGCCGACATTCTCGCGCACCGCCCGGTGTTCGGCAGCCGAATTTTCGAACCAGTTCTGACGTTTCCAGCTGTACTGGTATTCGCGTTCCTGCCCTTCATTCGCGAACCAGTTGGCGCGTTCCCAACCCGCGATTTCGCCGAATACCGCCCCGTGTTCCTTCAGGTGGTGATGGAACGGTGTCCGGCGCACGCCGCGCGCGGTTGCTTTTTGACGATAGGGGTAGTGGTCGGCGTAAAGCAGGCCCAGCGTCTCTTTCGAGCGCTCATACAGGTACTGTTTGTTGCCCTGAAACGGCTGCATCCGGCTGATATCCACGTCACCCAGATCGAACGGTTTCTCGCCGCTGTCCATCCATTCGGCCAGCGCCATACCCGCACCGCCAGCGGATTGGATACCGATTGAGTTGAACCCGGCGGCGACCCAGACATTGTCCATCTCGGGCGCAAGACCCAGATGATAGGCGTCGTCGGGCGTGAAGGATTCCGGGCCGTTAAAGAACGTATGAATCCCCGCCTCGGCCAGCATCGGCATCCGCTCGCAGGCGGCCTCGAGGATCGGCTCGAAATGATCGAAATCCTCGGGCAGTTGGTCAAACTCGAAACTGTCGGGGATGCCATCCATCGCCCAGGGCTTGGCGATGGGTTCGAACGCGCCCAGCATCATCTTGCCCGCGTCTTCCTTGTAATAGGCGCATTCGTCCGGCACGCGCAGCACCGGCAATTGCGTCAGACCGTCGATGGGTTCCGAGACGATGTAGAAGTGTTCACACGCGTGCAGCGGCACGTTCACGCCGGCCATGCGGCCAACCTCGTGCCCCCACATGCCTGCGCAGTTCACCACCATGTCGCATTCGATATGACCCGAGGCGCTGCCGTCATCGGCGACCCAGTCTACACCCGTGACCTTGCGGCCCTCTTTGACAATATCTGTGACCTTGATCCGTTCTTTGACGATCCCGCCCCGCTGACGCGCACCCTTTGCCAGCGCCAGCGCGATGTTTGCCGGGTCGCCCTGCCCGTCCAGCGGCAGGTAGACGGCACCTGTGACACCGTCGAGGTTCAGGTGCGGATACATCTCCTGCACGCGCTCGTTCGAGATTTCCTCGACCTCAACGCCAAAGGCGCGGGCCATGGCGGCCTGACGGTAAATCTCTTCCTTGCGGTCTTCGGTCAGGGCCACGGTGATCGAACCGACCCGCTTGAACCCCGTGGCAACGCCGGTTTCTTCCTCGAGCGCGCCGTAAAGCTCCTGACTGTATTTCGCCAGCTTGGTCATGTTGGCCGTCGCGCGCAGCTGCGCAATCAGGCCCGCCGCGTGCCATGTGGTGCCGCTGGTCAGTTGCTTGCGTTCAAGCAGGACAACATCGTTCCAGCCTTTCTTGGTCAGGTGATACGCGACCGAACATCCGACGACGCCACCGCCGATGATGACCACGCGGGCCTTGTTGGGAAGATCAACCATTCTGACGACTCCGCTTTGTCAGGTTTTCATCTGCATGACACGAAAGATCGACACAGAATCCATCAAAAACGTCACCGCATCCGCAAAAATCATCTTTGTGCGGATTGTCTCTTTTGCCGACGCATCACGAAGGGCGTGACGCCGAAGAAACTTTTGTATACCGAGGAGAATCCGTTCGGGAACCCGCAGGCCAGTCCGATTTCGCGGACGCTCATGGTGGTGTTCAGCAGCAGGTTGTTGGCCTTGGCCAATCGCATTTCACGGTAGAACCCGTTGGGTGTGGTGCCGAAGAAGGCCTTGAACTTCCGCTCAAGCGATCTGTTCGAGATGCCAAGCGCATCGACCAGTTCGTGGATGGGCAATGGGTCTTCGATATTCGCCTGCATCAGCTTGATGCACTGATCCAGCTTGGCATCGCCTGTTGCCGTGGTTTTCGCGCCCGAGAAGGGCTGCATCGACGCAAAGTCGCGAATGTTCTCGTGCAGCATGATGTCGGCCACGGTCATCTGTGTCGGACCCGAGATATGGCGACCGATCACAGACAGGGCGATATCGGTGGTCGCGCTCATGCCCGCGCAGGTCACCACCCCGCCCCGTTCGGTGGCGATGGACAGCGTGGCCTCGAACCGGGCACCGCGTTCACGCAGGAAAGAGGCGTTTTCCCAATGGGTTGCCAGATCCGCAGTGCCCTGTTCGTCGATATACCGGCTGGCGGCTTCGGCCAGCAAGAAGACCTGCGCGCCGCGATAGGTATAGTCCGAGACGATCCGCCCCAGGGACAGATCCGGGTGGTCCGGGTTCGAGTTGCCGATAACGAACAGATAAGCCGCGTTGGGGTGCGCCGACACGACCTCGGTCGCGACTGTCGCGTCGCTGCTGCTGGCCACAGCACCGCCGCGCAGAGATCGGTAGCTATACGAGAATGGTGGCGTCGGACTCACCCGGTTGGCAATGCGCAGAACATCCACAAGTGACGCGAGTTCCAGCAGCACAAATCCGGGCGCGACCAGAATGTCAAAATGGATCGGGTCAGCGGTCTGATCCGCCGAAGCTGAATTGTTTTTCTTTTTCATTCAGCCCCCATTCGGTTCAGACGATCTGATGACCGGCAGCCACAAGGCGGTGGGCCAGCGCCTCGATATGGTCCGGGCCGATCTCGCAGCATCCGCCAACAATCGTGGCCCCCTGTTCCACCCAAGCCATCGCGTGATCTGCATAGGCGTCGGGGCCAAGGTCATGGCGCTGCTGAAGGCTGTCAACGGTTGGCGCATCCTGCAAAAACCCGTCGGCGATATGGGTGAAACCGTTGGCATAGGCCCCGTAGGGCAGCCCCATACCGGACAGGATGTCCAGTGCTGCGGGAACAGCCTCGGGCCGGGTGCAGTTGATCAGCAAAGCCTGCGGTTGGTACTGCGCGACCAAAGGCGCGATCAGCTCCAAAGCCTCACCCGAGCGCAACCGCGTTCCGTCATCATCCATGGCCGACAGGGCCAGCCACACCGGCTTGCCGCAGCCTTCCGTGCCGCGCAGGGTGCCTTCGGCCTCGAGCACTGAAGACACCGTTTCGATCAAAAACAAATCTACGTCGTCCGCCATCAACGAGACCAGTTCGCCGAACTTCCGTGCCGCATCCTTTGGGTCAGGTTTCAGATCAGGCCGGTAGGTTGCCAGAAGCGGGCCGAGCGATCCGGCCACCCGCCCTGCCGTACCCTGCCGCGCGGCGTTTGCCTGCGCGACGGCTGTTTCAACCAGGGTTGCAAGCTGATCCTCGATCCCTTCCCGCACCAGACGCGAACGATGAACGGCGTAGGTGTTGGTCGTTGCCACGGTCGCGCCGCGCCGGAAATATTCGGCATGAACGTCGTGCACCAGTTCGGGGTGATCGATCATCACCCGTGTCGACCACAATGGCGTGGGGCGTTTTCCACTGCGTTTCACCAGCTCTTGCCCGATCGAGCCATCCAGTAGGGTGATATCGGCCATGTTTCCAGCTCCTTACGGGATCAGCACCAGTTTTCCAGGCAGCGCCTTGGATTGAAAATCCTCTTGCGCCGTGATGATGTCCTCTAAGGGGTATGTGCGGGAAATCAACGGCTTGATACGCCCTGCATTCATCAACTCGACCAAACGCCCAAACACCTCGGCCGCCTGATAGGTGCAGCCGTGGATGGTGATATCGCGCAGATAGATGTCGCGCAGATCGGCCTGAACCATCGGACCGGCAATCGCGCCTGAAACGGCATAATGCCCGCCGGGTTTCAGCGCCAGGATCACCGCCGCCCAAGCCGGGCCACCGACCACGTCGATCACAACATCGAACATGTCGGCGGGCAAATCCGCATCCCGGTCAAAGGTCTGGACCGCACCCTGCGCTTTCACCACATCCGCCTTGGCCGCGCTGGTCACGCCCCAGACCGACGCGCCCCGCAGGCTGGCCAGTTGCACGGCGGCCAGTCCAACGCCGCCCGATGCGCCGGTGATCAGGACCTTGTGGCCCACAGTCACACCCGCCCGGGTCAGCAGGTTCTCGGCGGTGCCGAAAGCGCAGGGAATGGCGGCGATTTCCTCATCTGACAGGGGCGAGGCACTGACGTCATAAAGATCATCCGCCTCAACCAGACAATATTGCGCAAACGCGCCATCGATCTCGGACCCCAGGGCGATGAACCCTTGCGGATGACCCGGACGTGGGCGCGGCAGGTTGATCGGGCAGGTCACGCGCTGACCCGGCTGGAACCCTGCCCCCGCGCCAACCGTTTCGACGATGCCACACAGATCACCGCCCTGAATCCGGGGGAAGTGCAGCGCACCGCCCCAGCCGCCGGAGTCGACATCCTGATCGACCTCCCCGGTGGCGCTTGTGACGTCCGAGGAATACCAGCCAACCCGCGTGTTGATATCGGTGTTGTTGACCCCGGCAGCCGCGACACGCACCAGCACTTGCCCCGGACCAGGTTGAGGAACGGGAATATCCTGCCGCCATTCCAGCGCCTCTGGCCCGCCGTGACGGGTCAGGTAAACGCCGGACATGGTTTCGGGCAAAGTCATCTGTCAGCCCGCAGCATCGGGATGCGCCGGAACCGGACCCATCGGCACAATGTCGTACCGCGCGTTGAGCGCGGCCATTTTGGCCTCATCGGCAAAGTCAGCCTCATCCATCCCGGCCAGTTCCGCAAGAAAGCCATCGAAGCCCGAGGGTTGGAAGATCATCAGCATTCTGGCGGGGGCCGCATCGGCCACCCGGCAGGCATGGGGCACCCCGGGCGGGACATGCATCGTCGTGCCCGGCATACACCGATGCCAGTCGCCATCGACGTAGAAATCCACCGCACCTTCCAGAAAATAGAAGGTCTCGGCATGGCTGTCGTGGCGATGAAGGCCAAGCGCGAAGCTGGCCTTCAGATTGTCTTCCATGAGCGTATATGCGCCACCGGTGTCCTGACCCGACACCTTCACGAAGGTGTGGTCGTTTTCCCAGTCATAGTTGGGACCCTCTCCGGGCCCCAGTTTGGCGTATCGTTTGCTCATGGCGATCTCCGTACGGGGTTACGCGCGCAACCGCTCGTTCTCGGGGTCCCAAAGCGGTTGGTCCTCTTGTACCACGGCACGGTGTTTCTGACCGTAGATTTCGACCTCAAGCTCGGTGCCGGGATTGGCAAGCTCGGTCCTGATCATGCCCAGCGCGATGGATTTGCCCACGCGATAACCCCATGCGCCCGAGGTCGTCTCACCCACAGTCTGATCGCCTTGCCAGATGCAGGACATATAGGGCGCGTCACACTCACCGGCTTCGACCGTCAGGGTAACGAACGACTTCTTCACGCCCTGCTGCTTTTCGTTCAGGATCGCCGCCTTGCCGGGGAAGTCCTGCGGCTTGTCCAGCTTGACGAACCGCCCCAGCCCGCCTTGCAGAAGCGAGTAATCGGTCGACAGATCGCCTTTCCACGCGCGGTATCCCTTTTCGATACGCAAGCTGTTCAGCGCGTACATGCCAAACGGCTTGGCCCCGGCGTCGATGATCGCACCGTAGATCGCGGGCATATGCTCGTTCAGGGCATGAACCTCCCAACCCAGTTCACCGGCAAAGGACACGCGGATCAGATAGGCGGGTTGTCCGGCGACGGTAGCGGACTGGTGGGTCAACCATCCGGTGGACAGGTCCGCATCGGTTAGACCCGACAGGATCTCACGCGATTTCGGGCCGGTCACGATCAGCGTGTCGCGGGTGGTGGTGACATCCTCGACCGACACCCCGGCAGGCATCGCCTTCAGCAGGATATCGCGGTCATGCCACTGCGCCGTGGCGGCGGTGATCATCACGAACTCATCTTCGCCCAGACGGATACAGGACATCTCGGTCAGGATGCGGCCCCGGTCGTCCGAAACGTAGACGAGGTTCATCCGGCCCGCCTTGGGCAGACCGCCCGTGACCAGACCGCGCAGCGCCTCGGCGGCACCCTCGCCCTTGACCATGAAGCGCGAGAAGCCAGGCAGGTCCAGCACACCGCAATGGTCGCGCACGGCCTCACATTCTTCCTTGATCCGCTGCTCCCACGGACCGGACCGGCCCCATGTGTGCGTCGCCTCAAGCGAGGTGTCGTCGCCCGGCATCGCGAACCAGTTGGCGCGCTCCCAGCCGTTATAGGCGCCCATGACACCGCCCAGTTCCTTGACCTTGTCATGCACCGGCGACAGCTTTTTGTCGCGCGCGGCGGGCCATTCGTGGTGGGGGAAGTGCATGGCGTATTCGTTGCCGTAAACCTCAATCCCCTTTTTCACGCAGTAATCGTGATCGGTGTAGTCGGTGTAACGGCGCGGATCGACCGACCACATATCCCATTCGGTGTGGCCATCGACGATCCATTCCGCCAGCACCTTGCCAGCACCACCGCCCTGCGCGATGCCAAAGGTAAAGACGCAGGCCTCGAACGCGTTCTTCACACCGGGCATCGGGCCGATCAGCGGCAGACCGTCAGGCGCATAGGGGATCGGGCCGTTGATGATACGCGAGATTCCGGCCTCACCGGACAGCGGCACACGCTCCATCGCGTCGGCCACGATGTCTTCGATCCGGTCCAGATCGTCGGACCAGAGCTGGAAGCTAAAATCGTCGGGCATCGGGTCGGAATCGGTTTCCCAATGTGCGCGGCAGTTGGGCTCATACGGGCCGATGTTAAAGCCGTGCTTTTCCTGACGCAGGTAATAGGACACATCCACGTCGCGCAGCAGCGGCAGCTTCTGGCCGGATTGCTTCGACCAAGCCTCAATCTCGGGGATTTCCTCGGTCAGCAGATACTGGTGGCTCATCACCATCATCGGCACGGTGCGCCCGCCATAGGGCTTGAACCATTCACCGACACGCTGCGCGTAATACCCGGCGGCGTTGACCACGTAATCGCAGTCGATATCGCCCTTTTCGGTGCTGACGGTCCAACTGCCATCCTCATGCTGTGTCACGCCGGTTGCGGGCGTAAAGCGCAGGATTTTCGCGCCCATGTCGCGTGCACCCTTGGCCAGCGCCTGTGTCAGCTGCGCCGGGTCGATATCACCATCGCTGGGGTCGAACAGCACGCCTTCCAGATCGTGAGTTTCCAGGAACGGGTATTTCTCCTTGGCCTGCTCGGGCGTCCACATCTCCATCTCGATGCCCTGATAGCGGCCCATGGCACAGGCGCGCTCGAACTCCTGCACGCGTTCCTTGGAATGCGCCAGACGGATGGACCCGGTCTGGTGATAGTTCATCGGATAATCGACTTCCTCGCCCAGACGCGCATACAGCTCGGTCGAATAGCGCTGCATGTTCATGATCGCCCATGAGGTCGAGAAGGTCGGCACATTGCCCGCCGCGTGCCATGTAGACCCGGCGGTCAGTTCGTTCTTTTCCAGCAGAACGCAGTCGGTCCAGCCTTTCTTGGCCAGATGATACAGCGAGGAGGTCCCCACCACACCGCCACCGATAACAACCACGCGGGCTTTTGTCGGAAAGTCACTCATTCGTCTTGATCCCTGTTACTGTGCCCGTTGGGGCAGATCGTCCGTGATGTCGTAGTAATCGCCCTTGTCGGCGACAAAGATATGCTGCGAGAGCATCAATCCGGTGGGCGCATCAAACGCCCCCATGGAAATCGAAATCGTGTCCTCATCATTGTGCTTCCAGAACAGGAACGAGCCGCATTGGGCACAGAACCCGCGCCGGGCAATGTCCGAGGCACGGAACCAGCGCAGCGTGTCGCTGGCGGTGAAACTCAGGTTGTCCTGATGGGTCGAGGTCGAGGACCAGTGATGGCCCGATTGCTTACGGCACTGGCCGCAATGACAGGCAGAGGGTGGCGACAGATCCCCATCGATGGTAAAGGCGACCGCGCCGCACAGGCAGGAACCCTTGTGCATGTGATTACCCCCTTGCAACGGGTGTGGAGCTGGTGCCCAGCAACACGCCGTAGATGATGAAACAGGCGGCCATGATCCGGCGCACCCATATGTTGAACACCGCCCCCAGCGCCGCCTTGCCCATCAGCGCGCCTAGCAGTGTGAAGCCGGTATAGCTGAGCGTGGTGATGACCAGCGCGGTGGGCATGATGACCCCCATTTGCTGCCAGATCGGCACGTCCGGCTGCACGAATTGCGAAAAGGCGGCGAGATATCCGGCCACACTTTTGGGATTGATCGTCGCCACCGCCAGCGCGTGCAGATAGACATGCCGAGCGGGCCGTTCAGATGCAGGCGCGGGCTTGGTGGCGTTCATCCAGCCACGGATACCGACCCAGATCAGGAACCCAGTCCCCACCAGTTTGGCGATGAAGAATCCGGTCGGAGACGCCGTGATCAGCGCGGTGATGCCGAGCGCCGACAGGACCAAAAACGCGCTGGCCTGCGTCAGGATCGCCAACACCCCCAGCATCGCCTTGGGAAACGGTAGGCTCATACCGTTCGAGATGCAATTGACCGCATTTGGTCCGGGCGTAGTGACGAACACCACCCAGAACAGCGCGAATATGGTCCAGGCCTCAAAGCTCATCAATACGCTCTCATCAATACACCGGCGGGGCGATGACCCAGATCGCCACGGCGGGCTCATCATAGGGGTTCGCCCATTGATAGGGTTCATGCTTGATGCGGAAACTATCTCCCGGTCCCACCGTGAACTGGCGGCTGCCGATGGTCAGGTCCAGATGGCCGGATACCATATACCCGACCTCCTGCGTCGGTCGGTTGGCCGGGGTTTGCATTTGCGACCGAGGCTCGAAGGTGGAATGCACCATTTCGAATTCGTCGGTCAGATCGGGCGAGAGCAGTTCTTCGATCAGGCCCTCTTCATCCGATCCCATGGGTCTGCGGGTTCCGGCCCGCACCACATAGCCCTGTTCGTCGCTGGGAACAGCAGAATGCGCAAACAGCATCGACAT
Organism: Ruegeria sp. AD6; assembly: GCF_056542325.1. NCBI lineage: Bacteria > Pseudomonadati > Pseudomonadota > Alphaproteobacteria > Rhodobacterales > Roseobacteraceae > Ruegeria > Ruegeria sp. AD6. The sequence goes on along the minus strand of NZ_JBQFZQ010000008.1, from coordinate 105,608 downwards.
TGGCACGCCCAGCGATTCCGCAATCTGGCGCAGGTCGGAAATCGACGGGTCGGATTTGTCGCGTTCAACCTGGCTGAGCCACCCGACAGAGCGATCCAAACGTGCCGCGATCTCGGTCAGCGTCAACCCACGCGCCTTTCGCAGCGCGCGAATATCGGCACCCAATGTGGCACTTTGGGGGGCTTGGCTGTTCACTGGCCGCTCCGAATCTCGTGAAAATTTCTCCCTGTTTTTCACGATGCCAGAGGTTCGTGAAATTTCAAAGCATTTTTTCACGCAATTTCATCGAGCCGGTAACAGTATCGTTGGACCTGTCGGGCACCGGATGCCCGACAGGTTTTCACACCTCTTCAGCCACACATCAGACTGTGCGGATCGCGGATATGCCCCCGGTTGGCTTCGACATAAGCAATAATGCCGGCCATACAGGACGGCTGGCCACCAAATCCCGGCCAGGGCGTGAAGTGGGGAATATGCACAAAGGTCGTCGGATCCCGTTGCAGCAGATTGGCAAAGACCGAGGCGACGATCAGACCGCCAACACCGGTGAGTTTGCCGTGCCCATGCTGCTCAGCCTCTTGCAGGGCATAGAACCACAAGGGCGTTTTCTGGAACCCTTTGGCGGCAAGCTCTGGCGGCACGGCAACCGGGTCAGTGCCGAGATGCGCGGCAAAGTGCTGACCGCTGGCCAGTTGATACGTATACCGGTCGCGGATCATGTTGCGCAGCGCCAGGTTTTTGGATTGCGCCTCGGTCAGCGTCTCGCCGATATCCTCCAACGCGATCTGGCCTGTGACGAAGGGCAGCTCCAGCAGCGGTGCGCCCATTTTGGGACCAACCGGTCGGGCCTTTTGCGACGCGGTCTTGCCGTTCATCGAGAAATACAGGTCCATATCGATATTGGCCACCTTGTCCCTTGGCCCGAAGCCTTGCGTTGCAAACAGGCTGACGGGGCTGCCGGACGCGTTCAGCTTGTATTCGAATTGCGTCGTTGCATGGCCGAAACGATAACAAGCACCGGTGAATTCAACCGGCATGACCGGCGCATCCCAGCCAAAGATCGGACGCTTCATCGCTGCTGTCAGGCAGCTGTCTTCTACGAAGGCATGCAGCAACTCGTTCCAGACGACCCACTGGTAATGCAGACGAATGAACCGCCGCACTTCCTGAAAGTTGCTTAATCCGGGGGATACGTGATCCTTCCAGATTTTGGCACTGATCCCTTCATGGGCGCAGGCGTGAATATCCTTGGCTTCGGACCCGCCCTCGCTCAGCTTGCTCATCAGGATGTTGTGCAACTCGATAAAGATGCCCTGCACTTGTGCGACGATGATGTTCTCGTCGTTGCGCGGATCACCGATCAGGGCCTTGCCCGCGCAGGTGCGGGCCAGATCCAGATGGTTTTCCTTGCGCCCGAACATCAGCATGTGATCCTGATCCCCGGCTCCATAGAGATGCGGTGACGCCTCGGGCCCGGCACCATAGACGCAGTCGAGGTCCAGGCTGGGCGTTCTGACATTCGGGATGGTGGCCGGATCGATCCGGGTGCCCAGGGCCGATGTCGCATCCAGTGTGATGTCGTGGTCAACGAACTGACCCAGAAAGGTCATGCCCGCATCCGCCGGACCATCATGGTTTTCCTTGGCTCGCATGGACTGAGACAAGTCGTCCAGCGCATGGATCACATCCGCATGGGTGATCTTGACGATATGAACCGGGTTTGGTGGCTTGAGACGCCCAAGGGTCTGCACAAAGGGTCTGGAGGGGCCCGCGCCGTTGAGACAAACCTTGGTGAGTTGATCAAGCCGCGTAAGGCCGTGATGCATACCTGCCATAACAAAATACTCCTGAAACAAATAAAAAATGTCGGTGAAAATAAAAATCCGACAGGTCGATTCATAGCAGAAATAGGGAAGATTCTCAATTTGACGGCGCGCGAATCCGCCGACGAGAAAGGGTCTTTCAGACCTTTCCGATACTTGGCAGCACAAGCTCAGGTTTAAAGAACCTGAGGTGAAGAGGCGTCAGACGGGTCGGGGCAGCCGGTACCGGATGTGGCGATCAGCCAAAGACCCGCGCCAGAATTGTTCCCAGCGCATCCGCGTCCGCATCGTTGAACGCATCAGGCTGATCACTGTCGATATCGAACACCGCAATCACCTCGCCCGAGGCATCCCGCACGGGCAAGACAAGCTCGGACCGGGTAGAGGAGGCACAGGCGATATGGCCGGGAAACGCATCTACGTCGGGAACCAGCTGAACCTCTCCCGTACGCGCCGCAGCACCGCAGACACCGCGATCGAACGGGATGGTCAGGCAGCCATGTCCGCCCTGATACGGGCCGATCTTCAACAACCCCGGCTCAGTCACACGGTAAAAACCCGTCCAGTCAAACCGATCATCGGCGTGATGCACTTCGCAGGCGATGGTCGCCATCAAGGCAACCTGATCGGTCTCGCCTTCGGTCAGCGCGGCGATGGTTTTGGCAAGCGTGTCGTAATCGGCGGTCATGGTTGCGCTTTTGTCTATCAGGGGCGGGGGCGCTGCCCCCTCTTGAGCCTTTGGCTCAATTCACCCCCGCCGTATTTGAAACAAGAAGAAGGGTCAAATGCGTTCTATGGCGATGGCCGTTCCTTCGCCGCCGCCGATGCAGATCGCTGCGACGCCGCGTTTGAGGCCCCGCTTCTCCAATGCGTTCAGCAGTGTAACCATGATCCGAGCGCCAGACGCGCCGATTGGGTGGCCCAACGCGCAGGCCCCGCCGTTCACGTTCACCTTGTCCCGGGGCAAACCCATTTCATGCATGAAGGCCATCGGGACAACGGCGAAGGCTTCGTTCACCTCCCAAAGGTCGACATCTTCGGTGCTCCAGCCGATGCGGGCCAGCAGCTTTTGCGCAGCCGGGACCGGGGCTGTGGTGAACAGGCCCGGGGCCTGCGCGTGGCTGGCGTGGCCAAGGATACGCGCACGAACGGACAGATTCTGTGCCTCAGCAGCCAAGGCAGACGCCAGAACCAGCGCCGCCGCGCCATCCGAGATCGACGATGCATTGGCAGCGGTCACCGTGCCATCCTTGCGGAAGGCCGGCTTCAGGGTTGGGATCTTTTCGGGCCGGGCTGATTTTGGCTGCTCATCCGCCGATTGGATCACCTCTCCTTTTCGGGTGCGTACCGAAACCGGGGCGATCTCGCCATCGAACGCGCCGCTGTCCTGCGCCGCCAGAGCATTGGACAGGGATTGCAGCGCGTATTCGTCCTGCGCCTCGCGGGTGAATTGGAAGGATTCGGCACAGTCTTCGGCGAAGGTGCCCATCAGGCGGCCTTTGTCATACGCATCTTCAAGCCCGTCGAGGAACATGTGATCGACGACCTGACCGTGCCCGATACGCGCGCCGCCGCGCATTTTCGGCAACAGGTAGGGGGCGTTCGTCATGCTTTCCATTCCGCCCGCAACCATCAGATCGGCATGTCCCAGTGCGATCTGGTCAAAGGCCATCATGGCCGCTTTCATGCCCGATCCGCACATCTTGTTGAGTGTCGTGGCCGGCACCTCTTGGCCCAGACCGGCGGCGAAACCGGCCTGACGTGCCGGGGCTTGCCCTTGCCCTGCCGGAAGAACGCAGCCCATCAGCACCTCGTCCACGGTTTCGGTGCCTGCCTGTTCCAATGCGGCGCGAATTGCGGCCCCGCCCAGATCCGCGGCTGCGACCCCGTCGAACATGCCCTGAAATCCACCCATCGGCGTGCGGGCGGCCCCTGCGATCACAACCTCATTCATCACGGTCTTCCTTTGTTCATTTTCCGGCTTCTGCATACCGAATGGTAAGATTTGCCGTCTAGCGTATTTCTACGAAGCAATTCCAGGAAAGAGGGCGGTCAAACATGGGCCTGACCACTACAACATCCGGTGAGACTCAGATCATCACGGTCCAGACCGACCGGATCGACGCCGCCATGGCCATTCAGTTCAAGGAAGACATGCGGCGCGCAACCGAATCGGGATGCAACCGGGTGGTGCTGGATCTTGGCGGGGTCGAATTTATCGATTCCAGCGGGCTGGGCGCAATTGTCGCCTCGATGAAGCAGCTTGGGGCCGGGCGCAGGCTGGATCTGGCCGGGCTGCAACCGGTTGTCGAAAAGGTGTTTCGCCTGACCCGCATGGACACGGTGTTCAAGCTGTTTGCCACCCTGGATGACGCCCTGGCCGGTTCCATCGACTGATCTGGGCGGAGTGGACTGCGTGAAGCCGATAGGGACCAAAACCTGCCTTGAACTGACCTTCCCGGCCACTGAGGCCGAAGCGAGCGCGGGGATTTCGCAACTCAGCACCGGCCTGTCACGGCAGGGGCTGCCGGCGCATATGGCGGATGATGTGAAGATCGCGCTGGCTGAGGCGATCAACAACGTGGTCGAACACGCCTATGCGGGCATCGCCGCGGCCAAAGTGCAGGTGACCTGCAGGCTTGACCACAACCGGCTGGACATCCTGATTTCCGATACCGGCAATCCCCTGCCCGGCTACAAACTGCCCGACGGGGTTCCTGCTTCGGTCGAGACAGGCGTTCAGGACCTGCCCGAAGGCGGATTTGGTTGGTTTCTGATCCACCAGCTAACCAGCGATATCTGGTATGAAAGGCGGGACGGATGTAACCGCCTGTCGCTGCGGTTCGACTTCGATCCGCAAGACTGACCGGCAAGCAATAGCCATAATAAGGCCTTTTTCGAACCATTGTCGCGCCGCAAACCCCCGTCATACAGTGACTTGTAGCTCAGATAGCTTCCCTCGGCGCCAAGTGTCACAGCCCCCACCCAGTGAACGGCGCCGAGGAACTTCTCTCCCTAATATTACTGGACAAACACAGGCCTCGGCTTAGGTTCGACCCGTCGATGGGGAGGAGGAATACCATGCGGGATCTGCATCTGCCGGGCCGGTCTGAAGTTCTGGCAACCGAAGGGATATGTGCAACGTCGCATCCTCTGGCCGCAAAGGCGGCGCTGGATATTCTGGGTCAGGGCGGCAATGCGATGGATGCCGCAATTGCCGGGGCCATCCTGTTGGGCATTTGCGAACCGCAGATGACGGGTTTGGGCGGCGATTGCTTTGTGCTGTTCAACCGGGCAGGTGAAGACAGGATTCGCGCTTTGAATGGTTCCGGGCGCGCCCCGGCACAGGCAGATGCCGAGGCTTTGCGCGCCAAAGGGCTGGCTGCGGTACCTCTGACCAGCCCTGACGCCGTCACCATCCCCGGCGCGGTGGATGCGTTCTGTCATCTTTCAGAGAATGAAGGTCGTCTGGGACTGGACGCCATTCTGCAACCGGCGATTCACTATGCTGAACTCGGCGTACCGGTTGCGCCCCGGGTCGCTTTTGACTGGCAACGCGGCGCGCGCACTCTGCAAGGGGCCGCCAGGCAGCACTATCTGATCAACGGCGGCGTCCCAGAGATCGGTCAGGTCTTCCGGTCTCCGGGTCAGGCCGAAGTTCTGCGCCAGATTGCCAAGCACGGGCGCGACGCCTTCTACACCGGTGAAATTGCCGAGGATATGCTTTCGGCGCTGACCCAACTAGGCGGTGTTCATGGCGCGGATGATTTCGCGGCTACGAAATGCACCGTGACCGACCCGATGAGCGGAACATATCAAGGCATCGATCTGGTCGAACATCCGCCCAACGGTCAGGGGGCGACGGCCATCCTGCTGCTGAACATCCTGAAGCATTTTGATCTGGCCAGCATGGACCCATTCGGGGCGGAACGCGTTCATATCGAGGCCGAAGCCACCAAACTGGCCTATGACGCCCGCAACCGCTTCATCGCGGACCCGGATCATATGGCCCGCGCGGAACGGTTCCTTGATCCCGAAATCGCCGCATCGCTGGCCGCCATGATCGACCCCAAACGCGCGATGCAGGCAGCAGCGCCGCTGACCGAAGCAATTCACAAGGACACCGTTTACATCACGGTGGTCGATCGCGACCGGATGGCAGTTTCGCTGATCTATTCGATCTTCCACAGTTTCGGATCGGGCATCGCATCCCAGAAATACGGCATTCTGCTGCAGAACCGGGGGGCCGGTTTCACTCTGAACCCCGGCCATCCAAATGAGTTGGGTGGTGGCAAACGCCCCATGCACACGATCATCCCCGGAATGCTGCAAGAAAACGGCCGCGTGATGATGCCCTTCGGGGTCATGGGCGGGGCCTATCAGCCGACCGGTCATGCCCGTTTCCTGTCAAACCTCACGGATTTCGACATGGGCCTACAGGACAGCATCGATGCCCCCCGCGCCTTTGCCGACGGGGGTGTGTTGAAACTGGAACGCGGGTTCTCAGAACAGGTAGCGCAACAATTGTCGCAACTTGGCCACACTGTTGAGATTTCAGAAACCCCACTTGGCGGCGCGCAGGCAATCCGAATCCGAAACGACGGCGTGTTAGAGGGCGCAAGCGATCCGCGCAAAGACGGGTGTGCGTTGGGATATTAGCGACGTCAGCGTCCGGGCCGGGTTGGCCCGGTGGATCAGTTCAGATGGAAGTGCAGCGGGTAGGACCCGTCCTCGAACGGCCCGAACATATTGGGAATATCGGGATGCTCTACCGGCTCGCCCGATTGGTCGGCTATCAGATTTTGTTCTGAAACATAAGCCACATAGAAGGACTGATCATTCTCGGCCAGCAGATGATAGAACGGCTGATCCTTGATCGGTCGACTGTCTTCAGGGATGGCTTCGTACCATTCCTCGGTGTTGGAAAACTCCGCGTCCACGTCAAAAATCACCCCTCGGAAGGGATGTTTTTTATGTCGCACTACTTGTCCCAAGCCGTACTTGGCATGTGTCTTTAGCATTGTTTCAGCCCCCAAAGCAGTTACTACCTCTTTCCGGGCGGAAAATCCAATCATTGATCTGAAATTCAGGGAAACAGTCTGTGAACCTTCTACTGACAGTGTTCGAAATTGTCGCGCCGGTGTTTATTCTGGCGGGCATTGGATTTGCCTGGGTCAAGCTGGGGTTTGAATACCGCCTGCAATTCGTCACCCGTTTCGCCATGATGCTGGCGGTGCCCAGCCTGATCTTCGTGGCGCTGATGCAGACCGAAATACCGGGTGGCGACCTGTCGCGATTCACCGTGGCCACCATCGTCGCCAACCTTGGTCTGGCGGTCGTGTTTTGGGGAATCGTTCGGGTGCTGAGGCTGGAGCAGCGCACTTACCTGTCGCCTTTGATCTTTGGCAATACCGGCAACCTGGGCCTGCCGTTATGCATCTTTGCCTTCGGACAGGCGGGGCTGGGATATGCCGTGATTTTCCTGTCGGTGACGGCGCTGTTTTCCTTTACCTACGGCATTTATCTTGTCGCAGGCAAAGGGGCCTTTGGGCAGGTCATCAGGCAACCGATGGTTTGGGCAACGCTGCTTGGGGCATTGTTCCTGTGGCAGGATTGGGAAACCCCGCTGTTTCTGACCAACACATTGGATTTGCTGGGGCAAATGGCGGTTCCGATGATGCTGGTCACTTTGGGCGTTGCCATCGCGCGCCTGACCACCCGCAGTCTGGGACAAGCCATCTGGCTGTCGATCCTGAAAGTGGTGGTGTGCTTTGCCCTCGGTTGGGCCATAGCGTCCGCGTTTGACCTGGAAACCATCGCCTTTGGCGTGCTGATATTGCAAATGTGCACCCCCGTCGCGGTCACATCCTACCTGCTGGCAGAGCGGTTTCAGGCCGACGCAGATGCCGTTGCGGGGATGGTCATGGTCTCGACCCTGCTGTCGGTCGCAGCGTTACCCCTTGTTCTGGCGCTGATTCTGTAGCGATTGTGATTTCCTCAGCGCTCAATCTGCGCTAGAATGCCTAAAAAAGGCACGAGGCACATGAGCAGAATTCTTTTCGTACTCCTAGGGGTGCTGCTTTTGGCATCCTGTGGGGGCGGCTCGAAACAGCCGCCCAGCAGACTGAACGACGCGTGCAGCATTGCGCGCGAAAAGCCCGACTATATCCGGGCTTTCAAAAGCACCGAGCGTAAATGGGGCGTTCCCGTTCATGTTCAGATGGCCACGATCTATCAGGAAAGCCGCTATCGCCACGATGCGCGCACGCCGCACCGCTATGTTCTGGGCGTGATCCCGATGGGCCGCCAAAGCAGCGCCTATGGCTACGGTCAGGCGCTGGACGGCACGTGGGAGCAGTACCAGCGCGAAACCGGCAAACGCCGCGCCAAGCGGGATCGCATTCGCGACGCGTCGGATTTCATTGGCTGGTACATGAACAAAAGCTACGAGCGGAATGGCATCCACCCCGCAGACACGCGCAATCAGTATCTGGCCTATCACGAAGGTCACACGGGCTTTGCCCGCGGCAGCCATAACAAGAAATCATGGTTGCTGAACGTGGCCAGCGATGTGGACGCGCGCGCGAACCTGTATCAGTCGCAACTGGCAAATTGCCGGTACTGAGGTGAAGGGGTCAGCGGTCGGCTGACCCACTTCTTTTGCTGTTCGAGAACAGATCCTGATTCAGTCTGCCACCCTCGGTCAACGGGCCCAGCAGCACCGTGGTCTGGGTGCCTGCATTGTCGTGGATCACCCATTTCCGCAGTTCGACCGGGTTGTCGGTGAACATCAGCTCAATCCGGCCCGAGTCCGGGTTCTTGGGGTCTTGCGCCGTCACTACGGTTGCGGTGCCGTCGAACTCGTGCCCTACCACCATATTGGCCTGACCAAGGTTTACATTCCGCGCCAGAACCAGAGACAGCGGTGTCCGCTTTAGCGGGTATTGTTCGGGCGGTTGGTTCGATTTGGGATCAAAGATCATGACACTGCCGGACCGTGCCAGCACCACGGCGCTGTCCGGCGGGTCATATTCGAACCGCATTTTACCGGGTCGCTGCATCCACAGCTTGCCGGTACTCAGCGAGCCATCATCGTTGACCTGAGTGAAACTGGTCTGAACCGTTTTCAGCTGGTTCAGGTAATTTGAGATTTCCGACAGCGGCAGCTTATCAGCAGCCCAGGCCGCAGGCGCGGCCAGTGTCAAAGCAAGGGCAAAAGCAATCTGTTTCATGCTTCACAGATATGCGCTCTGCCCTTGTTATTAAATATCCTATTGCTCGGGGACGAGGATTTCGCGTTTGCCGACGTGATTTGCCGCCGAAACAACGCCTTCGTCCTCCATCTGCTCAACCAGCCGCGCGGCTTTGTTGTAGCCGATGGCAAGTTTCCGCTGGATATACGAGGTCGAGCATTTGCGATCCTTGATCACAATCGCCACCGCCTGATCGTACAGAGCGTCTTCGCCGTTGGTGTTGCCACCGGTGTTCAAGCCCAGAACGGCGTCGATATTGTCGGCTTTTTCCTCGGCCGGACCATCGACCACGCCACTCATGTAATCCGGCGGGCCGAATTGTTTCAGGTGGTTAACGATTTCCTCGACCTCTTCGTCCGAGACAAACGGCCCATGGCAGCGGGTGATCTTGGCACCACCCGCCATATACAGCATGTCGCCCTGCCCCAGCAGTTGCTCGGCACCCATCTCGCCCAGAATGGTGCGGCTGTCGACTTTCGAGGTCACCTGGAACGAAATCCGGGTGGGGAAGTTCGCCTTGATCGTGCCGGTAATCACATCAACCGACGGGCGCTGCGTGGCCATGATCAGGTGAATGCCCGAGGCCCGTGCCATCTGCGCCAGGCGCTGGATGCAGGCTTCGATCTCTTTACCCGCAACCATCATCAGGTCGGCCATCTCGTCGACGATGACAACGATATAGGGCATCGCTTCGGGGGCGAATTCTTCGGTCTCGAACATCGGCTCGCCGGTTTCGTCGTCGAACCCGGTCTGCACCGTGCGGCTGAACATCTCGCCCTTGACCAGAGCGTCCTTCACACGGCCATTGTAACCGGCGATGTTGCGGACGCCCATTTTGGACATCTTGCGATAGCGGTCCTCCATCTCGCCCACGACCCATTTCAGGGCCACAACCGCCTTTTTCGGGTCGGTCACAACGGGCGACAGCAGGTGCGGGATGCCGTCATAGACCGACAGTTCCAGCATCTTGGGGTCGATCATGATCAGGCGGCATTCATCCGGCGTCAGCTTATACAGCAGCGACAGGATCATCGTGTTGATCGCCACCGACTTACCCGAACCCGTGGTCCCCGCGATCAGCAGGTGAGGCATTTTCGCAAGGTTCGCCACAACGGATTCGCCGCCGATATCCTTACCCAGTGCCAGCGGCAGCGCGTGATTGCCATCGCCGAAATCACGGCTGGCGAGAATCTCGCGCAGCACCACCATCTCGCGGTTTTCATTGGGCAGTTCGATGCCGATCACCGAGCGCCCCGGCAAGGTAGAAACCCGCGCCGACAGCGCCGACATGGATCGTGCGATATCGTCCGCCAGACCGATCACCCGGCTGGCTTTCAGACCCGGGGCCGGTTCCAATTCATACATGGTGACAACGGGGCCGGGACGAACGCTGACGATCTCACCTTTGACGCCATAGTCATCCAGCACGTTTTCCAGCATCCGCGCGTTTTCTTCCAGCGCCTCATCGCTGAGGTGGTGGCGTTGAATGCTGGCCGGGTTCGACAACAGGCCCAGCGGCGGCAGTTCGAAATCGGAATGCCGTTCTTCGAAAGACAGGGCCGGCTGCGCCTCGGCCTGCGCGCGGCGGGACGGTTGCGGCGCGCGGCGCACCGGCTGTGCGACCACCGGCTTGCGCGGCTCGGCCACCGGGATTTTCATCGCCGGGCGCGATTGCGGCGCGGGTTCGGGGGAGTCCTCGAACACGGCGTCATCGTCAAAATCCGGCTCGGGCGCGAAGTCCTGATGCAGAGGCTCCTGCCACTCGGGCGCGGGGTCAGCCGTCAGCATCGGTTCCGGTGGCAACTCGGGCGCGGTCATAGGCGGTTCAGGCGGCAGGCCACCTGTTGGCCCTGCGTTCAGGATCAACGGGTCCGGCCCGCGACCACGGCCTTTGGTCAGCGGCAGGTTCGGATCAGGCTCGGGCGTCATCTCACCGGTTGCCACCTTGCGGTTGCGCACAGCCGCCGAGATTTTCGAGCGGATGCGATCCTCACCCGGCATTTCATCGAAGCCTTCGACCGGCATGGGCTCAACCAGTTCGGGTTCGGGCATCGGATCAGGGCGGCGGATCAGGGCGGGCATGCGGGCCAGCAGGCCGGTTTTTGGGGCAGGTTCCGGCGCTTCCTCTTCCAGGTCTTCAAAGACGGGATCCCCAAAGGCAATCTCATCATTCAAAACCGGCTCAACCCGCGCGGCGCGGTGTTCTTTCCACTGCGCCCGGCGATCCCGCGCGGCCTGCGCAGTGGCCGAGGCCCCACGGCCCAGCAGGTTCATCAACAGATCGTAGGCCATCACCAGACCCAGCAGGAAAGCACGCGTTCCTCGGCGCACGTCAACCTTGGTGAAGCCCAGCACAAAGACACCCAGCGCGATCATCCCAACGGCCATGGCCAGCGACATCAGCTTGACAAGGAAATGCGAGAAAATCGGCAAAAGGGTCAGCAACGCCCCCATTACGGTGTCGCCAAACAGCCCGCCCAACCCATAGCTGTGGGTCGCGCGCCATTCGGCACCGGGCACCAGAGTCGCGGCGTAGACCGAGACAATTGCGATCCAGATCGGGGCAAAGATCAAACGGGCAACGGCACGATCTTCACCGAAATGACCGGCAAATCGCACACCCCAACCGATCAGCACCAGCGCGATGCCCCAGCTTCCCCAGCCAACGATCATGAACAATGGCGCGGCAATCGAAGCCCCAATCCGCCCCATCCAGTTCTGCACCGGCGCGTCGGTCGAGACCATCCAGTTCGGATCATCCGGTGTATAGGACCAGATCATCGCCGCCGCGGCAAAGCCCAGCAGGATCAGGGCGATCCCGATCAGTTCCTTGCTGCGCCGCTCGATCGCGGCCTGAGTCGTGCTGTCCAGTAGCGGATCGCGGTTGCGCGCGTTCAATGATGCCATTTTGCCCTCGTACCTCACGAATAGATGCAGTCGCGGAGCGTGATCAGCCCGCGCTGCAACTCTGTTTTTGGGGCCACCATAGCGGCCCGGATAAAGTGCTCGCCCGGGTTTTGCCTCGGATCGCCTTGAGAAAGATATGCGCCCGGCAAGACACGTACTCCGGTCTCCTGCCACAGCTTCAATGCGGTCTCCTCGCCGTTTTCAACGGGCAGCCACAGGAAAAAACCGGCCTCGGGCAGCATATAGCCCTGCACACCGGCAAAGACCTCATCCGCAATGGCGTATTTTTCCTGATAGAGCGCGCGGTTATCGGCCACATGCGCCTCATCAGCCCAAACCTTGGCTGCAGCGGCCTGCAATGGCAGCGGCAAGGGCGAGCCCGCGTAGTTGCGCAACTGTTTGACGCGTTTGATCGTTTCGGGCCCGCCCGCGATCAGACCGGACCGCAGACCCGCCAGATTGGACCGCTTCGACAGTGAGTTGAACAGCGTGATCCGTTCGGGATCTGCCCCCATCTCTTGCGCGACGGTCAGAACGCCCGTGGGGGCCTCATCCCTATAAATCTCGGAATAGCATTCATCGGCGAAGATGCGGAAATCGTATTTCTCGGCCAGGGCGATCAACTCGGCCCAATAATCGCGGGACGCCACGGCCCCCTGCGGGTTGGCGGGCGAGCAGATATAGGCAATGGCGGTGCGGTTCAGCACGTCTTCGGGCAGGCCCGCATAGTCGGGCAAATGTCCGGTGGCCGCTGTGGCAGGGACAAAAACAGGCTCGGCTGCGACCGAGATCGAGGCGACCATATAGACCTGGTAAAACGGGTTCGGGCACAGAACGAGCGGCTTTTGGCCGTTCTTCTGTTCCGGGCACAGGGCCATTGCGGCATTATACAGCCCCTCTCGGGTGCCGTTCAGCGCCATGACGTTGGTGTCGGGGTCCATGCTCACGCCATAACGGCGCTTGATCCAGTCGGTGATTGCCCCACGCAACTCGGGCGAGCCTTCATTCGGTGGATAACCCTGAAATCCAGCCGCATTTTCGGTGATCACATCCGTCACCCATGCGGGAAAGTCATGCATAGGTGCGCCAATGGTCATGTGAATCACCTCGCCGCCCGGCTGGTGATGGTCCAACAGGGTGCGCAGACGCGGGAATGCATATTCCGGTAGGTTCGAAAACCGCTCGGGGAAAATCATAACTACTGCCTCAATATCGGGGTCATTTCGCCCCGTCTTTTTTGGCAGATTACAGATCAGACCCCGCCCCGTCCAGACAAAGAGGTGCCGAATCAGGGGATTGTGGCATTCACGCCAATGCGGTTTCCGCCGCTGAGCCCAGCCGCAACAGGGCCTCTTCGGACCCCGGATAGCCCAACATCATCAGCCCGCAACCGGGTGTCTGGGTCGGTAAAGTCAAAGCCGCCAGCCCCATCAGATTGCCAATGCGGGTGTTGCGCAGGGCCAGCAGATTCTCGGTCACGTAATAGTCGTGATCGCTCAACAGCCGGTCCAGATTGGGCGGCAGGATCGGTGCGGTCGGGGCCAGAACGGCATCAAATCCGGCAGTAGCTGCGTCCCATGCGGCACGGCAGGCTTTGAGCCTGGACCAGGCCGCAACATAGTCGGGGCCTGAAAAAGCCTGACCCATGCGGAACCGTTCCAAAATCTCGGGGTACATTGCCTCGGGGTTGGCCTCGATAACGTCCTTCCACAAGCCATAAGCCTCGGTTGTATAAAGCACTCCGGTCAGGCCCATCGCGTCATTCAGCTCGGGCACGTCCAGCGGGACGATCTCGGCCCCTGCATCGGCCAGACGGGCCAGCGCATCCTCATAGGCCGCGCGCGGGGCGTCGCGCAGATCGTCCTTCGCGACATTCTGCAGATCCGCAAAGCGACGACCCGCCAAAGACGCGCCGCGCAGATCGGCGGGGGTACCGCCTTCCAGCAAGGCCAGAACATGCGCCGCATCCTCGACCGACCGGGCCAAGGGGCCGACCGTATCGAACCGCAGACATAGCGGAACAGTGCCTTCAAGGCTGACCCGGCCCGCGGTGGTTTTCAGACCCACCAGATTGTTCCACGCCGACGGGATACGCACCGACCCGCCGGTATCCGACCCAATCCCACAGGCGGCCAAACCCCAGGCAACACTGGCCCCGGCGCCCGAGGATGAGCCGCCCGGCACAGCATCTTCATCATCGATACAAGGTGGGGTACCGGTGATCGGGTTCAGGCCAAGACCGGAGAAGGCCAGTTCGCTCATATGGGTTTTGCCCAGACAGACCGCGCCCATGGATGTGGCATTGCGCACGACCACGGCGTCCGCATCCGGAACACGGCCTTTCAACAGGGCCGATCCAGCCTCGGTGCCAATACCAGCCGTATCGAACAGATCCTTCCAGCTGATCGGAACGCCATCCAGCAGGGACCGGCGCAAGCCCAAGGCGGCGCGGTCTTTTGCGGCCTTCGCCTCGGCCCGCGCGCGGTCATGGGTGACACGGGCATAGATGCGGTCGCGATGGGGGTGGGCGTCAATGGCGGTCAGATAGGTTTCGGTCAGGTCTACCGGGTCGATCTGCCCCATGCCGATGCCCCGACCCAGTTCACAGGCCGTCATGGTTAGCCATTCCTGCATCTCACCCCTCCTTCTTTTCCGCCTGAACCGGACGGTAGCGACAGGACCGCACATGGACAATCCCGAAAGGGCGCGCATATTGCAGGGCATGACACGGGCATCGGATATCCTGATCGTTGGCGGCGGCCTGAACGGCCCCGCTCTGGCACTGGCCTTGGCGCAAACCGGTCACACGGTCAGCGTGATTGATTCTCTGGCCGAGACGGTCCGCACAGACGCAGACTTTGACGGGCGATCTTATGCGCTGGCGCTGGCTTCGAAACGGTTGCTGGACGCGATTGGTGTGTGGGAGCGGGTCGCCGACCACGCCCAGCCGATGCTCGAAATCAAGGTGACCGACGGCCATGCCGGTTCCGGCCCGTCGCCCTTTTTCATGCATTTCGACCATGCCGAGATCGAAGAAGGCCCGATGGGCTATATGGTCGAGGATCGCCACCTGCGCCGCGCCTTTCTTGAGGCGATGGCAGAGGAAAAGCGCATCACCCAGATCAGCGGCAAGACCGTTGTGGCGCAGGAAACGGGTACATCCGGCGTCACCCTGACATTGGATGACGGCAGCACGGTTGCAGGGCAACTGGTCGTCGGGTGCGACGGTCGGCGCAGCGGTACGGCGGCGCGGGCGGGCATCATGCGCAGCGGGTGGGATTATGGTCAAACCGCCCTTGTCTGCGCCATCGAGCACGACCTGCCCCATCACGGCGTCGCGCATCAGTTCTTCATGCCCCCCGGGCCACTGGCGATTCTGCCACTGACCGGCAATCGCAGTTCCATCGTCTGGAGCGAACGCACCGACACCGCCTATCGCATCAACGCGCTGCCCGAGGCCGAGTACCTACAGGTTCTGCGGCCCAGATTCGGAGATTTTCTGGGTGACATCCGCCTGCAAGGCGACCGCTTCACCTATCCGCTGAACCTGACCATCGCCAATTCCTTTATCTCGGATCACTTGGCCTTGGTTGGGGATGCGGCGCATGGGATGCACCCGATTGCCGGGCAAGGCCTGAACGCCGGTCTGCGCGACGTGGGCGCTCTGGCCGAAGTGCTGACACTGGCCGGACGGCGGGGTGAAGAGATCGGCTCGACCCTTGTGTTACAGCGGTATCAGGAGTGGCGGCGCTTTGACACAGCTTCGCTTGCGATGGCGACGGATGTGTTCAACAAGCTGTTTTCGAACGATAATCCGCTGCTGCGGATCGGTCGCGATATCGGCATGGGGATCGTCGGATCCTTGCCCGGATTGCGGCGCGGATTCGTGCGTGAAGCGGCAGGTCTGACTGGCGATCTGCCGAAACTGCTGCAAGGCCGCCCGATTTAGTCCAGCGGACGCGCCTCATCCACCAGCATCACCGGGATGCCATTGCGGATCGGAAAGGCCAGCCCTGCGGTTTTGGACACCAGTTC
Source organism: Ruegeria sp. AD6 (assembly GCF_056542325.1). Taxonomy (NCBI): domain Bacteria; kingdom Pseudomonadati; phylum Pseudomonadota; class Alphaproteobacteria; order Rhodobacterales; family Roseobacteraceae; genus Ruegeria; species Ruegeria sp. AD6. The sequence goes on along the minus strand of NZ_JBQFZQ010000008.1, from coordinate 89,590 downwards.
CTGCTTTTCCGCGTCATAGTGCAATGTTGTATGCGTCTGCGGGCAAATCAGCGCCTCAAGCATATGGCGGTCGAACGCGTTTGCTGGATCACTCATTGCAGTGTTTCCTCATTTGATCCGCCACGCAGGGCGAATTCGATCAATGTCACAAGGGTTTCGCGCCGTGTGCGCAGGCACGGAGCTTCTAGCAGGGCTTGTTTGTCTTCCGGGTCGAAATCCATCAGCATCGACAGGGAATTCACCAAAAGCTCATCATCGGCATCCTTCAGCGAACCCCAGTCGGTGGACAATTGGCGGGATACGAAGAACCGTTCCAAAAGGGTCAGAAACCGTGTCCGATTGAACCCATCATCGTTCTCGGACTTGCCCAGATCGCGATCAAACCCATCCCATGACACCTCGCACCGGCGATACGGGGTGAAGGCGTCCAGTTCGGATTTGATGCGGAACCGGGAAATGCCAGTCAGTGTGATCAGGTACCGGCCATCTTCGGTTTCGGAAAACTGGGTGATGCGCCCGGCGCATCCGATGCGGTGCAGCTTGGTGTCATCGTTGGCCGAGGGGTTCGGCTGGACCATCGCAATCAGCCGTTCCTTGGTCTTCAGCGCGTCATCCACCATTTGCAGGTAGCGCGGCTCAAAAATATGCAGCGGCAGGGGAGAACGGGGCAGCAGCAGCGCCCCGGGCAATGGGAAAACGGATACCGTTTCCGGCAGGTCGGCGGGATGCATCATGTACCCGAGTGTAGCTCTGATCAGGAATTAGGCAAATATCATCGAGCTGAGCTTGCGCCGCCCGTTCAGAACAATCGGATCATTGGGCTTGAGCGCGTCGAAAATCGTGAACAACTGAGCCTTGGCCGCACCGTCATTCCATTCGCGATCCCGGCGGAACAATTCCAGCAATTGCGCCACGGCGTCTTCCACATCGCCGTTGGCGTGCAGCGCCTGCGCCAGATCGAAACGCGCCTGATGGTTGTCGGGCTCGGCCTCGACCGCAGCGGTCAGTTCAGCCACCGGGCCCGCATCTGCCGCCTGTTTCGCCAATTCCAATTGTGCATGCGCCGCTTCCAGTTCGGGCGCGTTGGAAATCTCGGCCGGGGCACCGTTCAGGATCGCCTCGGCCTGTTCCAGATCGTCGGATGCGATATGCGCGCGCACCAGCCCGCCATAGGCCGCTGCATGGTTGGGGTCTTCGCCCAGAATGGCGGCAAAGGTCTGCGCCGCATCTACGGCGGCCCCTTCGGCCAGCATTTCTTCGGCGGCCTGAACGGCCTCCTCCAACTGGCCACCGGGGCTTTCGCCGCCTGCAGCTTCGATCACGCGGTCCACAAAGGCCTTGATCTCGGACCCCGGCAGCGCGCCCTGAAACCCGTCAACCGGCTGACCCTTGAAGAAGGCGTAAACGGTTGGGATCGACTGGATCCGCAACTGAGACGCAATCATCTGCGCCTCGTCCACGTTGATCTTGACCATCTTCACCGCACCTTTGGCGGCGGTTACGGCCTCTTCCAGCAATGGCCCCAACGTTTTGCACGGGCCGCACCACGGCGCCCAGAAATCCACGATCACCGGGATGTCCTGCGACGCCTCGACCACATCGGCCATGAACGTGGCCTCAGAGCCGTTCTTGATCAGATCGGTGGCGGGGGTGCTGTCTGACGGGTTCAGAAGGTCCATGGCAAATACTCTTTCGTTCGAACTTGCGCCCTATATGCAACCGCTTGGCGCAGAAACCAAGGGCTGAGTTTGCCGGTTACAGATCGAAACTTGCAAAGACGGGCGCGTGATCGCTGGGCTTTTCCCATCCGCGCGCCGCGCGCAGGATACGGCTGGAATGGCCCGCGTTCGAGATATCCGGCGTCGCCCAGACGTGATCCAGCCGCCGCCCCTTGTCTGCCGCGTCCCAATCCCGGGCACGATACGACCACCAGCTATACAACTGGCCTTCAGGGATATCCTGCCGGGTGATATCGACCCAACCGCCCGCATCTTGCGTTTCCGCCAGTTGGTCAACCTCGATCGGAGTATGTGAGACCACCTTGAGCAGTTGCTTATGCGACCAGACATCATCTTCGCGCGGGGCGATGTTCAGATCGCCCACCAGAATGGACTTCTCGGGCTTCTCCGCATGGAACCAGTCGCGCATATCAGTAAGGTAATCGAGCTTCTGCCCGAACTTCTCATTCACCTCACGATCCGGCACATCCCCGCCTGCCGGGACGTAAAAATTGTGGATCGTCACGCCATTTTCCAACCGCCCTGCAATGTGACGGGCATGGCCGAGACCGGCGAAATCCTTGTCGCCCACCTCTTCCATCGGCAGGCGCGACAGAATGGCGACGCCGTTATAGCCCTTTTGGCCACGGGCAACCATGTGGGTATACCCCAGTTCTCCAAACCCTTCGGTCGGGATCTTTTCGACCGGAGACTTGCATTCCTGCAAACACAGCACATCCGGAGCCTCTTCCTGCAACAATTTCAGCACGATAGGCTCGCGCAGGCGGACCGAGTTGATGTTCCAGGTGGCAAGGGTGAAGGGCATGGGTCGGGATTCCTCTGTCGCGATTGGGCGGAGGTTAGCGCGACATAGAACCAGGTGCCATGAGAAAAGGCCGCGGAACAACTTCGTTACCTGAATCGCAGTTAAGCGGACAAAGCACCATTTCGCTGCGACTGCGCCAAGGCCCGCTTTACAGGTTTCGCCTTTGTCAAAAACGGTCGTTTCTCAGCGTCAACGTTATCTCAGCCTATAATTCACTACACAACAGGCGCGGATAACTAGGTCGGCAGTGTGGGCAAGGAAGGTGTTGCTCATAGGTTTGAAGTTTTGGCAAGCATGACCGCTTTGGTATTGAGAATTTCTTGAAAGACAGCAAATATCTGACTAGCAGAGTTAAGATCTGATAGGTGCCAGCGCAATGTGGTTGCAAAGACTGTTGTTGGTCGTAACATTCCCGGCCCTAGCGTCTGTGCTCTTTGTTGCTTCCCCCGCGCAAGCGAACCAGCTTAACAACTGGTCGATTTCTTGCGGAGTCGACCAAGGAGCGATCACTAAGAAAGGTAAGGACTGGCGCTTTACCACCAGTTCAAACAGGTGCCCAGGAGGATCTTGGCAGCAACGTGCTGAAATCTCTACAAAACATGTGAAACCAAATGTGAAAGGGGCTTATCTGTTTACTTCAAGGGTATCGATGACAAGCAGCCGCCCAAAGCGCTTCGATATCTTCCAACTGCACGATGGGCGGCGTTCGTGCGCTCCGCCACTCAAGGTAACGGTTCTATCGAATGGCAGAATGGAGCTTTGGAGCGACACTGAGTTCACGAACGGCGGTTGCATATATGGAAAGCTGACTCGGCAACCATCTGCGGGCAGGCTTAGGTTTGAAGGGACAGAACAAGAACTGAAAGTCCTCATAAACTTCGATGGTAACGGCGGTTTCGATGTTACCGTTTGGTTGGATGGACGGGTCGAAATGAAGGGCCGATATGACCAGCCCCTTCAAGCTAACGCTTTCAGATCAACCAAGTTCTATTTTAAGCACGGAGCGTACTCACCAAAAACCTTTGACTACGTGCTGTTTTCTCGCGGGATGAGTGTGAAAAAAGTAAGGCTCAGCAACTGAGTACTACGCGTACACCACTCTCTGCGGAAAACCGAAGCAGCGCTGATGACAGGGCACTATCTGCACTGCCTCGCGGGGTGAAGAACTGAGTAGATGCGAAATTTACCGCGCTGCGGGCGCTCGCAGCTCGAAAGGGCAAGGTACAGTTTGGGCTCAAAGCGGACATTTATAAATCAACTCCCCAAAAAAAAGCCGGGCCATCAGGCCCGGCAGTCCAACAGGGAGGTGCATGTCATAACCCGGACATGCGCGGGTTGGGAGTAACCTAATTATGAGGCCAGAGTATCACTTTGATCCAAATCAATCCACCTCGGATCACGATACAAGGCGATATCCACCCGATTCTGTGACCAAAAGGCGTGCATTCGATGGATCAGGCTCGATCTTCTGGCGCAGACGGTAGATGTGCGTTTCCAGCGTATGGGTGGTGACGCCAGCGTTGTAACCCCAGACCTCGTGCAGCAGCACATCCCGCGCCACGACGCCATCGGTCGAGCGGTAGAGGAACTTGAGAATGTTGGTCTCTTTCTCGGTCAGACGGATTTTCCGGTCTTCCTCGGTGATCAGCATCTTCATGGCCGGCTTGAAGGTGTACGGGCCAAGAACGAATACGGCGTCCTCGGATTGTTCATGCTGGCGCAGTTGCGCACGGATGCGGGCCAGAAGAACCGGGAATTTGAAGGGCTTAGACACATAGTCATTGGCACCGGCATCCAGACCCAGGATCGTGTCGGCGTCGCTGTCATGACCGGTCAGCATCAGGATCGGGCTTTTGACGCCCTGCTTGCGCATCAGGCGGCACAGCTCGCGCCCGTCGGTATCAGGCAGTCCCACATCCAGAATGACCAGATCATAGATCGCTTCGCGGGCCCGCTCCATGGCTGACGAACCATCAGAGGCTTCGAACACGTCAAAATCCTCGGTCATCACCAGTTGCTCGCTAAGCGCTTCGCGCAGGTCTTCGTCGTCATCCACCAGCAGGATTTTCTTGAGCTGAGCCATTTCGCGGTCCTCCTAAGCCTTTTCCATCACTTGCGCGTAGAAGATGCAATCGACAAGCTTTGCTGCACCTGTCTCACGCCATCGTGTCAGACGCGGCGGAAATGTTTCACATTTCTTTTGGAAACCGTTAGAAGTCCGCCGAACGCGATTGGGCATTATCAATGAGTCTAAACCCCGACATCACCGAGCTGCTGGCCCGCGCCCGGGCTGACCTGCGCATGGGCGTGCCTGTGGCCCTGACCGACGACAGCGGCGTCAGTGTGCTGGCGCTTGCGGCCGAGACGCTCAGCCCCCAACGTCTGGCGGATTTGCGCGGGCTTGGCGGGACACCTGTGGTCGCGATCACCGGACGGCGGGCCGAGACGCTGAAAGCACGCGCCTATGACGGGGATCTGGCGCGGGTTGTGATCCCGGCAGATGTTGAGATTGACTGGGTGCAGGCGGTTGCCGATCCTTCGGATGATCTGAACGCGCCGATGAAGGGCCCCCTGATGACCGAGCGGCAGGGGAAAGCCAACCTGCATCGCATTGCCATCGCGCTGACCAAGTCGGCACGCCTGCTGCCGGCAGTTGTTGTGATGCCAGTTGAGGACGGCCAGGCCTTTGCTGCCCAGCACGGCCTCACCTGCATCGATCACACGCGTGCGGCCCCTCATCTGGCCGATCGCAGCGCCCTGCACCCGGTTGTTGCCGCGCGTCTGCCGATGGAGGTGTCCGAGGCAGGACGTCTGCACGTGTTCCGCCCCGAAGACGGTGGTGAGGAGCACTATGCCGTAGAAATCGGCCGTCCGGATCGCGACAAACCGGTTTTGGCGCGCCTGCACTCGGCCTGTTTTACCGGCGACCTGATGGGCAGTCTGAAATGCGACTGCGGTCCGCAGTTGCGGGGCGCGTTGGCGCAAATGGGGGCTGAGGGTGCAGGCGTATTGCTGTACCTGAATCAAGAGGGGCGCGGGATTGGCCTGGCCAATAAGATGCGCGCTTATTTCCTTCAGGATCAGGGGTTTGACACTGTTGAGGCCAATCATCGGCTGGGCTTTGAAGACGATGAGCGTGATTTCCGGCTGGGCTCGGACATTCTGAAATCGCTAGGCTTTAGCTCGGTGCGTCTGTTGACCAACAACCCGGCCAAGATTTCGATGATGGAGAAAACCGGCATCGCAGTGACCGAGCGCGTGCCGTTGAAAGTGGGCGAGACAGCGCATAACCGCGGCTACTTGGCCACCAAGGCTGCGAAATCCGGGCATTTACTGTGACACCGGGCGATCTGGTCTGGACCCCACGCGGCGTCCGGTTTCTGGGCCGCGTCTTTCCCTGTTCGATTGGGAAAGGGGGTCTGAGCGCCGCGAAACGCGAAGGCGACGGGGCCACCCCAACCGGAACGCACCGCATCGTAGGGATGCTGTATCGCCCGGATCGAATAGTTGCACCCTGTTCCTGGGCGCGGCCCATCGGCCCGACGGATTTGTGGTCCGACGATATGTCCGATGACCAGTATAACAGTTTGGTTTCAGCGCCTTACGCCTTCAGCCATGAAAAGATGCGCCGGGCGGATCCGTTATATGATCTGGTCCTGATAACCGACTGGAACTGGCCGAATGCGGTGCCGGGGGCTGGGTCGGCCATCTTTATCCATCAATGGCGCAGGCCCGGCTTTCCGACAGAAGGCTGCGTAGCCTTCCGTCGCGATCACCTGCACTGGATCGCCCGGCGGATCGCACCGGGCACGCGGCTGATTATTCCTCAGGTCTGACCCGCTCGCCGAAAATGGCCGAGCCGACCCGCACATGGGTCGCGCCAAGGGCGATGGCTTGCTCGAAATCACCGCTCATTCCCATGGACAGGCCGTTCAACCCGTTGCGTTCAGCGATTTTGGCCAGCAGGGCAAAATGCAACGCGGGCTCTTCTTCGACCGGTGGGATGCACATCAGCCCCCGTACCGGCAGGTCCAGAGCTTTGCATTCTGCGATGAATCCATCCGCGTCGGTCGGGAGAATCCCGGCCTTTTGCTCCTCTTCCCCCGTATTGACCTGAACGAACAGGTCCGGGCAGGCTCCGATCTCCTGCGCCAGCCGCGCCAGGGTTTTGGCAAGTTTCGGGCGGTCGAGGGAATGGATCGCGTCGCACAGTTCCATCGCCTGCCGTGCCTTGTTGGTTTGCAACGGTCCGATCAGGTGCAGGTCTATCCCGTCGAACTGCTCTTTGAACGCGGGCCACTTGCCTGCCGCCTCTTGCACCCGGTTCTCACCGAAACAGCGGTGGCCCTGTTCCAGTACGGCCTGAACCCGTTCATTCGGCTGGACCTTCGATACGGCGATCAGTTTGACCGACCCGGGGTCCCGGCCTGCTTTGGATTCGGCCGTTGTGATGCGGGCGGTGATGTCTTGCAGGGACATGGCGTTCCTCAAATCTGTCTTTGGCGCGACAGAACACCATGTTCAGGCAAAAGAAAAGGGCGGGTCCGAAGACCCGCCCCAAGAACCAGTCGGTTCAGATCAACTTAGAAGTTGAACTGTGCACCGAAGTCAGCACGCAGCTGGCTGTCGCCGTCGCCACGCTTCTGGTTGCCGATACCACCGCGCAGCGATGCACCGCCACCCAGGTCATAGATGGCACCAATGCCGTACTGCTGCAGGTCGTCGTCAGCCGAACCGTCACCGTAGGCGAAGGTCAGGGTGGTTGCTGCGTTCACGTTGTAAGCAGCCGACAGACCATATGCGGTACCGTTGCGGCTGTCATCTGCAACGTCATCGTCCGCGACGAACAGAGTGCCCGAGAAGTCACCGAATTCTGCACCCAGGGTCAGAACGGCCAGGCTTTGCTTGTCAATCGCACCAATGTCGCTGGTCTCACCATAGGCCACAGCGGCAGTGATGTTGTTGAAGGTGTAGGTGGCGCTGAGGTCCCAACGGTCTGCGTCAGTAGTCGCGGAACCAGTGGTCGCGGTGTCCGCAAAGGTACGCTGGTCATACGACGCGCCAAACGCGAAGTCGCCAACTGCGTACTGGAAGAACACAGCGTTTGCGCCCGAACCTGTCGACGAATAGGCCAGGAAGTCATAATCAACGCCCGAGTACTGGCCGATGAAGTTTTCCAGACCAGGCTCGTTACCGTAGTAGTTTGCCAGGTTGTCGAACGAGCCAGCAACGTTGCCCGCGTCAACACGCAGACCGCCGAAGATGACCGAGAAGCGCGCGCCGTTCAGGCTGGCCGCGTTTGCTTCGCCGTTACCTGCGTCTTCGTCGGCCTGTACACGAACACGGCCTTCAAAGCGGACGCCACCGTCGGTTTCAACGATGCCGTCGATGTTCAGACGGAAACGCGAGACCAGGATGGTTTCGTCGGTTTCAACACCAGTCGCGGATGCACCACCAGTGGTGCTAACGGTGCCTGTGCGATCTTCCAGATAGCCCAGACCGAAACGGCCATAACCGCTGAATTTCACTTCAGCTGCTGCAACGCCTGCGGTCGCGATCAGCGCCGTCGTTGCGAAGAGAACTTTTTTCATCTTGTTTCCCTCGGTTTCAAAAGTTTTATCTACTCGACACATACCAAGGCATATGTCTCAGCACGGACACCGTTTCGCTCTTTTTGCCCCCATTGCGCAAGCTTGGCATAAAAGGGGGCGGTTCATTGGGATCAGATTGGTGCAAGGATGCCACAGTCGGTTTTGGGACCTGTCAGGCGGCAATCACACCGACAATTCATAAAGAATAGGCTTGTTGCACACATGGACCTTAGTTAGGAGTATCCCCCGACGATGTATAGCAAGTGAAAACAGGATCTGCTGACAATGCGCCTGCCGACGATTTTGGGTCTGATTGCAATTACCGCCGCCGTTTCCGCCTGCGGCCCGAATCGAGGCGCCGCGCCAAATCCGGTTTACAACAATACGGACAGTACCCGTTCGGCTGAACGAGAGCTGAACGACTCCAACCGCTCGACCATCTGGGATGTGTTCGACCGCAGCGGTGCTGAGCAAACAGCGAATGTGAACCGTTACCTATGGGCCGCATCGCTGGACGTTCTCAGCTTCCTGCCTGTTCAAGAGGTGGATCCGTTTACCGGCGTAATTGTAACGGGTTACGGCACTCCTCCGGGCGGAGGACGCTCGTACAGGGCAACCGTGCATATCAGCGACCCGGCGCTTGCGGCGCGGTCCTTGTCGGTTGCGTTGCAGTCCAGCGGCGGTGCACCCGTCAGCGCGGCAACCTCGCGCGCGGTTGAGGATGCGATCCTGTCCCGCGCACGTCAGTTGCGCGTTGCAGACAGTAAGTTCTAGCAACCCGTCGAAATTCGCACTAAGACCACGCCGGGTTCTGACCCGGCGTTTTCATTCACGAAGGACCGCATGATGTCGCGCTACTCGGCCACCGAAATCGAAGCAAAATGGCAAGAGGCCTGGGACAAGGCCGGGATCTTCACCGCCAACCACAAGGCGGACAAGCCGAAATACTATGTGCTTGAGATGTTCCCCTACCCGTCAGGCCGAATCCACATGGGGCATGTGCGCAACTACACGATGGGCGACGTGATCGCGCGGCATAAGCTGGCGACCGGGCATAACGTGCTGCACCCGATGGGCTGGGACGCGTTTGGAATGCCTGCCGAAAACGCCGCGATGGCCATCGGCGGCCACCCCAAGGACTGGACCTACGGCAATATCGCCGACATGCGCGGGCAGATGAAGCCGCTCGGCCTGTCGATCGACTGGTCGCGTGAATTCGCCACCTGTGACCCGGAATATTACGGCCAGCAACAGGCGCTGTTTCTGGACATGCTCGAAGCCGGGCTGGTTTATCGCAAGAACGCCGTGGTGAACTGGGATCCGGTCGACATGACCGTTCTGGCCAATGAACAGGTGGAAAACGGGCGCGGTTGGCGCTCGGGCGCTTTGGTGGAACGGCGCGAGCTGACGCAGTGGTTCTTCAAGATATCGGATTACTCCGAGGAATTGCTGGACGCACTGGATACTCTGGACAACTGGCCTGCCAAGGTCCGCCTGATGCAGGAGAACTGGATCGGCAAGTCGCGTGGCCTGCAGTTCGGCTTTGAGCGCACCGATGGAGGTGAGCCGATCACGGTTTATACGACTCGCCCCGATACGCTGCTGGGTGCGTCATTTGTTGGTATCTCGCCGGATCACCCGATTGCCAAGCAGCTTGAGGCCGAAAACCCCGAAGTTGCTGAATTCGTTGCCGAATGCCGCAAGGGCGGGACCACCGAAGAGGCCATCGAAACCGCCGAGAAGCTCGGCTATGACACCGGCATCCGCGTGCGTCACCCGCTGGACCCGAGTTGGGAACTGCCGGTCTGGATCGCCAATTTTATCCTGATGGACTACGGCACCGGCGCGATCTTTGCCTGCCCAGCACATGACCAGCGTGACCTCGATTTCTGCCGCAAATATGGCCTGCCCGTGATCGATACCTTCTTTGCGCTGGACGATGACACCCCGGTCGACAAGATCGCCTTTGTGCCGCCGAAGACTGAAAAAGTCCGCTGGGTGAACCATTTCGCGGGCCTGACCGAGGCCACGGGCGATGAGGCCATCAACACCACCGTCGATTTCGCCGAAAAGGCGGGCTGGGGTGAAGGCGTCACCAAATACCGCCTGCGCGATTGGGGCCTCAGCCGTCAGCGCTATTGGGGCTGCCCGATTCCCGTTGTGCATTGTGATGCCTGCGGCGTGGTGCCCGAGAAGAAAGAGAATCTGCCGGTCCGCCTGCCCGACGATGTCACATTCGACAAACCGGGCAACCCGCTGGACCGCCACCCGACCTGGCGTGACTGCGCCTGCCCGTCCTGTGGTGCCCCGGCCAAGCGTGAAACCGACACGATGGACACATTCGTCGATTCGTCTTGGTATTTCGCCCGCTTCACAGCGCCTCGCGCCGAGACGCCCACCGATCTGGCCGAGGCCGAATACTGGATGAATGTCGACCAGTATATCGGCGGCATCGAACATGCGATTCTGCACCTGCTCTATTCCCGCTTCTTTGCGCGGGCGATGCAGATCACCGGTCATCTGCCGAAAAAGGCCATCGAGCCGTTTAACGCGCTGTTCACGCAAGGAATGGTCACGCATGAAATCTACCAGACTCGCGACGCCAAGGGCCGACCGGTCTATCACCTGCCCGAGGATGTGACCGACGGTAAACTGGCCGACGGCACCGAGGTCGAGATCATCCCCTCGGCCAAAATGTCGAAGTCCAAAAAGAACGTAGTCGATCCGGTCAGCATCATCTCGGCCTTTGGCGCCGATACCGCGCGCTGGTTTGTGTTGTCCGATTCGCCGCCCGAGCGGGACGTTGAGTGGACCGCCGCCGGGGCCGAGGCCGCGTTCAAACATCTGACCCGCGTGCACCGCATTGCCTCGGAAATCGCAGACTCGGACAACCCGGCCAATGCCGAGGACGAGGTCCTGTTGCGCGAGATGCACAAGGCGATCCACGATGTGACCGGCGGCGTCGAATCCTTTGGCTTCAACGCCTCGATCGCCAAGCTTTATGCGTTCACCAACACATTGGCCAAATCCAAGGCGGGCACCGACGCCAAGCGTCAGGCCGCCAAGACACTGGCGCAACTGATGTCGCCGATGACCCCGCACCTGTCGGAAGAACTCTGGCAGTTGCTGGGCGGCGAAGGGCTGGTGGCAACTGCACCATGGCCGGTTGCCGATGAGGCGATGCTGGTCGATGACACCGTCACCCTGCCGATCCAGATCAACGGCAAGCGCCGCGCCGAAATCAGCGTTCCGAAGGACATGGACAAGAACGAGGTTGAAAAAATCGCGCTTGGCACCGAAGCTGTGCAAAGGGCGCTGGATGGATCGGCCCCGAAGAAAGTGATCGTTGTCCCGGGTCGGATCGTGAATGTCGTCGTTTGACCGAAGAACCTTTCTGTTGATGCCGCTGGCGCTTGCTGCTTGCGGCTTTCAACCGGTTTACGCTCCGGGCGGGGCAGGATCGGCGCTGTTTGGCAAGGTCGAACTGTCTGCGCCAAATAACGAAAACACGTTCCTTCTGGTTCAAAACCTCGAACAACAGCTTGGGCGCAGCGCGACCTCGGGTAAGGATTACAAGCTGAGCGTGCAGGTCTCTACCCAGGTTCAAAGCGCGGCCATCACCACAACCAACGAGACCAACCGCTACACGGTCAACGGACGGGCGCAGTATTCGCTGCGCTCCAACGCCTCGGGGCAGATCGTGGCCTCGGGCACCGTCACCGATTTCGTGGGCTATTCGGCGTCTGGGTCAACGGTTTCCACACTCGCCGATGAACGCGACGCGACACGGCGCCTGATGACGATTCTGTCGGATCAGATCGTCAATCGCCTTTACGCCACGCCGGGCCTGACCGCATGAAGCTGAGCCCGCGTGAGGCTGACGGCTATTTCGCCAAACCGGATGCAGACAAGACCGGCCTGCTGATCTACGGCGCGGATGCCATGCGGGTGGCGTTGAAGCGTCAACAGGTGCTGGCGGCCTTGCTGGGCGCAAATGCCGAAGAGGAAATGCGCCTGACCCGGATGCCCGGCAGCGACTTGCGCGGCGACCCCGCTTTACTGCTGGATGCGGTCAAAGCGGTCGGTTTCTTCCCCGGCCCCCGCGCCGTGTTCGTCGAAGAAGCCACGGATGCTGCCGCCCCCTCGATTTTGGCCGCGCTTGAGGATTGGGCACCCGGAGACGCGCAGATCATCGTCACCGCAGGGCAGCTGAAACCCAGTTCCAAAATCCGCAAAGCCTTCGAATCGCACCCGGCGGCCTATGCGGTTGGTATCTATGACGATCCGCCCTCACGGGCCGAGGTCGAGCGTGTGCTGGCACAGGCCGGATTGCGGAATGTGCCGCGCGACACAATGTCGGCGCTGAATGAACTGGCCGTCAGCCTCAGCCCCGGCGATTTCGCTCAGACGGTTGAAAAACTGTCGCTGTTCAAGCGCGGCGATGACAGCGAACTGAGCCTGGAGGACATCGAAGCCTGCGCCCCCCGCTCGACCGAGGCGGCGCTGGACGATGTCCTGAACGTGGTCGCCGAGGGTCGCGCCGGTGAGATCGGGCCGCTGATCCGGCGTCTGCAGGCGCAGGGTACCAACGGGGTAACACTGTGCATCGGAGCGACCCGGCATTTTCGCACACTTTATGCCTGCGCCTCGGACCCCGGCGGTGCGGCGCAGGGAATCGGCAAGCTGCGCCCGCCAGTCTACGGCAAACGCCGCGACCGCATTCTGCGGCAAGCGCAGGGGTGGGGCGCACCCAAGCTCCAGACGGCGCTGACCGTTTTGACCGATACCGACCTGTCCTTGCGCTCAGCCGGGCAGACAGCCCCGGCGATGGCGCTGGTCGAACGTGCCATGATCCGTCTGGCAATGCTCGCCCGGTCGCGCTGACCCTGCGTTTGTCTTGACCCCTGCCCGTTCCGGGCCACACTCAGGCCAGCAAATGGCAGGAGATCAGCATGTACAAGATCTATGGACGCGTCCAAAGCCGCACCTCGCGCGTCATCTGGCTGCTGGAAGAGCTCGGGCAACCGTACGAGTTGGTCAATGTCGGACCACGTGATCCACAGGTTGCCGCGTTGAACCACAGCGGCAAGATTCCGGTTCTGGTGGACGGCGATCATGTGATCTCGGACAGTTCCGCGATCATGACCTATCTGGCCGACAAACACGGGGCCTTCACCTTCCCGGCGGGCAGCCCTGAACGCGCCGTTCAGGATTCGGTGTTCCACGCGATTCTGGACGAGCTGGATGCGGTCCTGTGGGTTGCGGCACGGCACGGGTTCATCCTGCCCGAGGACAAGCGCGTCCCGCAGATTGGCGAGGCCGCCAAATGGGAGTTCGATCAGAATTTCAAGCGGTTAGAGAAACGGTTCCAGGGTCCGTTCCTGATGGGTGATCAAATGACCATCGCCGATATCCTGCTGGTACATTGCATGAGCTGGGCAAAGGGCGCGGGCTTTTCGTTGGATTCGGACGTGTTGAAAGCCTACGGCAAAGAGATGCGGAACCGGCCTGCCTATAAGAAACTGGCCGAACTCAATTAATCAGGACCGTTTTGCCTCAGCCGGTCTACTGCGGATCGACCGGCCCAGCGCCCTGTGGCCAGACACGCCGTCAACAGGTAACCACCTGTTGGCGCTTCCCAGTCCAGCATCTCTCCGGCGCAAAAAACGCCTGGCAGGGCCGTCAGCATCAAGCCATCGGTCAGGGCCGCGCGCGAAACGCCACCTGCGGTTGAGATGGCTTCGTCCATTGGCCGCGGGCCCGCATGATGAACCGGCAGCGATTTGATGAGTTGTGCCAAGGCATCGGGCGCGGACGGGATGGGCCGCCCGAACTCCATGAGCAACGCCGTTCGGGTCGGCCCCAGTTTCAGAACTTTGCGGATGTGATTGGACAGGCTGGCCTTGCCGCGCGGTTTGCTGAGGCGCTGCGCCACGTCGTCCTGCGACACATCAGGCATCAGGTCGAGCGTCAATGGCGCCCCGTCTCGCACCGCTTTGCAGATGGTGTAGATGCCGCCGCCCTCCAGCCCGCGGGCCGAGATCACCGCCTCGCCGCGTGTGTGCAAGGACCCGGCTTGCAGGGCAACACCTTTGATTGGCGCGCCGAAATGCGATGCCATTTGGTCGGACCAGTCGACCAGAAGACCGGCATTGGCGGGAGCAAACGGGGTGATCTGAACACCTTTGTCGGCAAGGGGGGTCGCCCAATTGCCGTCCGATCCCAATCGCGCCCAACTGGCCCCGCCCATCGCTAGAATTGTCGCGCTTGCCGTCAGGCTGTGTTCGCCGTCCGGGGTGTCGAATGTCAGCACATCGCCCTGCCACCCAGTCCAGCGCCAGCGCGTCCTGATCTCAACGCCCGCTTCTGACAGGCGGGCCAGCCACGCGCGCAACAGGGGTGAGGCTTTCATGACGGTTGGAAATACCCGGCCCGTCGAGCCGGTGAACAGCTCTTGCCCCAAACCGCGCGCCCAGTCCTGAACGGCCTGCGCGTCGAACTCGGCCAGCATCGGAAGCAGCCAGTCGGCGGCTTCGTCATAAGACTGGATCAAGGTCTCGAAAGGTTCATCCTTGGTCAGGTTCAGCCCCGATTTTCCCGCCATCAGAAACTTGCGCGCGACCGAGGGTTTGGCCTCGGCCACCAGAACCGAGTGACCGGCCCGGGCAAGCTGTTCCGCCGCCATCAACCCGGCGGGACCTGCCCCGATCACCACTGCCTGCGCCATTCGCACCCTCTTGCCTTCGTCGCCCACAGGCGCATCATTCCCGATCATGACGAACAGCGATCCGATCTGCCCGCTTTGCGACCGCCCGATCCCCGAAGGCGGCGGCAGCCTGCATCATCTGATCCCAAAACTCAAAGGAGGCAAGGGCGGACCCACCGTTCTGCTGCACCAGATCTGCCACAAGGAAATCCACGCCACGCTGACCGAGGCCGAATTGGCGCGCAGTTTCAACACGGTCGAGGCCCTGCGCGCGCATCCCAGGCTTGAGAAATTCCTGAACTGGGTCCGCAAACGCCCGCCCGGTTTTCGTTCGAAAGTGCCGGGAAAACGGCGCGCTCGGTGATCAGCCGGGCAGGACGGGATCACCGAAGGCATCCGAAATCGGCTGGGCCAGGCCCTCGAACTCCAACCCCTTGAAATCCGGCACCGGTGCGAATTGCGCGCCCTGAATGTGCTGAAATTCCAGCGTTGTGTAGGGGCGCTTCCACAACCATTCGCGGTTTCCGACCGCCCACGGGTCGGGATCAGGCGGGGCGTCCTGCGTGAAGGCGTAGAAATGCAGATCGAACCCGTATGGAGCGACGTCCTGCATTGACAGCAGTTTCATGCCCCGGGCGCGGCAGAACGCGTCCTCGGCGGCTATATCGCCGGTACGCAGGGTGATCTGACCGACCCGCGCCTGCGCGAACGGGTTCGCGGGATCGGCTGCATTTTCGGGCCGGTTGCCTTCGAAATCATGTTGCAGAAGTTCGATCACAAAGCCTTCGGGGTCGCTGAGATGGGCCATGTAGCCGATATCCAGAAACTGGCGCGGGACACTGACAGCATGGCCCTGTTTGCTCAACGCCTCAACCGCCGCGTCCACATCGGGCAGAGTAATCCCGATCTTCCAGTATCGTTGCCCCTGATCATGGGCGTACCCGCCGCCACCTGGCATCAGCAACAGATCCGCATCCTGCCCGTCATAGCCGACGCGGCGGTTTTGCCCTTCGGCCCGCACCGACATGCCAAGCGCGTTCCGGTAAAATCCGGCCAGGCGATCCGGATCGGCGACGCGCAATCGCAGCGCGGACAACCTCATCGGCACAGCTCGGCGATGCCAGCGGCGATGTCGGGCTTTGCAGCGACACTGTCCGCCACCAGCTCGCGCGCTGTGGGCATCAGGTCTTCGGGCGCGACGATGCGGTCCACAAGACCGAAGGCATAGGCTTCCTCTGCCGTGATCTTCTGCCCTGCCATCAGGATCAGTTTGGTCCGCGCCGGGCCAATCAGGGCCGCCATGCGTTTGGGATCGGACGGTTGCGGCAGAAAGCCCAGCTTCATCACCGGATAGAAGAACTTGGCCGAGGGCACCGCGATGCGCAGATCACAGGCCAGCACCATCCCGTTGGCCCCACCGGCCAGCGTACCGTTCAATGCGGCCACCGTCAGACAGGGCAAGGCGGCAATCGCGCCCGACAGGCGCTCCCACACGTCCGAGGTGGCCAGCCCGGCGCGCGCCTCGTCCAGATCGGCCCCGGCGCTGAACACTTTGCCGGTACCTGTCAGGATCAGCGCGCTGGCCTCGGTCGCGGCCTCGGCAATCTCGGCCAGTTCGGTCAGCATCGCACCGGTCAGGGCGTTTGCCTTGCCCGGGTTATTGATCGTGACGGTCCATAGACCGTCGTCCTTCGTCAATTCAATCACGTCAAGCCGATCCTTTGGCGGATGTCATCTTGGCGTAGGGAAATCTCGGAGCCCAAGAACTCATCCGAGTCTGACGAACACATCCACATCAGCGCCCGCGCGGGCCAGTCCGCCGGGATGTGAACATCCCAATCCAACTGGCTAACCGGGTTGATGCCGCTGGCCTTGATGACACGTTGCATATCCGTGGCCACAGTGCCCGGCGACAGGCCCATGGCGCGGATACCGTTATGCGCCTCTTCCAGATGCAGGCATTCGGTCAGCATCTTCGCACCCGCTTTCGAGGAACAATAGTGGCTCCACGCCTCAACCGGGTTCGATGCCGCACCGGACGAGACGGTCAGGACCGTACCACCCCCGGCGGCGCGCATCACCGGCAGGGCGGCGCGCATGCCGTAGAATACGCCTTTGAGGTTAATATCGATGGCCTGGCTCCAGGATGCGACATCGGCGTTGGACAGGTGAAAGATCGGCTCGATCACACCTGCATTGCCGATCAGTACGTCCAGACCGCCAAACCGGGCAACGCAATCGGCCACCGCCTGTTCGACCTGCGCGAAATCACTGACGTCGCAAGCCAGCGCAATCGCGTTATCCCCCAGCGCAGCCGCCAGCGCATCAATCTGATCACGACTGCGTGCAATCAGCGCGACATTGGCCCCGGCTGCGGCAAAAACGCGCCCCGCCTCGGCCCCGATTCCCCGGCTGGCCCCTGTTATGAGTACTGTTTTTCCCTGCATTTCCCCCTCCTCAATCCGTGGGCTGGTCCTTGTCCAAAGCCGTAGCGCGGAAACGGGGAAGGCGTCCAGCCCTTGCCCCTTGACGATACCCGCCGCAACCCCGACCATGCGCCACAAATTGATCAAGAAGGGTTACCTTATGTCTGTTTTCCTTCGCCGCAGCTGCGGCGCAGCCCTGGCTTACGCCGTTGCCACCCAAGGCGCCTGGGCCGACCTGACTGCAAATGATGTCTGGGCCGATTGGCAGAACTATTTCCAGTCGATGGGCTATACAATTACCGGCGATCAAAGCAACGCCGGGGACGTGACCACAATCGCGGACATGACCCTGTCGATGACCTTCCCCGAAGATGACGGTCAGTTCCAGATGGTCATGCCGGAAATGACACTGACCGAAAACGGCGATGGCACCGTCAGCATCGGCTTTCCCGACAGCTTCCCGATGACAATCTCGGGCACGGCCGAAGATGAGGCATTCTCGGTCGACCTGATCTATTCGCAGACCGATCTGGACATGGTTGTTTCCGGCTCGCCCGAAGACATGACCTATGACTATTCCGCATCCACCCTCAGCATCGTTCTGGGCGAGTTGCAGGCTGGCGACGAAGCCCTGCCCGATGATGCTCTGAATGTCAGCTTTGACATGACCGACCTGTCCGGAAGCTCTCGCATGTTGATCGGTGATGAGCGCACAATCGATCAGACGTTCGAAGCCGCCGAACTGTCCTACGACATCCAGTTCGAAGACCCTGAGAACGGCGATTCCGGCCTGTTTGTCGGCAAAATGGACCAGTTGACGTTTGCGGGTGAAAACATCCTGCCGCTGGAATTTGACCTCAGCGATCCTGAGGCGCTGTACGCTGCCGGTTTCGCCTTTGCGGGCGATTTCACCTATGCCTCGGGCAAGACCGATATCAGCGGCGTCAGCGAGGGTGAGCAGTTCAACATGGCCAGCTCATCCGAAGGCGGGCGCTTTGCGGCCAGCATGGATGCCGAGCGGATTGCCTATGATATCGAGCAGAACAATACCAAGCTGGCGGTGACAACGGCGGACCTGCCCTTCCCATTGGAAGCCGCGATGGAGAAAGCCGGTCTGCAACTTGAGATTCCGGTTCAACCTTCGGATGAGGTCAAGCCGTTTGGCTTCTCGATGAACCTGACCGATTTCACCATGTCGGATATCTTGTGGAGCATGTTTGACCCCGCAGGCACTCTGCCCCGCGATCCGGCGACCATCGCGCTGGACACCAGCGGCACCGCCAAAGTTCTGATGAACATCTTCGATCCCGAAGAGGCCGCCGAGTTCGAAGCAACAGGCGAGATTCCGGCCGAGCTGCACTCGCTGAAGATCAACGAGCTTCTGGTTTCGCTGGTTGGGGCAAGACTGACCGGTGACGGCGATTTCACCTTCGACAACGCAAACACCGAGGAATTCGGCATGCCCGCCCCGGCTGGTGTCGCGAACCTTCAACTGGTGGGGGCAAATGCACTGATCGACAAGCTGATCGGAATGGGCCTGATGTCCGACAGCGATGCCTTGGGCGCCCGGATGATGATGGGCATGATGGCGGTGCCGGGGGATGAGCCCGACACGCTGAATTCAACCATCGAATTCACCGAAGACGGCCAGATTCTGGCGAATGGTCAGCGTATTAAGTAAATGTGATCGGGCAAGGGCGTGACCGCGCGCCCTTGCCCTTGACCTACGGTGCAGACGTCACAAAACCATTCGGTCACGGGTCTTGCGAGACGGGCTGTGCAAGGCTAGGTCCATTGCAGTCAAACCGGAGGCCCCATGACGCGCACACCAGAAGAAATCAGCCAATCCCTGCTGGATGCGGCCCGCAAAGCCGGGGCTGAAGCGGCCGATGCGATTGTTATCGACGGCTCGTCGGTCTCGGTCGAAGTGCGCGGCGGGGCCCTGGAACATGCGGAACGTTCGGAAGGGACCGATCTTGGGCTGCGGGTGTTTGTCGGCAAACGGCAGGCCATCGTCTCAAGCTCTGACAATCGTCCCGAAACCCTGAACGCGATGGCCGAACGCGCCGTTGCCATGGCGAAAGAGGCCCCCGAGGACCCCTTTGCCGGGTTGGCCGATGCCGCGCAACTGGCCAATGGCTGGGACATCGACGCGCTGGAATTGTTCGACCCCACCCCGGAACCTGCCCCAGATGCGTTGATGCAGGATGCGCTTGCCGCCGAAGCCGCCGCTTTGGCCGTACCGGGCGTGTCGCAAGTGTCCGACGCCGGTGCAAGCTATGGAACCCACCGCGTTTTTCTGGCCGCCACGAACGGGTTTTCGGGCGGGTATGCGCGCAGTTATCGCTCAACCTCGTGCGTCGCCATCTCGGGCGAAGGCACGGGGATGGAGCGGGATTATGACGGCGACAGCCGCACGTTCCAGTCCGACCTGCGCGACCCGCAGGAGATCGGTCGCAAGGCGGGCGAACGCGCCGTGGCCCTTGGGGGTGCGCGCAAGCCCGAGACCGGCAGCTTTCCAGTTCTGTTTGATGAACGTATCTCATCGTCTTTGATCGGGCATTTGCTGGCCGCCAGCAACGGTGCCGCCATCGCGCGCGGGGCCTCGTGGCTGAAAGACAGCCTTGGGAAGCAGATTCTGCCCGAACATTTGTCTCTGATCGAAGACCCCAGCCGCCCGCGCATCTCGGGCTCGCGCCCCTTTGATGCCGAAGGGCTGCCGACCCGCCGCCGCGCGATTGTCGAAAACGGCATTCTGACGGGCTGGACGCTGGATCTGTCCAGCGCGCGCAAGCTGGACATGGCCTCGACCGGCAACGCCACACGCGGCGTGTCGGGGCCGCCCTCGCCCAGCAACTGGAACCTGAGCCTGACCCAGGGTGACCAAAGCCGCGCGGACCTGATCCGCGACATGGGCACCGGCCTGTTGGTGACGTCGATGATCGGTTCGACGATCAACCCGAATACCGGCGATTACTCGCGTGGGGCCTCCGGATTCTGGGTCGAAAACGGTGAGATCACGCACCCGGTCAACGAATGCACCATCGCAGGCAATCTGCACGACATGCTGAAACGGATGATCCCGGCCAATGACGCGCGGGCTTATCTGTCGCGGGTCGTCCCCTCGGTGCTGATCGAAGGAATGACGCTTGCCGGCAACTGATCTGCCACTTCTGATCGACGCAGCCCTTGAGGCCGGAAAGATCGCCACCCGCTATTCCGGGGCGCAGGCGCAACGCTGGGACAAGCCCGACGGGGCCGGGCCGGTGACCGAGGCCGACCTGGCGGTAAACGCCATGCTGGAGCAGCACCTGCCCGCAGCCCGCCCCGATTACGGCTGGCTGAGCGAAGAAACCGAGGATACGCCGGATCGGCTGAACCGCGACCGCGTCTTTGTCATCGACCCGATCGACGGCACCCGCAGCTTTGCCGAGGGTGCCCGCACATGGGCGCATTCGCTGGCCATCGCTGAGAAGGGTGAGGTCACGGCAGCGGTGATCTATCTGCCCCTGCGCGACCTGCTGTACGCCGCAGCCAAGGGTCAGGGGGCCACGCTGAACGGCGCCCCCATCCGCATCGCAACAACCGCCACGCTGGACGATTCCGAGCTTTTGGCGGCCAAACCAAACCTCGCGCCCCATCATTGGCGTCAGGGCCAGCCCCCGTCGTTCACGCGGGCCTATCGCCCGTCGCTGGCCTATCGCATGGCGCTGGTCGCGCAGGGCCGGTTCGACGGGATGCTGACCCTGCGCCCCAGTTGGGAATGGGACATCGCGGCAGGCGACCTGATCGTGCGCGAGGCGGGCGGCATCTGCTCCGACCGTGCAGGCCAACCGCTGCGCTTCAACAATGCCCATCCCCGCCTGAACGGGGTGATTGCCGCCGGGAAACCCCTGCACGACCAGCTATCCGAACAACTGGATCCCAACGGCCCCGGGATCAGCGGATGAGCAAGCCCCGCTCTCTCAGCCTTGCGGCCTATCGGGTTTTGTCGTGGGGGGTTCCCAACGGCAATGGCCAGCCCGACCTGCCGCGACCTGAAGGGGAGTTGTTGTGGATCCACATCGCAGATCAGGACCGGCTGCGGGTGATCAATCACTTCTGCCACCGTCTGCAACAGGTCCGGCCCGGCCTGTCCATCCTGCTGAGCGCACCGCCAAAGGCTGACCTGAAACGATGGGCCGAAACGCCCTATCCGCTGATCACCCTGCCGGTCGAGCACACCGGCGCGGCACGCGGGTTTCTGAACCACTGGCGTCCGAATATGGGGCTGTGGGTTGGCGGCGGCCTGATGCCCAACATCATTACCCGCGCTCAGGAACGGGGCATACCGCTGATCCTGATCGAGGCGACGCTGGAGATCGAGATCCCCAGAACCGCGCGGTGGCTGCCGGACATTTCCCGGTATACATTTGATTGCTTTGACAGAATCCTGACCAAATCCGAAGACACATCACGCCAGATCCGGCGCATGGGTGTTGCATCGGCCAAGGTTGCCGTATCTCCCCCCCTGCAGATCAGCCCCAACCCGGAACCCTGGCCCGAAGACGAGCTTATTGAGATCAATCACATCTTTTCGGGTCGGCCCGTCTGGCTGGCGGCATGGGTGCAGGACAAGGAATTCATCTCGGTTCTCAGTGCCCATCGTCAGGCGATGCGGATGCTGCCGCGTCTGGCGCTGGTGCTGCATGTGGCCGACATGCGCGAAGCCGGACCGCTGCACAGGCGGCTTGAATCGATGGATCTGCGCTGTGCCTACTGGGATCAGGGCGACAAGATCGAAGACACGACACAGGTCATTCTGACATCCGAGCCCGAAGATCTGGGCCTCTGGCAACGAGTCTCACCCGTCACATTCATGGCCAGTTCGCTTGAACGTGGCGCAGCTGGCAAGGACCCGCTTGAGACGATTGCATTGGGATCGGCCATTGTGCACGGCCCCTTTGTGCACAGCCAGCAAGAGCTTTACGATCAGTTGAAACAGGTCAAGGCGGCACGCATGGTGAAATCCGCCACCGAATTGGGCGATGCGATTGTCGAGCTTCTGGCCCCCGATCAGGCGGCGGGCATGGCCCTTGCAGGATGGCAAATGATCACCGAAGGCGCGCCGCAGGCCGACCAGTTGATCGACATGGTGCAGGAAGCGCTGGACCAGCGGAGTGCAGATGATGCGAGCACCTGAGTTCTGGAACACCGGCCCAGACAAGCTGGACCTGCGGGCGCGGCTACTGGCCCCTCTGGGCCGTATCTACGCATCGGCAACCGCGCGCCGCGTTGCATCCGATACCGGGGTCAATCCGGGCGTTCCGGTGATCTGCATCGGCAACCTGAATGCAGGCGGAACCGGAAAGACCCCCACGGCGATCTGGGTTGTGGAACAGTTGCGAAGCAACTGGCACGAACCGCATATCGTCACACGCGGACATGGCGGGTCGCTGGAAGGACCGGTGCGGGTCGATCCAAGCAAACATTCGGCCGCGCAAGTCGGCGACGAACCGCTGCTGCTGGCCATGTTTGCCGAGGTTTGGGTGGCCAAGGATCGCGCCGCCGGTGCGCGTGCTGCCGCACAAGAAGGCGCAAGTGTGATCGTGCTGGATGACGGGTTCCAGAACCCCTCGGTCGCCAAGGATTTCTCGATCATCGTGGTGGACGCGCAACGCGGGTTCGGGAACGGGTTGTGCCTGCCTGCTGGGCCTTTGCGCGAACCCGTCGATGTGGGCCTGAAACGCGCCGATCTGGTTCTGTCCCTTGGCGACGCCCCCGCGCAACAGGTATTTGCCGATCAGTGGGGCGATCAGATTTCAGTGCCGCACGCGACCGGTGTCGTCGAACCTTTGCAAACAGGAATGGACTGGGCCGGGTCGCGCGTGCTGGCCTTTGCAGGCATCGGACATCCCGAGAAATTCTTCCAGACCCTGCGCCAGCAAGGGGCCGAGCTGCTGCGGGCCGAGGCTTTGGACGATCACCAACCGCTGACGACAGCCCTTATGACCCGGCTTGAGAACGAAGCCCGGTCCTTGGGTGCCCAGATGGTGACAACGGAAAAAGATGCGGTCCGGTTGCCCGATGCCTTTCGTCGCAAGGTCGTGACCCTGCCGGTGCGCCTGCAAGTGGCAGATGCCGATTCTGTGCGCGAGATGCTGTTAAAGGCGGCACCTTCGCCCTGATGGATCCGGCCAGCCCTGAACGGGCTGACCGGGAATGGGTTTAGCTGCCAAGCTCGGCTTCGATCAGCCGCTTGAAATCCTCGTAGGACTGGTTCGACACCTTCTCGCCGTTGACGATGAAGGACGGGGTGGCCTGAATATCGTCACGCTCGGCGTTTTCCTGATACCACGCAACCAGTGTCTGGGCGCGGGTACCGTCCTGCAGGCAGGCTTCTAGCTGATCGCCATCGATCCCGGCCAGACGCCCGATCTTGCGCAGCTCGTCGACGATTTCCGGCGGGCCGCCCGCGCGGGTCCATTCGGACTGACCTTCATAGATCAGGTCGGTGATGCCAAAGAACTTCTCGGGACCCGCGCAGCGCGCAACCATCGAGGCCCACAGACCATAGCGGTCAAAATACACCTCTCGGTAGATGAACTTGACCTTCCCGGTGTCGATGAAATCCTTCTTGAGCTGCTTATACGCGCCCTGATGGAAATTTGCACAATGCGGGCAGGTATAGGATGCGTATTCGATGATCTCGACCGGCGCATCCTCGGCACCCTGCACCATTTCGACGATGGTCGAGGTGTCCAGATCGGCCTCTTGCGCGATGGCACTGCCAACCAGCGGGTTGGCCGGGGTGGAATTCGAGGTTGTCAGCCAATAGCCGCCAGCGGCGACGGCGACAGCCGCACAGATTACGGTTGCAATACGGCTCATTCTCAGCCCTTTCTCAGCGTTTCTGTTTGGATAAAACGTTGCGGCCCAAACGTTCAAGGGCAGCGCGCAAATCACCATCGTGAACATCGCGCGACACTTTGTCTGCCTCGGCCGCAATTTCTGGTTTTATTTCCGGTTTTGCGTGTTTCGGTTTGTGATCGAAACTGGCCTGCCCCTCGGCAAATCCTGTCGGAGCGGTCTGGGTGATGCGAATGCGGCTGATCGCGTTATAGCCGTATACGGCGTTCACCTTGCCGCGCAGCTGTTCCTTCTGCATCTCCAGCATCGGGGCCTGTGGGCCCGTGGTCAGCAGGGTCAGCGTCGCGCCGATCCCGCCCTTGCCATAGCCCACATTGACCGGACGCGCGATCGAGGCGGTGTCCTGCCCCACAATCTCGGCCCAGTGGGTCAACAGACGCGACACGGCAAAGCCCCGGCTTTCCCCGGCGCGCCTGATCTGGTCGTTCAGCAATGTCGCGGTCCGTTTGAACCCGCGGGTCGAAGAACGTCTGCGCTGCATCTGGTTTCCAACTCCTGCGCCGCTATTGTAATGGGCGAAACGGCAGGTGCCAGCGAAACCCGACAGAGAGTTAGATAAATCTTGCGTGACAGCCCTGAATTCGACCTGAGCGCCGCATTGCTCGACTGGTATGACCGTCACGCGCGGCACATGCCATGGCGCGTAGGGCCTGCGGATCGTGCCGCAGGCGTGCAGCCAGACCCCTATCGCGTCTGGTTGTCCGAAGTAATGCTGCAACAAACAACCGTTGCTGCCGTACGTGATTACTTCATGCGTTTCACCTCGCGCTGGCCAACCGTTCATGATCTGGCCGCCGCGCCGGATGATCAGGTGATGGGCGAATGGGCAGGGCTTGGCTACTACGCCCGCGCCCGCAACCTGCTGAAATGCGCCCGGGTCGTGGCGGATCAGCATGACGGGCGGTTCCCCGACACCTATGACGCCCTGCTGAACCTACCGGGGATCGGCCCCTACACCGCTGCCGCCATCGCATCCATTGCCTTTGACCGGCCCGAGACCGTGCTGGACGGCAATGTCGAGCGTGTCATGGCGCGGCTTTATGACATTCATGATCCACTGCCCGGATCGAAACCAGTTCTGAAGGCCAAGGCCGCCGCGCTGACGCCGGATCAGCGCCCCGGCGACCATGCGCAGGCGGTGATGGATCTGGGCGCAACGATCTGCACCCCGAAATCCCCCGCCTGCGGCATCTGCCCCCTGCGTGACCCCTGTCTGGCCCGCATCGCAGGAACGCAGGCAGAATTGCCCCGAAAGACCCCGAAAAAGCCAAAACCCACCCGCCTCGGGCATATCTACATCGCCCAGCGCCGGGACGGAGCGTTGCTGCTGGAGCGTCGTCCCGACAAAGGGCTGTTGGGCGGAATGCTGGGCTGGCCGGGCTCGGACTGGTCGGATGCACCAGCCGAGGCACCTCCGTTCCGCGCCGACTGGAACCTGCTGCCCGGCGAAGTGCGCCACACCTTCACTCATTTCCATCTGGTTCTGCGTATCTGGACAGCGGACCTGCCTGAGCAAGAAACACCAAACGGCCTGACGATACTGCCCAAACACGATTTCAAACCCAGCGACCTGCCAACCGTGATGCGCAAGGCCCACGATCTGTGGCGCGGGCAATAAGCCCGTTGTGCCCCATTGGGTCGCCCGGCTAGGCTGCCCATACCGGTTCGGAGCACGAATGATGATCACAACAGAGACCCTGACCCGCTGGCAAACGGCTCTGCCCTTCTGGGTGTCCTTTCTGCTGGTTCCCCTGATCTGGATCACAGCCATCGCAGGCGGCTGGTGGGTTCTGCTGATCCCGCTGACGACCTGGTGGGCCTTTGCCGCGCTGGACCGCCTGACCGGCCTTAACCTGGACAATGCCGATCCCGAAACGCCAGACGATGTGCTGCGTTGGTACATCCTGCTGACCAAGCTTTGGGTGCCGGTTCAGTTTGTCACCCTGTTTGGCCTGATCTGGTATGTCACGCACACCGATCACCTGTCAGGCTGGTCCAAGGTCGGGCTGTTTTTCGGTATGGGCATCCTCTCGGGTACGGTTGGCATCAACTACAGCCACGAGCTGATGCACCAGAAATCCCGGCTGGAACGCTGGCTGGGCGATATCCTGCTTGCCATGGTCCTCTATTCCCATTTCCGGTCCGAACATCTGTTGGTCCATCACCGCTATGTCGGCACTCCACGCGACCCGGTGACCGCGCGGTATAACGAGGGCTTCCACCGCTTCTACCCGCGCGTCCTGCTGCAATGCCTCATGTCCGCCTTCAAAGCCGAGCGGGACAAGCTGGCCCGCAAGGATCGCCCCTGGACCGACCCGTCGAACCCGTTCTGGCGGTATTGGGCGCTGCAAGGCGGAATGCTGGCGCTTGCGGCCCTGATCGGCGGATGGTCCGGGTTGGGGCTGTTCCTGCTGCAAGCGGGCGTGGCGATCTGGCAGTTGGAACTGGTGAACTACGTCGAACATTACGGGCTGACCCGGAAACATATCGGCGACGGGAAATACGAACATGTTCTGCCGCGCCATTCCTGGAACGCCTCGCAAAAGGCGTCAAACTGGTTGCTGATCAACCTGCAACGCCATTCGGATCACCACTACAAACCCAACCGGCGCTTTCCGTTGCTGCAAAACCACGCACAAGAGGACGCGCCGCAATTGCCCCATGGCTACCCGGTCATGACGGTGGCCGCGATGATCCCGCCCTTGTGGCGGCGCGTCATGAACCCCCGTGTGCGGGCCTGGCGGCGGCAATACTACCCCGAGATCACCGATTGGCATCCCTACAACAAGGCGCAGAACCCCCAGCCAAATGCGTGACCGCAGCGCGCCCTGCGCGCTGCCCGGCCCAACCGAAGGCGCTGCATCTTCGATGCAGCAACGACGGGCGGGAGCCCCTCAGTACGCCCAGATATCCATGGGGTCGGCCACGCCGCGCACGGCCTGAGCGCTGCGCCTAGTGAATCCTTCCATCGCGTATGCGGGGCTTTCCTGCGACGCCTGAGCCCGCAGCGCGTCACTGACCACAACGCGTGCCTTATAGTCGCGCGTCATCGCCTCAAGCTTGGCAGCGACATTCACCGCATCGCCGATCACCGCAAATTCCAAACGGTTGGCCCCGATATCACCCAACACGACCGAGCCATAGTGGACCCCGATCCCCACATGAATCTCAACCTCGCCCGCGCGACGGCGTTCCAGATTCCAGCGGTCGATCATGTCCACCATCGCCCGCGCACAGCCCAGCGCGTTGGTGGCATCCAGCGGCGTCGGGACCGGCGTGCCAAACGTGGCCATCAACCCATCACCCAGATATTTGTCCAGCGTCCCATGATGACGAAACACCTCGGTCTCCATCCGGGCATGGAACCCGCGCAGAACCTCGATCACCTCATACGGGTCGCGACCCGCCGCAAACTTGGTGAAGCCCACGATATCGATGAACAGAACCGCGATGTTTTCCTTGCGCACCTGTTTCAACGGCTCGTCATTCTGGCTGAGTTCATCGACCACATTGGGCGAGAAATAGCGCGACAGGTTCGCCCGCTCGCGCTCCAGCCCCGCATTGGTCATCAACAGCCGGTTCAGCCGCCGCATGGATACGCCCAGCGTCACCGCGACCATTACAAACACGATCACCTCCTGGATGCGCAATTCGGCCCGGAAACTGTTTGGATCCAACATTTCGGCCACATCCGGATAGCCCTGCAACGCATCCGCCACCCGCTCGCTGATCCCGGGGAAGGGGGTGGCGATCCACCAGGCAATGATCCACCCCGCAGTCCATACCCCTGCGGTCCACGACCCGATGGCAATCACCGTGCGCCAGGAATAAGCCAGCGTGCCCGCCGCCAGAATGATGAAGAAATACTGGAAATTGTCGAACCGGTACTGCATCGCCAGCGGTCGGACATCGTCGCTGAACGGGTTGGGTACGATCATGCCCAAGGTCATGATCAGCAGATCGACAAAGATCAGCAACAACTCAGCCCGCGATTGCCCCACCCGGCCCGCGCGGCGGATCAGCCAGCCATTGGCGCAGAGCAGCAGCAGGATGAAGTGATACCACAACACCTCCCACTGCGGGTTCAGATAGATCAGCAGCACCCCGGTCAGCCCCATCGCGATCCAGCGGGCGCGAACGGCCAGTTCCAGCCCCTCGCGCTTGTGCTGTTCCAGCGCGGCTTCGGTATATTTGTTGTCCAGATCGAAATTGTCGGGCCGGGTGACAAAGAACCTTTCAAAACGCGAGGGGCTGGCGCTGGTGTCTGTCATGACGGATCACTCTCGTATCAGGTATCAGAGTGATCCCATGCAACCATTCCTGCGGCCAAAACAAAAGACCCCGCCGGATGATCGGCGGGGCAAGGCGTAGTGCCATGTGTCAGGCCACAGGCACCGGCGGTTTTCGTGAATCAGTTCATTTCCGCGCGGATCTGCTGGCGCAGCACATCAATCGGCACCGTCTTGCCGTCGCGTTTGAAACACCAGTACGTCCAGCCATTGCAGGACGGCGCGTTTTCCAGATGTGCGCCGACCTGATGGATCGAGCCCTTGACGTTATCGCCCACCAGCGTCCCGTCGGCGCGCACCTTGGCCTTATGGCGCTGGTTCATGGAATAGAGCTCCTCGCCCGGGCGCAGCATGCCGCGTTCGACCAATTGGCCAAAGGGCACGCGCGGCTCGGCGCGTTTGCTGGCGCTGACCTCCAGCGCCTCACGGTCGAACTTGCGGACCTTGGAAATACGCTTCTCGGCCACCTTGCGATAGCTTTCTTCGCGCTCGATGCCGATGAACTCGCGCCCCAGCATCTTGGCAACCGCACCGGTCGTGCCGGTGCCAAAGAACGGGTCCAGAATCACATCCCCCGGATTGGTCGAGCCGATCAGAACCCGGTGCAGCAACGATTCCGGTTTCTGCGTCGGATGTGCCTTGTCGCCGTTTTCATCCTTGAGCCGTTCATGCCCGGTGCAGATCGGCAGCACCCAGTCGCTGCGCATCTGCACGCCTTCGTTCAGGGCCTTCAGCGCCTCGTAGTTGAACGTGTATTTCGCACCTTCACGTTTCGACGCCCAGATCATCGTTTCATGCGCGTTGGTGAATCGCTTGCCGCGGAAATTCGGCATCGGGTTCGACTTGCGCCACACGACGTCGTTCAGAATCCAATAACCCGCGTCCTGCAGGGCCGAGCCCACGCGGAAGATGTTGTGGTAGGACCCGATCACCCAGATCGCGCCATTGGGTTTCAGCAGACGATGCGCCGCTTTCAACCACTCGCGGGTGAATTGGTCATAAGCGCCAAAGCTTGAAAACTGATCCCAATGGTCGTCAACCGCATCCACCTGTGAGTTATCCGGGCGATGCAATTGCCCCTTCAACTGCAAATTATACGGAGGATCCGCAAAGATCAGGTCAACCGACGCCTCGGGCAGACTGTTCATCACATCGATGCAGTCCCCGGATAGGATCGTGTTTAAAGGGAGCGCTTTTGCGCCCTTTTTGGTGGTTGTTGTCATTTTACTGCCTCAAGTATCCACGGCGCTTTTGCGCTCATTTGGTTGAGACAAGGATGAGTCAAAGACGATTCGCCGTCAATTTCTTTTTTGAATCAGCGACTTACGATTTACTCTTGATACAAGATATTGTGGACAGGCTTGAACGAACGTCTATGGTGTGGGGTCACACCAAGATTTTGCAGCGCCTCCTTGTGTTGTTTTGACGGATAACCGGCATTTGTCTCCCACCCATAGCCCGGATGCTGTTGCGCCAAATCCACCATCACCTGATCGCGCCAGTTTTTGGCAAGGATCGAGGCCGCCGCGATCGACACCGATCGCGCATCCCCTTTGACAACCGCCTGCGAAGGGATTTTCAGGCCGCGCGGTATCATAATGCCATCGATCAGCAGAAAATCGGGCGCAGGGTCCAGGGCCGCCACCGCCCGCGCCATGGCCAGATGCGAGGCGCGCAGGATGTTGATCTCGTCGATTTCTTCCACCGACGCCTCGGCAACCGCAAATTCGGCGCTGTCCCGCAAGACCGTATCCAAAGCGGCGCGGCGCTTGGCGGTTAGTTTCTTGGAATCGTTCAACCCGGCGGGAATATCACCGGGGTTCAGAATCACCGCAGCCGCCACAACCGGCCCGGCCAGCGGGCCGCGCCCGACCTCATCAACACCTGCGACGCGCAGATGCCCTCGGTCCAGCAGGGCCTGCTCAAGTTCAAAATTCGGTACCATCATCCCTTTGGCAAACCGCGTTTCACGACCGACCGCAAGAAAAAAGAGAGGGCAGCTTGTGCCGCCCCCTCTCTTGCGCGGCGCTTCTTGCGGCACCGCTCCTGCTCGTGACCGATTACTGGTAAACCACGCGGTATCCTTGCTGGCGCAGGCACGCGGGTTCATACCCCCGCTTGACCTTTTTGCCGTTCCAGAAACCGACCTTGCATTGGTTGGGCAGGCTATTGGCATGTCTGTAGTGTTTCTTCAGGCATTTTGGCCCAAGCAACTGCCGGTTGGGTCCGTAGCCTTTGATGGTCCGCAGGCACCGGTGCGGCAGGTCATATCGCGCCACACGTTTCGGAACCGGACGAACATGTGGATGCACGATCTTCGGTTCCTTGTACACGTGATGATACTGGCGGCTCGGCCGATCCCTGCGCTTTTCCTTGTTATAGTGATTGACCGCCGCGCCGATGATGGCAATTGCGGCCAGCCCGCCAAGAATGTCCCCGGTATCCGCAGCCCGTGCTTGCGAGGCCGAGACGCCGGTAATGGCAATGGCGGTGGCGACGATCAGGGCGATGAATTTGCGGTGCATGATGCATGTCCTTTCGCAACTTGGGGCGGACCCGCTAAGGACCGCGAATGTGATGCCCCGACACTGGGCCCGTCCCCTTCAGACAAGCAATAACGCGCGGTTGTTATCGAATATCAGCCGCGTCTAACCCCTTATGTTATTGAATATCCCGGCCACCCATGCGCAGGATGCGGCCTATGAAACAGATCCTCTCTTCTCTGGTCATTGCGACCCTGTTATCGGTGGGCTCCTCTGCTTTGGCGGCGGATTGCTATGCCGACTACAAGGCCAAACAGGACAATCCCTTGCGCCTGCATTACGGCGTGATGCAGGTGTCTTCGTGTAAAAAAGGGCAGGCAAAGCAGGAGGTCGCGCAGCGCCTGCGCGGGTCCGGCTGGACCTTGCTGAACGTCATGTCGGTATTTGGGCCGGAAGGGTTGGATCAAAGGAAGGCCAATGCCGGAAAATTCTATCTCCGTTTCTGACGCAAGACGCTCCGGGGTTCGACTGGTCGGGCTGGGCATTGCTGCTATCCTGGTCATTCTTGTGACCGCAGCCGCATTTCTGTTCTGGACCCTGCCCGACGCCAACGCCTTCAACGCGCGGGTCGAAAGGTTGTTTGTCGAAAGCGACCTGACCACGCAGGCCGAAATCCGGCTGTTGGAGATTCTGGCCCAATCCGGCACCGCCTTTGCCGATACGCTGGCCAGCTATCGGATGGTCATCTATGTGCTGCTTGTCTTTTCCTGCGCGATGCTGATCTCGGCCTTTGTGTTTCTGGTGATGCTGGTGCTGCTGAACCGGCGCATGGCACAGATCGAACGTACCGGGATTCAGGTGACCTCGCTTTTGATCAGCCGCGAGGAAAACACGGTTTACCTCAACAACATGGACTTCAAACTGACGCCTGCCGCGATGGAAACCCTGTCCATTCTGGCCGAATCCAGGCTGGACGACGAGGTCCTGTCAGGTGCCCAGATCGAGGCGATGATCTCGGGCCGTGATGCCGCCGATTGTGACGAAGCCGCCGGGGCCACCCGGATCAAACGCCTGCGCGACGCGTTGGGTAACCAGATGGTCAGCGAATTGTTGGTCAAGAATATCGCCAAAAAGGGCTATATGCTGTCCATCGAAAAGGACGTCATCCAGATGGTGTGACCCGGCGCAGTTGAAAAACTGTGCCGTGCCCCTTGGAATAAAGACCGGAAAACCCCATTATTTTGGGACCCCATGGCAAGGGAGGTCGATCATGAACGTCCACGCCACACCAAGACCCAAAGGTTACGGAATCTCTGTCGAGCCGTTGAAAGGCAGAATTGCCATTTACCGGAACGACATTCTTCTGGCGGAAAGCCACAATGCCAAGGTGATGTATGAGACACGGCTGCCGCCCACCCTCTACATCCCGCGCGCCGATCTGTGCGTGGACCTGAGCGCAGAGACCGATTTGCAGACCTTTTGCCCGTTCAAGGGCACCGCGACC
This sequence comes from Ruegeria sp. AD6, assembly GCF_056542325.1. Taxonomy (NCBI): domain Bacteria; kingdom Pseudomonadati; phylum Pseudomonadota; class Alphaproteobacteria; order Rhodobacterales; family Roseobacteraceae; genus Ruegeria; species Ruegeria sp. AD6. The sequence continues at coordinate 57,138 of NZ_JBQFZQ010000008.1, read as the reverse complement.
TATCATGACATCAACCTGCCGGGTGAGCATCTGGCCAATTCCGTCTGGGCCTATGAAGACGCGCTGCCGGAAAGCATCGCGATTCAGGGCCATATCGGGTTCATGCCCGGCGCCTATACCGAGATTGATCTGGGCCAGAACCAACTGCGCGAGCCTGATGACGGGAACATCAGCGGCCCCTTGATTGATTGGCTGATGCGCGGTGCCTCAACCGCCAATACGCCCGAGGCGTTTACAGAGGCGCTGGCCGAGAAAATGCTGGAACACGGGATCGCGATTCAGCGCCTCAGCATTCTGGCCTGGTCGCTTCATCCGCTGATCGTGGGCAAGCATTATATCTGGGAAAAGGATCAGGCCGAGATTCTGACCCACGCACCAACCTACGAGATCCATGACCACCCGGCGTTTATCAACAGCCCGCTGCGTCATGTTTCCAACGGGCTGGGTGGCGTGCGGCAACGGCTGAACGACGAGAACCCCCATAACAGTTTTCCGATCATGGAGGATTTGAGGGCCAAGGGCGCAACGGATTATGTGGCCATGCCGCTGCCGTTTTCGGACGGGCGCACCAATGTTCTGACCCTGACCTGCGATCACCCCAACGGTTTCACGACCGAAAATCTTGGGCTGGTTTTTGAATGCTCGGCCGTGATCGCTCGGTATTACGAAGTGTTCATGCAGCGCGAGAACGCGCAGGTTCTGCTGGAGACCTATGTCGGCAAACGATCCGGGGCTCGGGTTCTGGGCGGTGAAATCCGTCGCGGCGACGGGGATGAGATTGATGCGGCGATCATGTTCTGCGATCTGCGCAACTCGACCAGCCTTGAAGAGAAATTGGGACGTGCGGCCTATATCAACCTGCTGAATGAGTTTTTCGAAACCGTATCCGGCATTGTCCATGAGAATGGAGGCGAAGTTCTGAAATTCATCGGCGACGCTGTGCTTGCTGTCTTTCCGGCCATCGACGACCCCGCGGTCGCGCGAGAAAGCGCGCAACGCACGGCAATTGGAATTGTCGAACGACTGGGCGAGTTGCGGCAAGCCGGCACTGACACTCATTGCGATTGCTCGATCGGTCTGGCCTATGGGCGCGTGACCTATGGCAATGTCGGCTCGCGCGAAAGGTTGGATTTCACCGTGATCGGTCAGGCTGCCAATGTGGCCGCCCGGTTGGGGGAGTTCGGCAAAACCGTTGGGCACCGCATCGTTGTCTCGGAAGATATCGCACCGGCCTGCGCACATGCGCAGCCCTTGGGCGAGGTCGCGTTGCATAATGTGTCCAAACCGGTCAGATCCTATGCGTTGCGTACATCTGCAGATGACATCCTGAATTCTTAGCTTGCTCGTGCCTCGATCCGGGTCGTCCGACCAGCGGTGCAATCATAGTCTTCGGCGAACCCAATTTCGCCGCAGGACGTTCCTTCCGTGACTTGTTCGGCCATCATAGGTTTACCCCGCCCCCAGCAGGATCAGCGCGGTCTGCGCAGGAGAGATCGTGTTCTGCAACTGCGCGATCTGGCTGCGCGCAAGGTAGGTATCGGTCAGGTGGGACACAGCGCCCTCATCCGTGAATTGCGACAGATCGTCAGAGCCCGTCAGACTGAACAAACGCTCTTTGAACTCGACCAATTGCGTATCAATGTCCAACTGCCCGAAGGACGCAGGTAATCCCAATGCTGTTTCCATCATGCTGCGCAGCGGCGGTAACCCCATCAGATCGAACCACTTCGTGTCCGTGCTTGTATCCGCCTCAGCCAGTTCGGTCAGTGCGTGTTGCGCATAAAGGGTGATGCGCATGGACTCATCCGAGTCACCTACCGAGATCTCGAAACGTGCGGTCATGTTGTCCTGTGCGACCTGCTCCATAAGCGATGCAAATCCGGTCCGCCGCACCTGACCGGGGCCAAATCCGAAAGCGTCCGAGAACTCGCGATACCGCTTGTCGGCCAACCGGTTGGACAAGGCGTCATCGGCGCTGGTTCCATCCTCAAGGATCTTGCGGATGAAGAAGCGGTTATCCAGATCACCCTCAAGCCCAAACGCCCCAAGTGCGACTTGCAACAGCCTCCGATCCGACACCAGTTGTTCGGCTGTTTCGACCTGACCGATGTTTTCCAGAAAATACCGTGTCTCTCGCTCGTTGATGTTCGAGGTCGAAAAGGCCTGAAACTGCGAATCGTACGTGCGTTGCAGAAAGCGCCAGCCGACCAGCCCGCCAGTGGGTATGACGGGTTGGAAGGTCATTGCTGATAGGCCATCAAACGCTCTTCCCTCGGCAATAGCGAGCGGAGCGATTTCAGACATTTATAATAATGCTCGGCCACCAGCGCATCGGTTGCTTCGGTCAGAACGCGCCGGCTGTCGGCATCGGTGAAAACCTGACTCAGTTCTTCAACGCGGCGCAGCAGTTGTTGTCTTGCGGAAACAGGATCCATATCCCCGGACAGAACAAGCTGCGCGGCGTAACAGACACGACGGACGGGTGTATTCACCTCATCCGGGTGAATGGCATCTCGCAACCTCAGCACATTGGCCTGCGGCGTCATGATCGAGAACCGGCTGCGTCGATCCCCGTTTTCAATGACAACGCCGTTGATCAGAACCCTCTCTTTCGGGGCCAATTTCAGGACCAGCCCCCCCATCACGCGGCCCCACCCTGACGCAGCCCGCGCAGAACTGCGGTGTTGATTTCCAACAAGGGATCAATGGTTGCGTTGTTGGTCAGAACCTGACTGCTGTGATGTTCGGTAAACTCCGCCAGATAGAAAATGCGGGCCCGCAGGTCATTGGGCAGGGCGTTATCCGAGTCAGACACGCCCGTTGCAAGAACCGTCCACAGACGCCGGTTTTCATGCACGGCCTGAACAAATCCGGCAAAATCAGTTGACTTGCGTGCTGCGGCCGCTTTGAGACGGCGCGTGATTTTCGAAATCGCCTCGAATTCAGTATCGCGCGGCGTTCGAATAGGGGCAGCGGTTTGCGCGTAGGCGTTGTGAGCAAGCATTTGCGGGGTCACTTGAAATCCTTCCAATAGGCCGTCTTCATGCGGTCAATGCCGGGGCGCGAAACCCGCGCCCCGACGAGGTTCCGGAATTAACGGAACAGCGACAGGATCGACTGTGGCGCCTGGTTGGCAATCGACAGCGATTGGGTTGCCAGCTGCTGCTGTACCTGCAGGGCCTGCAACCGAGCCGAGGTCTCTTCCATGTCGGCATCAACCAGCGAGCCGATACCGGACTTGAACGAGTCGGTCAGTTTCGAAACGAAATCCTGCTGGGTTTCGATCCGACCCTGCACGGACCCAAAGGCCGCCGCCGCGTCGATCGAGGTATCGATCAGCGTTTCGATCGTGCCCAGTGCTGCCGCTGCACCTGCATCGGTCGACACGTCAATTGAGCTCAGCGCACCCAGACCGCCAGAACCCGCGTTGGTGAACTGAGCAGAGATAGAAATGTCCTGATCCGCATCAGCACCTGCAGCGGCGGTACCCGTCGCGAAGGACAGGGTGTTCGGCGCACTGGACGCGTCATAATCAACGGCAAGACCCGTGATACCCAGTGCATCGATCTCATTCTTCAGGCCGACCGCGACCAGAGCATCGGTGTAGTTCTCGTCATAGGTTCCCGACGGATCAAGATCGCTGTCCTGGATCGTATATGACACTTCCTGATCGCCAACGCGGATCGACACGCTGTCACCGACTTCGAAGTTGTCCGTCGAACTGTCGATGAGAATGTCGCCAGTGCCCGTGGTGCGGTCCATGGTGAAGCCTGCCACGTCATTGTCGGTTGTCGCACCGTCCGAACCGGCAAGAACGCCCTTGGCCGTATACCCACCAATCGACAGGTCCTGGCTGGCCACCGAAATCGACGCAGAGTTCACGGCACCGGTGCCATCACGGTCAAGCGAGGACAGGATCGAGACAGTGCCCGCGGTCCCATCCACCAGGTTGAGACCGTTGAACTGCGCGGCCCCGACAACCGATGCGATCTGATCGCGCAACGCGGTCACGTCGTCATTGATCTTGGCGCGGTCAACATTGCCTTCCTGCGCGGCAACGATTTTACCCTTCATCTGGGTCAGCAGGTCGGTCACCGTTTCCGACGCATTCCGCGCAACGGCAACGGTGGATTCACCCAGTGACAGGCTGTCCTTGATGGCGTTGAAGCCTTTGACGTCCGACTCCATGACTTTGGAGATCGCCCACACGGCCGAATTGTCCTTGGCGGTCGCGACATCCTTACCGGTCGAGATCGCGTTCTGGGTCATTTCAAGGTTCTTGTTGACCGACTTCAGGGTCTGCAGCGCAACCATTGCGCCATTGTTTGTCAGAATGCTGGACATAGCTTTCATCCTTTTCCGTTCGGGCCTTTTGCGCCCAGTTTCACCCCGCAATGCCTGCGGGCTTTGCTGTCGTTCTGACCTGTGCGACGCACCCTGAGGCCGTTCGCGCCACCTGTGTTCATCAAGTGCAGGGACACTCTTGACCGTGATCCCCTAACGGAGTGCTAAAACGCCCAACCCGGAAATTTCGGATTTGAATCAAACCGACGGCTATGCCCGTTTTTCCAGCTTTGCATGGCTGCGCACCTTGTACCCGTTGCGCTGGCCATCTGCGCCGTAGGTGCTGAATTCCTGACGTACCCGGCGCAGTTCGGCCATGCGGGCGGCCACGGCGCGGATGCCGTCTGCCGCGCTGTTCAGCAGGGCCTGATTGCGTTCGACCTTTTGCTGAACGCGAATCAACTCGGCGCTGTCGCGTACCTGAAGATCGTTGATCGCACCGATCAGCTTTTCTTTTTCCGGCACCATCAGGGTCAGGCGATCCAGATCGCCGTCAACCAGCGCCGCGCGTTCAAGATCCAGAATCTCTTCCAGCGACCGGATCAGAATCGTATCGGAATCAGCTGTCATTGCTGCGCTCCATCATTGATTTGAGTAAAAGTTCCGACAGCCCGACGCCGCCGGACTGGGCCAATTGTCGTGCTTGATGCTGAACCAGAAAGGACGAGAACTGATCCTCTCCGGCCCCGCCGCCGAACGAGTCGCGCGATTCCCCCAGACCGGCGGACTTTAACATCTCCGCCAGGAATGCGGCCTCAAGCTCAACGGCTGCAGACCTGAGCTTATCCGTGGTTGGAACCGGTGGGGGGAGGGCCGAAACCTTCATTGCTTTCTCCGAAAATTGCATCGAACTTTCTCGATCAAAGAGGAAAGCGGTTAAAATAAACGTAACTTCCTGAGGGCAGATTTCCGGTCACACAAGACGGAGCCGGAGCAAAATGCCCAACCCGCTGACACTGGCGACAAACGCGCCCACATCGACTGCCAAGCCCGAGTCTGCGACGCACGAATCGGATGCGTCAAAAAAGACGGCGCAGTTTCAGGACATTCTGGATCAGCAGGAACCTGCGCCGGAACAAGACCCCATGCCCGAGGTGACAGAAGAAGGTGCCGATTTGCCCGAAGCCAAGATTGCAGCCGACGGGCCCGATATCGAGGCCGAGCCTCCTGCCCCCACGCTCGCTGTGGCTGAGGTCAAGCCGGTGCCGGTTGCCGAACGTGCCATTGAACAGGCGCCGCCCACGGGGAAAACAGTGCAAACACAAGTGACGATTGGCGCGCAGACTGTGCCACAAGCTGTGGAGTCTGGCCCGGCGGCACAAGCAACGATCCCGCATGACCCCGCCCCGCCCAAAGACGTACAAGCAGTCGTGCCGCAGCCGGACACGCGAAACAACGCCCCGGCCAATGCGTCGCCTGCTATCACGCAGGTGAATTTTGGAACGCCCGTCGTATCGGCTCTCGCGGCACGTTCAACAAACGGGCCGGAGTTGTCATCCAAAGGGCAAGTGACAATGCATCGGGATGCCCCAAAGATCGCGAGCGACCTGCCAAAACCACCGCAGTCGCAGGTGCCAATGGATCGACCTCCCAGCGCCGCTCAGATGCAGATTCTGGCGACGGCCACCCCTCGTGAGGTTGAAAAACCGGGACCTGTCGAGAAACCAGAGGCTCTGCCTGTTATGGCCGATGAGCCGGTGTTGCAATCTTCGCGTGAATCGGCCCCGTCACTCAGCGCGCCCGCTCAGGCGGCGCGGGCCGAGGTCGCGCGGGCCATTGCCGGACAAATGGCAGCGGCGGTGCAGGCGCGGCCCGGGTCAGGCGCGGTCGAGATTGCACTGAACCCCGAAGAATTGGGGCGGGTTTCAATCGTACTGAATGGCCGCGATGACGGGTTTTATGTCACGATTGCCGCCGAGCGTCCTGAAACGCTGGACCTGATGCGCCGACATATTGCCGTGTTGAACGCCGAGTTCCAGAAGCTTGGCTATGGCGATCTGTCCTTCGATCTGGGCACGTCTTCGGACCCTCGGCAGGACGCGCGCGATCCCAACACCTCTGGCTTTGTCGAGATGCCATCCGAAGAAGCGGCGGTCCATACAAATGCAATTCCACAGAAATCGGCCCCGGGCAGGGGCATCGATATGAGGTTATGACAATGATAAACCCAACCCAGCTTGTGCAAAGCACAAGCCAGATTCAGACGGCAGCCAGCACTCAAAGCTCGGCCATTGCATCCGATTTCGAAACCTTTCTGCTGATGATGACCACACAGGCCCAGAATCAGGACCCGTTGGAGCCGATGGATTCCACCGAATATGCCTCGCAGCTTGCGCAGTTTTCGATGGTTGAGCAGCAGGTGCAGACCAATGATCTGCTGTCCTCGCTGACAGCCAGCATGGGGGGGCTGAACCTTGGCGAACTGGCGAATTGGGTTGGAATGGACGTACGCTCGACCGCGGGGTTCCAGTTCGAAAACGCGCCCGTGACCTTGTTCGCCCAGCCCGATGATGCGGCGGACAAAGCGACGATGATCATCCGGGACGAACAAGGCGCGGTTGTCAGCCGGACAGATGTGCCGCTGGATCAGACCGAGTTTATCTGGGCTGGTACGGACGCCGATGGCAATCCGCTGCCCCCCGGGACCTACACGGCCACGCTTCGCAGTTTTCAGGATGGTGACCGGTTGTCGGACACGCCTGCCGCCTCATACAGCCGGGTGGTAGAAGCCCAGATCGGAGACGCGTCGATCCTGCTGACCCTTGAAAGCGGGCAGGTTGTTCCCACCGATCAGGTCACAGCCGTGCGCGCGGGCGCTTGAACTGACGGGCTGGGCGGGCCAAAGCTAGGCCATTCGCGACTCGCTTGAAGAACTGGTTAACGCCCTGCCCGACCTGCCCAAACCTCCACCCGACCTTGTTCAGCAGCTGATCGACAAAGCGCTGGTTCATGAAGGTGCGCGTTTCGAGACCCTATATGGCGGGCGGACCAATCAGGTCTGGAAGGTGCTTGGCGGCGATTGCGACAGGGTTTTGAAACTCTATAGCTCATCCCTGCGCAACCCTTTGTTTGGCAATGATGCCGAATTGGAAGCCCGTTGCCTGAAAGCGCTGGAACCCACCGGATTTGTGCCTCGGCTGCGCGCCGCAGGGCGGCACCAGCAGGACCGCTGGGTGTTCTACGACCACGCGCCCGGATCACCCTGGGACAAGGATCCCGAGCCGGTGGCCGAGCTGCTTTGGGATTTGCACCGGCAGAAATTTCCGGTTCCGGCACCAGAAGGGTGCAATGGCAGCGCGGATCTGGAACAGCACGGGCTAAGAATCCTTGATCGGTGTTCGTCCCAAACCCGTCAGACGCTGCTGGACTTGCGGCCCTCACACGCGGTCGAACCGATTTCTGATGTTTGCCTGATCCATGGCGATCCTGTGCCGGGCAACATTCTGGTGGCAGATACCGGTTTGACCCTGATCGACTGGCAATGTCCGGCGTTGGGGGATCCTTGTGAGGATTTGGCGATGTTCCTGTCCCCGGCGATGCAGAAACTATACCGGGGGGCGCCTTTGGCGACCGATCAGACAGAACGGTTCCTGACAGCTTATCGGGATAAGGCGATTACGGTCCGGTACAGACAGTTGCACCCATGGTTCGCCTGGCGCATGGCGGCGTATTGTCTGTGGCGGATGGAAAACGGTGCACCGGATTACCGGCACGGTTTGGAACTTGAGATCGAGGCACTGCGCTGATCCGAACTCACCAATCCGCGATCGACATGGCCGCATAAGCAGGCGGCAGAACCGCGCGTCGCCACCTGCCAAGGGGAAATCGCTGCGGAGGCTGTGTCATCGGACCGGGCAGCCCGGCATCTTGTCCCAGAGCCAATCGCGCCAAGGCCCGACCACAATAGGTGCCCATTGCAACGCCGTTGCCATGAAACGCAAAACCCGCGAACAGGCCGGGTTGCCGGGGCACCGGGCCCGCATAAGGCACCAAACCGTGGGACAGGCACACCATGCCCGACCAGATATGCGTGATCTCGATCCCGGCCCAGGCAGGGAACATTCGCCTGAAATCCCTTTGCACCTTGTGACGAATTGCAGCCTCGGCCCGGTCCGAGGGTCGCAGTCCACCGCGCATTCCGAACAGAAATCGCCCGTCGGGCATCAATCGGAAATAGTGCAGCAAATGCCGGGTGTCATAGCACATCTGATCCGAGGTCCAGCCCTGCGCCATCTTCTCGGCCTCGGTCAGGGGGCGTGTGACCAGAACGGTGGATTGCGCCGGTAGATACCGGCCAGACAACCAGTCCGGCACATCCTCGCTTGAATAGCCATTGGTGCAGATCAGGACCGTGTCGGCCTGTACACAGCCGTTGGGGGTGGCCAGCCGAAACCCCGGCCCGGATTTCTGGACGCGCTGAACCGGGCTTTTCTGATAAAGCTGCACCCCCAGATCATGCGCAGCGCGCGCGAGGCCAAACAGATACTTGCGCGGGTTCAGGCCAAAGCCGACGGGAGTCGTGTAGCCACCGTAAAACGGGCCGTTCAGCCCCAACGCGGGCAGGTCGTTGGCCTCGTGCAGGGTGCCGTTCTTGTCTGCATGCCGACGCAGACGGGTCATTGCGCGCTTGGTATGCGCCAGTTGGGTTTCGCCTGCGGAATGTGTGTCGACATCGATCTCATGCTTGTCCAGCAACCCGGCGACCAGTTGGACCGCATCCTGTTCTGCCTGCCCGTAGGCGTCCGCCTCCTGTTCGCCAAACCGGCGCACCATGGTCCTGTGGCTCAGCTTTGAGCCGCCCAGACAGCAAAACCCGCCGTTGCGACCGGAGGCGCCCCAGCCGGGGGTTTCCGCCTCGAACACCGCGACCGAGGCCCCGCCTTCTGCCAGATGCAGCGCGGCAGAGACGCCGGTGAAACCTCCGCCAATTATGGCGACATCGACGCTCTGATCACCTTTCTGCACCGGCCAATCGGGGCTGGGGCTGGTTTCATCCCACCAACACCCCGCGCGCGGGCCGGGGCCGTAGGTATAGTCGGGGAAAATGCGCCTCATTCCGTTCGGGCAGCGGCCATTTCATCTTGTCGCTGCCGCATCATCGCGCGTTTTGTCACCAACGAGGCGGTGATCACGCCAAGGGTGACAACCGCGATCATAATGGTCGACAGCGCGTTGATTTCAGGGCTGACCCCCAGACGCACGGCCGAGAATATCCGCATCGGCAAGGTCGTGGCCGACGGGCCCGAGGTAAAGGACGCGATCACCAGATCGTCCAGCGACAGGGTGAAGGCCAGCAACCAGCCCGAGATCACGGCAGGCGCGATAATCGGCAGGGTCACCAGACGAAACGCTTGCGCCGGAGAGCATCCCAAATCCAATGCGGCCTCTTCCAGCGACTGATCGAACGTCACAAGCCGCGACGAGACGACAACAGACACAAAGCACATCGAGAATGTCGTGTGCGCCAGCACGATGGTCAGGATACCCCGATCCAGTCCGATGCCGATGAACAGCAACAGCAGCGACAATCCGGTGATGACTTCAGGCATCACCAGCGGTGCATAGATCATGCCCGAAAACAGGGTGCGGCCAAAGAAACGCCCTCCGCGCACCAACACATAGGCGGCAGCAGTGCCCAAAACGGTGGCGATCGTTGATGAGAACACGGCCACGCGCAACGTCACCCATGCGGCATCCAGGATCTGTTCGTTCTGGAACAGCTCGCCATACCATTTGGTCGAGAAACCCGCCCAGACCGTGACCAGCTTGCTTTCATTGAAGCTGTAGATGATCAGGATCAGCATCGGGATATACAAGAAGGCGAACCCCAGCGTCAGCGAGACCGTGTTGAACCAGCTTAACCTGCTCATTGTTCGGCCTCCGTCTGTTTTTGCTGGTTGCGCTGGAACAGCACAATCGGGATCACCAGGATCAACAACAGGACAACGGCGACGGCACTGGCGACAGGCCAGTCGCGGTTCGAGAAGAACTCTTCCCACAGAACCTTACCGATCATCAGCGTGCCCGAGCCGCCCAGCAGGGACGGGATCACGAACTCACCAATTACAGGGATCATCACAAGGAAGCAGCCCGCGATTATGCCGGGACGCGACAACGGGATGGTCACCAGCCAGAAGGCTTGCATCCGTGAACAGCCCAAATCCTCGGCAGCTTCGATGAGGGATTCGTCCATCCGTTCCAGTGCGGAATAGATCGGCAGGATCATGAAGGGCAGATAGGTGTAGACGATGCCGATATAGACCGCCGTGTTGGTGTTCAGGATCGTCAACGGGGTCGAGATGATGCCCGTCCAGAGCAGCAGTTGGTTCAGATAACCTTCGTTCGACAGAATGCCCATCCACGCATAGACGCGGATCAGGAACGAGGTCCAGAACGGCAGGATCACCAGCATCATCAGCGTCGGCCGCCATTCCTCGGGCGCGCGGGCCATGCCATAGGCGATCGGATAGCCCACCAGCAACGTGAAAAAGGTCGAGATCACGGCGATTTTTACGCTGGACAGATAAGCCTTCCAATACAGGTCATCCTCGGTCAGCCAGACGAAGTTTTCGAAATCCAACTGGCTGAAGAAGTCCTTGATCCCGGCCCATCCCTGCGACAGGTCCAGCGTCGGCGTATAGGGCGGGATCGCCAGTTCAGTGTCGGACAAAGAGATCTTCAGAACAATGAAGAACGGCACCATGAACAGCGCCAGCAGCCAGACATAGGGAACGGCGATCAGCAGGGCGCGGCGCATCAGTTCGCCAGCAGAACCGCAGCCGTCGCTGTCCAGGACAGCCAGACCGGGTCTTCCCATGTGAACGACCGGCGCGAGATGCGACGGGTATTGGCGGATTGCGCCTTGATGATCGTGCCGTTTGCCAGTTCGACGTGATAGGTGGACAGATTGCCCAGATAGGCGATGTCATGCACCTTGCCCTGAATGGCATTGATCGCGTCCGTTGGGCGATCTGCGGAAATGGTCACCTTCTCGGGCCGGATTGCCAGATGGCAGGATTGGCCATTCGAGAACCCGGCGTCCGAGGTTGCGGTCAGCGGGGCCTGCCCTTCGGCCCAGTCGATCTGATAGGTATCCTGACCGTTCGATGTCGCGCGACCTTCGATAATGTTCACATCGCCAATGAAGTCTGCGACGTAGACCGAATTCGGGGTCTCATAGATGCGATCCGGCGTGGCGACCTGCATCAGCCTGCCTTGATCCATTACGGCAACGCGGCTGGCAACGGTCATCGCCTCTTCCTGATCGTGGGTGACGATCACAAAGGTCGTGCCGGTTTTTTCCTGAATGTCCATCAGTTCGAACTGCGTGTCCTGCCGCAGCTTTTTGTCCAGCGCCCCCAGCGGTTCATCCAGCAAAAGCAACCTGGGCGCCTTGGCCAGTGACCGCGCCAACGCCACCCTTTGCCGTTGACCGCCCGAGATCTGATGCGGTCTGCGGCGGGCAAATTGCTCCAACCGGGTCAGGCGCAGCATTTCCTCGACCCGATCCTCAAGATCATGCTTGGGCATGTTGTCCCGGCGCAGACCAAAGGCGATGTTGTCCCATATGCTGAGATGCGGGAACAGCGCATAGGACTGGAACATCATGTTCACCGCCCGCTTGTTCGGCGGGATCGGGTCAATGTCCTGACCGCCCAGCATGATATGCCCTTCGGTCGGGGTCTCGAACCCTGCCAGCATCCGCATCATCGTGGTCTTGCCGCAACCGGACGGGCCGAGCAGAGCAAAGAATTCCCGTTCGAAAATGTCCAGCGACAGGTTGTCGATGGCGGTAAAACCGCCGAACCTTTTGGTCACATTCTGGAACTGGATCAGTGGTTTCGCCTGCGGGTCATCCCACGGCGCAAAGACTTCGGTGTTCAAAGCGGCCCCCGTCGATCTCTACGGACAAAATGAACACGGGGCGGTCCACCCGCCCCGTGTTGAATGATCAGGTGCCTGACTTGATCTTGGTCCACAGACGGGTCACGACCCGCTGGGTTTTCGACGGGTATGGCGTCGTGATGTAGAGGTTCTGCATCGTGGCCTCATCCGGGTAAATCGCCGGATCGCCGATCACGTCCTCGGCCAGAAACTCCTGCGAGGCCTTGTTGCCGTTGGCGTAATACACATAGTTCGACGCGGCGGCCATGTTATTGGCGTCTAGAATGAAATCGAGGAACTTGTGCGCCCCTTCCGGGTTCGGCGCATCCGCAGGAATGGCCATCTGGTCGAACCACATCAACGAGCCTTCGGCAAACGGGTGGTATTCAATCTCGACCCCGTTATCCGCCTCGGCCGCGCGGTCCCGCGCCTGAAGGATATCGCCCGACCAACCAACGGCGACGCAGATATCCCCGTTTGCCAGCGCGTTGATATATTCCGAGCTGTGGAATTTCTGGATATGCGGGCGCACCGCGGTCAGAACACCTTCGACCTTCTTGATCACATCCGGATCGTGGCTGTCCGGGTCTTCACCCAGGTACTGCAACGCCATCGGTATCATTTCAGATGGTGCATCCAGGAAATGCACACCGCATGAGGCAAGCTTTTCCATGTTTTCTGGTTTCAGAACCAGATCCATGCTGTTCAGCGCCACATCGTCACCCAAGGCTTCTTTGACCTTGCCGACATTCACGCCAATTCCAGTCGTCCCCCACATGTAGTTGATGGAATGGGCGTTGTTCGGATCGTAACCCGACGTGCGGTCCTGGATGACATCCCAGAGGTTTCCGGCATTCGAAAGCTTGGCTGTGTCCAGTTCCTGAAAGGCGCCCGCTTGGATCTGGCGCTGAAGGAACGTGCCCGACGGCACCACCACGTCATAGCCCGATCCACCGGCCAGCATCTTGGTTTCGAGAACCTCGTTGCTGTCGAACACGTCGTAGATCAGCGTCAGACCTGTTTCTTCCTCGAATTTCTTCAAAAGGTCCTCATCGATATAGTCGGACCAGTTGTAGACACGCACCTCGTCGGCAAAGGCCGCCGAAACCCCCAATGCGATGACCGCTGTCAGTGTCAGCGTTTTGATTGACATTTTCTTCTCCCTGCAAGTGTCCCGATATTTTCCCGGTTTTTTGGATTTGATCAAGTTTTGCGTTTTTCAGCCGCACGCAGTATGCTTCCATGACGGTTCAAACCCGGCAAGCTGTCGGCTTGCAAATTGGAATGAACCACTTGGATTTGATCAAAAATAAGGCATCTACGACAAAGATGGACGGCAAAAAAAGCCCAGTACATGAGCAGGTGTACCAAACACTGAAATCGCAGATCCTGTTCGGCGATCTGGTTCCGGGTCAGCCCGTAACGATCCAGGGACTGACTGATTCGCTTGGGGTCGGGATGACACCGGTACGCGAAGCGATCCGTCGTCTGATCTCGGACGGGGCGTTGGTGTTTCAGGGCAATCGCAGGGTCAGTGTTCCGCTGGTTTCGGACTCGGATATCGCGCAGATGATCTTTGCCAGAAAGTCAATAGAATCAGAGCTTTCACGTCTGGCGGCAGCCAATCTGAAACCTTCCGATATCGACGCGCTGGAACGGTTGGACCAGCGCCTTGATCGTATGATCGCGGATGGCGATGTCAGCGGATACCTGCAATTGAACTATGCGTTTCACGAGGCGCTGTATGCCCACGCCAACGCCCCGATTCTGCGCGATCTGGCCGAACGGTTGTGGCTGCGCTTCGGCCCCTCGCTGCGTGTCGTCAGCGGGCGTTTCGGAACGCAAAGCCTGCCGGACAGGCATAAAGACATCATTGCCGCCCTGCGCAAAGGAGACGCCGAAAAAGCCGCCCTGGCCACTGCGCAGGACATCGAACAAGGGATGGAGCTGATGGTCGGCGCGCTGGCCACCGCCTAGGCAACAGCGATTCGATTGACAGCAAAAAATTTGATCATATTCTGAGTGCCAACTGCTGCAGGAGGTTTCAGGATGTCCACCATCACCAATCACATGCCCACGGCCGAGTTGCAGGCACTGGACGCGGCGCACCACCTCCACCCGTTTTCCGCCAATGGGGCGCTGGGTCAGGAAGGGGCGCGGGTGATCACGCGCGCCAAAGGTGTCTATCTGACCGACAGCGACGGCGAAGAGATTCTGGATGCCATGGCCGGTCTGTGGTGCGTGAACATCGGCTATGGGCGCGATGAACTGGCCGACGTGGCCGCACGTCAGATGCGCGAACTGCCCTATTACAACACCTTCTTCAAAACGACCCATGTTCCCGTTATTGCGCTGGCGGCGAAAATTGCCGAACTGGCTCCGGGTGATCTGAACCACGTGTTCTTCGCAGCCGGCGGGTCCGAGGCCAATGACACCAATATCCGTCTGGTCCGCACCTACTGGGCCGAGAAAGGCCAGCCCGACAAGAACATCATCATCAGCCGTCACAACGCCTATCATGGCTCGTCCGTGGGGTCGGCCTCGTTGGGAGGCATGGCGGGGATGCACGCGCAGGGCGGCATTCCGATCCCGAACATCCATCACATCAACCAGCCGAACTGGTGGGCCGAGGGTGGTGATATGTCACCCGAAGAGTTCGGCCTGGCCCGCGCCCGCGAGCTGGAAGAGGCCATTCTTGAACTGGGCGAAGACCGCGTGGCCGCCTTTATCGCCGAACCCGTGCAGGGCGCGGGCGGTGTGATCGTGGCCCCCGATACCTACTGGCCCGAAATCCAGCGAATTTGCGACACATACGACATCCTGCTGATCGCGGATGAGGTGATCTGTGGCTTTGGACGGACCGGCAACTGGTTCGGGTCGCAAACCGTGGGCATCCGGCCCGATATCATGACAATCGCCAAGGGGCTGAGTTCCGGCTACGCGCCGATTGGCGGCTCGATCGTCACCGACGAGATTGCCAAAGTGATCGGCGGCACCGAGTTCAACCACGGCTACACCTATTCCGGCCATCCCGTCGCTGCTGCGGTCGCGCTGGAAAACCTGCGCATTCTGGAAGAAGAGAAAATCGTCGAGCATGTCCGCGACGTGGCCGCGCCCTATCTGAAACAGAAATGGGAGGCGCTGGCCGATCATCCGTTGGTGGGTGAGGCCAAGATCGTCGGCATGATGGCCTCGGTCGCGCTGACCCCGGACAAGGCCAGCCGCGCCAAGTTTGCGTCGGCGCCGGGCACCGTGGGCTATATCTGCCGCGACCGCTGCTTTGCCAATAACTTGATCATGCGCCATGTGGGCGACCGAATGATCATCTCTCCGCCGCTGATCCTGACCCCTGCGGATATCGACGAGATGTTTGTGCGGATCTACAAATCGCTGGATGAGGCTCAGGCAGAAATCATCGCGCAGGGGCTGATGAAGGCGGCGTCCTGACATTCTGACACTGGCCGGAGACGACCTAACGTCTCCGGTATCGCCGTGCGCAACCGCTATTTCTGCGCGATGGATTTGAGGCCAAGCAGGATGGCGGCGCCGATCATGAAGCCGCCGCCAGTGCGTTCGATCCAAACACGCGCGGTTCCTTTGAACCGCTTGGCAATCCAGCTTGCGCTGAACCCGTATGCCGACAGAAACACGCCATCCATCGCGATATAGGTCGCGCTCAGGATCAGGAATTGTGGCCAGAAGGCACTGTCGGCAGAGATGAATTGCGGAAACAGAGCGGCAAAGAACACGACCGCCTTCGGATTGGCCGCCGAGGTCAGAAAGCCTTGCATCCACAGGGCTTTCAGGGATGCCTTGGGCCGGGCCTCATCCAGATGCGGATCGTCCGGCTTGGCGCGACGGATCATCATGAACCCAAGCCACAGAAGATAGGCAACACCCGCCCATTTGATGACGGCCAGCGCAGTGCCCGAGGCCGCAACGATGGCGGCCAAGCCCAGACCGGCGGCCAGCATCTGCAGCGCATTTGCGGTCAGGTCCCCTGCCGCCGTTGAGAGCGCACGTTTGAACCCATGTGCGCCGCTATTTGACAGCATCAGCAATTGGCTCGGTCCCGGGGTGCTCATCAATGCAAGCACCGTCAGGACGTAGATGGTCCAGGTTTCGATAGTCATGTGATCACCTTCTGCATCTCGCGAAGGCTATCACCAATTCCCTGAAACGCCAGCGCGCATTCACCTCAACCGTTCCAGCAACTTCAACGTCGGATACCCGTCCGGCAGCAACCCCTGCGCCAGTTGATAGGCCCGAACCGCATTGATCGTGTTCGGCCCGGTGCGCCCGTCGATGCCCTGCGTGTCGAACCCCGCATTGGTCAGGCGGGTTTGCAGCTCTTTCTTTTCGGTGAAACTGAGTATCCGATCCCCCCGAGGCCAGTCACTCTGAAACGGTGCGCGCCCGGCCAGACGGTCTGACAGGTGACCGATCCCGATCACATAGGCATCCGCGCCGTTATAGGCCTCAATCACGCGGAAATTGTCGAAGATCATCAGCGCCACGCCCTGCCCTCCGGCGGGCAGCAGGATTGCGGCCTGCCCGTAGTCGCGCACGGGTTTACCATCGCGCCCAACCACACCTCGGGCCGCCCAGTCCGACGGCATCAGAGTATAGTCCCGCTTGGCCGTGGCATAGTCGAACCCATCCGGCAGTCGTACCTCGACCCCCCAGGGCTGTCCTTCGGTCCAGCCATGTCGTGCCAGATAGGCAGCGGCAGAGGCCAGCGCATCCGTCGGATCGTCCGACCAGATATCGCGCCGCCCGTCGCCATCGAAATCGACGGCGTGGTCCAGATACGAGGTCGGCATGAACTGCGTATGCCCCATCGCCCCGGCCCAACTGCCGATCATCCGACCCGCGCTGACATCCCCGGCCTGAACGATCTGCAAGGCGGCGATCAACTGCGCCTCAAAGAACGACGCACGGCGGGCATCAAAGGCCAGAGTGGCAAGCGACCTTATGGTCTGGTTGTTGCCGCGATACGATCCGAAGGACGTCTCCAACCCCCAGATCGCCGTCACGACCTCTTTCTCGACGCCATACTGCGCCTCGATCCGGTTCAGCACCGCGCCGTGACGATCCAACGCCGCGCGTCCGTTGGCGATACGCGTGTCCGAGACGGCGCTGTCCAGATACTCCCAGATTGGCTTGCTGAACTCGGCCTGATTGCGGTCGCGCCGGATGACGTCCTTGTCGTATGTCAAACCCGCCAAGGCCCGGTTCAGAGTGGTCTGCGAGATGCCCTGATCCCGCGCCCGATCCCCGAACGCCCCCAGCCAGGCCTGAAACCGCGCGTTCCCTGCCGCCGACACCCGCACCACCTCAGCCGACGGCCGGGGCACCGGGCGAATTGACGTTGTCACCTCCGCCGAAGCCAATTGGATTTCGCCCTCCAATGGCCGAGACTCGGGCCTTGGAGACTGTTCTGTCGCTGACGCCTGCACGATGGATGCCCATAATGCGGCGGTCATGACGCCACCTACGCATTTACGCATTCCGTTTTTTCCTGATTACTGCTCAACCTCGAGGATAGCGCAAAATCAGGTATTCTCAAAGCGCTCAGCGCTCGTCCTCGCGCGCTTGTGCTTGGCGTTCGGCACGGATACGCGCAAGCACATCGCGCAGCATCGGCACGCGATTGGGGCGAAAGCTTTGATCCGTCACGGACATGTCGCGGATCCGGTCCAGCCGGAAGACGCGGAAATCCTGCCTGAGATGACACCAGCTGAGCAACACATTCGAGCGGTCCATATAAACAATGCTCAGCGGATCGACCCGCCTGCGGGTCTCATCGCCCTTGGCATCGGTATAGGCAAACTCGATCGTCCGCTCATCCCACGTCGCCTGCCGCAGCTCGGCGACCTCGATCGTCGGCGCGGGTGGACGCGCAAATCGCGTCGCGGCCAGCACCGCGTGGCTAAGCCTGTGAGACTGGCGTGGCGGCAACCGCCCCTGCAACTTGCGTAATGCGGCGCTGGCGGCCTCTGACAGGGCCGGATCGCCGATCACCTGCACTTCGCGCAGGCCCAGAACCAGGGCCTCAAGCTCGTCATCGGTGAAGCTAAGCGGCGGCAGAGTTGCATCTTCAATCAGGGTGAATCCGAACCCGGCCTCGCCGTCGATAACGGCCCCAAGGCCGCGTAACGCATCAATGTCCCGATGAATCGTGCGCGGCGACACGCCCAGATCCTCGGCCAGTTGCACCGAGGTTTTCGGGGACGGGCCAGAACGCAGGGCTTGCATCAATTGGAACAGGCGGGCGGTGCGGGACATGATGTATCCTAACTTACCCCTAATGCCAGAAACTGTCATCAGGTGCGTCTAGGGTCTGGCCATCCCCAATGACGGAGCCACAGATGCTGACCCTACTGACCTTCCCCTCGGCCTTTGGCGTGTTCAGCGCCAGCCCGTTCTGCGTGAAAACCGCGCTGATGCTGCAGCACTCCGGCCAAAGCTGGCAGCGATCCGACATGCTGGACCCCCGCAAGATGCCGCACCAGAAACTGCCCGTCCTTCGCACGCCTGAACGGCTGGTGCCCGACAGCGACCTGATCCGCGAATGGCTGGAGCATCAGGGCGCCGATTTCGATCAGGGCCTGACGGATGTGGAAAAGGCACAGTCCCGCGCGTTGATCCGAATGGTTGAGGAACACCTGTATTTCCACATCGTTTTGGATCGCTGGGGCAATGATCAGGTCTGGCCCATCCTGCGCGAGATGTTCTTTGACGGAATCCCGGCACTGATCCGCAAACCGGCCTCGAACGCGATCCGCAAATCCGTTCTGAAGGGGATCAGGACCCAAGGCATCGGCCGCTTTTCCCAGAATGAACGTCTGGACCGGGTCGAACGCGATCTTGAGGCGATCTCGGCCTATCTGTGGCAATCGCCGTTTCTGCTGGGCGAACACCCGACGGCGGCGGACATGAGCGTTGGGCCCATGCTGGCCGCGATGCGTGCCACCCCTGCCGATACCCCCCTGACCCGGCGGATCAAACAGGATAACCTGCTCAACAGCTATGTGGATCGGATGGAACAGGCAGTACCGCTTGCATGACACAGTTCGAAGACCCCGCCGTCGCCGCAGCCTTCGCGGCCTTGCCACCAGAGACCCGCGCCGGTGCGCTTGCCTTGCGCAATCTGATCCTTGAGACGGCCAGCGACCTGCCCAGCGCGCAACCGCTGCAAGAGGCGCTGCGCTGGGGCCAACCCGCGTATCTGGCGCCCAAGGGCTCGACCATTCGGCTGGGCGGGCACAAATCCGCGTGCTTTGCCCTGTTCGTGCATTGCCAAAGCCGGTTGATGGGTGATTTCACCAGCGCCTTTCCGGGTGAAGATCGGATCGACGGAAACCGGGCCGTGCTGTTTGACGATATGGGCCAGATCGATCCGACCCGCCATGGCTGGCTGATCGCGCGGGCGCTAACCTATCGCGTTACAGCGAAAGGCAAATGAAAAGCGATACGACATTTTCCTGAAACGCAGCATCACCTCTGACGGCGTTTGCGTTCGACCTTGCGCTTGATCTTGTCCTTTTTGCGCTTGGTGCTGACCGCCTTGCGCCGTGCACCGCGTTTGGCGGGGCCGCGCCCGCGCGGCAGGGCCTGATCGTCGATGGACAGCAGTTCCAGCTCCAACCCACCCGTCACCGGCGTCGCCTCGGTCAGTCGCACGGTGACGCGTTGGCCAATCGCGATGATCAAGCCAGTGTCCGAACCCATCAGCGTCCCGGCCTCGCGGTCGAAATGAAAGAATTCGCGCCCCAGCGAGCGTACGGGCACCAGCCCATCCGCGCCGGTTTCGTCCATTTTGACGAAGGCCCCAAACCGGGCGATGCCGCTGATCCGGCCCGAGAACTCATTGCCAACACGTTCGCTAAGATACGCGGCCAGATAACGGTCGGTTGTGTCTCGTTCCGCCATCATCGAACGGCGCTCAGTATCCGAGATATGGGTGGCGGTTTCGTCGAGCCTTGCGATCTCATCCTCGGTCAGCCCGTCGGTGCCCCAGCCATGGGCCGAGATCAGCGCGCGGTGCACGATCAGATCGGCATAGCGGCGAATGGGCGAAGTGAAATGCGCATAGTTCCGCAGCGCCAGCCCGAAATGGCCGAAATTCTCGGGGTTGTAATAGGCCTGCGCCATGGATCGCAGGGTGGTGAGGTTGATCAGTTCCGCATCCTCGGTCCCGGCGGCGGCGTTCAGCAGCGCGTTCAGATGGCGGGTTTGCAACACCTGACCCTTGGCCAGATTCAACCCCGCCGCCTGCGCCGTTTCCCGCAGGCTTTCCAGCTTCTCGGGCGCAGGTTCCTCATGCACCCGGAACAGCAATGGGCGGCGTTTGGCGATCAGGGTTTCGGCGGCGGCGACATTGGCGAGGATCATGAACTCCTCGATCAGCTTATGTGCGTCCAGCCGGTCTCGGAACGCCACGCTGGTGACCTCGCCGGTGTCGGAGAGGACAATCTTGCGTTCCGGCAGGTCCAGTTCCAGCGGCTGCCGCACCGCCCGCGCCTTTTTCAGCGCGGCATAGGCTGCATAGAGCGGTTTCAGCACCGTCTCCAGCAACGGCCCGGTGCGGTCGTTGGGGGAGCCGTCAATGGCCTCCTGCACCTCGGCATAATGCAACGACGCAGCCGAGCGCATCAGGCCGCGCACGAACCTGTGGCCGATCTTGTTGCCATCCGCGTCGATTTGCATCCGCACGGCGATACAGGCACGCGGGACGCCTTCGTGCAAGGAGCACAGATCGCCCGACAGACGATCCGGCAGCATCGGCACCACACGGTCGGGGAAATAGCTGGAATTGCCCCGCTTGCGCGCCTCGCGGTCCAGCGCGGTGCCGGGCGTCACATAGGCGGCGACATCCGCGATGGCGACCCAGACCACATACCCGCCCGGGTTCTTGGGATCGTCATCGGCATGGGCATAGCAGGCGTCATCATGATCCCGCGCGTCCGAGGGGTCGATGGTCAGCAGCGGCATGTCCCGCAGATCCTCGCGGCCCTTCAGGCCAGCGGGTTTGGCCTTGTCGGCCTCATCGATCACCTTGTCGGGGAAATCGTCGGGGATGCCATGCTGATGGATCGCGATCAGCGAAACCGCCTTGGGCGCCGTAGGATCGCCCAGACGCTCGACGATCCGCGCACGGGGCAGGCCCATGCGGTTCTTGGGTCCGGCCTGTTCGGCTTCGACCAACTCGCCATCCTTGGCCCCATGCACCGCGCTTTCGGGCACCAGCCATTCGGTCGAACCGGCCTTGTCGATGGGCACAATCCGCCCGCCCTCGGCCCCTTTCCGAAAGATGCCGACGATCTTGCGCGGGTTGGTTCCGATGCGGCGGATCAGGCGCGCCTCGTAATTGTGGTCTTCCTCATGCACCACGGTCAGGCGGGCCAGAATGCGGTCGCCTTCCCCCAGCGTGGGATCGCTGGCGCGGGTGATCAGCAGCACGATGGGCTCGACCCCCTCGCCATGCCACTCCAGCGGGCGCGCGAACAGGTCGCCATCGGCATTCGGGGCTTTCACCTGCAACACGCTGACCGGTGGCAGGCGGTCCGGGTCACGATAGCTGCGCTTGCGCTTTTCCAGATGCCCCTCGGCCTCAAGTTCCTTGAGGATACGTTTCAGATCGATCCGATCCGCGCCCTTGATGCCAAAGGCCTTTGCGATATCGCGTTTCGAGGTCAGGGTGGGGTTCGCCGAGATCCAGTCCAGGACCTCCTGCTTGGTGGGGATGCGAGTCATGTTTTCGGCCTAGCATGGGTATGCGACCGCGTCATGACCAAAAAGTGTTCAGGGGGTCAGATCAGCCACCGTATCGACGTCGCGAAGCTGGTCCAGCAAGGCGATGCGGCAGCCGGGAACCGAGGCCAGCGTGTCGGCCAGCGCGTGTTCCGTTGACCAGCGTACGTCGCGAAACAGACCTCTGGGCAACGCGCTGTAGCGCTGCGCCCCGACCAGCCAATAGCCGCCATCCGGGGCCGGGCCGAACACCATTTGCGAGCCGCCCAGCGCCGCGAACGCCCGCGCAATATGCCCGCGAGAAATCCCCGGAATATCCGCCCCGATCAGGCACACCGGCCCTTTGGGCATCCCGCGCAGCATCCGCCCCATACGGTCGCCCAGATCACCGCGCCCCTGCGCCGCGCGCGGCAAGTCAGCAGGCCAGATGCGGCTGGTCAGCCCCTCGCGGTCCGGTGACACGGCCAGAACGATCTGCCAGCGCGGGTCCCGCAGCCGCCGGATCAGCGCCCGTGTCTGATGCCGGAACCACCACGCTGCGCCGACCATGCCGATATCGCGCCCCAGCCGCGTCTTGACGCGCCCCGGATGGGGCTCTTTCACCATGATGACCAGAGTGCGCTGCATGGCTTAGGCAAAATAATCCGTCAGAATGCGCGTATAGATCGCCTTGAGTTGTTCGATCTGGGCCACCTCGACGCATTCGTCCACCTGATGCATGGTGCGGCCCACCAGCCCGAACTCGACCACCGGGCAGTGGTTCTTGACGAACCGCGCGTCCGAGGTGCCGCCGGTCGTCGACATCTCAGGCTGCACACCCGTCTCGGCCTCAACCGCCTGCGCCACCAGATCGGACAAAGGACCGGGCGGGGTCAGAAAGCTTTCGCCCGAGATTTTGATTCTGGTCTCGACCTCAACGCCATATTCCTCGGCCACACGCGCGGCCTCGGCTTTCAGCCAGTCACTCAGGCCCGTGCCGGAATGCAGGTCGTTGAAGCGGATATTGACGGTGCCGCCGCATTGCGCCGGGATGACATTTGTTGCGGGATTGCCGGTGTCGATTGTGACCACGGCCAGCGTCGAGGCATCGAAATGGTCACTGCCTTGGTCCAGTTCATGACTGGCCAGACGGTCCATCAGCCGCGCCATCGCGGGCAGAGGGTTCTTGGCCCGGTGCGGATAGGCGGAATGGCCCTGTACGCCCGTCACGGTGAACCACGCGGTCATTGACCCGCGCCGCCCGATCTTCATCATCTCGCCCATTGTGTTCGGACAGGTGGGTTCGCCGACCAGACAAACGCTCATCCGTTCGCCGACCTGATCCATATGATCAAGCAGGGCGGTGGTGCCATCCAGCGCATCGGCCTCTTCATCGCCGGTTATGGTCAGGATGATCGCGCCATCCGGCGGCGTGTCGCGTACGAAATCCACGGCGGCAGCAGCAAAGGCGGCAACGCCAGATTTCATGTCCGTTGCGCCGCGCCCATACATCACCCCGCCCTGAACCTCGGCCCCGAAAGGTGGTTTGGTCCAGGCGGAGTCGTCGCCAACGGGAACCACATCGGTATGGCCGTTGAATCCAAATGTTCGTGCATGTCCTTTGGCCCCCCAACGGGCGAACAGGTTGCTGATCCCACCGCGATCCACTCGGGTGCATTCGAACCCTGCATCCGACAAAAGACCCTGTAACAGGACCAATGCACCGCCTTCGGCAGGTGTGACCGATGGGCAACGGATCAGGTCCGCCGTCAATTGAACTGGATCGGTCATTTAAGGGCCTCTTTGGTGGTGGTGCGCTCAGGTTCGTGCACAGATTCAACGAATTGGCCGGATTGCCAACCCCAATCCGCAATTTTCACAGTAACGAACACGCAACGTATCGACCTGAGACGCCAATAAATCATGGTGCTTTACCCCGGGACGTGCTTGCCGCCATGCACACATTCGCGTTACAGGGCCGCGAAACAGGTGAATTGACCATGAAGCGCGCATTCTACGCCCTGATCTGCCTGACTTTCGCCGTTCTCGCACAGCAAAGCCTGGCACAAACGCTGAATGTCACAACCGTGACCCGACCGCCGTTTTCCTATGTGGAGGACGAGGCCGAGACCGGATTCTCGATGGACCTGCTTGCGGCGCTGGCCGAGGCGCTGGACTGGGACTACACGGTATCCCGGGTCGAAGGTTTTTCGGACATGCTGGGCGCGGTTCGGGACGGGTCTGCGGATCTGGCGATTGCCAATATCTCGATCACCGCGATGCGCGAAACCCAGATGGATTTCAGCCAGCCGATCTTTGAGGCCGGATTGCAGATCATGGTGCCCTCGGACGCGGTGCGCAGGCCATCACTGCTGCAGGCCCTGCTGTCGACCGAGCTGTTCATTGCCATTGGCCTGGCCTTTGCCATCCTTCTGGGCGGCGGCATGCTGATGTGGGGGTTTGAGCGGCGCGCACAGCCCTATTTCGACCGCAAACTGAATGAGGCATGGTTCCCATCCTTCTGGTGGGCGCTGAATCTGGTGGTGAATGGCGGGTTTGAGGAACGGATGCCGCGCACGCCCTTCGGCCGGATTCTGGGCGTTGTGCTGGTCGTCTCGTCCCTGTTCATCGTGTCAGTCTTCACCGCCCGGATCACCAGCGTCATGACGGTGGACGCGATCACCGGCAATGTGAATTCGGTCAATGACCTCTACGGCAAGAATGTCGGCACCATCACGGGCTCGACCGCCGCCAGTTTCCTGACCCGACGCGAGATTGAATTCACCGGTTACACCGGGCTGGATCAAATGCTCGAAGCATTCAAGGCCGAAGATCTGGACGCGGTCGTGTTCGACGCGCCCATCCTGTCCTACTTCGCCGCCCATGAAGGTCGCCGCATTGCCAGCATGACCGGAGGCATCTTCCTGCGGGAGAACTATGGCATTGCCTTCCCGACCGGTTCGCCCCTTGTCGAAGAGGTCAATCAGGCGCTGTTGGCCCTGCGCGAAGACGGGACCTATGACGAGATTTACCGCAACTGGTTCGGGATGCAGAACTAAGGCAAGTCTGCTTTACGGCTGCGCGTCACCTTCGAAAAACGGCGTCATCTGCGCGACGATCACCGCATTCTCATCCAGCGCCCGCTGCATCAGGGCACGTTCGTCCGGATCAATGTCGTGGCCCTGCGCCTCGCGCTCGGCCAGCGTGCCATAGCCCGTGACATCCAGAGGCGCGGTATCTGCCTGTTTCAGGATCGCCACGGTTTCGCGCACCGCCTCGGCCTCATCCACGCCGCTGGCAAAGCACATCAGGGCCGCCCCGGTCGCCCCGTCAGGCAATCCGTCGCCGTCCTTGCGACCGATTTGGACCAACAGGGTATAGACTTGCTGACGCGAAGGTTTCTTTTGCTTTTCCATGCAACGGGCCATAGCCGCGCGCCCGCCTACGGTCAAGCAGCCGGGAATTGCGCGCGGGCTTTCAGGCGTCCATAGTGCCCAAACACAGCCCGTTGCCAATTGCAGAGGACTTTTGATGCCCTATCCCGATTTTATTACAGCCTTCCCAAGCCTCGACATTCCCTTCCCCGAGGATGTGGTGCAAACCGCCGTCATCCGGTCTGATGCGGGTCTGGTGGCGTTCTTCACGTTCCTTAAGGATTTTGAACTGCCCGCACATTCGCACAAAGCGCAATGGGGCACGATTATCGAGGGCGAGGTTGAATTGACCATCGGCGGCGAAACCAGAACATACGGCCCCGGCGACAGCTATTCGATCCCTTCGGGCGTCGAACATGGCGGCAAGATCAAGGCCGGTACGCGGGCCATTGATGTGTTTGAAGAACCGGATCGCTATCCGATCAAGGGATAGGCAGGCAACAAAAAAGGGCAGCGGCACGCGCCACAGCCCTTTGTTCGTTTCCGCAGATGCCTTAGTCCCGCAACAACTCGTTGATGCCGGTTTTCGAGCGGGTCTTTTCGTCCACCCGCTTCACGATCACTGCGCAATACAGGCTGATGTTGTTCTTCGACGGCATCGAACCCGCCACAACAACCGAATAGGGCGGCACTTCGCCATAGGTCACTTCACCGGTTTCACGGTCAACGATCTTGGTGGATTTGCCAATGAACACACCCATACCCAGAACCGAGCCTTCGCGGACGATACAGCCCTCGACCACCTCGGACCGCGCGCCGATAAAGCAATTGTCTTCGATAATGGTCGGACCGGCCTGCATCGGTTCCAGCACGCCGCCAATACCGACGCCACCCGACAGGTGCACGTTCTTGCCGATCTGCGCGCAGGACCCGACGGTGGCCCAGGTGTCGACCATGGTGCCCTCGTCCACATAGGCACCCAGATTCACGAAGGACGGCATCAGCACCACGCCCGGCGCGACATAGGCCGATTTGCGGACCACGCAGTTCGGCACGGCGCGGAAGCCAGCGGCTTTCCACTGGTTCTCACCCCAACCGGCGAACTTGCTGTCCACCTTGTCCCACCAGCCACCGGCCTGCGGGCCGCCCGACTGGATTTCCATGTCCTTGATGCGGAAGCCCAGCAGAACCGCCTTCTTGGCCCACTGGTTCACATGCCAGTCGCCGCTCTCCAGCTTTTCGGCCACACGCAGCGATCCGCTGTCCAGTGCGTTCAGCGTATCCTCGATGGCTTCGCGCTGTTCGCCGGTGGTTGCGGGCGAGATGGTATCGCGGGCCTCCCATGCGGCTTCGATGGCGGCTTCCAGTTGCGCATTGGACATTGGGCGTCTCCCTAGAGAATCTGTTCGTGTCGGTGTGGCCTATACGCAAGCCGGACCCACGGCGCAATGCGACGAACGCGGGTCTTTTTGCGTCCAATCCGCGCTATCCTCAGCTTGCGCGGCGAATATGCCGGATCAGAATGGCCGTTGCCGCGCCCGTATCCTTGCGCTTCAGGGCCTGCACGATGGACAGGTGGTCCTTGTCCACACGCTGCGTCCATTTGGGGCGCCAATGGGCAAATAGGTGCCGGGCGCTGGCGATGTGCAGGTCATCGACGGTGTGCAACAGGCGCGGCAAACCGCAGGGCGTCAGGATTGCACGGTGAAAGGCGCGATTGCGGGCCTCCCATTCCGGCATGGTTTCAGCGTCATCGCAGGCAATACGAGCCGCTTCGATCCGGTCCAGATCAGTGGGCGACATGTTCTGCGCCGCCTGCTGCAGGGCAAGCGGTTCCAGCGCCACGCGCATCTCAATCACTTCGCGTATTTCAGCGGGATCCAGAACCGAGACACGCATCCCCCGTCTGGGCTCGCTGTGGGCCAGCCCGTGCGCCTGAAGCCGCAGCAGCGCTTCGCGCACCGGCACGTGGCTGGTGTCAAAGGATTTGGCGATGTGGTCCTGACGCAATTTCTCACCGGCGCTTAAAGCCCCGGTGATGATCTGCTGGCGCAAGTTTTCATAAATTGTGTCGGCAATCGTGGCGTTCATAGATTATCGATAAAATCGTCAACGCCTGTCCACAAGCCGATAATTCACGCCGCAAACGGATCGGGGGCGATATTTCCACCGCAAACCAGAACCGCCACGCGTTCCCCCGGTTCCGGCTGATACGCACCCGACATCAGGGCTGCCAAGGCCGCTGCCCCTGCGGGTTCAACAAGGATGCGATGGGCCTGCCACAAGGCGCGTTGTGCGTCGGAAATCGCCTGATCCGAGACCAGAACCGAGGGCATCCCCTGCGCCAGATCAAAACAGATCGATCCAATCCGCCGCGCGCCCAGCGCGTTGGCCGCGATCCCGGAGACCGACACGTCCACCGGCTTACCCGCCTCTAAAGCCGCGTTTAGCGCGCAGGAGGTTTCCGGCTCAACCGCCACAACCTTGCGCGCGCCCTGAAACCACGCCAGAGCGCCCGCAATCAGGCCGCCGCCGCCAACCGCGATCAGGACGGTATCAGCCTGCAAACCTTGAGCGTCCCATTCCGCAAAGCACGTCCCCTGCCCGGCCACAGTCGCTGGTGCGTCATAGGCGTGGATTTGCATCGCGCCGGTTCGTTCCTCATGCTCTTGCGCCATGGTCAGGGCATTGGCGTATTCACCCGGCACCACGCTTAGATCCGCGCCGATCTGTTCGATCAGGGCGATCTTGGACGGACCGGCCAGTTCCGGCACAAAGATCTTGGCCGGATGGCCCAGCGCCCGCGCAGCATAGGCCGCCGCCGCCCCGTGATTGCCGCCCGAGGCCGCCACAACGCCCGCCTGCGGCACATCCGTGCTGAGCAGCGTGTTGAACGCGCCCCGTGCCTTGAAGCTGCCGGTGTGCTGCATATGCTCCAGCTTCATTTCAATCGGGTAGCCGGGAAGGTGGCTTTCCATCACCGGGGTCACCTGTGCGTGCCCGTCGATCCGACCGGCTGCTGCCTGAATTTCGCTCTTCCAATCCATGTTTGTCTTTCCGTGACTGGCACTCTGCCCGCGAACCCTATAGCTGTTTGTCAAACACGCAAGCAGGGATCGATCAACGATGAGAGAAGACCGCCACAGCCCGTTCCGCGACGCGCAGACCGACCGCTCGACCGCGAGCGAGGTGCCGGATACGCCGCAGACGCGCTCACCCGCCTATCGCCTTGCCTTCGCCGATGAGGAATTTCTGTGCCGGGATGAGCTGCGCCCGGTGCGCCTGCAGCTTGAGCTGCTGAAACCCGAGATGATCATGAGCGAGCGTGAGATCACCTCGACCATCGTCATGTTCGGCGGCGCGCGTATTCCGGAACCGTCGCAGAAGCACACGGCACGAACCGAAACGCTGGCCGGGCTGTCCGAGTATTATGACGAGGCACGCGAGTTTGCCCGGTTGATGACCGAAAAATCGAACGAGACCGGCTGCCGCGAGAACGTGATCGTCACCGGCGGCGGCCCCGGCGTGATGGAGGCCGGAAACCGCGGTGCGCAGGATGCAGGCGGCTGTTCCATCGGGTTGAACATCGTCTTGCCGCATGAACAGGCCCCGAACCTGTATGTGACGCCCGAGCTCAGCTTCAATTTCCACTATTTTGCGATCCGCAAGATGCATTTCCTGATGCGCGCCCGCGCCATCACCATCTTCCCCGGCGGCTTTGGCACGATGGATGAGCTGTTCGAGTCGCTGACCCTGATCCAGACCGGCCGGATGGACCGCGTGCCCTTCCTGCTGTTCGGCCGCGAATTCTGGGAAAAGGTGATCAACTGGGAAGCCCTTGCCGATGCAGGCACCATCTCGGACGAAGATCTGGACCTGTTCCGCTTTGTCGATACCGCGCAAGAGGCGGTCGAGATCATCGAGAACTGGGAACCCGCCCCACCCCGCGACGCAATTCCGGGACGCTAAGAGATGGCCCCCAAGATTGGAGAGATGCTGCATTTGCGCGGCAATGCGCTAAACGCGGGTGAGCCGGTGGCCCTACCGCTGACCCAAAGCAGCATGTATCACCTGCCGGGGCCGACAGATGGTCTGGCCACCTATGGCCGTGTGGACAACCCCACATGGGTCCAGCTGGAACATGTGCTGTCGCATCTGGAAGACGCGCCCTGCCTTTGCTTTCCGTCGGGCATGGCGGCGATCTCAGCGGCGCTGTTTGCGACCGTTCAGGCCGGATCGCGGCTGTTGATCCCTTCGGACGGCTATTACGTCACGCGTCTGCTGTCGGATCGGTTCCTCTCACGCCTCGGTGTTGAGGTCGAAGAACGCGCGACGACGGCTTTTGCCGAAGGTGGTTTTGCCGGGTTCGATGTGGTGTTTGTCGAAAGCCCCTCGAACCCCGGTCTGGACATGATCGACCTGAAAGCGGTTGCCGAACAGGTGCGCGCCGCCGGTGGGGTGACCATCGCCGACAACACAACCCTGACACCGCTAGGCCAGCGCCCGTTGGATCTGGGCATCGACGTGGTTGTGTCATCCGACACCAAGGCGATGGGCGGGCATTCCGATATGCTGATGGGCCATGTGGCCAGCCGCAACACTCAGATCATGGAACGGGTCGAGGAATGGCGGAAGGTTTCCGGATCAATCCCCGGCCCGCATGAGGCTTGGCTGCTGCATCGCGGGTTGGAAACTCTGGATGTGCGCTTTGACCGGATGTGCAACTCGGCGCAGCTGCTGGCGGAGCGGTTGGCGGAGCATCCGAAGGTGAAACAAGTTCGCTATCCGGGCCTGCCAGACGACCCCGCGCATGCATTGGCGCAGGCTCAAACGGCGCGATTCGGGTTCCTGTTGTCTCTGACACTGGACAGCGAAGCCCAAGCCGAAGCCTTCATCAACACCTGCCCCTTGCTGCGCCCCGCAACCTCATTCGGAGGCGTTCACAGCTCGGCCGAACGCCGCGCCCGCTGGGGCGATGACGTCGATCCGGCGTTCATCCGCCTCTCTGTTGGCTGCGAACCGGTCGAGGAACTGTGGCAAGCCATCGAGGCCAGCCTGAGCGCGCTGTGATTACTTTTTAGGTTCGCGCAGTTCTTTGAACACATAGATCGGCAGCACGATACTGCCGATCAGCGCGCCCAGCCAGACCAGCAGCGTCGCCGCCAGCAGGTTCGAGATACCGCCGATGGTCAACCCAGCCGTGATCCAATCTGTCACCAGCAGGCCCACGAAGGTCACGATCAGCGCGATCCCGCCTTTCAACGCGGGCGCATTCTTTTCCCCAAGCTTCAGGATCAGCGGCTCGGCCACCACCTGAACCAGGGTGAAGACGATCACCACAACGATGAACGACAGCGGCTTGATCGAAAACCCGGACAGCAGCAGCACAGCCAGCAACAACCCAAGGGCATTCCCGGCCAGCAGGGCCAGAGCGGATTTGATTCTGCGTGACATGGGGTGGCCTCCGTCAAGCGACATTTAATAACATGCAGATGTTAACAGGTTTGCAGGAAATGAAGAAGCAATTCAATCGTCTCTTCCTTTTGGGCCCTTGAAATCGCATGATAAAACGCAACCACCCTGTTCCGACCGACCCGTGAGAGAGGTGAGATGAGCGACGATCCCTATTCCGTCCTTGGTGTAGCAAAGGACGCAACTGCCGCCGAGATCAAGAAAGCCTATCGGCGTATCGCCAAGGAATGCCACCCGGACCTGAAACCCGGCGACGCAGAGGCCGAGGCCAAATTCAAAGCCGCCGCCGCAGCCTATGACCTGCTGAAAGACCCCGAAACGCGCGCACGCTATGACAATGGCGAAATTGACGCTTCGGGTCAGGAACGGCCGCAGCAGCAATACTACCGGGACTACGCCGAAGCAGCGGGCAACCCTTATCGCGGGCGTCAGGCGGATCCGGACGACATGTCCGACATCTTCGCCGAATTCATGCGGGGACGCGGCGGTTTCGGTGGCCAACGCACGCAGGAATTTCACGCGCCGGGGCACAATCTGAATTATACGCTCGAGATCGGATTTCTGGATGCCGTCTTTGGTGCCAGCCAAAAGCTGACCCTGCCGGATGGGGACCGGATCGAGGTCAAGATCCCCACCGGTATCACCGACGGCCAAACGATCCGCCTGCGGGGTAAGGGCGCTCCGGGCTATGGTGAAGGGCCGCCGGGCGATGCTTTGGTGACGGTCTCGGTCGCCAAACATCCGGTGTTTGACCGTCAGGGTGACGACATCCACATAACGTTGCCGATCACTATTGATGAGGCCATTCTGGGCGGCAAAATCCCGGCCCCCACCATAGATGGTGGCGTGAACGTCAATGTGCCCGCAGGCACGAGCAGCGGCAAAACCCTGCGGCTGCGCGGCAAAGGGGTGAAGAAACGCGGCTCATCTGACCGAGGTGATCAGCTGATCGAACTGACCATCGCAATGCCCGGTACGATTGATGAAGAATTGAAGACATTCATGGAGACCTGGCGCGACACGCACCGCTATGATCCGCGGAAAGGAATGCCGTCATGACCCTGACCGAAAAGGAACTGATCGAGACCATCTCGCGCCTGACATCGGACCGTCTGACCGAGTATCTGGCGGCCGAAATCGTGATCCCCGAACAATCGGATCAGGGGCTGGTCTATCACAGCATCGACGTCGCCCGGCTGGAACTGGCCTGCGAGCTGCACGAGCAATACGATATGGAAGCGGACGCGCTGTCGGTGATGATCTCTCTGATCGACCAGATGCACGGTTTGCGCGCGGAACTGCGCGAGGTGCTGAACGCGGTTCGAGCACAACCCGAACCCGTCCGCCAGCAATTGATCGAGGTTATCGGAACGGCTCGGTTCCGACGCGGCTAACGGGCGGACCCGCCGTCGCACCGTCAACAGGCGATGCGATTGCTATTCGCCGGTCTGATACTCTTCGGGCACATAAAAGGTGTAATCGCGCTCGGCGACCTGCTCGTGACAATCATGGCAATAGGCCACTGCATTGGCGCGGAATCCCATCGTGTCGCCAAACAAAGAGCCATCCGGCAGAACCATGATATAGCGCCAATCCGCCATGTCGGGATCTGTACCAGCGGCCAGTTTTTCCATCACGAACATCGCACCGGGAAAGATCTTCCCCTCATCCGTGACGGTCATGCTGTCCTTGGCCAGCACGGACCCCACCGGCAGAACCTCGCCTTCCTGCAAGGTCCCGTAATTATGCGCCATCCTGTTGGCATAGCTGTTCACGAACCGCTGCCCATGGGTGGCCGAGATATAGGGCGCATCGTTAAACAGCGGCCAGCTTTGGTAATTGCGCAGCAGATCCAGCTGTGCCGCCGCATAGCCACGCGCCATCCGCTTCGCCAAGGACTTGTAGACAGCGTTGGCCTCGTCCTTGCTCAACTCGGCGGGGTTTTCGATTGCGATATGGGCATCCTGTTCGTCGGCCTGCGTCTGGCCCACAAAAATCAGAAGCGAAGCCGAAATAATAAGAACGGTCTGAAATCTATTGCTGAAAACTGTATTCATAACTTGGCCTACCTGAAAAACAGTTCGCTTGCGCATCGGGACTTACATTAATCCACATAGCGAACATCAATCATCCTGCCAGAACCGGTCCGTCCACCTCACCGTTTCGTGCACAAAGGTGAGCCCCAAATCCGAAACCCGGGCAGGACAAACATAACAAATTTTGCATGCAAAAAACAGAAGCCGAAATGTTAAGATTTCATCTTCAACCGTCGGCTGAGCAGATGCCTTAGCTGTTCAACCCAGCCTCGGCCTCGATCTGTTTGCGCGACTTGCGGGCGCGTTCTGTGGCCGATTTCAACTGACCGCAGGCCGCCATGATATCCTCGCCCCGCGTCTTGCGGATCGGTGAGGCATATCCGGCCTGATAGATGATGTTCGCAAAGGCCCGGATACGGTTGTTCGAGCTGCGCTTGTAGGGCGCGCCGGGCCATTCGTTGAACGGGATCAGGTTGATCTTGGCCGGAATCTTGTGCCGCTTGATATGGTCGATCAGACGGTGCGCATCCTCGTCACTGTCATTCACGCCATCCAGCATCACATATTCGAACGTGATCCGTTCCGAGTTCGAGGCATTCGGATAGCTGGCCAGCGCCTGCAGCAATTCCTCGATGTTCCAGCGCTTGTTGATCGGCACCAGCACGTCGCGGGTCTCATCGGTGGTTGCATGGAACGAAATCGCCAGAAGGCAACCGATTTCCTCGGCCGTGCGTGCGATTTCAGGCACCACTCCGCTTGTCGACAGGGTGATCCGGCGGCGCGACAGGGAAATGCCTTCGGGGTCCATGGCGATCTTCATCGCATCACGGACATTTTCAAAATTATATAGCGGTTCACCCATGCCCATCAGAACGATGTTCGACAGCAGGCGCGTTTCGTCCTTGGGCGCGCCGGGGGTGGGCCATTCCTCAAGATCGTCGCGGGCCATCATCACCTGACCGACAATTTCCGCCGCCGTCAGATTGCGCACCAGTTTCTGCGTGCCGGTATGGCAAAAGGAACAGGTCAGCGTGCACCCGACCTGAGACGAGATACACAGCGTGCCGCGATCATCCTCGGGGATATAAACCACCTCGACCTCATGCCCGCCCGCGATGCGGCACAGATATTTGCGTGTGCCGTCCTCGGACACCTGACGGGTCACGACCTCGGGGATTTCTATCACGAAATGCTCGGCCAATTGCGCGCGATAGGCTTTGGCCAGATTGGTCATTTCACCAAAATCGCGCACGCCCCATTGATAGATCCACTGCCAGATCTGCCCGGTGCGCATCTTGGCCTGCTTTTCGGGTGTACCATGTTCGATCAGCACCTCGCGCAGCTGGTCGCGGGTCAGACCGACAAGGTTCACCTTCCCCTCGGGCAGTTTACGGGGGATGGTCATGACGTCTTGAGTGATCGGCGCTTTGGGCGACATGTGGCTGTCTCAACGGATTCTGGCTTGGGATGCGCCTCTATATAGGATCGCGCGCAAAGATCAAAAGGAATCGTCAATCCCGGTCTCCTGCTTTTTTTGACGCGCCCAGATACAGTTCGGCCGCACCGGGATGAGCGATGCGGCCGATTTCGTTTTCCGATACCGGATGAGCCGGTCAGAAGCTTGCAGGCAGGATGTTACAATCCGCTGCATCCAGGGTTTTCACCGGATCTTCCGGTCCACATTGCTCGCCGGACACCGGATAGGTGTCGCTTGATTTCTCACATGCGCTCAGCACCGCAGCGGCGGCGATCATAAGGGCGACAATGGACTTGTTCAGCATTCGAAAGCTCCTTTTCTTCCTCTGA
The DNA here is from genome assembly GCF_056542325.1 of Ruegeria sp. AD6. NCBI lineage: Bacteria > Pseudomonadati > Pseudomonadota > Alphaproteobacteria > Rhodobacterales > Roseobacteraceae > Ruegeria > Ruegeria sp. AD6. The sequence goes on along the minus strand of NZ_JBQFZQ010000008.1, from coordinate 22,487 downwards.
ACCGATTAGTTCAGAAAACGGAGCAACCTGCTTTGATACGGATCAAATTCGAATATGTACGTTACGTAAAGCGGTCGTTTTTTGAGCCAAAAAGAAACCCCGCCGAAAGACGGGGTTACCTATATCTGAATTTAGAATGGGTCAGTTGGTGCAGCGCTTTTCGGCGTCTTCGATCGCTGCGGTAAAGCCCAGCAATGAAAATGTGTCCTTGGTCTGCGTTCCCCGCTCCGACCGTGCGGTCAAAACCGCCTCGGTTCCGCGCTTCATGGCGGTGACGATCTTGGCATCATCCGCCGCTGTTGCGGGCCAGGCCCATTCGCCTTCGGTGAACAATTCGAACTCGCTGCCATCTACGTTCAGGTTCACGGTCGACCCTGCCGCAAACGGATAGCCACCGGTAAAGGTCACCTGACCTTTGACCTCGGCATTGGGGCGATAGAACACGAATAGCAGGATGTCGCTGCGACGGACCGAAACCACACGCCCGCCACGGGTATTCACCGTTTCCTTGGGGGCGGAAACGCTCCAACATTCGGTGGGATCATCCTCGACAAAAACGCTCCAATCCGTTTTTGCCGCTACGCGATTTGTGCTTGTCGCCTGTTGAGCGATTGCAGTCGTGGCCATCCCCGCCACGCACAGGCCCGCGATCACGCGGACGAGCATTGATCCCATTTGTCCAGCCTCCTAGCTCGACCTTCTACCTCATACCCATCAGAATGCGTCGCGAACCCTGCCGGTTCGTCTTGGAAAAGTTGCGCATCCCGATGATTGCCGACATACACACACTAACGCAGGTTTCGCCACAGGCGAAAGGGCGATTGGCAGAATTTTGCGCATAAATCCGGAGGTCAAGATGACTCAGCCCATACCGATGACAGAACTGTGGCGTGGTCCCCTGCTGGAAAGTCTGCATCTGGGTCATGCGGTGGTCTGCGATGGCACCGGGCAGATCGTGCAAAGCTGGGGCGATCCAAATGCGGTGATCTATCCGCGATCCTCGGCCAAGATGATTCAGGCACTTCCCTTGATTACGTCGGGCGCTGCCGCGAAGTACGGATTGAACTCAGAGCATCTGGCGCTGGCTTGTGCTTCACATAATGGCGCTGCGATTCACACGGAACGTGTGACGGAGTGGCTGGATCATCTGGGTCTGGCGGAACCCGACCTGCGCTGTGGCCCGCAGGAACCGGCGGATAAGGCCGCGCGCGACCGGCTGATTTTGGCCGACGACACGCCCTGCCAGATTCACAACAATTGTTCAGGCAAGCATTGCGGCTTTCTGACCCTTGGTCAGCATATGGGGGCCGGGCCGGAATATCTTGAGATCGACCACCCGGTGCAGCAAGCCTGCCTGTCGGCTATCGAAGAGACAACCGGCGAAACCAGCCCCGGTTATGGGATTGACGGATGCTCGGCCCCGAACTTCGCGACCTCATTGGTGGGGCTGGCGCGGTCAATGGCGTGGTTCGCCTCGGCCGCGGACCGGTCCGACCGATCCAGCGACGCGGCGCAGCAGTTGACCGCCGCGATGATCAAACATCCCGAACTGGTCGCGGGCAAAACCCGCGCCTGTACGGAACTGATGCGCGCCATGGAGGGGCGTGCGGCGATCAAAACAGGGGCCGAGGCTGTGTTCGTGGCCATCCTGCCGGAAAAACGCATGGGTGTGGCATTGAAAATCACGGATGGCACCACGCGCGCCAGCGAATGCGCCATTGCCGCCATTCTGGTCAGCCTTGGCGTGCTGGCGGCCGACCACCCGGCCACCAGAAAATTCATGAACGCTACGCAATACAGCCGCCGTGGGCTGGAATGCGGCGTGATCCGACCCGCGCCGGGTTTTCCCGGCTAGGCCCGCTACATCTCAATCTCGTGCACCTCGGCCACTTCGACCGAGCCGGAACCGTTGACAACCATCGGGCAGCCCTTGGCCATCTCGGTCGCGGCGTCCATGCTGTCGGCTTTGATCACCGTAAAGCCCGAGGCCGGGTTCGCGCCGCCATTGTCGACAACCCCGCTGCTGCTGACGGTGTAGGATTGGCCAACCGGGTTTCCGGGGATCTCCAACGCCTCACCCATGTTCTGAAACCACGCGCCCCAGGCGGCCATGGTCGCCTCGATCTCGGCGGGGTCGGTGGGGGTGTGGCCCCCGTGATAGACAAACAAATATTGGGGCATAACGCTCCTCCCTGATGAAAACCTATGTGCACAGCGCTTCGAGTTTGCGCAGTGAAGATGTCCAGCCCATGTTGTGGTTCTCGGCAGCTTCCGCATCGACCAGTTCCCGGTGATCCACCACAAGGCGCGAACCGGTTTCGGTTGCCGTGACGGCAAAGGTCACATGACTTTCCGCGCCGCGCTGATCCTGATCGTCATGCCAGGCCCAGGTGAACCCAACAGATTTGGGCGGGTCGACATGGGTGACATGGCCCGAGACCTTGTATTGCTGGCCCTCGCTGTTCTCCATCACCGAAAACCACGGGCCCGTGCGCGAGAAATCCAGATTGTGCTGAGGCACATGCATCCCCTCGGGCCCCCACCATTGCAATAGCTTCGCGCCGTTGGTGACCCATGCAAACAGCGTTTCAGGATCAACGGGAAACTCCCGCTCGAGCTTCAGGTCGGCCATGAGTTTTCCCTTTCCAATATGTCGCCCAGGCGATCCAGACTGCTTTCCCAGAACTGACGTTTCGAAATCGTCCAGTCGGCAATGGCGCGCAGCCCCTCGGAGCGGATCGAATACATGCGCTGTGTGCCCTGCACCCGCTGCTGTACTAGCCCCGCCGCGCGCAGCACTTTCAAATGGCGCGAAATCGCGGCACCGGACATGCCCTTGCCCTTGGTCAACTCGCCTGCGGGCATCTCTCCGGCCTCCATCAATTGCTCAACAATCGCGAAACGGGTCGCGTCGGACAGGGCGGAGAAGGTGGTGAGAAGCGTGTTCATGGTCACTATTTAACACAATAGTTAAATTAAGGGAAGCTCAAAGCGACTGTGTGAACTCGGTCACGTTCGACACCTTAAGTGTTTCAAAAACAGCCATAATTCACTGATAGACAGACATAATGTCTGCGAACTATAATCAAATATGCGAGTTTCGTGTTTTATGTAAGTTGTTAAGGAGTTTTGAAATGCGCCGTACGACCGTTTCAGCATTTGCTGTTCTGACAGTCGCCCTTTCCGGATGTGGGACAGTTTGGTCTCAGGAAGAGCCGGTTGATACCTCAGGCGAGGCGACGCAGTCAGCCGTCGCGGCAACGCCGGCTTCGGCGACGTCGTCGGGAAGCTCTGGCACGTCTTCAACATCCCTGGCCGGTGAAGAACGCGGCGGAGAAGGCGGTTCGAGCGGCGGAGGATCAGGCGGTGGTTCCGGTGGCGGCTCGGGCGGTTCGTCAGGCGGCAGTTCGGGAGGTTCATCGGGTGGCGGTTCCGGCGGTTCGTCAGGTGGCAGTTCGGGTGCCGGTGGCGGCAGCGGCGGTGGCTGGAGCAACTCATGATCTGAAAGGGTCTTAACAATGGCACAGCAAGCGTTGAAGCAACGACTTGGTCGCTTGCTGGCTGCATCGGCTTTCCTGTTACTGAACACACATGCTCTGAGCGCGCAGACCGGCCAAGCATCGTCACCTGCTAGTCGCATCGCAATTGTGATTGGCAATCAGGATTACGAAAGCGTTGGCGATCTGACAAACGCACGCAAGGATGCCGAAGATATTGCGGCCATGCTGCGGGATTTCGACTTTCGGGTGTACGACGGCTATGACCTGAGCAAGCAGGAATTTGAAGCGCTGATCCGAACGGCGGTGCTGAACATCCCACCCTCGGCAGACGTGCTGTTTTATTACGCGGGTCATGGCATTCAGATCGGCCGCAGAAACTACCTGCTGCCGGTCGATGCCAAGTTCGAAACCATCTACGACGTCCCGCTGGCGACCATGACGTTGGATCGTGTGATCGATACCCTGTCGGCGCGCAGCGCGGCCCATGTCGCCATATTGGATTCGTGTCGCGACAATCCATTTCAGGACCTCCGGCTGGCCGCGGATCTGGATGCAAACCTGTTCGAAACCCGCGAAGGGTTTGATGTGTTCAAGACGCCCCTGAACTCACTTGTAGCGTACTCCACGTCACCCGGTGCGGTGGCGAGTGATGGCGCGCAGGGTCAGAACAGCCCCTATACTGCTGCCGTTCTGGCTACGGCTGCATCTTCGCCGTTTGAGAACATTCAGCAGCTTTTCCCTGTCATTCGCGAACAGGTTCACGCCAAAACGGCAGGTCAGCAGATTCCTTGGGAAAGCTCGACGCTGGTACGCCCGTTCTATCTGGCACAACAAACCGCCGAGCCCACACCCCCACCTGCCGAGGCAGAAGAAGCCGCACCACAATCGGTGGCTCTCAGCTATCAGTTCGACAAGTCGATCCCATTGCTGCGAAGCCTGGAACAGGCATTGGGAACCGAAATTGTCGATCTGCAGGTGATTGAAAACCCGACCCGGGGCGCTGTCAGTTTCAGCGATCAATCCACGGCCAGTGACGTGCAATACGCCCCCGAGATTTCTGACGCGCGCGCTGTCGAAGTCGGCAACGCTGACTTCAAAGATACCTTTTCGGTTCAGGTGCTGACACAAGACCAAAAACAGCAGACAGTCGACGTGTCTCTGGATCTGGAAATGAACGCCTGCGACCTAGAGGCCGGAGATGCGCTGGACATCAATGGTGTCGGCGTGTTCCGCCTGCCGAACGAATTGGACATCGCAAAGGGGCTGGCAGCCTGCACACAGGCCGTTCAGGACGATCCCGACAATCCGCGCTTCCTGTATCAGCTTGGGCGCATCCAACAGGCATCGGGTGACGTGCCCGCCGCTTATGAAAGCATCTCAGCAGCCGAAGCCGGGGGGCACATCCGCGCCAAATATGCGTTGGCCAGTTTGTTGAAAACCCAGCGGATTGACCGCGCCGTCACCAAAACCCCCTATGACCCCGAACGTGCCCGCGAACTTTTGGAACAGGGTGCAGCTCAGCGCGACCCGTATTCCATGCACAGCCTAGGTCAGGATCTACTGCGCAACGGGACAACACAGGAAGAGAAAAAGCGCGGGTTTGAGTTGTTGGAACGTTCTGTCGAGTTGGGCCATACCTTCTCGATGAACGAGCTGGGCATCTATTATCTGCGGCAGAACTCGGACCACTATATCCCCGAACGCGGGCTGCGCTATCTGCGCGCCTCGGAACTGCGCAAGGATATCTACGGCTACGATAACCTTGCCTATGTCTCGCTGGAAGGGCTTGGTGGAAACCCTGTCGATTTCGCAAAGGCCGAGGCCTATTTTCGTGCCGCCTCTGACGGCGGGCATCCGACCGCTCCGGCTAGTATCGCCCGCATGATCCTGCGCGACCAGTTGCAGGGCAGAACCCGCGCTGAGGCGTTGCAGTGGTACGATACATCACTGGAACGCGGTGATGCGTGGGGTGGGGCCAACGGAGCCTACATCATTCTGGATGGTCAGGTGCCGGGACGTGGCCCTGCCGATGCGGCGCTGCGGGCGGCCAAGGCCGCGTTGCTCGCCAATGAAGAACCCGCCGCGCAGGCGATGGGTCAGTTGGACGGGATATCCAAGGCTGATCTGGACCGGGCCCTGCAAATGGCCCTGAACGAGGTCGGAGAGAGTGTCGCTGTTGACGGTCAGGTCGGCCCCGCTACGCTGGCCGCGCTGGAAAGCGCCAGTGCCCGGTTCGGGGTTCCTGTGTCCTACGCGTCGACAAATGACCCCAAAGCGCGCTTGCTGCTGGCGGCCAGAGTGTATTGGGCCAAAAACCCGGTTCGGTTCGATCTGTTCTAGGGGTGATCAGCCCTGAAACTCGGACTTCCTGTAGCCCTGCAGATACAGCAGCGCGGTCAGATCACCGTGGTTGATCCGCACGTCACATTCCGCCGCGACCGAGGGTTTGGCGTGCAGCGCAACTCCGGTTCCGGCGCGGTGCAACATGCCCAGATCATTGGCGCCGTCCCCCACCGCGATCACATCCGCCTCGGCTAGACCGAGTTTGTTGGTGATCCGTTCCAGCGACTCGACCTTGGCTTGCCGACCCAGAATCGGACGTCCGACATCGCCGGTCAGGCGTCCGTCTTCGGCCAGCAGCGTGTTGGCGCGGTTTTCGTCAAACCCCAACAACTCGGCCACGCGCGCGGTGAAGGCGGTGAACCCGCCTGACACCAACGCCGCATAGCCGCCATTTGCCCGCATGGTGGAAACAAGTTCGCGCCCGCCGGGCATCAGGGTGATCCGGGTGTTGAGCACCTGATCGATCACCGCCTCGTCCAGCCCTTTCAGCAGACCGACCCGTTCGATCAGGGCCCCTTCGAAATCCAACTCGCCATTCATGGCGCGCGCGGTGATGTCCTTGACGCGTTCGCCCACACCGGCCTCATCAGCCAGTTCGTCGATGCATTCCTGCTGAATCATGGTGCTGTCCATATCGGCCAGCAGCATCTTTTTGCGTCGCCCCTCGGACGGTTGCACAACCAGATCGACGCCCATCTGCTGCAAGTCCGCCCAAACATCCCAGCGATTGTCCGGCATGTCCGGCACGGCAAATTCTGCCGCCTCGTCGGGGTTCAGCCAGACAATTTCGGCACCGCCCCAGGCGTTTCGCAGCGACTCGACCAGAGCCGGGTCCAGCGACGGTGCGGCTGGGTTGGTAAGCAATGTGGCAACAAACATATCGTATCTCCGGCAAGCTGCCATGCGCATATCGCAGGTGCAGCATATGCACCAGAGCGGGATTGGAAAACGCCCGTAAAATATATCGCAAACGGGGCTTTACCACCCCACATTTCCACGACAGATTCAGCGCAGGCAGCTGGGAAAGGAATACGGGATGGGCAACCCGCTTTATGATCGCTTGTTTGGGATTCACGCGGGGAAAGACACGGCGTTTCTGCATCTGCCCGACGGGCGCACAATCACCCATGCCGCGTTTCTGGATATGGCGGCGCGGATCGCCAACGCGCTGACAGGGTATGGGCTGGAACCCGGCGATCGCGTCGCCGTTCAGGTCGAGAAATCGCCTGAGATGCTGGCGCTATATGCGGCCTGCGCGCAGGCGGGGCTGATCTTTCTGCCTTTGAACACCGCCTACAAAACAGCCGAGCTGACCTATTTCATCGAAAACAGCGGGGCCGCTTTGGTCGTCTGCGATGCGGCCAGTGAGGCGGAACTGACCCCAATTGCACAGGCTCAGAACGCCCGGCTGGAAACGCTGAACGCCGATGGCTCGGGCAGTCTGATGCGTCGGGCTTTGGGCATGTTACCGGCCTTCGAACCGGTTCACCGGACCGAGGATGATCTGGCCGCATTCCTATACACCTCTGGCACCACCGGACGCTCAAAGGGGGCGATGCTGACACAGGCGAACCTGCTATCAAACGCCGATACGCTGGTGCGGGAGTGGCGGTTCACGCGCGAAGATGTGCTGTTGCACGCGCTGCCGATCTTTCACACGCACGGGCTGTTTGTGGCAACGAATGTGATCCTCGCCTCGGGCGGGTCGATGATCTTTCTGCCGAAGTTTGATCTGGACGACATGCTGCGCCTGATGCCACAGGTGACATCGATGATGGGCGTGCCCACCTTCTACACGCGCCTGCTGGGCGACGCGCGCTTCACCGGTGATCTGACCCGACATATGCGGCTGTTCATCTCGGGCTCAGCCCCCCTGCTGGCCGAAACCCATGAGACATTCGAGGCCCGCACAGGCCACCGCATCCTTGAACGCTATGGCATGACCGAGACCAACATGAGCACCTCGAACCCCTATGACGGTGAACGCCGCGCGGGCACGGTCGGGTTTCCTCTGCCGGATGTCGAACTAAAAGTGACCGATCCCGAAACCGGAGAGACCCTGCCGCAGGGTGAGATCGGCATGATCGAGGTGCGCGGCCCAAACGTCTTCAGCGGCTACTGGCAGATGCCTGAAAAAACCGCCGCCGAACTGCGCGAGGATGGCTTCTTCATCACCGGCGATCTGGGCCGCGTGGATGAGGATGGCTATGTCCACATCGTCGGACGCGGCAAAGACCTGATCATCTCGGGCGGGTTCAACATCTACCCCAAAGAGCTTGAACTGCTGCTGGACGATCAGGCCGGCGTGTTGGAAAGCGCCGTGATCGGCGTGCCGCACCCGGATTTTGGTGAAACGGTTCTGGGCATCATCGTGCCCTTGCCCGGCCAGTCACCGGACCTGACCGCAATCATGGCCTCGGTTCAGAACGACCTCGCCCGATTCAAACACCCGCGCGAGCTGATCCTGATGGACGCCCTGCCGCGCAATACGATGGGCAAGGTGCAGAAAAACACGCTGCGCGAGCAATTCAGGGATCGGTTCGTCAAACGCTAGGGGTCAGCGGGACACGGCCGTTTTCGGTCAGCAACCAGCAGTCGCGGCCCTCGAAAACCGCAGGAACCAACGGTCGGCCCATCCCGGCTCCGCCATCCAGATTGATCCGGTTGCCACGATGCTCGGCCCGATGGGCGGGTGTGTGCCCGTGCACGATCAGACAGGGATGCGGGCGCGGATCGTCCAGAAACTCGCCCCGTATCCAGACCAGATCCTCTTCGGTTTGATCCGCCAAGGGGACGCCGGGTCGAATGCCTGCATGGGCAAAGAACACCTCGCCTTCCTGATGATGTGTCACAAGGCTGTTCAGAAAGTCGATATGAGCCTGCGGCACGACATCGTGCACCCGCTCAAGCAGCCGGAAGATACGGTCTTCTTCCGTGAACTCCACACCGTAAGACGCCAAAGTCTCGGCCCCGCCCAAGCGGTGATGTAGCCAGTGTTCCCCGACGCGCAGTTTGGCCTCGGCGGTGGAGCCATCCTGCAGGAAACGGGCAAACATCCGGTCATGATTGCCCAGCAGAAAGACCCAGTTGCGCCCGGCGCGGTGTTCCGCAGCCAAAAGGTCCAGAACCGCGCGACTATCCGGACCGCGATCCACATAATCACCCAGAAACACCACGCGGGCGTCTGACCCTCCGTCGCGCTCGATCCGGTCAAGCGCCTGTTGCAGCATCTCAAACTGGCCGTGAATATCGCCAATTACGTAAACGGGGGATGGCATCAGGTGCCCTCGTACAGATTGAATATCTGGCTTGTTGCGCAAATCTTCGGGCGGGAAAAGAAAATACCCGCGCCTTGGGGGGCGCGGGCAGGAATTGTCTCAGAAATTCAACACTTAAAGCGTTTCGGGTTTTACATGCACCACTATTCGACACGAATGTCCCGAGAACGCCGCAGGCGTGGCAGGGCATTCGTGTCTCAGGTTAAACCCGAAACGCTTCTTTAGGCGACATCGAACTCCAGCGGCTTGATCTGTGTGAACAGACCCGTCTCTGCCAGCTTGGCGCGGGCCTCAGCCGGCACAGGTTCGTCGACGTAAAGCAGCGCAATGGCCTCGCCGCCCGCCTCGGACCGGCCAAGGGTAAAGTTCGCGATGTTGACATCGTTCTCACCCATGGTCTGACCCAGCGCACCGATGATGCCCGGAACATCTTCGTTGGTGGTATACAGCATATGCGCGCCCACTTCGGCATCGATATTGATGCCCTTGATCTGGATGAAACGCGGCTTGCCATCGCTGAACACGGTGCCCCCGATGGAACGCTCGCGCTTTTCGGTCACCACGGTCACTTTGATATAACCTTCGAACGCGCCCGATTTGTCCTGATTGGTAGTCGAAATCTGAATACCACGTTCACGGGCCACAACCGGGGCCGAGACCATGTTCACCTCGGGGTTGAACTTCTTCATGATCCCCGCCACGACCGAGCAGTTCAGCGCCGCAAGGTTCATCCCGGCGGCGACACCGTCATAGAGGATGTTGATCGCTTTGATCGGCTCATCCGTCATCTGGCCGATAAAGCTACCCAGATGACCTGCCAGCTTGATCCACGGACCCATCACCTTGGCTTCTTCCGCCGTCACGCTGGGCATGTTCAGCGCGTTTTCCACGGCACCGGTCAGCAGATAGTTCGAGATCTGCTCGGCCACCTGCAGCGCCACGTTTTCCTGCGCTTCGGTCGTGGCCGCGCCCAGATGCGGCGTGCAGACCACGTTGGGCAGGTTGAACAGGGCGTTTTCCTTGGCCGGTTCCTCGCTGAACACGTCAAAGGCCGCGCCTGCGACCTGACCGGATTGCAGCGCCTCGGCCAGCGCCTCTTCATCCACAAGGCCGCCACGGGCACAGTTGATGATGCGCACGCCCTTCTTGGTTTTGGCCAGGTTCTCGCGGCTCAGGATGTTGCGGGTCTGGTCGGTCAGCGGCACGTGCAGAGTGATGAAATCGGCGCGGGCCAGCAGATCGTCCAGCTCGACCTTTTCCACGCCCATCTTGGCGGCTTTCTCTTCGCCCAGATAGGGATCATAGGCGACAACCTTCATCTTCAAACCCAGCGCACGTTCACAAACGATGCCACCGATATTCCCCGCACCAATAACGCCGAGGGTCTTGTTGGTCAGCTCAATACCCATGAACTTGGATTTCTCCCACTTGCCCGCATGGGTCGAGGTGCTGGCCTCGGGGATCTGCCGCGCCACGGCGAACATCATCGCAATGGCGTGTTCAGCGGTGGTGATCATATTGCCGAAGGGCGTGTTCATCACGATTACACCCTTCTTGGATGCGGCATCCTTGTCGATATTGTCGGTGCCGATTCCGGCGCGACCGATAACTTTCAGCTTATCGGCCTTCTCCAGAATGGTCGGCGTGACCTTGGTGGCCGAGCGGATGGCGAGGCCGTCATACTGACCGATCACCTCGGCCAGTTTGTCTTTATCCTTGCCCAGATCGGGCATGAAATCCACATCAATGCCACGATCGCGGAAGATCTGCACGGCGGTTTCGCTGAGCTTGTCAGATACGAGTACTTTGGGGGCCATATCTTTGGTCCTTTGAAGAATTCTGGGGGTTGGCGGGCTGAAGCCCGCCCTACGATTTCAAATGTGAGTAGGCCGGGCTTCAACCCGGCACCGGGTCATCAGGCAGCTTCGGTTTGCGCCGCGATCTCGGCCTCAAAGGCCCAGGCCAGCCAGGGCAACATCGCTTCGATATCCGAGGTTTCAACCGTGCCGCCGCACCAGATGCGCAGGCCCGCAGGCGCGTCGCGATAGGCGCCGATGTCCAGCGCGATGTTCTCGGCCTCCAGCCGTTTGGCCACCGCCTTGGCGAATGTGGCCCCGTCCTGAATACGCGCGTCGGTGAATTTCAGGCACACGGACGTGTTCGACTGCGTTGCCGCATCCTCAGCCAAATTGGCAATCCAGTCATTCTGGTCACAGAAGGCATGGACCGCACCGGCATTGGCATCGGCCCGGGCGATCAGCCCTTGCAGACCCCCAACCGAGCGCGCCCAGTCCAGCGCGAACAGGTAATCCTCAACCGCCAGCATCGATGGCGTGTTGATCGTGGCACCAGTGAAGATACCCTCGATCAGCTTGCCGCCCTTGGTCAGGCGGAAAATCTTGGGCAGTGGCCATGCAGGCGTATAGCTTTCCAGCCGTTCCACCGCGCGGGGGCTGAGGATCAACATCCCGTGGGCCGCCTCGCCACCCAGCACTTTCTGCCAGCTGAAGGTGGTCACATCCAGCTTGTCCCAGGGCAGGTCCATCGCAAAGGCCGCCGAGGTCGCATCGCAGATCGTCAGACCTTGACGGTCATCGGCAATCCAGTCGCCATTCGGCACCCGCACGCCCGAAGTTGTGCCGTTCCACGTAAACACCACATCATTGGCGAAATCGACGGATGCGAGATCAACGATCTGCCCGTACTCGGCAGTTTTAACGTGGGCGTCGATCTTCAACTGCTTGACCACATCCGTGACCCAGCCGGACCCAAAGCTCTCCCAAGCCAGCATCTCGACCTTGCGTTCGCCCAGCAGTGACCATAGCGCCATCTCGACCGCGCCGGTATCCGAGGCGGGAACGATGCCAATCTTGTAATCCGCCGGAATACCCAGCACCTCACGCGTGCCTTCGATGGCCGCTTTCAGCTTGTCCTTGCCAACAGCGGCACGGTGCGACCGGCCTAGCGCGGCATCGGCCAGTTTGGTCAGATCAAATGTGGGGGGTTTGGCGCAGGGGCCCGAGGAAAAACGCGGATTCGCCGGCCGCGTCGCCGGTTTATTAGTGCTCATGTGTATTACCCTTCCAGATACACGCCCCTCGTTGGGGAGGGGTGTCCCACGGGCAGAGCTATTGCCTGCTCAACCGCTCAGCAAGCGGAAAAGACCTCTCCGATGCCAAAAACGACATCGGAAATCGCGTATATCGGGAACAGAGGTTTCCTATCGGCATCACGGGTCGAAGCGAACGGCCTCGCCCGTGCTCAGCGCCTGCTGCGCGGCCAGCCCCATGCGCACGGCCCATAGACCGTCGTGAAGTGAGACATCCGGCGCAGTACGCTGACCGCGCAACAGTTCCAGAAACCCCTTATGCTGATAGAAGGTCGATCCGTTGTGATCCCCGGCCGCCAGCAATTTCGGATCGACCGGAATGTCGGTCGAAACCGGCCCCTTCGGATCGCGCGGGCTGACGATCACCTGCGGCACCGGCGGTTCGCCCAGATGATCAGGCCAGAACCGACCCGGTCCGGGGACCAGCGCCTCGATCTTGGCCTTGGGGCCAATGGCCGAGACCTCTTCCTGATAGCGTGAGCCTTCGGCGAACATGCATAGTTCCAGCATCGCCCGCGCCCCGTTGGCGAAATCGACCAGCACATAGCCGTGGTCCAGAATATCCGGCGTCTCACCATCATATCTTTCTTTCAGATGGTTCACCGCCTGCCCGCCGCTTGCAGTGATCCGCACCGGATCCGCGCGCAGGATCAGGCGCATCAGGTCGAAGAAGTGACAGCATTTTTCGACAAAGGTGCCGCCGGTATTGCGATTGAACCGGTTCCAGTTTCCGACCTTGCCCAGAAACGGAAAACGATGTTCGCGGATCGACAGCATCTGAACGCCGCCGGTCACATCCGTCTGATTAATAAGCGCCGAGATTGGGGGCATATAGCGGTACTCCATCGCCACCCAGATCGGATGGGGGTAGTCGCGCTGAATCTGCTCAAGCCGGGCGGCATCCTGCGGATCGGTGAACAGCGGCTTTTCCACCAACAGCGGCAAGGGACGCGTGGCTGCGATTTCGCAAATCTGATCCACATGCAGGTGGTTTGGGCTGGCGATGACGAGGCAATCCAGATCCTCGATTGCCAGCAACTCTTGCACCGACGTCACCATGACCGCATCCGGCGCGATGGTTTGCGCCGCTTTGGCCATGTCCGGATCAGGTTCGTAGATCGCCGCAACCCGCGTGCCTTCTAACAAAGCGATATTGTGCAGATGCTCCTGCCCCATCATGCCGCATCCGATCAGCCCGTAGTGGATGGTCCGGGTCATGCGCGTTTCCTTTTACTTCAGACGTTGGACATAGGTGGCCCGATCCGGATCGAACCATGTTTTTGAAAACTCGACAGGTTCGGCCTTTTCCGACCAGCTGAACCGCTCGATATACCCCACTGTTTCACCGGCGGGTTTAGTGAAACTCTCGGGCGTCCAATCGGGCAGCGACCCGACTGAAACCCTGTCTTCCGCCCGCGTGATCCAAAACCCAAGCTGGTGCTGATAATAACGATAGAGCGAGTCCGACAGCAGGCTGCGATCGATCCGACCGGCTGATTCGTCCAGCCAGATCTCTTCAACCGCGATGATTGTGTCATTCAGATAGCGCATCCGCCGCACGCGCGAGCCGCGGCTTGATGCCCCGAATTGGGGCAGATCGGCGGGCTTTTCCACCTGATCGACCGACAGAATATCCGCACGCGGCAAGCCCCCGCCTTCGGGCAGTTCCAGCCGGAACATCGCATAGACGCTGTTTTGCGTTCCGGTCTCGCGCACATAGTTGCCCGAGCCCTGTATCCGCTCCAGCATCCCTTTTTTCTCAAGCTCGGCGAGCGATTTTCGCAGCGTCCCGACCGAGACCTGAAGCTCAGCCGCCATGTCCCGTTCGGGTGGCAGGCGTTCCCCATCGATCAGCCGACCGGCTGCAATTTCGCGGATCAGAAGTTCGGTGATCTGAACATAGATCGGCAATGCGTTGGGGTTTCGGCTGTTCGGGGGCACGTTCGGGCGCTTCTTTCAGTCGCAGGAAAAATTGATACACTATTGATCTACATCAATGTGCTTGCTACGCAAGAGGAAAGTCAAAGATGTACGGAGCGTGAATCAAATGAGCATCGTCCCCATCACATCCCCCGATCTGGATGCGGCCGAAGTCTCGTGGTTTGCAGCGCTGTGTTCGGACGATTACCAGTTTCTGGGCGTGCCCGATGGCGACCTGCGCTCTAGCTGGGACCACTGTTCCGGCATCGTGAAAGAGGCCGAGACGCAGGGGTTTCGCAACATCCTGTGCCCCTCGTCCTATCAGGTCGGTCAGGACACGCTGAGTTTTGTCGCAGGTTGCGCGCCGATCACCGACCGGATCAACCTGCTGGCCGCCGTGCGGTGCGGCGAGATGCAGCCGATCATGCTGGCCCGCACCATCGCGACGCTCGATCACATGCTGAAGGGGCGGCTGACGGTCAACATCATCTCATCAGACTTCCCGGGCGAGAAAGCCGACAGCGCATTCCGCTACCAACGCTCGCGCGAGGTGGTCGAGATTCTGAAACAGGCCTGGACGCGGGATGAGATCAATCACGCGGGTGAGGTCTATAACTTCTCGGGCCTGACCACCGACCCCGCCAAGCCCTATCAGACCGGCGGCCCGCTGCTGTATTTCGGCGGCTACTCGCCGTCTGCTTTGGACCTGTGCGGCGAGCATTGCGACGTCTATCTGATGTGGCCTGAAACCAAGGACCAATTGGCCGAACGGATGAAGGCCGTTCATGCAGTTGCCGAGAACTACAACCGCACGCTGGATTACGGCCTGCGTGTCCACATGATCGTCCGCGATACCGAGGCCGAGGCGCAGGAATACGCCGACTACATCGTCTCGAAACTGGATGACGACTATGGCCGCGCGATCCGGGAACGGGCGCTGGACGCGACCTCGCTGGGAGTGGCGCATCAATCCAAGAACCGCGATCTGGCGGATGAGTATGGCTATGTCGAACCCGGCCTGTGGACCGGTGTCGGACGCGCGCGGTCAGGCTGTGGTGCTGCGCTGGTCGGTTCGACCGATCAAGTTATGTCTAAGATCGAAGAGTATCAGAAGATGGGCATCCGCGCCTTCATCTTCTCGGGCTATCCGCACATGGACGAGGCCAGGCACTTTGGCGCCCGCGTGATGCCCAACCTAAAAACCTGCTCGCTGCCCGAAGCCTATGGGCGCGTGCCTGCAACACCCCCGGCGACCCCGCTGGGCAACGGAGTTCGTCGCTGATGCAACGTGTGAAACTATCCGACACGCTGGAGCTAAGCCGTCTGGTCTATGGCATGTGGCGGCTGGGCGATGACAGCGACACGTCCGTGGGCCATGTCGAGGCCAAAATACAGGCTTGTCTGGATCAGGGCATTACCACATTCGATCAGGCCGATATCTATGGCGGTTACGCGGCCGAGGCGGTTCTGGGCAACGCGCTGCGCGCCAAGCCCAGCCTGCGCCAGCGGATGGAGATCGTCACCAAATGTGACATCATCGCGCCGATGGGCCGGTATGCGGATGCCAAGGTCAAGTACTACGACACCTCGCGCGACCATATCCTGAAGTCCGTCGATACCTCTCTGTCGGAAATGGCGATTGACCATATCGACCTGCTGCTGATCCACCGTCCCGACCCGTTCATGGACCACCACGAAACCGGTGCCGCACTGGATGAGGTTGTGGCCAGCGGCAAGGTCGGCGCGGTTGGCGTGTCGAACTTCCGCCCCTGGGACTGGTCGCTGCTGCAATCGGCGATGAAAACGCAACTGGTCACCAACCAGATCGAGATCTCTCTGGGAGAGATCAGCCCCTTCACCAACGGCGATCTGGCCTTTCACCAGCTGCATGGGCAACCGATCATGGCATGGTCGCCGCTGGGCGGCGGTCTTCTGATGGCCGGAAACCCACCCGTGGGCGTCGTCGCGGATGAGATCGCAGCCGCGTTCGGCGTGGATCGCGCTGCCGTGGCCGTGGCCTTCCTGTTGGTCCATCCGGCAAATATCCTGCCGGTTCTGGGCACCAATAACCTGAGCCGCATCAAAACCATCTCGGACGCTCTGAAAGTCAATCTGGATCGTGAAAGCTGGTATCGCCTCTATGAGGCGGCACTGGGGCATGAGGTACCATGATGAACGCCATTTCAAAGGACATGACCCGCACATTCGTTCCCCACAAGGACGACACCCGCACCCTGCGTGACGCCTTTGGCCGCTTTGCCACGGGCGTCACCATCGTAACCTGCGACAGCGCGGATGGCCCGGTCTGCATCACCGCCAACAGCTTTTCGTCCCTGTCACTGGACCCGCCGCTGATCATGTGGGCTGGCGACCGTAACTCGCGCCGCTTCCCCTATTTCCACAAAGCCCGCCATTTCAGCGTGCATGTGCTGTCGGCGGAACAGGCCGAACTGTGCTTTGGCTGCTCGAAAGACGCCTTTGCCCTGCGCGATATCGATCATGAGCGCTGCACGAACGGAACGCCGCTGCTGTCGGATTGCCTGGCGCGGTTCGAATGCGAACAACATGCGTATCACGATGCGGGCGATCACGTTATTGTCGTAGGAAAAGTTCTTAAGGTCAGCATGGCGGACGGAGACGCGCTGACCTTTTACGCCGGGAAACTCGGCCAATTCGCGAAAACCTAAACGCGATCTGACGACCGTGGGACAAACCCGCGGCTGAACAAGGGAGGATCCGCATGGGCGGACTGGCATCGGCGTTAGCGCCGATTGCATTCGTGAACGAAACCGCGCTGCGTCTGGGCCGCGCGGTTGGTGTCGTTGCGATTGCACTTATGGTGATCGCGATCCTGATACAGGTGTTCTTTCGATATGTTCTGGGCAACGCGCTGCCCTGGCCGGATGAGGCCGCGCGCTTTTGCATGTTGTGGATGACCGGCCTGATGGCCCCCACCGCCTTTCGGCGCGGCGGTTTTGTGGCCATCGATATGCTGCAAAGGTTCCTGCCGCGCGTCATCGGCCAATCGCTCAACCTGTTCCTGTTGCTGATCTCGCTGGCGGTCTTGCTGGTCGCGGTCAACATTGGCTGGTCCGAAGTCACCGGCTTTGGCGGCAAATTCGCCACCGCCGCGCTGTATCTGCCAACTTCATTCGGGTTCGACGAATGGTACCGCATCCCGCGCAGCTGGATGATGGCCTCGTTGCTTGTTGGGGTCATCCTGCTGATCTCGGTGAATATCGAACTGATCCTGCGATCCTTCATCACCCTGCTGGGCGGGGGTCACCTGTTGCCCGAAATTCCTGACGCGGCAGTGGGGGCCGAATAAATGCTGATCTGGTTCCTGCCCACCTTCCTGATTTTCCTGCTGATCGGCCTGCCGGTCTTTTTCGCGTTGCTGGCCGCGCCGGGCATCCTTCTATGGCTGAACGGTCAGACCAACGACATCACGCTGCTCTATCGCAATGTCTACAATGGCATGGACAGCTTCCCACTGATGGCGATCCCCTTCTTCATGCTGGCCGGAGAGTTGATGAACCGCGGCGGCATCACCATCCGCCTTGTCGAGTTTTCGCAGGCCCTGATGGGCCACCTGCGCGGCGGTTTGGCTCATGTGAACGTGCTGAGTTCTATCCTGTTCGCAGGCCTTTCGGGCTCGGCGGTGGCCGACACGTCGGCGCTGGGGTCGATGCTCATCCCGGCGATGGAGAAACAGGGCTATACCCGCAAATTCGCCGCCGCGATCACAGCGGCCAGTTCGGTGATCGGGCCGATCATCCCGCCTTCGGGCATCATGATCATCTACGCCTATGTGATGGGCGAAAGCGTTGCGGCGCTGTTCCTGGCGGGGATCGTGCCCGGCGTGATGGTCGGCGTCGGCCTGATGCTGATGATCAAACTCATGGCCGACCGCTATGATTTCCCGGTGGCCAGCCGCAAATACACATGGCCCGAACGCCGTCAGGCCAGCCTGAAAGCCTTCTTCCCGCTGATGACGCCGGTGATCATTCTGGGTGGCATTCTGGGCGGCATTTTCACCCCGACCGAGGCCGCTGCCGTCGCCGTGGGATACGCCTTTATCATCGGTTTCTTTGTCCTGCGCACGCTAACGTGGAAAGAGGTGCCCGAGGTGCTTAGCAACGCAGGCATGACCTCAGCCGTCGTCCTGTTGCTGGTCGGCGCGGCGATGGCGTTCAAAACCGTGGTCAGCCTCAGCCACGCGCCGGAGCAACTGGCTTCGCTGATCCTCAGCCTGTCGGAAAATCCGCTGATCCTGCTGTTCCTGATCAACCTGCTGCTGTTCATCGTCGGCATGTTTCTGGACGCCGGCCCCGCGATCATCATCCTTGGGCCTATCCTTGGCCCGATCTTTACCAGCCTCGGCGTCGACCCGATCCATTTCGCCATCATCATGAGCGTCAACCTGACCGTTGGCCTCGCCACGCCGCCAATGGGCTTGGTCCTGTTCGTGGCCGCCGCCGTGTCCCGCGAACGGGTCGAAACCATCGCCAAGGCGATCCTGCCGTTTCTGGCGGTCGAAATCATCGTGATCTTTCTGATCACCTATATCCCCGCACTATCCATGACGATCCCGAGGATAACGGGATTTGCCAACTGAGTATCACAGGGAGGAAACGCATGCTCAGAGACTTCATCAAAACCGCAGCGGTGGCCACATCGCTTGTGGCCGCGTCCGCCATGGCAGCCACGGCCGCCGACTACACGCTGCGCGCCACTGCCAATTCGAACGAAAATGACGAGGATTATGACGGCCTGATCGTCTTCAAGAACTATGTCGAGGCCGCCTCGAATGGAGCAATCGAGGTCGAGCTGTTCATCGGCACCCAGCTGTGTTCGAACGGGGCCGAGTGCTTACAAGGTGTGGCCGAAGGTCAGATCGACATCGTCATCCAGACCTCGAGTGGCACGTCAGGTATCTTCCCCTTCGTTCAGGTGCTGGACTTGCCCTATCTGATGTCGGATGACCGCGTGGCCGAAGCGGCGCTGGCCAACGGCTCTTCCTTCGTGACAAAAATGCAAGAGATGGTCGCCGAAAACTCGGGCGGCGCATTGCGCCTGATGACCATCGGCAATACCGGCGGCTGGCGTAACTTTGCCAATACTCAACGCCGCGTCCAGAACCCTGGCGATATGGAAGGGTTGAAAATTCGGACAGTTGTCGCTGACTTGCCGCAGGAGCTGGTCAAAGCACTTGGCGCAGCCCCGACGCCGATCCCGTGGCCGGAACTGTTCACCTCGTTCCAGACCGGCGTAGTTGAAGGGTCCAAGAACGGCATCACCGACATCATGAGCATGAAGTTCCCCGATGCCGGTCTGAAATACATCACGCTGGACGGGCACGCATACATGGGTGCGTTGTGGTTCATGAACAACGAAAAGTTCATGTCGATGCCGCCTGAGCTGCGCAATGTCATCGTCGATGGGTTCTATCAGCTGCAGCAGGCCACATTCGCCTCGCCCAAGCGCAAGTCGATCCAGGCTTATGAGGAATTCGTGGCTGAAGGTGGCGATCTCTATGTGCCCACGCCCGAAGAGAAGGCTGCCTTCAAAGAAGCCGCTGCACCTGTCTATGATTGGTTCAAGGCCAATGTCGATGGCGGAGAAGCAGCCTTTGACGCCTTGGCCGCGGCAGTTGCCGAAGCAGAAGCCGAGATTGCAGCAACCCGCGCCGCCGAGACGCAGTAAAGCGGTCAGACAAGAGAACCTTGCGCGCGGCCCCGTCGCGCGCAAACCTGCCCCTCGCCGGAGAAACTCTGATGCTCGACCAAACCGATGCATTTCGCCGCCAAGGTTACCTCGTTTTCGAAAACGCGCTCAGCCCGGAAGACCTGCAGATGCTGCGCGGCACCTGCGACACACTGTTGGAAGAGCCTGCACATGATGGCGGCGGCAATGTGCACAAAATCGGGCTAGGCGATGCGCGCCGCTTTCTGCGCCATCGCCATGCCGAGTTCTCGTCTTTGGAGGACTTCTTGCTCGGCCCCAAGATCGCCGAAATCATCAGCGCCTGCGGAATCGAAGACCCGATGCTGTTCAACGAGCAGTTTGTGGTCAAAGGCGCGGGCAAAGGCGCGAGTTTCGCCTGGCATCAGGACGGCGCCTATGTCGGCTTTGATCACACACCCTATCTGACCGTCTGGATCGCAGTGGATGATGCAACCGAAGAAAACGGCTGCGTTTATATCCTGCCGCGTGACCTTGACGCCGAGCCCGGTCTGGACCGGCATGAATGGCAGGATGAAAGCAACGAGCTTAACGGGTATTTCGGCGAGGATACAGGCACTCCGATGACCTGCAAGGCGGGCACGATCGTGGCCTTTTCCAGCCTTACGCTTCACAGTTCAGGGGCGAACACAACCGACAGCCCGCGACGGGCCTTTGTGTGCCAATATTCCTCGGGGCCGATCATCGACCCTGAAACCCACGCCCCAAAACGGTTTGCGAAACCGTTGCGGGTTTGATCCATCATCTGAAAGGGTACATCCACCCTTTGTAATCATTGACCAGAATATGCGCCCTTTCGATCTGCTCCGGCGACATTTTCTTGACCACTTCCTCAAGGCTGATCGCCGCGTCGGGATCGCCTCCAATCGCGCTGAGCGTATACCACATGTAAGCCCGCACCAGATCGGGCGCGGGCATGCCCAATCCCAGCTCATAGTACCATCCGACCCCCGACTGCGCCCCCGGATGCCCCTTCATCGACGCGCGAAGATACCATTCAAACGCGCGTTCATAGTCCTGCTCGACCCCAAGACCCAGCCCGTACATCACACCGATCAGTTCCTCGGCCTCGGCATTGCCCGACCGGGCGGCGGGCAACAGTTCCTCGCGCGCGGCCTCAAACTCCCCCGCCTCCATCAGATCGCGCGCCTGTTCCAATTCGGCTATCGCAGGGTTCGCAAGCAGGCAAAGGGCAAATACAAGCTGGCGCATGGGGTTGTGTTCCTTTTGGCCGGGACTGCTGCGGCACAGGATTTACCGCGCCCGCTGACCGATGATGACTTCATCCCCTTTGATATGGAACAGGCCGCCATCGGTCATCAATTGTTTTATGATCCGATCCTGTCGGGCAACCGGAACATATCCTGCGCCCACTGCCACCACCCGGATTTCGGCACATCAGACGGGTTGTCGCTGGGTATTGGCGAGGGTGGTCAGGGTCTGGGGCCGGACCGCACACCCGGCATCGGAGCAGACAAGATCCGCAAACGCATCCCACGCAATTCGCCGGGGCTGTGGAACCTTGGCGCGCGCGAGCTTGATACTGTCTTCCACGATGGTCGGCTGAGCATTTCTGATGTCTACGGCAACGGCTTCAACTCACCCGCGCAGGAATGGCTGCCCGAGGGGCTGAACTCTCTGCTCGCCGCACAGGCGCTGTTCCCCCTGACATCGCAATTCGAAATGGCGGGGAATGTCGGCGAAAATCAGGTGACCGGGGCCGTCGCTGACCGGATCGATCTGGGCTGGCCCATTCTGGCCAAACGCGTCCGTACCGATCCGCGATACGGTCCCGCGATGATAAAGGCATTCGACGAGGTCCAAAGCACCCAAGACATCACAATCACCCAGATTGCCAACGCTCTGGCTGCTTTCATGGCCATCGAATGGCGCAGCACCGACAGCCCGTTCGACCAATATCTGGCTGGCGACCCCAATGCCCTTACCAAAGTTCAGAAAGACGGCATGACGTTGTTTTACGGCAAGGCAAACTGTTCGACCTGCCATTCCGGACCGCTGATGACCGATCAGCAATTCCACGCTTTGGGTTTGCCCCCGTTTGGCCCCGGCCGCACCCGCCAATGGGACCCTTACGCCCGCGACGTGGGCCGTATGGGCGAAAGCAACCGGATCGAGGACGCCTATCGCTTCCGCACCCCAATGCTGCGAAACGTCGCCCTGACCGCGCCTTACGGCCATAACGGCGCCTTCCCGGACCTTGAAAGCATGATCCGCCACCATTTGGACCCAAAGACCAGCTTGGCGAACTGGACACCCGCCATGGCGGCTTTGCCTCAGGTTCCCTGGCTACAGAAGGCAGACTTCGTTGTCTGGCAGGATCGTTTCGAAATGCAACGTGTGCGCAACACAATCGATATCTCCTCGGTCGCGCTAACCGATGCAGAAATCGACGCCCTCGTCGCATTTCTGAATGCACTGACCGGGACGAGCGTGGACACGCCGCCTTTCGGCGTTCCAAAAGGGTTCGAACCCTAAAGAAAACCCCCCGCCTTTCTGTGGCGGGGGGTTGTGTTTGTGTTGTTATTCAGCTGCGTCTTTGTATGCGTCCATTGGGGGGCATGTGCAGACGAG
>NZ_JBQFZQ010000007.1:0-211135 GCF_056542325.1 Ruegeria sp. AD6 | reverse complement strand
TAAGCACTGCCGCGCCAATGGTACTTGGGCTTAAGCCCCGGGAGAGTAGGTCACCGCCAAACCTAGTAAAAGCCCATATCTCTCTTACGATCGAAAATCCCCTAACACCAGAATCTAATGCCAATGAAGGCTGTGTTGTTCCGGCGCACCCGCGCTTTCCAAGGAACGCTCGGTTCCATATCGACACGCATTGCATTCGACAAATCAGCGTTGTTCGCGGAATATTGCACGCGTAACCGAAGCAAACTGAAAGTCGTGTTTTGAAGGTCGTGATCCATCAGGGGTTTCACAAAACAGGCACCAGAACCCTGCAAACGATGTTGTTCAGGAACCGGTCCCTGTTGGAGGATCGACTGAACGTTCTAATCCCCCGCGATCTAAAGGGAGCAGGGTTTTCTGCGCGGCGCTATTCCCTTGTTCAAAAGGACCAAGTCCTCAGGAAATTCCGCCAAAGGGTTCGGCATGCTCTTGAGCCTTTCGACGGGCGGACAGACACACCTCTGCTTATCAGCAGCGAGGAGTTTGCCGGGATGATTCCGGGGCGCAAGGATGTGTGGTCCTATTCTCAGACTCACGTTCTGGCAGAAACTCTGGTCGATGAAATCGACCGGTTTTCAGATGGTACTGCGCGTATCACCCTGTTCTTCACGACCAGAAATGCCAGCGACTGGGTGCGCAGTGTCTATTGGCAGAACATCCGCGCGGACAGGATTCAGCAAGACCTTGTGGAATATAGCGAGCGTCTGCGACAAGCTGCGGATCTTGACGGCGTGGTGAACCGGGTAGAGGAGGCTGTATCACCCCGTGCGGACGTCGTGCGCCTCAACGTGTCCGGGCTTGATGATCGCCTTTTTCCCGTGACCAAGGCGCTGTCGATGCTGAATGTCAGGTCCGATGATCTGTTACCCGTCAACAACCTGAATGTTCAGCCTGATGGAGCGGCAGAGTATTTTCTGGAACTGAACCGATCAACCATGACCGACGAAGACGTGGCGGCGGCAAAGCGCGCCTATCTGGACAGTTTGAAGGCCGCAAGGCGGTAATCCGCAAACCGTGTGTCTGAAAGGTCAGAGGGAACGCTTCCGCTTTAAAGCAATGAGTTCCAGAATTTGATCCCTGGTTCGCTGAATATGGGTTTTCAACAGCTCACAAGCCGCCTCCACGTCGCCGGACCGGGCCATAGACAGAAGCTGGTGATGCTCGATTTTTGCGGGTTCCCTTTGCTTCATCACGCTCAAATGCATGCGGACGTAACGGTCCGCTTGCGTGTTGATCCGGTTGAGCATGTCGCGCGTCAATTGCCTGTCGGCGCCTGCATATAGGGCCGAGTGGTATTCGTGGTTCAGAATACCCCATTTGCCGACGTCATTCTGATCGAAGGAGGCGTCCATCCGGTCCAATATCTCGGCGCAGCGCGCGAAATCCATTTGGGTCATATTTGGAATGGAGCGACGGAACAGGTCCACTTCGATCAGGGTGCGCAGGTCGAATATCTCACCAATTTCCGTCAAAGAATGCTTGATGACAGAACCACCGCGATTGGTGGACCATTTCACCAGCCCCTCGGCGTTCAGCCGTTTCAGGGCCTCGCGGATGGGCATGCGTGAAACGTCGTATTCTTCGGCCAAAGCCTCTTGCCGGATGGTTTCACCCTCGGCCAGTTCGCCGTTCAGAATGCGTTCCCGCAGGTCATCCGTGATGATGTCCGGCAGGCTTTTCTTGGTGATTGCGCGGGTCCCCGGCATGTCAGGTCCTTTATTGATTAGTGTTGGTGGCAATCGACAGCATCGTCACGCGCCCCACGTATCTGACAGTCGATAGCCGCCCGGCCACGGGTCATCGGGGTCGAGCATGTGTTGGTGAACTCCGGTGATCCAGCCGCGCCCGCTGATCTCGGGGAGAACTGCGTTGCGCCCTGCAACCTTGGTGGTGCCAAGTATTCTGCCGGTAAAGCGCGACCCGATGATGGATTGCGCGTCGAATGTCTGGCCCGGTTTCATCTGACCTTTCGCCAGCATCAGGGCCATGCGGGCCGAGACTGCTGTGCCTGTGGGGGACCGGTCGATCTTGCCCGGTTGGATGGCGACGGCGGATTTTCCCGCCAAACCGGCTTCCGTTTCGCTTAACGGGCCACAGAAGGCGCAAAAGGATATATGGGTCCAATCCGGGTTGTCAGGATGGCTGAACCCAAGCTGTTCATTGGCTGCGTTGGTGATCCTGACGCCCAATTGGGCAAGCGTCTTGGCTTCGCTTTCGATGATCTCAAATCCAAGATCCTGCGCGTCAACGACGACAAAACTGTCACCGCCATAGGCTGTATCGACGGTTATCGTGCCAACACCCGGAACATCGAGCGAAACTGCGATCTGATCGGCAAAGCTGGGCAGGTTCTGCACGAAGATGCGCTGTGCTTTCCCATCCCGGCATTCCGCCCGGACCTGCAACAGACCACCTGGCGCTTCGAGCGTCAGGTGGGTTTCCGGTTCCTGCATCGGCAGGATACCCGAATCCAGCAAAACCGTTGCCACGCAGATCGAGTTCGATCCGGACATGGGGGGCGTGTCCTCGGGCTCCATGATGATAAAGGCGGCATCGGCGTCGGGGTGTTTCGGGGGCACCAGCAGGTTCACGTGACGAAACACTCCGCCACGCGGTTCGTTCAGGACAAAATTCCTGAGCGTCTGATCCTGCGCGATGAATGTGCGTTGGTCCCAAAGGGTTTCTCCGGGCGGTGGTGCGACGCCTCCGACAATGACGTCGCCAACCTCACCCTCGGCATGGGCAGAGATCACATGGATCGTTTTTGTGCTGCGCATCAAGGGCCTCCGGGGTCAGAACCGCGTTGCAGAAAAGGGGGACAGGTCGATTGCGGGTTTGGCATCCATCACCAGATCCGCCACAAGCTCGGCCGTTCCGGCGGATTGGGTCAGCCCGAGATGGCCATGGCCAAACGCATAGTGAATGCGCGGGGCCTTGGGCGCGCGGTCGATGACCGGCAGGCTGTCCGGCAATGAGGGGCGGAACCCCATCCATTGCGTGCCGCCACTGATATCGAGGTCGGGCAGGAACTGGCCAGCTTTTGCCAACAGGGTGTCGGCCCGCTTGAAATTCGGTTTCAGGGACAATCCGCCCAGCTCGACCGCACCGCCCACGCGCACGCCGCCATTTATGCGCGTCGCCACAAACCCATGGGCGCTGAAGGTCAGATGCGTGCGCAGATCGAAGGCACCCTGCGGCAGGGTCGTGTTATAACCCCGCTCGGTTTCCAGCGGGATTATGTCCCCCAGCTGCCGGGCCAGAATATGAGACCACGCGCCTGCCGAGATCACCAGATGTCGGGCGTGAACTTGCCCCGATGGGGTTTCCAGAACGACCCGTTCCCCTTGCTGCGTCACGGATGACACGGGCTGCACATCAATTCGCCCGCCGCGTGCCTGAAACTGCGCGGCGAGATGTTCGGTCCAGGCTTTCGGGTCGTTTGTGTTCATCCAATGCGGCGTGAACCCGGCATGGGTGAAGCGGCGGTTCAGACCGGGTTGTATCTCGGCAATTGCCTCGGGGCTGTGGAGCAGATCGAAATCCACCCCATGATCGCGCCGCAGGGTCCAGGCCGATTGACTGGCGCGGAATTGCGCGACCCCTTCATAAAGTTGCAACTGACCGTCGCGCTGTATCATGGCTTCGCCATCGACCTCGGCAATTTGGCGTTCGGTTGCCAGGCGGCAATGCTTCATCAAATCCCCCTGCGCCGCAAGCGAGGCGCGATAGCGATCCTTCCAGCTGGACCGCCAAAATCGCAGCATCCAAGGCGCAATCTGCGGCGCGTACAATGGGGGCACCGAAAGCGGCCCAAGGGGATCGAGCAGCCATTTTGGTGCCTCGTGCATGATGCCGGGCTTGGCCAAGGGTTCGATCTCGGCAAAGGCGAAGGCCCCGGCATTGCCTTGCGATGCGCCTGCGGCGACCCCTTCACGGTCCAGCACCAGAACATCGCGCCCGCGCCGTTGCAGTTCCAGCGCGATGCTGATGCCGATGATCCCGGCTCCGACGATGACGATGTCAATTGGGTCTTCAGGCGGCATTTGTGCTGTCCGTTTCAGGCGTGTCAGATCGGGATACCCAGTTTGAAGGGGTCATTCTCGGCGAAGACGAGCGTGCTGTCTGCCATGATATGGGCCTGCCCGGTCAGAGTAGGGATGACGCCGCCATTTGGGCCGGGCTGATAGGACAGGCGGTAGGGGCTACCGATGACGCTGTGCTGCACAATCTCGGCGCCGGGGGCCAGCAGACCATCTGCTGCAAGACAGGCCAGACGCGCGGAACTGCCGGTGCCACAGGGCGAACGGTCATAGTTGTCATCCGGGCACAAAACGAAATTCCGGCTGTGGACATCGGGCGTACCTGACGAGTCCTGAAAAATGACGTGGTCCACGGGCTCTCCGCCCTCACCGCCCACGGATTGCGCGATGCAGGCCTCGCGAATGGCGATCGTCATATCGGTCAGGGCGCGGATATTTTCGGGGGCGACGGGGATCGGGCTTGGGTCGAGGATGAAGAACCAATTGCCGCCATAAGCGACATCGCCGGTGACTGGTCCGTATTGGGTGGTCTCCACGGTGACCGATTTGCGCACCCTACGGCTTTCGACATTGGTCACGCTTACGGTGTTGGTATCGTGCACGTCGATTGTAATGACGCCTGCAGGGGTCTCGATCTTACTTGTGCCGGGTGTGATCCGGCCCAGATGGGCCAGAGTGACGCCCAGCCCGATGGTGCCGTGCCCGCACATGCCCAGCACGGCGTCGGCATCGAAATAGATGACGCCGGTGACGCAGTCGGGATCGACCGGCGGCACCAGAAGGGCCGCAACCATGCCGGGCTGTCCACGCGGTTCCAGCAAGACGGATTTGTAAAACGCCTCATGCTCGGTCGCCAGCCGCTGCGCGCGCTCGGCCAGCGGGCCGGTGCCCAGATCCGGCGCGTTGTCGAGGATCACCCGCGTGGGCATTCCGCCGGTATGGCTGTCGATCACATGCATTCAGCGATAACCCCGCCCTGCTTTGACCAATCGGCGAACCAGTTGCGGAACAGGTCATATTGCTGTTCGCAATAGTTTCGCTGTGCGTCCGTCAGCGCGTCAGTTTCATTGAAATGCAGGCGGTATTCCTCTTCACCGTTTAACACCAACAGGTGCTTGTAATAGAGCACCAGATCGGTGCCCTCATCAAAGCTGGCCAGAACGCCAAATGCCTCTTCCAACTCACGCGCGCGCATCCGGGCTTCGGCATGACCTTCGGCGGCTTTCTGAGCCAGGGCCGCCAGCAGCAACGCCTCTTTCGGCAGGGCGGTACCGATGCCGGTGATGGCCCCGGTCGCACCGCAGTTGACGAAACCATGATAGACCTCGGTATCGACGCCCACCATCAGGGTCACCTGATCGTCTTGTGAGGTGATGTGCTCGGCGGCATAGCGCAGATCGTCCTTGCCTCCGAACTCTTTGAACCCGACGAGGTTGGGGTGTTCGGCGCGTAGGGCAAAGAACAGATCAGCCTTGGTGGCAAAACCGTAGACCGGGCTGTTGTAGATGATCGCGGGCACATCCGGCGCGGCGCTGAGGATCGCCTTGAAGTGGTTTTTCTGCGCAGCCATGGAGGACCCCCGCGACAGCACACGCGGGATCACCATCAGGCCAACGGCCCCCACTTTCTGCGCGTGGGCGGCGTGGGCAACCGCGGATTTCGAATTGATCGCGCCGGTGCCCACAACAACCGGGATATCGGCAGAGGCCAGCCGTTCGACCCCTTCCATACGCTCGGCATCGGTCAGCAGGGGCCAATCGCCCATCGAGCCGCAATAGACCACGGCGGACATGCCTGCCGAGATCATCTCTTTCCCCTTGCGCACAAGGGCGTCGTAGTCGGGTGTCCGGTCCGCTGTGCAGGGGGTCATCAGGGCGGGCATGGTGCCCGAGAAGATGGATTTGGTCATCGCAGGGTATCTTTCAATGGCGGTGGGTCAGTTGGATTCCCGGCATTCATACTGGATATTGGATCCAGAATCTAGGAATCTGTTGTTTTCCTGCGAAAGGCCCAAGGGGTTTGGGCAAATGGCCGCCGACTTACACCCAAGCCCGCAAACGACTTGCCAGAAAATCGACCCTTTCTCGGACGGTATCCGAGATCACTCCGTTGCGCGGTGCGTCTTGCAAGGTCGTAAGCCATTCTGCCTTGGGGACCTGCTTGCGTGTCCTGCCGCGAAAGCTGAGCTGACGCAGCACGGCCTGGGCTGCGTCAGGCAGATGATCGGGTATGTCGTGCCCGGCCAGAATGCCCCATACACCTGTCCAAAGGCGGCCGACGGTCCACGGGTTGTAGCCGCCTCCGCCCAGCACCAACAGGCGTGGTGCCAGCCCGGTAAGGCCGCGCAGAACATCCCAATGGGCGTTGTTGGACAGCGACAGATGCGCCAGCGGGTCATCCTCGACCGCGTCCGCGCCGCATTGCAGGATGATCGCATCGGGGCGGAACGCGGCAACAGCAGGCAGGATCAACCGGGCGCGCACCAGTGCCATTTCGTCATCATGGAAGCCGCGCGGCAGGGGAAGATTCAGGGCGTTGCCGCCTGCGTCATCCTCCAACTTGCCGGTCTTGGGCCACAGGTTCTGTTCGTGGACCGAGATCATCAGGCAATCGGGATCGCCGCCAAAGCCGACCTCGACCCCATCGGGATGATGTGCGTCGATATCGACATAGGCCAGCCGCCGCACCCCATGCGCGCGCAGGCTGAGCATCGCAAGCACCGGATCGTTGAGATAGCAGAACCCATTGGCCCGATCCGGCATCCCGTGATGGGTTCCCCCCGCCGGATTGTAGATCACGCCACCGTTTGCCAACAGTTCGCCAGCCAGGATCGAGCCTCCGGCGGCTGTGGCAGGACGGCGGAACATCTCGGTGAATATCGGGTTCGAGATTGTCCCGATGTTGAACCGGGTTTTTTGGTCCGGGGTGACGGCTTGCAGATGCTCAGCCTGTTGCAGGGCCTCGATATAGTCCGGGTCATGCCACGCCGTAAGCGCCCAGGGTTTAGCCCGGGGCGAGCGGATATACTGCGCGTCCGGCAACCAGCCCAGGGCACGCGACAGGTCCATGACGGTCGAGACCCGAGGGATCCTGAGCGGATGCCATGTGCCATAAGTTGAGTGGCGATAGATTTCCGAGCCGATGAAACGCGCTGTCATGACGGCGTAGTTAGCGCGGCGGGTCTCCTCGAAAAGGCTATCGGGTTATCGCCACAACACCCCACGCGATCAGAAATCCGGCACGTAGAGTTGGGAATAGGCGACCCGCACCAGCTCGACCGTTTGTTCGCTGCGTCGCTCGATATGGCCGCGCAGGGCAGACACCGCCCGATCCACGTTGCGCGCCTTTACCGCATCCAGAATGATCCGATGCGCCGACATCGAGGTCTGGTCTGTCTCGGCGTTCTCGCGCCGGTCCCGCAGCAACCGCAGGTTGACGATGCGGACATAGCGGATGCGCTCATTGACGTTGTGCAGCAGCTTCAGCAACTCTTGGTTGCCGGAAAGCGCTGCCAGCTTGATGTGGAACTCTTCATCCATGCGCAGAAGCTCATCCAGATCGTGGCAGACGGAATAGGATTTTTCGACCTCGTCCAGATAGGCAATGACCGCGTCGATCTGCTGATCCTCGGCCCCGCCGATGGTGCGCAGCAGCGCCTCGGTCTCAAGCGCGCAGCGCAGTTGGTACAGTTCCAGTACTTTCTCTGGTGTCAGCGGGCGGCAGAAAAACCCCTTGCCCAGCGAAAAGGTCAGGAACCCTTCGGCCACCAGCCTGTTGAGCGCCTCGCGCAAGGGCGTCCGGCTGATGTCCAGCCGCTTGGTCAGCGACGTTTCGTTCAGCCGTTCACCCGGCTTGAACTCGAAGTTGACCGCCATCCGGCGCAGGGCCTGGTAGGCGCGTTCGACATTGCCTTCGGATTTGGACATGGATCTCCTGCCATTCGGTTGGACGTCTTTTACCAAAGACTGCCCCATAATAAACATTAGACTTCACAGAAATCTACAATCCTGTATACAGATCGGCATATCGCTGATTTCAAGCGATTCCCGGCAAGTTGAGAGCACATGACGACCAAGGAAGAACAGGTTGTAGTTGTTGGGGCGGGCATTGTTGGTGTCTCGACCGCGATCTGGCTGCGACGCAAAGGTGTTGAGGTCACGATTGTTGATCGCAACCCGCCGGGTGATCCAAACGCGACATCTTATGGGAATGCCGGGGTGCTGGCTGCGTGTTCCGTTGCACCGGTGACCGCACCGGGGCTGATGCGCAAGGGCCCCAAGATGGCGCTGGACCCGAACTTTCCGCTGTTTCTGCGCTGGTCCTATTTGCCCAAGCTGATGCCGTGGCTGCTGAAATACATGTCGCATGCCAATGACAGCGACACCCGGCGGATCGCGGCCGGCCTGACGCCATTGACCAGCGACTCGGTCGAACAGCATCAGGCGCTGACCAGCGATACCGGTGCGGCGGATTGGGTGCAGACCTCGGATTACAGCTTTGTCTATCCGACCCGTGCGGCGTTCGAGGCCGACAGCTATACTTGGGCGCTGCGCAAGGTGGCCGGGTTCGAGCCCGAGGTGCTGGAAGGCGGCGCGGTTCACGAGTTCGAGCCGAACCTGTCCAAGGATCTGAACCTGCTGGCCGTCATGCGCGACCATGGCTACAGCCGCGATCCCGGTGCCTATATCGCCGCGCTAGCGGCCGAGGCGGAAAAGCTGGGCGCTGTTTTCCGTCAGGCCGAAGTTGTCGATTTCGAACTGACCGATGGGTCCGTTTCGGCGGTCGTCACCAAAGACGGCACATTGCCCTGCAGCAAGGTGGTTCTGGCGACGGGCGTCTGGTCAAAACCTCTGGCCCGCAAACTGGGCCTGTCCGTGCCGCTGGAAACCGAGCGCGGCTATCATATGGAATTCGTACTGCCGGAAAACGGCCCGTCGACCCCGCTGATGGTAACAACCGGCAAGTTTGTTGCGACCCCGATGGAAGGCCGGTTGCGCTGTGCCGGTATTGTCGAGTTTGGCGGGCTTGAGGCCGGGCCGTCCGATGCCCCCATCGCCCTGCTGAAACGCAAGGTTCAGGAAAGCTTTCCGAACCTCACATTCGAAAGCGAAAAGACCTGGCTGGGCCACCGGCCCGCGCCGTCAGACAGCCTGCCGCTGATCGGTGAGATCGGCAAGACCGGCGTGCTGGCCGGGTTTGGGCATCATCACATCGGCCTCACCGCCGGGCCCAAGACCGGGCGGATACTTGCGGGGCTGATCACAAAAGACCGTACCAATATCGATTTGGGCGTGTACGATCCAATGCGGTTCTGAACCAAACTTCAACGACGCCCCCTGAAGGGGCACAAAAGTCAACAAGGGAGACAAACATGTCAAAAACACTTACCAAACTGGCTGCCAGCATTGGCGTGATCACGGCCTCTGCGGCGGCAGTGTCGGCGGAAACCTGGGACCTGCCGATGGCCTATTCGGCCACGAACTTCCATTCGGTAACCGGCGCGGTTTTTGCAGAATGCGTGACCCAAGGCACCAGTGGCGCGTTAACTATTCAGACCCATCCGGGCGGTTCGCTCTATGCCGGGGCCGAGATCAAGCGTGCGATCCAGACCGGTCAGGTCAATATTGGCGAGCGTCTGCTGTCTGGGCACCAGAACGAAAACGCGCTGTTTGGCTTTGACTCGGTACCCTTCCTGGCGACGTCTTTCGAGGACTCGGAGAAGCTGTGGGAGTTCGCCAAAGAACCGCTGTCCGAGTTGCTGGCAGAACAGAATCTGCACCTGCTGTATTCGGTACCGTGGCCGGGGCAGGGCCTGTATTTCGACCGTGAGGTCAACACTCTGGCAGATGCGGAAGGTCTGAAGTTCCGCGCCTATAACTCGGCTTCGGCCCGTATGGCGGAATTGGCCGGTATGCTGCCGGTGCAGATCGAGGCGGCTGAAATCAGCCAGGCCTTTGCCACCGGTGTGGCGCAGGGGATGGTATCGTCTGGTTCGACCGGCTACGACCGCAAGGTCTGGGAAAGCCTGTCGCACTATTATGGCGTCGACGCCTGGATGCCCCGCAACTACATGCTGGTCAATCTGGACGCCTGGAACGGTTTGGATGACGCTACCAAGGCCGTTATGAACGGCTGCGCCGTGGCGGCCGAGTACGCGGGCGACTGGCGCTCGATCCAGTACACCGAATTCACGGTGAACGAGCTGGGCAAAAACGGCATGACCACAGGCCCGGCAAGCGAAGAACTGGCCGCCGAACTGCGTGCGATTGGTGAAACCATGACCGCAGAATGGCTGGAAGCTGCTGGTGAGCCTGGTCAGAAAATCGTCAACGATTTTAAAGCTGCACAATAAAAACAACCGTGCGTTCTTTCCCGGCGGCCGTGGCCGCCGGGGGTATCTTACGACCGGCATGGTCGACCTGATCGCCATGCCTGCCTAACGGGGGACCCGCTATGGCGATCTTCTCAACACTGCGCAAAACGCTGGATGTGATCTATCGCTTTGCAGGCTATCTTGCCGCGTGCTTTCTGATACTGATCCTATTCTTCGTAACCCTGCAGATGGTGTCGCGCTGGGGTGGTGAAATCATCACGGGTGCACCGGACTTCACTGGCTATTGCATGGCTGCGGCCTCATTCTTGGCGCTGCCGTATGCGCTGAACGGCGGGGCCCATATTCGTGTCAGCCTGTTGCTGAATGCGCTGGGCCGGTTCCGAAGGTTAGGCGAGATCTGGTGCTGGGCCATTGCCAGCTATCTGACCTTCCTGTTCGCCCGTTACGCAATCAAGCTGACGTACGAAAGCTACCGCTTCAATGACATCAGCCAGGGGCAGGACGCCTGGCCCATCTGGATTCCGCAGATGTCCATGGTCATTGGAACCGTTCTGCTGGCGATCTGCGCGATCGACAACCTGATCACCATCCTCGTGACCGGGGAAGACAACATGCGATCCTCTGCGGTCGACGCACACGCGGAGTAAGCCTGATGGAAGAAGTCTATCTCGTTACCATTTTCCTGTTCGCCCTGTTCCTGTTGCTGGGAACCGGGGTTTGGGTGGCGCTGGCGCTGTTTGGCGTGGCCTATCTGGGGCTTGAAATGTTCACCTCGCGCCCGGCCGGCGATGCGATGCTGACGCGGATCTGGACCGGCTCGTCCAGCTGGACCCTGACCGCGCTGCCGCTGTTCATCTGGATGGGTGAAATTCTGTTCCGAAGTCGATTGTCGCAGGACATGTTCCGCGGCCTCAGCCCCTGGATGCAGCGGATGCCGGGCGGTCTGGTCCATGTGAACATCGTCGGCTGCACCATCTTCGCCGCCGTGTCGGGGTCGTCCGCTGCGACGCTGACCACAGTTGGTAAAATGTCGATCCCGGAACTGCGCAAACGCGGCTATCCCGAATACATGATCATCGGCACGCTGACCGGTGCGGCCACGCTGGGCCTGATGATCCCGCCCTCGCTGACGCTGATCGTTTATGGCGTGGCGGTCGAGCAGTCGATCTCGAAGCTGTTCATGGCGGGTATCCTGCCGGGCATCGTTCTGGCCGGTCTGTTCATGGCCTATGTCGCCGGCTGGTCCTTTGTGCGCCGGTTCGAGGTGCCCGAGATTGCCGACCGCATGACGTTCACGCAAAAGCTGAATGAAAGCCGGTTCCTGATCCCGATCATCCTGCTGATCCTGGTGGTCATCGGGTCGATGTATGGCGGCTTTGCCACCGCGACCGAGGCTGCGGCTATCGGTGTGCTGGGCGCATTTGCACTGGCCGCAATGCAGGGATCCCTGACCAAACAGGCCTTTGTCGAAAGCCTACTGGGGGCCACGCGCACCTCGGCCATGATTGCCTTCATCCTGATGGGCGCCATCGCCCTGACGCTGGCCATGGGGTTCACCGGCCTGCCGCGCGCCCTGGCCGAGTTCATCGAAGGGCTTGAGTTGTCGCGGTTCTCACTGCTGATCGCCCTGATGCTGTTCTACATCGTGTTGGGCATGTTCCTGGACGGTATCTCTTCGGTGGTGCTGACCATGGCGATTGTGCAGCCGATGGTCGAAGGCGCAGGCATCGATCTGATCTGGTTCGGCATCTTCATCGTGATTGTCGTCGAAATGGCGCAGATCACGCCGCCGATTGGCTTCAACCTGTTCGTGATGCAGGGGATCACCCGGCACGAGATGGGCTATATCGCCAAGACCGCGTTGCCGCTGTTCCTGATCATGGTCGTGATGGTCTTCATCATGATCGGCTTCCCGGAACTGGCGACCTATCTGCCGGACAGCATGGTGAGTTCAGCGGGCCGATAACCGGCCCGCCCCCCCGATTTACCGATAGCCACCCAAGAGGTGCCAAACCATGACGAAACCGAAAATTCTGGCAGCCGTGGACCTTGTCCACAAGGACAGCGACGCCGCAGTGATCCACGAGGCGATCCTGCTGGCCAAGGCCCATGATCATGAGGTCGAGGTTGTTTTCGTGATCCCGGATCAGGAAAACTCTTACGCGCAGAACTACATCCCGGCGGATATGCATCAACAGGTTGTCGATGACGCCGTGCGCGATCTTCAGGCCTATGCCGCCGGTTTTGACTGGCAGGGCGTGGTCCATGACAGTCAGGTGCTGCGCGGTGTTGTCTATGAAAAACTGATCGAACATGCCGACACGCTGTCCGCCGGTTTTGTGGTGATCGGTGCCAGCAAACCGTCGGTCACTGATCTGCTGATCGGTCCGAATGCGGCCCGCGTCGCCCGCTATGCCGGGTGCAGCGTGATGGTCGTGCGCCCGCGCTAAGACACGAATAACCCAAAAAACTCTCACACGGAGACGACCGTGAGCGATCACAAAATCGAAGCCCTGCGGGTTCACCGCATTCTGATCCCTGCCAAGGCCGTGCATTCCCACGGCTCGGGCGATGTTGCGGGTATCAACGTGGCCATTCTGGAACTTGTCACTGACACCGGGATCACCGGTTGGGGTGAGGCCTCGCCCTGGCCCGTGTTTACCGGCACAGCCGAAGGCAACGCCGCCGCGCTGCACGTGCATCTGCGTCCGCATCTGATCGGTCAGGACCCGGTGCAGGTCGAGAAACACATGAACATGGCCGAAAAGGTGCTGGTCGGCCATCCCGAGGCCAAGGCGGCGTTGGAAATGGCGCTGCTGGACATCACCGGGCAGATCACAGGCCTGTCCGTTTGCGAACTGGTCGGCGGCAAGATGCGCGACAGTATGGGGATGAGCTTTTCGGTCGCCAACCCGGATTTCGACGCCGATCTGGATGACATTGCCGCCATGTGGGACGACGGCGTGCGCATCTTCAAGTTCAAGACCGGCTTTGCCGATCACAAGTTCGATGTAATGCGTGTCGAGAAACTTCGCGAGATTTACGGCGATGAAGTCGATATCCGCATCGACTACAACCAGGGTCTGCTGGCCTATGACGCGGTGCGTTGCATCCGCGACCTCGAAGCCTTCCGCCCGACCTTTGTCGAACAGCCCGTCAAGATGCACGAGCGTGAGGCGCTGGCCCATATCACCCATGCCATCGATACGCCGATCATGGCGGATGAAAGCGTGTTTGATCCCAAAGGCGCGCTCTATGGCGCGCAGAACCGGATTGCCGATATTTTCTCGCTGAAGATCATGAAATCGGGCGGCATTCGCCGCGCGCTTGAGGTGGCAGCAATCGCGCGTGCCGCCGGGATTGAAATCTATGGCGGCTGCATGTTCGAAACCGGTCTGGCCCATGCCGCCGGTGCGCATCTGATGGCGGCTGTGCCCGATCTGGTGCTGCAATGCGAGTTTTACATGGCCACCTACTATGCCGCTGACGACATCCTGACCCAGCCGTTCCCCGTCAAGCACGGGCGCGTTCACGTGCCGGACGGGCCGGGGCTGGGCGTTGCGGTCGATCCTGACAAACTGG
Organism: Ruegeria sp. AD6; assembly: GCF_056542325.1. Taxonomy (NCBI): domain Bacteria; kingdom Pseudomonadati; phylum Pseudomonadota; class Alphaproteobacteria; order Rhodobacterales; family Roseobacteraceae; genus Ruegeria; species Ruegeria sp. AD6. The sequence goes on along the minus strand of NZ_JBQFZQ010000007.1, from coordinate 197,140 downwards.
CGAAATACGCCGTCGCCGAAACACTGACGTAACTAAAAAACTGCGGATTTATTGTATACAGTCCTGTGCGCAAAAATCCGGCTGAGAAAGGTTCAAACCAATGACCGATGCTGACACCCAGCGCATGAACGGCGCTCAGATCATTCTCAAGATGCTCGAACTGCACGGTGTAAGCCACGTATTCGGCCTGCCCGGGGAAACCACAATCGGGTGGTACAAAGAGTGGCGCGAACACTCGAATATCGAATTTGTGCTGACCCGCGACGAACGTACCGCATCCTACGCGGCCGAATCCTATGCCAAGATCACCGGACGTCCTTGCGTGCTGGAAGCGCCAAGCCCCGGTGTAACTCACTGTACGCCGGGTATTACCGAGGCGTATCTGAGCTCGGTTCCGGTGATCTATTTCAGCTCGGACATCCCGATCAATCAGGACAAAAAGCACGGGCTGACCGGGGTCGATCAGACCAAGCTGTATGACAGCATCTGCAAGGAAAGCTTTGTTCTGACCAATGCCAGGGAAATCCCGTTCCTGATGCGCCGGGCCTTCCGCGTGGCGACCTCGGGGCGTCCGGCGCCGGTGCATATCCGCGTTCCGATCAACATCTTCGGGGAAGAGGCCGAGATCAACGATCTTTATGCCGAACCCGAATACAGCACCTATCCGGCGCATCGGCCCGTGGCCGATCACTCGAAAATCCGCGCGGCGATCGATGTGCTGCTGGCAGCCGAGAAACCGGCGATTGTTGTGGGGCAGGGCGGGCTGATTTCAAAGGCGTCCGAGGCGATCCTGGAACTGGCTGAACTGCTGCAAATCCCGGTCGGGACCACCACACCCGGCAAGGGTACCATCCCCGAGGATCACCCGCTTGCCCTGCGCGTGATCGGCGGGCGCGGCGGCATGGAGTATTCCAACCAATATGTGCACGACGCCGATACGATCTTCTTCATCGGCTCGAACACGGACAGCGCCGCCACCGATCACTGGAAGTTGTATGGCGATCCCAAGGCCAAAACCTTCCTGCATCTGGACATTGCCGAGGCGCATGTTGGCAACAACTTCCCCGTCAAAGTCGGTCTGGTCGGCGATGCCCGCGCGACGCTGGAATACATGAATGTTCTGATCAAAGCAGACCACCCAAACCTGACCCGCCCGAATATCGATCTGAACCCGATCAAGAAGACGGCGCTGGACAAGGTGTTCAACTCGAACATCCCCATGCCCGAAGGCACGATTTCCCCGGTCAAGCTGTCTCAGGTACTGGACCGGATCATGCCGGACAACGCGGTGGTCACGTCCGAACCGGGCGTCAGCGCGATCTACCCTTCGGCCCTGCTGACCTTCCGCAAGCCGGGGCGGCGCTATATCACCAACTATTCGATGGGCGCGCTGGGTTATTCGGTGCCTGCGGGGCTGGGCGCGATCTATGCCAATGACGGGCCGGTTATTTCGTTCACCGGCGACGGGTCGTTTGGATTTGTCATCGGTGACATGGAAACGCTGAAGCGCAGCGGCAAGAACATCACCGTTATCCTGACCCGCAACGACACGTTCGGCTGGATCCGGGGCGAGGCCATTCTGCTGGACGACGTGGACGAACCGTGGTCAACGGATTTTGGTCGTGTCGATTATTGCAAAGTGGCCGAAGGCTTTGGCTTCAAGACCGCCCGGATCAAATCCGAAGACGATATCGAGCCGATCCTGTCCGAGGCCATCGCCAACCCCGGCGCAAACTTCATCGAGATGATGGTTCCGTCGCAGGACAAGATCGTTCCGTTTGTCCCCAACTGGGTGCGCGCGGCGCGGGCAAAGAACCTGCCGCATTTCTATTGATGCCTTCGGTCGGGCGCTCGCGCCCGATCCTTTCAACACAGACCCCCCGGCTTTGTTCCAGGCCGGGGGGTCTTTTGTGACTATAGATCAGGACTGACCTGCCAGCCCGAGCAGCGGATCGTCCAGATCGACCGGAAAGCGATCCGGCACCAGCGCCTGATGGAACCAACGAACGAAGCTGTAGATTGAAAACACGGGCAGGCCGGTCAGTTTGCGCACATCCGCTGCGTAAGGCGTCATGTTGGTGCATTCCAGAATGATCGCGCCGATATCCTGATGCTCGGTCACCAATTGCCGCGCGGCGTCGCGCATGTCTTCGCGGCAGGCGGCAAAATCGATCTCGGGCGCGTCGCCCAGAATGTCGCGGGTAAAGACCCGACCGCCCTCGGTTCCGACAATCGGCGTATCCAGCGGGACATTCGCGGCCTGCAGATGCGCGGGTGTCAGCGTTTCCTTCGAGATTGTCAAAATCCCCGGACGTTTGCCGGGCGGCAACATGGCCTGCACCATCGGGGTTTGCATCAGCGATGAGGTGGCAACCGGAACCGGCACCGCCTCGGCCAGTTGATCCTGTACGATGGACAGGAAACCGCAATTGGTGGTGATGCCGTCGCAGCCGGTGGCAACCAGCTCTTTCGCGGCATCAATGAACAGCCCGACCAGTTCGCGGGCGTCATTGCGGACAACCTTGTCCGGCGTTGCGCTGCGGACGACGCGGTATTGCACCGGAAAAGGCCATGTGGTCGCGTTGCCGATATCGCCTGGAATGCGCGGAAACTGAGTTTCCAGCATCAGGATGCCCAGATTGGCCCCGAACACCGTTTTACCGCCATGCAATTTGTGCATATTCGCCTCGTCATATGTCGAACACAGTTGAACACCGTTCTGTATACAGCCTGCCGTTAAGTCAACCATGAATGGTTTGCTTGCCATGTGTCGAGACAAGCGTCGCCGAGAACCCCGCGTTTGAACGTCATGTTGACGCATATCCCCGCTTTGCTGGTTTCTTCGAACACCACTTGAAACTTGAATTCCGGCTTTGGGTCTTGCTGCCGACTGGCCAGCGCAACGCTTAATCAAGCGCGTCACTGGTTTTCAGCGATATACGGATGATCACGAACTCGGCCGGGCGCAGTGCAGCGACCCCGATCAGCATCACCAACCGGCCGTTTGCAATATCCGCCTCGGTCATCGTGTCCCGTCCGACGGACACGAAATACGCCTCGGATTCCTTTGCGCCCGCCAAGGCCCCCGCGCGCCATTGGGTGCTTAGGAAATTTCCCACCGCCTGCGCGACACTGGACCAGAGCTTTTCGTCATTCGGCTCGAACACAACACATTGGAGCGAGCGGGAAATGGATGCTTCAAGAAAGATAAAGAACCGGCGGACAGGCACGTATTTCCATTCCGGGTCCGACGACAGTGTTCGTGCGCCCCAGACGCAAATCCCGCGCCCGGGAAACTGACGAATGCAATTGACGCCGGCCTGGTTCAGAACGTCCTGTTGGTTTGCGTTCAGATGGAACTCGACATCCACGGCCCCGTTGATCGCCACACCCGCCGGTGCTTTCCAGACGCCGCGCGCCGAGTCCACGCGCGCGTAAACGCCACAGACGGCCCCGCCCGGAGGGACAAGAACCTTGTCGCCCGTCTTAGGATGTGCCGCAACAATCCAGGGGTAGTAGATCGCTGCATGGTCAGACGCGCGCCGATTGCGCGGAGACAGCGCGTCGGACCGCAAATCTTTCACGCCGCGCGGCGTATCGAGCACTGCAAAGCGAAAACGATTGCGTTCGCAATGTGCGATGACTTCATCCTGTATCGTAATCTCGGGCAGCGTGTCGTTTCCGATACCCGGCGCATGGACAATCGCGACAGACTGATATGCATCACGCTCCAGCGCCGCGAGGCCGCGATAGTTGGTCGGGTCTGTGATCACCGCCCCTGCCGCGTCGGTCCTGCCTGCGAACTGGGCGGCGGTAGGTCTTTTACCCTCCTGCCCCCCTTTCAAAGCGCCGCTGAACACCAGACCGGCAGGTGTTTCAGCCTGATCGGACAGATCGAGCGTGATCAGCGCAGATGGGTTTTCCGAGAGTTTCTTGCGCCAGAAATCATCGCTGTTCGTATCCAGCGACAGGTCATCGAAGTCTTCGACCAGAACGGGCCGGGGTTTGCGTTTGGAGTCGTCGAAAGGATCGAATAGGTCGCCGGAAAACCCGTGTCCGAAATATGCGACCTGCAGCCGAAATCCGATGGGCACTGGCCCGTCTGCACCGCGCTTCTGTGCGCTCGACGGCAGGATGCGGACCCAGATGGCGTTGCCGAATTGACCGGGGCCGCTTGCGCTCAGACGGTATCCGGCCGCGTCGATATGGGCCGTTTCCGCGCCATCTCCGACGACCCGGCAGACCACGCAACGCTGCCCGCCATTGTCGAAAAACGCTTTGACGCTGAATGGTACAAAGCGGTATTCGGCGAACACATCGCCAAACACACGCAGGTACTCCCGGTACGACGTGATCAGGGGCGGCCTCAGCGGTCCGCGTTCGGTTTCACCGATCATGGCCGTGGTACTGGTTTCAACACCTTCGACGGGCCTTGGGCCCCGGTTGACTTCTTCAACGAAAACACCGGGGGCAAGATATTCTGGCATGACAGAGATCCAATCGGTTCGCGGGGTTCTGACGGCGGCGTTGTCCGGCGCCGCCGGTCCGGGACATCAGCGGGACGAAAACTTCCAGTTGCCTTGCAGGGACTTGCGGGCAACGCCGCTGTGTTCAAGCGCGGTCAGGGCTTCGTCCAGATCCGCGTGTGAGCATCCAAGAATGGTTTGCAGTGTTTTGGCAGACAGCCCCTCGCGCCGGTTTGTTGTGGCCTCAAACAGCAATACAAGCGTGCGTTCCCGAAGCGTCAGTTCGGCCTTTACCGGTTTCTCGCCGCGCAAGGATTTTGCCCATTTTGCGGCCTTGTTGGCCAGCCCGATCATGTCGGCAATACTTTTGGCGGCACCGCTGATGGTCCCGACGGCGACACAAAACGCAAGGATCGCGGCCAGATCCGGCGTGAGCCCGCCCAGAAAGTTCTCTTCTTCATTGGGGCGGTCAGGATCAAGCAAGGCCCTGACATCGTCCAGATCTCCGCCCTGATCCGCTTGGGCAATTGCGGATACAAGTGTTGGATCGTAACTCATACGCGGTCCTCCGAAATGAATTTCAGGTCAAGCGCGCCAAACTGCTGCGCGAGGTCAAGAAAGACCGGCTGCCCGTTCAGGTGGTTGGCCGTGTGAAAGGCGGTCCATTTCCCTTCGATTTCACGTAGGTTGTTGGTCAATCGCTGGGCGCTGCCGACCTGCTTGAATTCATCATAGAGGCACCCGGATAAAACGGTTCGCAACAGACCGTCCCGGAAGGTTTCAAACGCCTCGGGTGTGACCAGCAGATAGGTGCGCAGGGCCCTTAGCGATTGATGCATATCGGCGGACCAAAGGTTTTGATAGGCGCGCACGGACCGCCCCAAAGCCGGGCTGCGATAGTCGGGAACAACCCGCGCCATAATATGATTGATGTAGAACAGCATGATATCGCAGCGGGTCAGCCCATCCGGATGGCTGGCCGTTTCGGGGGTTGTCCCCGGTCCAAGCCCCATCGCCTCGGATTGTATTTGCTGCATCGACCAAAGGCCAAAGAAGGTCAGGTTCCAGCCCAGGAATGAATCGCAGATAGCCTCGATGGCAATCCGAGGCTGACCGTTATAGACCTCAAGCAGACATGCGAAATGCCCGAAAACGCTGAAGCAATCGGCGGTGATTTCCGGGTTCCAGCGCGCCAGTTCCGGGGGCAGGATCAAACGCGCGTGCGCGTCCACCGGCTGCGTTCTTTCAGTGGGTGGTGCCCCAATTGCTGCTGACGCCGCACCAATTCTTTGGCCTTGATCCGCACCGGGAATGTCGACGAATTGATAGACCACCTGCGCAAAACCCTTTGGCAGTTGGTCGAACAGCACATGGCCGATCTCGTGCAGAAGGATCAGATTGGCGACGCTGCCCACCAGGTCCTCAAAAACGCGCTGGTCCATCGCCCGGGCCTCATGAGCAAGCTGCATCAGGACCGGGTCAAACACACGGTTCTTCGATAGAACGACCGACAGGATCAGCCATGTCGCCAGTTGCCTGAGCTGAGGGTTACCCCCGGAAACACCAAGCAGAAATTGGGTCAGAGTCAGGGTCATAGCCGTGCGAAAATCAATCTTCACCGCATGGCAGCCATTGCGTTCAAGCACGGAAAACCCATTGCGCGCCTCGCCTACAAAGACGAAAACTTCAGGCAGTTCGATGCTTTGGCCATAGAGTTTGTGCATAACTTCGGGCAGGCGCTCCCGCAGACGTTGCAACGCCAAAGCCGAGCCGTTCTGATACGCAATCAGGTAGTCGCATTCGCACGCGTGAACGGTCGCCCGGCCGGTTGGGAATGGCGACATATGGCTGTTCTCGGCCCGGTTCTGACCGAGATTGGCCGTGATCCACGCAAGGTAACGCGCATGTGCCTCCGGGATCGGGCCGATATCATCCAGAATGACGTCAACGTTCGGAAGTCGCATAACGTTCTCCCTTCTCGCGACCCTTTCGCACCGCGAAGCGTTGAGGGTTAAGTCGATTGGTCGAAGCTTGGTGCCATGCTTCCCTAAATGACGATCGAACGCGACCCCTGTCAACGTTTCAGGTGTTTTTGGATATTGGGTAAGGTCGTACTACCGGCGGTTCAGCCAAACCAAGACAATGGGCTTGATGTAGTGGCGGAGACGAAGGGATTCGAACCCTCGAGACGGTTTCCCGCCTACTCCCTTAGCAGGGGAAGCGGTTGCTTTTGAAAATATAGTGATGTGCGTAAGTTAAGTTCCATTTGCATTTTTAGTGTGTCGATTTCGTGCCACTTTTCTTGCGGTTTTGCTTTCTGGACTTAGCCGAGAAGGACAATGACTCTCATTCTCACTTTCGCACTACAGCTTCGGCCTCTTCGTTTATAGTAATCTTCCAATCTCGAATCTCGACATTCGAAAATTCTTTCTTCAGCTGAATGTTTGCCATTTTGTGGATCACCCACATTTTGACTTTGTTCGGGAACCAGATTTCAAGATAGCTGAATAGTACGAAGAAAGCCCCAAATAGCGTAGCACAGAACCCAACCGCCCAGCTGATCTGGAATCCCATTAAAAGAGATGCGATCAGAAAAAACACGGTAGAAAACGTCTCAACCAAACCCCATCCGTGCTTTTGTATTCTCTTGTTCAGGTGTTCTACTCGCGCGGCAATGTTCCTTAGCTGTTGTTGTCTTTCTTCTTTCGCTTTTTGTTCCATCGCTTGAATTTGTTGGCTACGGGCTTCCAATTCGATGTTCACATCGTCTTTGAACTGTGCGTAGTCTTCTTTTATTTCAGAGATTTGTTTTCCGGTTTCGCTAGCTAACCGCTTAATTTCGTTATCATGCTGACGAATTAACTCTTGCCGATCTTCCGCAGCCTTCTCTGAGACGTCCTTTGCGACTGCAGCCTTAGCCTTTGCGAGTACGACACCGATGTTCTCTTCGTTTATGAGGCTTGGATCGCCGGCTGTACTACTAACTATAGCGTTTACACTATCCCGGTCTTGAACCAGAAGTTCGATTGTCGATTCGTCTGCTACTTTTAGATCCCTCAGAATTTTCTCAGTTTTTTCTACAACATTACCAGTGTTGGACAGCGCCCTCTCACATGCCGCTAAAAGCGTTTTTTCAGGAATCCTAGATTCCTGTTTGAAACCGCCCGCTAACCATACGCTGGCTGAGAAGGCATTTAAGTGAACTACAGGAGGGCAAGAGCCCTCATTTATCATAAGGTATTCGAGGCACTTTTTTTGAGCGGCGTTGGAGAATTTCCAGTTGTTGGTGACAAAAACGTAGTCATTCCCAAGTATGTTAGCTGGATGGTTGCCTTTTCTTGCACGCATTGTGAGAGCAAGACACTCCGCGTCATGAAATTCACCCGCCTCTGTATTTGACCACGAAGAAGCCGTAACCGAGAAATCTCTGTATCGTTCTTCGGAAAAAAAGTGTTCTTCATTCGGAAAAGTTTCCAGATTTCGCGGTAGAGTTGTAACCCCAAAACTCTTTGTGTATTTCTCTGGGTCTTTCCTGATATCTTCGGCGACGGTCTCGGAAAGTTCGCCGCGCCGAATTGCTGTCGCAGTTGGTCCTCGCCTATTCCTGTGGTCATTGGACAGTACTGCGTGAAGCACTCTTTTCATCTCTTGAACACTGGTTGGAAAAACTACAAACTTTACCCCTAAGCTATTTGCCAAGCCTACCGTCGCATCAATACTTTTTTTGGAGTGTTTTCCGCTAGCACCGGTCACATGAAGGGCTATAGGTGCATCCAATATTGCAACCAACGTACTTCGCTTTGGTTGCTTTCTTTGTTGGGTCATACTTCCGATAACGGATCTGAGCAAACACAGCTCAGACAACTTTGAAAGCAGAGGCGGTAAGTTTCCGTCTTCGTCTGTGTGGTGGAGAATATAGTCAGAGACTATTCCAACTTTCCATCGTTCGAACTTCCCCCCGTCAACAGTAAATTCTTCTTCGTTTAGAAGATCTGAAATTTTGAATATTTCCGACATAAACAATTGAAGAATTTCGTCGTCCGTAATCTTCGGAAGAAGACTCTTGTCATCAACAAACAACCGGAAGTCTTTTATCAGGTCGTCAATGACTGAACCGCTACTATTCCTACGGGACGTTCCTTTGGCATAGAACACTTGGGCGTCGCCGACTTTTTCCGAACTGATGAAGTTATTCTGACCCATTCGGAACGTAAGAGCCTCTGCCACGGGACGCGGTAGATCAAGTCCGATATGCTGCAAAACGGTCTCCCGAACTATGGGTGCGGTGACCTGCTTCCCTTTTTCCATAGAAAGAAACAAAGGGCCAACCAAAAAAGAAAACCTGTCTAGAGCGTCTTGAGCCGCCGGAAAAGCTGCCTCTTGCGTCGCCAAGACGATTAATGCGTCGTGAGATAGTTTCAAGTTGTTCGTCCTCAAAATACTTCAGCTCAAATTTGCAGCGTACCCCCAACCAATTGCAACAGGTTTCTCGCTATCAATCGCAAACTCCAAACACAGCACCAAAATCATTGGTACGCAGGCTGGTGCTGTGACCAAGAGTTCCCGAACAGCTGTGCATTGGCGGACTCGTACACGACTGGGTTTGAGTAAATGGTCATGCATGTGTCCCGTTGAAGACGCTTCTAGCCATCAAAATACAGCCTGAAGCGCTTCAGGGACTACTGTGCCGGTTTTGTGCCAAAAACTCGGGGAATCGGGTGAATTTTGTGCCAATTTGGGTGAAAACCGTGCAACGCAAGTTTTAACGTGCAGTATCTGGCGCGCGGTGCTCGGCCAAAAAACTCTTTAATTTTATGGGTTTATGGCGGAGACGAAGGGATTCGAACCCTCGAAACCATTCCTGGTTTACTCCCTTAGCAGGGGAGCGCCTTCGACCACTCGGCCACGTCTCCGCCGACGGGTATATCCGTGCATGTCACCGAGATACAAGGTCGATTCTTAGCCTCATGTCATTTTTCTGAGCTCAAATCTCCAATCCGAAACGCTCGATCCCAAGGCGCTGCGTCTGACATGTTGGTTGGGCGTTTGGTTGGCACGGAAGTCCTTGCACCAAGGCCCGCACAACACTGTCTGGGAAGGGTGTTTTTTTGAAATACTTGCAAAGAATGCGATGTTTACGGCATATTTGTCTGTATTTAACAAATAAATGATAGCGCAAAGACTTTACGCAGGGGGCAAAAAAACCGGGCAGCGGGCGTTGAACGCTCGGACATTACCTTTGGGGGAAGGAAAGACTGTTGGCCTGGTTAAAAGTGTTTTGTGTTGCGGTTTGCCTGCTGATCATTCCATCTCAGGTGCTGGCGAATATCGGAACGGTCGTGGCGGTCAAACCGGGGGCCGAGATCACGCGTGACGGAAACCGGCAGCCGTTGAAGATGGGGATGGAGGTCGCCTCGGGCGATGCGATCTCGACGGATCGCAGCGGTGTGGTGCAGCTGATTTTCGTGGACGAGACGAAGATCGCCATCGGACCCAATGCCAGCATGGTGCTGGACGTCAAGATGCTGCGGGGAAATCGCAAGGCCAAAAGCTTTGCAGTGCAGGCGCTGGGCGGCAGTTTCAGGTTCATATCCGGCAAAAGCCGGAAACGGGCGTATTCCGTCCGCACGCCGACGGCGACCATGGCCGTGCGGGGTACGATTTTTGACATATGGATCGCGCCGGGCAATCAAAGCTCGATGCTGGTGTTGCAGGGCACGGTTCAGATGTGTGGTCTGAATGGCGGGTGCCGGTCTACAGGTCGGCAATGCAGCCTGTATGCCACCAGTCAGCGTGGCCGTGTCGGGCGTCCGATCGATCAGGAGCAATATGACAAAGCGATCCAAAGCGGCTTCCCGTTCATACAGGCGCAGGAACGGCTGCTTGTCCCGCTGCGGGTCAATATCGAAGGCTGCGCGCGCGAGGCTGCTCCGGTACGGCCCGAGAAACCTGATGGGCCGGAGAGGCGCGAAGCGCGGGCGCGCGAACCCGAGCCATCGCGGCCCTCGCGGCCCGAACCGGATCCAACGCCCGATCCCCCTTCGACAGGCGACCCCGGAACGCCCGGACCAGAGGGCGGCGGCGGTGAATCTTCGCCCGCCGCGCCTTCCGGGGCTGGTCAGGGCAACCCAACCGGTCAGCCAGAACGCGAATCCGAATAGGGCCGGACCTTGACCCTTTCGCTTGTCCAGCGAGGTTGATGTGACCAAAAAACCGCAGGAAAAGAACGGTCGGTGGCGCGTTTTTCGGATCGTGGGGCTGGGGCTGATCCTGTTTGGCTGTTTCATCCGGGTGCTGGACCCGTATCCCGTCCGGATGTCGCGTCTGGTGTATTTCGATATTCTGCAACGCCTGTCGCCGCGCGCGTTCAATCCTGATCTGCCCGTGCGCGTGGTGGATATCGACGAGGCCGCGCTTGAGACATGGGGTCAATGGCCCTGGCCACGTACTTTGCTGGCGCAGATGGTCGAACATCTGGGGGAATATGGCGCCGCCGCAATCGCCTTCGACATGCTGTTTGCCGAGCCAGACCGGTATTCCCCCGCGCGCCTTTTGAATGATCCGGCATTGTCCGGCGTGCTGTCCGTGGATCGCGCGGCGGCGGATTTGGACAATGATGTTCTGTTCGGGGCCGAGATGGCCAATTGGCCGGTCGTGCTTGGGGTTGCTGCGCGGCTGTCTGGCGAAGACCAACCCGTTTTTGCCAAGGCCGGAATCATCGAGATCGGGGACCAACCGACCGAGGGGCTGGTGTCCGTGCCGCAATGGACCCCGCTGGCCCCGCCACTGGATCAGGATGCGACAGGTATCGGCGGCGTCAATGTTTCGCCCATGGGTGATACCGGCGTCGTGCGCCGGGTGCCGGTGCTGTGGGGCGGCCCCGACGGCGCGCTGCCTGCGCTGGGGATCGAGGCGCTGCGGGTTGCGATGGACGAGCCGGTCATTCTGGCCGAAGGCGCGCAGGACGAGACAGGCATTATGCTGGGTGTCGAGATTGGCGCGTTTATCCTGCCCACCACCGAAAACGGCGAGGTCTGGATCAGATACCGCCACGAGAACCCGGCGCTTTATCTTCCGGCCAACAGGATCATGCAATCCGGGGACGACCCGGAAATGCGCGCCCAGATCGAAGGTCGGATCATTCTGGTGGGCACCTCTGCGGCTGGCCTGTTCGACATGCACCTGACGGCGCTGGGTGAATCCGTTCCGGGCGTGTCGATCCACGCGCAACTGCTTGAGCAGATCCTGACCGACGAGATGATCAGCCGGTCGGACGTAAACGCCGCGCTGGAATTACTGGCCTTCGCGTTGCTGGGCCTTGTCGTCATCGTTGTCATGACCCGCCGAGGCGCGGTGGCCTCATTCGTGGCCGGAGGGATCTCGGCGGCTGTGGTTCTGGGGATCAGCTGGCTGGCCTTTCGAAACCATCTGGTGCTGTTCGATGTCACCTTCCCGCTTCTTGGGGGTATGGCCAATTTCGGAGTTCTGGCCGGGTATCTGTTCGTTTCGACCGAACGCGAAAAGCGGGTGATCCGCCGCATCTTCTCGCGCTACGTATCACCGGAAATTCTGCACGAGCTTGAAGGCTCGGGCCATGCGCTGCAACTGGGGGGTGAGACGCAGGACATCACCGTGATGTTCTCGGACATCCGCGGCTTCACGCCCCTGTCGGAATCCGTGTCGGCGACCGATCTTGTGGCCATATTGAACGAGCTGTTTTCACAGGTCGGGGATCAGATTCTGGCCCAGCAGGGCACTATCGACAAGTTCATCGGCGACGCCGTGATGGCGTTTTGGAACGCGCCGCTTCCGGTTGCGGATCATCCGACACGGGCGGCGCAGGCTGCGTTGTTGATGCGGCAGGCGCTGGTGGCGTTCAATGTGTCCGGGGTCATGCGCGGGCGGCCGCCGATTGCCTTGGCAACCGGGTGCGCAACGGGACGGGCCTGCGTCGGCAATATCGGCTCGCGGCGGCGGTTCAACTATACCGTCATCGGGGATGTGGTGAATGTCGCCGCGCGGCTGGAACAAAGCTGCCGCCATGTCAATTATGACATCGTGATCTCGCGCGCGGTCGTTGATGACACACGAACCGAGCTGGCGGTGCTTGAGGCCGGGTTTGTGGAGCTGAAAGGCAAGGCCGAACTGGAACCGGTTTACATTCTGGTCGGTGACAAATCGGTTCTTCAAAGCGCGGCGTTTCAGTCCTTGGCCGAGACGCACAAGTCCCTGATTGCGTCCATTCGGGACGGTGCATCGCACGATCTGGTCCGGGCGAGGTGTCAGGACTGTGCCAGCCTTGCAGCGGACATCGAGCCGGGACTAAGCGCGTTCTATGACGCGCTTCCCGGTCGAGCGGCGGATTTCAGGTCGGATGTCCAGTCAAACCAGGTGTTGTTCAGCCACCGCGCCGCAGGGCATTGATGGCTGTTTTTGCAAGGTCGGTCAGGGATCAAGATACCCGGTGGCCTTGGCGACCACCGGGCCATTTTCGTCGACTACCGGAAGACATCCGCCAGATCGGATACGCTGACGCCCTCTTTGATCTCCTTCAGGCGGGCGAAGATCATCGCAATGGCAACACCGGTCCACCCGTACCCAATTGCTGATCCAATGCTTTCCGAGATGATTTCCGCCCCTTGCGAGTCGAAGGACAGCAAGGCCAGGCCAAAGATGAACCCGATAGCGGCGGCAAACAGGAAGATGCACAGGACAATCAGGATCAATGCGCCGACAATGGGCCAGCGGTAGTTTTTGGTCAGTTCCGCGCTGCGCCCGATGGCGCCAAACCCGGCCCGATCAATGACGATGGCGGGCACCACGACCGAGAAAACCGCGTAAAGCCAAATGCCCGGCACCACCAGCAACACCCAGCCGATCATGGTCAGGATACCGGTGATAATCGACAGGATTGCAATCGCGGGCAGGTTATTGAACGCCGAGGCGAAATACCGCCCGATCTGGGCCGGGCGGTTGAGCTTGGTGTCATAGGCAAACTGGATCACCATGGCCGAGGTGAAAGCGACGGCAACCATGGACACCAGAACCAGCCCGGCAAAAGCGGGCCAGAACGCGGCCCAGTCAATTTCGGCGGCCGGCGTCGTTTCGAACGAGCTGTCAAACAGCCACAGGCTGAGGACCACATCGACCAGCGCGGGAATGAAGCCCAGCAGCAGAACGATATGTATCTTGCGGAAGAAAATCGAAAACGTGTCACTGATCACAGTGCCAACGCCAAAGGGGATGTGAATGTGCTGATTTGTTGTGTCGGCCATCGTCAATTCCTGAACAAAGATCTTTGGGTTCTGGGCCAATAAAGCCGCGCGCCACCGGTCATCCGCAAGAGGAAGTCGCGACTAAAGCTTCGCCCTTGGGTAAAACGGCAACAGGGGCGCCTAGGCGTCTTCGTTTTTCAAGGTGTGGTGCTTGTCCTTGCGTTTGTCACCAAACAACTGGCGCTGTTCCAGAAACGCGCGCTGGGCTTTGTAAAAGGCTTCAAGAAAGGCTTGATGATCCTGTTCCGGCACCGGATCGGCATAGTCGATCTTGCGGCGTACCTGCGCGAAAATCGCGGCCAGGGTTTCCTTTTGACGCCTGTAAGCCTCGGGCCCGCTTGCGCGATTGGCATTGCGCAAAACAGATTCCAGCGTCTGCAATTCAAAGGCTCCGTAATGTTCCAACTGATGCGAGAGGAACCTGTAGGACGATTGCGCATTGGTCCGGGCCCGCATGGCGTTGGACATGTCCTGCAACAGAATGGGTTTCGGCAGGTGGATGACATAGGTTCCGGCGATGATGTCCCCAAGACGCTGGCGGCGTTTGTTGAACAGGGGCACGGCCAGAACGCCCAGCACCCAGGCCAGCGACAAAAGCGATGGCACAACCGCCTCGGTCGTCAGGGTCAGAACCAGCGTGCCAGGCAGAAAGATCTCGGCCTCTTTCATCAGGTTGCGCACGACCAGCGACTGGGTGGTCAGGGCCTGACCATCCGCCGCGACCACTTTGATTTTCAGCAGCCTCTTGCCAAGCGTCTGGCCGTTCCAGATCAGCTCGGACGCGGCGTAGTAGGGGATGCGGGTGATAAAGAACAGCATCGCGCCAATGGCCATTGCAGTGCTGGGTGTCACCAGATCGAAGGCAGCGACAAGCAGGAACAGGGCCACGGCCGCAGCGACGGTGATCAGCAGATCGGTGAGCTGCGCTGCGGTTCGCACGCCAACGCCCGCGACCCGAAAGAACAGGGGCACACCTTCGGGCGGCAACAGACGGTCCAGCGCGGGTTGGGTCATGACCGCTTCCTTCCACCCAGCACAAACCACGCAAGCCACAGCGCGCCGACGCCCCAGCCGACTGCAATTCGGGTTGATCGATCCTGAACCAACTGCCGCCCGAACCCTTCCAGCAGCGCCGCAACCACCAGCATCAGGGCCGCAATCACGGCCAGTTTGACCGCATCATGGCCCGCCGCGCGCATTTCTGCGCGCCGCGTGTGATGGCCGGGAAACAGGACGGCGAGGCCCAGCTTCAACCCGCCTGCGGCTGCGATACAGATCGCCGACAGCTCGGTCACACCATGGATGGACAGCCACCCGAACATGTCCCAGCCCAGCCCCCGGTCGATATGCAGGGCGTAGAAGACGCCCAATATCAAACCGTTATAGAACACCAGCATGACCGTCGGCGCACACAGAAACGCGCCCAGCCCGAAGACAAAGATGGCGATACGGGTGTTGTGCGAAAACAGATATGCCGCAAAGGCCCCAAGGCCCGAGGTGTCATCTTCGCCGTAAATGGCCGCCCGCAGATAGTCGGTGCTGGCATCCGGTCCGCGTCCCCCGGCCAGTTCAGAAGGCATGAAAACATAAAACCATTCGGGGTTGTCGAAATAGAAGAAATACCCGGCAAGCGCCCCTGCCGCCATGCACAAAAACCCCAGCAGCGTCACCCGCCACGAGGCGCGCATCGCCCGAGGGCCGCCACTGGTCAGGAACCTGCGGATGGTCCCGCCCAACCGTTGCTGCGGGGCGTAGACGCTGAGGTAAGCGCGGCTGGTCAGGGCTTCGAGATATTCCAGCAGACCCCGATCCAGCGAAATCTCACGTGCGATGGACAGGGACGTGGTGGCCTGACGGTACAGATCGGCCAGATCGCGGGCCTCTTGGAAACTCATGCGATGCAGGCCCTGATTTTCAGCCTTATCCACCAGATCGGACAATCTGAGCCAGTCGCCTTCGCGTTCCCGCCGAAACCGGGCCGAGCGGATCAGGTCGCTGTCAGCCATCAGATCATCTCTCGCGCTTTGATTTCCAGATAGGTCGAGATCAAACGGGCCGACACCTCGCCCGGCTCCGCGTCAATCACCGTCACACCCAACTGGTGCAACCGTTCCAGCACAAGGCGGCGCTCGCGTAGCAATTGCCCGGTCGAGATCGTCTCGGCCACGCCATCCATATCCTCGGCGGCCTGATTGACCTGCGTTTCAAGGATCGGATCGCGCAGGGTAACAAAGACAATCAGATGCCGCTTGGCCAGAACGCTGACGTTTTCGACCATCAACTCGGCCGTGGTCGTATCGACGAAATCCGAAAACACGATGATCAGGCTGCGTTTCGGGGTGCGCCCGTTCAACTCGGTCATCGCCAAGGTGTGATTGGTTTCGACGCTTTCATAGCTAAGCTCGGCGGTGCGGCTGCGCAGCCGGTTGAACGCGGTGCGCCCCGGTTCCGGCGGCAGGAACATGCGCGGCTTGGCGTCATAGGCATACAGCCCGACCAGATCGCCCCCGATGGCTGCGGCCCAGGCGGTGGCCAGCGCGGCGGTAATGGCGTGGTCGATCTTGGGCAGGCCTGCGACCTGCTCTCGCATCTGATAGCCGTTATCCAGCGCGATGATCACATGGTGGTTGCGCTCGGCCCGCACCTCTTTGGCGACCAGCGAGCGATACCGGGCCGAGCGTTTCCAGTCGATCGAACTGGCATCCATGCCACGCACGAAGTCGCGCAACTGATGGAACTCGGTGCCTTCGCCAATGGCGCGGTTTTCCTTTACGCCGAACAGGCGCGATTGCACGGTGGTCGAAATCTCACCCGACATGACACGGCGGATATTGGGAACGACCGCCACCGACAAGCCAAAGGCCAGCTTTGGGACAAGTTCGAACATTTTCAGCCTTGATGGCCAGGACAGCCACAGGTTGGACAGCGCCCATGTGCCCCGCTGGCTGGCGCGAAACGGGATCTGGGCAGTTCCGCCCGACAGATCAAACACTGACGGTCCGTCCAGTCCGGCGGGCCAGTCCAGTTTTCCCCGCATCCCCGGCGCGGCGGGGGAGACGGACAGATCAATTTGCCCCTCTTCGCCCACAAAGATATCCGATATCGGCTCGACCGAGACAGACCGGCGGCGGGGCCAGGACAGCAACAGGTCGAGGATCGCCAGACCGCACAGCACAAGCCACGGCAAACCGGCGATGGGACGCGTTGCGTCGCCCAGGACGATCGCCAGCAGCGTCAGGCACAGCGCTGCGCAGGCTGCGATCAGCAATATGCGGGATGGCCGGATCAGCGTGGGGCCTCGATCTGGTTGAGGATGTTCTCCAGCACCTGCCGCGCGCCGCGTCCTTCGATCTCGGCCGAAGGGGACAGCACGATCCGGTGTTGCAGCGCATGGATGATCAGGGTTTTGACGTCGTCGGGGATGGCAAAGTCGCGCCCGTTCAGGGCCGCCGTGGCGCGCGTTGCCCCGGCAATCGCATCAGCGGCGCGGGTCGAGGCGCCAAAGGCGATATCAGCGCTTTCGCGGGTCGCGCGGACCAGCCGCAGGATATAGGCCAGAATGTCGTCATCCAGCACGATCCCGTCGATCAACTGCCGCGCCGCCGCCATGGTGGGCGCGTCCAGCAGGGGCTGTACGGTTTGCGTCGCGCTCAGGAAATCCAGCGGCTCATTGGCGTGCTGGCGCAGGATCGACAGTTCCACATCCTCGGGCGGGAAGGTCAGGTTCACCTTGAACAGAAACCGGTCCAACTGCGCCTCGGGCAGGGGATAGGTGCCTTGCTGTTCAATCGGGTTCTGGGTGGCGACCACGATGAATTCCGAACCCAGAAGGTGGTCGGTGCCGTCAATCGTCACCATCCTCTCATTCATCGCCTGTAGCAGCGCGGCCTGCGTTTTGGGCGGTGCGCGGTTGATCTCGTCCGCCAGCAGGATCTGGCTGAAGACCGGACCTTTGGTCAGAACAAACTCGCTGGTCTGGAAGTTGTAGATCGAGGTGCCCAGCACGTCGCCCGGCATCAGATCGGGGGTGAACTGAATGCGCCCGAATTGCAGGTTCAGCGCCCCGGCAAAGCTGCGCGCCAACAGCGTTTTGGCGGTGCCCGGAGGGCCTTCGAGCAGCACATGCCCGCGTGCAAACAAGGCTGTCAGCAGCAGATCGACGGCCTCTTGCTGGCCTTGCACAACTTTGCCGATCTCGGCCCGCAGGGCCTCGGCGCGGGCAAACAGGTCTTCAAGATTCATCGGCAAGGTGCTCCAGTATCATTTCGAATTGGTCAATGTGGGAAATGGCGTCTGCCGCCGCCAGATGCGGGGGCAGGGCGCGAATGGTTTGGATCAGCGCGTCCAGTCGGGCCGCGAGGTCAGGTTTTCGGGCTCGGACATATTTCAGATAGGCCTCTTCCGGTGTGCCCATGGTCTTGTAAGTGCTGCCGAACACCGCCGCCGCGCGGGCGCGCAGGCGGGTATCAACATAATCGGACAGCATTGCACCGTCCTGGTCTGTCATACGCATCAGCCGTGCCCTTGCGCGGTTGGCCATGCGTTTGCCGGTGCCCAGCGTTGGGGCGATATCGATCACCGGGCCACTGCGCACCCCGCCCCGCCAGATCGCTAAGGCCAGCAACAGCCCCGCGCCGATCCAAAGCGCGCGGAACGGTGGTTCAAACAAACGCTTGAGGTCGTCCCACGTTCGTTCGCGGGCCTCAACGAGTTCCGGCGCGGTCAGCCAGTTCTGATCGCTGTAATCAATGATGATGCGCTGATCGCCCGCGATTTCGGGCAGAACCTGCGCCGCGATCCATGCATTGTCGCCCAGTGTCAGCCCGTGATTGTTCAGCAGATCAGGGTCTGACAGGATATAGACCTTCTGGCCGTCCTCGGACCCTGGCAGAGGGCACGCGCCCAGCAGCATCTCTCCGGCCCGTCCGACGATGGGGTCACATCCGCGTCCGGCAAAGGTTTGGGCGGCGTAGATACGGGCCTTCAGTTGCGGGTCAGCGGCCAGTGCGTAGTCGGAAAACGGACGGCGCGCCAAAGCCATCGGCCCGACATCAGTACCGGCAATCTGGTGCAGGATGGTCTGAATCTCAGCGCGCGGAGACATCAGAAACGGATGCCCGAACCCGGTCAGGCGCATTCCGCTGCGCCATTTGGGCAGGATCACCAGGCTGGGCACGGATTGCACCTTGTCGCGGATCACCTCGGTCTCCTGATCGAACTCATCCGCCTGCAACAGCAGTTCTTCTTTGGTTCTGGCCGCGTTGCGATCTGTGTCCAGACGCGTGTCATAGACCGGCTGCACCAGCAGACCCACGGTGCTGCGGTCCAGAGGCCAGCCACCGGTAAAGCTCTGCGTTATGTGGGACTGGCTGTTCAGCCAGCGATCCAGACCATCAAACCCGCTGGCCGACTCGCGCAGGGCGTATTGCCGCCCGGCCATGACATACAGAAAAATCCCGACGCAAACCGCAACCACAACGCCCACGATGACCCAATCCAGCCGGATGCGATCGGTCGTGGGCAAGCTGGTCGTATCGCTCATGCGGTGACCTCGCGCAGGACGGGTCTGATCCGGTTCAGAAGGGCCTCGAAATCGCCCTCGGTGATCGAGTGATGGCCGAAATTGACGCGTTCACTGGCCAGAACCAGGGCGCGCAGGTCGGGGATGTACCAAAGCGTCTGCGGCATGCTGCGCAGGGCCTCGCGATGGGTCCAGCTGCGTTTGAACAGCACTTCGTTTTTGGACAGGCAATGGCTCAGCGCCAGTTGCGCCAACCCGGTGACCGCCAGATCGCGATCTTTCAATTTCAGAAGCGCGTCAAGATCGGGAATGTTCTGCCCGGCGTCCGATAACTCTGGGTCGTCCCGCCCGCCTTTGCGCCGCGCATTACCCAAGGATTTGCGGAACGAGACCGAGGTGTTCCCGGCAGTGTTGTAGATGAACAAGGTCAGGAAAATCAGTATGACCGCAGACAGACCGCCGACGATCCAGCGGTTGTCAACGGACAGCTCGACAGACCGGTCGGGTTGCGGCGTTGCATCCGTGTCCAGTGGCGGCGCGGGTTGCGTGGGGTCGAAATAGACAACATCCGTGTCGATCCCGCGATACCGGACGGCTTTCAGATAGTCTTGCCCCGACGCGCTCAGATCCGGTCGGGAAAGCGTGGTTTCCTGCGCTTGGGCAGGGGCAAAGGCGCATAAGAAAAACGCTGAAACAATGGCAAAACCAGATCTCATTCCGGTATCGATAGATCACTCTCGCAAGGCAGGCAACAACCTGTGCGGAATTCTCGTATGGATTGTTCATGACCTCGTATCAACTCGGTCTACCCGGTCTTTTTGGCGCTGAAACGCAGGTGAGTGGCATGGCTCAGGCGTTCAGGGTGCCGGGCATCTTATTCCGGTTCCGCCGCGTATAGCCCAAGCTGGTGCCTGCGCTGATGAAACCGCTCAACCCGTTCGACGATTTCATCGCTGGATACCGCGATCACGAAGGACAGAAGCGTTTCCAGCAAGGCGATGGTCGACACAGAGGACGGGAAATATTGCGGCGTGTCGGCTGCCACGACAAATCCGTGCTGCGCGTTCAGGATCACCGGGCTGGCAGGGCTGTCCGAGATACCGACAACCGTCAGCCCCTGCTGGCGGGCAAGTTTGATCGCATCGATCACCTCGGTCCGGTAGGGATGGCAGGTGATCGCAATCAGCACGTCCTGTTCATCTGCCCAGGCCAGATCATCCACCGGGGTCGAGCCCGAGCGGGGAATGGCGTGAAACTGCTTCATCCCGGTCGAGGCCAGATAGGTAAAGTTCCGCGCGTTTGAATTGTTGACGCCGACGCCCAGCGTGAAAATCTGACGGCAGTTCCAAATATCTTCGGCTGCAGCGCGCAGCCGGTCGGCATCGATACCGGCAAATGTCTCTTCAATATTGCGGATCGTGGCACCGATCATGTCGGCGTAAAGGCCACCCATCTCACCGGATTTGCCGATTTCCTGCAACCAGCGGGCGCGGTCGGGAAACGAAACCGTCCCCTGCCGGATGGCCTGCCGGAACGGGGCACGAAAATCCTCGTAGCCTTCGAAGCCGACCTGCCGTGCCATGCGGACAAAAGTGTTGGGTTTGACGTTGGCGGCCTCGGCAATCTCGCGCACGGTGGACACGCCCACATCTGTGGGGTTTTCCAGCACATAGCGCGCGGCTTTCTGGGCCTCGGGCGTCAGGGCGTCCCATTCCTCGGTCAGGCGATCCAGGACGATTGATGATACATTTGTGTCATTCATGATTGACGATGGTACAGTTGTGAAATTAGCCTGTCGAGCAGAATCGCAGGCCGGGAAACGCGCATCGACCTGTGCCCCAACTCAGGAGACTAAAGGATGAGTCTGCCCGACACAATGAAAGCCATGGTGACCATGGGTCACGGCGGTCTTGAGCAAATGGTGCTGCACAAGGATTGGCCGCGCCCCGAACCCGCGGCGGGCGAAGTGCTGATCCGCGTCGCCGCCTGCGGGCTGAACAATACGGATGTGAACACGCGATCCGGCTGGTACTCGAAGACCGTAACTGATGCCACAACCGGCGGCGCGTTCGAGGAAGTCGGCGAAGACGATCCCACCTGGGGCGGCGCGCCCATCACCTTCCCGCGCATTCAGGGGGCCGATATCTGCGGTCATATCGTTGCCGTGGGTGAGGGTGTGGACAGCGCGCGTATCGGACAGCGGGTGATAACAGACGGCTGGTTGCGCGATCCCGACGATCCGCAAAACATGGACAAGGCCGGATACTACGGGTCCGAGCGGGATGGCGGCTTTGCCGAATATGCCACAACGCTTGCGATGAATGCGGTGCCGATCACGTCGGACCTGTCGGATGCGGAACTCGCCACATTCTCTTGCTCGTACTCAACGGCCGAAGGGATGCTGACCCGGGCCAATGTGACCAGCGCAGACACGGTTCTGGTGCCGGGTGCATCCGGCGGCGTTGGCGGCGCGCTGGTGCAACTGGCCAAACGCCGGGGCGCGCGTGTCATCGCGATGGCGTCCGAGGCCAAGCACGAGGACGTAGCCAAGCTGGGCCCCGACATGATCCTGCCCCGCGCGCCTGACAATCTGCGCGCGGCTCTCAGAGCTGAGAAAATTACCGTTGTCGCCGATGTGGTGGGCGGGCCGTACTGGCCGAAACTGATCGACATTCTGGAACGCGGCGGGCGCTATACCTGCTCTGGGGCCATCGCTGGCCCGATGGTCGAGTTTGATCTGCGCACCTTCTACCTGCGCGATCTGACCTTCACAGGCTCGACCGTGATTGACCCGCAGGTGATGCAGAACCTCGTGAAATACATCGAAGCGGCTGAGATCAAACCCGCCCTCGCCGCCACCTATCCGCTGGAGGAATTGCGGGACGCGCAGGCCGCGTTCATTACCAAGCAACACACTGGCAATATCGTGGTGATCCCATGACACTGGATGATGTGCTCGAAGCAGCGCGGCAACTGCATCAGGCGCATCCCGACCTGTCTGCGTTCGGGGCATGGCCCACGGATTTGTCGCCTTCCCCGTTGACGGCCGATCATATTCCGGCGGCTGATCTGGTGAAGGACTTTGAAATCGTGGGCAGCGATCTGACCCAACCGCTTATTTCTGCCATCTGTGCCACAACGCATCTGGCGCAGTGGAAACAGACCTATACCGAAGACGAGGTCGGCGCGGATTTCCTGCGACGCTATGGGTATTACGAGCTGTTCGGGCCGACGGGTCATTTCCACTCGACCCAATTGCGCGGCTACATCGCCTATTGGGGGCCGGGGCTGAATTACGACTGGCACAGCCATCAGGCCGAGGAAATCTATCTGACCCTTGCAGGCGGTGCCGAATTCAAAACTACCGAGAATACGGGTGTTGTCGGGACAGATCAGACCCGCCTGCATACCAGTTGGCAAAGCCACGCGATGGTTACAACCGATCAACCGATCCTTACCTTTGTGCTGTGGCGCGGAGAGGGGATGGGTGATCTGCCCAGAATGGATGCGGCATGAAAATCAATCGGATACGCGTCTATCAGACCGGGCTTCCGTATGTCGGCGGGGCATATGCCTGGGGGGCTGGCAACGCCATCGAAACCGCCACCGCCTCGGTCGTGGTCATCGACACCGATGCAGGGTTGCAAGGCTGTGGCGAGTTCACGCCCTGCGGTGAAAACTACATGGTCGCCCATTCCGAAGGCGTGGGTGCGCTGGCGCGGCTGGTGGCTCCGCATCTTCTGGGCGAAGATCCGCGTCAGGTGGCGCGGATCGAGCAGTTGATGGATCATCTGGTGCAGGGCCACGGCTATGCCAAGGCCCCGTTCGATGCGGCCTGCTGGGACATTCTGGGGCAGGCCTGCGATCAGCCGGTCTGGATGCTGCTGGGTGGCAAGCTGACCGACGGCGCGCCAATGTACCGGGTTGCGCCGCAGAAGGCGGTGGATGAGACCGTGGCCGAGATGGATCGTTACCGCGATCAGGGCTACCGGCAGTTTCAGGTCAAGGTGGGCAGCGACTGGGCCACCGACATTGACCGCATCCGCACCACGGTTCCCTTGCTGAACCCGGGCGAGAAGGCGATGGCCGATGCCAATCAGGGCTGGCGCGTGGACAACGCGATCCGGGTGGCCCGCGCCACGCGCGATCTGGATTTCATTCTGGAACAGCCCTGCCGCACCTATGAGGAATGCCAACAGGTGCGCCGCGTTGCCGAACAGCCGATGAAGCTGGACGAATGCGTCACCGGTATCCACGCGGCGCAGCGCATCGTCGCGGATCGCGGGGCCGAGATCTGTTGCCTGAAAATCTCGAACCTCGGCGGGATCAGCAAGGCGCGGCGGGTGCGGGATTATCTGGTCGACAACCGCATCCCGGTTGTCAGCGAGGATACATGGGGCGGCGAGATCACATCCTCGGTTGTGGCCCATTTCGCCGCCTCAACCCCGCCAGAGTACCTGCAGAACACAACTGACCTTATGAACTACAACACCCGATCCACCGGCATCGGCGGCCCGACTGCCCGTGACGGCAAGCTATACGCGCCCGACACGCCCGGACTGGGTGTCAAACCGGATTTCGAAAGCCTCGGCGCGCCTTTGGCGGAGTACGCGTTATGAGACCACAGGCCGTTGCCACTCAGATGATCGACGACGCACGCGTGCGCGTGACGCGGTTTGACTTTGCGCCCGGTGCGGAAACCGGATGGCATCGCCATGCGATGGATTACGTCATCACGGCGATTACCGATTGCCACATGCGTTTGGATCTGCCGGACGGAACGGTCAACGAGGTGACCGTGCCCGCCGGAACCGCTTATCGCCGCGATGAAGGGGTCGAACATAATGTCATCAATGCCGGGGATGCCCCGATGTCCTTCGTGGAAGTGGAATTGAAATGAAGATCTCCCGACTTTCGGTCTATCACGTCGATCTGCCTTTGGAGCATCCCTACTGGCTGTCCGGTGGGCGGTTGAAGTTCGAAATGCTGGACGCGACGCTGGTGAAGATCGAAACCGATGCCGGCCTGACTGGCTGGGGTGAGGGTACCCCGTGGGGCCACACCTATGTGCCTGCACACGGGCCGGGCATTCGCGCCGGGATTGAAACGATGGCGCCTTTCATCCTGGGCCTTGATCCACGCAAGGTTCTGGATGTGGAACGGGCGATGGATCTGGCCTTGCCGGGGCATCTCTATGCCAAAAGCCCCATCGACATGGCGTGCTGGGATATTGCCGGACAGGCGGCTGGGCTTCCGATTGCTGATCTGATGGGTGGCGGGTCCAGGACACCGCGCCCGATTGCGTCCTCGGTCGGGGCCAAAACGGTCGAAGAAACCCGCGAAGTGATGGAACGCTATCGCAGCCGGGGCTATATCGCCCATTCGGTGAAGATTGGCGGCAATGTCGAACGTGATATTGCGCGGGTCCGCGACGTCGAAAGCATCCGGCGACCGGGTGAGATTGTCCTCTATGACGTCAATCGCGGCTGGACCCGGCAACAGGCCCTGCGGGTCCTGAGCGCCTGCGAAGACCTGAATGTGATGTTCGAACAACCCGGCGAAACGCTGGACGATATCGCCGCACTCTCGGGCCAGCACGCCTCGCCCGTGTCGGTGGATGAAAGCCTTGTGAGCTTACAGGACGCTGCCCGCATCGCGCGTGACGGGATCGCCGAGATATTCGGGATCAAGCTGAACCGCGTCGGCGGCCTGACCAAAGCCGCGCGGATGCGGGATATTGCGCTGGCCCATGGCATCGACATGTTCGTGATGGCCACGGGTGGCAGCGTGCTGGCCGATACCGAAGCGCTGCATCTGGCCGCCACCATCCCGGATGACAATTGCCATGCAGTCTGGGCCTGTCAGGACATGCTGACCGTTGACATTGCAGGCGGTCGCGGCCCCCGCAATGTCGACGGCCACCTGCATTTGCCCGAGAGCCCCGGCCTTGGCGTACACCCGGATGAAGACGCGCTGGGCGATCCGGTTGCCGTTTACGAATAGACACTGATTTTATTGAATATGGAGATCGCGTGACATGCTGAAGATCAACACTCAATCCGAATGGATCGACCGCGCGAAGGCTGTTTTGCCCGCAGGCGGGTTCGGGAATTTCGATCCGGGCATCATCATCTCGCACGGCGAGGGCAGCCGCGTCTGGGATGAGGACGGCAACGAATATATCGACTATCTGATCGGATCGGGGCCGATGCTGCTGGGCCATGGCCACCCCGAGGTGATGGAGGCCGTGCTGGAGCAATTGCCCAAAGGCATGACCTTCTTTGCCAACAACACCAAAGGTATCGAACTGGCCGAGGCCATCATCGACGCGGTGCCCTGCTGCGAACAGGTGCGCTTTGTCGCTTCGGGCGGCGAGGCGGATATGTATGCGATCCGGCTGGCGCGGGCCTATACCGGGCGAGACAAGATCCTGAAATTCGAAGGCGGCTATCACGGCATGAGCGCCGAGGCGCAGATGAGCCTGGCCCCCAGCCGTCAGGTCAATTTCCCGCAAGCCGTGCCCGACAGTGCCGGTATTCCGCAAGGCGTGGCCGATCAGATGCTGATTGCGCCTTACAACGATCTTGAGGCGGTCGCGGCGCTGCTGGACGAACATGACGACATCGCCGCCGTCATGGCCGAACCGCTACAGCGGATCATCCCGCCGATGCCCGGTTATCTGCAAGGGCTGCGCGAATTGTGCGACAAGCATAACGTGCTGCTGATCTTCGATGAAATCGTCACCGGCTTCCGCCTGGACTATGGCGGGGCGCAGGAGCGGTATGGGGTTACGCCCGATATCTGCACCCTGGGCAAAATCACCGGCGGCGGCTTTCCTTTGGCAGCGTTGGGCGCAAGTGCCGAGATCATGAAGCATTTCGACAAGGCGCAGGTCGGTCAGGAGGGATGGCTGATGCAGCTTGGAACCCTGTCCGGCAATCCCGTCGCGTCGGTTGCAGGTCTGAAAACGATGGAGATTCTGCGCCGCGAGGGGACCTATGACCGTTTGCGCGACATCGGTGCCCGGTTGCAACAGATGCTGACGGGCGCCTTGGATCAGGCCGGTATCGCGCATCAGATTTGCGGGGACGTGACCCTGTTCGACGTTTACTTCACCGACAACGCCTGCCGAGACTATCGCAGCGCCAAACATGATGACCCCAAGCATAATGTCGTGTTCAACGAGGTTCTGCGATCCCATGGTGTGTTCAAATCACCGGGCAAGCTATACCCGTCACTGGCGATTACCGAGGCCGATCTGGAGCAGACGCAGAACGCCATTCATCACGCGGTCGCAGCGCTCAGCGAGACTACGCAAGGCTAGAAAATAGTCGGGTCGCTGTTGTTTCCAACAGCGACCCTGCACCTTCTGAATGTCGGGCTCAGCCTCGCCCCCTCGAATACTTATTAAAACACCAACTATCTGAAACTCTTCGATACATTTCGAGACTGATCCAACTTTTCAGCCGGTATGATCACAGTCTTGCCGCAATCTGAGACGTGGAACAGTGAATTAGTTCACATTGGTTAAAATTATCAGGAGTTTCTCCAGTCGAAGAAACCGGGGCCTGCGTTTTTCAACAGGATTTCGGCCATTGCGCGTCCCATCTCGGCCCCATCCTCGATGGACCCAACGGTATCCTCGGAAATCGCTTCTGATCCATCGGGGCGCAGAACTTCACCGCGCAGGCGCAGTTGGCCCTCCTGAATCTCGGCCAGACCGGCGATGGGGGTTTCGCAGGATCCGTCCAGCGCCGCCAGCAGGGACCGTTCAGCGCTGAGGCGCTTGCTGGTTTCAGCGTGGTGAATGGCCTCCAGCAGAGCGGCCGCGCGGGTGTCATTGCTGCGCCGCTCGATCCCGATCGTGCCTTGTGCAATCGCGGGCAGCATATCGTCTGGCGAGATTGCGGTTGCCGGAACCTCATCCATATCCAGCCGCCGAATGCCCGCCATCGCCAGAAAGGTGCAATCCGCCACGCCATCAGCCAGCTTTTTCAGCCGGGTCTGAACGTTGCCGCGAAACTCGACGACATTCAGATCCGGGCGGCGGTTCAAAAGCTGCGCCCGGCGGCGCAGGGACGAGGTGCCGACCACCGCGCCCTCGGGCAGGTCGTGAATCGATTGCAGATGCGGCGAGATGAACGCATCCCGCACATCCTCGCGCGGCAGGAACGTGTCCAGCACCAGCCCGTCGGGCTGTGCCACCGGCATGTCCTTGGTGGAATGCACGGCGATGTCGATGTCCTCGCGCAGCATCGCCTCTTCGATTTCCTTGGTGAACAGGCCCTTGTTGCCGATCTCTTTCAGCGGGCGATCCGCATCAATCATCGCGCGGTTGTCACCGGTGGTCTTGATCACAACGATTTCGAACGCGTCATCGGTCAGATCAAACGCGTCACGCAGCCTTTGGCGCGTCTCGTAGGCCTGAGCCAGAGCCAGCGGCGAACCTCGGGTCCCAATTCTGAGAGGTGATGCGGGGGTGGGCAGGGTCAAAGTCATACGCACAGCTTTAGTCGCGTCACATTGCCCTGACAATGGGGGCAGAGCTTGACAAATTGCCACTGAGCGCCGACCCGTTGCCAAAACCTGATTTCTGGGGATGACAATGGCCGAGACGAAAAAACTGCTGCGGGCACTGGCGGGTGAAGTACAGGATGTGCCGCCGATCTGGATGATGCGTCAGGCCGGTCGGTATTTGCCCGAATACCGCGCGACCCGGGCGCAGGCGGGGGATTTCCTGTCGCTTTGCTATAACCCGGATCTGGCGGCCGAGGTCACATTGCAGCCCATTCGCCGCTATGGGTTCGACGCGGCGATTCTGTTTGCCGACATCCTTTTGGTACCGCAGGCGCTGGGTGCGGATTTGTGGTTTGTGACAGGCGAGGGGCCTCGTCTGTCGACGATCACGCAGCAGTCGGAATTTGATGCGCTTAGACCGGTTGAGGATATTCACGAGACCCTGTCGCCGGTCTACGAGACGGTTCGCATCCTGTCGCGGGAACTGCCATCCGAGACCACGCTGATCGGATTCGCAGGTGCACCCTGGACGGTGGCAACCTACATGATCGCCGGGCGCGGCACGCCGGATCAGGGGCCTGCCCATGCGCTGCGGGAAGAGAACACCGTATTATTCGAGGCGCTGCTGGAGCGGATTACCCTGGCGACGATCGAATACCTCTCGGCCCAGATCGAGGCCGGGGCCGAAGTGGTCAAGATCTTCGACAGTTGGGCCGGATCGTTGAAAGGTGAAGCCTTCCGGAAATATGCGGTCGAGCCGTGCCGAGTGATCACTCAGGCGATCAAGGACCGGCATCCCGGCATCCCGGTTATCGGCTTCCCGCGTGAGGCTGGTGACGGTTATATCGGGTTTGCACAGAAGACCGGCGTGGATTGCGTGGCGCTGGACAACTCGGTCGCGCCCGATTGGGCGGCAGAACATGTGCAGGTGGATGGCTGCGTGCAGGGCAATCTGGCCTCGTCCCATATGGTGACCGGGGGGCAGGCGCTGGTGGATGAGACGCGGCGCATTGTCGAGGCGTTCTCGAAAGGGCCGCATATCTTCAACCTTGGGCATGGGATTACACCGGATGCGGACCCCGAGAATGTTCAGTTGATGATCGACACGGTGCGCGGGCGGTAAAGGGGAAGGGGGCCAGCCCCCTTCTTGGCCTGCGGCCAATTCATCCCCCGAGATATTTTTAGCCAGATGAAGGGGCGGATCCGCGCTGCTTGTCTAGCTCGGCTTTGATGTCCTCGCTGTGTTCGCCGCGGGTAGGGCTGGGTTTGGCAGTCCAGGGATGGTTCGGGAATCTTGGGGCGGCGGCGGCCTGCAGGGTGCCATCCACCGTCTGCCAGGTTTGGCGGCTTGCGTTCATCGGGTGTGTCAGGGCTTCGCTCGGGCTGAGCACCGGGGCGACGCAGGCATCGGTGCCCTGAAACAGCGCCGCCCAGTGATCGCGCGGGTGTTTGCAGAACAGCGCAGCGAGGCGTCGGGTTTGATCGGGCCAGAGGGCCGGGTTGAATTGTTGGGTGAAGTCGGGATCGTCGGTCAGGCCCATGAGGTGCAGGAATTGGACGTAGAACTTGGGTTCGAGGCATTGCACCGTAACATAGCGCCCGTCTGCGCAGGTGTAGGTGCGGCTCCAATGCGGGCCGTCCAGCATGCTTTGGCCCCGGGTATCGGACAGGTTGCCGGTTTGCCGCATGGTCATCAGCAGGTTCATCATATGGGCCGAGCCATCATAGATGGCGGCGTCGACGACGGTGCCTTGCCCGGTCCGTTGCGCATTGATCAGACCCGCCAGCAGGCCCGACACCAGATAGAGCGCGCCGCCGCCGATGTCGCCGACCAGTGTGGCGGGGGTTTGGGGCGGCGTGTCGGGTGTCGAGCCGTACCAGAGTGCGCCCGACAGGGAGATGTAGTTCAGATCATGCCCGGCGGTTTGCGCCAGCGGGCTGTCCTGCCCCCAGCCGGTCATCCGCCCGAAGACCAGCCTGGGATTGCGTGCAAAACAGGCGTCGGGCCCAAGGCCGAGCTTTTCCATCACGCCGGGGCGAAACCCTTCGATCAGGGCGTCGGCGGTGTCGATCAGGCGTTTGGCCGTTTCAAGATCGTCGGGGTCCTTGAGGTCCAGCGCGATCGACCGCTTGCCCCGGTCCAGCACCGACTGGTCCGGCATGCCGGGTGTGGGGTTGCCGGATTTGCGGTGGATGGTGATCACATCTGCGCCCAGATCGGCCAGCAACATGGCGGCAAACGGTGCGGGCCCCAGCCCTTCGATTTCGATAACACGTATTCCGTTAAGCATTCGGTTCCTCCATGGTGCGGCCTTCGGGGTATCGGCAGGCGGGCAGGGGATCAATGCGTTTCTGGCCACAGCGCAGTGGGCGATCGGGGCGGTGTGTGTCGCACTCTGATTGACCTTTCGGCAAAAATGCTCAGAACACTGTGCGGAAGTGACCTGTTCCGCGTGCGGATCGCGGGATATGGTCGGCCAAAACGGGGACCGTGCATGACCGCCATTTTGTCCATAAAGGATTTGCGCAAATCCTATGCTGACGGGTTTGAAGCGCTGAAAGGCGTGTCGCTGGATATCGAAGAGGGTGAGATTCTGGCGCTGCTGGGGCCAAACGGGGCGGGCAAGACCACCTTGATCTCGACGGTTTGTGGTATCACGACCCTCAGTTCAGGGTCGGTCACCGTAGGCGGGCATGACATTCAGACCGAGTTTCGCGCCGCCCGCAAGATGATCGGACTGGTGCCGCAGGAGATCGCGCTGGAACCGTTCGAGAAGGTCTATAACACGGTGCGGTTTTCGCGCGGCTTGTTTGGCCACGGCCATGACAGTGCGCGGATCGAGGAAATTCTGCGCAAACTGTCGCTGTGGGACAAACGCAAGAATGCGATCAAGGAATTGTCCGGTGGAATGAAGCGCCGGGTGTTGATCGCTAAGGCGTTGGCGCATGAGCCGCGCGTGTTGTTTCTGGATGAGCCAACCGCCGGGGTCGATGTCGAGCTGCGCAAGGATATGTGGGAGATCGTGGCCGAATTGAAACGGGCCGGTGTCACCATCATCCTGACCACCCATTACATCGAAGAGGCCGAAGCCATTGCCGACCGCGTCGGGGTTATCGACAAGGGAGAGTTGCTGCTGGTGCAGGACAAGGACACGCTGATGGCGCAGATGGGCAAGAAGCAGATCGAGGTCATGCTGACCGAGCCCATAACCGACATTCCCGACGCTCTGGCGGCACATAATCTGGTTCTGAACGGCAATGGCGACGCGCTGGTTTACACCTATGACACTCATGCCGACCGAACCGGGATCACCACGCTGTTGAATGATGTGGCGCAGGCCGGGCTTGTCTTGCGGGACGTTCAGACGCGGCAATCCAGCCTGGAAGAGATTTTTGTCAATCTGGTGTCGGGAGAGCCCGCATGAACTGGTCAGCCGTTGCCGCCATTTATCGATTTGAAATGGCGCGGTTTTTCCGTACCCTGGCGCAAAGCTTTCTGTCGCCTGTCCTGTCCACGTCTTTGTATTTCGTCGTTTTCGGCACTGCCATCGGCAGCCGGATTCAAGAGGTTGAGGGCGTCTCCTACGGGGCCTTCATCGTGCCGGGGCTGATCATGTTGTCGGTGGTGATGCTGTCGATCTCGAACGCCTCTTTCGGTATCTATTTTCCCAAGTTTCTGGGTACGATTTACGAACTGCTATCCGCCCCCGTGAACTTTATCGAGATCGTCATCGGCTATGTCGGGGCGGCGGCGACCAAGGCGTTGTTTGTGGGAATCGTGATCCTGATCACGGCAACCTTTTTTGTGGATATCCGCATCGAACATCCCTTTGCCATGGCCGCATTTCTGATCCTGTCCTGTCTCAGCTTTTCCTTGCTGGGCTTCATCATCGGCATCTGGGCCAGCAATTTTGAGCAGATGTCGCTGGTCCCGCAGCTTGTTGTGACCCCGCTGATCTTTCTGGGCGGGACGTTCTATTCGATCTCGATGCTGCCGCCGCTGTGGCAGACCATCACCCTGTTCAACCCGGTTGTGTACCTGATCTCGGGCTTCCGGTGGTCGTTTTACGGGCTTGCAGATGTGCCGATTGTGTTCAGCCTTCTGGCGATTGTGGCCTTCACGGGGATCTGTCTTGGCGTCATCGGATGGATCTTCAAAACCGGTTGGCGCATCCGCAGCTAGGCCACTGGCGGGCGTTGCATTTTTGCCCATTGGTGTCAGGAAATTGTCTCACGTCACGTTTTGCGATCTGAGAGTCCCTTGTTTAGACGTTGGGGGCACTCTACATCGGCACGCATGAAACTCAGCCTGCCGTTTGTCAAAAAGCACCCCGTTGTGGCCGTCGTGCGCCTGTCCGGAGCCATTGGTATGGCCGGGCGCGGGGCGTTGAACGATACCTCTCTGGCGCCCGTGCTGGAGAAGGCGTTTCGCAAAGGCAAACCGGTTGCCGTCGCGCTTGAGGTCAACTCGCCCGGTGGATCGCCGGTGCAAAGCTCGCTGATCGGGGCGCGGATTCGACGGTTGTCAGACGAACTGAAGATCCCCGTGATCGCGTTTGTCGAGGATGTTGCTGCCTCGGGCGGGTATTGGCTGGCCGCAGCGGCGGATGAAATCTGGGCCGACGACAGTTCGGTTCTGGGATCAATCGGGGTGATCTCGGCCGGGTTCGGGGCGCATGAGTTTCTTGTAAAGCAGGGGTTTGAGCGGCGCGTGCATACGGCAGGCAAGTCGAAATCGATGCTTGATCCTTTCCGGCCGGAAAAGAAAGAGGATGTGAAGCGCCTGCAAGGCCTGCTGGGCGACATCCATGAAAACTTCATTGCCCATGTCAAAGCCCGCCGGGGCGACAAGCTGGACGAAAACGCCGACCTGTTCACGGGCGAGGTCTGGCTGGCAAAACGCGCGCAGGAATTGGGTCTGATCGAAGGCATCGCCCATCTGAAACCCAAGATGCAGGAACGGTTCGGCGAGAAGATCAAGTTCCGTCGCTACGGTCTGCGCAAACCCATCTGGTCGCGCTTTGGGGCCTCGCTGGCGCAGGACGCCATTGCAGGGTTAGAGGAGCGGGCGGCCTACGCGCGTTTCGGTTTGTGACGTGATCATCAAGATTGTCACTTTGTTTCTGGTCGCCATGGGTGTTTTGGCGATGTTCGGCAAGCTGCGCTTTCCGGGGCAAAAGCGGTTGAGTTCCGCAAAATGCCCGCGCTGTGGCCGGTTTCGGATCGGCAAGGGCCCGTGCGCCTGCGAAAAAGGAGGCCGGACATGACGGCATGGCTGCTCTCCGGCCTTGGGTTGGTGATCCTGCTGCTGGCCGGCGATGCGTTGGTGCGCGGTGCGGTGAACCTGAGCCTGCGGCTGGGTGTGCCAGCGCTGATTGTCAGCCTGACGATCGTGGCCTTTGGCACCTCGGCCCCCGAGTTGCTGATTGCGATCAGCGCGTTGAAGGAAAACGCGCCGGGGATCGCGCTGGGCAACGTGGTCGGGTCCAATACCGCCAATATTCTGCTGGTGCTGGGTGTCCCTGCCTTGCTGGCGACCCTGCACACCAGCGAGTGTGACAGTCGTAAGAACTATGTGTTCATGCTGCTGGCCAGTGTGTTGTTCATCGGTCTGGCGTTTTGCGGCGTCTTCAATCTGGTCAGCGGTGCCATTTTGCTGGCCGCACTGGGCCTTGTTCTTTGGAATGCGTTCCGCGAAGCCAAAGCCCACCGCAAAGCCTGCGCCGATGCCGAGAACGGATGCGCCGAGGATGAAGAACTGGACGGTCTGGAAGAGGCCGACCCGGACATGCCGTACTGGAAGATCTCGATCTACTTGATCCTGGGTCTGATCGGCCTGCCCATGGGGGCGCACTTGCTTGTGGACAATGCCACCGTCATCGCGCGGATGTACGGGATCAGCGAGACGGTGATCGGGTTGACGCTGGTTGCGGTTGGAACGTCTCTGCCCGAACTGGCCACAACCGTTATGGCGGCGTTGCGGCGTCAGGCGGATGTGGCGCTGGGCAATGTGATCGGGTCGAACATGTTCAACCTGCTGGCCATCGTCGGCATCGCCACATGGTTCGGCAACATCCCCGTCGACCCGGAATTCCTTGAGTTCGATCTGTGGGTCATGCTGGGCGCATCGCTGCTGTTGATCCCGTTTGTGTTCTTCAAACAGGACATTTCCCGGATCTGGGGTCTGGTGTTGACTTTCCTTTATGCGCTTTATGTCACCACATTGCTGATGTGACCTGACAGAAAGAGGTAGCCCATGATCCGAGCACTAGTGACCGGAGCCGGTATCCGTCTGGGCCGCGCCATGGCGCTGTATCTGGCCGGGCGCGGGTATGATGTGGCTGTGCATTACGCGACGTCCGAAGGACCGGCGTTAGAGACCGTTGCGCAGGTCGAAGCCCTTGGCCGGAAAGCAGTTGCGCTGCAGGCTGATCTGCTGGATGAGGCTCAGGTCACCGCTTTGCTGCCACGCGCGGCCGAGGTGCTGGGCGGGCCGATCACCTGTCTGGTGAACAATGCCTCGATCTTTGAATACGACAATATCAAAACCGCAACGCGCCAAAGCTGGGACCGGCACCTCGACAGCAACCTGCGCGCGCCGTTTGTGCTGACGCAGGCCATGGCCGAACAGGGCTTGCAGCCCGAGACCGACGCGCAGGGTGAGCCCGTGGCGACCGGGCTGATCGTCAACATGGTCGATATGCGGGTGCGCAAGCTGACGCCCGAGTTCATGACTTACACCATCGCCAAGATGGGTCTGTGGGCACTGACCCGGACGGCGGCGCAGGCGCTGACCCCAGCCATACGCGTCAACGCCATCGGGCCGGGGCCAACCATGCAAGGCCACCGCCAGTCCGAAGCACATTTTCAGGCGCAGCGCGCCAACACCGTGTTGGAACGCGGGGCGAATCCTTCTGATATCACGGCAGCTTTGGGCTATTTCCTGGATGCGCATGCGGTCACAGGACAGCTTTTGTGCGTGGATGGCGGGCAGCATCTGGGATGGCAGACGCCGGATGTGCTGGGGGTAGAATAAGCAATTCCCGTGCAAGTTTTGCACCGCTCTCATTCGTGTTACCTGTCCGTTACAAAAATGTCTTTTTTTTCATGCACTTGCTAAGTGTTCAAAAAAATAACATTTAAAAACAATACGATATGGCATTGCCTATTTTTTGTGCAACTTGACGAAACAGCAAGGAAACAAGGAAAAATCCAGCCTCACGGAAACTTATCTTCACACTTATCCACAGAAACCGTGGATTTGTTTTCTCTTGAACTGAGACGCACAAGATTGCAGCCATTGTCAGGGAATCATATCTCAGGGCCATGACCTCCCACAGCGAATCAACTTCGGACACTCAGCCAACCGGCTATGCCTGCATTCAGCGTTACGTGAAAACGCTGGATAGCTCGCCCGGTGTGTATCGGATGCTGGATGGGGATAGTCGGGTTCTCTATGTGGGCAAGGCGCGGAATCTCAAGGCGCGGGTGTCGAATTACACGCGCCCCGGGCATTCGGGCCGGATCGAGAAGATGATCGCCGCGACCGCCTCGATGATGTTCCTGACCACACGGACCGAAACCGAGGCGCTGCTGCTGGAACAGAACCTGATCAAGCAGCTCAAGCCCAAGTACAACGTGCTGCTGCGGGATGACAAAAGTTTCCCGAACATTCTGGTCGCCAAGGATCATGCCTTTCCGCAGATCAAGAAACATCGCGGCGCGAAGAAAGAGAAGGGTGCCTATTTCGGGCCGTTTGCCAGTGCAGGCGCAGTGAACCGGACTCTGAACCAACTGCAAAAGGCATTTCTGTTGCGCAACTGCTCGGATTCCATGTTCGACAGCCGCACGCGGCCCTGTTTGCTGTATCAGATCAAGCGCTGTTCTGGGCCGTGCGTGGACCTGATCAGCGAGGCCGACTACCGCGAAAGCGTCAGGGATGCGGAACGCTTCCTGTCGGGGCGGTCCACCAAGGTGCAGGAGGAACTGGCCGAACAGATGATGGCCGCGTCCGAGGCGATGGAGTTCGAACGCGCCGCCGGTCTGCGCGACCGTATCCGGGCGCTGACGCAGGTGCAGACGTCTCAGGGCATCAACCCGCGCGGCGTGGCCGAGGCGGATGTGATCGGCCTGTACATGGATAGCGGGCAGGCCTGTGTTCAGGTGTTTTTTATCCGGGCCAACCAGAACTGGGGCAACAAGGATTTCTATCCGCGCGTGGGGGCCGATGTGTCGCCTGCTGAGGTGATGGAGGCCTTCCTTGGCCAGTTTTACGACAACAAGGAACCACCCCGGCAGTTGATCCTGTCGGATGGGATCGAAAACGCCGATCTGATGCAGCAGGCACTGACCGAGAAGGCAGGCCGCAAGGTAGAGATTCTGGTGCCTCAGCGCGGCGAGAAACAGGAACTGGTCGCCGGTGCCCTGCGCAACGCGCGTGAGTCACTGGCCCGGCGCATGTCGGAAAGCGCCACGCAGGCCAAGCTGTTGCGCGGCGTGGCCGAGGCGTTTGATCTGGACGGGCCTCCAGCGCGGATCGAGGTTTACGACAACTCTCATATTCAGGGCACCAACGCGGTGGGCGGCATGATCGTGGCTGGCCCCGAAGGTTACATGAAAAACGCCTATCGCAAGTTCAACATCCGCGGCGACGACCTGACCCCCGGCGATGACTTTGGCATGATGAAAGAGGTTCTGACCCGCCGTTTCACCCGCCTGCAAAAGGAAGACCCCGACCGCGACAAAGGGTTATGGCCCGATCTGCTGCTGATCGATGGCGGCGCAGGGCAGGTGAGTGCCGTGCATGAGATCATGGTGGAATATGGTGTCGAGGACATCCCGATGGTCGGCGTCGCCAAAGGTGTCGACCGTGACCACGGCAAGGAAGAATTTCACCGCACCGGCCAGCGCCCCTTTGCCCTGAAACGCAACGACCCGGTGCTGTATTTCATCCAGCGCCTGCGGGACGAGGCGCACCGCTTCGCCATCGGCACCCACCGTGCGAAACGGGCCAAGGCCGTGGGCGCGACCCCGCTGGACGAAATCCCCGGCGTGGGCGCGGCGCGCAAACGTGCCCTGCTGGCGCATTTCGGCAGCGCCAAGGCGGTCAGCCGGGCCAATCTGGCGGATCTGAAAGCGGTCGAGGGGATCTCAGCCGGGTTGGCGCAGAAGGTTTACGATTTCTTCCACGACAAGGGCTAAGCCCGCCGCCCGCGCCACAGGATATACAGCCCCGAGGCGACGATCAGTGCGGAACCGATCCACATGGTCTGGTCCAGACGTTCTCCGAACATCACCACACCCAACGCCACACCGAACAGCAGGCGGGAATAGCGGAACGGCGTGACGGCTGCGACCTCTCCGGTGCGCATGGCTTTCATCAGCGATGCATAGGCGATTGTTCCGAAACCCACGGCTCCGGCAACGTGCAGGCTTGTGTTCAAATTCAGCGCGGCGACCGGGGCCTGTTCCCAAAAGCTATAGGCAAACCCGGCGATGATCACGCAGGCAAAGCCATAAAAGCCCAGAACTTCGGTGCCCAGACTGGCCGGGGCCGCACGGCTGGCCAGATCGCGCCCGGCAAATCCCAACATGCCAAACAAAGCCAGCAGAGACAGCAGCGTGAAACTCTCGCCGGTTGGTTGGATGATGATCACAACGCCGAGCAAACCGACGAGAATGGCGCTCCACCGTCGCCAGCCGACGGTTTCGCCAAACAACAGCGCGGCGCAGGCGACGACGACCAGCGGGGTGGCCTGCAGGATCACGGTGGCCGAGGACAAGGGGGTCAGCGTGAAGGCCAGTATGTAAAACAGGCGTCCCAATATCTCGAACACGGCGCGGATTTTCATCGCGGGCGACAGCACGTCGGGCTGCCATAACCGAGTGCCACGCGCAAACGCGACACTGGCAAAGATCACCGCACCGCCCGCACCGAACAGGACCAGGATCTGCCAGATCGGCAGCGTCTGGGCGGCAGCCTTCAACAGCGCGTCCTCAAGCGCGAAACACGCCATCGCGCCGATCATCCACGCGCTGCCCGTTAGGTTCGCACGCGCATCGGTTTGAATATTCGGGGTCATATGTCGCCCTTGGCCAAGTCACCCGCAATCTGACGCCATTCCGACCTGGGGCCAAGAGGCAATGCGGCCCCGCACCAAACCCGCAGCGCTTTGAACAACCGCCTGTGATTGGTGCAGTTTTTTGCGCGTTCGTCTTTTCTGTCCTGACCCGGCGATGTAGGGTCTGCGCATGAAGTGGAACTTGCCCAATATTCTGACCCTGCTGCGCCTGCTGGCGGCACCCGGTCTGGCCGTGATGTTTCTGTATTTCACCCGCCCCTACGCAGACTGGTTTGCCCTGATCCTGTTCATGTCGGCGGCGATTACGGACTGGTTCGATGGCTATCTGGCCCGCGCGTGGAAGCAGGAAACCAAGATCGGAGCGATGCTGGACCCGATTGCCGACAAGGCCATGGTGGTGATTGCGCTGATGATCCTTGTGGGATACTCGACCGAGCATTGGACTCCGTGGCTGGTGCTGCCCGCCACCGTGATCCTGTTTCGTGAGGTCTTTGTCTCGGGCCTGCGCGAATATCTGGGGGATGTTGCCGGGACGCTCAAGGTAACAAAGCTTGCGAAATGGAAGACCACGGCGCAGATGTTCGCCATTGCAATTCTGTTTTCGCAGGGGATCTTTGAACACTATTTTGTGATGGCAACGTTTGGCATGGACGCGCCGACTATCGATCAGGTTCTGACCGGCCAGATCGAGGATGTAAACAACATCGCCTGGACGTTGGAGGGCATGTACTGGTCGGGTCAGATCGGGTTGTGGCTGCTGTGGATCGCCGCGACTCTGACATTGATCACCGGCTACGACTACCTACGTAAAGCCATGCCCCATCTGAAGGAGAGCTAAGCGATGGACGTGCTGTATTTCGCCTGGGTGCGCGAACGCATCGGCCTGCCGAAAGAAAAGGTCGCGACCGAGGCTGCGACCGTGTCCGAGCTGGTCGCCGAGCTTAGCGCACGCGAAGATCGCTATGCCGCCGCCTTTGCCGATATCTCGGCTCTGCGCGTGGCGCTGGATCAGGAATTGTCCGACTTCGACGCCCCCTTGGCCGGGGTGCGCGAGGTCGCATTTTTCCCACCCATGACCGGTGGCTGAGATGCGGATCGCGGTTCAGGAAGCGCCATTTGATCTGGGGGCCGAGGCCAATGCTTTTGCTGCCGGTGACGACGCCAACGGCGCCATTGTGACCTTTACTGGGGTGGTGCGCGATCTGGCCTCGGGCGATCTGGATGTGATGGAGATTGAGCATTATCCGGGCATGACCGAACGCGCCCTGACCAAGATCGCGGAAGAGGCGCGCGCGCGCTGGTCATTGGGCGATGTGCTGGTGATTCACCGCCACGGACGGCTTGCTCCGGGCGATCGCATCATGATGGTCGCCACCGCCGCGCGGCACCGCAAGGATGCGTTCGAGGCGGCTGAGTTTCTGATGGACTACCTCAAATCCCGCGCGCCGTTCTGGAAGAAGGAAATCACCGACTCCGGCGCGGAATGGGTCGCCGCCAAGGATGCGGACGAAGACGCGCTGACCCGTTGGGATGGAACGTCGCAACTCTCTGAGTCTTGATGCGAAATTTCTGAATCAATGCAGCGTGACCCGACACGTAGCATTGGCCCGAACACCGTGTATTGCTGATCCAGTGTCGGCAGTGCGGGACCAAGTTGTCGTTAAACCCACACGCGCCAATGTCAGCTTCAAGAATGTGCTGGTCACGAAACACTCGGAAATAGCAGTGTTGCGGATCAACGAGCGGGAGTGGTGGCCGAGCGTCAGAAGAAGCCGCCAGTGCCGTCGGACGGGGCTTCTCGCGATTGGTGAGGTACTGGCTAGGGCGAAGGACAAACAGGAGCGTCGAGAGGCACGGTAGAGGGGTCTTGACCTGCGCCACGTGCCAGAACGTCAAGCTGTAATTCCAAGGTCTGCTAGTAGCTTACCAATTTTCTCAGCGAAGCCCCACAACACATTCACGGACTTTATCCGCTCCTCGATTCCTTTGAGAACGCTTCCGATCACAGGTTTAGAACGCTTTCCGGCGATCTGCTCCGACAGGGTCCCGAGCAGTTCGCCTACCTCGTGCTTTTCCTCTTTCGTGATCTCATCGGAATCGACCACAGCTTGCGCGAAGTCTTTGATGGTGTGACCCAGCTCCTCAGCGTCACTTCCTTCCGTGATCGTTATAACTGCATTGATCTTCGCTAGGTCACCAGTGTTCAAAACGCCCACGGATGAATTTGAGATGGTGATATGGTTGTTTGTCATGGGGCGGCTCATTGCTTGGGATAGCGCGCTAACCGGGATTCTACCACCTCCCAGAGGAATGCCCGTCACCATGTCCATTTCATCCATGGCATGGTTCATCATAGCAGCGTTCATCAGGAAGCCACGGTAATTGTTTTCTTGCAGGATCGCATTGCAGGACAGGCACAGATACAGCCCGTTATCGTATTCGTAGAGCGCTGGCCGTTCACATTGACCACATTTCATAGGTTCACTTTATCCTAAGCCAGTGAGGCCGTCATCAACCACTCGATACAGGTGAG
The DNA here is from genome assembly GCF_056542325.1 of Ruegeria sp. AD6. Taxonomy (NCBI): domain Bacteria; kingdom Pseudomonadati; phylum Pseudomonadota; class Alphaproteobacteria; order Rhodobacterales; family Roseobacteraceae; genus Ruegeria; species Ruegeria sp. AD6. Next base: position 156,746 of record NZ_JBQFZQ010000007.1, on the reverse strand, counting down.
TAAGTCGCGCTACTGTATTTCTGCGTGCAATGTTGTTCGAGACCAGCTCTGGTTTTTGATCATAGCGCGAAAAACCGACGTTCGTTGTTGCCGCAGCATCTGACACCTAGGGCTTATAGCCGACACTTCCTAAAGAGCGCCGTACAGATCAGTACTCCTGTACCTAAACTCTTTGCTCCAAGGATGTTTGACTGGCGCACATCTCTGATGTTGAGCGCTCGCCTTGCTATTGATCCAACTATTACGGTTGAGTCAGGTTCGTGTGACGGTCAACAGCTGGCAAGCGCGAAGGTCTCAATTCTGAGGAAACTCCTAATCCGCGTTGTTGATGCGTCCGCGCAGTTCTTCGGCCTCTTGCCGGGCGGCGCGCAGGCCGTCCATGGCGGCGGCGAGTTCCGCTTCGGTCTGGGTCAGCTGGTTGGTCAGTTCGGCTTCGCGCTGTTGCAGGTAGGTGATCGCCTGATCGCGGGTTTCTTCGGCCTCGTGCAGCTCCTGGCTCATCCGGTCCAGATCGGCCACGTCGCTTTGACGCACGCGGGACAGGCGGTGGGCCAGCCAGTTGGCGAACCAGCCCATGCAGAAGGCCGCGAACAGGATGACGGCGGTGGCGATGATGAATTCGGTTCTGTTCACTCTATTGATCCTCTGCATCCGCATCCGGTGCGGTCGTGTCGGTCTGGTCCGGCTCGGTCGCGCCGGTTTCCAGCGCTTCAAGCCCGGTTTCGGTGTTTTCGACCGGTTCCGGGCGGATCAGGCGGAACTCGATCCGGCGGTTTTCCTCGCGGCCCGCTTCGCTGTCATTGTCGGCGATGGGCTGCGTTTCCCCATACCCGACGGCGGTATAGCTTGAGGTCGGAATCCGCCGCCCGCGCAATTCGTTCAGGATGGATTGCGCGCGCGCCTGGCTGAGTTGCTGGTTCATTTCTTCGCGACCCTGACTGTCAGTATGGCCCTGGATTTCCAATCGGATCGGGCCGCATTCGCGCAGGATATCGGCGATCTGGTTCACCGCATCGCGCGAGTCCGCCGCGATTGTGGCCGAGCCGGGCTCGAACGCGATTTTGCTGGCTTTCTGTACCTCGGCAATCCGTTCCTCGCACAGCTCGGGATCGGGCAGAGCGTCCTCGGGTTCCGGCGGCGGTACATAGGTGATGGACAGGGTGAAATCCTGCGCTTCGCCCAATTTCTCGGACAACATTCCGGCGATGCGGGCCTTGGCGTCTTCATCATGGCTGTTGCCGCTCAGGTCCACTGATTCCGGTGTCACGGTCAAAGCGCCGTTTTGCAGAAGCGACAGCGCCTCAAGCCCCGCCAGAACACGGACAGGCCAGTCTGCGGGCAGATCAGGAACGACGCGGGTGGCTGTATAAACCTGTTCCGACCCAAAGGCGGCTCGGGCATAGCTGTCGGCCATGTCCCGCAGGGTTTCATCGCCCACGCGACCGCGCAATTGCACCAGCCCTTCGGGGCTGCGCGTGGCTGAAAACTCAATCGGGCCTGCGGGTTCTTCGTCCTCGGGCTCGGGCAGTACGGCGTGCAGGGCGAAGACCTCGGGCAGGGCGTTTTCCAGTTCGCCCACCACACGGTCGAACAGGGCGGGATTGGTTCCTTGCGCGGCAATCAGGGTGATATCTGCATCGGACAGGGTGATCGATCCCTGCCCAATCTCGGCCAGCGCCTTGATGCCAAGGGTTGCCGCGTCTGCCCAACGGGGCGACGGCACACCCAGGCCGATGGTGCAGGTATATGTCGTGCTCAGACCGGCCTGCTGCGCGGCGGCAATGATCTGATCCCGCGCCTCTTCATCCTGGGTCGAGCAGGCGTCAAACTGGCCACCATCCGCGCCGATCAGGTAACGCAGGGTGAAAGGCGTTATAACCGGGCGCGGGGCCGAGATCGACAGGCCGATGCGCAGGCTGGGCGGCGCGGCGCGGGTCAGGTCCTGTTCCAGCTGTTCCTTCTCGGCCTGGCTGTCGGCGATGGCGGTCACTTTCACCAACCCCGGGCTGGCCGAGATCTTTGCACGCGGCAGGCGCGACAGGGCGCTGACCGCATAGGCAATCGCCTCATCCCAGCCATCGGGTTTCGGGTAGTCGGCAGTTTCCATCAGATCCGCAACAGGGGCCGCGCGATCCAGATCGCTAAGCCTGTCGACAAGGTCGTCGCGGCTTTCGCTGGCCGGGAACAGGCCAATGACCGAGATACCGCTGTCATTGCGCAGAATCTCGACCGAAAAGCGCGGCGCGGCCAGCGCGGTGGTTGCGGTGACCTCCATCTCGTCGATGACGCGCGAGGTATCGACCTCGGTTCCCGCAGCGGTCAGGGCATTGAACCGTGTGGCCTCGTCCGGTGCGATGCCGGTCAGCACCACGCGCAGCCCGTCTGACTGGACTTCGGCCCAGTCATGGCCTTTCAGGTCCAAGGCTCGCCGCACAGCAAATTCCGAGCTTTCCTCGATCTTGGTGACGGCAAAACCGGCCGCCAGCAGTGACACCCCTGCGGATACAAGAAAGATCAGGGACACGGACAGAAAATACGGCAGACGCATGTGCGGGCTAGTGACTCCTCAGGCGTTTGGGCGGACTCTTACAGACCCCGGCCCGCAGGTGCAATCAGAGCAGCAGCGCGACGCAGAGGAAGATCAGCGGAATAAGGCCGGTGTCCCGGTTCGACTGGAACAATTGCAGCAGCTTGGCATTGTTTTCCAGATCCAGACCGCGCAATTGCCACATCATGTGCCAGCCCATCGCCCATGGACCGCCAAGGGCGATAACCAGCACCAGAATCGACCCGCCGGGAACCAGCGCGTCGATGATCGCCAGCCCCATCAGCGAAACGGTGGCGGCCAGAAAATACTTGAGCCATTTTGCCGTATCGGTCCCGAACAGCCGCGCGGTGGATTTGATGCCGATCAGTTCGTCATCCTCGGCGTCCTGATGGGCATAGATGGTGTCATAAAACAGCGTCCACGCGATGCCCGCCAGATACAGGGTGATTGCGGGCCAGCCCACTGATCCGGTATGCGCAGCCCAGGCCAGCAGCGCGCCCCAGTTAAAGGCCAGCCCCAGAAACACCTGCGGCCACCATGTAAAGCGCTTGGCAAACGGATAGATCGCCACCGGCAGCAGCGACAGCACTCCCATCGCAATTGCCGCCTGATTGAAGCTGAGCAGGATGCCCAACGCCAGCAGACATTGCAGGATCATCCAGCCCATCGCCTGCCGCACCGTGACTTGACCTGCAGGCAGCGGGCGCGACCGCGTGCGTTCGACCTGCGCGTCGAACTCTCGGTCGGTGATGTCGTTCCAGGTGCACCCCGCCCCGCGCATCAGGAACGCGCCCAGCGCGCATCCGATGGCGATCCACAGATCCTCCAACCGCGCTTGCCCGTCATGCAGGATGGCCAGCGCCAGACCCCACCAGCAGGGAATCAGCAAAAGCCATGTTCCAATGGGCCGATCCGCGCGGCTGAGCCGCAGGTAGGGGCGCGCGAAAGCGGGGGCATAGGTGTCGACCCAGTTGCCGGATACGGCATCGGCGACCTGACCATCTGGTGTTGGGGCATTGCCTTGCATATGTAAGGTCTCATGAGTGCGAAGATCAGACTGTATGTAGAGCAGCCCCTGGGTCAGGGGCAATCGGTTGAATTGACGCGCGAGCAGGCGCATTACCTGTTCGGCGTCATGCGCCTGTCGGTTGGCGGTCCTGTGGCGTTGTTCAACAGCAAGGATGGCGAATGGCTGGCCGAGGTTGCCGAGGCCGGAAAGCGCGGTGGTGTTCTGACCTGTCAGCGGCAGACCAAGCCGCTGCAATTGCCGCCCGATCTGTGGTTTCTGTTTGCGCCGATCAAAAAGGCCCGCACGGACTTCATCGTTGAAAAAGCAGCGGAAATGGGCGCGGCGCGGATTGTGCCCGTTCAGACCGAGTTCACCAATTCCGAACGCATCCGACAGGACCGTTTGCAGGCCCATGCGGTCGAGGCTGCCGAACAGTGTGGCGGTACTTTTGTGCCCGAGGTTGCCGATCTGCAGCGACTGGATCGTGTACTGGACGCGTGGCCCGAGGGGCGTCAGTTGATGTTCTGTAATGAGGCCGAGGTGGGCTCGGCCCTGCGGTTGGCGGCCAACGAAAAGGGTCAGCCATGGGCCATTCTGGTGGGTCCCGAGGGCGGATTCTCGGACAAGGAACGCGCGCGTCTGGCGGCGCTGCCCTTTGCGCATGTGGTCAGCCTTGGCCCCCGTATCCTGCGGGCCGATACGGCGGCGGTGGCGGCGCTGACAATGTGGCAGCAGGCGTTGGGGGATTGGGCGTGATCCGCGAGGCTGCTTCACCCGACGCTCCGGCCATTGAGGCGTTTTTGGCCGAATATCCTGACACATCCATGTTTCTGCGCAGCAATCTGGCAGCGCATGGGGTTGGACTGGGAGACAACGACCACTCCACCCGGTTTTTCATTTGGGGGGCGGATCACATCCAGGGCGTGTTCGGCCTGACCAAAAAGGGGTACCTGATGGCGCAACTGCCCGATTGTTCGCCGCAAGCCGCGCGGGCCTTTGCGGGTCAGATCGCAGGTCAAACCGTGTTGGGCATGACAGGGGCCGCACCGCAGGTTGCGGTAACATTGAACGCGCTGGGGTTCGGACAGGCGGACTATCGTCTGCACCATGATGAACCCTTGTACCGCCTTGATCTGCACGAAGTACCCAAAGCGCAGATTCCCTTTCGCGGCCTGTCAGAGGCTGATCGGCCGCTGCTGACCCCTTGGTTTGCGGATTATTTTGAGGATACCGGTCAGGCCAAAGGGCAAGAAGCGTTGGATATGGCCCCCGACCGGATCACCACCGATATTCAATCGGGCCGAGCGATTGTCATGCTGGAAGGCGACGCTCCGGTTGCCATGGCTGCCATCAACGCATCCGTCCACGATCAGGTTCAGGTGGGCGGCGTGTTTGTGCCGCGCGAGAACAGAAATCGCGGCCTCGGGCGTAGGGTCACAACAGCCCTGCTGCAAAAGGCAAGGACCGAGGGCGCGAACACGGCCATCCTGTTTGCCAATAACCCACCCGCTGCACGCGCCTATGAGGCGATGGGGTTTCAGCAAGTCGGATGGTACCGGATCGCCCTGTTAGAAAATCCACAAGAGGCCCTGAAATGAGCTTTATCCGACCCGAAGCAAAACAGGCCCTGTGGCGCTGGCGCGAAGTGTTGGTGGCCGGGTTTGTCCTGATCCTCGGCCTCAGTTGGATCAGCGGGCCCGGTGGATTGCTGGGTTGGCTCGGCTGGGTGCTTGTGGCCGTCGCGGTGGCCTTGGCCGTGGTCGGGGTGCAGCGCGGACGGTTCCGGACCGGGTCGGGCGGGCAGGGTGTTGTCACCGTCGATGAAGGTCAGATCAACTACTTTGGCCCGCTGGACGGTGGCATGGTCGCCACGCGCGAGATTGAGCGGCTGGCGCTCGACCCGACCTCGACCCCGGCGCATTGGGTGCTGGAACAACCGGGCCAGCCTCTGCTTCACATTCCTGTGAATGCCGAAGGGGCCGAGGCGCTGTTCGATGTTTTCTCGGCCCTGCCGGGATTGAAAACCGAACAAATGCTGGCGGAGTTGAACGGTGGCGCGAGCCATCCGGTGGTGATCTGGGAACGCACCCCCTTACGGCCCGCGCATCTCAGGCTGCATTGACACTGGCGCGGTTTGCCCCCACGACTGACCAACCAGACAGACACATCAGGATCGGAGCGCGATTCATGTCCATCCCCCAGTCCGGCGGCGGACCGATCGAACGTCATGAGCAATTGGCCGAATACCTGGAATCGGGCTGCAAGCCCAAGCAGGATTGGCGCATCGGCACCGAGCATGAAAAGTTCGGCTATTGCAAGGACACCCTGAAACCGCTGCCATTCGAAGGCACTCGGTCTATCGTTGCGGTGCTGGAAGGTCTGCGGGATCGGCACAGCTGGGCCGAGGTGCGCGAAGGCGGCAAGCTGATCGGTCTGGAGAAAGACGGGGCGAATGTCAGCCTCGAACCCGGTGGCGCGCTGGAGCTGTCGGGGGCGCCGCTGGAAACGATCCACGAGACCTGCGACGAGGTGAACACCCACCTGCGCGAGGTAAAGGACATCGCTGACGAGATCGGCGTGGGCTTCATCGGTCTGGGCGCGGCTCCGATCTGGACCCATGATGAGATGCCGCTGATGCCAAAGGGCCGCTATCGGCTGATGAACGACTATATGGAGAAAGTCGGCACCATGGGCCGCGCCATGATGCGGCGCACCTGCACCGTTCAGGTCAATATCGACTTCGGGTCCGAAGCCGACATGGTGCAAAAACTGCGCGTGGCGCTGGCGTTGCAGCCGGTGGCAACGGCGCTGTTCGCCAACTCTCCGTTCTTCGAGGGCAAGCCCAACGGCCAGAAAAGCTGGCGCAGCTATATCTGGCGGCATCTCGATGATGCGCGCACGGGCATGTTGCCCTTCGTGTTCGAAGACGGGTTCGGGTTCGAGCGCTACGTGCAATACGCGCTCGATGTGCCGATGTATTTTGTCTATCGCGACGGTCAGTATGTGAATGCTCTAGGCATGTCCTTCCGTGACTTCCTGAAAGGCAAGCTGCCCGCATTGCCGGGCGAAACACCGACCCTGTCCGATTGGGCCGACCATCTGACCACCGCCTTCCCCGAAGCGCGGATCAAGAAATTCATGGAGATGCGCGGCGCTGATGGCGGCCCGTGGCGCAGGCTTTGTGCGCTGCCTGCCTTCTGGGTTGGCCTGACCTACGATCAGGGCGCGCTGGATGCAGCCTGGGATCTGGTCAAGGGCTGGGATGCCGAAACCCGCGAAGCGCTGCGTGTTGAGGCCGCCAAAGACGGGTTGCAGGCGCAGGTCGGCAACATCAACATGCACGATCTGGCGCGCGAGGTCGTGGCGATCTCGGAATCCGGGCTGAAATCCCGCGCCTTCCCCGGCGCAGGCGGTCTGGTGCCGGACGAAACCCATTTCCTGAATGCGCTGAAAGACAGTATCGAAACCGGCAAGGTTCCGGCAGATGAATTGCTGGATCACTATAACGGCGACTGGAACGGCGATCTGACGCGGATGTTCCCGCAGTACAGCTACTGACACCGACCTAACACGCCGAGCAGCCCACCTTACCCCTTTGGTGAGGTGGCGTGCGCGTCGTAAGCTGCCGTGTGGTAACGCAAATTGTGATCGCCTGTGGATTGAAGGCGTTCATCGTTCGTGAATACAAGCGTCCTAGTAATTGCGACGACCTTTCCCCAAAGGATGCCCTGAATGCCCCGCATCAGCGAATTGCACTACGCCGACCCGTTTGTCGTTTCCTCCGGCGTGAATGAGTTTGTCGAAGTTGCGCTGGGCGCGTCGGAAGATCCGGCAGATTTCACCGTTTCGCTTTACAACAGCGACGGCACCGTCGGGTTAGAGATCGCGCTGACCGATCCCGGCGTCGTAGTGACCACCGACCCGGACAACAATGAGCAGGTCTTTGTCATCTCGGCGGATAACTTCACCTTCCTGCTGACCGACCCCGATGCGCCTGTTCCGGTGAACGATACGATCTTCGAAGCGGTCGCATTGACCAACACAAGTACCAATGAGGTCATCGACTTCTATGACATCGGCAGCGGCACGCAGAATATTACCGCAATCGATGGGCTGGCTGCGGGGGCGACGTCCGAAAATCTGGTTGTTCTGACGGGTCCCGGCTCGACCACCACATCCCTGCAGTTCAACTAGCCCAACCCGAACACGCTGGTTCACGCCGACGTTTCGCCCGGTGACAGTGGCGCCGCCTGTTTCACGGCGGGCACGTTGGTGGATACGCCACATGGGCCCCGCCGTATCGAAACGCTTGAAGCCGGGGATCTGGTGAACACCGTTGATAACGGCCCGCTTCCGATCAGCTGGATCGGGGGCAGCACTGTGTCCGGGCGTGACCGCTTTGCCCCGATCCGGATCAGCGCAGGAACACTGGGCGCCCAGGATGACGTTCTGATTTCACCCCAGCACCAGGTTCTGATCACCGGCTGGCAAGCTCAGCTTTTGTTTGGCGAGCATGAGGTGCTGGTTCCCGCCAAGGCACAGGTCAACGGCGCGACCGTGACCGCCGTGCCCTGCGATATCGTGCGCTACATCCATATGATGTTCGACCGCCACCAATTGGTGATCACCAGCGGTCTGGTGTCCGAAAGTTTCTTTCCCGGGCAAGAGGGGTTGGATGGTCTGGGCAGTGACGCCACGGATGAGATCCTGACCCTGTTCCCCAACCTGCGCGACTGCCCCGAAACCTATGGCGAGACCGCGCGCCCGGTGCGGCCGGACAGAACCACCGCTTTGCTGCGCTGCGCCTGATTGCCCGGCCCCTCTTGCTTTCACGGTCCGCTGTGATAGCAGAGCCTGAACAGCAGTCAGGGGCCAAGGTCAGGAAGCGTCATGGACGATCTCAAGGCAAAATATCTGGGTCAGATCGCCGAAGCAGGCGACGAGAACACGCTCGAGTCGATCCGAGTCGCCGCCGTCGGCAAAAAGGGCGAGGTCGCGCTGAAGATGCGCGAACTGGGCAAGATGACCCCCGAGGAACGTCAGGTCGCAGGCCCCGCGCTGAATGCGCTGAAGGATGAGATCAACTCGGCGCTCTCCGCCAAGAAAGCAGCACTTGCCGATGCCGCGCTGGATGAGCGTCTGCGCACCGAATGGCTGGACGTCACCCTGCCGACCCGCGCGCGCCGTCAGGGCTCGATCCACCCGATCAGCCAGGCGACCGAGGAACTGACCGCGATCTTTGCCGAACTGGGGTTCTCGGTGGCCGAAGGGCCGCGGATCGAGACCGACTGGTATAATTTCGACGCCCTGAACATTCCCGGCCACCACCCCGCGCGGGCTGAGATGGACACGTTCTATATGCACCGCGCCGAGGGCGACAATCGCCCGCCGCATGTGCTGCGCACCCATACCTCGCCGGTGCAGATCCGGTCGATGGAGAAACAGGGCGCGCCGATCCGCGTGATCTGTCCGGGCGGTGTCTATCGCGCCGACTATGACCAGACCCACACGCCGATGTTCCATCAGGTCGAGGGGCTGGCCATCGACAAGGACATCTCGATGGCGAACCTGAAATGGGTTCTGGAAGAGTTCGTGAAAGCGTTCTTCGAGGTCGAGGATGTCGAGTTGCGCTTCCGCGCCTCGCATTTCCCCTTCACCGAGCCGTCGGCCGAGGTCGATATCCGCTGTTCCTGGGATAACGGCCAGCTGAAGATCGGCGAGGGCGACGACTGGATGGAGATTCTGGGGTCCGGCATGGTCCATCCCAAGGTGATCGCCGCCGGTGGAATTGACCCCGAGGTCTATCAGGGCTTTGCATTTGGCATCGGCATCGACCGTCTGGCGATGCTGAAATATGGCATTCCCGATCTGCGGGCGTTCTTTGATAGCGACCTGCGCTGGCTGCGCCACTACGGGTTTGCGGCGCTGGATATGCCGAACCTGCATGGTGGTTTGTCTCGGTGATCTATCACTTTCTGAGCGTCAATCGCGGAAGGTACTTGTGCCGGGAGCATGGGTCGTTTTGCGATAGTTCTGATGGTTATACGACAAATTGCCCGCTATGTTCTGCCGAGAGCAAATGTACTTGGGAAGTAATCCGAGTTGACCGCTCGTTGCAGATTCTTGGAAATGTACAAGCTCGATCACAAAGAGGTTTGGCGGTCGCGTCTGGGCTCCTTGGGGCTGCAAGTTTGGTTGGTTTGGCTGAAAAGATCACCGGATTGGGGATGCTCAAAAGCAGTGATCTTTTTGCACCCGGCCTATTGGTTGGGCTTTCTACACTTTTGATTGCGATCTGGCTCTACTTGCTTTCGATGAAGCACATGGATGTGACGGTTGATGGGCGATTTGAAAAACTCGAATTGAGCCAATGGGAGAAAAAGATCACTGGGTTCATCGGGCATGTTGAGCGACTACACACCTACGCCACTTATTTTCTCGGTGCTGCGATACTAACCTTTTCGTTAAGTCTTATTGTGCCGCCTGTTTGGGTTGAACTTGTAACCTATTGGCACAGGATAAATGGAAACATGGGTTTCTGAGTGCTGTTGCGCGGAGTAAAGGCCGATAGGCCGCCGCGCCATCGCCAGACCGCCCGCACGGGCTGGCGATTTGTCTCCGTCAGCGCTCCATTTGAACGACGCACGGATTTGGCCAACATAAACTGCCCAACATAACCGTTGGATCGCCATCCCGCGGTCTGGCGATGGCGCGGCTTGTTACAGGCTCGCACAGGGTTGTGACGTGACATGGCGCGCGGGCCGGGTAGGGTCGGGCGCATGATCTATCGACTACTCTGCCTTCTGTTGCTGACCGCCACCCAAGCCGCTGCTGTGGAGGCCTGCCATGGCGATATCGCCTGTCAGGTCGGCGATCGCTCGTATCATGTGCTGGAGCCGGACGGGTGGGATGGCGAAACGCCTCTGCCGGTGCTGCTGCATTTCCACGGCTGGGCGCGGCAGGGAACCGTGGTGGTGAACCATCAACGCATCGCCGGGGCGACCAAGCTGCGCGGCGTGTTGCTGGTTGCGCCCAACGGGTTGGGTAAAAGCTGGGATTTCTGGACCTCGGACACCGACGACGTACCCTTTGCCGACCGGGTGCTTCAGGACGTCGCCAAACGCTATCCGGTTGATCCCGAACGCATCTATGTCTCGGGCTATTCCTTTGGCGGCGCGATGGCGTGGCGTTTTGCCTGCCAGTCGGGTGACGACATCGCCGCGCTGCTGGGGGTGGCCGGAACCATCCGTCAGACCGAAGACTGCCCGCAGGCCCCGCGCCAGGTGCGCCATGTGCATGGGACGGGTGACACGGTGATGGATTTCCCGTTTGGGCCGGGCGGCGACACCACCTATCCGGTGGCGCTGTGGCGGCAGAAATACGGCTGTGACACCGCCACTCCGACCGGGGATTGGAGCGTGGTGCCGATCCTGACGCTCAGCCGCGTGGAATGGACCGATTGCGCGAAAGGCCATGTGGTGCTGGACACCCATCCCGGCGGCCATTTCATCCCGCATGGCTGGATCGGGCGGCAGTTGGATGAGATTTTGGGCCGCACCCCCAGCTATCCGTGACGCGCAGCGCTTGCACCCCGGCGTATTCTTTGCCATTGCCTGTGCCAAACGGATGTTTGCCCAAGAAGGCCGCTTGCAATGAAATTCACTCTGTCCTGGCTGAAAGACCACCTCGACACTGACGCTTCGGTTGATGAGATCGCCGAGGCGCTGACCGATCTTGGCCTTGAGGTTGAAGAGATCGTGAACCCGGCGGATCGGCTGGCAGGCTTTACGCTGGGCTATGTGAAACATGCCGAGAAACACCCCGACGCCGACAAGCTGCGCGTCTGCAAGGTGGACACGGATGAGGGTGAGTTGCAGATCATCTGCGGTGCCCCCAACGCGCGCGAAGGCATCACCGTCGTGGTCTGCAAACCGGGCATGTATATCCCCGGTCTGGACCTGACCATCAGCGTCGGCAAGATCCGTGGCGTTGAAAGCTTTGGCATGATGGCCTCGGAACGTGAGTTGGAGCTGTCGGACGAGCATGACGGCATCATCGAGCTGCCCTCGGGCGAGGTCGGAGACCGGTTCGTCGACTGGCTGGCCGAGAATGAGCCGTCCAAGGTCGATACGATGATCGAGATCGCGATCACTCCGAACCGCCCCGATGCGCTGGGGGTCGAGGGGATTGCCCGCGATCTGGCCGCGCGCGGGATCGGGACGCTGAAACAGCGGGACTACACGCCGGTGCCCGGCGATTTCGACAGCCCGATCAAGGTGACGATTGACGATGACACGCTGGATGGTGCGCCGCATTTCACCGGGCGTCTGATCCGTGGCGTCAAGAACGGCCCTAGCCCGCAGTGGTTGCAGGACCAGTTGAAGGCGATCGGGCTGCGTCCGATCTCGGCCCTGGTGGATATCACCAACTATATGACCTTCGACCACAACCGCCCGCTGCACGTGTTCGACGCTGACAAGGTGCAGGGTAACCTGCGGGTGCATCGCGCCAAAGGCGGCGAAAAGCTGGTGGCGCTGGATGAGAAAGAATACACACTGCAGCCGGGCATGATGGTGATTTCGGACGACAAGGGCCCGGAATCGATTGCCGGTATCATGGGCGGCGAGGAAACCGGCTGTACCGAAGAGACTGTGAATGTCTTTCTGGAAAGCGCGTTCTGGGATCATGTGCAGATCGCTCTGACCGGGCGGGCGCTCAAGATCAACTCGGATGCGCGGTATCGGTTCGAACGTGGTGTTGACCCGGAATACACGCTGGAAGGGTTGGAACACGCGACGCAGATGATTCTGGATATCTGCGGGGGCGAGGCGTCGAACGTGGTTCAGGCGGGCAAAGCGCCGAACCACGCGCGGGCCTACAAGCTGGATGCGGCGCGGGTGCAGTCTCTGGTCGGGATGGACATCGCCGAGAGCGAGCAGCGCCAGACCCTGACCCGTCTGGGTTTCCGTCTGGAAGGCGAGATGGCGCATGTGCCAAGCTGGCGGCCCGATATCATGGGCGAGGCCGATCTGGTGGAAGAGGTCGCGCGGATTGCATCATTGACCAAACTGCAGGGCAAACCGCTGCCGCGCGTGACGGATGGTATCCCCAAGCCGGTGATGACTCCGGCGCAACGCCGTCAGTCGATGGCGCGGCGGACCTGTGCGGCGCTGGGCTATAACGAATGCGTCTCGTACACCTTCATCGATCAGGCCTCGGCGGCGCTGTTTGGTGGTGGCGATGATGCGACGCAGTTGGAAAACCCGATCTCGTCCGAGATGAGCCATATGCGCCCCGATCTGCTGCCCGGTCTGTTGCAGGCTGCTGCCCGCAATCAGGCGCGTGGCTATGCAGATGTAGCCCTGTTCGAGGTTGGCCCGGTCTTCCATGACGGTGAGCCCGGCGATCAGAAGACCCAGATCACCGGCCTGCTGGTCGGTCGGAGTGGGCCGAAGGACGTGCACGGAGCCTCGCGCCCGGTGGACGTATTCGACGCCAAAGCCGATGCTGAGGCTGTGCTGGCCGCTATTGGCGCGCCCGCTAAGGTGCAGGTTCTGCGCGATGGCGATGCCTGGTGGCATCCGGGCCGTCATGGCAGGATCTGTCTCGGCCCGAAAAAGTTGTTGGGTGTCTTTGGTGAACTGCATCCGCGCGTGTTGCAGGTGATGGATATCAAAGGCCCGGCGATGGCCTTTACCATCTGGCCGGATGAGGTGCCGCTGCCGCGCAAATCCGGTGCCACCCGGGCCGCATTGGAACTGCGTGACCTGCAAGCGGTCGAGCGCGACTTTGCCTTTGTCGTGGATGAGGGCGTCGAGGCGCTGACGCTGGTGAACGCCGCAGCAGGTGCGGACAAGGCGCTGATCGAGGAGGTGCGCGTTTTTGATGAGTTCATCGGAGGCAGTTTGGGTGAGGGCAAGAAATCACTGGCCATCACCGTGCGTTTGCAGCCGACGGATGCGACGCTGAAAGAGAAAGACATCGAAGCGGTGGCTGAAAAGATCATCGCCAAGGTCACCAAGGCCACAGGCGGCGTTCTGCGCGGCTGACCGCCCCCGACATGACCCGACAAAAGCGCGCCACTCGGCGCGCTTTTTTGTTGTGGCGAAACGGCAACACCTGAAAGCGCTTCAAAACAAAGGGTTGAGCAGAATCACCCTCGGCCCCTACATCCGGCCCCCTGACGCAATCAAACCTCGGAGTCTGCCAGATGCCAGATCCCAGTCCCGCGCAAGCGATACCTCATATCTGATTGCCCGCCGGTTCTTCGGCGGGTGTGTTTCCCGTTGGAGAGCTGTCATGAAACGCCAAGACATCTCGATGATCCGGCAGATTCTGCCGAAAGAGATGCCCTTTCCTTACTATCCCGACCGGCAGAGCCCATGGTTGCTTGGCCAGGTCATGGATGCCGAGGCCCCGGTCTCGACCTTGAAGCAATCGGGACTGTCCCGTTTGCTGTCACGCCCGCTGTTGGCACCGATGATTGCACAGTGCGGTGGTGTCCTGCGGCGGCATGATGTGCTGGCGGTGGCCCATGCGGACCGTGCGATGCGGTTTGACGGGCTGAGCCCGGCTGCGCTGTCGGGGCTGGAGGTTGCCTATCAATCTCAGTGGATGGATTTCTGCCTCAGCTTCGACTGCTGGTCTGGCGAGCAGACTACGCGCAAGGCGCATAACCTTGTCGTGCAGTTGGGGTTCCCGACCGAACATGCCGCGCTGCTGTGGAAATACGAACAGCGCTGTGCTGTTGGTGCATATCAAAGCTGCTGGCATCCGGTCCGGACCGAAGGTCGTCCGACCCTTGCCTGGTGCCGTCTGGACGTCGATCTGACCAGCGGCCATTGCCTGATTGAAGAGGTTCAATCGGACTGGTTGCGCTTTGTCGGTCGTGCGCGGCAACGGTTGGAAAACCGCGCGCCACGCTCGCGCGAATTGCGGCTGACCTCGGAATATGAGCAGGCGCTGCGGCGGAAATACGCGAAAATCTGGGCTGAGGTGATGATGCTGGCGGTTCTGATGCTGCTGCGCGAGGAATTTGCCGTGCGCACCGTCTGGATGCATCAGCCCGGTCCGGGCGCAAAGCTGAAGGCGATCACCTGGGGCCGGATGCCGCCGCGGTCGATCTACACCAAACTGCCCCGCAGTTTCGGGTTCGAACCAACGCGCGAAACTCCGCCCTTTTTGGGCAGCAAGCAACGCAGTGCGGCCCGCAGGGTGGCTCGGAACGATCAGCCGGTGTTCTGGCGCTTGTCGTTCTGAGCGACCCCTTGGGTTGCGCGCCCTTTCGAACTAGGGTCGCAGCAAGAAATCAAAGGAGGCACCCATGGGCCTGAATGTCTATCTATCCGGAGAAATCCACACCGATTGGCGTGAGCAAATCATTGAAGGGGCGCAGGGGCTGGATGTCACGTTCAACAGCCCGGTCACCGATCATGCCGCCAGCGATGATTGCGGGGTCGCCATTCTTGGGGCCGAGCCGAACAAGTATTGGCACGACCACAAGGGCGCAATGGTCAACGCCATCCGCACCCGTAAGGGCATCGCGGATGCCGATGTGGTCGTGGTGCGGTTTGGCGACAAGTACAAACAGTGGAACGCGGCCTTTGACGCGGGCTATGCTGCCGCGCTGGGCAAGTCACTGATCGTGCTGCACGGCCCCGATCACCAACATGCCCTGAAAGAGGTCGATGCCGCCGCCCTGGCGGTTGCGGAAGACCCCCGACAGGTGGTGGAGATCCTGCGCTATGTCCTGACCGGCAAGTTGCCGGGCTAAGGTTAAACATCCGGTGGATGCCTGTGACGGGCATCCACCAGTTGCGTTCACTTAGTCACGTGCAGGTGTAACCAGTCCTTTTTGCACCGCAGGTCGGTCCAGAAACCGTTCCAGATAGGGCGCAAGATGGGCGTGGTCATCCCATCCCAGCAGGTCTTTGGCGCCGTAGAAGTCCAACCCGCGCAGCCAGGGTGCGATGGCGATATCGGCAATCGAGTACTCACCGGCAATCCAGTCCTGCCCGTCAAGTTGGGTGTTCAGCACGTTCAGCAGGCGCTTGGCTTCGTTCACGTAACGCTCGCGCGGGCGGGGGTCTTCGATCTCGCTGCCAGCAAATTTGTAGAAATATCCAAGCTGCCCGAACATCGGGCCGATGCCGCCCATCTGGAACATCAGCCATTGGGTGACGCGATGCTTGTCCGCTGCGGTTTGTCCTATGAACTGGCCGGTTTTCTCGGCCAGATACAGCAGGATCGCACCGCTTTCGAACAGGCCTAAGGGTTCGCCATCGGGGCCGTTGGGGTCGATGATCGCAGGGATCTTGTTGTTGGGGTTCAGCGACAGGAACGCGGGGCTTTTCACGTCGGCATCGGCCAGAGTGACCTTGTGCGCCTCATAAGGCAGGCCGGTTTCTTCCAGCATGATCGACGCCTTGACGCCGTTTGGTGTGGGGAAGGAATAGAGTTGGATTCTGTCAGGGAACTGCGCAGGCCAACGGGTCATGATCGGGTGTGTTTCGGCATCCAGCATTGAGGGGGCTCCTGTTTTGGATATCGTCAAACCTAGGCAGCACAGCGCGATCTTGAAAGCCCCTGCCAGTGTGCAAAGCCGGTCAGCGCCTGTTTGCTGGTGAACAACGGGGAAATCCCGCGCAACTCGCACCTAGACCAAAACGCGGTTTTGCCTCACAATTTGGCCAATCCCGCGCATAAGACGCGGGTTTCTTGTTGGACAAAGGAGATGCGCGTGGATGAGGTCGTAACACAGGTGGGTGCATTTGCGCCTGTGATCATGAACGCGGTGAAGGCACTGATCGTTCTGATCATCGGTTGGATTGTTGCGGGTATGATTGCTGGCGTCGTGCGGCGTCGGATCAACGCGACCCCGCATATTGACCCGACGCTTGGCAATTTCATGGCCAGCCTGGTCAAATGGGCCATTCTGGCGATGGTCCTGGTGGCTGTGCTGGGGATTTTCGGGATCGAAGCCACAAGCATCGTCGCCATTCTGGGTGCTGCATCGCTGGCGATTGGTCTGGCGCTGCAAGGGACACTCAGCGATCTGGCCGCAGGCGTGATGCTGGTTGTGTTCCGGCCCTATAAGCTGGGCCAATACGTGGATATTGGCGGAACAGCCGGGACGGTCAAAGACCTGAACCTGTTCACGACCGAGCTGGTGACGCCGGACAATGTGCAGATCATTGTGCCAAACGGGCAGGCCTGGGGCTCGGTCATCACCAACTACTCGGCCCATGACACGCGTCGCGTCGATCTGGTCTTTGGGATTGATTATGGTGACAGCGCCGATGAGGCGATGAAGATCATTCTGGACGTTGCGAACGCGGATGAGCGCATTCACAAGGACCCGGAACCCTGGGTGCGTGTGACCAATCTGGGTGACAGCTCGGTTGACCTGACGGCGCGCCTGTGGTGCGCGGCAGCGGATTATTGGGATGTGAAGTTCGAACTGACCAAGACGATCAAGGAAGCCTTCGACGCCAAGGGCGTGTCGATCCCCTATCCGCATTCGGTGGAGATCCAGAAACAGGGCTAAGGCCTCCCGCCCGTCGTTCGGGCATTCAAAATGCCCTCCTCCCGTTGGGCCCGGCGCCGCACATTCGTGCGGCGTCTTTTCTTTTGTGCGGATCGATATGCCAAAAACGCAAAAGCCGCGCCCGAAGGCGCGGCCTGGCCCAACGCTGGAAATAGCCCGCGTCAGCGGCGGGAGAACTCAGGACTTGATGACAACGTTGGGAGAGACGACGTCAATGCCCAGAGCTTTGCCAACCGCGTAATAGGTCAGTTGACCGGCGTGTACGTTCAGACCGTTCAGCAGGTGCGGATCGTCCTGACATGCCTGCTTCCAACCCTTGTCGGCCAGCGACAGCATGAACGGCATCGTTGCGTTCCCCAGCGCGATGGTCGAGGTCCGCGCAACCGCGCCCGGCATGTTGGCAACGCAATAGTGCATGATGCCATCCACGTCGTAGATCGGGTCAGCATGGGTGGTCGCCTTCGAGGTTTCAAAGCAGCCGCCCTGGTCGATGGCCACGTCCACCAGAACCGCGCCGGGCTTCATGGTCGACAGTTGCGCGCGCGATACCAGCTTGGGCGCTTCGGCGCCGGGGATCAGAACCGCGCCGATAACCATGTCGGCGGTCTGGATCAGCTCAGCCGTCGCGCCAGCGGTCGAGTACTGGTTCTTGAAGGTGCGTCCAAAGACGTCGTCCAGATAGCGCAGGCGCGGCAGCGAGCGGTCCAGGATGGTGACATCCGCGCCCATGCCTGCTGCGATCTTGGCTGCGTGCGTGCCAACAACACCACCACCGATCACCACAACCTTGGCCGGGCCAACGCCGGGAACGCCGCCCATCAGAACGCCGCGGCCACCATTGGCCTTTTGCAGCGTCCACGAGCCGACCTGCGGGGCCAGACGACCGGCAACCTCGGACATCGGGGCCAGCAGCGGCAGGCCGCCATTGCGGTCGGTCACGGTTTCATAGGCAATTGCGGTGCAGCCCGACTCCAGAAGGTCACGGGTCTGATCCGGATCGGGGGCCAGGTGCAGATAGGTGAACAGCAACTGACCTTCGCGCAGCATCTTGCGCTCGACCGCCTGCGGTTCCTTGACCTTGACGATCATGTCCGCTGTCGCAAACACCTCGGCTGCGGTGTCGACGATGCTGGCACCGGCTGCCACGTAATCTTCATTGGCAAAGCCGGATCCCAGACCCGCGCCGGTTTCGATGATGACCTCATGGCCGCGCGCGATGGCTTCCTGTGCGGCGTTGGGTGTCATGCCGACACGGAATTCCTGAGGTTTGATTTCCTTGGGGCAACCGATTTTCATTTTGGCTCTCCGTTCATAAACTGCTCAAATTATGTGCATTACGTTACGCAATTTTTGTGAAACAATGCCCGCCAATGGATTTTCTTTCGAAAGAATCTCCTGCAATAGGGCAAAACCTTGCAATGGATGTGCGTGAATGAGCTTGGATACGACTGATCGTAAGATTCTTGCCGCTCTGCAAAAGAACGGCCGCCTTTCGAATGCGGGCCTGTCCGAGATGGTGAATCTGTCGCCGTCAGCTTGCCATCGTCGCGTACAGCGATTGGAACTTGAAGGGTACATTCGAAATTACGTTGCGTTGCTGAACGCCCGGAAGATGAATGTGCCGACGACCGTGTTTGTCGAGATCACATTGCAGGGTCAGGCCGAAGAGGTTCTGAACGCGTTCGAAAAGGCCGTGGCCCGCATTCCGGATGTGCTGGAATGCCACTTGATGGCCGGGACGGCAGATTACCTGTTGAAAGTTGTGGCCGAAAACACCGAGGATTTTGCGCGTATCCACCGCCAATATCTGTCCCGTCTTCCGGGTGTGGCGCAGATGCAGAGCTCGTTTGCCCTGCGGACCGTTTTCAAAACCACGGCCCTGCCGGTTTAGGCCTCAGGCCGGACCCGGATAGGTGAAAAACGCCAGATGCACGAAATTGAACGCAAAATGCATCGCAATCGGAACCCACAGCCGACCCGTGGCGGCATAGGCGCAACCCACGCCCACACCAAGTAGCGTCGCAAAGACTACCAGGGCCGGACCGCCGCCGGAATGGACTAGCCCGAACAACAGGCTTGCCGCAGCTATCCCTCCGGCTGTTCCCAGTTTGGAACTCAGGATGGATTGCAGGTAGCCGCGAAAAAACGCCTCTTCCGCGATGCAGGTCAGGAACAGGTTTGAAAGCGCGAAAAGCAACCACCATGGCGGCAGGCCCATTTCCGACTGAACCGCGCCAGAGGCTACAGCAGCCGCTATCAGCAGCGGCAGCAAAGCACACCCGGCGGCAAGCAGCGCGACATTGGTTTTATGTGCAGCCCCAACCATCCCCGGCCAGGCAAGCAGGACCGCAAACACCACCATCGGTTTGTCGAGGTTCAGATGCATCGTGAATGCGGCGCTGTTTGCTCCGGCATGAACGGCATCCAGAACGCGCAGGTTGTTGAAGCCGGGTATCAAATGCGCCCCCAGGGCCAGACACCACAGGATCAGCAACACGTGCCCGACAACTGCACCCCATCCCGTCAGGCGGGGCAGGATCGACGCGCCGATCAGCCCCAGCGCGATAACTGCAACCGCCAGCGGTGTCATCAGGTCTGTGACCGAGGCGACGCTGGCAAACAACACCAACAGCGCCAAACCAACGCTCATGCGCCCCGACACCGCTGTGACCAGCGCTGCAATCAGGATCAGCCAGGGCCAGATCGCGGGAAGAATGGAAAAAACGTACGCCAATTCTATCTCTTCATGTCAACGACCTCAGTGATGTACAGCAATGCAAGACCGACTCAAGATTTCCGACTTGTTTTTTGGGTCAACCTGTTCAGATTGCGGCAATTCTGACGCTTGTATCCCCGCCCCGCGCGGGTCAAACTTGTGCAAAGGGTCGCTAAGCCGCCTGGACCCGGTGCAGGTTCGGGCAGGCGCATCATGTCATCAATTTGCCCGATGACATCAGGCGGTTACACACAGCCGATACGGTCCGCACCCGATGACCAAAAAGGAACAGACTTTGGCATATGAAAACGATGACGCCCCCAAAGACTGGCTGGAAGCCGAACTGGAAGACACGCTGGACGAAGATTTCGAGATCGAATTCAGCGAGCCGATGCTGTCGATGGAAGTCCGCAAGATCTACAAGGATCAGCATCCGGATATGCTGGACCGCAAGGTCTATTTCCGCAACCTGCTGCGCCTTCAGGCCGAGCTGATCAAGGTTCAGGATTGGGTGCAGCATACCGGTGCCAAGGTCTGTATTCTGTTCGAAGGCCGCGACAGCGCGGGCAAGGGGGGCGTGATCAAACGGATCACCCAGCGCCTGAACCCCCGTGTTGCGCGCGTGGTTGCCCTGCCCGCGCCCAGCCGCCGCGAGCAGAGCCAGTGGTATTTCCAGCGCTACGTTCCGCATTTGCCCGCCGCCGGAGAGATCGTGTTCTTCGACCGCTCATGGTACAACCGCGCGGGTGTCGAGCGGGTCATGGGCTTTGCCACCGAAGATCAGGTGGAACAGTTCTTTCAGGACGTTCCCGAATTCGAACGGATGCTGGTGCGGTCGGGGATTATCTTGCTGAAATACTGGTTCTCGATCACTGATGAGGAACAGCAGTTGCGATTCCTCATGCGCATCCACGACCCGATGAAACAGTGGAAACTATCCCCGATGGACCTGGAATCCCGCATCCGCTGGGAGGCCTACACCAAGGCCAAAGAGGATATGTTCTTCCGCACCAACATCTCTGAGGCGCCGTGGTACATCGTTGAAGGCAACGACAAGAAACGCGAGCGGTTGAACTGTATCGAGCATCTGCTGACTAAGATCCCCTACACGGATGTGCCGCAGGAAAAGGTCAACCTGCCGGATCGCCGCTACAACCCCGACTACGAACGCCGCGTCCTGCCGGACGAGCTTCACGTTCCCAAAATCTATTGAAACGAAACGCCCCATGTTTGGGGCGTTTCTTGTTTGGGTGTTGGGGGTGATCAGAAGATAAAATCATCCCGGCCGAGATCGGCCAACAGTGTATCCTCAAGTATCAGCCTGTTGCCCAAACCGTCATTGATCACAACGTCGTCGCCGGATTGGGTCATGTGGTTGTTCCTGAGGTCAGAGTAGCCGGTTATCGGGTCGGCAAACTTAAGGACGATCCTATCGACGTCTTGAAAGTCGGTGATCCGGTCAGTGCCTGGCCTGAACACGAAACTGTCCGCGCCACCCCCGCCAGTCATGATGTCATTGCCGACGTTACCGGCCAAAATATCGTTACCGCCGCCTCCGACCAGCGTGTCATTGCCCTGTCCGCCCCTGAGAATATCCGAACCGGTTCCACCTTTCAGTACGTCGTTACCATTTCCGCCATCCAGTGTGTCCGACCCTCGTCCACCATCCAGAGTATCAGATCCGAAACTTCCAAACAGTCGGTCGTTCTGATACCCGCCGAAAATTCTGTCATTGCCATGCCCACCGTCAAGGAGGTCTGCGCCATTGTTTCCGCGTAGCGTGTCATCGCCAGAGTTGCCGTATACTCTGTCGTTGCCGCCTTGGCCTGTCAGGTTGTCATGGCCGGACCCGCCGACGAGGACGTCCCTTCCGTTTTGGCCGGTCAAAGTGTCATTGCCGCCTTTACCTTCAAGTCGCCCCGCAGTTCCTGCTGCCAAGACAAAGATATCGTCTTGACTATCCCCGACAGTCCCCGGCGAGACAGTGCTAGGCTTGGGCGTAACAGGACCGGGCGTGCTGCCGGTGTCCAACTGCACCGGAGCGGATGTGCGCGCGAAGTTCTGGGTGACAATGACAGCGTCCCAGCCCTGGAAATTCCCGATCTCGATCCCGATCCCGATATATTCGAAATCGGGATTCAGGATGTTGGCGCGGTGGCCAGGGCTGTCCATCAGGCTTTGGTGCAATTGCGCGACATCATCAGCGGCCCCGCTGGCGCCACGCTCGGATTGCCACGCGATGTTTTCGCCGGATCGCCAGTTGCCTGTGAAGTCAAACCCTGCGTCTCGCATCCGCTGTGTGGCGCTGGATCCGCCTGCACCGGTGTGACTGAAGATATCCCTTTGAAGCATCCACTCGCTGTGGTCCTCGGCAGACTCATTCAGCTGCAGTTCAAGTTGCAGAGGATTAAGGCCACGTTTTGTGCGTTCTTCGTTGATAAGCCTGAGCATCTGACGTTCAAGATTGCTGGCGCTGGACATGATTCTGCCTCCGGTTGATTGTGTAATTTTGTGGGGACATTAGTGGCGAGACTTTGGCGAAATAAAGCCGCAGGTCGGGCTGTTCCGCCGGCTGAGCGAATTGTTACCAGCCATTGTCGGGGTCTGTGCAGAAACTCGCGCAGAAGCGGGGCGTGTTTGGCCCCGCCACATCATTTTTTCGCGATCAGGCAGCATCCATCATACAGCCCGGTTCAAAGGGCGTGAACACCAGCATGTCATCGTCATCGCCCAAGTCCGCCATGGGGTCCGAAGGTGTGTCGTCGGTGCTTGGGTCGGGCAGCAGCAGCAGGTCGTCGTCCGTTCCGGCGTCTACGGTCTGTGTGTCCGGCAGTTCGATATCGATCCAGTCAAAGTCGTCGATCAAGGCCAGAACTTCGTTCACGAATTGCTCGATCGCAGCAAGGAACGCTTCGACGTCAAAGGTGTATTCGTCCGTGGGCTCGGGCGTATCGGGTTGCTCGGCAACGTCGGGGTCCTCGGGCGCGACCGGTGCGTCCGGATCTTCCGCCACATCAGGTGTATCTGGTTCGACCGGCGTGTCCGGGTCATCGGTCACGTCGGGTGTATCGTCCACGTCCGGAGTGTCGGGTGTATCAGCCACGTCAGGAGTATCGGGTAGGTCTGGCGTATCAGGCGCGTCGGGCGTATCCGGTACGTCCGGGACATCCGGGATGACAGGTGGCGGGGTCGGGGCCGAGCCCGTGTCCAGCACAACCGTGCCATCCGTGGTGGCAAAGTTCTGTGTGACCATCACGGCGTCAAAGCCTTGCATGTCCCCGGTCTCGATCCCGATCCCGATATATTCGAAATCCGGATTCAGGATGTTGGCGCGGTGGCCGGGGCTGTTCATCAGGTTCTGATGCAGCCGTGCGACATCGTCACTGATCCCCGGCGTGCCACGTTCCGATTGCCAGGCGATGTTTTCGCCCGAACGCCAGCTGCCCGAGAAATCAAACCCGGCATCCTCCATCCGCTGTGTCGCACTGGACCCGCCCGAACCTGTGTGGCTGAAGATATCCCGATCCAGCATCCATTCGCTGTGATCCTCGGATGATGCGTTCAGCCGCGTTTCCAATTGCAGCGAGTTCAGCCCGCGGGATGTGCGCTCTTGATTGATCAGCGCGAGCATTTCTCGCTCGATATTGCTTGCAGTCGACATTGTAGCCTCCGTTTTTTGATGTGTCGTCTTGGGTGACGGGAGGCTGATACAAAGACCCGCAACGCGGCCGATAGCGGCGCTGAGCAATCAGGCGAATTTGGGCAGGCCCGCGCTACCGATGCGGGATTCGTTGCGCTGCAAAATGCCGGGCAAAATCCTGCCGGGGGCGAAATGGCAGCTTGCCGCACAGCCGCCATGTTCGAGTCGGCGAAATGAGACCGGTCCTGAAAACGACAAACCCCCGGGCGATGCCTCGGGGGTCGTCAAATAGTGTCATCCAAAGCTGGACGAGACCAAAGGTTTTAGAGCAAACCTTCGCGCTGTGCTTTCTTACGTGCCAGTTTACGGGCACGGCGGATCGCTTCAGCCTTCTCGCGCGCTTTTTTCTCGGACGGTTTCTCGAAATGTTGCTTCAGCTTCATTTCACGGAACACGCCTTCGCGCTGCAGCTTTTTCTTCAGGGCACGAAGCGCCTGATCGACGTTATTGTCGCGAACACTAACCTGCATGTGGTTGTCACCACCTTTCTAGATAGAGTTGCAAGGAAATTGCAGGAGTTGGCCGTATAGCAAAGCCGTTCTAACTTGTCTAGTACTGGCCCCGAACACCGGAGAACCGCCATGACAGTGACTTATGAAGACGCAAAACAGCAACTTCTGGATGCGATGCTGATCCACGTGCCGTTTGACGGCTGGTCCGAAACCAGCTTTCGCGCGGCGATCGCCGACTGCGATCTGGATGACGGTCTGGCCCGGGCGATCTGCCCGCGCGGCGCGGTTGATCTGGCGCTGGCCTATCATGCGCGCGGCGATCAGATGATGCTGGCCCGGATCAAGTCCGAAGACCTCAGCGCGCTTAAGTTCCGCGAAAAGGTCGCCGCTGCCATTCGTTTCCGGCTGGAAGCGGTCGAGGATAAGGAACTGGTCCGCCGGGGCATGACGCTGTTTTCGCTGCCAACGCATGCGGGCGAGGGGGCCAAGGCGGTCTGGCAGACCTGCGATCTGATCTGGGATGCGCTGGGCGATACATCGGATGACGTGAACTGGTACACCAAGCGGGCGACGCTGTCGGGGGTCTATTCCTCGACCCTGCTGTTCTGGCTGGGGGACGATTCGCCCGATCACCACAAGACGTGGGAGTTTCTGGACCGACGCATTGGCGATGTGATGCAGTTCGAAAAGCTCAAGGCGCAGGTGAACAGTAATCCGCTGTTCAAGCCGTTTCTGGCGGTGCCGAACTGGCTGGCCGGTCATGTGAAGGCTCCGGTAAAGATGCGGGCCGATCTGCCGGGTCTGTTGAACCCTCGCAAGTAGTCAACGCTTGGCCTTTGGCCGGATGACAGCTAGGCATTGGGCAAAGGAGATTTGCCCATGACCCAGATGATGCGCGCCATCGAAATCAGCCAGCCCGGCGGCCCCGACGTTCTGAAGCTGACCGAACGCCCGATCCCCACAGCCGAGGCGGGGCACGTTGTTCTAAAGGTTGCCTATGCCGGGGTGAACCGCCCGGACGCCCTGCAGCGCGCCGGGGCATACGATCCCCCGCCCGGCGCCAGCGATTTGCCGGGGCTGGAAGCGTCGGGCGAGGTTGTGGCCGTGGGCTCGGGCGTCGAGGGTCTGTCGCTGGGCGACAAGGTGTGTGCGCTGCTGCCCGGTGGAGGATATGCGGAATATGTCGCCACGCCTGCCGCGCATTGCCTGCCGGTGCCGGACGGGATGGACATGAAACAGGCCGCCTGCCTGCCCGAGACCTTCTTTACCGTCTGGTCCAACGTGTTCACGCGCGGTGGCCTGAAAGCGGCAGATCGGTTTTTGGTCCATGGCGGGTCCAGCGGGATCGGCACCACTGCGATCCAACTGGCCAATGCCTTTGGCGCGCGGGTCTTCGCTACCGCCGGGTCCGCTGAGAAATGCGAGGCCTGCCTGAAACTGGGGGCCGAAAAGGCGATAAACTATAAAGATGAGGATTTTGTCGGTGTCATGCGGGCCGAAGGCGGGGCGAACCTGATCCTCGACATGGTGGGCGGTGATTATATCCCGCGCAATGTGAAGGCTCTGGCCGAGGATGGGCGGCTGGTCCAGATCGCCTTTCTGCAAGGTCCGGTGGCCGAGTTGAACTTTGCCCTGATGATGGTGAAACGACTGACGCTGACCGGCAGCACGTTGCGCCCGCAAAGCGATCTGGCCAAGGCGAGGATCGCGCAGGATTTGCGCGAAGCTGTTTGGCCCTTGCTGGCCGCAGGCAAGGTCGCGCCAGTTATGGACAGTGAGTTCCCTATGGCCGAGGCTGCGGCGGCCCATGCGCACATGGAAAGCTCGCAACATATTGGCAAGATCGTTCTGAACGTCGCGGGCTGACCCGCGCCCCCCAAATCAGGTCACGCAACCGCGCGCCGATACAGGTGCCAGGTTGCGTGGCCCAGAACGGGCATCACCACGATCAGACCCAGCAGCATCGGGATTGCGCCCAAAACCAGCAGCGCGGCCACGATGAAGCCCCAGCACAACACAACGCCCGGATTGTGACGCAAAACGCGGACCGAGGTGACGACCGCGACCGGCAGACCCACCTTGCGATCCAGCAACAGCGGGAAGCTGACAACGCTGACGGCCAGCGCGCACAGGGCAAAGACAAACCCGACAGCGGTTCCGAAGATGATCATCGTCCATCCGGCCCCCGTGGTCAGAACTTCGCTCACGAACGCCCCGAATGAGGTTGGGGGTTCCGGGCCGAGGGTCTGCACATAGATGCTCTGCGCGACCATCAGCCAGACCAGCAGCAGCATGACCAGATAGAAACCCAGCGCCAGAATGGCCCCGAAGGACGGTGACCGGAAGACGCCGAACGCGTCCAGCCAATGGACTTCGCCGCCTTCTTCGCGCTTGCGGCTGATCTCATACAGGCCAACAGCGGCGACCGGTCCGATCAGCGCAAATCCTGCGACCAGCGGGGCGAGCAGCGGCACAAGGTTCAGGTTCATCGCAAAGCCGAACATCAGCAGCCCGGCGATCGGATAGATCAGCACGATAAAGATCGCGTCCGCCCGGGTTTCCAGGAAATCGTTGTATCCGGCCCTCAGGCAGGCCTTGAGATCCTGAATCGTAAGTGTCTGGACCATCGGCAGGTGGCGGACATCCGAACTACCAATGCGCGAGACGCTTTCGCTGACGTGATCGCTGGTCGCTCCAAGGCTTTGGGCTGCCCAGCTGATCGGATTACCGATTGTTTTTGCCATCTTGTTCCCTTTCCTTGGCGAAGATGCGCCGCGGAATGGATCCGGCTTGGGGTTGCCCGTGGCCGGACCAGCCGGCAACGCCTGATGCAACTATAGCACAGTTTTCGATAACCGCGAATCACGAGGATGCGTTTCGCGCCGATTGCCCTGTCGCGCAGGCGTGATAGCTTGGGCACAGGCAGAAGGAGGTCAGAATGCAGCACACCGCCCGCACAGTCGTCATCCAGGAATTTGGCGGACCCGAGGTTTTGCAGATCGAAGACAGGTCGTTGGGCGATCCCGGCCCCGGCGAGGTTCGCATCCGCCATCATGCCTGCGGTTTGAACTTCATAGACGTCTACCAGCGCACGGGCCTGTATCCTTTGGAGTTGCCCCATGCGTTGGGCATGGAGGCCGCAGGTGTGATCGAAGCGGTTGGCGAGGGTGTGACCCATCTGGAGCCCGGCCAGCGCGCTGCCTATGCCGCCGCCCCGCCCGGTGCCTATTGCGAGGCGCGGGTGATGCCAGCCGCGCAGGTCTGTCCGCTGCCTGATGGCATATCCTTCGAAGCCGCCGCCGCGATGATGCTGAAAGGCATGACGGTTGAATATCTGTTTCACCGCACCACGCCTTTGCGGCGTGGCGATACGGTGTTGTTCCACGCAGCCGCCGGGGGCGTCGGCCTGATCGCCTGCCAATGGGCCAAGTCCGAGGGGATTACCCTGATCGGCACCGCCGGAACCGATGAGAAATGTTCATTGTCCCAGTTCAACGGCGCGGCCCATTGTATCAACTACCGCACCGAGAATTTTGTCGAGCGGGTGGCCGAGATCACCAATGGCAAAGGCGTCGATGTGGTGATGGATTCGGTCGGGGCGGACACGTTCGAGGGGTCGCTGGATTGCCTCAAGCCGCTGGGCATGATGATTTCATTCGGCAATGCCTCGGGGCCCGTGCCGCCGGTGGATATCGGGATTCTGGGGCAAAAGGGATCGCTCAAGATCACCAGACCGACCCTGTTCACCCATATCGGGGATCACACGGTGTGTCAGGCCATGGCGCGGCGGCTGTTCGGCAAGGTCGAAGGCGGCGAGGTCAAAATCCACATAGACCAGCGCTTTCCGCTGGACCAGATCGCCGATGCGCACCGCGCGCTTGAGGCGCGTCAGACCACGGGCAGTACGATCCTGGATATCTGAACGCAAAGACCCGGCGAATGACGCCAGGTCCCGTTATCTATGTCGCGGTCGTCAGAACCGATAGGTCGCCCGGAATTGCAACGTGGTGGCGTCCACATCCACGCCGGTCGAGTTGAAATCGTCAAACTCGTGATACAGCAACTCGCCCCCGATGCTGACATTGGGCGCAACGAGCTGTTCATAGCCCGCGCCGATGAACCAGCCACTGTCGCTGCCCAGATTGTCGGTTCCGGCTTCGGCATAGCCCCCGACACCATAAAGCAGCCCCTGAGCGGTCACCTTGTACCCGGCGCGCGCCTTGATGCGCCAGACATCCTCGACCGTGGCCGCGCCAGACAGATCGACATCTGCCCAGTCATAATCGAACCCGCCACCCACGACCCAGTCGCCCAGATCATAGTCGTAGCCCAGAACGATGCCGCCGAGCGCGCTGTCTCCGTCCACGCCCGAGAGGCTGGTGTCAACGTCAATATAACCAAGCTGCAAGCCGCCGTAGAACCCGGTCCAGTCGCCCGAGGATTGCGCCATGGCCGACCCTGCCGCCAACGTGGATACAGCTGCGATGAGCGCCAATTTCCCAGTCATCTTTTGATCCTTTCATTCGCAAAATGAGCGCAGCGGCCAGAGGCCTGAGGTTGCGCCTGTGTACAAGCTGTTACGATCCGAAGCCGGGGCCGGATCATCGTTTGCTACATTTTCCGTACTGAATGTCGGTCGATCTGACCGGCCTGCGCCCGTTAAATCCGGGTCTGTCTGTCAAAAAAGATAGGGTGCGTGCCAAGGGCTTCAAATGACATGTCGGCGGCAGATCACTCTGCCGCCGACATGCGTTGGTTTTTAAGCGGATTATTGCTGCAGTTCTGCAGGCGCTTTGTCCGCGATGTCTTCCCAGTTTGCGCTGGCCTGTTCGATGAAGCCCGGGATGTCGCCTTCCCAACGTTCCTGAATGTCTTTCGACAGGTTCAGGTACAGCGTGTTGTCGACGATTTTCCAGTGGTTCGGGTCACCGTCGAACTTGAAGCCCATGGCCGCGCCAAACGCGCAGTAGCCGCCATATGCGGGCAGGTAAGCCTCGGGGTTGGCTTCGAACGCGGCTTTGTTTTCTTCCGACGAGAAGCGGTACAGCGCGTCGTCGTGCAGCGTGGTGATGCGGTAATCGCCCTTGGTGGCCTCGCCTTCGGTGAAATAAGCAACCGGGTCATAGCCCTGCATCGCCAGTCCGGTCGAGCTTGCGTTGATTTCAACGCCTGCGGCCAGGGTCGAAGTTGCCAGAGCAACAGACAGGGCAACGCCACCGATCAGAGATTTAAACGTGTTCATAGCTTCACCTTTCGTGAAATGGGCTGCGCGTTCTCACTGCAATTGCGATATGCGCACCCGGGATTTTGTCCTGTGCGGCCGGTAATTGACCGTCACGAAATTTCAGGTGGGAAGCGGGTTGTTCACGTTCAAAACAATCAATTGTGATTGTGCGAGGGTGAAGAGGGTCTGTTCGAAAATGCAGTCGAATCACGCATCCGGGCGAAGCGCCAGAACAAAGGCGACCACCTTCTCGGCGGGCATTTCGCAGGGGCGCAGCAACGCGCCGCTGTTGCGGGTCTGATACAGATTCAGGCTGATGTAATCGGTGCCGTCCAACTGATGCGCGACCAGTTTATGCGACTTGCCGCCCGCCATTTCCTGACGCGAAACAACGTACCGCCCGCCTTGCGCGTGGCCGGTGAACGTGCCCAGTGGCAACGCAAAAAACGCGGCAAGAAACACGTCTGTGGCGGTCACGGCTTTCCGATTTTGGGCTCGGTCCCGGCTTTGATCCGGGCCACGTTGGCGTTGTGACGCCAATAGACCAGCAGCGTCAGGATGATCCCCAGCACAAAGCTGGATCCATCGGTCAGAACCACGACCCATGTGGTGGACAAGGCGGCAGCAGCCAGCGCGCCAACGGATGAGATGCGCCAGATGGCAGCCGCCACAAGCCAGGTCAGGCAGCACGCCACCCCGACCCGCCAGTCCAGCGCCAGCCACAGACCCAGAAAGGTTGCCACGCCCTTGCCGCCCTTGAAGCCCAGCCAGATGGGGAAACAATGCCCCAGAAACGCCATCAGCGCAGCCACCTGTACGGCGTCTTCCCCCGCAAAGGCCCGCGCCAGCAGAACCGCCGCCGCGCCTTTTCCGGCATCGAACAGCAGCGTCAGCGCGGCCGCAGCCTTGTTGCCCGTACGCAGAACGTTGGTCGCGCCGATATTGCCCGACCCGATCTGCCGCAGATTGCCCAGCCCCATCACCTTGGCCAGGATCAGCCCAAACGGGATCGACCCAAGCAAATAGCCCATAGCCGCCCACAGGATGAGCTGGGTTGTCGTACTGTCAATCAAGGGCATCAGGCTCTCCGGTAGACTTCTTTGCCGGCAACATAGGTTGCAATGACCTTACCCTGCATCCTCTGCCCGTCAAACGGCGTGTTCTGTGATTTTGACCTGAGTGTAAACCGGTCCAGCACAAAGGGAATGTCCGGATCGAACACCAACAGATCGGCAGGCGCACCTGTGGACAAACGGCCACTGTCCAGACCCAGCCGTTTCGCCGGGTTCAGCGTCATTGCCCTAAACAGGGTCGGCAGGTCCAGCTGGCCCGAATGATACAGGCGCAGGGCCGCAGGCAGCAGCGTCTCCAGCGCGACGGCTCCGGATGCCGCCTCTTCAAACGGCAGGCGCTTGCTTTCCTCGTCCTGCGGGGTGTGCATCGAACTGATCGTGTCGATCAGGCCGGTTCGCACCGCCTCGATCACTGCCTGCCGGTCATCCTCGGACCGCAATGGCGGCTTGACCTTGAAGAAGGTGCGATAGTCGGCCACGTCCAGTTCGTTCAGCGTCAGATGGTGGATCGAGGTCCCGGCGGTGATATCCAGCCCGTTGCGCTTGGCGCGCTCCAGCGCGGGCAGGGCACGGCCGGTGGTGATCTGGTCGGCGTGATATTTTGCCCCGGTCATTTCCAGCAATGCAATGTCGCGGTCCAGCCCCATACGCTCGGCCATGGGCGAAACCGCAGGCAACCCGCGCAAGGCGGCAAACTTGCCGCTGGTTGCCGCCGCCCCGGCGCTGAGGCCCGGTTCCTGAGGATGCGCAATCACCAGCGCGCCGCAGGACCGCGCATAAGTCAGCGCGCGAGAGAACACCTTGGTGTTGGTGACGACATGGTCGCAATCGGTGAAAGCCACCGCGCCCGCGTCCATCAGGAACCCGATCTCGGTCATTTCGCGGCCTTCACGGCCCTTGGTCAGCGCGGCCATGGGCAGCACATTGACCGGAGTGTCGGCCTGCGCGCGGCGGGTCACAAACTCCAGCGTCTCGGGCGTATCGATGGCAGGAGCGGTATCGGGGCGCGTGACCATCGTGGTCACCCCACCCGCCGCCGCTGCCTGCCCGGCGGATTTATAACTTTCCTTGTGCCGCTCGCCCGGCTCGCACACTTTGACGCCAATATCGACGATACCGGGGGCAAGGCATTTGCCCTGGCAATCGATGACCTGCCCGTCGATGGCGGGGGCCTCTGCATCGCCCTTTGCCACGATGCGCCCGTCGGCCACGTGCAGCCACCCGGCCGAGTCCGCCCCGCTTTCCGGGTCGATCAGGCGGGCATTGGTAAACAGAACGGTGCTCATGGCAGGGCCCTTTCGATGGCGGCTTTGGTGGCGGCGGGATCCGCCTGGTACTTGATCAGATGCTTGTCGCCGCCCTTGGTCACAAGCTGGACAAAACTGCCCATGGTGTTCACAGCCTCGATCTGGTTCAGCGCAACTTTGCGCGGGCCGGGGCCGGTGAGCATGGTTTCGGTCATCTCCCACGAGGTGGTCAGTTCCTCGGAGGCCAGATACCACGCGCGCAACCCGATTGCGGCGAGGCCAGCGGGGGCTCCGGTCCAGACATAGGGATTGCCGATCAGCCACAGAATGATCATCGCGCCAGCCATGGCGGCGGCGGCGAGCCATGCGTTGGTGCGGATATAGGCCCCCTTGTCGGGCGCGAAGATCACAGGATCAGCCACAGGGCACCTCCGACGATCAACAACAGGACAAGGGCCAGAAAAGCCGATCCCATACGGCGCGACGCCTTGCCCCCATCGCCCGCATGTTGCGGGGCCGAGAAGGGTTTGGCGCTGTCCGTTTCGATTGCGCCGCCGGTCCAGTTTGTCGCCTCTTCCGTGAACAGGCCGATCAGCTTTAGGCGGGGATCGGGGGTCAGCGTCGCGGGGCGCCCGTGGAACGCGGCGCTGCGCAGGACCATGACCCAGCCCTCGACCGCGTCCAGCGTCGTGCGGTCCAATTGATCCTCGGACACGCCACAACCGTCGTTCAGATAGCCATATAGCCCGAGGTCTTCGAGGTCGGAGACCGGAAAGACGTCGATCTGATCCGGGTCCAGCCCGTCGACCCCCAGAACCTGATCCGCCGCACCCGGCTCGCGCAGGAACTTCGCCTCTTCGGGGCGCATGTCCAGCGTGAACAGGCGGATCACGCCGTGTTCATGGGGGGCGATGGTCAGATCGCTCATGCGGCCTCGCGAAGATTGCGGGCCAGCAGTTCCATGGCGGCCATTCGGACGGCGACGCCCATCTCGACCTGTTCCTGAATGACGGATCGGTTGATGTCATCCGCCAAGGTTCCGTCGATCTCGACACCCCGGTTCATCGGGCCGGGATGCATGACGATGGCGTCGGGTTTGGCCAGCGCCAGTTTGGCGGCGTCCAGACCGTAGCGGTGATAATATTCGCGTTCTGAGGGGATAAAGCCGCCATCCATCCGCTCTTTCTGAAGGCGCAGCATCATGACCACGTCGACCTCCCGCAGACCCTCGGCCATATCGTCATAAATCTCGGCCCCGAATTCGGCGAATTGCGCGGGCACCAGCGTCGGAGGGCCGATCAGGCGGATGCGGTTTTCCATCTTGCCCAGCAGGATCAGGTTCGAGCGTGCCACGCGCGAATGCGCCACATCCCCGCAAATGGCGATGTTCAGACGGTGCAGGCGGCCCTTGGCCCGGCGGATGGTCAGCGCATCCAGCAGAGCCTGCGTGGGATGTTCATGTTTGCCATCCCCGGCGTTCAGCACGGCGCAGTTCACCTTTTGCGCCAGCAGGTCCACCGCGCCGGAATGCGGATGCCGCACCACCAGCAGATCAGGGTGCATTGCGTTCAGCGTCATCGCTGTATCGATCAGCGTTTCACCCTTTTTGATCGAACTGGCCTGCATCGCCATATTCATCACATCCGCGCCCAGCCGCTTGCCCGCAATCTCGAAACTGGCCTGCGTTCGGGTCGAATTCTCGAAGAACATGTTGATCTGGGTCAGCCCCGACAACACGTCCGAGTGTTTGGCGGATTGCCGGTTCAGATCGACATATTTTTCGGCCAGATCGAGGATGGCGGTAATATCGGATTGCGACAGATGCTCGATGCCAAGAAGGTGACGATGGGCGAAACGCATTGGGCGGGCTCCTGTCTGACAATCGGACCGCTTATAGAAAGCCGCGCGGGCCAAGGCAACCTAAGGATCGGACCCTTCGGGCAATATCTCGCACCCGCCTTCGGGCAGGCACCGCTCGCCGGGTTTGCACCATTTGCCATAGCCGCAATCGACCGCCTTGACCGGGACACAGCCCTGATTTTTCGAGCATTTGAAGCCCGGGCGGCATTGCGACCCGGTTTTTTCACATAAGAACCATCCGGCGCGGGAACATCCGCCCTGCGGCAGGCAGAACGACCCGCGTGCACAAATCCGGCCATCGGCGCAGGGTTGCGGCAGGTTCAGGTGGAGATCGGGTTGGATAGGCTCGCACTCACCACGCCCGTTGCAACGGCTGCCGCTTGGGCAATCCAGGCTTGAATTACAGGCGTTTGCGGCCTTTGGTGCACAGCGGGTGCTGCCCGGAACACAGCGTTCAAACGGGCCGCAGGATCGACCGCCACCGCAATAGGTGCCGCCCAATGGGATGCAGTGCCCGTCAAAGCTGCACCTTTGTCCTGCCGAGCAGCACCGGCTGCCGCATTGAAACTGTCCGCCCCGGCATTGCGTGCCACGGTCGAATAACTGCGCATCGGCCGGACCGGTGAGAGGGACCAACAGAAAGGAAATCAAAAGGAATCGCAGGATCGACAACATGGTTGGGGTCATGGTCGGTGCGACCCTGCGCCGTGACAAGGTCTATTCGCTTTCCCTCAGTCAAAAGCTGGTTAGATTGAAGGGCATGGAATCGGGCTTGGACTATCATACCGCGCGGGCACTGCTGGATTGGCAGGTCGAACTGGGCGTGACCGAGGCTATCGGGGACGCGCCGGTGGACCGTTACGCGTTGCCCGATACCGCCCCCAAGGCCAAGAATCCCGCCACCCCGCAAGCGGCCCCGGCCACGCCCAAGCAGGTCGATCCGGTCGCGATTGCGAAATCCGCCGCGCAGAATGCAGGGTCACTGGACCAGTTGCGCGCAGCGATGGAGGCGTTCGACCATTGCGAGTTGAAACGCGGTGCGCGCCAGTTGGTGTTTGCCGATGGCACGCCGGGCGCGCGGGTGATGATCATCGGTGAGGCTCCGGGCCGGGATGAAGATCGCGAGGGCAAGCCTTTTGTCGGTCGCGCAGGGCAATTGCTGGATCGGATGCTGGCGGCGATTGATCTGGATCGGCGCGAGAACGTCTATATCACCAATGTGCTGCCCTGGCGGCCGCCGCAAAACCGGGATCCCAAGCCGGAAGAGATCGGCATGATGAAGCCGTTTCTGGAACGCCATGTGGCGCTGGCCAGGCCCGAGGTGTTGGTGGTGATGGGCAATATCAGCTGTCAGGCGGTGCTGGGCAAACGCGGCATCACGCGGCTGCGCGGCAATTGGGATCAGGCGCTGGACCTGCCAGTGATCCCGATGTTCCACCCCGCCTATCTGCTGCGCCAGCCGCAGATGAAACGGCAGGCCTGGGCTGATCTGCTGGAGTTGAAAGCACGGCTGGGGGCAGGGTGATGCGCATTCTGGCCTTCTCGGACCTGCATATGGCGCGCAACCGCGCGGCCGAGCTGGTTGCGGCCAGCGCCGAAGCGGATCTGGTGATCGGGGCCGGGGATTACTGCAATATGCGGCAGGGGCTGGATGAAGCGATGCAGATGCTTTCGGGTATTTCAGCACCATTGGTTCTGGTTCCCGGCAATGCCGAAAGCGCGGGTGAGTTGATCGATGCCGCCCCCGAGGGCGTGCATGTGCTGCACGGTACTGGCATGACCGTCGATGGGATGCGCCTGTTCGGTCTGGGCTATGGCGTGCCGGTGACGCCCTTTGGCGACTGGTCTTGTGACCTGACCGAGGCAGAAGCAACAGAATTGCTGGATCGCTGCGACGGGGCGGATGTTCTGATCGTACACTCGCCACCCAAAGGTTATGGCGATACCACGTCGCAGGGCATCTCTGTCGGTTCGGTCTCGGTGCGCGATGCGGTGGAAAGACTGCAGCCCGGTCTGGTGTTTTGCGGCCATATCCACGACAGCTGGGGCTATCGCGGCGCGCTGGGGCGGTCGCAGATCGCCAATCTGGGACCCAAGGCAAACTGGTTCGAGGCACCCTCATGATCGACACCGTCACGCTGCTGGCCTTTATCCCGGCGGCCATCGTGCTGAATTTTACGCCCGGCGCGGACATGATGTTCTGTTTCGGGCAGG
Source organism: Ruegeria sp. AD6 (assembly GCF_056542325.1). NCBI lineage: Bacteria > Pseudomonadati > Pseudomonadota > Alphaproteobacteria > Rhodobacterales > Roseobacteraceae > Ruegeria > Ruegeria sp. AD6. Next base: position 121,157 of record NZ_JBQFZQ010000007.1, on the reverse strand, counting down.
GGCTACGTTCCGGCGCAAAACCGGCGCTTGTGGCCAGTGCCGGGGTCTCGCTGGGGCTGATGGTGCATGTGCTGCTGGCCGGGCTGGGCCTTGGGGCATTGGTGTCTTCAATGCCGTGGCTGTTCGATGTCATCCGCTGGATGGGCGTTGCCTATCTGCTGTATCTGGCATGGGGCGCGATCCGGAACGGTGCTGTTTCAGCAGAGGGGTCGGTCAGGCCGACCCGCATGGCCTTTCGGGATGGGTTGGTGGTGAACCTGACCAACCCGAAGGTGATCCTGTTTGTTCTGGCCTTCATCCCGCAATTCGTTGATCCCAACTCGGGGTCGATCCTTGCGCAGTTCCTGATCTTTGGCGTCATCATCGCGCTGGGCGGGTTTGTGGTGAACGGGCTGGTCGGTGTGTTCGCCGGAGGAGCGGGCAAGCTTCTGATTTCGAACCCGCGCGCCTCGCGCATCATGGGTTGGGTCACCGGAGGGATATTCATCACTTTGGCGGCCCGGCTGGCAATCATGGAAAGGGCCTGACGCTGCATGTCGCGCATCGATGAGAGTATGGAGTTTATCCCGGTCCGCATTGCGGTGTTGACCGTGTCGGACACGCGTTCGCTGGACGAAGACCGCTCGGGCCAGACATTGGTGGACCGGATCGAGCGGGCAGGGCATGTGCTGGCTGATCGTAAGATCATCCAAGACGAGCGCGCCGAAATAGCGGCGCAGCTGCGGCTGTGGATCGGCGACCCCGAAATAGACGTCGTGATCTCGACCGGCGGCACCGGACTGACCGGGCGCGATGTGACGGTCGAGGCGCATCGCGATGTTTATGAAAAAGAGATCGAGGCGTTCAGTACCGTGTTCACCATCATCTCGATGGAGAAAATCGGCACTTCGGCCGTACAGTCCCGCGCCACTGGCGGGGTCGCCGGGGGAACCTATCTGTTTGCCCTGCCCGGCAGCCCCGGGGCCTGCAAGGATGCGTGGGACGGGATTTTGGAAAAACAACTCGATTACCGCCACCGCCCCTGCAATTTCGTGGAAATAATGCCCCGATTGGACGAACATCTGCGACGGAAGTAGACTGGTCCTACGTTCAAGACCTTATAACCGCTTTGTGGCTTGGCATATTTGGCGGTCCGGCTACATTTTGCACAAGGCAGCCCATTGCAACCCGGGGTAAGTGAGAATGCGTTTTCTAAGGCAAAGTCTTGTCGGTGTCTTTCTGGCGTCGCTGACGCTGGCTTTGCTGTTTGTGGCCGCGCAAATCATCTCTGGCGCGGTGCAGGACGTGCTGACGCGCGAGAACGAACAACCTCAGGCGCGCGAGCGGGTCTTTGCGGTAACCGTCCGACAGGCCGAGCTTGAGACCGTCACCCCCTATCTGGAAGCGTTTGGTGAGGTGCAAAGCCGCCGCAGGCTGGAGTTGCGCGCGGCGCTGGGCGGGCGCGTGGTTGCTCTGGCTGATGATTTTGAGGACGGAGGCACCGTCACAGCAGGTGAGGTGCTGGTTGAGCTGGACCCGGCTGATGCGCAATCTGCCTTGGATCGCGCCAAATCGGATTTGCTGGATGCCCAGTTCGAAGAACGCGACGCCGAACGCTCGTTACTGCTGGCACAGGATGAGTTGAAATCGGCAGAGGCCCAAGCGGACCTGCGAGACCGCGCCCTGCAACGGCAACGCGATCTGGAATCCCGCGGTGTGGGGGCTACGGCCAGCGTGGAAGAGGCCGAATTGTCCGCCGCCGCCGCCCAGCAATCGGTTCTGGCGCGCCGCATTGCCTTGGCGCAGGCCGAGTCGCGTGTGGATCAGGCAACCACGCTGTTTGCGCGGGCGCGAATTGCGCTGGAAGCAGCGGAACGCGATCTGGACGATATGACCATTCGCGCCCGGTTTGGCGGTACGCTGACCGATGTCACCTTAGTCGAGGGGCGATTGGTGTCGGCCAATGAAAAGCTGGCCGAGCTGGTGGACCCAAATGCGCTGGAGGTGGCGTTCAGAGTTTCTACGGCGCAGTTTGTGCGATTGCTGGATGACACGGGCGCACTGATCGACGCGCCGGTGACTGTCTCACTTGAGGTAACAGGGACCGACCTGACCGCCCAAGGCCGGATCAGTCGGGATAGCGGGTCAGCCGGGGAAGGGCAGACCGGACGTCTGATCTTTGCCCGTCTGGACACCGCCTCGGGCTTCAAACCGGGGGATTTCGTGACCGTGACGGTGCAGGAACAACCTTTGGATGCGGTGGTGCGTTTGCCATCCTCGGTTCTGGATGCGGCTGGAACGGTTCTGGTTCTGGGCGCAGATGACCGGTTAGAGGCGCTGCCGGTGCAGTTGATCCGGCGGCAAGGCGATGAGGTGTTGTTGCGCGGCGAAGGTCTGGAAGGCCGCGAGGTCGTGATTGGCCGGACGCCGCTGTTGGGCTCGGGCGTGCGGGTGCGCCCCTTGCGGGTCGAGGCAAATGCCGACACGGATATGGTCGAGTTGACGGATACACAGCGTGCACAACTCATGGCGCAGGTGAAAGCCAGCGAAGGCATGCCGCAGGACGTCAAATCCCGCATGTTGGGTCAGTTGGAGGCGGCACAGGTGCCTGCCTCGCTTGTCCGGCGTATTGAAAACCGGGCCGGGGGCTAAGCGCCATGATGCGCGAGATCCCAAGCGCGGCCGGTGGTATCCTCAGCTATTTCACCCGGCACCGGACGGTCGCCAATCTGCTGCTGCTGGTCATGCTGGTCTTGGGGGCCGCAGCGATCCCGAACATGCGCGCGCAGTTCTTTCCCGATGTCATTCTGGAACGGGTCGATGTGGCGGTTGAATGGGACGGCGCAGGCCCCGAGGATGTCGACAATGGCATCGTTCAACTGCTGGAACCCGAGTTGCTGGCGGTTGAAGGTGTCACCAGCACAACGGCTACCTCACGCGAAGGTTCGGCCAGCATCCGGTTGGAGTTCGAGCCCAACTGGGACATGGCCCGCGCCATCGAAGAAGTCCGCACCGCCGTGGACAGCGTCACTAACCTGCCGGTGGACGCCGAAGAACCTTCAATCCGGCGCGGCGCGTGGCGGGATCGCGTTACGGATGTGGTTGTCACGGGTCCGGTTGCGCCTGACCAGTTGGCGAAGTTCACCGATGAATTGATCAACCGGCTATTTGCGGTCGGTGTTACCCGCACCACGATCCGGGGACTGGCGGCTCCGCGCGTTGTGGTCGAGGTGCCGACCGCTCAGCTGATCGCCAACGATATCGCTCTGGCCGATATCGCGACAGCCATCGCGGCCGAGGTCAATGCCAGCCCCGCCGGTGATGTCAGCGGTGCCAATGCCCGCATTCGGACGGGGGCCGAGAAACGCACACCGGAAGAGATCGAAGGCATCACGCTGCGCAACTTTGCGGATGGGTCCAAACTGCTCGTGGGTGATGTGGCGACGATCCGGGTCGAAGGGGTCAATCGCAACCGCAGCTACTTTGTGGGTGAGAACCCGGCCATGTCCATCCGGGTGGACCGCTCGAATCTGGGTGACGCCATCGGTATCCAGCATTCGGTCGAAGATGTCGTCGCCGAAATGCAGGCCAGCCTGCCCGAAGGTGTCACGGTTGAACTGATCCGCACCCGCGCGCAGGCGATCACGGATCGGCTGGATATTCTGATCGACAACGGCCTTGTCGGGCTTGGGTTGGTCGTCTGCCTGCTGTTTTTGTTCCTCAACGCCCGGATCGCCTTTTGGGTGGCGGCAGGCATCCCGGTCGCGATGTCAGCGGCGATTGCGCTGATGTATCTGGGCGGTTTGTCGCTGAATATGGTGTCCTTGTTCGGCCTGATCATCACGCTGGGCATCGTCGTCGATGACGCGATTGTGGTGGGCGAACACGCCGATTTCCGTGCCCGCCGATTGGGCGAACCGCCCATGGTTGCCGCCGAGCGCGCCGCCCGGCGCATGGCCATGCCGGTCTTTGCGGCCACGATCACCACGGTAATCGCCTTTTTCGGCCTGACCCTTGTCGGTGGTCGGTTCGGAGAGTTGATCCGAGATATTCCCTTTACCGTGATCGCCGTTCTGGCGGCCTCACTGATCGAATGCTTCCTGATCCTGCCCAACCACATGGCCCATGCCATCGCGCATTCGGCCAAGGAACATTGGTACGACCTGCCCAATCGGGTCGTGAACCGGGGGTTCCGCTGGGTGCGGGATCATCTGTTCCGGCCCTTCATCGCCTGGGTCATCTGGGCGCGGTATGTGGTCGTCGCCCTGATGATCGTTATTCTGGCCAGCCAGATTGCCCTGTTCATCCGAGGCGACGTGAACTGGCGGTTCTTCAATGCGCCCGAGCGTGGCTCGGTCACCGGCAACTTCATCATGGCCGAAGGCGCCACCCGCGCCGATACGCTTGAAATGATGCGCCAGTTGCAGCAGGCCACCGATGAGCTGGGACAGATTTACGAGGAACGCCATGGCCGCACCCCCATCGACTATGTTCTGGCCGAGGTTGGCGGCAGTGCCGGGTTTGGTCTGTCCGCCGCCGAGGGCAAGGACGACGATTTGCTGGGTGGTATTTCGATCGAACTGATCGACGCCGACCTGCGCCCTTATTCGAGCTTTGAGTTTGTGGGCGAGTTGCAGGAATTCGTACCCCGCCACCCCAAGGTCGAATTGATCAGTTTCCGCGGCTGGCGATCCGGCCCCGGCGGTGATGCCATCGATGTGCAGTTCTATGGCTCGGATGTGAATACTCTCAAGGCGGCGTCAGAGGATTTGCAGACCGAATTGTCGAAATTCCCCGAGGTCTCGGCGCTTGAGGATAATCTGGCTTATGACAAGGAAGAATTCATTCTGGACCTGACTGCGCAAGGTCAGGCGCTGGGCTTCCGGATCGAAACCTTGGGTCGGGTTCTGCGCAACAGGCTCAACGGGATCGAGGCTGCGACCTTCCCCGATGGTCCCCGCAGTGCTGAGATCCGTGTGGAATTGCCCGAGGGCGAACTGACCGCCGATTTTCTTGAACGCACGCTGATGCGCACCCCGGACGGGGTCTATGTGCCGCTGGCCGATATCGTCTCGGTCGAACGCAAGTCGGGCTTCTCGACCGTACGGCGTGAAAACGGGCTGCGGGTGATTTCGGTCAATGGCGACATATCCGAGGACGATCCGACCCGCGCGGCCGAGATCGAACGCGCGCTGAACGAAGAGATTCTGCCCAATATCGCCGCCGAACGTCAGGTCGAATGGCGCATGGCGGGCCTCAGCGAACAAGAGGATGAGTTCCTGTCCGAGGCGCGCACAGGCCTGATCCTGTGTCTGACCGGGATCTATCTGGTACTGGCCTGGGTCTTTGCCAGCTGGTCGCGGCCCTTAGTGGTGATGGCAATCATCCCGTTTGGCTTGGTGGGCGCGATCTGGGGGCATTACATCTGGGACGTACCGCTGAGCATGTTCACGGTTGTGGGTCTGCTGGGCATGACCGGGATCATCATCAACGACTCGATTGTGCTGGTGACGACCATCGATGGCCACCAGCAGGAACGCGGATTGGTGCCGTCTATCGTCGAAGGCACAGCGGACCGGTTGCGCCCTGTGATGCTGACCACGCTGACGACGGTGCTGGGGCTGACGCCTTTGCTGTATGAAGGCTCTCAGCAGGCGCAGTTCCTGAAGCCCACGGTGATCACTCTGGTCTACGGGTTGGGCTTTGGCATGTTGCTGGTTCTGGTGCTGGTTCCGGCCCTGCTGGCGATCCTGAACGACGTATCGCGTCCGATGACAGCCATGCGCCGAGCTGTCCGCGCCCCGGATCGGGTGATGCAGGGGGCAGTTGCCGCCACGGGCGCGGCGCTATTGTTCTGGTTTGCCGTGACAATGGTCTGGCCAGCGTTGACAGGCGCTCCGGTCGGTGCCCTGTCCGCCCTCTATTCGGGTGATGAAGGGGTGGCCGTTCTGAACATGGGTCTGGGCGCATTTCTGGTTGGGGCGATCCCGATTGTCGTCCTCAGCTTTATAGCCTCTGGGATGCTTTACGCGAGGCTGAAAGATCATGTTGGCCCTTAGCCTTCGCGCAGAGCATATTCCAGAAGTTGACGAACCCGTGCGCTCATCGGCAGATCGCCCTGCCGTATTTGCTCAATCGGAAACCAGCGCGCATCCAGTGCATCATCGCCTGCGACCGGCGCGCCGGATTGATAGCGGCAGGCCACGCCGACCAGCAGGTAGTGGGAGATCACAAGGCCCGCCTCATCCCGCCGCAGCATGTCCAGATTGTCCAGATAATGTGTTGGCTGCGCAGTGACCGAGGTTTCCTCGAATAGCTCTCGCTGCGCAGCCTCCAAAACGGTTTCACCCCATTCCAGGTGACCGCCGGGAAAGCCCCACAATCCCCGGTCAGGCTGTTTGCTGCGTTGCACCAGCAGAACCTGATCCTGATGCAGCACAACCGCCAGCGCGCCGATCTTCGGGGTTTGGGTCATGCGATCACCCAGCGGTGCAGCCCTGAATGTCCACGGCGTGGTTAGCGCCCAATACCGTGATCCGAATCTCGGACCGGTCCAGCGCAAAAGGCGCGCCAGAGGCATTGATGACCTCGGCAGTTGCGATCAGCGTGCCACCTTGCCGGACGGTTTTGGGCTGCGAAGCCCACAGCACCGGATTGCCGGGTTCTATCACCGCGATCTCTTGCCCACCCGCCGAAGGCATGGTCACACGTGCCTCGATCTGCATGCCGTCCGCCGTTGGGGTCAAACTACACCGCGCAGCGGATACGTTGGCCTCACGCGCGGAAAACGGGCGCTGGGCCAGTGCTGCGGCGATGGCAGGGTTGCGGCCCGCTTCGGCATCCAGCGTGTGGTCGAAATCCAGCCGTTCGGGGATGCAGACATCCTTGCAGACGCCCAAATCCATCTCACCGCGCAGACGCACGGGCTTGGCCGGGTTCTTCGGCGTGATCTCGACCGGCAGAACCAGTTGATCCTCGTATCCGATAGATTGCAGGCCGTTCTGGTCAAACACATCGGGCGCGGGCCATGTGATTGACACATCGCCCACGTTGCGCGACCCGTTCCAGTCGAATTGCGGCGGAATGCCCGCATCGCCCGGTGCGCGCCAATAGGTCTTCCACCCGTCCTTCAAAGTCAGGCGCAAGGCCCCCATATAGGTCCCATTGGCGGTGCGGCCACCATCCAGAATGTCCAGCCTGACAACTCCGTCCAGCCCCTGCGCGGTGGCCGGAAAGATCATGCAAAAACAGGCCGCGATGGTGGCGGCAAGGGATTTCATCAGCGTGTTCATTGCCTATACATGCGCGGTGCGGCACGAAAATCCAAGTCACGTTCGGGTCACCTGACTGAAATCTGCGGAAAACCCCGCTGCCGACTTGCCAATCCCTGCGCCGCAGGGTCATTGTGAAGCTGAGTTGAAAAAGAGAAGCCACCCAATGGACCTGACCGGAAAACTGTTGATTGCGATGCCCGGCATGGGCGATCCGCGATTCGACCACTCGGTTGTCTATATGTGCAGTCATGGCGACGATGGCGCGATGGGTCTGATCGTGAACAAACCCTCGGACCTGCGGATCAAGGCCCTGCTGGGGCAGTTGAACATCGCCTGCAGTATCCCGATTGTGGGCGAGCGGCTTGTGCATTTCGGTGGCCCGGTCGAGATGTCGCGCGGCTTTGTCCTGCACAGCGCAGATTACGAGGCCAACCTGCATTCCATGCAAATCTCGGATGATTTCAGCATGACCGCGACGCTGGATGTGCTGGAGGATCTGGCCTCGGGCCGGGGGCCGCTGAATTCTGTGCTCGCACTGGGCTATTCCGGCTGGGGGCCGGGGCAATTGGAAGATGAGATCGCAATGAATGGCTGGCTGACGACCGAGGCGAGCTCGAAACTCGTGTTTGATGTGCCCGACGACGAAAAGTGGGAGGCCGCCTTGGCCACGCTGGGCGTCGATCCCCTGACCCTGTCGGCCAGCGCGGGCCGCGCCTGATCAGCTGTCGCGTGGGGCCGCGGCCCGGCGCAGGCGGTCATTGATCGCAGCCCCAAGATCATGGTCCGGGATCGGAGACACGGCAATCGGCCGGCCCGTTTCATTCAAGCTGTGCAGTGCCGCAAACAGGTTGGCGGCGGCCTCGGGCAAGTTTCCGGCTTCAGACAGGTTCAGATCGCAATCGACAGGGCCAAAGCCCAAAAGAACCTCATCGCCTTGCCTGCTCTGCGCGTTCAGGCGCACGGGCGCATCCGGGGCATAATGTGACTGCAATTGCCCGGGCGCGGTCAGCAGGTCGCCGGATTGGTGCAGGTGCAGGCGGGTGTTGAGGGCGGTCTCGACCGCTTCCAGCGCCACACCTCCGGGGCGCAGCAAGGTCGGCTCTCCGGCCAGCCCCACGATTGTGGATTCCAGACCCACGCCACAAGGGCCATCATCCAGAATGGCTGCGATCCGGCCTCCAAGGCCTGCACGCACATGCTGGGCAGTCGTCGGACTGATTTGACCTGAGGGGTTCGCCGACGGGGCCGCGACCGGCCCGTCAAAGGCGGTCAGCAGATCGCGGGCGGTTTGATGCGCGGGCACCCGCACCGCCAGCGTGTCCAGCCCCGCCGTGACCAGTGAAGAAATCCCGTGCCCGTCGCGCAAAGGCAGAACCAGTGTCAGCGGGCCGGGCCAAAAGGCATTGGAAAGGGTTTCCGCGTGATCCGACCATTCGACAAACCGCCGCGCAGCCTCGGCCGAAGCGACATGGGCGATCAGCGGGTTAAAGCTGGGGCGGCCCTTGGCCTCGTAAATCGCGGCCACGGCCTCTCCGTTGCGGGCATCGCCGCCAAGGCCATAGACCGTCTCGGTTGCAAAGGTGACCAGCAGGCCCTGACGCAGCAGGTCAGCCGCGCGCGCGATGCCGTCTGGGTCTGCTGTCAGATCGAGAGTTGTGGGGATCATGTCTGGTGACGCCGCGTTTTGGTTGCTTGCAACATAAGGACAGGTAGGTAATGCACCCAAGCCTTGATGCATACCGGTGCCGGGCCGGAATTCCAAGCCCGCCTGCGCAATACCGGTCAGACAGCCCCCGAGGGACAACATGACATACCGCGCACCGATTTCAGACTACGAGTTCCTGTTTCAAAATGTGGTCGAATTCGATCAGATTGCGGCGACCGAAAGGTTTGCCGATGCCAGCCCCGACGTCGTCAGCGCGATCCTGTCCGAGGCGGGCAAGATGTGTGAAGAGGTTCTGGCCCCACTGAACGCCACCGGCGATCTGAAACCGGCACGGTTGGAGGATGGTGTGCTGCACAGCCCGCCCGGCTATGCGGATGGCTGGGCCGCGATTGCCGAGGGCGGCTGGATCGGGATCAGCGGCGACCCCGAGCATGGCGGTATGGGCCTGCCGATGACCGTCACCACCGCCGTGAACGAGATGATGAGCGCGGCCTGCCTGTCACTGCAGGTGGCCCCGCTGATGAGCCAGGGGCAGATCGAAGCCCTGCAGCACCATGCCAGTGACGCGCTCAAGGCGCTGTATCTGCCCAAGCTGATGACCGGTGCATGGTCGGGCACGATGAACCTGACGGAACCGCAGGCAGGCTCGGATGTTGGGTCGCTGACATCGAAGGCCGAACCCAACGGCGATGGAACCTATGCGATCTCGGGGCAGAAGATCTTTATCTCATGGGGTGACAACGACTTTGCCGAAAATATCTGTCATCTGGTGCTGGCACGCTTGCCGGATGGGGTGCCGGGCACAAAGGGGATTTCGCTGTTCCTGGTGCCCAAGTTTATCCCGGATGCCGATGGCAATCCGGGTGCGCGCAATGATCTGAAGGTTGTTTCAATCGAGCATAAGCTGGGTCTGCACGGCTCGCCCACCTGTGTGATGCAATATGACGGTGCAACCGGTTGGCTGGTGGGGCAGGAACATGGCGGCATGGCAGCCATGTTCACCATGATGAACAACGCGCGGCTGGGCGTGGGCGGGCAGGGCATCGGTGTGGCCGAAGCCGCCTATCAGCACGCGCTGGCCTACGCGCAGGATCGCAAGCAGGGCAAAACCCCTTCAGGGACAATCATTGACCACGCCGATGTGCGCCGAATGGTCGCCGATATGCGCGCCGATACCTTTGCGGCCCGTGCGATCATGCTGGCCAATGCTGCCGCCATCGACATGGCCGAAGCGACAGGCGACGCTGATTGGGTGGCCCGCGCTGCATTGCTGACCCCGATCTCCAAGGCGTTCGGGTCCCGCACCGGGATGCGCGTGTCTGAAACCGGCATTCAGGTGCATGGCGGCATGGGCGTGATTGAGGAAACCGGGGCGGCTCAGTTCTACCGCGATGTCCGTGTGACCGCGATCTACGAAGGCACCAACGGTATTCAGGCGATGGACCTTGTCGCCCGCAAGATGATGGACGGGGGCGAGGCGGCTTCGCGCCTGCTGGACGAGATCGAAGATCACGCCGAACAGGCCCGCGCCACTGTGCCCGATCTTGCCGGTCCCGTGTGGGAGGCGACCGAGTCCCTGCGCGAAGCAACCGAATGGATGGTGTCACAGGGCAACATGAATGACCGCTTTGCCGGGGCGCTGGCTTATCTGCACGCCTTCGCGCGGGTTCTGGGCGGGCATTTCCATCTGAAAGCCGCCCTGGCGGACCCAAAGGGCCCACGTGGCAAGCTGGCGCGCTATTACATCAAAGCGCTGCTGCCCGAATATACCGGCCTGCTGGCGCAAGCGCAGAACGGGTCGGTGGACCTGTTTGCCCTTAGCGCGGATGATCTGTCGGCATGATGGACGACCTGCACTCTCCGGCCATCCGCTACCCCTGGCCCGAGCCGCCTGCACCCGGCGAGGCCACGCGGATTGCCGAAGGTGTGCTGTGGATCCGACTGCCGCTGCCGATGGCGCTGGACCATGTGAATGTCTACGCGCTGGATGACGGTGACGGCTGGACCATCGTCGACACTGGGATGTCGTCGCGGAAAACCCGCGCGATCTGGCAGGATCTGATGTCCGGGCCGCTGGGCGGCAAACCCGTCCACCGGGTTGTGGCCACGCATCATCACCCCGATCACATCGGCAACGCGGGCTGGTTTCAGTCCGAATACGGCGCTGAACTGGTGACCAGCCGAACCGCATGGCTGTTCGCGCGCATGCTGACGCTGGACGTGCAGGAAAGCTGGCCGCAGGAAACGCTGGATTTCTACCAAAGCGCCGGAATGGCGGCCGAGGTTCTGGATAAACGCAAAGCCGACCGCCCCTTTAACTTTGCCGACAGCGTCTATCCCATGCCGCTTGGGTTCACCCGCATCCAGCAGGGCGACGTGTTCCGCGTGGGCGGGCGGGACTGGGACGTGCATATGGGCAACGGCCACGCGCCGGAACATGTCACGCTCTGGAGCCGCGACGATGATCTGGTTCTCAGCGGCGATCAGATCCTCAGCTCGATCAGTCCCAATCTGGGCGTCTACGCGACCGAGCCCATGGCCGACCCGATCTCGGGCTGGCTGGAGGCGTGTGAACGGCTTGCAACCCTGGCGCGGCCCGAACATCTGGTTCTGGGCGGGCACAAATTGCCGTTCACTGGCCTGCCGCTGCGGATGCGGCAGTTGATCGACAACCATCACGGTGCGCTTAAGCGCTTGTTGAAAGACCTGACCGAACCCAAAGCCGCCGCCGAGTGTTTTGCGCCCCTGTTCAAACGGTCGATCGGCGAGGGGGAATATGGCCTGGCCCTGGTCGAAGCGGTTGCACATATGAGCCATCTTTACCACATTGGAGCTGTCACCCGGACGCGCCGCGCAGACGGTGCCTGGGTCTACCAACGCAAAGGGTAAAGAATGCAGGACGAGATCGAAACCTCAGCCGAAGCTGCCGAAGCGGCGGCCCTGCCGCGCTGCTACGAGGTCCACGCCAACGCCGAGGCCGAATCCGGTTCGAAAACCCTGCCGGAACCCTTGCAACAACCGGTCGAGACCAAAAGCCCGGCCCAATGGGCATACGAACGTCTGATCCTTTACATCCAGAACTTTGAAAAGACGCTGGATGGAGATCAGGAGGTTGCGATGGGCTTCACCGGCGGTGACGCGGGTGTCATGCGGATCGAAGGGATGGGGTATTTCGACCCCGATGTCATCACCTTCTACGGCTCGGATGGATCGGGCGCCCGCACCCAGCTGGTACAGCATGTCAGCCAGTTGAATGTCATGCTGCGCGCTTTGCCGAAATCGGTCGAGGACAAGCCCGCCAACCGCATCGGGTTCCGTCTGGCCGCAGATCTGGAAGAAAGCTGACTTGCAATTCACGCTTTCGCAGCCTTGAATGAGTAAACCGTTCAGGAGGCCGCGCAAGTGTCAGATTTCTCAGCCGTTACACATGCCTATGGTGCCGCCTGGCGGCGGCGGCGTGTCTTTGTGCCCGTCTACCTTGCCGTCCGCCTGTTGCTGATCGCGCTGATTGCACCGGGCGTGGCGGCGGCGGTCAATCTCGCGGTGTCCATGTCAAATCAAACGGCCCTGACGGATCAGGACATCGCAGCCTTCATTCTGTCCCCCGCCGGGTTCATCGCGGCGCTTGTGGTGCTGAGCCTGTTTCTGATGACCGAGGTTTTTGTCTTTGCGGTCATGGCGGGTTCGCTGCGTATGGGCGAGCCCGATCCGTGGCGCGCAGGCAGCTCTTCGATCCGCCTGGTTCTGTCGCGCCTGCCCGCGCTGTTCAGCTTTGCCGCGCGCTTTATCCTGCGCGTGCTGCTTCTGGCGCTGCCCTTTCTGGCCATTTCCGGCCTTATCGCGTGGTGGTGGCTGACCGAATATGACATCAACTACTACCTGACCTTCCACCCGCCCGCCTTCTGGGTTGCTGTGTTGATGATCGGGGCGGTGATGCTTGTGATGGCATGGGTCCTGATCCGCAGGCTATCGGCCTGGGCGCTTTCGCTGCATCTGGTGTTGTTTGAAAACGTTCACCCGGCGCATGTGTTCAATATCAGCGCATCGCGGATGGAGGGTAATCGGGGCCGTCTGAAACTGTCGCTGGTGCTGTGGCTGGCCACGCGCCTTGTCATTGCTGCAGTGATTGCGTGGGTTGCGGGCCTCCTGTTTGCACTGGTGCCGTTGCAGGGCAGCGGCCATCTGCGTCTGGCCTTGATCTACAGCCTGGTCATTGCGGGGCTTTGGGCCTTGGCCGGTTTGGTGCTGGCGGCCACGGCGCTGGGCGCTTTGGCGGTTTTGCTGGATCGGTTCTTTGAACCGCAGACAGCCGACCTGCCGCATCCCGAACCGGGGCGTCTGGGGGTGCCGCTGTTCACCGCTGTAGGTCTGGCCTTGATCGCCGTGCTGGCAGGTGTTTGGTTTGGTCAAAACCTGCTGGAAAGGGTGCAGGCCCCGGACCGGGCCGAGGTGATCGGCCACCGCGGGGCGGCGGCGTTGCGGCCTGAAAACACTATGGCCTCGGTCCTGAAAGCCATCGAGGACGGCGCGGACTGGGTTGAGATCGACGTACAGGAAACGGCGGATGACGTGGTGATCGTCGCCCATGACAGCGATTTCATGAAACTGGCCGGGGTCAATCTAAAGGTTTGGGACGCCACGATGGAGGATGTGGCCCAGATTGATATCGGCAGCTGGTTTGGCCCCGAATATGCCGATCAGCGCACCCCGACGCTGCGTGAGGTTTTGGGGGCCACAAAGGGTAGATCCAAGGTCATTATCGAGCTGAAATACTACGGTCACGATATTGATCTGGAGAACCGCGTGGCCGCTTTGGTCGAAGAGTTGGGAATGCAGGACGACATTGCCACGATGTCGCTGAAATACCCGGCTGTTCAAAAGATGAAGGCGATCCGGCCCGATTGGCGCGCGGGCGTTCTGGCCGCAACCGCCGTGGGTGATCTGTCCGGGTTGGAGGGGGATTTTGTTGCCGTGAACGCGGCCACGGTCTCGCCTGGGCTGATCCGATCCGTTCAGGATGCGGGCAAGGACATCTATGTCTGGACGGTGAATGATCCGCTGCAAATGTCTGCCATGGCCTCGATGGGGGTGGACGGGCTGATCACCGACCGCCCAGCCATGGCGCGCGAGGTTTTGCGCGTTCGTGCCGAGATGGGACCGGCAGAGCGGTTGCTGCTGTGGCTGGCCACAAGTTTCGGAATGCAGGTCGATACCGAGGCGATGCGCGATGACAGCCCATAAGCTGGCGCTGTTTCTGATCTGCCTGTCGGGGCCTGCCGTCGCGCAGGACCTGATGCGCAGCGTCGAAATGCCTGCCCACCGGGCCTTGATCGCGCAGCGGGGCGTCGAACCTCTGACACCGTTTGAAACCGACGGATGTTCGGGCGGGTTGTCGGCCAGTTGGCGCTGGGTGGCAGACACCTTCCCGCAGATCGGTGAATTGTATCAGGCGCATCCCCCTTGGGAGGAATGTTGCGTCATCCATGACCGTGCCTATCACAACGCAGGTGGGGCCTTGCGCGCCGAAGACAGCTTTGACGCGCGGCTTTCTGCGGATCAAACCTTGCGGGCCTGCGTCAAGGACCATGGCGACAGCCATGCCGAGGAATACGCTGAGCGCTATGAGATGACCCCTGATCAGATCCGAAACGTCCATGCGTTGACAGCAGATACCATCTACGGTGCCGTCCGCTTTGGCGGCGGCCCGTGCAGCGGATTGCCCTGGCGCTGGGGATTTGGATATCCGGGATGTTCCGTGTTCGGAGAACGCACCCCTGCAAGCGAGTGACGTCATGCCCTGCGCGCGAATGACGTGGTGACAGCCTGACTCTTTTCGATTATCCAACAGGAAAACACGCGAATTGGGATTCTAAGACACATGGCTGACCACAAGCACGGCGAAATGGACATCACCGTCCAGGAAAAAACCTTTAACGGCTTCATCAAGGCCACCACATGGTGCGTGGTTGTCATCGCCTTCCTTTGCCTGTTCCTCGCGGTTTTCGCGTCCTAAGCTGAACCGAGGGCGACCCGTGTTCCGGATTTTGATTGCCTGCCTTCTGGCAGCAACGCTGACAGGCTGCGCGGTGTCCGACCGTCCGCAGGCAGATCAGGCCGAGATTGTCGCCCGGTCTTACCGTGACCCCGGGCCGTCTACCCTGACGCTGTATACGATGATCAACACGCGCACCGGATCCGGCGCGCACACATCCTTGATGATCGGCGGCAGCGAGCGGGTGATCTTTGATCCTGCCGGGTCGTTTCGCGCGGACGTAGTGCCGATCAAGGACGACGTTCTTTATGGGATCACCCCGGCGGTCGAGCAAGCCTATCGCAGCTCGCACGCACGCGAATCCCATTATGCGCGGATCCAAACGATTCAGGTGAGCCCTCAGCAGGCCGAAATCGCGCTGCAGCTGGCCAAGCAAAGCGGACCGGTTGCAGGCGCGTTCTGCGCAAACTCAACCGCCCGGATATTGCAGCAGGTGCCGGGGTTCGAGCAGATCGACGTCACGTTTTATCCGGTGAAGCTCTCGGATCAGTTCGGACAATTGCCCGGTGTGGTGACGGAAGAATACCGCGAGAACGACGATGCCGATCTGCAAAAGGGTCTGGCCGCGAACAATGCGCGCCTGAACCAGTTGGATGCGACGTCAACCCAATAGGAACAGCAACCCATAAAGGGTTGCCGAGCCGGTGAAAATCGCGGCAAGAACGTTTTTCGTCAGAACTCCGACCGATAATGCGACTGCGGCGGCTGCCATGCGCGGGATGTCGGGTTGCCCTTCGGTTGCCGTGGGCCAGACGACCAGTGGCGCAATCAGGGCCGGAATGATGGCAACCGCTGTGTAGCGCAGGTGCCGCAACAGCCACGGTGGCATCGGACGGTCGCCAACCAGCCCGATAAAGGCAAAGCGCAGGGCAAAGCTGCCGACGGCCAGCCCGACGATGATGGTCCAGATGGTGACCGGGTCGACCTGAGTCATGATTTCTTCCCCTCCAGCATCAGTTCGGCTTGCGCCCCGGCCACCATCCCCGCCGCTCCGGCGATCAGCAAACCCAGATTGAACGGGACGGCAACCGTCAGCAGCGCGACGACAATCGCAACCAGCGCGGCGACCACATGCGCCAGCGTCCGCATCATCGGGCCCACCATGGCCAGAAAGGTGATCGGCAGCGCAAAATCCAGTGCCCAGCTTTCAGGGATTTGTGCCCCAAGAACCGCACCCAGATAGGTGGTGAGCATCCAAAGCGGCGTGATCGGCGTGACCGACCCGAAGAAATACGCCATGCGCTGAGGCACGGTCATCCGGGGTTCTTTTTCGAACCGCACCACCGAGCAGGCATAGGACTGATCCACGATCAAATAGGCTGCGCAGGCCCTCTGCCACAGGGGCGCCGCCCCTAAATAAGGGGTGAGCGAGGCCGAATACATCGCCACCCGCAGGTTTACCGCCAATGCGGAGGCCAGAATGATGATGGTCGGTGCGTTGTCCTGCAGCAACTGCAGGGCCGCAAACTGTGCGGCGCCTGCAAAAACCGTGATCGAGAAGGCCATTGTCTGAACGATGTCCAGCCCGGCCTCGGTCGCGAAAACGCCGAACAGGGTCCCGAAGGGCATCGCCACGAAGATGAACGGCGTCCCGTCGCGAAAACCCTTCCAGAAGTATGACTTGGATGTGGCGGTTGCCATGGCTAAATCCTATGGTGTCCGCAGAAGAAGTAGCGGTCTTGGGAAAGGGTTGCAATTGGCCACGGAACTGGATGTCACGGACTACATCATCGCCCCAGACCCCGGCGCGGCCCGCCTGACCCGCGCGGTGGAAGGCGTGGACCAGAATGGCGAGGTCAGCCAAATCTCGGTGGTCGAGGAGCGCCCGCTGACGATATTCCTGAATTCGCAGGAAATCGTCACGGCGATGACAATCGGCGACTACCCGGAATATCTGGCACTGGGATTCCTGCGCAATCAGGGCATGTTGCTGGCCGATGACCAGATCACGCGGGTGGACTATGACGACGATCTGGAAACCGTCGTGGTTCGCACGGCGCGTGAGACCTCCTACGAGGACAAGCTGAAGAAAAAGACCCGCACCAGCGGCTGCGCCGTGGGCACCGTGTTTGGCGACATGATGGAGGGGTTGGAGGACGTGCGCCTGCCGCAGGTTCAGGTGCGCACCTCATGGCTCTATGATCTGGCCGCCAAGATCAACCGTACGCCATCCCTGTATCTTGAGGCCGGGGCGATCCATGGCACCGTGCTGTGCCGCGAGAACCGCCCGCTGGTTTATATGGAGGATGTGGGCCGCCACAACGCGGTCGACAAGATCGCAGGCTGGATGCTGTCCGAGGGTAAGGCGGCGGAGGACAAGATCCTTTACACCACCGGGCGGCTGACGTCCGAGATGGTGATCAAAACAGCGATGATGGGCATCCCGGTTCTGGCCTCACGGTCCGGTTTCACCGCCTGGGGCGTCGAGATCGCGCGCGAGGTCGGCCTGACCCTGATCGGCCGGATGCGCGGCCAGCGGTTTGTGTGCCTCTCGGGTGAGGACCGGCTGGTACGCGACGTAGACCCGGCCAGCGTCGCGGTAGAGGACAGGAAACATCGACGGAAAAGTGCGGGGTGAACATTGACATACAATTTCCATTTGTCGGAACAAATAGACGACAAAACTCTTATTAGAGCCATGGGCCCTTGCAGGCAAAATTATAGCGGGAAAGGAGCTTATTGGGGCTACTTGGCTTTGGATGCATCAAGAGGAATTTTGGCTGTTGTTGGCGGAATTGTTGTTGCTTTCATAGTGTTTCGTGCGCTTGGTACTCTACCTCTTACACAAGGTCTTTTTGCACCTGTTTCCGGAGGGGTGATTGGAGCTGGAGTACTCTATTTTGCGGAACGTTCTTCCAAAAGGCTGAAAGTCCGACAGATGCTGGCCTCGCCGATTTACAGCGGTGGAACTGACTTTATGTTCTCGCCAGAAGGTTTGGATATGCGGTCACCTCACGTAACTTGGAATGTGTCTTGGCATGCTGTTGAGCAAGTCGTCGAAGATAGGGCGGGGTTTTTCTTTTACGCAGGTGCCTTCGTGTATGTTCTGCCCAAAAAACTGTTGAGTACAGAAGAGGCTAAGACCTTCCCAAAAACAGTCGAAAACTGGCGTTCTACGGAGAAGACAAATTGATCCGCCCCCTCGGCGTTATCCTCGCAGGCGGTCTAGCAACCCGCATGGGGGGTGGTGACAAGGGCCTGTTGGAAATCGGGGGGCAAAGCCTGTTATCTCATGTTATCGAGCGGCTGTCTCCGCAGGTCGATCATCTTGCCCTCAACGCCAATGGCGACCCCAAACGGTTCGCTGATCTGAACTTGCCGGTCCTGCCGGACACGATCGAGGGTTTTGCCGGTCCATTGGCGGGCGTTCTGGCCGGGCTCGATTGGGCGGCCGAGCAGGGCGCGGACAGTATCGTGACAGCCGCCGCAGATACGCCCTTTTTCCCACGCGATCTGGTGGATCGGTTGACCGCCACAGCGCAGGGGCAGACGCATCCGCTGGTGTTGGCGACGACGCCGCGCACGGGTGAGGAGGCGTTGAAATCCGGCGGCGGCAAGCGGGTGAACCGGCACCCGACTTTTGGCCTCTGGCCGGTGGCGCTGCGCGATGATCTGCGTGCGGCGTTGAACGATGGGCTGCGTAAGGTCGTGCTGTGGACCGATCAGCACAACGGGCGCGAGGCGTTGTTTCCGGCTGACCCCTTTGATCCGTTCTTCAACGTCAATACGCCCGACGATCTGGCGCTGGCCCGAAAACTGTTGGAGCAGGCATGAGGGTTTACGGCGTCACCGGTTGGAAAAACGCGGGCAAAACCGGGTTGATGGAGCGGCTGGTGGCCGAGGTCACCGGGCGCGGGTTCACCGTTTCAACCGTCAAACATGCGCATCATTCCTTTGATGTCGACCAGCCCGGGCGCGACAGTCACCGTCACCGAATGGCGGGCGCCAGCGAGGTGCTGCTGGCCTCGGGCCAGCGCGTGGCCCTGATGCAGGAATTGCGCGGCGCGCCGGAACCTTCGCTGGAGGCTCTGCTGGCGCGTCTGTCGCCGGTCGATCTGGTGCTGATCGAAGGCTACAAACGCGAGCGTCACCCCAAGGTCGAAGCCTTCCGCGCTGAGCCAGGCAATGATCTGATCGCGACCCGAGACGACACGATCCGCGCGGTTGCCAGCGATACGCCTCTGGACCTGGATCGCCCTGTTTTCGACCTGAACGACACAAAGGCAATTGCGGATTTCATCCTGTCCGAGGTCGGTTTGTGAGCCTTTTCGACAGCTTTGCGATGGTGGACTGGTCGGGTGGTAACGATACCGGACCGCGCCCGCGCAAAGACGCGATCTGGGCTTGTGTGGTGCGCGAGGATGCCGTGCAGGCGCTGGACTATTTGCGCAACCGTCAGGTCGCCGAGGACTGGTTGCGCAGGCTGATCGAGACCGAACTGGCCGAAGGTCGCCGCTTGCTCCTGGGCTTTGATTTTCCCTTTGGCTACCCCAATGGCTTTGCCAAGGCGGTTACGGGGACAAGTGACCCCTTGGCTTTGTGGGATTGGTTCGGGGCGCAGATCCAGGATTCTCCGACCGCCAACAACCGCTTCGATCTGGCGGGGCGGATCAACCGTCGGTTTGGCGGCAAAGGTCCGTTCTGGATGAACGCCCTGCGGCGCGAGGTTGATGGATTGCCGCGCACCAAACAGGACTATCACAACCCGTTCCCGGATCGCCGCATTGTTGAGACGCGGGCCAAAGGCAGTTTCACCTGTTGGCAGATGGCCGGGGCGGGCGCGGTGGGCGGTCAGGTGATGATGGGCCTGCCGGTTCTGAACCGTTTGCGGCACGCTTATGCGGGCAAGATCGCCGTCTGGCCGTTTCAACCGCTGGACAGGCCCGTGGCTTTTGTCGAGATATGGCCCTCGCTCAAGTTGGGGAAGGCTCCGCCGGATCGGATCAAGGATGCATGGCAGGTTGAACAGGTCGCATTGACACTGTCGCGCTTGACGGATCAGGAATTGGCAGAGCAATTGACTGTCACGGCCCCAGAGGAGGGGTGGATTTTGGGTGTACCGCAAAACAAACCGACCATAGCGCCGCCGCCATTGCGGAACGATTGTTTCGCCTTGCCCGCGGGCGTGAACTGGACGCCGGTGGATGAGGCATTGGCGCTGTTGCGGGATCGGTTACGACCGGTAACAGGGGCCGAGACGGTGCCCTTGGCGCAGTCGATGGGTCGGGTTCTGGCCGAAGACGTGGAGGCGCAACGCTCGAACCCGCCGCAACCCAATACGGCGGTGGATGGCTATGGCTTTGCAGGTCCCGCTGCAGACGGCGCGCAGGTGATGCCCCTGACCGAGGGCCGCGCGGCTGCGGGCATTCCCTTTGACGGGTCTGTGCCTGCGGGTCATGCGCTGCGCATTCTGACCGGGGCCGCTTTGCCCGAAAGTGTTGATACCGTTGTTCTGGAAGAGGACGTGACCGTTCAGGACGGCCATATCGCCTTTCACGGGCCTATGAAAAAGGGCGCAAACACCCGCCGCGCTGGCGAGGACGTTGCGCAGGGTGACACCGCCTTGCCCGCCGGGCGCAGGGTGACACCGGCGGATATGGCTCTGCTGTCCGCCGTCGGTATCGCCGAGGTTCCCGTTCGCAAACCCCTGCGCGTCGCAGTTCTGTCCACCGGTGATGAACTGGTCGAGCCGGGCGATGCTGTGGGTGCGGGTCAGATTTTCGATGCGAACCGCCCGATGTTGTTGTCCTTGTTGGAGCGGATGGGGTTTGAGCCCATCGATATGGGTCGTGTGGCAGACGACCGCGATGTGTTGCGCGCGCGGCTGGATGAGGCGGCAGAACATGCCGATGCCATTCTGACCAGTGGCGGCGCATCGGCGGGGGATGAGGATCACGTCTCGGCCCTGTTGCGCGAAGCGGGCGCGATGCAGGAATGGCGGATTGCGCTGAAACCCGGACGCCCCCTGGCGCTGGGCATGTGGTCGGACACGCCGGTCTTTGGCTTGCCCGGCAACCCCGTGGCCGCGATGGTCTGCACGTTGATCTTCGCCCGCCCGGCTTTGTGCCTGATGTCGGGCGAGGGCTGGATCGATCCGCAAGGCTTCGATGTGCCCGCCGCGTTTGAGAAGCGCAAGAAACCCGGTCGTCGCGAATACCTGCGCGCGCGCCTGCGCGATGGCAGGGCCGAGGTCTTTCACTCGGAAGGGTCGGGCCGGATTAGCGGGCTCAGCTGGGCCGAGGGGCTGGTCGAAATCGAAGACGGCGCGCGACATATCCAGCCGGGCGATCCGGTGCGGTTCATTCCCTATGGCAGTTTCGGACTATGACCGTAACCGTCTCGCAAGGATTTACCGAGGCGGAACGATCCCAGGCCGCAGCCCTGTTCTGGCAGGCATTTGCAGCCAAACTGCACAAGGTCATGGGCCCCGACGACAAGGGGCTGGCCTTTTTCGAACGCGCGCTTGCCCCGGACTTTGCATTGGTCGCGCGGGATTCGTCTGGCCGGTTGCTGGGCCTTGCAGGGTTCAAGACGGCCGAGGGCGGGTTGGCGGGCGGCAGCCTGTCGGACCTCGCGCGCGTTTATGGCTGGCTCGGCGCGCTGTGGCGCGGCATGGTGCTGAGCGTGCTGGAGCGGGACCTGAAACCCGGCGTGTTTCAGATGGACGGCATCTTTGTTGCCGCCGAGGCGCGCGGGCAGGGCGTCGGGACGATGCTATTATCCGCGATCAAGGACGAGGCGCGTAGCCGGGGCATGGCCGAGGTGCAGTTGGACGTGATCGACACGAACCCGCGCGCGCAGGCTTTGTATGAACGCGAAGGTTTCAGGCCGGTGGGTTATGAGAAAACGGGACCGTTCCGCCATCTGTTCGGGTTCAGCAGTGCCACCAAGATGAGCTGGGCGGTCACGCCCGCCTAGTCGAAAGTCCCCGCAACGCGGCCCACCAGCATGAAGGCCCGTGCCGTTCTGGTATCGCCAAGCGCGGTCAGTTCCGCGTCGCTGGCATCAGGTTCAAACTCGACAATCATGTTGTCGAAGCGCCGCAGGAAGTGATGGGCGGCATCCCGGAAGATCGGGTCCTGTTTCATTCGCGCGGCGGTCAGCGCCAGCGAAGACCGGTCCCGGATCCCGCCCAGGGCTGCAACGGACCGCCCGCGCGCGCCTTGGGCAAATTGCCGCCAGATTTCGGGCCGCGCCATGTCGGGGCGCAGGTCGTCCATATAGATGCCCTCCTGGCTGAGCAGGGTCAGAACATCCTGAGAGGCCTGCACCAGTTGTGCGGTTTTCCGATCTTTCAACGCCATTCGCAAGGCGTTGAACCCTTCGGTGTCTTTCTCGGTCTCGGGGAAATTCAGGGCGCGGATAAAGGTATCGGTTGTCAGTGGCGGCGCGATGTCTTCGGCGGTGGTGCCAAGCGCCAAAGATGTCTGATCGCCCGGAGCCAGCGTGGGCTGGCCGCCCGACGCAGGCTCTCGCCGTTTGGTCGAAAAGGTGGCCAGCGCATCCTCGGCCTTTTTCGTGGCAGCGGCGATTTCGTCCAGTTTCTTGGCAACCGCAGGCTCAACGGAACTGGCCGCCCGCTGCTGTTGCAGGACATAGGCTTGTCGGATCGCGTCAATCGCTGTCTGCAACCGCGCGCTTTCCTCGCGCATCACGCGGCTGGCCCGCATCGCTGTGGCCGCAACCCAGATCATCGCCACCGGCATGAACACCGCAAGGAAGGTCACGATGAACCCGCTGCCTTCGTTCTGGTCGGGCAGCACCAGAAACACAACTGATACCACCAGCCAGATGACGCTGAGCACACCTGCGGCGATTTCGATCGAGGTCAAGCCTGTCCGCTCGGGGCGATCATAGATGCCCAGAGAGGTTGGCCGTTCGGTTTCCTGGTCAGGTTGGGTCCCCGACATATCAGACGCTCCGGTCAGGCGTATTCGATGCTCAGAACTTCGTAAGATCGCACTCCGCCGGGCGTGCGAACCTCGACACTGTCGCCTTCGTCCTTGCCGATCAGGGCGCGGGCCATGGGCGATTTGATATTCAGCAGGCCGTTTTCGATATTGGCCTCATACTCTCCGACGATCTGCCAGGTCTTTTCTTCGTCGGTATCCTCATCGACCAGCGTGACTTTGGCGCCGAACTTGATCGCACCGGACAATTTGGCAGGGTCGATCACGTCGGCCAGCGACAGGATGCCTTCCAGTTCCTTGATGCGGCCTTCGATAAAGCCCTGCTTTTCACGGGCCGAGTGGTATTCGGCGTTTTCCTTCAAATCACCCAGTTCCCGCGCCGAAGCGATGGCTTCGATGATCGCCGGACGCTCGACGGATTTGAGGTTTTTCAGCTCTGCTGCCAGCGCGGCATTGCCCGCAGGCGTCATTGGAATCTTTTCCATAGTCTTGTGGTCCACGCATAAATTGAGCCGCCCCGCCGCAGGGAAAGCGTCGGGGCGAATGATGGGTCGTTCAGTACCTGACCCAAATGGGGCGTGAATTGCAAGAGGCCAAGGGGCAGTCAGCGTTCGATTCGCGACTTAGCGCCGTTCATGTGGGGACGGTTCGCGCCTGTGACGGTGATCCGGGGGCTTGTTGCGCCGCCAGCGGCGCGAAGGGGTGCAAAGCCACAGCATATCAATCATATTGCACCACTTCGAACTCGATGCCGTTGTCATCGTCGAAATAGAACCGTCTGCCCGGTTCGTAATCGGCGTGGTTATGCGGTGTGAACCCGGCCTCGCGCACCTTGGCTTCGGTGGCGTCGATGTCTTCGACCAGAACGCCCACGTGATTGAGCCCGCCGACGATGTCATAGCTGCTTTCGCCTGCGGGTTTCGGGTTTCCGGGGGCATAAAGCGCAAGATAGGTATGCTGGCTGCCGACATGCACCGTATAGCCACCGGCAATGGCGGGGCCTTCCCAGCGGGTTTTCCAGCCAAAGACCCTTTGCATCCAAGCCGCCGAGGCCTGCGGGTCGCGGACGGTGAAATTGGTGTGTTCAAGCGTCGCCATCATGGGATCTCCTTTGCGAATTTGTTGCTTGTCACGACTCAGCGTAATTTCTAAACCTAACTTCAGGTCAAGATATTTTTTGCGAGGGTTCTATGGCGGTTTCCGAAGGGCTGGCAATTGGCGCATTGGCCCGGCGCACGGGATTGGCGGTGTCGGCCATCCGGTATTACGAGGCGCAGGGCCTGATCGCGCCCTGGCGCAATGCAGGCGGGCAGCGGCGCTATCAGCGGGCCGATATAAGACGGCTGAGCTTTGTGATGATCGCGCAGCAGTTCGGCCTGACCCTGCCGGAAATCCGCGAGGTTCTGTCGGGCCTACCGGGCAACCGCACACCCACGCCGCAGGACTGGAAGGATATCAGCATCACCCTGCGCGCCCGGCTGGATCAGCGAATCGATACTCTGATGCGGTTGCGCGACAATCTGGATGGGTGCATTGGCTGCGGCTGCCTCAGCCTGCCGAAATGCGCGCTTTACAATCCTGATGACCGGGCCAAGTCCCATGGTAGCGGTCCCAGATACCTGATGGGGGACGCGCCCGATACATAACTGCCGCATTGCAGCAATGTTACGCCGTGTTTTGATTGACCAAGGTCTTTCGGACCGGGTAATCACCCGTGAAACAAAATTGCGCAGACCACGCAGTGAAAGCGCCAATTCGGAAAGTTAGCTAAGGAGCCCGCGATGGCCGAGATTGAACGCGAAGCGATGGAATACGACGTAGTGATCGTGGGCGCTGGCCCTGCGGGTCTGTCTGCGGCCATCCGTCTGAAACAGCTTGATGCCGACCTGAACGTTGTTGTTCTGGAAAAAGGGTCCGAAGTGGGTGCGCATATCCTGTCGGGTGCGGTGCTTGACCCTTGCGGGCTGGACGCGCTGATCCCGGACTGGAAGGAAAAAGGCGCGCCGCTGAACGTGCCGGTGCATGAAGATAACTTCTACATGCTGGGAGAGGCCGGTCAGATCCGCATTCCCAACTTCCCGATGCCGCCGCTGATGAACAACCACGGTAACTACATCGTATCGATGGGCAATGTCTGCCGCTGGATGGCTGAGCAGGCCGAGGAACTGGGCGTCGAAATCTTCCCCGGCATGGCCTGTTCCGAGCTGGTTTATGGCGACAATGGCGAAGTCAAAGGCGTGGTCGCCGGTGTCTTTGGTCTGGAAGCCGACGGCTCTTATGGCCCGAACACCGAGCCGGGCATGGAGCTGCACGGCAAGTATGTCTTCCTGTCGGAAGGTGTGCGCGGTTCGCTGTCCAAGGAAGTCATCGCCAAATACGACTTGCAGGCCGGTAAGGAAGTGCAGAAATACGGCGTCGGCATGAAAGAGATCTGGGAGATCGATCCGGCCAAGCACAAAGAAGGCAGCGTCACCCACACCATGGGCTGGCCTTTGGGCAGCAACGCAGGTGGCGGTTCCTTCATCTATCATCTTGAAAACAATCAGGTCTATGTCGGATTCGTGGTTCACCTGAACTACAAGAACCCGCACCTGTACCCCTACATGGAATTCCAGCGCTTCAAGCACCACCCGATGGTGGCCGAGCTGCTGAAAGGCGGCAAGCGCGTCGCTTATGGTGCCCGTGCGATCACCGAGGGCGGCTATCAGTCAATGCCCAAGTTGGTGGCACCCGGCGTGGCGCTGCTGGGCTGTTCGGCGGGTATGGTCAACGTGCCGCGCATCAAGGGCAACCACAACGCCATGCTGTCGGGCAAAGCCGCAGCCGAAGCGGCGTTCGACGCCATCAAGGCCGACCGTTCGGGGGATGAGCTGACCGCTTATGAGACCGACGTGCGCGATGGTGCCATCGGCAGCGACCTGAAGAAGGTGCGCAACGTCAAGCCGATGTGGTCGAAATGGGGTCTGACCGCCTCGCTGATGCTGGGCGGTCTGGATATGTGGACCAACACGCTGGGCTTTTCGCTGTTCGGCACGCTGGGCCACGGCAAGAACGATGCGGATTCCACCGAAGATGCCAGCAAGCACAAGCCCATCGATTATCCCAAACCCGATGGCACGCTGTCCTTTGACCGCCTGACCAACGTGTCCTTCGCGGCCACCAACCACGAGGAAGCCCAGCCTTGCCACCTGCGCCTGGCCGACCCCGAGATCCCGGTGAAGGTCAACCTGCCCAAGTTCGACGAACCGGCGCAGCGCTACTGCCCCGCGGGCGTGTACGAGATGGTCGAGGATGAAAACGGTCCGCGATTCGTCATCAACTTCCAGAACTGCGTCCATTGCAAAACCTGCGACATCAAGGATCCCAGCCAGAACATCACCTGGACCACGCCGCAGGGTGGGGATGGCCCGAACTATCCCAACATGTAAGCAAAAAGATGGGCACTGGCAGGGTCGTGAAGGCTCTGCCATTGCCTCTTGCTGGCCAAGGCCCTAGCTTATCGCCCAGTCAATGACAGCAAGGCAGGCTTTTGGTGATTTCCATTGTTCGTCGCACGGTATTGGCCGTGTTGCTCTCTTCTTCCGTTGCGGTTCCGGTGTCTGCGGATACAGGCGCAGGCTCTTATCTGGCTGGGCGTCAGGCGATCTATGAAAGCGATTATGCGGCGGCCGAGAAATACTATGCTCAGGCACTGAAATTCGACCCCCAGAACGCGCTGCTTCTGGAAAGCGTTGTCGTCGCACGGCTTGCGCTGGGTGAGATCGAGCGCGCCTTGCCCGTTGCGCAGTCAATTGAAGAGGCGAACCTGCCCAGTCAGGCTGCGCGGATGGTGGTCGCCGCCAACCTGATCGCCGATGATAATCTGGCCGAACTGTTGGCCCGCGATCCTGAAACTCAGGGTGTTGGGCCATTGGTCGATGGTTTGATGATGTCCTGGGCCTATCTGGGTCAGGGTGAGATGACCAAAGCGATGGAGCAGTTCGATACAGTCTCGACCCAAAACGGACTGCGCGAGTTTGCGTTTTACCACAAAGCCATGGCGCTGGCCTCGATCGGGGATTTCGAAGGGGCCGAGGCGATTTTTGCGGAAAATGACGGTGCAATCGCGCAATTCTCGCGCCGTGCTGCGATGGCGCGGGTCGAGGTCTTGTCACAACTGGACCGCAACGCCGACGCATTGGCGTTTCTGGACGACGTCTTTGCGGCGGGCAGCGATCCGTCCATCGAAGACTACATCAGCCGTCTGACAGCCGGTGAGACCTTGCCCTTCACCCATGTGCAATCCGCGCGTGATGGGATGGCCGAGGTGTTTTTCTCGGTCGGGGCGGCGCTGAATGCCGAAGCATCGCCCGACTATGTCTTGCTTTACGCGCGCATGGCCAGTTTCCTGCGTCCCGATCACGTCGATGCCATTCTGCTGAGTGCCGAGTTGCTGGACGAACTGAACCAATACGATCTGGCGGTGGATGCCTATCGTCAGGTGCCCGCAGACAGCAATGATCATCACGCCGCTGAACTGGGTCGGGCCGAGGTTCTGGGCCGGTCGGGTAAAACGGATGCCGCCATCGAAGTGCTGCAGAATCTGGCCGCGCAAAAGCCCGACCTGCCGGGCGTTCATGTCGCGCTGGCGGATATTCAGCGCCGGGAAGAGAATTACGCGGCGGCGGTAGACTCCTACGACACGGCCATTGACCTGACTGAAACCGAATCCAGCGGCAACTGGTTCCTGCACTATGCCCGTGGGATCTCGCACGAGCGTCTCAAGCGATGGGATCAGGCCGAGGCCGATTTCCGGCGCGCGTTGGAATTGAACCCCGATCAGCCGCAAGTGTTGAACTATCTCGGCTACTCGCTGGTCGAACGGCGCGAAAAGCTGGACGAGGCGCTGGACATGATCGAACGCGCCGTGGCTGCGCGCCCGGACAGCGGCTATATCGTCGACAGTCTGGGTTGGGTCCTGTTCCGTCTTGGCCGCTATGACGAAGCGGTCGAGCATATGGAGCGTGCCGTTGAACTGATGCCGGTCGATCCGGTGGTCAATGACCATCTGGGCGATGTCTACTGGGCCGTTGGCCGCGCCCGCGAGGCCGAGTTTCAGTGGAAACGGGCGCTGTCGTTCATCGACGCCGAAGATACCGACAGCGAGGCCGATCCCGAACGCATCCGCCGCAAGCTTGAGGTTGGGCTGGATGTGGTTCTGGCCGAGGAAGGCGCTGATCCATTGAAGGTCGCCAATGGCAACTGAGGCCTTCGCGCCCGCCAAAATCAATCTGACCTTGCATGTCACCGGCCAGCGCGCGGATGGCTATCATCTGCTCGATTCCCTTGTGGCTTTCGCGGATGTGGGGGATCAGTTGGAATTTGCGCCGGGGCCTGACCTGTCGATCTCGGTTACCGGAGAGCATGCGACAGGCGTTCCCACCGACAATCGCAACCTGATCTGGAAAGCGGCCGAGGCTGTGGGGTGGACGGGCCATGTTTCGTTGAACAAGGTCCTGCCGCATGGCGGCGGGATTGGCGGTGGCTCATCTGACGCTGCGGCCATGCTGCGCCATGCGGCGGGTCAGGGCATCGAAATCCCTGCAGAGCTGCCGGTTGCGCTTGGTGCAGATATTCCGGTTTGCATGGTTGCCCAAGCGTCCCGGATGCGTGGTATTGGCGAGCAGGTTGCGCCGATGGCCCTGCCTGTGTTGCCTGCATTGCTGGTGAATCCCGGCGTTGAAGTCCCTACGGGGTCTGTTTTCAAGGCCATGGAAACCCGAGTCAATCCGGGAATGCCGGATGATATTCCCGCGTTTGACGACGTTGGGGCGTGTGCCGATTGGCTGTCCGCCCAGCGAAACGATCTGCAAGGTCCCGCTGTGGCCATTGCCCCACAAATCGGGCGGGTGCTAGAGGAATTGGCGGCCACGCGCGATGTGTTGCTGACGCGAATGTCCGGCTCAGGCTCGACCTGCTTTGCGCTTTTTCCGTCGATGAAGGCGGCCCATTTCGCGGCCTATGAGATCGGTGCGGCCCATCCCGATTGGTGGTGCCGCGCGACCCGGCTTAGTTAAGCCGCGACACCACGTAATCCGCCAGATCGCGCAGCAGGGTGCGAACCTCGTGATCCGGCAGCGCGTCCAGCGAAGCCTTGGCCTTGTTGGCCCATCCCAACGCGTCCTGGCGGGTGGCTTCAAGCGTCTGGTACTTGTCCATCAGGCCAAGCGCGTGGTCCAGATCGCCCTCTTGCTGGCGGCCCTTTTCAATGGTGCGCTCCCAGAAAGCACGCTCATCCGCTGTGGCTTGTGCGACTGCTTTGATCACCGGTAGTGTCAGTTTCCGCTCGCGGAAATCGTCGCCGATATTCTTGCCGGTTGTTTTGCTGTCGCCCTGATAATCCAGAAGATCGTCGGCAATCTGGAAGGCGATACCCAGCGCGTCGCCATAGTCGAATAGCGCCTGCACCTGCAGGTCCGAAGCCCCGGCGATGACGCCACCCACCTCGGTCGCGGCTGAAAACAGCGCCGCTGTCTTGCCGCGTACGACCTGCAGGTAAACACCCTCATCGGTGCCCAGATCGGTGGCGGCGGTCATTTGCAGCACTTCACCTTCGGCAATCGTGGCCGAAGCGTTGGCCAGAATGTCCAGAACGCGCAGCGATCCGGTTTCGACCATCAACTGAAAGCTGCGGGAGAACAGATAGTCGCCCACCAACACGCTGGATTTATTGTCCCAGAGCAGGTTCGCCGTGGGCCGTCCACGCCGCTGGGCGCTTTCGTCGACCACATCGTCATGCAACAGGGTTGCGGTATGGATAAACTCGACCGTCGCCGCCAGTCGCACATGATGCTCGCCCGTATACCCAAACAACCGCGCTGCCGCCAATGTCAGCATCGGGCGCAGACGTTTGCCGCCCGCTTCGACCAGATGCGCGGTGACCTCGGGGATGCGGGGCGCGTGCTCTGATGCCATCCGCGTCTGGATCAGCGTATTCACCGCCTCCATCTCGGCGCTCAGAATTTCGGCGAGCCGCTCATGCGGTTTCGAGATTGTGCTGATGTCCATCACACTCCTGATACAAGGCTCGACTTCTGTCCTGCCTTGCCCTTACATCCATCCCCATGAAAGAACTATTGCGCAGCACCGATCCGACAATCCTGGCCTTTGCATCCGCTCTTCTTGAAGGCGAGGATATAGACTGCTTTCAGATGGACGTAAATATGAGCATCCTCGAAGGCGGCATTGGAATCTTTCCCCGTCGCCTGATGGTGCGGGCCGATGATCTGACCCGCGCCGAACGGGTGATGCGCGACAATGAGATCCCGCTGGGGCGATGACCGGTTTTGCTGACCATGAGCTAAGCCGGAACGATTTTTTGGGCGGTCGGGTGCGCCTGTGGCAGCCGACAAAAGGCTATCGTGCCGGTGTAGACCCTGTTTTGCTGGCCGCTTCGGTGCCTGCAACCAGTGGCCAATCGGTGTTGGAGCTTGGATGCGGGGCAGGGGCTGCGATCCTGTGTCTGGCCGCACGGGTGCCCGGTTTGCAGATGTGCGGGGTCGAACTGCAACCGGCCTATGCGGATTTGGCCCGCCGCAATGCCGCCGATAACAATATCGTGCTGGATGTGGTGACATCCGATCTGTCCGCACTTCCGGTGGATCTGAGACAACGTCAGTTCGACCATGTGATCGCGAATCCGCCTTATTACCGCGCCGGTGCCCATAGCCCGGCCACAGATACCGGGCGCAGCGTGGCCTTGGGCGAGGAAACGCCCCTGGTTGATTGGATCGATGTGGCAGCCAGACGGCTGGCTTCGCGTGGCTATCTGCACATGATCCAAAAGGCCGACCGCCTGCCCGATATGCTGATGGCCTGTCAGGATCGGCTTGGGTCGGTCGAGGTGTTGCCGCTTGCGGCACGCGCGGGCCGCGAGGCTGAGTTGGTGATTTTGCGCGCCCGCAAAGGCGGCCGGGCCGCGTTTCGCCTGCATGCGCCCGTGATCCTGCATATGGGCGCGCGGCACGAAAAGGACGGGGAAAGCTACACCCCGGATGTTTCTGCGGCCCTTCGGGACGGGGCTGCGTTGGGTCCGTTTCACAGCCTTAGGCAATGACCAGCCGAATTTGTCGGATTTATTACAGAATCTGTGCGTCTGCAGCGTGACAGGGTGGAAACGATGTGCTCAACTTCTTACGTGACATATACACTCGCAACCAAGGAGGATCGCCATGAGCGTGAGCGCACATCTGACGGAACTGAAGAAGAAGCACGAATCTCTCGGTCTCGAAGTGGAACAAGCCCAACGCTCGCCAGGCATCGATGATCTCCATATCGCCCAACTCAAGAAGCAAAAACTAAAGCTCAAGGAAGAGATCGAGCGCCTGTCAACTTAACCTTTCAAGCTGGCGCGTGCCGCAATCAACGCACCGCCGGTGATCAGTAAAGCCGCGATCGCCAATGTCCATGTCGGCATGGCGATCCCGGCAAGTACCAAAACCACGGTGGACAACAAGGGCGCCGCGTACGAGCTGGTTCCCAGCATTTGTATGTCGCCCTGTTTGACCCCGATATCCC
Organism: Ruegeria sp. AD6; assembly: GCF_056542325.1. Lineage (NCBI taxonomy): Bacteria > Pseudomonadati > Pseudomonadota > Alphaproteobacteria > Rhodobacterales > Roseobacteraceae > Ruegeria > Ruegeria sp. AD6. The sequence goes on along the minus strand of NZ_JBQFZQ010000007.1, from coordinate 89,720 downwards.
ACACATAAAACGCCAGCCCCACAGGCCCCAGACCAAGGGCCAGGGTTGATGCCCAGCCAAGCGTCGTATCCGGCCAGACGGTTGTTTCCAGCGCAAAGTGCAAAGCCCATGACGCAATGGCGGTCAGTACGCAGAAGACCGCAACCGAGCTTGTCGGCGTTTCGCCAAGTCTGCGGGACAGAACCGAATAACCCGACCATGTCAGCGCACACAGGAAGGCCAGCGCGTATCCGGGCAGGTGGTCGATTTGGAAGCCAGCGCTGCCGCCGCCGGTGATGATCAGCGCGGCCCCGGCAAAGCCCAGACAGGCCCCGATCAGATGGCCGGCGCGCAAATGCTCGCCGGGAAGCAACCCCGAAAACAGCACGATCAGCAAGGGCCAGAGATAGGCGATCAGCCCCGCCTCGGCCGCAGGTGCCATGCGCAGGGCCGAGAAATACAGCGCGTGATAACCGAACAGGCCTACGGTGCCGAAGGCATAGATCTTCCAACTGATGCTGCGCAATTTGGAAAAGCCGCCTGACCGCCATGTCCAGATCAACCCCAGGGACCCGCCGATGCTGAAGCATATGGCGTTCAGCAACAAAGGCGGCGTTGGGGCCGAGCCAACCGTGAACAGCGCCAGAAGGGCCCAAAGCAGGACGGCGATGAATCCGACGGTCGTGGCGCGATTTCTGGTCATTTCAGGGATATGTCTTCTACAGGGATAATCGTGAATTCATCCGAGATGTGGGCGGTCTTTTCAATCTCAGCCGCGAACCAATCGCGGAATGCAGCGATCTGTGGCCGGTTTTCCGCACCGGGCAGGCACAGAAACCGGAACCGCCCCTTGGTTTCAATGGCGGTTTTGAACGGCGCGACCAGCCGGCCTTCGGTCATGTCCTTGATGATCATCGCGCGCCGACCCAAGGCAACACCGACCCCCGCCACCGCCGCATCAATCGCGTGATCCGCGTTCGAGAAATGCGCGCCATGGGTCGGCGTGAAATCAACACCAACCGCCCGAAACCAGGTGGGCCAGTCGGCGGGCGGCTTGAGAAACGCGATTGAGTCGTCATGGATCAGCGGCGCATCGCGCAGGCTTTCGGGCGTCGTGAATTGCTCGGCCAGCTCCGGCGTCATGACCGGGGTCAGCCATTCCTTGCGCACGGGCAGGCAATACAGCCCGTCATCCTGACCATAGCCAAAGCGGATCGCGACATCCACGTCGTCCCGCTCCAGATCCATATTGCGCAGGGTGGCCGAGAATCTCAGGTCAATCTCCGGATGGGCGCGGGCAAAGTCATAAAGGCGTGGGGCCAGCCATTTCGCCGTCAGGGCAGGCCCGGCCGTGACCGTAAGCGTGGTGTTGTCCTGCAATCTGCGCGTCGCGGCCCATGCGGATTTGAGCGCGGCAAAGCCTTCGGCCGTGCCGGGGGCAAGCGCCTTGCCAGCTTCGGTCAGTTCCACCGCGCGGTTCAGACGTTTGAACAGGGGGTGGCCCAGATGCTCCTCCAGCGATTTGATCTGGAAGGACAGCGCAGCGGGGGTCACGTTCAACTCATCCGCTGCCTTGGCAAAAGACATATGGCGCGCGGCGGCGTCAAAGGCCCGCAAGGCGGTAAGAGGGGGAAGCCTGTCGCTCATGTCGCTTAAGAATTTCTTGTCCGAACCGTCGAAAACTCTCGTTTGTACGTTTTGAAATCAAACGCCATGTTGAAGGCAAGTCAAGTTCAGCTTTAGCCAAGGGGATATGCCATGATCGAGATGACGACAAACCCGTCTGTTCAGGATGCGATCCGTCGCGCGCATGAAGAACGCAGCAAGATGGTCCATCAGGTCTGGGGTTGGCTATTCGGTTCCCGCTGACCGCAGCGCGCGCGGGCTTACGGGATAAAGAAGGGCCGGCCCAAAAGGACCGGCCCGATTTTGTTGCACTGCTTCGGGTTTAGACGAAGAACTGCGCGCCGTTTGCCGAGATGGTCGAGCCGTTGATGAACTGAGACTCGTCTGAGGCCAGGAAGGCCACGCAGCGGGCAATCTCTTCCGGCTCACCCAGACGGCCAGCAGGGATCTGGCTGATGATCGATTCACGCACCTTCTCGGGTACCGCCATCACCATTTCGGTTGCAATATAACCGGGGCAGATCGCGTTGGCGGTGATGCCTGCGCGTGCACCTTCCTGCGCCAGCGATTTCACGATGCCCAGATCACCCGCTTTGGTCGCGGCATAGTTCACCTGCGCGAACTGGCCTTTCTGACCGTTGATCGAGCTGATGACGATCACGCGGCCAAATTTGCGCTCGCGCATGCCGGGCCAGACGGGGTGAACAGTGTTGAACACGCCGGTCAGGTTGGTGTCGATGACCTGATGCCACTGCTCGGGCGTCATTTTGTGGAACGGTGCGTCCTTGGTGATACCCGCGTTGGCCACAACGATGTCGATCGGGCCAACCTCGGCCTCGACTTTTTCGATGCCCGCTTTGGACTCGTCATAGTCGGCGACGTTCCACTTGTAAGTGGCGATGCCGGTTTCTTCGGTGAACTTCGCGGCGGCTTCATCGTTTCCTGCATAGGTGGCCGCAACATTGTACCCTTCGGCCTTGAGCGCCTTGGAAATTGCTGCGCCGATGCCGCGAGAGCCGCCGGTTACGAGTGCTGTACGTGCCATTTAGGGATCCTCCAAATTTAGTCGTCTTGGTAATTCTGTTACTCTGAGGGAGATTGGTGCGCAATATCGTTTCGTGATCGTTTTCGACTTTCTGTTTGGCGATATTGTCGCATCTAACGGATATGCTTCGATTGTAACAAAAAAGGGCGCTGGTAGAGCGCCCTTTTCTATTTAGGTGTCAACGCACTTAGTCGCGCTCCACGCACAGGGCGACGCCCATGCCGCCGCCGATGCACAGGGTCGCCAGACCCTTTTTCGCGTCGCGGCGTTTCATTTCGAACAGCAGCGTGTTCAGGACACGGCAGCCGGATGCGCCGATCGGGTGGCCGATGGCAATCGCGCCGCCGTTGACGTTCACGATGGACGGGTCCCAGCCCATGTCCTTGTTCACGGCGCAGGCCTGTGCGGCGAAGGCTTCGTTCGCCTCAACCAGATCCAGATCGTCAACCGACCAGCCCGCTTTTTCCAGCGCCTTGCGCGAGGCGTAGATCGGGCCGACGCCCATGATCGACGGGTCCAGACCAGCGGTCGCGTAGGACGCGATACGGGCCAAAGGCTCGATCCCGCGCTTTTCGGCGTTTTCGGCCGACATCAGCAGGGTTGCTGCCGCACCATCGTTCAGACCCGAAGCGTTTGCTGCTGTGACCGAGCCGTCCTTGGTGAAGGCCGGGCGCAGCTTTGCCATGGCTTCCATGGTTGCGCCGTGGCGGATGTACTCGTCCTTGTCCATCACAATATCGCCCTTGCGGGTCTTGATAGTGAAGGGCACGATTTCATCCGCGAACTTGCCCGCTTTCTGAGCCGCTTCGGCCTTGTTCTGCGAGGCAACGGCGAATTCGTCCTGCTGATCGCGGCTGATCTGCCATTTCTCGGCGACGTTTTCGGCGGTCTGACCCATGTGGTAGCCGTTGAAGGCGTCCCACAGACCGTCGCGGATCATTGTGTCGATATATTTCATGTCACCCATCTTGTGACCGGCGCGCAGGGCGGCGGCGTGGGGCGACAGGGTCATGTTCTCTTGTCCACCGGCGGCAACGATGTCGGCATCGCCCAGCTGAATGTGCTGAGCCCCCAGCGCAACCGCGCGCAGGCCCGAGCCACACACCTGGTTAATGCCCCAAGCCGCGCTTTCCTGCGGCAGGCCGGCATTGATATGCGCCTGACGGGCGGGGTTCTGGCCCTGAGCGGCGGTCAGCACCTGACCCATGATGGTTTCGCTTACTTCGCCCTTCTCTACTCCGGCGCGTTCTACGACTGCTTCCAGGACGGCAGCGCCCAGATCATGTGCAGGGGTGTTCGCAAACGAACCGCTAAAGCTGCCGACGCCCGTGCGTGCGGCGGATGCGATTACTACGTTGGTCATATAATCAGTCCTTTACCGTCATGGTCCAAAGGGAAATCTGACGGCGCAGGTGGCAGAGAGGCTCTCTGACAGTACAAGAGCGCCCCAAGTTCCCCGCTCCAGCACCTTTTGCAATACCGCAATGCTGCAATTGCAGCAACGGACAGCTTGTCTCAGCGCTGAACACGATTTGCTGTCGCGAGCGGGTTTTTGCCTAAGAGCCTGTTTTGGATTTCTTTTCCTGCTTCCACGGGGGCGAAACCGCGGGCGCGCCAAACAGAAATCCCTGCAGGCAGTCGACGCCGCTGGCAGCCAGGAACGCGGCATCCGCCTGGTTTTCGACCGATTCGGCGGTCACCAGGATCTCGAATTCCCGCGCGACTGCGATCAAAGCACGCACCAGCGCCTGATTGTCAGGCTGTTCGCTGATCCCCCGAATGAACTGCCCGTCGATCTTGGCCGCGTCGAACAGAAACTCGCGAAAATGGCGAAAGCTGAAATCGCTGGCACCGAAATCGTCCAACGCAAAGGCGATGCCGCGTTCCTGCAGGCGGTCCATCAGGTCGATCACAAGCTCGGGCACCTGCATGGCGGATTGTTCGGAAATCTCAAGGATCAGCCGTTCCCCCAAACCCGCGTCGCGTTTCAGAAAGCGGTCCAGCACCCGGGTCCAGCGCGAGAACCCGATCGACCGGGCCGACATGTTGATGGACAACCGGATCGAGGGGTTTCGGGCAAGCGTACGCAGCCCCAGTTCCAGTGCGATGCAATCCAGTTCCCGGCCCAATGGGGTGTGTTCCAATTGCGGCATGAACTCGCGCGCCGGGATCACCCGCCCGGTTTCGTCCAGAACCCGGATGAAGCCTTCGTAGAATGCGACATCATACGGCGGGTCGGCCTGCACAACCGGCTGGAACGCCAGCTTGCATTGTTTGTGCTTCACCGCTTCGGTCGCCATTTTCACAACGGATCTGTCCCGCGCCGAGATGGCCGAGTTCAACGGGCTTTCCGATCCTTCGGGTATATCCGCACGTTTCTTGTCCCGCATGAGCGCCGGTTCCCTGAGTGATTCCGAACAAAGGTCCGGCCCAGTGTCAGGTCAAACAGGTGAATCTGCGGTTAAGCTCGGGAAAGTTTCAGCGGGCAGATTGCCACACGCGGGTCAGAGAGGCTGCGGCTCCGATCACGGCACCGGTGACACCCATGATCATCATGACAAAGCCCAGTGCGATCAGGCCAGTCAACGCCGTCGCCAAAGCGGCGATCATGGCCAAAGTCAGACCCATCAGACCAACCACGGTCGAAACAGTTGTTAAACGGGTCATTTCGGGTCTCCGGCCACTCGTTACATTGCACCTGTTCCCTCATATGGCGTCGAAGGCTGGAATTTCAAGTTGAGATCCCTGTCGCACTTCGTGCGTCAGACCTGTTCCGCCTGACGATTGGGCACGTTCTTGTCCAGATGCTCGAATCCGGGCGTTCCGCGATCTTCGGGGTGGCGCGCCAGATGCTTCTCTTTGATCTGCGTTGAGCTGTCCCGGCTGCCATCATGGCTGTAGCCGGGCGGGGCGAAGCAATAGCCGAGCCTCTGGCGCAGGGTCAGGCCGGGCTGTGTGGCGTCGCGCCAGATGCCAACCCATTCGTGGAAGGCCACACGCAGCGGGTTGAAGGTGCCGATATTGTGGACCAACCCGTAATCGACCCGCTCATCTTCTTGTTCGGGTACAAAGGTGCCGAACATCTTGTCCCAGATGATGAAAACACCTGCATAGTTGCAGTCCAGATAGCGCGCGTTGCGGCCATGATGCACGCGGTGATGGCTGGGCGTGTTCATGATCGCCTCGAACCAGCGGGGCATTTTGCCGATGGCCTCGGTATGGATCCAAAACTGATAGATCAGGTTCAGCCCGCCAACGAACAGCACCATCGCGGGGTGAAAGCCCAGCAGGATCAGGGGCGCCCGGACGACCATCATGAAGGTGAACGTATAGGTCCATGTCTGCCGCAGCGCGGTCGTCAGGTTGTAGTGCTGAGAGCTGTGGTGGTTCACATGGCTGGCCCAGACCCAGCGGATGCGGTGCCCGAAACGATGCACCCAATAATACCGAAGGTCGTCCAGCACGAAACACAGGATGATGACGGGGATCGAGGTCCCAAGGTTCAGCGGTGTGACCTGCCACAACCACATGAAGAACCCATAGGCGATGAACCCCAGCAAGAAGCCCGAGGCGATATTGCCCGCCCCCATGATCAGTGAGGTCACGGCATCGCGCGTCTCATACCGGCCGCCACGCCCTTTGACCGTGATCCACAGAAACTCGGCCAGGATGGCGGCGATGAAAAACGGGACAGCCCATTGGACGGCGTCGGGAAAGCTGATGTGATCGGTCATGAAAGGTCCATCAGGTTTTGCCAGTGCTGGCGTTCGATTTCGTCAAGGCGGATGACCACCCTGGGCGTGGTGAAGTCGTGAAACTGTAACTCGAACCCGCCCGGCTGTTCGATCCAGTCGAAATCCAGCAGGTGCCGCGCCACCGTATCCGCGCCAAAGGACCACAGCAGGCCCGGCCCTGTCTCTGTCCGAACCAGAGCGGCATAGGCGTCGTGTGAGACGGTGACATCGATCACCACATCGTCGGGAAAGTGGCGCTGCCAATCCGCCAGCGCGGTTTCCCGTGTCAGAACACGCCGCTGAGACCGCCCGCTCAGGTGCAACAAAAGCGTTATTGCGGCAATCCCCCCGACCACAAGTACAAGCAATATCTCAAGTGGCATAGTTCTCTCCCCGCTGGCAGAGTGCAAAGCGGGAAGAACGCTGTCAAAGGTGGCGTTGCGTCAGCCGTGTTCCAGACGGTCCAGGATTTCATGCTGCACCACGCGCTGCACAAAGGGGACCAGGCCTTCGGGGCCCGAGCTTCGGTCTTTCAGATGGATACAGATATCGGGGCGGCGGGATGCAATGATCCCCACCAATTCACCGCGTATCATATCATCCAGCCCAGCCCCCATGATGGCACAGGCGATCCGGGGTTCAGCATCCAGTTGCCGCCGCACCTCATCGGGGTCATGTGCACCCAGCCATTGGATCGGAAGGTGATCAAGCTGCCGCGCAACATCTCCGATCACATTCGGTAAGCGTCCGATCAGCAGTACAACGGGTTTCATCGTTGCCTCCATTCCCAACACACAAACTGCCCCGCCCAAAACAGCGGGATGAGGACAGTGTATCACGAGATCGAATTTGACGGGGGCCGACAGCGGTTGGAAGCCGTTTCCTTAGCCTGCTGCGCCGACCAGAGTCGAGATAATCGCCTTGGCGCTGTCGGAATTCCATTCGGCATCGCCGATCAGACGGGCGATTTCATTGCCGTCGGGGTCGACGATCACGGTGATTGGCAGGCCGATCACACCCATCTCGCGCGCAACGGCCTGTGAAGGGTCCTGATGGCGGGGCAGGTTCTCGATGCCGTTTTCTTCGAAGAACTTCTTGATCCCGGCAGGTGAATTGCGCCCGGTGGCCAGCGTCAGCACTTCGAACTTGTCGCCTCCGAACTCTGCCTGCAACTCGGCGATCTGGGGCATTTCCTTGCGGCACGGCGCGCACCATGTGGCCCAGAAGTTCAGCAGAACGTATTTGCCTTTGTAATCCTCCAGCGAGGCTGTGCCGCCGTCATCCTCAAGCTCGAAGTCCACCGGCGTCACCGGCTTGGGCTGTGAATGCAGGATCAGACGCTTCAGGCTATCCTCGCGCAAGGGGGCGAGCGTCTCGGCATCGGCGGCCAAAGCGGCGTTTGCACCCAGCGCAAGGGCCATATAAAGGGGGATCAGACGAATAAGGCGCATATCAACTCCGGGTTTTCCAACATGACCGATCAATCCTCGAACCAGATGTGGGGCGGCCGCTTTGCCGCCGGACCAGACGCGATCATGGAGGCGATCAATGCCTCGATCGGGTTCGATCAGCGGATGGCAGCCCAGGACATCGCAGGCTCGCGCGCCCATGCCGCCATGCTGGCTGCCACAGGCGTTATTACTGATAGTGATGCGCAGGCCATTCGGGAAGGGCTGCTCACCGTTTTGTCAGAAATCCAGAACGGTGAGTTTCAGTTCTCGACCGCGTTGGAAGACATCCACATGAATGTGGAGGCGCGGCTGAAAGAGGTGATCGGAGAGCCTGCGGGCCGTCTGCATACCGGTCGTTCGCGGAATGACCAAGTTGCGACCGATTTTAAGCTATGGGTCCGCGATCAGCTGGACGCGGCGGAATCGGGTCTGCTGGCTCTGATCCGTGCGCTTCTGACGCAGGCCGAGGCTGGGGCCGATTGGGTCATGCCCGGTTTCACCCACCTGCAAACGGCGCAGCCGGTGACATGGGGCCATCACATGATGGCCTATGTCGAGATGTTCGGCCGCGACCTGTCCCGTGTCCGCGACGCCCGTGCCCGGATGAATGAATCCCCCTTGGGCGCTGCTGCATTGGCTGGAACATCCTTCCCCATCGACCGGGAAATGACAGCCAAAGCGCTGGGCTTTGATCGCCCCGCCGCGAACTCGCTGGATGCGGTCAGCGACCGCGATTTCGCGCTCGAGTTCCTGTCCACCGCGTCGATCTGCGCCGTGCACCTGTCGCGCTTTGCCGAGGAACTGGTGATCTGGTCTTCGGCCCAGTTCCGGTTTGTGACGCTGTCCGACCGGTTCTCGACCGGTTCGTCGATCATGCCGCAGAAGAAAAACCCCGATGCCGCCGAGTTGATCCGCGCCAAGGTGGGCCGGATCTATGGCGCAAACACCGCTTTGATGATGGTGATGAAAGGCCTGCCGCTGGCCTATTCCAAGGACATGCAGGAAGACAAGGAACAGGTCTTTGACGCCGCCGACAACTGGATGCTGGCGCTGGCGGCGATGGAAGGCATGGTCAAGGACATGACCGCCAACCGCGACAGCCTCGCCGCCGCTGCCGGGTCAGGGTTCTCGACCGCGACCGATCTGGCCGACTGGCTGGTGCGGGTGCTGGGCCTGCCCTTCCGCGACGCGCACCATGTCACCGGATCGCTGGTTGCGATGGCTGAACAGAAAGCCTGCGACCTGCCGGACCTGACGCTGGAGGATATGCAATCGGTCCATGCAGACATCACCGATGACGTCTATTCTGTCCTTACCGTGGAAAACTCGGTAAACTCGCGCCAGTCCTACGGCGGTACCGCCCCCGATCAGGTTCGTGCGCAGATCGAACGATGGAAGGCATTGGTGTGATGTATATCTTCAGGGTCATTCTTCTGATTATGGCCGGGTTTGCCCTGGTCGCTTGCGGAGCGGATGGAGAGCCGGTGCAGCCCACCGCCAGCCTCGGGATCGGCGTCGGATCCAGCGGCACTCATGTCGGCGGCGGCGTTGGCTTCCGCCGCGGCGGCCTAGGTGTCTATCTGGGCGTCTGAGCCCTGCGCCATTGCAATGTTGCAAACAAGGCCCATGTCTGTCGGGCCGCATCATCTTGGGAAAACTGAATTTATGCGAACTCTTGGCCTGATCCTGACGCTTGCTGTTCTGGCGGCGTGCGAACCCACATCTGCACCGCGTCAGGAACCCAAGCCAGAACCCAGCGGATCCGGCGTTTCCGTGTCCGGCTATGCGCGGGTCGGTGTTTCGACCGGGTCCTGAGCGACCGATAGGCGCGTTGAGTGCCGGAATCCATTGATCCGTATCCCCCTTTTGGTCTAAGCGCGGCGTCATGGATCACTTTCTCTACCGCGACGGCGCGCTCTACGCCGAGGATGTCCCGATTTCCGAAATCGCAGCTGCGGTCGGAACCCCGTTCTATGTCTATTCGACGGCAACCCTGTTGCGGCATTTCAAGCTGTTCGACGACGCACTTGAGGGCACCGATCACCTTGTCTGCTACGCGATGAAAGCGGCCAGCAATCAGGCGATCCTGAAAACGCTGGCGCAGGCGGGCGCGGGGATGGATGTGGTTTCGGGAGGGGAATACCTGCGGGCCAAGGCTGCAGGCGTTCCGGGCGACAAGATCGTGTTTTCGGGCGTCGGCAAAACAGCGGATGAGATTCGCACGGCGCTGACCGGCGGCATCCGCCAGTTCAACGTTGAATCCGAACCTGAGATGGAGGTGATCAACGCCGTCGCTCTGGAACTGGGCGTGATCGCGCCGATCACCGTGCGCGTGAACCCGGATGTGGACGCCAAGACCCATGCGAAAATCGCGACCGGTAAGTCCGAGAACAAATTCGGCATCCCGATCTCACGCGCGTCCGAGGTTTATGCGCTGGCCGCCAGCCTTCCGGGGCTGGACGTGATTGGTATCGATGTCCATATCGGCTCGCAATTGACCGAACTGGAGCCGTTCGAGCTGGCCTATACCAAAGTCGCCGAGCTGACCGAACAACTGCGCGCCGAGGGGCACAATATCCGCAGGCTCGATCTGGGGGGCGGTTTGGGCATTCCCTATGCGCGGTCGAATGAAGCGCCGCCGCTGCCGATGGAATACGGCGCTTTGATCAAGAAAACGCTGGGCCATCTGGGCTGCGAGATCGAAATTGAACCGGGCCGCCTGATCGCGGGCAATGCGGGGCTGATGGTCAGCAAAGTGATCTATGTGAAATCGGGCGAAGGCCGCGATTTCCTGATCCTCGATGGTGCGATGAACGACCTGATCCGCCCGGCAATGTACGAGGCGCATCACGACATTATCGCGGTGCAGGAACCTGCCGCCGGGGTCGAACAGCAACCCTATGACATCGTTGGCCCGGTCTGCGAAAGTGGCGATACCTTTGCCAAGCAACGCACCATGCCGCCGCTTGCGCCCGGTGATCTGGTCGCCTTCCGAAGCGCCGGGGCCTATGGCGCGGTGATGGCCAGCGAATACAACACCCGCCCCCTGATCCCCGAGGTTCTGGTGCACGGGGATCAATTTGCAGTTATTCGTGAACGCCCAAGCTTTGACGAAATCATAAACCGCGATACCATACCTGAGTGGCTTTGACGCGATAAGCGTGCAGGCCCGATCAGGAGGCCCGCATTGCGCGACAGATTGAAACTGCCGATTCCAAGACTTTCGCTTTGGCTGACCCATGCGGGGCTGCTGGCCGAGCAGGTTATGCGCGCTTTTTGGCCGTTTTTCTCGATCCTGATGGGCATTTTGGCCGCATTGATGCTGGGCCTGCAGGATCAGGTCCGGGTCGAGCTTGTCTGGGGTATCGGCGCGCTTGGCCTGATTGCGCTGGGTGTGGCTGCGGTTCTTGGGGTCCGGCGATTCCATCTGCCATCGCGGATCGAGGCGCTGGCGCGTCTGGATGAAACCCTTCCGGGGCGGCCCATACAGGCCTTGATGGATGATCAGGCAATTGGGGCCACGGATGCGGATTCGGTTGCGCTGTGGCACGCGCACAAGGCGCGTATGGCGCAGCGAGCCTCGACAGCCAAGGCAGTCAAACCCGATCTGCGACTTGCGTCGCGCGATCCGTATGCTTTGCGCTACGCCGCGCTGCTGGCGCTGGTGGTGGCTGTGTTGTTCGGGTCCTTCTGGCGCATCGGTTCGGTCGCGGAGATGACGCCCGGCACGGCTGTCGCCGGGCAGGGACCCACCTGGGAAGGCTGGGTCGAGCCGCCGCGCTATACCGGCCTGCCGACCCTGTATCTGGCCGACCAGTCCGGGCCGACCCTGTCTGTGCCGCAGGGCAGCAACATTACGCTGCGCTTTTACGGTGAGGTTGGGGCGCATAGCCTGACCGAAACAAGCTCTGTTCTGGGTACAGAAGCCGCCACCGCGCCGGAACAGGAATTCGTGGTCGACCGCTCGGGCCAGTTGCGGATCGACGGACCCGCAGGCCGGGATTGGACGCTGGATGTGGTCACGGATGCCGCACCCCGGATCAGCGTCGCAGGCGTGGCCGAGGCTGAAGCCGGTGGGCAGATGAAATTGCCCTTCCAGTCCAGCGATGATTACGGTGTCGTCTCGGGCTCGGCCCTGATCGAACTGGATCTGACCGCCGTTGATCGCCGCTATGGCCTGACCACAGAGCCTGAGCCGCGCGAGGTGATTCAGATCGAGTTGCCCATGCCGATCACCGGCGACCGGGCCGATTTCACCGAAGATCTGATCGAAGATTTCTCGCAGCACCCGTGGGCGCATCTGCCGGTGCGCATCACGTTGATGGCGCGGGATGCCGCAGATCAGCAGTCCGAATCCGAACCGTATCTGACCGCCTTGCCTGCGCGTCGGTTCTTTGACCCGCTGGCGGCGGCGGTGATCGAACAGCGTCGCGATTTGCTGTGGTCGCGCGACAATGGCGCGCGGGTTGCTCAGGTATTGCGCGCAGTGTCCCATCGCCCCGAAGATCTGTTCCGCTCGGACACGGCCTATCTGCGGCTTCGCGTTCTGTTGCGCCGGTTGGAGACGTTCACGGAATATGGCCTGAAGCAGCCTCAGCAAGAGGAGATTGCGCAGGCGCTGTGGGACCTTGCGGTTCTGATCGAGGACGGCACGCTTGCGGATGCTTTGGAACGGATGCGCCGCGCGCAGGAACGTTTGACCGAGGCCATGCAGAACGGTGCCAGCGACGAGGAAATTGCCGAGCTGATGCAGGAATTGCGCGAGGCGACGCAGGACTATTTGCAACAGCTTCAGCGTCTGGCACAGCAGAATGGCGAAGACGGCGAGCGGCAGCAGGGCCAGAACGGCGAATCCATGCAGATGACGCAGGACGATCTGCAGGCCATGATGGACCGCATTCAGGAACTGATGGAACAGGGCCGCATGGCCGAGGCGCAGCAGGCGTTGGAAGAATTCCAGCAGATGATGGAGAATACGCGCGTCACTCAAGGGCAAGGTCAGGGCGGCCAGTCCGAAGGGCAACAGGCCATGGAAGGCCTGGCCGAGACATTGCGCGAACAACAGGGCCTTAGCGATCAGGCCTTCCGCGACCTGCAGGAACAATTCAACCCCGGTGCGCAGTCTGGTGAGAGCCAGGGCAATGAAGGGCGTAGTGGCGGCATGGGCCGTGGACAAAGCCACGAGGGCCAGGGCGGTCAGGGGCAGGATTCGGATCAGGCCGGGGAAGGCCAGTCCGGACAGGGTAACCTTGCCGACCGTCAGCAGGCCCTGCGGGATGAGTTGCGGCGGCAGGAGCAAGGTCTGCCCGGTGCAGGAACGCCGGAAGGCGAGGCCGCGCGTGATGCGTTGGGCCGGGCAGGGCGCGCGATGGACGAGGCCGAACAGGCCCTGCGCGGCGATGATCTGGCCGAGGCAATAGACCGCCAGTCCGAGGCGATGGAAGCCCTGCGCGAGGGCATGCGATCGCTGGGTGAGGCCTTGGCCCAGAACCAGCAGAACCAGCCCGGTCAGGGCGCGCAGGAGGGTGAGGCGCAGGCCAACAACCGCGACCCGCTTGGCCGCAATCCGGGTGCTGCCGGGTCAATCTCGACCGAGGAAAACCTGTTGCAGGGCGAGGATGTGTATCGCCGCGCGCGTGAGCTGCTGGACGAAATCCGCCGCCGGACCGGCGAAAGCGACCGGCCCACGATTGAACTGGAATATCTGAAACGTCTGCTCGAACGGTTCTGACGACGTCAGGTCTAAGGCGCGCCGGATCCGGCTTGGCTCTCAAGCCAGACACGCGCCTGATCCACAAGTGAGACATAGGAATTCAGCACCGGATCCGCCTGCGGCACAGCTTCGCTGATCTGCTGGGCGTTGCCGTAGATCAGGTACAGAATCACGCCGATGATCAGCATCAGCGCAAACCCACGCACAAAGCCGCCGGATTTGCGTGCAGGCTGTTCGGTCTCACCCTCTTCGCTGAGCATGCTGGAATTGATCGCCTCAACATCCGGTAGAGCGTCTTTCTGACCGGCATCCTCGGATGTTTCCGAGGCGGTAGGGCGCCGTGGCTCGACCTTGGGCGTCGGCGCGACATCCAGCGCCAGATCCGGTTGCGTTTCCAGGCTGCTGCCCTCTTGCGCCCGCAAGTCAGCCTCGCGCGCGGCCTCTTCCTGCAGAATATTGGCCACGGCAGGGTCCACGTTGCCGGTAGGTTTGGCATCTGCCGGTTCCGGCTCAGGCTCAGGCTCGGGTTCTGGCGCGATCTCGGCCACAACCGGCGCAGCCTCTTCAGGTTGCGGGTCTTCGGCGGCCTCAGGCTCGACCGCTTCGGGTTCCGGCGTGTCGGCTTCGGCCGGGGCGGGCTCTGGTGTTTCCGCTACAGGATGTTTGGCCTGAAACCATGTGTGATCGCAGGCCGAGCATTGGACATCGCGGCCTTCCTCGGGGATGACCTCATCCGGGACCTCATATTGGGCACTGCAATTCGGACATGTAAGACGCATGCTGCCTCCCCGGCCGTGCAATCCGGCCGATAATAGTTTTTTCAGGCATGATATTCCGTTAAGACCCAACAGCAAAGCGCGTTTTCGGTTTCACGGTCCAAGTGTCACCAATTGGACTCGGTACAGGCATTGAAACCACACCCGCACTGGGGCAAGAAGAGCGGCATAATAAATGGGGGCACGTGTGATCGAGCTGGAAAATGTCAGCTACACCTATGGTGACGGCGAATTGCTGAGCGATGTCTCGGTGCAATTGCAGCCGGGTTCGTTTCACTTTCTGACGGGGCCTTCGGGTGCGGGCAAAACCACGTTTCTGAAACTGTGCTACGGCGCATTGTTGCCCACGTCAGGGCAACTGAGCGTTTTTGATCAGGACATTGCGTCGCTGGATCGCGATCAGATGGCGCTGTTGCGCCGCCGGATTGGCGTGGTTCATCAGAATTGCGAGTTTCTGGACCATATGACCTTGGCCGAAAACGTCGCGCTGCCGTTGATGGTTTCAGGCCGGGTTGAAGCGGATGAGCAGGACAACCTGACCGAGTTGCTGGGCTGGGTGGGTCTGGGATCCCGTCTTGAAGCGCATCCACCAGAGTTGTCGGGCGGTGAACGGCAGCGCGCCGCGCTGGCCCGGGCGGTGATCCTGTCGCCCGATGTGGTGCTGGCCGATGAACCCACAGGCAACGTGGATTGGGAGATGTCGCAGCGCCTGCTGCGCCTGCTGGTCGAACTCAACCGGATGGGCAAAACCGTCCTGATCGCCACCCATGATCTAAGCCTGATCCGTGCCGCGAAAAGTCAGGTTCAGGCGCGTGTTCTGCGCATCTCGCAGCGTCGTCTGCAATTGGCGGGGGCGGATCTATGAGCCGGGGCGATATCCGAAACCTGCTGCGACGAGATTCTCGGGCCGACCGCGTGGTGCCCCCAACCGGGTATACCGCGCATTTGACCCTATTCGTTTCGGGCGCGATGGCGTTTCTGACCGTTTTTGCTTTGGCCCTGTCGCTGGCCTCGGGCCGGATTGCCGACCGATGGGCGACGGAACTGGCCGGGGCCGCCACCCTGCGCATCAACGCGCCGGCCGAGCAGCTGGCCGCCCAGGCCCAGGCCGCGCTGACCGTGCTGAGCCAAACGCCCGGCGTCGCTTCGGCCCGCGCCCTGACGACCGAGGAACAGGCGGCCCTGCTGTCGCCCTGGTTCGGGCCAGATCTGCCACTGGACACGCTGCCCATCCCGCAACTGATCGAGATTGTCGAAGGCGAACCGGGCCTTGACGCCGCCGGTCTGCGCCTGCGCCTTGGGGCCGAGGTACCGGGCGCGGTTCTGGATGACCACACCAGATGGCGCGAACCTTTGGTCGATGCCGCCATGTCCCTTAGGCGATTGGGCTGGATTTCGATCCTGCTGATCGGTGGGGCGACGGCGGCCATGATCACTCTGGCCGCGAATGCCTCACTGGCTGCGAATGCCAAGATCATCGAGGTGTTGCGTCAGGTTGGGGCCCGCGACCGGTTTATCGCAGGAGCCTTCGTGCGCCGCTTTACCTACCGGGCGCTGTTTGGCGCAGCCGTGGGCACGCTGTTGGGGATGACCGGCGTTTTGTTGTTGCCCGAAGCCTCGGATGCCGGGGGCTTCCTGTCTGGCGTCGGGTTTCAGGGCAGTGACTGGATTTTGCCCGTGGCCATTCCCATTCTGGGCGCGGCCGTCGCCTTTTTTGCCACCTGGGCCGCCGCGCGCCGCAAGTTGAAGGAGCTTTCGTGATGTCCATGGCCATTCAGTGGGTCCGCTCATTGGTCTTCATGTTTGTGATCTACCTTTGGATGCTGATCCTTGGCATTCTGTACCTGCCTTACGCAATCTTCACCAAACGCGGCGCGTTGCGGGCCTGCAAAGCCTATGCCAGCAGTACCATTTGGCTTGCGCGCTGGATGGTTGGCATTCGCTCTGAGGTGCGCGGCGCAGTGCCCACGGGCGAGGTTGTCATCGGGGCCAAGCACCAGTCGTTTCTTGATATTCTCTTGATCTTCAACGCGATCCCGCATGGCAAGTTCATCATGAAGCGAGAGCTTTTGTGGACTCCGGTCATTGGCCTATATGCGCGCCGATTGGGATGTATTCCGGTCAACCGGGGCAAGAAGGGTGCGGCGGTGGCCAAGATGGTCAAGGATGTCGCCAAGGAATTCACCGAACCCGGCCAGTTGGTCATCTACCCTCAGGGCACCCGCGTCGCACCGGGGGCCAAAAAGCCCTATAAGGTAGGCACGGCGGTTCTGTACGAAGGGCTTGGCGTGCCTTGCGTCCCTGTTGCCACAAACGCGGGCGTCTTCTGGCCGCGCTCGGGCATCTTGCGCAAACCCGGCCTGGCAATCGTCGATTTCCTCGACCCGATCGAGCCGGGTGTCGCGCGTGATGCGTTCCTTGGACGGCTGGAAGAGGTGATCGAGACCCGCTCGACCGCGTTGATGAAAGAAGTGGGGTTTGACCCAGATGGAGTTCATTGAAGATACCGAGACGCTTGCGGGGCTCTATGGCACCCCGGGCGCACCGTCCTTGCGCAAAGTGGCACACAGGCTGACGCCGCTGTATCGGACATGGATCATGGCCTCGCGCCTGTGCATCCTCAGCACGGTCGGGCCGGAAGGTGTCGACGGCAGCCCGCGCGGTGACGATGGCCCGGTGGTGCTGGAGCTGGATCCAAAGACTCTGGCGATGCCGGATTGGCGGGGCAACAACCGCCTGGATTCGCTGCGCAACATCGTGCGCGATCCGCGTGTTTCGCTGATGTTCATCGTGCCCGGTTCCAACAATGTGGTGCGGGTGAACGGGACGGCGCGTCTGACTGCGGATGACGAATTGCGGGCCCGGTTCGAAAAGCAGGGCAAGCGCCCGGCGACTGTGATCGTTATCGAACTTCACGAGGTTTACACTCAATGCGCGCGGGCGCTGATGCGGGCAAGAACCTGGACTTGCGGTGATGAGTCCGCGCCTCTTCCAACCATCGGAGAAATTCTGGCCGAGGCGTCGGACGGGGACGAAGGCGGCGCACGCTATGATCGCGAATGGGGCGCGCGCGCCGCTAAAACCATGTGGTAGTCACGGCGGCTACACTGCCGCTGCGCCAATCCTGGCGACCTTGGAAATCCAGCGCTCGACATGACCGGGCTTGGGATAGCTGGCCCCTGCGAAATAGGTAAACCGTGTTGGCTTGAAGCCGACAAAGCCCAGGATCTGATCGCGTACTTGCCGGATCAGTGCCTGGCGATAGATCAGCCGCATGAACCAGCCCGGCGTGTCCGACGTCAGAATGACGCGCGCGGTGCGACCGGTCAGCATCGGGGCCGGGAAACCCATCTTGGTCGTGTGTCGCGTATCGAAAGTACGCCCCGGGATGAACATGCGGTCAATCAGACCCTTCAGTTTCGCAGGCAGACCGCCCCACCACATTGGCGCTGTCAGGACCAGATGATCGCTCCATTCAAAATCCTGCAGAACCTGTTCCAGCACGGGCTCTAACGGCTTGAAGTCGTGGTAATTGCCCTGACCGAAATCGTGGTCGAACTGCAGATCGCTCAGGTGGATTAGGCGGACATCATGGCCGTTTTCGCGGGCGGCGTCGCCATAGGTTTGCGCAAAGGTGCGGGACAGGCTGCTTTCGGCAGGGTGTCCATCAAGGATCAGAATTTTCTTCGGCTGCATCGGGGTTCTCCTAAAAATGACCGTGGTCAGTTTATAGAATCAAAAAATGACCGTGGTCAATAAAAAATTTGACCACGGTCAGAAAACGTGCAAATTAGCCTTATGCAGAAGACAGTTCAAAAACGTACGCTGAAAACCCGCGCCCGACTGATGGCGGCGTCCGAGGCGTTGATTCAGGACAGCGGGTATGAGGCGCTGAGGGTGGAAGATGTCGTTAAGGCCGCCGGTGTGGCCAAGGGGACGTTCTTTGCGCATTTCCACGACAAAGACGCGATGATGGAAATTCTGATCGCTGACAGGTTGAACGCGTGCCTGGATCAGGCCGAGTCCGGCCCGCCGCCCGGAACCGTCGCCGAAATCATCGCCGCGCTAGAACCCGCCCACAGTTTCATGACGTCCGAGCGGTATGTGTTCGATCTGTTGATCAGGTATTCCGGCGCGGCGGCAATCGCCGAGGTGGGCCCGATCGCCTATTGCTTTGAGCGGTACTTCCGCGTCGTGATGATGTGGCTTGACGCTGCTCAGATGCGCAAGGACGTGCCGCCCGAGCTTTTGGCAGAAGGTGTGCAGGCCTTTGCGATTCAGGCCATGTCACTAAGATTTTGCGCGCTGCATTCCGCGACGACATTCACCGACAGGCTGGAAACCTATCTGGATGCATGGCTGACCCCGGCGGGTTGACTGCCGCCGGAGTCATTGGTCCTAGCTGTGGATCGGTCCGTCGCCGCAAGCCAAGGCAGCCTCGCGCACGGCTTCGGAATAGGTCGGGTGGGCGTGGCAGGTCAGGGCCAGATCTTCGGCTGAGGCTCCGAATTCCATGGCAACGCAGACCTCGTGGATCAGATCGCCAGCGCCGGGGCCGATGATGTGTGCGCCCAGAATACGGTCGGTTTCCTTGTCGGCTAGAATCTTCACGAACCCGTCGGCGGCAAAGTTGGCTTTGGCCCGACCGTTGCCCATGAACATGAACTTGCCGACCTTGTAGGCGCGGCCCTGTTCTTTCAGCGTCTCTTCGGTTTCGCCGACATTGGCAACCTCGGGCCAGGTGTAGATCACGCCAGGAATGACGCCGTAGTTCACGTGACCATGCTTGCCCGCGACCTGTTCGGCGGCAGCCATGCCCTCATCCTCGGCCTTATGCGCCAACATCGGGCCTTCGGTGACGTCGCCGATGGCGTAGATGCCAGGCACGTTGGTCTGCCAGTCGGCCCCGACCTTGATCTGACCACGCGGCGTCATCTCGACGCCCAAAGCGTCCAGCCCCAGGCCGTCCGAATACGGTTTGCGCCCGGTGGCGACCAGTACGGTATCCGCCTCGACCACATGCTCGCTGTCGTCCTTGCGCAGTTTGTACGTGACCTTGGCCTTAGTCTTGGTGGCTTCGGTCTTTTGCACCGCTGCGCCCATGACAAACTTCAAACCCTGTTTCTTGAGGATACGCTGGAAGGTTTTCTGCACCTCGGGGTCCATGCCCGGTGTGATCACGTCGAGGAATTCGATCACCGTGACCTCGGCACCCAGCCGCTGATAGACCGAACCCAGTTCAAGCCCGATCACACCTGCACCAATAACGACCATCTTCTTCGGGATCTTGCCCAGCGACAGCGCACCCGTCGAGGTGACGACAACCTTCTCATCAACTTCAACACCGGGCAGCGAGGCGGGCTCGGACCCCGAGGCGATGATGATGTTCTTCGCCTCGTGCACCTCATCACCAACCTTGACCTGACCTGCAGCGGGGATCGAGCCCCAGCCTTTCAGCCAGTCGATCTTGTTCTTCTTGAACAGGAACTCGATGCCCTTGGTATTGCCTTCGATCACCTCGTCCTTGTAGGTCTGCATCTGCTTCCAATCGACCGAAGGCGATTTACCCTTCAGGCCCATCTTGGCAAAGTTATGCTCGGCCTCGTGCAACTGATGGCTGGCGTGCAGCAGCGCCTTGGATGGGATGCAGCCCACATTCAGACAGGTGCCGCCCAATGTGTCCCGTCCTTCAACGCAGGCGGTTTTCAGGCCCAGCTGGGCACAACGGATGGCACACACATAGCCGCCGGGGCCTGAGCCGATTACGATGACGTCATAACTTGCCATTGAGGGTCTCCTTGAGAATTCGGGCTGTCACAGGGCGTAAACCTCTGAACAGGTTGTACATCAGCGGCGTCACAATAGCACCGCCAAAAGCATGAAGGTGGTAGTCAGGAACCCGGCGAACCAGATCAGGGTGCGCCAGGGCTTCCAACCGTAATAATAGGCGGGCACGTAAAGGACGCGCGCCACCAGATAGGTCCAGGCGCAGGTCGCAGTGAAGTCGTTGCCCGTCCCACTGAGGGTCACGACCACACAAGCGATGGAGAACAGGATCAGCCCTTCGAAGTGATTGTTCAGCGCCCGATACAGACGGGCCGTTTCATCGGACAGCTGATCTTCGAGTGCACCACCCAACCGGCTGCGGTCGCGCGCGGACATGGTCTTGCCCGGACCCAGTTCCAGATTGGCCGGGATCGCCATCAGAGCATATTGGATGATCTGCAACAGTGCGGCCAATGTCAGGGCAGTCAACTCGGGTGTCACAGGGGAACACCTTCATTTTTGCCGCCCACCCTATGATGGGTCCGGCGGCCAGTTGGGATTATGTCTGATCCGGGCAGCACTGTTTAGACAGGGTTCAGAACTTTGACCTGGATATGCGCAACGCCCCCGCGTTCGTGGTGCATCGCCAGCTCTTCTGATTCCAGAAAACTCTGCGCGCGGTCCAGATCGGTGATTTCGAACAGGGCCACAGCGTGATCCTTCTGAACTGGGTCCTGCCAGATATGGAGGTCGCGGATTCCCGCAGCCTCACGCATTTTCTGGTCTTCGCGGAACACGGTCAGCCAGGCATCGAAATCCGCCACATCGGCTTGCCAAAGGACATGAGTCGCCATGATTACAGATCCATCAACAGGCGGCGCGGATCTTCCAGCGCCTCTTTCACGCGGACAAGGAACGTCACCGCGCCTTTGCCGTCCACGATGCGGTGATCATAGGACAGGGCCAGATACATCATCGGACGAATCTTGATTTCGCCATTGATAACCATCGGACGGTCCTGGATCTTGTGCATTCCCAGAATACCCGACTGCGGCGGGTTCAGGATCGGTGAGGACATCAGCGAGCCGTAGACGCCACCGTTTGAGATGGTGAAGGTGCCGCCCTGCATCTCTTCCATGCTCAGCTTGCCGTCACGGGCGCGTCGGCCTTTTTCGGCAATCGCCTTCTCGATCGCGGCAAAGGACATGCTGTCGGCATCGCGGATCACCGGAACCACCAGACCCTGCGGCGTACCGGCGGCAACGCCCATATGCACGAAGTTCTTGTAGACGATATCGGTGCCGTCGATTTCCGCGTTCACCTCGGGCACTTCTTTCAGCGCATGACAGCAGGCCTTGGTGAAGAAGGACATAAAGCCCAGACGCACGCCGTGCTTCTTCTCGAACTGATCCTTGTACTGGTTGCGCAGGGCCATCACCTCGGTCATGTCCACCTCGTTATAGGTGGTCAGGATCGCTGCGGTGTTCTGCGCATCCTTCAGGCGCTTGGCGATGGTTTGGCGCAGACGGGTCATGCGTACCCGTTCTTCGCGCCCGGCATCTGCGGCAGCCACAGGCGCGCGCGGGGTTGGTGCCGGGGTAGGGGCCGCCGGGGCCGGTGCGGGGGCCGACGGTGCTGAAGCGGCGCGGGCCACATCTTCTTTCATGATCCGGCCATCGCGACCGGTTCCAGTGACCTGATCGGCCGACAGGCCAGCCTCGGCCATGGCTTTTTCGGCTGACGGCGCATTGGCGATATCCTTGCCTGTGCTGGCCGCTGCCGGGGCCGCCGCCGCGGCTGCTGCCGGAGCCGGAGCAGCCCCAGCCGCCGCGCCCGAGATCACCGCCAGCTTGGCCGAGGCATCCACGGTCGCGCCTTCGGGGGCCACGATTTCAGCCAGCACGCCCGCAGCGGGGGCCGGAACCTCGACCGAAACCTTGTCGGTTTCCAATTCGCACAGCATCTCATCCTGCGCGACGCTGTCGCCGACCTGTTTGAACCATGTCGAAACGGTTGCTTCGGTCACGGATTCGCCCAGCGTCGGCACCATGACGTCCACGCTGCCGCCCGACGCAGCCGGGGCGGCTGCCGGGGCCGGAGCGGCGGCAGGCGCAGGAGCCGCGCCTTCGCCCGCGGTGATTGTGGCCAGCAGGGCGTCAACGCCAACGGTTTCACCTTCGGCGGCGACGATTTCGCCCATCACACCGGCAGAGGGCGAGGGCACTTCGACCGTAACCTTGTCGGTCTCAAGCTCGCACAGCATTTCATCTACGGCGACCGCATCGCCGGGTTTCTTGAACCAGGTCGCAACCGTCGCTTCGGTTACCGATTCGCCAAGCGTGGGAACACGAACTTCAATCGTCATCGTTTACTTTCCTTCAATGCTCAGCGCTTCGTTCACCAGCGCTTGTTGTTGGGCTTTGTGTTGGCTGGCCAGACCCGTCGCGGGTGAGGCGGATGTTGCGCGACCGACATAGCGCGGCCGGGTATGCTTGGCCTTGATGCGGGTCAGCACCCATTCGATATTGGGCTCGATAAAGGTCCAGGCGCCCTGGTTCTTGGGCTCTTCCTGACACCAGATCATTTCCGCACCCTTAAAGCGCTCAAGCTCATTGATCAGCGAGTGCGCCGGGAACGGATAAAACTGTTCGATCCGCATCAGGTAGACATCGTCGATCCCACGCGTGTCGCGTTCCTCCAGCAGGTCGTAGTAAACCTTGCCGGAACACATCACGACCCGCTTGATCTTGTCGTCCTTGACCAGCTTGGTGTCCGAGTTTCCGTGCTGCGCATCGTCCCACAGAACCCGGTGGAAGCTGGAGCCTGTGGTGAATTCTTCTGCCTTGCTGACAGCCAGCTTGTGGCGCAGCAGCGATTTCGGCGTCACCAGGATCAGCGGCTTACGGAAGGTCCGGTGCAGCTGACGGCGCAGGATGTGGAAATAGTTTGCAGGCGTCGTGCAGTTCGCCACGATCCAGTTGTCCTGACCGCACATTTGCAGGAACCGTTCCAGACGGGCAGACGAGTGTTCCGGCCCTTGCCCTTCAAACCCGTGCGGCAGCAGGCAAACCAGACCGGACATCCGCAGCCACTTGCTTTCGCCCGAGCTGATGAACTGGTCGAACATGATCTGCGCCCCGTTGGCGAAATCGCCGAACTGCGCTTCCCACAGGGTCAGGGCGTTGGGTTCGGCCAGCGAGTAGCCGTATTCGAAACCCAGAACCGCATATTCGGACAGCATCGAGTCGATCACTTCGTACTGCGCCTGCCCGGAGCGAATATTGTTCAGCGGGTAATAGCGTTCTTCACTTTCCTGATGGACAAAGCCGGAATGGCGCTGACTGAAGGTCCCGCGTGTAGCGTCCTGCCCGGACAGGCGCACCGGGTAACCTTCGGTCAGCAATGAGCCAAAGGCCAGTGCTTCGCCCGTGGCCCAGTCAAACCCTGTGCCTGTTTCAAACATCTGCTTTTTGTGATCCAGCAGGCGACCCACTGTCTTGTGTAAGGCCACATTGTCGGGCGCATGGGTCAGTGCCTTGCCAACCTCAGCCAGCGTGTCAGGCGAGATTGCGGTCTCACCCCGCACATATTCTTCCTTGCTTTTGTCCATGTGCGACCAGCGCCCATCCAGCCAGTCGGCCTTGTTGGGTTTATAGTCTTTGCCAGCCTCGAACTCATCATTCAGATGGGCCTGGAAGGCGGCCTTCATGTCCTCGATTTCGCCCTCGGGGATCAGACCGTCCTTGACCAGACGCTCGGTGTACAGAGACAGCGTGGTCTTATGCGTCTTGATCTTCTTGTACATGATCGGGTTGGTGAACATGGGCTCATCGCCCTCGTTATGACCAAACCGGCGATAGCAGAATATGTCGATGACCACGTCTTTGTGGAACTTCTGGCGGAATTCGGTCGCCACCTTCGCCGCATGCACCACGGCCTCGGGGTCGTCCCCGTTGACGTGGAAGATCGGTGCTTCAACCATCAGCGCAATATCCGTGGGATAGGGGCTGGAGCGTGAGAAGTGCGGCGCGGTGGTGAAACCGATCTGGTTATTCACCACGATATGCATCGTTCCACCGGTCTTGTGCCCGCGCAGGCCGGACAGGCCGAACCCTTCGGCCACCACACCCTGACCGGCAAAGGCCGCATCGCCGTGCAGCAGGATGCCCATGACCTTGGTGCGGTCTTCGTCTTTCAACTGATCCTGCTTGGCGCGGACCTTGCCCAGCACAACCGGGTTCACGGCCTCAAGGTGGCTGGGGTTGGCGGTCAGCGACAGGTGCACGCTGTTGCCATCAAACTCGCGGTCGCTGGAGGCGCCAAGGTGATATTTCACGTCGCCCGAGCCATCCACGTCCTCGGGCTTGAAGCTGCCGCCCTGGAATTCGTTGAAAATCGCGCGGTAAGGCTTGCCCATCACGTTGGCGAGGATGTTCAGACGCCCGCGGTGCGGCATGCCGATCACGATGTCCTGAACGCCTAGGGCACCGCCGCGCTTGATGATCTGCTCCATCGCCGGGATCAGACTTTCGCCGCCGTCCAGACCGAACCGCTTGGTGCCCATGTATTTTACATGCAAGAATTTTTCGAAGCCTTCGGCCTCGACCATCTTGTTCAGGATCGCCTTGCGGCCTTCCTTGGTAAAGGCGATTTCCTTGCCGTAGCCTTCGATCCGTTCTTTCAGCCAGGCGGCCTGTTCGGGGTCCGAGATATGCATGTATTGCAGTGCGAAGGTGCCGCAATAGGTGCGTTTCACGATCTCGACGATCTGGCGCATGCTGGCCATCTGCAGGCCCAGCACGTTGTCGATGAAAATCTGACGATCCATATCGGCTTCGGTAAAGCCGTAGGTCTTTGGGTCCAGTTCCGGGTGCGTGCTGGCCGCGCGCATGCCCAGCGGATCCAGATCGGCAGCCAGATGGCCCCGGATCCGATAGGCCCGGATCAGCATCAGGGCACGTAGGCTGTCCAGCACGGCGCGTTTGACCTGATCTTCACTGACCTTGACGCCCGTGTCAGCGGCCTTGTCCTTGATCTTTTTGCCTGCCGCCTTGGCGTCGATCTCGGCCCACTCGCCGGTCAGCGCGCCGGTCAGATCATCGGCAGGCATCGGCGGCCAGTCGGTCCGCGCCCAGGACGGCCCTTCTGCCTCTTTCTGAACGTCGGGCGTAGCGTCGCCCATCTGCCGGAAGAAATCGACCCAGGCCGCGTCTATCGCGTTCGGGTCTTTCGTGTACTGGGCATAAAGCTGTTCCAGATACTCGGCATTGTGCCCTTGCATGAAGCTTGAGGCATGAAAGGCAGAGTTGGGCGTATGTTCGGTCATTGGGCTACCTCATATGGGTTGGGACCGTATTGGTTGGCGCCGGGTTGGCTGGGGCGGGTCAGCCACCACAGAACCAGCAGGGGCGACACAAACAGAACGATGAGTGTCGGAATGACGATCAGCAGAGTGGCACGTGTGAACAGAATGTCCAGAGTGCCACCGTGGAACTGGCTGGCAAGGCCAATGCCAAAGATCAGGACCGCAAAGGCCCCGAGTATCAGCAGGATCGGCAGCAGAGCATAAAGCCCGCTGCGCCCGCTATCATGCATCCGCCGCCACGCGACGGCCAGATGCGGGAAGAAGACGATCAGGCTGACGATGCTTTGAACCGGTTGGCGGGATGTCGCGGTGACCTGTTTGACCTCATCGCTTTCGTTGACCGAGACCTGAGTGAAGAACTGCGCATCGATGATCCCTGCGATTAAGCTCCAGATCACGATAAACAGGAAAAAGAACCAGTATTCGGGGCGGGAGGCCCGACCCGAGAAGGTGAAGAACTTGGAGAAACAAGTGCGGATGGCGTCAGAGAAGGTCACTGTTTGGCCTCCTTATTTCGCCGATAAATTTCTAATCCAAATGCAGAATTGGGTTTTCTAGAATACTGCTCTTCGAATTCGGATTGCTCGAACCAGAAAAAATCCACTCTCGCTGGCCCCATGCCAACTTGGGGTTCCAGAATCGGGCGATCAACAAAAACGCCTAGTTTCACGAGAAAACTAGCAGCACCAGAAAGCGGTTTGTGTAGTTCGTCTCCAATAGTTGTCGCGCTCACAGTTCGAGCCGGACCAAGAGATACTTTGTGCCCGTCACCCGGGTATTGATGAACTGCATCAGAAACCAATGTTGCATCTTGCAAAGAAGAACTAAAGAAGCGGCATCCAAGGTCTTCGCCAAGTTTTCTATTTCCGCCCTTGTCATGGATCATCAAAAACGCGCGGGTGTCTCCATCCCACCAGAACGCATCATAGACACCGCGCTGTGAGACATCAGATATGGTGTCCAGATGCTCAATCATGTCGGGAATGATGCCAGTTTCTGTATCCAGACCGAAAAAGTTGTATCTCTCATCAATAAGGGCACGGAAGAGTCCGCCATCTGCCAAAAGCGAAGCAAGTGCTTCGGGATAGGGCGCACGGAACGTTTTCCATCCGCGTTGGGTGAATTCCTCAGCAACCGAAGCACGATCTGCCAATGACCATGTACATAGATCGATTACGTCCTGTGTTGGCTTTGTGAATTTCGGTGATGCGCTGGCAGTCCCCGAGATTGCGGAAAACTGGACACTTAGAAACAAAACCAAAACATGCAGGAGGCGAGGGGATTTTGCCCCCCGCCTCACAAAGCATATTTTCTGGCGCGCCATCGCGCTTACCCAATCGCTTCCAGCACGGCCTCACCCAGCTGCGCCGGGCTTTCGGCTACGACGATACCGGCCGAGCGCATGGCTTCGATCTTGTCCTCGGCACCGCCCTTGCCACCGGCGACGATTGCGCCCGCGTGGCCCATGCGGCGGCCCGGAGGGGCTGTGCGGCCTGCGATGAAACCGGCGGTCGGCTTCTTGCGGCCCTTCTTGGCCTCATCCGCCAGGAACTGCGCGGCTTCTTCCTCGGCCGAGCCACCGATCTCACCGATCATGATGATCGACTCGGTCTCGTCATCGGCCAGGAACCATTCCAGCACGTCGATATGCTCGGTGCCCTTGATCGGGTCTCCGCCGATGCCCACACAGGTGGACTGGCCCAGACCCACATCGGTGGTCTGCTTGACGGCCTCATAAGTCAGGGTGCCCGAACGGGACACAACGCCGACCGAGCCGCGCTTGTGGATGTGGCCGGGCATGATGCCGATCTTGCAGGCGTCGGGCGTGATGACACCGGGGCAGTTCGGGCCGATCAGGCGCGAGCTTGAGCCTTCCAGCGCGCGTTTTACCTTCATCATGTC
Organism: Ruegeria sp. AD6; assembly: GCF_056542325.1. Lineage (NCBI taxonomy): Bacteria > Pseudomonadati > Pseudomonadota > Alphaproteobacteria > Rhodobacterales > Roseobacteraceae > Ruegeria > Ruegeria sp. AD6. The sequence continues at coordinate 62,363 of NZ_JBQFZQ010000007.1, read as the reverse complement.
CAGAACCGGGATGCCTTCGGTGATGCAGACGATCACCTCCATCTCGGCATCAATCGCTTCGAGGATCGAGTCAGCCGCGAAGGGCGGCGGCACATAGATGACAGAGGCGTTGGCTTCGGTCACATGCTTGGCTTCGTGGACCGAGTTGAACACGGGCAGGTCGAGATGGGTCATCCCACCTTTGCCGGGGGTCACGCCGCCGACCATCTTGGTGCCATAGGCGATGGCCTGTTCGCTGTGGAATGTGCCCTGCGAGCCGGTAAAGCCCTGACAGATCACTTTGGTATTTTCGTCGATGAGGACTGCCATTTGATATGGTTCCTTTAGTTGAAAGCCGTAATGCGAAATAAGCGAGGCCCAATCTTCTCGAAGAAGATTCTTGTTCCTTCTTTCGCATGGCTGCGTTTGTAAAACTCTCCAACTGCACCATTCGCGCGGATGCGGAGGATTTTTTTGTCTTCTGCTATGTCGGTCTCGAAAGTGCCTATGCCGTCTAGCATCACATCTATCGGGGCTGCTGCCGCTGCCTTGCGGCTTCCGCCGAAGCAGTCAGCCGGAAACAAATCCGCGACGTGCGCAATGGGGATGTGATTATTTTTCACATTCCCTTCCGTGATTTTGATTGCTTTGCCTTCGACAGCGGATGCCATGAACTTAGCCCTTAACCGCCTTCACGATCTTCTCGGCACCGTCTTTCAGGTTGTCCGCCGCGATCACGTCAAGGCCAGAGGTGTTGATGATCTCTTTGCCTTTCTCGACATTGGTGCCTTCCAGACGCACAACCAGCGGAACCTGCAGGCCGACCTCTTTCACCGCGGCGACAACGCCCTCGGCGATGACGTCACAGCGCATGATACCGCCGAAGATGTTGACCAGAATGCCTTTGACGTTTGGGTCCGAGGTGATGATCTTGAAGGCTTCGGTCACTTTCTCTTTGGTTGCACCACCACCTACGTCGAGGAAGTTGGCAGGCTCTGCCCCATACAGCTTGATGATGTCCATGGTGGCCATCGCCAGACCGGCACCGTTGACCATGCACCCGATCTCACCATCCAGCGCGATGTAGTTCAGGTCGTATTTCGAGGCTTCCAGTTCCTTGGGGTCTTCCTCGGTTGTGTCGCGCAGTTCGGCGATGTCGGGGTGGCGGTAAACCGCGTTGCCGTCAAAGCTGACTTTGGCGTCCAGCACCTTGAGGTCGCCGCCATCGGTGATGATCAGCGGGTTGATCTCCAGCATCTCCATGTCCTTCTCGACGAAGGCCTGGTACAGCTGACCCATCAGCTTGACGCATTGCTTGACCTGCGCGCCTTGCAGACCCAGCGAGAACGCGATGCGGCGGCCGTGATAGGGCTGATAGCCGGTCGCGGGATCGACCGAGAACGACAGGATTTTCTCGGGCGTTTCAGCGGCCACTTCTTCGATGTCCATGCCGCCTTCGGTCGAGCAGACAAACGAGATGCGGCTGGTCTGGCGGTCCACCAGCAGGGCCAGGTACATTTCGGTTTCGATACCGGAACCGGCTTCGATGTAGATGCGGTTGACCTGTTTGCCCGCCGGGCCGGTCTGATGCGTGACCAGCGTGCGGCCCAGCATCTTCTTGGCTTCTTCGGCGGCTTCCTCGACCGACTTGGTCAGGCGCACACCGCCTTTTTCACCGGCGTCTGCCTCTTTGAAAGAGCCTTTGCCGCGACCGCCTGCGTGGATCTGCGATTTGACCACCCAAAGCGGGCCGTCCAGTTCACCGGCTGCGGTTTTGGCTTCTTCGGCGCGCAGAACCGCGCGACCTTCAGAGACCGGAGCGCCATAGCTGCGAAGAAGCGCTTTGGCCTGATATTCGTGGATATTCATCGAAACTGTCCCGTTTGACTACGATTGAACCGTTATAGGCGTGTCTAGAGGGCAAGTTTAAAGGGTTTTTTGACGTGTCACGAGTTTTTGTGGAAGATTTTCAGTATTTGTGATCACAGGTTTTTGGGGTGTGATCACAAAATCCGAACGGGCTGGCGTTTGATTCGATCTTGCCGGTAGATCGATAAAATCACATTCAAAAAGCAGAGTTTGCGACGTTTGCGATAACAGGAGCGACCGGAAATCAGCCGGATCGAAAGCCACGAAAAAACCGGCCTCGCAAGAAGGCCGGTTTGGAATGCGTGTGCAGAGGCGCGGTTTACGCCAGCGAGCTGTCGATGCCCTTGCACGCCTCGATCAGGCCTTTCACGGCGTTGACCGAGTTGTCGAAACCGGCCTGTTCGTCCGCGTTCAGCTTGATGTCCACGATGCGCTCGACACCGCCTGCGCCGATTACGGTCGGGACGCCGACATACAGGCCATCGACACCCAGTTCACCGCTGCAATAGGCGGCACAGGGCAGAACGCGCTTTTGGTCTTTCAGATAGGCTTCGGCCATTTCGATCGCCGAAGTCGCAGGCGCGTAATAGGCCGAGCCGGTTTTCAGCAGGCCAACAATCTCGGCACCGCCGTCGCGGGTACGCTGAACGATGGCGTCCAGTTTTTCCTGCGAAGTCCAGCCCATCTCGACCAGATCGGGCAGTGGGATACCGGCAACGGTCGAATAGCGGACCGAGGGAACCATGGTGTCGCCGTGGCCGCCCAGAACAAAGGCGGTGACGTCGCGCATCGAGACGTTGAACTCTTCCGACAGGAAATGCGCGAAACGCGCCGAATCCAGCACGCCCGCCATGCCGCAGACCTTGTTGTGGGGCAGGCCCGAGAATTCGCGCAGCGCCCAGACCATCGCGTCCAGCGGGTTGGTGATGCAGATCACGAAGGCGTCAGGCGCGTGGGCAGCGATGCCTTCGCCAACCGACTTCATGACTTTCAGGTTGATACCCAGCAGGTCATCGCGGCTCATCCCCGGTTTGCGGGCGACGCCTGCGGTGACGATGCACACATCCGCGCCTGCGATGTCGGCGTAGTCACTGGTGCCTTTCATCGAAGCGTCAAAGCCTTCCGAAGGGCCGGATTCTGCGATGTCGAGTGCCTTGCCCTGCGGCAGTCCGTCTGCGATGTCAAACAGGACAACGTCACCCAGTTCTTTGACAGCTGCCAGATGTGCAAGCGTGCCGCCGATGTTCCCCGCGCCGATCAGCGCAATCTTGGGTCTGGCCATTTGGAATTCTCCGGTCGGTTTTGAAATCGCGGTTGTGCTAGTCGCTAAATGGCAATTGCGCAAGGGTCCTGCTGCGCGGCATGCCACCGCATACCGTTTGCCTTGCCCGTGTTGATTGCGCTAAACGGCTTGTGAGATAAGCCAATTCGCAGGCCGCCGCATGTTCGAACTGAACCTGATGTTTTTTGCCGTGGCGATCCCTGCGGTGATCTTTGCCGGTATTTCAAAAGGCGGGTTCGGTTCGGGCGTGGCTTTTGCGTCCTCGTCGATTCTGGCGCTGATCCTGAGCCCGGCGCAGGCCGTGGCGCTGATGTTGCCGATCCTGATGATCATCGATGTGGCGACGCTTGGCCCCTATTGGAAACGTTGGAGCTGGCCGGATTGCCGCCTGTTGATACTGGGCGGCATACCCGGCGTGGTGCTGGGAATGGGCCTTTTCCACCTGACCAATGACGACGTGCTGCGGTTGCTGATCGGCGGCATCTCGGTCGCGTTTGTGGTTTGGCATATCGCACAGGTCCGAGGTTGGATTCGCGGCTTTTCAGACCGTTTGCCCCCATCCGCCGGGGTGTTTGCCGGTGTGGTGGCAGGGTTCACCAGCTTCGTCAGCCATGCCGGGGGACCGCCTGCCGCGGTTTATCTGCTGTCGCAGCGCCTGACGAAGACCGAATTTCAGGCGTCGACCGTGCTGGTCTTTTGGGTCATCAATATCGTGAAGTTTGTGCCCTATGCCTATCTGGGGCTTTTCACCCTGCAAACGGCCTGGGCCAATCTTCTGCTGGCTCCGTTTGCCGTCTTAGGGGCCTGGCTCGGCGTTCGGGCGCATTTCATGCTGTCCGAACGCGTGTTCTTTGGCATCACCTATGTTCTGCTGACCCTGACCGGATCAAAACTGATCTGGGACGCTTTGACTTAGGCATTGGGCGGCAGGGCTTCGGTAAGCGCCTCGTAGGACTGGCCCGAGGCCACAAGGCAGGTCATGCCGTCCGGCAGGGTGACGGTGATCGTCCAGCTTCCCGTCTCGTCCGAGGCAAACACCTCCATCACCGCGCCTTGACGGGCAATGCCGATCCCCTTGCGGGTTTCGCCATAGGTGCCGGCCAGACGCTCGATCACGTCCGCGCGCGGGGCGCAGTTGCGGTTCTGCGCCTGCACCTGTTGGGCCGCCAACACCATGATCCCAAGCCCGATGGTCATATTCACAACTCTCTTTTTCATCTCCGACCCCTTTTGTTTGGTGTGCAAGTCAGCTTGCGGGCGGGGACCGGAAATCCGGTTAAACCAAAGTGCGTTGCGTCACGCGGCGGGTCGAATGCTGCGTTGCGGCGATTTTGACCTTGAAGTTTCCCGAAAAAAATGGCCCATTCCGCGCAACTTTATTTCTTAGGGAGGCATCGATGGATCCGCGTCAACGCCCGTATCGTTCGGTTCTGTATATTCCCGGCTCGCGTGATCGGGCCCTGGACAAGGCACGCACTCTGCCTGTTGATGCGATCATCTTCGATCTGGAAGATGCAGTTGCAGCGGACGAGAAAGAGAATGCACGCGAGACGCTCAAGGCAGCCCTGGCCACTGGCGGGTATGGTTCGCGGGTCAAGATCGTTCGAATCAACGGGCTGGACACCGAATGGGGCCGCGCCGATGCCGAAGCCGTGCGGGACATGGATGCCGATGTGGTTCTGCTGCCCAAGGTGAGCTCGGCCGCTGATGTCGACGCTTTGGCCGCAATCACCGGGGATCTGCCGATCTGGGCGATGATGGAAACCCCGCGCGGGATGCTGAACGCGGCCGAGATTGCGGCCCATCCCCTGATGGCGGGCTTTGTCATGGGCACCAACGATCTGGCGAAAGAGCTTCAGACACGCTTCCGCCCGGATCGCCTGCCGCTGATAACGTCTTTGGGCCTGTGCCTGTTGGCGGCCAAGGCCGAAGGTCTGATCATTGTGGACGGCGTATATAATGCGTTCAAAGACACAGAAGGTTTGGCCGCCGAATGTGCGCAGGGCCGGGATATGGGCTTTGACGGTAAAACTCTGATCCACCCGGCGCAGGTCGAGGTCACGAATGAGGCCTTCGCACCTTCGGATGCCGAGATCGATCTGGCCCGCCGCCAGATCGCCGCCTTTGAAGAGACCGAGGCGCAAGGGCAGGGCGTTGCTGTCGTTGACGGCAAGATTGTCGAAAACCTGCATGTTGTAACCGCACGTGAAATTCTGGCAAAAGCGGAGGCGATTACAGCTTTGCAAGCGGGGTAAGCCAGCAATGGGTTTTGTACTTCTGATCCTCGGGGTGGCGCTTTGGTGGGCCGCACATCTGTTCAAACGCGTCATGCCGGATCAACGCGCCGCGTTGGGCGATGCGGGCAAGGGCGCGGTGGCCTTGGCGTTGGTCGCGGCGATCCTGTTGATGATCTTCGGTTATCGCATGACCGACTTCATCCATGTCTGGGCCCCGCCGACCTTTCTGATCCACGTCAACAACCTGCTGGTGCTGATCGCGATCTATCTGATGAGTCCGGCTGGTGCGAAAGGCCGCCTGCTGAACAAGGTTCGCCACCCGATGCTGGGCGGATTCAAGCTGTGGGCTTTTGCGCATCTGCTGGTAAACGGCGATCTGGCGTCCATTGTCCTGTTCGGAGGGCTGCTGGCCTGGGCGGTGGTCGAAGTGATCGTGATCAACAAGTCCGAACCCGAATGGACCCCGGGCGAGCCCGGCACCTATGGCAAGGACGCGATGTTCTTTGTCGCCTCGATCGTCTTGCTGGGCATCATCGGTTATATCCACGGTCTGGTCGGCCCGTCCCCCTTCGGCGGATAAGGAACTGAAATAATGGCAAAGCTTTATCGTCTGTTGACGGAAGAAGACACATCCGCCTTCTGCCACAAAGTGTCGGACGCATTGGCCAAAGGATGGGAGCTGTATGGCGACCCATCCTATGCCTATGACACGGCAAACAGCGTCATGCGCTGTGCGCAGGCCGTGACCAAAGAGGTCGAAGGCGACTACTCCCCTGAAATGAAACTGGGACAGCAATAATGGCAAAAACCAATCCGGGCCGCTTTTTTGAGGATTATTCCGTCGGGCAGGTGCTGACTCATGCAGTGCCCCGCACCGTAACGGATGGCGAGCGGGCGTTGTATCATGCGCTGTATCCGGCGCGGCATGCGCTTTATTCCTCGGACGAATTTGCGCGCAGCTGCGGATTGCCGGAAAGCCCCCTTGATGACCTGTCGGCGTTTCATGTGGTCTTTGGCAAAACCGTGCCGGATGTGTCGCTGAACGCGGTGGCCAATCTGGGCTATGCGGAAGGGCGTTGGTTGAAACCGGTTTATCCCGGCGACACGCTGCGCTCGGTTTCCGAAGTGATCGGGGTCAAGCAGAACTCGAACGGCAAAACCGGCGTGGTCTGGGTGCGCACCCGTGGTCTGAACCAATTGGATGAGGTTGTCATCGACTATGTGCGTTGGGTCATGGTTCGTAAGTCGAACTTGGATGCACCCGCGCCGGACACCGTTGTGCCCGAGCTGAAAAAGGTTCTGGAGCCACAGGATCTGGTTGTGCCCGAGGGGCTGGATTTCTCGAACTACGATTTCATGCAGTCGGGCGAACCCCATCGCTGGGGCGATTATGAGATCGGAGAGAAGATCGATCACGTGGATGGCGTCACCGTCGAAGAAGCCGAGCATATGCTGGCAACCCGCCTGTGGCAGAATACCGCCAAGGTGCATTTCGACCTGACCTTCCGGCCCGAGGGGCGATTGATCTATGGCGGTCACGTGATCTCGATGGCGCGGACACTGTCTTTCAACGGTCTGGCCAATGCGCAGATGATCGTGGGGCTGAACGGTGGTGCACATGCAAACCCGTGTTTTGCAGGTGACACGATCAAGACCTGGTCCGAGGTTCTGGACAAAGCCGAAACCGATGTTCCGGGCGTCGGTGCCCTTCGCCTGCGGCTGGTCGCGACCAAAGGTGGCGCGCCGTTTGAGTTGCGCAATGAAGACGGCAAGTATCACCCGGATGTGTTGCTTGACCTCGACTACTGGGCCCTGATCCCAATGTGATGTGACCCGGTCAGATCGCGCGGATCTGATGACGCTGATGTGAGTACAGCGTTGATTTTCCGTGCTAGGTTGGCGGCATGACCCTGCTTCGCACACTTGCCGCCTGCCTTTGCCTAGCGCCCCCTGCGTGGTCCTGTGATCTGGCGCTGGCGCTTGCGGTGGATGTCTCGGGGTCTGTGGACAGCAACGAGTTCCGCATTCAGATGGATGGGTTGGCGGCTGGCTTGCGCGATCCGATTGTATCCGAGGCATTGGTGCGTGGGCAGGCCCAGTTGATGTTGGTGCAGTGGACCGGGGCCTCGCGCCAAAGGGTGACGATCCCCTGGACCCGGATCGACAGCTTCGATGCGCTCGACCGGTTTGCCGATCAGGTGGCGCAAGATCCACGCGTCTGGCGCAATTTTTCAACCGCGATTGGTGAGGCATTGGAGACCACGGTGTCCAGCTTTGATACCGTGTCGGAATGCAAGCGGCTGCTGATCGACATCTCGGGCGACGGAATCTCGAACGAAGGGGTTGAACCCACGCAAATCCATGGGCTGTTGAAGGATCGCGGCGTAACCGTAAATGCCATCGCCATTGAAGAAAGTGAGCCTGATCTTACAGCCTATTTCTACGAAAACGTCATTGTCGGAGAAGGGGCGTTTGTCGTGTCCGCAGCCGGGTTTGCGGACTACCCCGAACGCATTCGCAAAAAGCTGCTGCGCGAAGTCACCCAGCAATCTGCCGCCCTGGAACAGGTGGGGAAGATTCGTGATCACATTGATTGATCAGTGAAAACGCTAACATTGAGATGGCTGCATGTGATTTGTGATCACAGTATTATTTAGTGTGATCACATATGGGGCAAAACGTCCATTTTGCACTAAAATTACCCGTTTTTGCGGGTGCAGCACGTGACAGCACAGGAAAAAAAGGTAAAACGACTGGTAGCCAAAGTAAGAGGAGCCGCCATGGCCGATGTCAATCGGGGCAATCGCCCGCTCTCGCCACATATTATGATCTACCGCCCGCAGATGACCTCGTTGTCGTCGATCATGGTTCGACTGTCGGGTCTTGCAGTGTTTGTCATCGCAGCACTTGTGGTTTGGTGGCTGCTTGCCGCGGCCACGTCCGAGGCCGCATTTGCTGGCATCGACGGCTTTCTGCGCAGCTGGTTCGGTCAGCTCATCCTGACGGGTGGGGTCTGGGCACTGTGGTACCACACGCTGGGGCGGTTACGTCACGTGGTGTGGGACTTCGGCTATTGCCTCGACGTTGATGTGTCCGAGAAGATGGGCATTGGCATGTTTGTCGGGGCGACCGTTCTGACCATCATCACCATGCTGTTGGTGTAAGGAGAATGGCGATGCAATACCTCACCGACCGCAAACGCGCGCAAGGCCTGGGCGCAGGGAAATCCGGAACGCAAACACATTGGCGCACCATGGTCCGGGCGATGATCCTGGCCATTCTGGTGCCCCTGTTCATCTTCACTTTTGGCTATGGCATTGGCGGAACCTACGAAGAGGTTCTGGCCTATTTCGCCCGTCCCTTCCCGGCCATTGTCACCGGTCTGACATTGGTCGTGGGTCTGCTGCAACTCATGTATGAGGCGCAGGAAACCATCGAGGATTACGTGCACGGGATCGCGGAAAAGATCACACTCGTTGCGATGTGGGCCTTTGGCTACACGCTGATGGCTGCGGGGCTGTTTGCCCTCGTCAAGCTGGCCCTGTGATGACGCGCTAAGGATCAGAGATAATGACAGCAGCATATGAATATGAAACCCACGAATATGACGTTGTGGTTGTCGGGGCAGGTGGCGCCGGTCTGCGCGCAACGCTGGGTATGGCGGAACAGGGCCTGCGCACGGCCTGTGTGACCAAGGTTTTCCCGACACGTTCACACACGGTTGCAGCACAAGGCGGTATCGCGGCGTCTTTGTCGAACATGGGGCCGGACCACTGGCAGTGGCATATGTACGACACCGTCAAGGGCTCGGACTGGCTGGGTGACACGGACGCGATGGAATACCTTGCGCGTGAAGCCCCCAAGGCGGTTTACGAACTTGAGCACTACGGCGTGCCGTTCAGCCGGACCGAAGAAGGCAAGATCTACCAGCGCCCCTTCGGCGGCCACACCACCGAGTTTGGCGAAGGCCCCGCCGTGCAGCGCACCTGTGCCGCCGCCGACCGGACCGGCCACGCGATCCTGCACACGCTGTACGGGCAAAGCCTCAAGAACAATGCCGAGTTCTACATCGAATATTTCGCCATCGACCTGATCATGTCCGAAGACGGGCAGTGTCAGGGCGTTGTCTGCTGGAAGCTGGACGACGGCACCATGCATGTCTTCAACGCCAAGATGGTTGTGCTGGCGACCGGTGGCTATGGTCGGGCGTATTTCAGCGCCACCTCGGCCCATACCTGCACCGGCGACGGTGGTGGAATGGTGGCCCGCGCAGGCCTGGCGCTGCAGGATATGGAATTCGTTCAGTTCCACCCGACCGGCATCTACGGCTCGGGCTGCCTGATCACCGAAGGCGCACGGGGCGAAGGTGGTTACCTGACCAACTCGGAAGGCGAGCGGTTCATGGAGCGTTATGCGCCCCAGTACAAGGATTTGGCTCCGCGCGACTATGTCTCGCGTTCGATGACGATGGAAATTCGCGAAGGCCGTGGTGTTGGCGGCGAAGGGGATCACATCCACCTGAACCTCAGCCACCTGCCTGCCGAGGCGCTGGCAGAGCGTCTGCCGGGCATTTCGGAAAGTGCCAAGATCTTCGCCGGTGTCGATGTCACCAAAGAACCGATCCCGGTTCTGCCGACCGTGCACTATAACATGGGCGGTATCCCGACCAACTATTGGGGTGAGGTTCTGAACCCCACCGCCGATGACCCGACAGCTGTCGTTCCCGGCCTGATGGCTGTGGGTGAGGCCGGTTGTGCCTCGGTCCACGGCGCGAACCGTCTGGGGTCGAACTCGCTGATCGACCTTGTGGTCTTTGGCCGCGCGGCGGCGATCAAGGCGGGCAAGGTTGTCGATGCCGGTGCTCCGAACCCGGTTCTGAACCAGGCGTCGGTTGATAAGGCGTTTGACCGCTTCGACACGGTCCGCAACGCCAGCGGTGCGATCCCAACCGCCGATCTGCGGCTTGAGATGCAGAAGACCATGCAGGCCGACGCCGCCGTGTTCCGTACCGCCAAGACTATGGCCGAGGGCGTCGAGAAGATGACCGCCATCGCCGCCAAGATGGACGACCTGAAAGTCACCGACCGCAGCCTTGTCTGGAACAGCGACCTGATGGAGACGCTGGAACTGACCAACCTGATGCCAAGCGCGCTGGCCACCATCGTCGGCGCCGAGGCGCGCAAGGAATCCCGCGGCGCCCACGCGCATGAGGATTTCAGCGAACGCGATGACGAAAACTGGCGCGTTCACACTGTCAGCCGGGTCGAGGGCAACAAGGTCGAGCTCAGCTATCGTCCGGTCATCGTCGATCCGCTGACCAACGAGGACGAAGGCGGCATCAGCCTCAAGAAAATCGCGCCCAAGGCGCGGACCTTCTAAGGAGCGTATTGACCAGGCAATGGTGTGCAAACGCCAAATACCCACGGACAACGCTGCGACCTATGGCCGTTGGACACTGTGCTGTGTCTGGGGGCTGGTATGACGGTTCAGGCGTTACGCTCTGCTCAGGCCGATCCGAAGATCATTCTGGTCGGTCTCAACCGCTGCGCAACGACCTCGTTCCACAGGTTGTTTCAGGACAGCGGCATCCCATCGGTGCATTGGGTGGATGAGCGGGGCGAAAATCTGGCGCATCGCATGGTGACAAATATATCCATGGGCCGCAAACCTCTGGACGGGTTTGGCGCTGTTCGGGCGTTTACCGACATTGCCTTTGTCAATGTCCGCTTCATGCTGGACGGTGCACGGTTCTTTCGCGAACTGCACGCGGGCTACCCGGATGCCTATTTCCTGCTGAACACGCGCAATCGGGACGACTGGATCACATCCCGCGCGCGCCACAACCAGGGCCGGTATCTGGATCGTTGCTGTCAGGCCAACGGTCAATCGGCGGACGAAGTGAAACAGGGCTGGGCGCATATGTACGACGTGCACCATGCCGAAGTGCAGGACTATTTCGCCGGAAACCCAAGGTTTCTGCGATTTGATATCGACCGGGACGAGCCGCAGGCCATTGCCGACTGGCTGTCTCCGGATTTTGACGTGAACATAGCCCATTGGGGGCACTATAATCGCGGCGCGTCCAAGCGCGCCCGGACAGGCTGAATGGAGAATTGACATGGTTCAACTGACCCTGCCCAAGAATTCCCGGATCACCACCGGCAAGACCTGGCCCAAACCGGAGGGTGCGAAAAACCTGCGCAAGTTCCAGATTTACCGCTGGAACCCGGATGACGGGCAAAACCCGCGCGTCGATACCTATTTTGTCGATATGGACAACTGCGGTCCGATGATCCTGGACGCGCTGATCAAGATCAAGAACGAGATCGACCCGACCCTGACCTTCCGCCGGTCCTGCCGGGAAGGGATCTGTGGCTCTTGCGCGATGAATATCGACGGGATCAACACGCTGGCCTGTATCTACGGCATGGACGAGATCAAGGGCGACGTGAAAATCTATCCGCTGCCGCATATGCCGGTGGTCAAGGACCTGATCCCCGATCTGACCCATTTCTACGCTCAGCACGCATCCATCATGCCGTGGCTGGAAACCAAGACCAACCGCCCGGCGAAAGAGTGGAAGCAATCCATCGAAGACCGCAAGAAACTGGATGGTCTGTATGAATGCGTCATGTGCGCCAGCTGCTCGACATCCTGTCCCAGCTACTGGTGGAACGGCGACCGCTACCTTGGCCCCGCCGCCCTGCTGCACGCCTATCGCTGGATCATTGACAGCCGGGATGAGGCCACGGGTGAGCGTCTGGACGAGTTGGAAGATCCCTTCAAGCTGTATCGCTGTCACACGATCATGAATTGCGCCAAGACCTGCCCCAAGGGTCTGAACCCGGCGGCTGCGATTGCGCAGATCAAGAAAATGATGATCGAACGCTCGGTTTAAGGCGTTTTTGAATCAGCGCTTGCCGGGTTGCGGCAAGCGCATGCCGCTATTGCAAAATCAGGCGATGCAGCCCGGTGCGACTCGGTCTAGATTTGCAGTAGGGAGGAGTGATGGGATCAAATCAGGATCACTCCGATGACAACAAAACCACAAACCCCGAAAGTGACCGCCAAAGAAGCGCTGGACCTGCTTGAGCAGGCCTGGGCCTATTACACGCCGGAACCAGCACCGGCCCTAAAGGCGCGAGAGCCAGAGCTGTTTGAATACGCAAATGCCGCCTGACGGCTTGCCAATTGCCGACGGTATGGGCGAAACAGAACCATGCCCGTTCTTTTGCTACTTCTGGCCGCCGGGGTCTTTGCCTATTTCTTCTGGCGGTCGCGCACGTCTTCACTGACGCGCGAGTGCCGATGGCGGCAACATCGCGATGAAGGTCGGTGGGTCTGCGCCTATTGCGGCGCAAAAACGGAAAGTTCTGACAGCCCAACCCAGTGTTTGCGCCAGTCTTCAGGCCGATAGAAACCGGGCAGAGGGGTCCTCTGCCCGTTCCAGTTTAGCCTGCTTCCGGAAAGGCGGCGTGCAGGGCAATCTCGACCATATCACCAAAACTGCTTTCGCGGTCGGATGAGGGCAGTGCCTCACCGGTCAGCAGATGATCGGACACGGTCAACACGGCCAAAGCCCGGCATTTGTGACGGGCGGCGAGGATGTAAAGCTCGGCCGCTTCCATCTCGACGCCCAGAATGCCGTGACGCACCATCTGTTCGTTCAGATCAGGGCGTTCGTCATAGAACACATCCGACGAATAGATGCCGCCGATATGGGTGGGCGTGCCTTTTGCCTTGGCCGCCACGGCGGCGGCCTGCAGCAAATCCCAATCTGCACAGGGAGCAAAATTCATCTCTTTCATGATGCCCCGCGAAGGGGTGCTGAGCGTTGTCGAAGTCATTGCCAGAATGACGTCGCGCAGATTCACGCTGTCCTGCATCCCACCGCAGGACCCGATGCGGATCAGCGTTTTCGCGCCATAGTCCCGGATCAGTTCATTCACGTAGATCGACAAAGACGGCATTCCCATACCGCTGCCCTGAATGGTGACAGGATTGCCCTTCCAGCCGCCGGTGAAGCCCAACATGCCCCGAACGTTGTTGACCTGCTTTACATCGTCCAGAAACGTCTCAGCGGCCCATTTCGCGCGATACGGATCGCCGGGCAAAAGAACGGTTTCGGCGATTTCACCTTTTTCCGCGCCAATATGAATCGTCATTTCGGCACCTGTCCTGATTAGATTTCCAGATCGGAAATATCCGCGCCGGATTTCAGCGCATCATGAACCCATTGCGGTTTCCGGCCACGACCTGTCCATGTCTGGTCCGGATTTGCAGGGTTGCGGTATTTGGCCTGTGCCTTGCTGCCTTTTACGGAACGCGGCGCGTCGCCCGACAATTCGGATAGCGAGAAGCCAAATTCAGCAGCTGCCTTTTCCGCCGCTTTCAGCGCTTCCTGACGTTCACGTTTCTCAGCGTTTACAAGGGCTTTTTCGACGTTTTCGCGCAGAGATACCAGCTCTTTTCGCGACATCGTTTCCAGGTTTATCCCCATAATCTTGTCTCCGTCCTGATAAGTGTTACCGCGTGCGCCAAGGCGCACCGCAATTGCAAACAACGCGATACTCTACTCCCAATGAATTGGGAATAGAAACGGGGAAATAATTGGTAAAAACGTCCGTTATTCAGCGGCCAGGTTTTTCGGGTCCACCAATTCCACAATATCGCCCATGATCGAATTGAGTTCGAAATTCTTGGGGGTGTAGACTTTTGCGACGCCCATGGCCTTCAATTGTTCCGCATCCTCATCCGGAATAATTCCGCCGACAACGACAGGGATGTGATCCAGACCCGCTTTGCGCAGCCGTGCAAGGACATCCTCGACCAGCGGTAGATGGCTGCCGGACAGGATCGACAGACCGATGACATGCGCGTCGTCATCTGCGGCGGCGGTCACGATCTCTTCGGGGGTCAGGCGAATACCTTCATAGCTGATGTCCATACCGCAATCCCGCGCACGGAATGCGATTTGTTCCGCACCGTTCGAATGGCCGTCCAGACCGGGCTTGCCGACCAGGAATTTCAGGCGGCGGCCCAGCTTGTCGCTGACGGCGTCCACCGCGGCGCGCAGGTCGTCCAGACCTTCGGTCTTGTTCGAAACCGAGCCCGACACACCTGTCGGGCCGCGATAGGTGCCGTAAACCTTGCGCATTTCCTCGGCCCATTCACCGGTGGTGACACCGGCCTTTGCGGCGGCAATCGACGGCTCCATCACATTTGTGCCGTTCTGCGCAGCCTCACGCAGCGCGGCCAGTGCGGCCGTAACGGCGGCATCATCCCGCTCGGCGCGCCAGTTGTTCAGGCGGTTAATCTGTTCCTGCTCGACAGCCGGATCAACAACCATGATCCCGCCATCTTCGGTTTGAAGGGGCGAGGGCTCACCCTCGATCCATTTGTTCACGCCGACCACAATGGTTTCATTGCGTTCGATCCGGTTCAGACGCTCGGCGTTGGAATCGACAAGGCGGGATTTCATGTACTCGATCGAGGCAACGGCACCCCCCATCGAATCGAGGTTGGCCAGTTCGGCGCGCGCGCCTTCCTTCAGTTCCTCGACCTTGGCGTCCACCGCCGGGTTGCCGTCGAACAGGTCACCATATTCCAGCAGGTCGGTCTCATAAGCCAGAATTTGCTGCATCCGCATCGACCATTGCTGATCCCATGGGCGGGGCAGGCCAAGCGCCTCGTTCCAAGCCGGCAACTGCACCGCACGGGCGCGGGCCTTTTTCGACAGGGTCACGGCCAGCATCTCGATCAGAATGCGGTAGACGTTGTTTTCCGGCTGCTGCTCGGTCAAGCCCAGCGAGTTCACCTGAACGCCATAGCGGAATCGGCGGAATTTTGGGTTCTCGACGCCGTAGCGGTCTTGCAGGATTTCGTCCCAAAGATCGACGAAGGCGCGCATTTTGCACATCTCGGTGACAAAGCGGATGCCCGCGTTCACAAAGAACGAAATCCGCCCGCACAGCGCCGGGAAATCCTCGGCCGGAACACGAGGGCGCAATTCATCCAGAACTGCGATGGCGGTGGCCAGCGCATAGGCCAGTTCCTGTTCCGGCGTCGCGCCTGCCTCTTGCAGGTGATAAGAACACACGTTCATCGGGTTCCATTTCGGCACGTGGGTATAGCAGTACTCGGCCACGTCCGCGATCATCTTCAGCGACGGTTTGGGCGGGCAGACATAGGTACCACGGCTCAGGTATTCCTTGATCAGGTCGTTCTGCACCGTGCCTTGCAGTTTCGAGACATCCGCGCCCTGTTCCTCGGCCACCGCGATATACAACGCCAACAGCCACGGGGCCGTGGCATTGATCGTCATCGAGGTGTTCATCTGCTCCAGCGGAATCTGGTCGAACAGAACCCGCATGTCACCCAGATGGCAGACCGGCACGCCCACTTTGCCAACCTCGCCACGGGCCAGAGTATGGTCACTGTCATAGCCGGTTTGCGTCGGCAGATCGAAGGCCACCGACAGGCCGGTCTGACCTTTTGCCAGGTTTCCACGATACAGCGCGTTCGAGGCTTCGGCGGTGGAATGACCGGCATAGGTCCGGATCAGCCAGGGGCGGTCTTTCTGCGTCTGCGTCATGGGCGGGCCTCGCATGTCGTTCGGTAACAAAATTACGTATGAGGGTTCTAAAGCGCAATTTTCAGGACATGTCAATTCGCTGCGTTGCGGCATTTCAAAATTGTGCAGATTGTGAGCGGTTTCGATTAGTGGCACTGTGCCGACATGATGCAAACCGTGGAACTTCCGCTCTGGCTTTTCCTGCTGATCGTGGTCTTTGCCATGGTCACGTTCGCGTCGCATTTCCTGTTCCCATCGGTGCGCTGGTTTTTCCGCCGCAGGCTGGAACGGGCGGTGTCGCGAGTGAACAAACGTCTGCAACGCCCGATTCAGCCGTTCAAGCTGGCCCGGCGGCATGACATGATCCAACGGCTGATCTATGACCCGCAGGTCGGGCACGCCGTTCAAAACCACGCGCGCGAGGAGGGCATCCCCGAGGCGGTGGCCTTCGAAAAGGCCCGCCGCTATGCGCGCGAAATCGTGCCCTCGTTCTCGGCCTTTGCCTATTTCAGCTTTGCCATTCGTTTGGCCCGGTTGCTGAGCAACACGTTCTACAACGTGCGCCTCAGCTATGAAGACGAAAGCGCCGTCAAGGACATCGACCCCGAGGCAACGGTTGTCTTTGTCATGAATCACCGCAGTAACATGGACTACGTGCTGGTCACCTATCTGGCGGCGCAGCAGTCGGCCCTGTCTTATGCTGTGGGGGAATGGGCGCGGGTCTGGCCGCTCAGCCGGTTGATCCGGGCAATGGGGGCGTATTTCATCCGACGGAAGTCCGGTAGTGAGCTGTATCGGCAGGTCCTGGCCAGCTATGTCCGCCACGCGACCGAGGCAGGCGTGACCCAGGCGATGTTCCCCGAAGGCGGGCTGAGCCTGACCGGCGCGCTGGGTCGGCCTAAGTTGGGATTGTTGAAATACATCATCGATGGCACCTCGCCGGACGGGCGGGATGTTGTGTTCGTGCCTGTGGCCCTGAACTATGACCGGGTGTTGGAAGACACCATTTTGACCCATGCCGCACTGGGGACCGAGCGGCGCTTTCGTGCGCGGATCGGTGTCATCACCAGCTGGATTGTCAAGCAGCTCTGGCGTCGCCTGATCGGGCGGTACAAACGGTTCGGCGTGGCCTCGGTGCGGTATGGCCAGCCGATCTCGCTCAAGGAATTCTCGGCCAGGGCGGGCGATGACATCATGACCGATCTGGCCCGCGCGCTGATGGTGCGGATCGGGGCGGCGATTCCGATGGTGCCCGGCCCGGCGGCCTGTTCGTTGTTGCGCGAAAATGGGCCGATGCCCGAGCAGGACGTGAAGGCTCGGATCGTTGCGATGATGGAGCAGGATGGCGGCGAATCCGCCGAGACGGCGACAGCCGTGACAGACGCGCTGGATCAGTTTGTCGAGCGCCGCATTCTGAGCCGAGATGGGGACATGCTATGCCTGTCTGGCCAGCGCGGAGATCTTCTCGATTTCTACGCCAACTCACTGCCCAACCACATGAATTCCGATGATTCTGCGGATGCGAAAGAAATTTCTGCACCTGCGGGGTCATAAAATTACAAATTCGATCCAAAAACGGTTGCAATATTTCGCGTCGATCAATATTCCAGTCGATGAAGCGCGCGATTCTGCGTCGCGGCAAAGGTATTGAGAGAAGGAGGCCAGCATGGCTTTGGACACCGAAAGCGGTATCGCGTCGTACGAGGCACCCGAAAAGGACCTCTATGAGATGGGGGAAATCCCTCCGATGGGGTTTGTGCCCAAGCAGATGTATGCCTGGGCAATCCGGAAAGAACGTCATGGTGAGCCCAACACCGCCATGCAGCAGGAAGTGGTCGATGTGCCGACCCTGGACAGCAACGAAGTGCTGGTTCTGGTGATGGCTGCGGGCGTGAACTATAACGGCGTCTGGGCTGCACTGGGTCAGCCGATCAGCCCGTTTGACGGCCACAAGGCGCCCTATCACATTGCGGGTTCCGATGCGTCGGGCATCGTCTGGGCCGTTGGTGACAAGGTCAAGCGCTGGAAAGTCGGCGACGAGGTTGTCATCCACTGCAACCAGGACGATGGCGATGACGAAGAATGCAACGGCGGCGATCCGATGTATTCGCCCAGCCAGCGCATCTGGGGTTACGAGACACCCGACGGCTCGTTCAGCCAGTTCACCCGCGTGCAGGCACAGCAGTTGATGCCGCGCCCCAAGCACCTGACCTGGGAAGAGGCCGCCTGCTACACGCTGACGCTGGCCACCGCCTATCGGATGCTGTTCGGTCACGAGCCGCATGACCTGAAACCCGGTCAGAACGTTCTGGTCTGGGGTGCCTCAGGTGGTCTGGGGTCTTATGCGATCCAGCTGATCAACACCGCAGGCGCCAATGCGATCGGTGTGATCTCGGACGAAAGCAAGCGTGACTTTGTCATGGGGCTGGGTGCCAAGGGTGTTCTGAACCGCAAGGACTTCAATTGCTGGGGTCAATTGCCCACCGTGAACACCCCGGAATACGCCGAGTGGTTCAAAGAGGCTCGCAAATTCGGCAAGGCGATCTGGGACATCACCGGCAAAGGCAACAATGTCGACATGGTGTTCGAACATCCGGGCGAAAGCACCTTCCCGGTCTCGACCTTTGTGGTCAAGAAAGGCGGCATGGTTGTGATCTGCGCCGGCACCACCGGGTTCAACTGCACCTTCGACGTGCGCTATATGTGGATGCACCAGAAGCGCCTGCAGGGCTCGCACTTTGCGCATCTGAAACAGGCCGCAGCCGCGAACAAACTGATGGTCGAGCGTCGTCTGGATCCCTGCATGTCCGAAGTGTTCTCGTGGAATGATCTGCCCGAGGCGCATATGAAAATGCTGCGCAACGAGCATAAACCGGGCAACATGTCGGTTCTGGTTCAGGCCCCGCGGACCGGTATGCGCACCTTGGAAGAGGTGTTGGACGCGCGTCCCTAATCTGACCGCGAAACAGACAAGAAACACCCGCGAATCGGCCTTTCGGTTCGCGGGTGTTTTGCGTTTTTCACCCGCCCTTCGGCCTTTCAACAGGTTGCAAAATCACCCCTCGCTGTTTTTGGGGAGTAGAAACCGGTGAATAGGCTGAAAAAGATCATACATGTTATGGTTGTGTTAACCCTTCGTTAACTGTTTCAGAGAGACCCTGATGGCGCAAAATGAGTGGATTTTGGACGTATTGTCGGACCTCAACGCGTTCGCCGTTGCGAATGGGTTAACCGCCTTGGCCGAGCAGCTGGATGATACACGGCTGATCGCTGCGGCCGAGATCGCGTCCATGAAGGATGAGGCACGGGCGCCCGCGGATGGGAACAGAACTCGATTTGGGTCAGATCCTGCAGGATTTGGAAAACACCAGCACGCTTGACGAGCTCAGCGCGGTTGCATTTCGATTACGTGACCGTCTGAAGGTCGCACATCTGACCTATCACTGGGTGGACGGGGCCGGTGATCAATACGGCTGTACCACCTATTCCGATGACTGGGACGAACGGTATCGGGAAAAGAACTACCACCGCATCGACCCTGTCATTCTGGGCTGCTTCCAGCGGTTCCACCCGGTTGACTGGAAGGCGCTGGACTGGTCGAGCAAAGTGGCCAAGGCCTTTCTTCAGGACGCACTGGCGCATGGGATCGGCAACCAGGGCTATTCGATTCCAATCCGGGGGCCCAACGGGCAATTCGCGCTGTTCACCGTGAACCACAGTTGCGACGACCAGACCTGGCAGGATTTCATCTCGACCTACGGGCAACAGCTGATCCTGGTGGCGCATTACATCAATCGCAAAGCGCTGGAGTTTGAAAAGGACAGGCAGCCCGAGTCGACGCGTGGCCTGTCACCCAGAGAGATCGACGCGATTACCCTGCTGGCGCTTGGATATAGCCGCGCGCAGGTGGCCCATTCGCTATCGATTTCCGAGCATACTTTGCGGGTCTATATCGAAAGCGCGCGGTCGAAACTGGGCGCGCAGAACACAACGCACGCAATAGCCACAGCACTCAGCCGCGGGTTAATAGTGGTTTAAGCAACGTACGGTCCTCGAACAGTTAATTAACCACGTCTCTGTACCCCTTTCGTTCTTAAAAGAACGACGAGGGGAACACGTCATGTTGCGTTATCTGTATGCTGACGAGCTGCATAAATTTCCAATTCTGGCCGAGGGGATGTTTCGCGATCGCGCAGATCAGTTCAAAACCCGTTTGGGTTGGGACGTGCACGTTAACGAAAAAGGGGAAGAGCGGGATCAATATGACGATCTCAATCCGCTCTATGTCATCTGGGAAGAACCCGATGGCAGCCACGGGGGATCGATGCGGGTGCTGCCCACAACCGGCCCGGTGATGGTGAACGAAGTCTTTGGCCATCTGAACGAGGGCGAGCCGATCTGCAGCCCCTTGATCTGGGAGGTGACGCGCTTTTGCCTGTCCCGGACCGCCAGTCCGCATACCGCCGGGGCCATCATGCTCAGCGGGGGCGAGATGATGGAAGGGTTCGGCCTGACCCATATCGCCGGGGTGTTCGATGCGCGGATGATACGCATCTATCGCATGATCGGCTCGTCCCCGATCGTTCTGGGAACAGAAGGCAAGGGGCGCGATCAGATCTCGGTCGGGCTGTGGCCCTATTCGGCAGATGACTGCAATCGCGTGGCAGCGCGTGCGGGCATCCCCCGCGACCTGTCGCGCCTGTGGTTCAGGACTGCTTTTGGCCCCGGCAGACGGCACCGGTTTGCCTTGTCTGCGTGACGGTGACGAAAACGGCATTCCGCATCTGGTGGTGGCTGGCGCGGCCTTGTAGGGTCGCGCCATGTCTTTGCCCAATGTGACCTTCTCGGACGATCAGGCCGCCGCATATGACAGCATCGCCGAGATGCTGCGCTCAGCCGGTGTGGACCTGGAAGATGATGCGCTGCTCAAACTGCCGGGGGCCGGAAAATCCGGTGTGATGGCGGTGATCGGCAAGGCGGGGTCAGGCAAGACTCTGTTGCTGGCAGAGCTGTATAAGGCGCTGGCCGAAACCGGCGTTCAGATCGTGTCGGGCGACTATGAAAGCCGTAAATCCAGGGACAAGCGCACGCTTGCGATTCTGGCCCCCACGAACAAGGCCGCCAGCGTCCTGCGCCTGCGCGGTGTTCCGGCCACGACCATCCACCGCATCCTCTATACGCCGGTATACGACCCCGAATATGAACGCATCGCCGAATGGCTGGCCGGAAATGACGACCGGCCCGAGATCGAGGGCCTGACAGATGAGGCGCTAGACCGCGCGGCGGCGTTTTATGAAAACAACAAATCAATTCCCGGCGCGTTGGCGGCTGCGGGGTTGCGTGGATCGGATTTCATCACCGGCTGGAAACGCCGGGATGAGCCGCTGGATATTGGCTTTGTCGACGAAGCCTCGATGCTGGATGACCGGCAGTTCGAAGACCTGAAAGAGATCTTCCCGACCCTGCTGATGTTCGGCGACCCCGCTCAGCTTGCCCCGGTCAACCAATCCGGCAGCATGGTGTTCGAGGCGCTGCCAGAGCCGCGCAAGCTGGTGCTGCACCGGGTCCACCGGCAGGACGCGGATAACCCGATCCTCGATCTGGCCCATGCGTTGGCCGATCCGTCCATGGGGTTCGAAGATTTCGAGCGTCTGGTCGAAGACACCGCCCGCCGCGATGATCGTGTGGTCTGGGGCCAGCGGGTCGAGGTTGATCTGATGGCCCGCAGCCCGGTTCTGGTCTGGCGCAATGCAACGCGCATCCGGCTGATCCAAGCGTTCCGGCAGGTCCATGGTGCGCCGGATACCGAGTTGCTGGAAGGCGAACCTCTGATCTGTGACGGGATCGAACTGCCTTTGAAACACCGCAAGAAGCGGCTGGATCTTGAGGCGCGCGGGCTGATCAAGGGCGCTCAGGTTGTCTATCTTGGGCCGGGGCGCAAGCCGGGGTTTTCGCGCTTGCATGTGATGGGGGCCGAGGACCCTCAGGTCAGTGCAGCGTCGATTGTGCAGATCGAAAAACCGGACGAAGAAGAACCGTTCATCCCTTATGCTGCCCGCATGGGGGCGACGTTTTTGCACGGCGCGGCGGTGACGATCCACAAGGCGCAAGGGTCCCAATGGGACACGGTACAAGTCTTTGCACCAGACATCTATGCAGCAGCCCGGATGGGCCGGACCGAGGCCGGGCAGCCATTGTGGAAACGGCTGGCCTATGTGGCCATCACACGGGCGCAGGAGCGGCTGATCTGGGTGGTGCGCAACCGACTGTCGAAACCCACCCATCCGCTGCGCGTGGACGACCTGCGCGCGGTCCCTGCGGCATCCCTGACATTGGAGGCGGAAGAGACATGAAAACCATCATCGTCACTGGCGCAAGCTCGGGCATCGGGCAGGCCACGGCCGAGCTGTTTCTGGCCGAGGGCTGGATGGTCGGCCTGTTGGCCCGCAGCGAAGACAAGCTGGCCGCGATGGCTGACGGTCAGCCGCGCGCTGTGCCATTGGTTGCGGATGTGACGGACCCCATCGCCGTGGCCCGAGCCTTTCGATCCTTTGCCAACCGGGCCGATCGGCTGGATGTCCTGTTCAACAACGCGGGCATCTTTGCCCCCGGTGGCACAATCGACGAAATCGCGCTGGAGGATTGGTACCAAAGCGTCAACGTGAACCTCAACGGGATGTTCCTGTGCGCGCGTGAGGCGTTTCGGCTCATGCGCAGCCAGGCGCCACAAGGGGGACGGATTATCAACAACGGCTCGATTGCGGCCTATGTTCCACGCCCCAACTCGGTGCATTACTCGGCCACGAAACATGCCATCACCGGCCTGACCCGCAGCCTGTCATTGGATGGGCGCGACTTTGGCATCGCTTGCGGTCAGATCGACATTGGAAACGCCCGCACGCAGATGGTTCAGGGGCTGGTCGATGCGGCCGTCGCGAACGGAGAAACGCCGGACCCGACAATGGACGTGCAGGACGCAGCGCGATCTGTCTTGCACATGGCTAATCTGCCGCCCGAGGCGAACGTGCAGTTCATGACCGTGATGGCTACCACGATGCCCTATATCGGGCGGGGCTAAGCGTTACTTTTCGCGCAGCAGACGGAAGGCGGTTGATGCGCCCCAACCCGCAGCAATGGCGATGACCAGCGACATCAGGCCGTAAAGAACAGGCTGCTGGCGGGACATGTTGTACAGAAACCGCTCCAGCCCCACCTTGCGCACGTCAATGGTGGTTTCGTATTGCGAGACAACCTCACCCCCCCGGGTCAGGTAAATCCGCGCCACATAATCGCCTTCGGTCAGGTCTGCGGGCATCGCGATCGAGGTGCGAAACAGGGTTTGTTCGTCCACCGCGACCGTGTTTTCCCGAATCGAATACAGGTCTTCGTTTTCGCGAATCCGCACCACCGCATCGGCAAATTCCTGAGCGCCCCGAATATGCATCGCCGCCCCGACCGAGCGGATCGCCCGTTCGATGGAAATGCGATAGCGCAGATCTTCGGTGTCGGTGATGATCTCGTCAAACGGCGCGCTTGTGGCGACGGCATAGAAGCTGGGGGCAAGATCGACCAGAACGCTGTCGGTGTTGACCCAGATACCGAACCTGCGTTCCTTGCGCCGCACCGTGATCGGTTCGGACGGGCCTGCGACGGACACGATGACCTCAAGCGGGGGGCCTTCGGGGATCGGGGCCTCGCGCTTGATGGCGCCGAAGATCAGGATCTCGGAGCCGTCAAAATTGGCGGTGATGGCAACACGGTCCTGGCTGAGACCCAGAACAACCTGTTCCTCGGCTGCGGCGGCGGGCAGGCATAGCAGGCACAAAGCGGCGATCAGAGGGCGCAACATTCTCAGTGCCCTCCGCTGTCGCCGAGCGAGAACAGCTCGGTCGGTTCCAGTAGCAGGTCCAGCGCCAGCTTGCCGCAGACGACCAGAACCAGCGCGGCCAGCAGAACACGCAGTTGCTCGGCCGGCATACGCGCGCCGATCACGGTGCCGATCTGCGCGCCGATGACGCCTCCGACCAGCAAGAGAACCGCCAATACCACGTCAACGGTGTAGTTGGTGGTGGCGTGCAGCATGGTGGTGAAGGCGGTGACAAAGATGATCTGGAACAGCGAGGTGCCGACCACGACCTTGGTCGGCATGCCCAGCAGGTAGATCATCGCGGGCACCATGATGAAACCGCCGCCGACGCCCATGATCGCTGACAGAACGCCCACGCACAGTCCGACCAGAACCGGCGGAATGACCGAGATATAAAGGCCCGAGGTCCGAAAGCGCATTTTGAACGGCAACGCATGCACCCAGCCGCGCTGTCTGCGCTTGGCAGGGGTGGCGTTGCCCTTTTTTACGCGCCGAAGCGCGCGCAGGCTTTCGACGAACATCAGGCTGCCGATAACGCCCAGAAACACGACGTAGCACAAGGTGACCAGCAGATCGACCTGACCCAGCCCCTTGAGGTAGTTGAAAATCACCACACCCAGGGCCGCGCCTATCAGGCCGCCCGTTAAAAGCACCGTGCCCATCTTCAGATCGACCGTCTTTCGTCGGAAATGCGCCAGCACGCCCGAGAAGGACGAGGCAACGATCTGGTTGGCTTCGGTCGCAACCGCGACGGCAGGCGGGATGCCGATGAAGAACAGCAGGGGCGTCATCAGAAAGCCGCCCCCAACACCGAACATTCCGGACAGGATGCCGACCATCCCGCCCAGCCCTAACAGAAGAAAGGCATTCACGGAGACTTCGGCGATGGGAAGGTAGATCTGCATGTTGTCTTCTAGTCGGGCGAATGGGGCCAGTTCAATGCGACAAAGCCGCGATCAATTGGGATGGTTAAACACCGGAATTTGTACGTTTCCGTGACAGCCTGGCAGCGTATCGAGGTGATCTGTAGACCCCTGGTCACGCTGCTGTCTGGCAAAGGAAACACGCACATACCCTTTTAGAACGGTTGCGGCATGCAAAATCAACTGTGCATGCCGCTCTGCAGCAAACAGGACCCAGAATTGTCTCGAAACTGGACTTATCAGCGTTCCTTTACATAGGGCTCACCACCCGCTCGGGGCGGTACCGCCTTGCCTACGAACCCGGCCAGAATGACGACGGTCAGGATATAGGGCAGGGCGTCCATCACCTGAACGGGAATCACCACGCCGCCCAGATCGATATTCTGGAACCGCAGCGCAACGGCTTGCAGCAGGCCGAACAGCAGACAGGCCCACATGGCATGCCACGGGCGCCATTTCGCGAAGATCAGTGCGGCCAGCGCAATGAAGCCCCGGCCGGCGGTCATCTCTTTGACGAACCCGGCCTGCAGCGCGGTCGCCAGATACGCCCCTGCAATACCGCAGAGCACGCCACAGATGGCCACAGCGGCAAAGCGCAGACCAACAACCGAGACGCCCGCCGTATCCACCGCCGCCGGGTTTTCACCCACCGCCCGCAGGCGCAAACCGAACCGGGTGCGATACAGGATCCACCAGGTCAGCGGCACCATCAGAAAGGCGATGTAAACAAGGATCGAATGGCCCGACAGCAGTTCGGAGTAAATCGGGCCGAGAATTGGCACACCGCTCAGCGCTTCGGCAAAGGGAAACTCGATCGGCTCGAACCGGCCTTGCCCAAACAGGGACGGGGTGCGCCCGCCCTGCTGGAACCAGCTTTGGGCGATCAGCACGGTCAGGCCCGAGGCTAGAAAGTTGATGGCAACGCCCGAGATCAGTTGATTGCCCCGGAAGGTGATCGAGGCCACCCCGTGCAGCGCTGACAGGACCAGCGACGCGCCGATCCCTGCCAAAAGGCCCAGCCAGACCGAACCGGTTACGGCAGCGACGGCGGCCGAGAAAAAGGCCGACATCAGCATCTTGCCTTCAAGCCCGATGTCGAAGATACCCGCGCGTTCCGAATAAAGCCCGGCCAGACAAGCCAGCAGCAGCGGTGTGGCCAGACGGATAGTCGAATCGAGGACCTGGATGAGGGTAACGAAGAACTCCATCACTCAGCCCCCTTCCGCAGACCCAGGAACAGCTTTTCAAGCGGCATGCGAACCATATTGTCGAGCGCTCCGGTGAAAAGGATGACCAGCGCCTGAATGACGACGATCAGTTCCCGCGGGATCGAGGTCCACAGCGCCAGTTCTGCGCCGCCCTGATACAGGAAGCCGAACAGCAGCGCCGCAAGGAACACGCCGAACGGGTGCGACCGGCCCATCAGGGCCACAGCGATGCCGATAAAGCCCGCGCCTTCGGTTGAATTCAGAACCAGCCGTTCCGCCTCACCCATCACGTTGTTGATTGCCATCAGACCCGCCAGCGCGCCCGAGATCAGCATGGCGATGATGGTGATGCGCACAGGCGAGATACCGGCATAAACGGCCCCGGTTTCCGAATGGCCATAGGCGCGAATTTCATAGCCCAGCCTTGTGCGCCAGATCAGGGCCCAGACGATCACACAGGCCAGAATCGCCACGAAGAACGAGATATTCGCAGGTGCTCCCCGGAACATCACATTCTCGGCGGTTGAGAACATCGACTGGAAAGTCGGCAGGTGGACCGCCTCGGGGAAGCGCGCGGTCGCCGGGTCTTGCGAGCCCTGTGGACGCATCACATTGACCAGCATGTAGTTCAGGAAGGCGGCGGCGATGAAGTTGAACATGATGGTGGTGATCACGATATGGCTGCCGCGCTTGGCTTGCAGATAGGCCGGGATCGCGGCCCATGCCGCGCCAAACAGCATCGAGGCGGCACAGGCGGCCAGCAGGGCAATGCTCCAATGCGGCCAGGGGACATACAAGCAGACCATGGCAACGCCAAGCCCGCCCAGCATTGCCTGACCTTCGCCCCCGATATTGAACATCCGCGCGTGGAACGCGACGGCCACGGCCAATCCGGTGAACATGAAGTTGGTGGCGTAGTATAGCGTATAGCCCCAGCCATAGGTCGATCCCAGCGCGCCGGTGACCATCAGGTTCACGGCCTCGACCGGGTTTTCTCCGATGGCCAGAATGACCAGCGCCGAAAGGATTGCGGCCAGTAGAAGGCTGATCACCGGGATCAGCACGACATCGGCCCATTTGGGCATTTTATCCATGTTACGCGGCCTCTCCCGCAACACCGGCCATCAGCAGGCCCAGTTCTTTTTCATCCGTCTCGGCGGGCAGACGTTCGCCCATGATATGTCCGTCAAACATCACTGCGATCCGGTCGGACAGTGAGAAGATTTCCTCCAACTCGACCGAAACCAGCAGGATGGCCTTGCCCTGATCGCGCAGGGCGACGATCTGTTTGTGAATGAACTCGATCGCGCCAATATCGACACCTCGGGTCGGCTGGCCGACCAGCAGCAGGTCGGGATTGCGCTCAATCTCGCGCGCGACGACGATCTTTTGCTGGTTCCCCCCCGAAAAGCTTTTGGCCGTCAGCCAGCCATTCGGTGGGCGGACATCGAATTTCTCGATCTTCGCTTCGGTATCGGCGCGCAGGGCGGCGTTGTCCATGAAGATGCCACGCTTGTAAGCCGGGTCGCGGTGATAGCCGAAGGCCACGTTTTCCCACGCGTGGAAGTCCATGATCAGACCTTCGCGCTGCCGATCTTCGGGCACATGGGCAATGTGCTGCGCGCGCCGCGCCTGTCCATCCGACCCCGCCCCGCTGAGCGGCAGCGGCACGCCGTTCAGCTTGATCGAGCCCTGACCTGGGCGCATCCCGCCCAGAACCTCCAGCAGTTCAGACTGACCATTGCCCGCGACACCGGCAATGCCCACAATCTCGCCCGCCCGGACGGTCAGGTCGATCCCTTTGACCCGCTCAACACCGGCGCTGTCAAAGACTTGCAGGTTTTCGATCTCCAGAATCGGTTTGCCCGGCTTTGCAGGCACTTTATCGACCTGCAGCAGAACCTTGCGGCCCACCATCAGCTCGGCCAGTTCTTCGGGGCTGGTCTCGGACGTCTTGACGGTGGCCGTCATCTGCCCGCGCCGCATGACCGAAACGGTATCGGTGTTCTCCATGATCTCGCGCAGCTTATGGGTAATCACGATGATCGTTTTCCCCTCGGCCCGCAGCCGGTCGAGGATGCGGAACAGCTGGTCCGCCTCGGACGGCGTCAGAACGCCGGTGGGTTCGTCGAGAATCAGAATCTCGGCCCGGCGGTACAGCGCCTTGAGGATCTCGACCCGCTGTTGCATGCCCACACCGATCTCGTCGATGCGTTTGTCGGGGTCCACGAACAGCTCGTACTCTTCTTCTAGCGCTTTCAGTTCCTTACGCGCCTTGGCCAGCGACGGCGCCAGCATGCCGCCATCCTCGGCCCCCAGAACGATGTTTTCCAGAACGGTGAAGTTTTCGACCAGCTTGAAATGCTGGAACACCATCCCGATGCCCGAGGCAATCGCCGCCTGACTGTCCGGAATCTCGGTCTTGGTGCCGTTGATCCAGATCTCGCCTTTGTCGGCTTTGTAAAACCCGTAGAGGATGCTCATCAGCGTGGATTTGCCCGCACCGTTTTCACCGATAATCCCATGGATCGTACCGGGGGCGACGCTGATGGAAATGTCTTTGTTGGCCTGAACCGGCCCAAAGGCTTTGGAAATCCCTTTGAGCTCAATGGCGGGGACGGTCATGTCGTGTCCTCAATTGCCGAAGGGACCGCGCAACCGGCGCGGCAGAAGGAAAAAGCGAGGCGAAAGAGACCCTCCGCCCCGCATGGGTTTTAGAATTGCAGTGCCGGGCAGCTGTCGTTCTCGTAGTAGCTGACAACCGAGACATTGCCGTCGATAATGTCGCGCCGTGCGCTTTCGATGGCCGAGCTCATTTCTTCGGTGACCAGCTCTGCGTTGTTTTCGTCCATTGCGACGCCAACGCCTTCTTCGGCCAGACCCATCGAGAAGACACCGGTTTGCAGGTCTTCACCCGCCTTCATGGCGTCATAAACGGCAACATCCACGCGCTTGAGCATCGAGGTCAGCACTTTGCCCGGATGCAGGTGGTTCTGGTTGCTGTCCACGCCGATCGACAGGATGCCTTCGTCGGCTGCGGTTTGCAGAACACCAACGCCGGTGCCGCCTGCGGCCGCATAGATCACGTCAGCGCCCTGACTGATCTGCGCCTTGGTCAGTTCCGAACCCTTCACCGGGTCGTTCCATGCCGCGGGGGTGGTGCCGGTCATGTTGGCGACAACTTCGATATCCGGGTTCACGGCCTTGGCACCTTGGGCGTAACCGCAGCCAAAGTGGCGAATCAGCGGGATGTCCATGCCGCCGATAAAGCCAACGGTGCCCGACTGGGACGCCATCGCTGCCATCATGCCGACCAGATACGATCCTTCATGTTCCGCAAAACCGATCTGACGGATATTCGGAGCCTCCAGCCAGGTTACGTCAACCGCAACAAACTTGGTGTCCGGGTAATCACCGGCAACAGCGGCCAGCGGATCGGCCATGGCAAAGCCCATGGTGATGATCGGGTTGGCACCGGCTTCGGCAAAGCGGCGCAGGGCCTGTTCGCGCTGGGCTTCCGACTGAAGCTCGATCTCGCGGTAGGTTTTGCCGGTTTGATCTGCCCAACGCTGTGCGCCGTTATGTGCGGCTTCGTTGAACGACTTGTCAAACTTGCCACCCAGGTCAAAGATCAGCGCCGGTTCGGCCAGGGCTGCGCCAGCTGTCAGTGCGACCGCCGCAGCGGCACCCATCAGAGATTTCATGAGGGTCATTTCTTACTCCCGTTGTTTTTGTCGTTGGTCCAAGGCCAAGGATAGCCCCGATTACCCACTCAGAGCGAGCATAACTGTTGTGATGGCGGGAATTAAGGATGTTTGCAACAGGTGGGGTCAATAGATTTTTGACCGTTTGGTCCGAAAATTGCCACTTACCGTCAGGGCAGGGCGCATTCCATGACAATTGCGTCGCAGTTTGGCCCGTTTTCTCGGCGGTAGTAGCCCTTGCGCTGACCACACACCCGGTATCCGCAGCGATGGTATAGCGCGATTGCGGGCCGATTGTCGGCGGCTACGTCCAGAAACGCCCGTATCGCGCCCAGTTGCGCGGCCTTTGCGTGCCAGTCGTTCATGCATTGCAGGCCCAGCCCCTGCCGTTGATGGCTGGGGTGAGTCGCGATGGTCAGCAACTCCGCCTCATCCGCAATCACCTGAAACAGGGCGAAGGCTTTGGGCGTTCCGATGCAGTGGGTGAACGGGTTGGCCAGCAGGTCAGCGAACTCGGACGCCGTCCAAGGACGGGATTGGGTGAAAGCGGCGGCATGTGTTGCGGCCAGATCCCGAGGTGTCATTCGTCCAGCAAGACCGGAGGCGTGTCGCTGGACGGTGCCGCATCGGCGGGGCGGACGTATAAAGGCGCAGGCGGCAGGGTTTCGGTGTCCCATCGAAGTGCTGCAACCCGCGCAATGGCTTGCGCCTGTGCTGCCGGGTCGGGGCAGAAGTAGAGCGGCCCCAATGCCTTGGCCTCATCCAGCTGTATCAGGCGTGCGGGCAAGTCAGCCGTTTGCACATAGACCTGATCGCGCGGTGCCGGGATGGTGGGGATATGGGTGTCCGGGGCAATGTCGGCCAATGCGTCAAAACCAGACACGCCCACGGCGGGGACGTTCAGGCCCAAGGC
This sequence comes from Ruegeria sp. AD6, assembly GCF_056542325.1. Lineage (NCBI taxonomy): Bacteria > Pseudomonadati > Pseudomonadota > Alphaproteobacteria > Rhodobacterales > Roseobacteraceae > Ruegeria > Ruegeria sp. AD6. The sequence continues at coordinate 31,808 of NZ_JBQFZQ010000007.1, read as the reverse complement.
CAGCCCCCGTGCTGCCGATACCGAAATGCGAATGCCGGTAAAGTTTCCCGGCCCGACGCCCACGCCAATGGCGTCCAGATCTGCCCAGCTACTGCCAGCCTGTGCCAACACCTCTTCCAATAGGGGCATCAGCCGTTCGGCCTGTCCGCGTGACATGGCCTCGGCCACGGATAGGACGATCTGTCCGCCCCGTAGCAAAGCGGCCGCGCAATGCGCGGCCGATGTGTCAAATGCCAGTATTGTCGGGTCAGACGGCAACCGGACGAACCTCGGTCACTTCGGGGATGTAGTGGCGTAGCAGGTTCTCGATACCCATTTTCAGGGTCAGTGTGGACGAGGGGCACCCGGCGCAAGCGCCCTGCATATGCAGGTAAACCACGCCCCGGTCAAAGCCGTGGAAGGTGATGTCACCACCATCCTGCGCCACTGCGGGCCGCACACGGCTGTCCAGCAACTCTTTGATCTGGTTGACGACTTCTGCATCTTCGCCGGTATGCTCCGCATGACCGGATGCCGTTGTTGCGTCCGCACCCATAACAGGTTGACCGGACTGGTAATGCTCCATCACCGCGCCAAGGATGGCGGGTTTGATGTGGTCCCACTGCACGTCATCCGATTTGGTCACGGTGACAAAGTCGTTCCCGAAGAACACGCCGGTCACGCCGTCAACGCCGAAGATGCGCTTGGCCAGAGGGGATTTCTCACCCGCTTCGGCGGTTGGAAAATCGGCTGTTCCCGCCTCAAGCACCGTCTGGCCGGGCAAAAACTTCAATGTGGCCGGGTTTGGGGTGGATTCGGTCTGAATGAACATGGGACAGCTCCGTCTAAGGTGCCATTGATATGCGCGTCGCAGTCGGGGAAGTCAAGATTTGGAACTATTCTAAATTGAGGCGGCGTAGCCCAGCGCCTGATCCAGCCGGTCATCGCCCCAAAACAGCTCATCCCCGATCAGAAAGCTGGGCGCACCAAAGATACCCGCCGCCTTGGCCCGATCCGTTTGCTGAAACAGCGCGGCCTTGACGTCCGAATCCGCCGTTCGCTGCAACAGATCAGACGGCAGATCCGCATCGCGCAGACAGTCCAGCAGAGTCCCTTGATCCGAAATCTCGCGACCCCGACCAAACTCGGCGCTGTAGACGGCGCGGACAAAACGCGCTTTTTGGTCCGGCGGGTCGATGGCCAGAACCAAACGCGCCGCATGCAGGCCGTTCTGCGGGAACGGGTCCGGGCGTTGAAACGGCAAGGCGCGCGCGGCACATAACCGCTCCATATCCTGCCACATATAGCGGCCTTTGGCGGGGTAGAGGTTGAAGGGCGACGTGGTCCAGCCCTGATCGGCAAAGATCGGCCCCAGCAGGAACGGCTGCCAGTTCACGGTCACGCCCTTGGCGGTGGCGGCCTGTTCAATGCGCATGGCGCTGAGATAGGAATAGGTCGAGGCGAATTCGAACCAGAAATCGACGCTCGCCGCCATCTCAGGTAATTTCTTCCAGTTTTTCCTTGCTCAGATCGCCGGGCACGATTGTGATCGGGATTGGCAGGCTGCCCGAGTTCTTCGTCAACTGCGTGACCAGCGGGCCGGGCCCCTTCTTGTCGGTGCCCGCCCCAAGAACCAGCACGCCGATTTCGGGGTCGGACTGCACGTGCTCGATGATCTGAGGCACCGGATCGCCTTCGCGGATCGCCAGTTCCGGCTCGACGTTTTGTTTGTCGCGCATCCACTTGGCGAACACTTCGTAATGCGCGTGAATACGCTCGCGCGCTTCTTCGCGCATGACCTCGGCCACACCGATCCAGTGGTTAAACTCGTCCGGCGGGATGACCGACAGGATCGTGACGCCGCCGCCGGTATGGGCCGCGCGCATTGCGGCAAAGCGCATCGCATTCAGGCATTCACGGCTGTCATCCAGTACGACCAGGAACTTGCGCATGGGTGTCCTCATTCTTTTTTGGGGATGATGCCCGACCGATTGCGCGCTGGCAACTCGGGCAATGCCCACATATTCAGCTAGCGATCGCTGGCAGCCCAATCCCAATAAAGACCACGGGCGCGGCGGGCAATAGGGCCAATCTGAAATTGCGTGTCGTCCAGCGCGGTTACCGGCGTCACCTTATTCATGTTCCCGGACATGAACACCTCATCCGCCTGATGGAAATCGTCAAAGCCCAGAATCGTTTCATGCACGGTGACGCCATCGGCGCGCAGGTTCTTGATGTGACGCGCGCGGGTGATCCCGGCCAAAAAGGTGCCGTTGGGGATCGGGGTAAAGACCTCACCGTCCCGGACCATGAAGATATTGGCGGTTGCGGTTTCGGCCACATTGCCCATCGCGTCCGCAACCAGCGCGTTCGAGAACCCTTTGGAGCGCGCCTCCTGCAGCATGCGGGCGTTGTTGGGGTAAAGGCATCCGGCCTTAGCATGCACAACGGCAGATTCCAGAACCGGCCTGCGAAAACGTGTGGTTGTCAGCGTGGTCGAGGCCGTCTCGGGCGCCATCGGAATCTCTTCCAGGCAAATTGCGAAACCGGTGCTGTTTTCCTTTGGAACAATGGCAGTGGCGTCACCATCGATCCCCCAATACATCGGGCGAATATAGACGCCTGTGTCCGGGCCGTAGGCCTGCAGCCCGTCGCGCACCAGATCGACCATCTGTTCTGGCGTCACCGTTGGCGTCAGCATCAGCGCCTCAGCCGAGCGGTTCACGCGGGCGCAATGGGCCAAAAGATCCGGGGCCATGCCTTCGAAATACCGCGCCCCGTCAAACACTGACGAGCCCAGCCACGCGCCATGGTCGGCGGCACGCATGATCGGAGAGTCCCCATCGTGCCATTGGCCTTCGAAATAGGTGCGGATATTCTTGCCCGTTGCCATGACGCCCTCCCAAGCTTTGGGCAAACCTAGGAGGGCGTCAGGCGAAGGTCCAGTGTAATCAGCGCGATGTTGCGCCGACCATACCCACAATGTCGTAGGTCTGGCGCAGGATCGGTGCGGTGATTTCGCGCGCGCGTTCAGCGCCACGTGCCAGAATGCGGTCGATCTCGGCCTGATCGTTCATCAGCCGCGCCATCTCGGACGAGATCGGCGACAGTTTCTCGACCGCCAGTTCCGCCAGCATCGGTTTGAACTCACCGAACTGTTTGCCGCCCACATCTGACAGCACCTGTTCGGCGCTTTGATCTGCAAGGGCGGCGTAGATGTTCACCAGATTGCGCGCCTCGGGGCGGTCTTCCAGACCATCGGGTTCTGAGGGCAGCGCATCCGGGTCCGTCTTGGCCTTGCGAATTTTCTTGGCGATCGTGTCGGCATCGTCGGTCATGTTGATCCGGCTCATATCCGATGGATCGGATTTGGACATCTTCTTGGACCCGTCGCGCAGGCTCATGACCCGCGTGGCCGCGCCTTCGATCACCGGTTCGGTAATGGGGAAGAAATCCACGCCGAAATCGTTGTTGAACTTGATCGCAATGTCGCGTGTCAGTTCCAGATGCTGCTTCTGGTCCTCGCCCACCGGAACATGGGTCGCGTGATAGATCAGAATGTCGGCAGCCATCAGCGACGGGTAGGCGAACAGACCCAGCGAGGCATTCTGCTGGTTTTTGCCCGCCTTGTCCTTCCACTGAGTCATCCGCTGCATCCAACCCATCCGGGCGACACAGTTGAAGATCCAGCCAAGCTGCGCGTGCTCAGGCACCTGACTTTGGTTGAACAGGATCGACTGTTCCGGATCAATGCCCGCAGCGATGAACCCGGCGCATAGCTCGCGGGTGTTGTGGGACAGCGCAGCGGGGTCCTGCCATGTGGTGATCGCGTGCAGGTCGACCATGCAATAGATGGTTTCGAACTCTGGCCCCTGCATGTCCACAAAGCGCTTCATCGCCCCCAGATAATTGCCCAGGGTCAGCCCGCCCGAAGGCTGGATGCCGGAAAACACGCGCGGCGTGAATTGGGTCTGGGTCATCGAAGGGAACTCCCGTCTGGAAAAATCAGCCCTCGTCGCTTACCCATGAGGGTCAGGGACGTCAACAGCCGCGAAAGGCCCGCCCAATATGAGCAGTGAGCATTACACACCCGCCGTGAACCCCCTGCCGCCCGTCGTGGTGGCGCTGGTTCTGTTCATCATCGGGATCGAACTGGCCTTCACGCTGGGCGCGCGCGGGCTGGTCGGAGGGCCAGGTGCAGTAGGCTGGCGGTTGGATGCGCTGCAGAGCTACGCCTTTTCGGCGGATATTTTCGACTGGATGGTGCTGAACGGTCGCTGGCCGTTCGAGCATGTCATCCGTTTCGTGACCTATCCCTTTGTCTCGACCAATTTCACCCAAGCGGTGTTCGTCTGCGTCTTCGTGCTGGCCATGGGCAAGATGGTCGGAGAGGTCTTTGGCGGCTTTCCGATGCTGTTGATCTTTGTGCTGTCCGGCGTGGGTGGCGCGCTGGCCTATGCGTTGATCCTTGATCCTTCGTATCCCTTGGTCGGAGGCTTCCCACCGGTCTACGGATTGATTGGGGCCTTTACATGGCTGTTGTGGCGCAAGCTGTCTCTGGTCGGCGAAAATCAGGCACGGGCTTTCCAGTTGATCGCCGTGCTGATGGGTATTCAACTGCTCTTTGGGTTGCTGTTCGGCGGGACGTCCGATTGGGTGGCCGATCTGGGTGGGTTTGCCACCGGTTTCGGACTGTCGTTCTTCCTGGCCCCAGGCGGTTGGGCCCGGATCAAGGGCCGCATTCGGCGGGATTGATCAGGACCGGCGCAGGGCGCGCTTGAACTCGGACAGTTTGAATGCGCCCAACAAATGGCCAAGCGCGAAATACGCAACCGCCGCCACGACGATCAGCGCCAGTAACGCGAGATAGCGCCAGCCCGCCAGCGCGAAGGCCCAGCCGAACAGGTGGATTGCGGCAAACAGCACCACGCCCATTCCGATGGAAGCCGCAACAATCCGCCATGCGCGCAGTTTGAACCGGTCATCAAACCGCGCTTCGTCCCCCATGCGCCGCGCACCGATGGCCAGCAGGGCAACCATCGCCCATCCGGCAACCGACGCTGCAATGGCGGGTGCGATCCATCCGACCACAGGGTATAGACCAAAGGCCAAAGCCGCATTGATGATCATGGCAACGACAGCATAGCGGAAGGGGGATTTCGTATCCTCGCGCGCGAAATACAGCGGTTGCAGCAGTTTCTGCAGCATGAAGGCCGGAAGCCCGACGCCGTAGATCGCCACGGCGAGCGCTGTGGCGGCGGTATCCTCGGCGCTGAACTGGCCGCGCTCGAACAGAACTGAAACCAAGGGTATCGGGATGATCAGAAACGCCACGGTCGAGGGCAGCGTGAGCAGCAACATGAACTCGCCCGCGCGCGAGAAGGCGTTGCGCGCACCTTCCTTGTCGTCGGCGCGCAGACGGCGGGACAGGTCGGGCAGCAAGACAATGCCGATGGCAATTCCGACAACGCCCAGAGGCAACTGATACAGACGATCAGCGGCAAATAACCAACTGACGGCTTTCTCGGTCTTGGATGCCACCAATTGACCCACCACCAGATTGACCTGCGTAACCCCCATGGCCAACGCGGCAGGGACCGCAATGCGAACCATGTTGCGCATTTCGGGTGTCAGGCGCGGCAGGCCCACGCGGATACGGATACCCGCGCGCTCGGTCGCGACCCAGACCAGAGCCAGTTGAGCGACCCCGGCGACAGGGATCACGGTGATGAGCCAGCGAATGACCTCACCGCCAGACATCGCGCCGAAGATAAGCGCCGAGCACGCAAAGATGTTCAGCAAAACGGGCGCGGCAGCGGCGGCTGCAAAGCGGCCCGTCGCATTCAGCACGCCCGAAAACAAGGCCGCCAATGACATGAACAGGATGTACGGAAAGACGACGTAACCGTAATCGACGGCCAGATCGAACCGCTCATCGCCATAGAACCCTTCGGCCGTCAGCCACACGAGGCCCGGCATGAACACCATTGCCACACCGACCAGCGCCAGCACGGCTGCGCCAAGCAGGTTGAATGCATCCTGTGCGAACCCTTCGGCGTTTTCACCACCTTCAAGCCGTTTCGAAAACATCGGCACAAAGGCCGCGTTGAACGCCCCTTCGGCGAAAAACCGGCGGAACATATTGGGCAGGCGGAAGGCCGCCACAAACGCGTCCATCACCGGCCCCGGGCCGATATAGGCGGTCAACAAGATTTCCCGCAGAAAGCCCAGAATGCGGCTGGCCAGAGTCCAGAACCCAACCGTGAAGAAACCCGAAAACAGCCGGATCTGCTTCATGAGGCCGCGCGCTCGGCGCCTTCGGTGATCGCGGTGCGCAGTTTGGCCTCAAGCCCGCGCTGCTTGCTTTCCGAGTGGTATTTCAGCCCGAACATATCCTTGACATAGAAAGTATCCACCACCTGTTCGCCATAGGTCGCGATCACGGCGTTGGCGATATAGACATTGGCCGCCGCCAGCGTCCGCGTCAGGTCATAGAGCAGGCCGGGCCGGTCGCGGGTATCAACCTCGATGATCGTGTAAATCTCGGACCCGTCATTGTCGAAGGTGATATGGGTCGGCACGTTGAACGCGCGCTCGCGTTTCTTGATCTTGTCGCGTGATTTCAGCGCCTCGCGGGCGACAACCTCGCCTTTCAGGGTTTTGTGGATCATCTGGGTCAGACGCGGCAGGCGCGCGGCCTCGAAGGGGTGGCCCTCGGCGTCCTGTATCCAGAATGCGTCTGTCACATAGCCGTCCTTGGTGGTGTAGCTGCGCGCATCCACCACGTTCGCCCCGACCAGCGCCAGAGCGCCCGCAATCCGCGCAAAGATACCGGGGTGGTCGCCCATGGCAAAGCAGGCGCGGGTCGCGTCGCGATCCTCGTCCGGGTGCAGACGGATTTCGACTTCGCCCGGATCACCGCTGCGATCCAGCGCGCGCAGCATGTCCGCAAATTCGACATGCGTCGCCACGTTCAGACCCTGCCAATAGGGTGCGTAGTGCCGCCCGGTTTCGACCTTCAGGTCGGCCTTGGACCAATCCGCAAGCTGGGCCCGCAGCGCCTTTTTGGCCTCGGTCCCGCGATTGGCGCGGTTCAGGTCCTCCATTCCGGTCTCAAGCGCGCGTTTGGTTTCGGCATGCAGGGCCCGCAACAGGGTGGCTTTCCAGTTGTTCCAGGTGGTCGGCCCGACGCCGCGAATGTCGCAGACCGTCAGCACGGTCAACAAATCCAGCCGCTTGACCGTCTGCACGGCTTTGGCAAAGTCCCTCACGGTGCGCGGGTCAGAAATATCGCGTTTCTGCGCCATGTCGGACATCAGCAGGTGATAGCGCACCAGCCATTCGACCGTCTCGGAATCCCCCTTGTTCAACCCAAGCCGGGGGGCCACCTTGCGCGCGATCTGCGCCCCCAGGATCGAGTGATCCTCGGGCCGCCCCTTGGCGATATCGTGCAGCAGCAAGGCCACATACAGAACCTTGCGGTTGACGCCACCTTTCAGGATCGAAGAGGCCAGAGGCAAGGACTCCATCAACTCTTCGCGCTCGATCTGGGCCAGGTTCACGATGCACTGAATGGTATGCTCGTCCACCGTATAGCTGTGATACATGTTGAATTGCATCATCGCGACGATGGGCTCGAACTCGGGCAGGAAGGCCGATAACACGCCCAGTTCGTTCATCCGCCGCAAGGCCCGTTCCGGGTTGCCGTGTTTCAGCATCAGGTCCAGGAAAATGCGCCGCGCTTCTTTGTCGTTGCGCATGTCCTCGTCGATCAGATGCAGGTTGGCTGTTACCAGCAGCATTGCGTCAGGATGGATTAACATACCGGTCCGCAACCCTTCCTCGAACAGGCGCAGCAGGTTCACCTTGTCTGCCAGAAACGCGTCCGGATCGGCGATGTTCAGACGCCCGTGCACAACGCTGTAGCCCTGCTTGACCCTCGGGCGACGCCGGAAGATCCGTTCTAGCAGCGGGGCACCTTTCACATGCGCGGCCTCCAGCTTGGTCAGGAAGATCCGCGTCAGCTCGCCCACGCGCGTCGCCTCGCGGAAATAGCGCTGCATGAACACCTCGACACCGCGCCGACCGGCCCTGTCTTCGTAGCCCATTCGCGCCGCGACCTCGACCTGCATGTCAAAGGTCAGCTGTTCCGTCGCACGCCCCGTCACCAGATGCAGATGAGAGCGCACGGCCCACAGGAAATCCTCGGCCTCGACAAAGGTCTTGAATTCTTCAGGTGTGAACAGACCCAGCGGCACAAGCTCGGCCACATCCTGAACGCCGTAGATGTATTTTGCGATCCAATACAGCGATTGCAGGTCGCGCAGCCCGCCCTTGCCTTCTTTCACATTCGGTTCGACCATATAGCGCTGGCCCTGTTTCAGGTGGCGTTCGTCGCGTTCCTTTAGTTTGGCCTCGATGAACTCGCGCTCGGTCCCTTTGAACAGGTCGGATTTCAGCTTGTTGTCCAACTCCTCCGCCAGGGCCGTGTCACCGGCCAGATAGCGCTGTTCCAGCATCGCGGTGCGGATGGTGAAATCTTCGGTTCCCAACCGCAGGCAGTCTTTGATGGTGCGAGAGGAATGCCCCACCTTCAGCCGCAAATCCCACAGGATGTAGAGCATGGATTCAATCACGCTCTCGGCCCAGGCGGTGATCTTGTAAGGCGTCAAAAACAGCAGATCGACATCCGAGGCCGGGGCCATTTCGCCCCGCCCATATCCGCCAACGGCCAGAACGGCGATCCGTTCGCCTTGCGTCGGGTTGGCCAGCGGGTGCAGACGCTCGCTGGACACGCGCATCGCCGTGCCGACCAGTTGATCGGTCAGGTGCGTATAGGATCGGGTCAGAGGCCGCGCATCAAACGGGCGCGCCGCAAACGCATCCGCAATGGCCTTGCGCCCGGTCTTCTGCGCATGCCGCAGGATTCGCACGGTTTCCGAACGGATCGCGGCATTGTCCGCGCAGGCTTCAAATGCAGACGCCAGCTGCTTAGTCACACTGGCGCTGTCGAAAATATCCTCGGCGGGGCAGATCAGCACGGTGTCGGGCGCGGCAACCAGACCGGGTCGATCAGAAACCGGCGCCAGAGAAGCTTTGTGGGGCAGGGTCAATCACAACCACCTGTTTGTTCTGGATCGTGGCGACGGCCAGACCGCGTTCGTTGGTGCCGTTCGGACGCAGACGGAAGATGCCGCCGACGCCCTGGAAACCGGCGTTCTGTGTCAGGGCCGCCCCGGTCAGCGCGTCGGATTTGCCTTGCGAGACCAGTGCGCCGATGGCCGCGATGCCGTCATAGGCCAAGCCACTGATAGGATGCGGGGCCTCGCCGTAGGTCGCGTTATAGCGCTGGCGGTAGGCTTGTGCCTTGGAGGGGTCCGGCAGGGCGAACCAACCGCCCTGAACACCCGGCAGTTCCAGCGTTTGCGGTGGGATGTCCCAGCGGGTCAGGCCGATGAATTGCGTCGTGGCCGGTGAAACGCCTGCCTCTGGCAGAAGCTGGGTGAACAGGGGCAACGCACCGGCCGTTGTTGCTGTCAGGAACACCGAGTCCGCGCCCGACGAATCCACTGTTGCCTTGACGGTGGGAACCGCGTTGATCACCCCTTGTTGCGAGCGGTCATAGCCCACAGTGCCCGCGTTGTTGACCGGGCTGGAGTTCAGCGCATTGGCAATGGCCGACTGGCCCAACTGGCCCGCCGCGTCATTGCTGTGCACAATTACGGTGCCGGTTTTACCTTGCGAGCCTGCATAGTTCACCAACCGGTTTGCGGTGTTCTGGAATGTGGGACCAAGCACGTAGACATTACCGCCCGCGATGCTGGTGTTGTTCGAAAAGGACAGAACATTGACGTTGTTGTTCAGCACGGCCAGCCCGGCCGCGTTGGCCGCTTGTGCGTAGACCGGTCCGATGATGATCTTGGCCCCGTCCGACACGGCCTGCTGCGCAACAACGGATGCGGTGCCCGCGTTTCCGGCAGTGTCATAGACCCGCAGGTCGATCTGAACGTTCGGAAGGTCGTTCATCGCCAGCCGCGCCGCGTTCTCAAGGCTGCGCGCCAGTGCGGCGTCTCCCGCCTGACCTGACCCGCTTGGAACCAGCAGGGCGACCGGGACAGGTTTCGATGTGTTGATCGATGGCCCGCCGCCCAAACCGCCAACTTCACAGGCAGCCAGAAACGCCATGGTGGCCAGGGCAGCAGCGGCCTTCGCCAGCTTGCTTACGGGCTTGCAAACGGTAAACATCTAAAAGAAAACTCCCTGATCCGGCGGCGACGGGCGCTGCTATTCTATCGAGCCGCGATAATAAACGTCATGCTGTGAGGGTCCAGCTTTGAATTTCCAAAAGATCAGATTGGCTGCGGGCCTGTATTTTGTTGCCACTCCGATCGGAACCGCGCGCGACATTACGCTCAGGGCGCTGGATATTCTGGCTTCGGCGGACGTGATCGCGGCGGAAGACACCCGCAGCCTGCGCCGATTGATGGAGATCCATGGCATCCCGCTGGATGGTCGCCGAATCCACGCCTATCACGATCACAGCGGCGCGGGCGCGCGCGGCAAGATTATGGACGCGCTGGCACAGGGGCAGTCGGTTGCCTACGCGTCCGAAGCCGGAATGCCACTGATCGCCGATCCGGGCTATGATCTTGGGCGGCAAGCGGCCGAGGCCGGATATACAGTGACCTGTGCACCAGGGCCGTCTGCGGCTTTGGCGGCCCTTACGCTGGCGGGTTTGCCAACGGATGCGTTCTTTTTTGCAGGCTTTCTGCCGAATGCGTCCGGTGCTCGGCGCAGCCGAATCGAAGCCCTGCGTGATATTCCCGGAACGCTGGTGTTTTACGAATCGCCCAAACGCGTCGCCAGCAGCCTGTCCGATCTGTCCGACGTTCTGGGCGCAGATCGTCAGGCCGCTTTGTGCCGGGAACTGACGAAGAAATTCGAAGAAATCAAGCGCGGTACGCTGGGCGAACTGGCGCAGGCCTATCAGGGTCAGACCGTGAAGGGCGAGGTTGTCTTGCTGGTGGATCGCAGCCATTCGCAAAGTGTTAACGAGTCTGACGTAGAAGAGGCTTTGAAACAGGCCTTGCAGACGCATTCGGTTCGGGATGCCGCGGATCTGGTGTCGCAGATGTATGATCTGCCCCGGCGTCCGATCTACCAGAAGGCCCTGAAATTGGGAAAGGGATGACATGGCACAGCGTTCGGTTCGGGGATCAGTGTCCTATCACGCGGGTCAGGCGGCGGAACTGCGCGTCGCTACAGATTACGAACGCCGTGGCTTTTCCATCGCACATCGCCGTTGGCGCGGTGCCGGGGGTGAAATTGATCTGATTGCACGCGATAGCGATGGGCTGGTCTTCATCGAGGTAAAGAAAAGCGCCAGTTTTGACATGGCCGCGGCCCGTATCACACGGCGGCAAACGGAACGGATTTGCGCCTCGGCTGCGCAGTTTCTGGAAAACGAACCTGGCGGGCAGCTAACGAATGTGCGGTTCGACGCGGCATTGGTTGATCGCTCGGGTGCGGTCCAAATCATCGAAAACGCGTTTGGACAGGCCTAAGCCCCATTGAACCCCTCGGCCTGCTGCGCCATGTATCTGGCATGAAGTTGAGGGACATGCCATGAAAATCGCCTTTCAAATGGACCCGATCGGGGCCGTGGACATCAATGCCGACAGCTCTTTCCGCCTTGCGGAAGAGGCGCAGGCCCGCGGGCACCAGCTGTTCTTCTACGGCGCGGACCAATTGGCCTATCAGGAAGGCCGGATCACCGCGCGCGGTCAGGACATGACGGTGCAGCGTGTGCCCGGAGATCCGGCGGTGCTTGGACCGGAACGTGAGGTCGATCTGGCCGAGTTCGACGTCATCTGGCTGCGACAGGACCCGCCGTTCGACATGCATTACATCACGTCGACCCATCTGCTGGATCGCCTGAAAGGTCAGGTTCTGGTGGTCAATGACCCGTTTTGGGTTCGCAACTTCCCCGAAAAACTGCTGATCCTGGATTTCCCCGATCTGATGCCACCGACCACGATTGCGCGGGATCTGCGGACCATCAAAGCGTTCAAGGACAAGCATAAGGATGTCATCCTGAAACCCCTTTATGGCAATGGCGGTGCAGGCGTGTTCCGGCTTGATGCCAACGATCGCAATCTCACGTCCCTGCATGAGCTGTTCTCGGGCTTCTCGCGCGAGCCTCTGATCGTTCAGAAATTCCTGCCCGATGTCAAAAACGGCGACAAGCGCGTGATCCTGGTCGACGGGGAAGCGGTGGGCGCGATCAATCGTGTCCCGGCCGAAGGCGAGACGCGTTCGAACATGCATGTGGGTGGACGGCCCGAAAAGATCGGGCTGAGCGAACGCGATCTCGAGATTTGCGCCACCATCGGTCCAATTCTGAAAGAAAAGGGCCAGATTTTTGTCGGGATCGACGTCATCGGCGACTACCTGACCGAGATCAACGTGACCTCGCCCACTGGCATTCAGGAGCTGGAGCGGTTTAACGGCGAGAACATCGCCGAAAAGATCTGGCAGGCGATTGAGGCCAAAGTCTAGGCCATCACCCTGGCGCTGATCCGGAAACTCAGCGCCTCGGCCACATGGGGTCTGCGAATATCGGGCGCACCATCCAGATCGGCGATGGTTCGCGCGACCCGCAGGATGCGGTGAAAGGCGCGGGCCGACAGGCCGAACCGGTCGGCGGCTTTCAGCAACAGGTCTTTGCCTTCGGGATCCGGGGCTGCGACCTCTTCCAGCAGTTTACCTTCAACATCCGCGTTCTGGCGGACGGATGGCGTATCTGCGTAGCGCGTGGCCTGAACCTGACGCGCCTGTTCCACACGTGTCGCGACGGTGGCCGAGCTATCGCCGGATGGCGGCAGATCAAGGTCGGTAAAGGCAACAGGCGGAACCTCGATCCGCAGATCGAACCTGTCCATCAACGGGCCGGAAATACGGTTCAGGTAATCCTCGCCGCATCCGGGCGCACGGGAACAGGCGCGGGACGGATCGGTCAGATAGCCGCATTTGCAGGGGTTGGCTGCGGCGACCAGCATGAAACGGCAGGGATACTTCACATGCGCATTGGCGCGCGCCACCATCACTTCGCCTGTCTCAATCGGTTGGCGCAGGGTTTCCAGCACCGTCCGGGGGAATTCGGGAAACTCGTCCATGAACAGTACACCGTTATGGGCCAATGAAATCTCGCCCGGTTTTGCGCCCTTGCCGCCACCAACAATCGCCGCCATCGAGGCCGTGTGGTGCGGCTCGCGGAAGGGTCGCGCGCGGCTGATGCCGCCTTCATCCAGCAGCCCGCAAAGGGATTGGATCATAGACGTCTCCAGCGCTTCGACCGGTGTAAGGGGCGGCAGAATGCCGGGCAGGCGTGCGGCCAGCATTGATTTGCCCGAGCCAGGCGTTCCGATCATGATCAGGTGGTGCCGTCCGGCTGCGGCAATCTCAAGCGCGCGTTTTGCACGTTCCTGCCCTTTGACGTCGCGCAGATCGCGGGCGCTGGGCGACAGGTTTACCTCACCCGGTTTCGCCGCGGCCAGAGGAGACTGGCCTGAGAAATGGCGGACGACGTCGCCCAGAGACCCGGCTCCGATCACCTGAGTGGCATCGACCCATGCCGCCTCGGCGCTGGATGCGCGCGGGCAAAGCAGCGCGCGATCCTCGGAGGCGGCGGTCATGGCGGCGGGCAAAGCGCCGACCACGGGCACCAAAGACCCATCCAAGGACAACTCACCCAAGGCAACTGTGCCGTCGGCGGCATCTGCCGGAATGATCTCCAGCGCCGACAGCAGGGCGACGGCGATGGGCAGGTCGAAATGGCTGCCTTCTTTCGGCAGATCGGCGGGCGAGAGGTTGATGGTGATCCGCTTCGACGGCAGGGCAATGGCCATGGCGCTAAGCGCGCTACGGACCCGGTCGCGCGCCTCGGACACGGCCTTGTCCGGCAGGCCGACGATGGAGAACGCAGGCAAGCCCGGCGATACGGCGCATTGCACCTCGACCGGGCGGGCCTCGACCCCCTGAAAAGCAACGGTATGAGCGCGGGCAACCATGTTGATCCTGTTCTTGGTTAACAGGACGTTGCTGCCATGGTTGCGGTTTAGGAATCGTTAACGGCAGCACGCATGGCGGTGAATTTGGGCCATGCCTCGGGGTCAGCCACGGTTTTGTCGCGGCAGAACGAATTGCAAAAACCCCAGCGTTGTCCGTCCAACTCCAGAAAATCGGTCACCGGTTTGCCGGAATAGGGGCACATCGTGTTAACTGACGGGCCGGGTTCGGCGGCCATGGCCGTTGAAACACCGCCCACTGGCCATGGCGCAATGGGCAAATCCAAAGCGTAGGGAAATGGCTTATATTCAACCGTCAGCCCCATCGCGCGCCATTGGCGTACCGATGTATCGCTCAGCAGTTCGATGCAGTAGTCGCGATTGGCCTCGGATACAGGCAGGCCGTAGCCAATGATCCGTGCCGCCACCGGCGTGTAAAACACATCGGCCAGAGAATACGCGCCAAAAAGCGGTCCATCCTTGGCCCCCGAGATACGGCGCGCGTGGGCCCAGAGTGTTTCGATACGCGCCAGATCAGTCAGCGTGTCCTCAGATGGAGAGAACCCCTGCCAGACATGCTTCAACTGCATCGCGCATTGGCCGCGCAGGGCGGTGAAGCCGGCGACCATCTCGGCGCATAACCAACGCGCCGTGGCCCGTTCCGCCGGGTCACTGGGCCATAAACCGGCGTCCGGGTGACGTTCGGCCAGCGTTTCGGCCATGGCGAGGCTTTCGCCCACGACTGTTCCCTCGGGCAAGCGCATCGCGGGAACAAGCCGGGCCGGAGACAGTGGCTCCATATCCTGCGCCATGGTTCCGGAATAAAGGCCGATCATATGGGTTCGATAGGGCAGGCCGAACTTTTCCAGCATCAGCCAACCGCGCATGGACCAGCTGGAAAACAGCCTGTCGCCGATAAAAAGGTCATAGGTCATAAAGGGACGATGACGCAGCGCGTCGCGCAGGTAAATCAGTGATTTGTGCGCCGCCCGATCACGGAAGGTGATTGATTACACCAGCCGACCAGGCCTGACCGTCAAATACCAGATGGGTCACGGACAGGTTGTCGATGCGGTGCGCAAAGGTCTGTTGCGCGTCCAGATCCAGCGCGCGCTGAACCTGTGTCAGGATCACACCGAAATGGGCGACGATGACCAGATCGTGGCCCCGGTGATTGGCGATCAGGGTGTCAATCGCGCCATCGACCCGCGCGCGCACCTCGTTCCAGCTTTCGCCTTGTGGCGGGCGAACGTCGCCGGGGTTGTCCCAATAGGCGAAGGCCAGTTCGGGGTCTTCGGCCTCGATTTCGGCAAAGCCGCGCAATTCCCACGCGCCGAAATTGATCTCGCGCAGGTCCGGGTGATGGGGCAAACGGCGGCGTGTGCCTTGGATAGCTGTTGCCGTCTCCAAGGCGCGCGACAGGTCCGAGGACACGACTATTGCCGCGGGCGGCAGGTAGTCATGCAGGCGTTCCAGGGCGGCTGTGTCGCTCAGATCAGCCGGAAGATCGGACCAGCCAACCATGGTTTTGGCATGGGTCGGGCCATGGCGGACAAGGTGCAGCCGGGTCACGGCAATGTCCCCTTCAGAACCATCGGCAAGCCTGCCGTCACCTGTACCGCCAGATCGGCACGAGCGGCCAGGGCGATGTTCAAGCGACCCTGCGCCTCGCGAAAGCGGCGGGCCAGAGCGTTTTCGGGTACGATCCCATGACCTACCTCGTTGGACACAACGACGATCTGCGCCGCGCAATGCCCCAGCGCGTTCAGCAGGTCAGCCTGCGCCGTGGCCAGATCGGTTTCGGCCAGCAGGTGATTGGTCAGCCACATGGTGGCGCAGTCGATCAGGCAGATCTGATCCGCCTTCAATCCCGCCAAAACCGGGGCCAAATCCAAAGGTGCCTCGACCGTCAGCCAATCCGGGCCGCGTTGGGCGATATGCTGATCGACCTTTTGGCGCATTTCATCATCAAACACTTGTGATGTGGCCAGATAAACGCGGCTTTTCCGCGATGAAACAACCAGTTGTTCGGCAAAAGCCGATTTGCCCGAAGCAGCCCCGCCCAGCACAAAGGTTAAATCGGGCAGCACAATTCTTACCTTTCTAGTGATCCACCTGCTTGTGCTCTGCGTATCGACGACAGGTCGGCAAGGCAAGCCCGGCCATCGAATACGATAATTGGGAGAGTTTCATGGCACTTGACAACGCGACCGACTTTTCGATGTCCCGGCAGGCAATGAAGGCCGAATTGCTGGATGCAGAGACCGAGTTAAAGTTGGCATATGCCTGGCGCGATGATCGTGATGAAAAAGCTCTGCATCGACTGATCACCGCCTATATGCGGTTAGCTATTTCGATGGCGGCAAAATTCAAGCGCTATGGCGCGCCGATGAACGATTTGATCCAAGAGGCCGGTCTGGGCCTGATGAAAGCCGCTGACAAGTTTGACCCCGACCGGGGCGTGCGCTTTTCCACCTATGCCGTCTGGTGGATCAAGGCCAGCATTCAGGACTATGTGATGCGCAATTGGTCCATGGTGCGCACCGGCTCGACCTCATCCCAGAAATCGCTGTTCTTCAACATGCGTCGGGTTCAGGCACGGTTGGAACGCGAAGCGGCGACCGAGGGTCTGGAACTGGACCGGCACCAACTGCACCAGATGATCGCCACTGAAATCGGTGTGCCTCTGCGCGATGTCGAGATGATGGAAGGCCGCCTGTCAGGTTCGGATTTCTCGCTGAACGCGGTGCAATCGGTTGATGAGGACGGGCGCGAATGGATCGATGCGCTGGAAGACGACCGGGAACAGGCCGCAGAAACGGTTGCGCACAACCATGACACCGAACAACTGCGCGAGTGGTTGTTGACCGCCATGAACGCGCTGAATGACCGCGAGCGTTTCATCGTACGCGAACGCAAGCTGCGCGAACCCGCGCGGACGCTGGAAAGCCTGGGGGATGAGCTTGGGCTGTCCAAGGAACGTGTCCGCCAGCTTGAGGCCGCAGCATTTGTGAAGATGCGCAAGAACCTTGAAGCCCAGTCGCGAGAGGTGCAACACTTCATCGCATGACACGGCTTGCGATTCTGCTTTGTGCACTGATGGTTACGATGGTCTCGGCGCGTCCGGGCCAGGCGGATGCGTTGATCCCTCGCGACATGATTGCCGACATGCAGTCGGCGGATGTGGTAATATTGGGCGAAGTTCACGACAATCCCAGGCATCATCAGGTTCAGAGCCAGGCGATCCAGGCCATCTCGCCCTCGGCTGTTGTGTGGGAGATGGTGACCGAAGAAGGCGCACAAAGGCTGGCGCAAAAGGCCGTGTCTGATCCCGAAGAACTGAGCCGCATCCTGCGCTGGGCGGAAACAGGTTGGCCGCCGCTCAGCATGTATTACCCTGTTTTTCAGGCATCGGACGCGCCTGTTTATGGCGCCATGGTGCCGCGAACCGCTGCGCGGGCTGCGATGGAGCGCGGCGCGGCAACAGCGCTGGGCGCGGATGCGGCGCGATATGGTCTGACGGTTCCACTGCCACCTGCCGAACAGGCCGCGCGCGAAGCCGACCAGTTGGCCGCGCATTGTGACGCGCTTCCGGAAGAGGCCTTGCCGCAAATGGTCGCAATACAGCGCCTACGTGACGCCGTGCTGACACGCTCGACCCTGCAGGCGATCGAAGACACCGGCGGGCCGGTTGCGGTGATCACCGGCAACGGCCATGCCCGCAAGGACCGAGGCATTCCGACCTTCCTGTCGCGGATGCAGCCCGGGTTGAAGGTTTTTGTGCTGGGCCAATCCGAGGATGGCGCAATCGAAGGCACATTCGACGCGGTGATTGACAGCCCGACTGTTGATCGCGAAGACCCCTGCAAAGCGTTCGAGACCCAGAATTAACCGCTGGAACTACGCGGTGGCGTTGCCTAATGTCGGGGCCGACCGGGACGGGAAGGGCTGAACATGCTGTCATCCAAACGCATTTTGCTGATCATCGGCGGAGGGATAGCTGCCTACAAATCGCTGGACCTGATCCGGCGGCTGAAAGAGCGTGGCGCGGCCGTAACCCCCGTTGTGACCCGCGCGGCGGAAGAGTTTGTGACGCCCTTGTCCGTATCCGCGCTTGCAGGTGAAAAGGTCTATCGCGACCTCTTCGACCTGACCGATGAGGCCGAGATGGGCCATATACAGCTTTCGCGCTCGGCCGACTTGATCGTTGTTGCCCCGGCGACG
The DNA here is from genome assembly GCF_056542325.1 of Ruegeria sp. AD6. Classification (NCBI taxonomy): domain Bacteria; kingdom Pseudomonadati; phylum Pseudomonadota; class Alphaproteobacteria; order Rhodobacterales; family Roseobacteraceae; genus Ruegeria; species Ruegeria sp. AD6. The sequence goes on along the minus strand of NZ_JBQFZQ010000007.1, from coordinate 13,539 downwards.
GCGGATCTGATGGGCAAGATGGCCTCGGGTCTGGCGAATGATATGGCCTCGACCCTTCTGATGGCCACCGACACACCCGTTCTGTGTGCGCCTGCCATGAATGTACGGATGTGGGATCACCCCGCGACCCAGCGCAACCTTGCGCAATTGCAGGCGGATGGCGTGCGCTTTGTCGGCCCGAACGAAGGGGATATGGCCTGCGGCGAATACGGTCCCGGCCGCATGTCCGAACCGCTAGAGATTGTTGCCGCGATCGAGGCCCAATTGTCGGACGGCCCATTGCAGGGCAAGCGCATTCTGGTGACGTCCGGCCCCACGCATGAACCCATCGATCCCGTGCGCTATATCGCCAATCGGTCGTCGGGGGCGCAGGGCACCGCCGTGGCGCGGGCCTTGGCGGCGCTTGGGGCGGATGTGGTCTTTGTCACCGGCCCCGCCGATGTGCCCCCGCCCGAAGGCGTGCAGGTGGTGCGCGTTGAAACGGCGCAGGAAATGTCGGACGCGGTCGACGCCGCCCTGCCGGTGGATGCTGGTGTGTTTGCCGCCGCCGTGGCCGATTGGCGCGTCGCCAGCGCCTCGGACCGGAAGCTGAAGAAAACCCGCGACGGTTTGCCTGCGTTGGAGTTTGCAGAAAACCCCGACATCCTGAAACGGGTTGCACATCTGGAGCAGGGACGGCCAGCGCTGGTTGTGGGTTTTGCGGCGGAAACAAATGACGTTCTGGAAAATGCCACCGCGAAACGACTGCGTAAGCAATGTGACTGGATTGTCGCCAACGATGTCAGCCCCTCGACCGGTATCATGGGCGGGGCGGAAAACGCGGTGGTGCTGATCTCGGACACTGGTGCCGAGGAATGGCCTCGCATGGGCAAAGACGCGGTGGCCGCCCGTCTGGCCCAGAAGATTGCCGAGGCGTTGGGCGATTGACGCCTTGGACTATGAACAAAGAGGAACTGGAATGGTCGCAATTCGTGTGATCCGCGACGCGGGGTCCGATGCCTCGGTGGCATTGCCGTCTTATGAAACATCCGGTGCCGCCGGTGCAGATGTGCGCGCAAACCTTCCGGGAGGGCGGGCGATCACACTTGAGCCCGGGCAGCGCGCCTTGATCCCGACCGGCCTGCGGATCGAAATCCCCCAAGGGTATGAGGTTCAGGTCCGCCCGCGCTCGGGGCTGGCCCTGAAACATGGGATCACCCTGCCCAACACGCCGGGGACAATCGACAGCGATTATCGCGGACCGCTGGGCGTGATCCTGATGAATGCTGGGCAAGTCCCCTTTGACGTGGCGCATGGTGAACGTATTGCGCAACTGGTCGTCGCCCCGGTCGTTCAGGCCGAGTTCCAGGTGGCAGACGACCTGAGCGATACCGAACGCGGGACAGGTGGCTTCGGCTCCACCGGGCGCGGCTGATGTTGCTGGTTCTTCTGTTGGCCGCCGGGCTTTGGGGCGTCGGCTACATCGCGGGTGTATCGCGCACGGCCCGGCTGGTCTCGGTCGCGGTTCTTTTGTCGGGCGTCATCATTGCGCAGCTGATCCTGCCCGACGGCAATCCCTTGCGCGAAGCGACCGGTGGGTCCGCCGCGATGTGGTTGATTCTGGCCGGGTTTGCCGCTTTGGTTCTGGCCTATGGCAGGATGCTGAAAGCCCTGCGCAACCGGGCCACGCCCGCGACAGATCAGGAGGCCACCAAACCCTCGGACCGTTTCTCTGAAACCGAACTGGATCGCTACGCCCGTCACATCGTCCTGCGCGAATTGGGGGGGCCGGGGCAGAAGAAACTCAAAAAAGCCCGCGTGCTTGTCATCGGCGCAGGCGGTCTGGGCGCGCCCGCGTTGCAATATCTGGCGGCGGCGGGTGTTGGAACCATCGGCGTGATCGATGACGACGTGGTCGAAAACGCCAACCTGCAACGTCAGGTGATCCACCGCGACGCGGACATCGGAATGCCCAAGGTCTTCTCGGCGCAGCAAGCGATGGAAGCGCAAAACCCGAACGTTGTGGTGCTGCCCTACAATCGCCGCCTGAGCGATGAGATTGCGGCGGACCTGTTCGCCGATTTCGATCTGATCCTGGACGGGACGGACAATTTCGACACCCGCTATCTGGCCAACCGAATGGCAGTTGCCTTGGGAAAACCTTTGATCTCTGGCGCGCTCTCGCAATGGGAAGGGCAGCTGAGCGTCTTTGATCCCGCCACCGCAGGCCCGTGCTATCAGTGCATCTTTCTCGAAGCGCCCGCCGCCGGGCTGGCCCCTTCTTGTGCCGAAGCGGGGGTGATAGGGCCGCTGCCCGGCGTGGTGGGATCCATGATGGCGGTTGAGGCGATCAAGGTGATCACCGGTTCCGGGGCCGCCTTGCGGGGCGAAATGCTGATCTATGACGCGCTTTATGGCGAAAGCCGCAAGATCACCCTGTCCAAACGCGCCGATTGCCCGATTTGCGCGCAGGCAGCCGCCCAGGCGTAACCGCCGCGCGCGCCAGCGCGCGGCCCGGCCCAACCGCGCCAAGGCGCATCTGTGATGCGCGCTGCGCGGGCGGGAGAGCCTCGTTCACCCCAAAGCGCGGTCCAGATCGGCGATTAGGTCCTCGGCATCTTCCAGCCCGACCGACAAACGGAAAATCCCGTCGCCCGCATAGGCGCGGTAATCCTCCAACTGCGCGCCGCCCAGTTTAAACGACGTCTCCATCAGCCCATCGGTGCCCATCCAGAAGATCAGGCTGCGATGATGCCCCAGCGAGACTGCATAGTGGATCACCTCAAGCCTCTCGATCATCTGTTGCGCGATGCGTTCGCCCTCAGCAGCGTTGCCCACCTGGAATGAGATCATGCCGGACATATTCGACATCTGTTGCTGCGCCAGTTCGGCCTGCGGATGCGATGCGAGACCGGGATAGATCACCTTGGTGACCCGCGGGTCATTGTCCAGCCATTCGGCTACCGCCATGGCTCCGGCCTGATGGGCCTTCATGCGCAGGGGCAGGGTGGTGGCGCCGCGCGCGATCAGCCAGGCGTTGAACGGTGATAGAACGCTTCCGTGATGGATCGCGGCCTCGGCCCGCATCCGCGCGACCAGCTCCGCCGATCCGGCCACCGCGCCGCCCACCGCATCGCCATGCCCGCCGATATATTTCGTGATCGAGTGCAGCGTCAGATCAACACCCAACGCCACCGTGTCCATGCCCAGTGGCGAGGCAAAGGTGGCATCACAACTCAGCAACGCCCCGGCCTGACGCGCAAGCCGCGAGATTGCGGCCAGATCGGTCAGCCGCCCGATGGGATTTACTGGCGTTTCGGTATGGATCAGCCGCGTGTTGGGGCGCAGGGCCGCAGCCACGTTCGACGGATCAGACATGTTGACGGCTGAGACCTCAATGCCCATGCGCGGCAGTGTCTCGCGGGCCAGTTCGGCCACGCCAGCATAAGACACGTCGGAGACAATCAGATGATCGCCCGCCGACAGAAAGGTGAAAAAGATTGCCGAGGCCGCCGCCATCCCCGAGGCGGTCGCCAGACAGGCCTCGGTGCCTTGTAGCGCGGCGATCTTGGCCTCCAGCCCCGCCACGGTCGGGTTGGCCCAGCGGGAATACACATAGGGCGTCTCGGGTGTCAGATCATGGGCGGAAAACCCGGCCAGATCCTCGGTTATATAGGTCGAGCTCATATGGATCGGCGGGGCCGATGCGTTGGTCGAGGCGTCGGGCGGATCCCCGGCATGGATCGCTGTCGTCATGATCCCGGCGGCGCGATTGGGTTTTGTCATATGCGTCCTCCCTTTCACCACGAACCTGAGCGGGCTAACGCGACAAGGCAAGCAGATTTGCGACGAATTCTGCCGGTTCCGGTACCACCCCCTCTGGACCATTCCCCGCACCCTACCTAGCTTGAGGGTCAAAGGAGATCTGCATGACCAACCCGATCCTGTCCGACTGGACCACGCCCTTTGAAATCGCGCCATTCGCGGCGATTTCAGATGAAGATTTTGCCCCGGCACTGGATAAGGCGATGGCTGCGCATAACGCTCAGATCGACGCGATTGCCGGAAACCCGGACGCGCCCACCTTTGCCAACACGATTGAGGCACTTGAGGCCGCGGGGGAGCAATTAGACAAGGTCCTGTCGGTGTTTTTCACGGTGGCGGGGGCCGACAGCAACCCCAAACGGGAAGAGTTGCAGCGTGACTTTTCACCCAAACTGTCGGCGCATTTCTCGGGCATTTCATCGAACAAGGATCTGTTCCGCCGGGTGGCCGATCTTTGGCAGCGGCGCGATGATCTGGACCTGAGCGATGAACAGGCCCGAGTTCTGATGCTGACCCATCGCGGCTTTGTCCGCGCCGGTGCCGCGCTGCAGGGCGAGGCCGATGAACGCATGCAAGAGATCAAGTCGCGCCTTGCCTCGCTGGGTACGTCTTTCACCCAGAACCTGCTGACGGATGAGCGCGATTGGTTCATGGTTCTGGCCGAGGATGATCTGGACGGCCTGCCCGATTTCGTCATCGCTGCGGCCCGCGCAGCGGGTGAGGAAAAGGGCGCGAACGGGCCGGTCGTGACCCTGTCCCGCTCGCTGATCGTGCCGTTTCTGCAGTTCTCATCCCGCCGCGACCTGCGGGAAACCGCCTATCGCGCCTGGGCTGCGCGGGGGGCAAATGGGAATGAGACCGACAACCGCGAGATTGCAGCCGAAATCCTGACCCTGCGGGAAGAGCGGGCCAAGCTGCTGGGCTATGACAGTTTCGCGGATTTCAAGCTGGAAACCGAGATGGCCCGCTCGCCCGACCGCGTGCGCGATCTGTTGATGCAGGTTTGGGACCCCGCCAAAGCCCGCGCCGATGCGGATGCCGAGATCCTGATCGGCATGATGCAAGAGGATGGCGTGAACGGCCCCTTGGAAGCCTGGGACTGGCGATACTATGCCGAGAAGCGCCGCAAGGCCGAGCATGACCTGGACGAGGCGGCGCTGAAACCGTACCTGCAACTCGACCGTATGATCGAGGCGTCGTTTGCCTGCGCCAACCGTCTTTTCGGGCTGGAGTTCGCGCCGCTGGACGTGCCGCTCTACCACCCCGATTGCCGGGCGTGGGAGGTGACGCGCAACGGGAGGCATGTGGCGGTTTTCATTGGCGATTATTTCGCCCGAGGCTCGAAACGGTCAGGGGCCTGGTGCAGCGCCATGCGGGCGCAGGCGAAGTTTCCCGAAGAACAGGCCCCCGTCGTGATTAACGTCTGCAACTTTGCCAAGGGCGATCCCGCGCTGTTGTCTTATGATGACGCGCGGACGTTGTTTCATGAATTTGGGCATGCGCTGCATCAGATGCTTTCGAACGTGACCTATGAAAGCATCTCGGGCACATCGGTCGCGCGGGATTTCGTCGAACTGCCCAGCCAGCTTTATGAACACTGGCTGGAAGTGCCCGAGGTTCTGGCCGAATACGCCATCCATGCCGAGACGGGTGAGCCGATGCCTCAGGCGATGTTGGAGAAGGTGCTGAAGGCAGCCAATTTCGACCAAGGGTTCCAGACGGTCGAATATGTGGCCTCGGCCTTGGTTGATCTGGCGTTTCACGAAGGCGCAGCCCCGGCGGACCCGATGGCCAAGCAGGCCGAGGTTCTGGCCGAAATCGGCATGCCAAGGGCCATCGGGATGCGCCACGCCACCCCGCATTTCGCCCATGTCTTTGCGGGCGACGGGTACAGCGCAGGCTACTACAGCTACATGTGGTCCGAGGTCATGGATGCCGACGCCTTCGCCGCATTCGAAGAGGCCGGAGGGGCCTTTGACCCTGAACGCGCCAAGGCGCTGGAAGAGAATATCCTCTCCACCGGCGGCTCGCGTGAGGCCGAGGATTTGTATCTGGCCTTCCGGGGCCGCCTGCCGGGTGTCGAGGCCCTGCTGAAAGGGCGCGGGTTGATCGCCGCCTGATCGGATCGGGCCGTCAGTATCCCAACTGGCGGTCCACCAGATGCACAAAGGGCTCACCCGCCTCACCGCGCCGGATGTTTTCGCAGATCACCTGCGCCGCTGTGACGGGCCGGGTCTCGGACGCGATATGCGGCGTGACTGTGACGCTCGGATGTGACCAATAAGGGTGTTCCGGCGGCAGGGGTTCGATGCGAAACACATCCAGCGTCGCGTGTCCGACCTGCCCGGTGTTCAGCGCATCCAGCAGGGCGTCGTCATCGATCAGCGGGCCGCGCCCCGGATTGATGATCCTTGCCCCTTTCGGCATCAGCGCCAATGTCTCGGCATTCAGAGTGTTTTCCGTCGCTTTCGTGTCAGGCAACAGCAGCACGACAATTTCGGATTGGGACAAGGCGATACGCAAACCGTCGGCCCCATGCAGACAGGTCACGCCCTGGATGTCCTTTTGGGTGCGGCTCCACCCCAAAACGCGAAAGTTCAGCGTGGCCAGCGCCTGCGCTGCCGCTTGACCCAACTCTCCCAGCCCCAGCACGCAGACCGTGCGCTCGGTCGCAAGCGGTGGCGCGATCGGGGTCCAAACACCGTCCTGCTGGGTGATATGAGTATCCATGCCCAGATGGTACCGCAGGACATGGCCCACGACCCATTCCGTCATGCCTTGTGTGAGGCCGTGATCGACCATACGGGCCAATGGAACGGTCAGGGTTTGGTTGTCGGCGATGCTTTCGACCCCGGCCCAAAGGCTCAGGACGGCTTTCAGTCGAGAATAGGGTTTGAAGTCCAGCAAGCCGCCATTTGGCGCATAGACGACGTAATCCACCTGATCCGGGTCCATGTCGGTGGCCAGATGCACGTCCAACCCGGCCTGGGCCAGACCCTTGGTCAACAGCGGCTCGTAGATCGGCCACAGGGCATGGCGCGCAGAGAACAGGACGTTGACGGGCATGAAGGGCCTTTCAGATCAGCGGGGGCGGTGGATGTGCGCGCTTTGGACAATGCCGAAGGCTGCCATCAGGACCAGCATGGCCGACCCGCCATAGCTGACCATTGGCAGCGGTACGCCCACAACCGGGGCCAACCCCATCACCATCGACATGTTGACCGCAAAGAACAGGAAGAAGTTCAGCGCAATCCCCAGCACCACCAGTGACGAGAACCGATCCTTGGTCGACAGCGCCGTGACCATGCAGAAGATCAGGATCAGAGCATAGAGTATCAACAGAGTGATGCCGCCAACAAAGCCGAATTCCTCGGCCAGTGTGGTGAAGATGAAATCGGTGTGCTTCTCGGGCAGGAAATTCAGGCGCGACTGGGTGCCTTGCATGAAGCCGCGCCCGTTCCAGCCACCCGATCCCAAAGCGATTTTCGATTGGGTGATATGGTATCCGTCGCCAAGTGGATCGGATGAAGGATCAAGAAATGTGTCGATGCGGCGAAACTGATAGTCTTTCAGCAACTGCCATTCGGTTCCCCGGCTGTTGAAGACAGCGGCAATCAGCCCCGCCACTGCCGCTATTACCGCCGCAAAATAGGCCCAATGCACACCTGCCAAAAACATCAACCCGCCACCGGCGGCCAGCAACAGGATCGAGGTGCCAAGGTCCGGTTGCCGTAAGACCATGAAGGTCGGGATAAGGATAAGGATCACCGGAATGATCACCCAGAGCGGGCGAGAAGTTTTGTGAGAAGGCAGCCAATCGTAATAAGCCGCCAGCACCATGACCAATGCGACTTTCATAACCTCGGACGGTTGCAGCCGCATGAAACCAAGATCTATCCAGCGCTGAGCGCCCATACCTATGGTTCCAAAAAGCTCGACAAAAACCAGCAGAGCGATGGAACCCAGATAAGCCAGCACCGACATATTTCGCCAGAACCAGATCGGTACAAGCGCGATGATAAACATCACAGTTAAGCCCAGACCAAACCGCTCCATCTGAGGTTCGGCCCAGGGCATCCACGACCCGCCTGCCACGGAATAGAGCATCAGGAACCCGGCACTGGCCGTGCTGATCAGCAACAGGGTCAAAGGCCAGTTCATGTACAGAAACTTGCGGAACCCCGATGGCGTGGATTTGACGTTATACTCTAAATAGCTCATGCGCGGTCCTTTTCGTCAGGACGCGCTTTGGGGCGACGGTCGCCCTCAAGCCTCTTTTGCTGCTCTTTAATACGGTCCCGATCCGCGACCGGGTACGCCTCAAGCGGCGGGGTGCCCTTGTAGAGTGCCTGTAGCATGATATCTCGTGCAACCGGGGCCGCTGCTTTCGATCCGCCACCGCCATGTTCCACCACCACTGCAATCGCGTATTTGGGATTGTCGTAGGGCGCAAAACTGACGAACAGGGCGTGATCTCGGCGTTCCCACGGCAAATCCTCATTGCGGATCACCCCAGCAGCCCGTTCGGCCTTGGTGATGTTGCGAACCTGGCTGGTGCCGGTCTTGCCCGCCATACGCAGATCATCCGCAATGATACGGCTGCGATAGGCCGTCCCGCGCCTGTCGTTCGACACCGACCACATTGCCTCGCGAATGTAGCGCAGGTTGGTGGGGCTGATCGCTAGCGCTTCACCCGCGCCCGAGGGCTGTTCGACCCCGTTGACCGACCGCACCAGTCGGGGCGCAACGGCGCGTCCAGTGGCGATCCTTGCAGTCATCACGGCCAGTTGCATGGGCGAGGCGAGCATGAAGCCCTGCCCGATGGACGCATTGGCGGTATCACCGATCAGCCATTCCTCGCCATGGACCCGCTGTTTCCATGCCTGATTGGGCGCCAGCCCGGCGCGCACAGCGGACATCGGAATGTCATGTTTTATTCCCAGGCCAAGGATGTTGGACATCTCAGAGATTTTGTCGATGCCGACCTTGATCGCCACGTCGTAGTAATACACGTCGCAACTGCGCTTCAGCGATGTATTCAAGTCCACCATGCCATGACCGCCACGCTTCCAGCAGTGGAAGCGGCGGCTGCCGACCTTCAGGTGGCCGGGGCAATAGACGGTATTGCCAGGACCGATGACACCAGCCTCAAGTGCTGCCAGAGCGGTGACCATCTTAAAGGTGGAGCCTGGCGGATAGGTGCCCTGCACCGTTTTGTTGGCCAATGGGCGGTACTTGTCCTGCGTCAGTATTTGGTAATCCGCGACCGAGATTCCGCGGACGAACAGGTTGGGGTCAAAGCTGGGGGCCGAGGCCATCGCGCGCAGATCGCCGGTTTCGCAGTCGATGACCACAGCGGCGGCGCTTTCCCCGGCCAGTCGGGCTTGCGCATATTGCTGCAGGTCCGCATCGACCGAGAGCTGAAGGTCGGCACCGGGCTGACCCTCCTGCCGGTCCAATTCACGCATCACTCGGCCCGAAGCGTTAACCTCGATCCGCTTGGAGCCGGCACGGCCTCGCAGCGAGATCTCCTGTTTGGCTTCCAATCCGACCTTGCCGATCTGGAAGCGCGGGATGCGTAGCACCGGTTCGGGATCTTCGATCTGGCTGAGATCATAATCGCTGACCGGGCCGACATATCCGACGATATGAGCGAAATCCTCATATCTGGGGTATTGCCGGGTTGAACCGACCTCTGGCGTAACGCCGGGCAGGGCCGGGGCGTTCACCGCAACTTTCGAGATGTCCTCCCACGTCACCTGATCGGCCAGCGTCACCGGCAGAAACGGGGCCGAGCGGCGCATCTCGGTCTTGGCGCGTTCGATCTCATCCTCGTTCAGGGGGATGATGCTGGACAGCTCGGCGATCACCTTGTCGACGTCGCCTGCATCCTCGCGCACGATGACGATACGGTAGGACGGCGTGTTTTGCCCGATGATCTGCCCGTTGCGGTCGTAGATACGCCCGCGTGTGGGTGGGATCAGGCGGATATTGATGCGGTTTTCTTCGGCCAGAAGGCGATACTGATCGGCCTGATCGACCTGCATGAACCGCATCCGCGCCGCCAGCCCGCCGACAAAGGCGGCTTGCAGCCCGCCCAGTATCAAGGCCCGGCGCGGCAGGCGTTTATAGGCAAGCCCCTGAGTTTTGGTCTTGCGCGGCTTCATGCCCGTGCCCCCGCAACACTGACGTCTGCTGCCGACATCCGTCGCACGCCAAAGACGGACTGGCTGAGCAGAACAATTGCCGGATAGGCCGCAATCGTCACGACCAGCTGAAATAGGACGGGCGCAAAGGCGGCCTGATCAACGGACAGGACGGCCAGAATAACGCGGTTTCCAAGAAATACGGCAGTTGTGACCATGCCGACCGACATCCATTCACCCACAAAGCCCGCATCCCGCATGCCAGGTGCTGCCGAGCGCAGGTAGGCCGCGCCCAGAACCACCAATGCGGCCAGTAATCCGGGCGGGCGTTGCAACAGCAGGTCGGCCATCAGCATCACGGCGGCGATCAGCAAGGTCGGTACGTAATCCGGGCGGCGCAGCACCCATGCAAAGGTCAGCGCGATCATGACATCCGGAAAGGGCCAGCGATCCGGTTGCGCGTTCAGCGGCAGAAGGTGCAGGAACAGGACCAGAAACGCCAACACTACGTAAAGCCCCCGCATCGCCCAGTTATGTGAGGCAGGTTTATCCATCGCCGGCCTCATTGGGCGTCAAAGCGGCTTCGGGGCGCGCCGGGCCGACAATGCCACCGGGATCGCGGATCGAGGGCGCCGCGTTGAACCGCAGAACCCGCAGAAACTCCAGCCGTTCGAAATCGGCGGACAGGCGCACGCGCAGGCGGCCACCGGGGTCTGCGGCAATCTGGCCGATCAGCAGTCCGGCGGGGAATACGCCCCCATCGCCCGAGGTAATCACCCGGTCGCCGGGGCGCACAAGCTCGCGGTTTTCAAGGAATTCGACGGCTGGGGCCGGGGTGTTGTCGCCGGCGATCAGGGCCGTTTGCCCCGATGGCTGGATGGTCGCGGGAATGGCGCTGGAGGCATCGGTCAGCAGAATGACACGCGCCGTATCCGGCCCCACGCCCGAGATACGCCCGACCAGCCCGATCCCGTCCATTGTGGCCCAGCCATCGACGATCCCGTCCCGCTCACCCACGTTCAGCAGAACGGACTGCCGGAAGGGTGAGCCGCTATCTGCCATCACAACCCCGGTGATATAGGTCAGGCGCGGATCAAGGCGCACATTGTTCAAATCCAGCAGGCGCGCGTTTTCCTGTTCCAGTTGCAGCGCGGCCTCTTTCCAGGCGCGCATCAGGCGCAACTCGGACCGTAGCTCGCGGTTCTGTTCGCTCAGGCGCTGATAGCTTTGGAAATCGCGCACCAGATTGACGGTCGCCGTCACCGGCACCATGGCCCATTCCATCGAGGGGACAACGGCGTCCACCACCTGCGCGCGGAAACGCTCAACCCGAGGGCTATCGATGCGCCAGACGACAAAGATACCCAGCAGGCACAGCACAACGATCCCCAAAAGAAGACGACGCAGCGGGGTCGTGTAGTCATCGCGCTGTGATCGGTCTTTTGCCACAGGTTACCTTCCCGTGCTGCTCGTGCCGAATTTACCCTATGTGCAAAGGGTGCGCGCCTTAGCTTTCGTAGTCAATCGCGTGGCGCAGCTGTTTTTCGTATTCTAGCGCCTTGCCGGTTCCCAAAGCCACACAATTCAGGCTTTCATCGGCAATCGACACGGCCAGACCGGTCTGTTCGCGCAGGGCCAGATCCAGATCGCCCAGCAGCGCGCCGCCGCCGGTCAGCATCACGCCGCGGTCCACAATGTCCGCCGCCAGATCGGGCGGGGTCGTTTCCAGCGCGGTCATCACCGCCTCGCAGATCTGTTGGACGGGCTCCGACAGGGCCTCGGCCACCTGTGCCTGGCTGATCTCGATTTCCTTGGGCACGCCGTTCAGCAGGTCGCGGCCGCGGATATGCATCGACTGGCCACGGCCATCGTCGGGCATCCGGGCGGTGCCGATGGTGGTCTTGATCCGTTCAGCGGTGGATTCACCCACCAGCAGGTTCTGCTGACGGCGCAGGTATGAGATGATGGCCTCGTCCATCCGGTCGCCACCAACGCGGACCGAACGGGCGTAGACGATGTCGCCCAGCGACAGAACCGCAACCTCGGTGGTGCCGCCGCCGATATCGACGACCATGTTGCCGGTCGGATCGGTGATCGGCATCCCTGCGCCAATGGCTGCCGCAATCGGTTCGGCAATCAGGCCCGCGCGGCGCGCGCCTGCGGACAGAACCGACTGACGGATCGCGCGTTTTTCAACGGGTGTCGCGCCATGGGGGACGCAGACAATAATCTTGGGCTTCGAGAAGGTCGAACGTTTATGCACCTTGCGGATGAAATGCTTGATCATCTCTTCGGCGGTGTCGAAATCTGCAATCACGCCCTCGCGCATCGGGCGGATCGCCTCGATGGAACCGGGGGTCCGGCCCAGCATCAGCTTGGCGTCTTCACCAACCGCCAGCACTTTTTTCACGCCGTCCTTGACGTGATAGGCCACAACCGACGGTTCAGACAGGATCACACCGCGACCTTTGACATAAACCAGCGTGTTTGCTGTCCCAAGGTCGATAGCCATGTCCGCTGTGAACAGGCCGCCCAGATTGCCAAAGATCCCCATGTTTCCCCTGATCCTGTATGTCGGTTTTTCTACTGCCCGCGACTCGACGGTTCCGGGACGGATGACTTATAGGGTGCCAACTCGCCCGGTAAAAGGGCTGATTCCGCGACAATCAGCACCTTTTCGCCTCATTTGCAGGGACTTTAGAAGGCAACATGCTCTCATATCAACATATTTACCACGCCGGGAATCTGGCCGACGTGCAAAAGCACGCAATATTGGCATGGACGCTGTCTTATCTGACCCGCAAGGACAAGCCGTTGACCTATGTGGAAACCCATTCCGGGCGCGGGGTGTACCGGCTGGATTCAGAAGAGGCGCGCAAGACGGGTGAAGCGGCGGCGGGGATTGAGCGGGTGCAGCGGGGCGAATGGTTCGAGGCATCGCATCCGCTGGCGCAGGCCATCGTGGCGACGCGGTCCAGATTTGGGTCGGCGTGTTATCCGGGATCACCCCTGATTGCGACAAGTTTGCTCAGACCACAGGACAGTTTGCATTTTGCCGAACTGCATCCGCAGGAATATGTCGCGCTGTCGCAGGCCGTGCCGGGGGGCAATGTCAAAACCTACAAGCAGGACGGATACGATCTGGCGCAGTCCCTGTTGCCGCCCACGCCGCGCCGGGGGATACTGCTGATCGATCCGAGTTATGAGGTGAAAACAGAGTATGATCGCCTGCCGGGCATCATCGCCAAGCTGCATCGCAAATGGAATGTCGGGGTCATCGCGCTTTGGTATCCGATCTTGCGGGACAGCCGCCAACAACAGATGGTCGATGCATTGGTTCGGCAGAACTTAACCAAAGCGATGCGGCACGAGGTGACCTTTCCGGCGGCGCGAAAGGATCATCGCATGATCGGATCCGGCATGTTCGTGATCAACGCGCCGTTTGGCCTGAGCGACGAAGCGCAGAGACTGACGGACTTGTTCAAAACCCTTTGAAAGCTGGTGCGGCAAAGGGGTCTCCCGCCTCGCTTGCCAGCATCAAAGATGCCGTCAACCGAGTTGGGCCCGGCAGCGCGCCGCAGGCGCGCTG
>NZ_JBQFZQ010000006.1:0-214062 GCF_056542325.1 Ruegeria sp. AD6 | reverse complement strand
TAAGCACTGCCGCGCCAATGGTACTTGGGCTTAAGCCCCGGGAGAGTAGGTCACCGCCAAACCTAGTAAAAGCCCATATCTCTCTTACGATGAAACAAATCTGACTCTGACGCGGGATGGAGCAGCCCGGTAGCTCGTCAGGCTCATAACCTGAAGGTCGCAGGTTCAAATCCTGCTCCCGCAACCAGTGTCAGAAAACCCCAACCCAGCCCGTTCAGACTACAATTGATCCACTGGATCAATTGCTTAACGTCTTCACCTCGTCGTTATCAGGGCTTTCGCGGCCCCACTGCAGCCACGGTCCCTTCAAACCATGACCTGATAGTCAAAGGTGCAATTCCTACGCCCGAAACCATTACAGTCGAACGCAGTGTCAGACGAGCCGCTTCAGAGCGCACAGGTTGAACCTGTTCCTCCCGGAATAGTCTTTCCGTACGCCGTTCACCTCTGGCAATACTTTGAAGCCGCGCCGAACCAGTCGACGGGTAAGTTACACTAGAATTCGGGGTTTAAAGCGCTTGCGCGATCGACATAAATGGTGCCATGTAATGCAACTTGCGCACAGCCCCCAAGAACCGCCAATCACTTGGGATCATATAAATAGCCAATTCCCCTAACGGTTCTGATGATTTCGGGCTTTTCGGGATTGGCCTCCAGCTTGCGGCGTAACCTTGAGATTCTGATGTCGATGCTTCGGTCGAAAGGGTCCCAGGTGCGGTCGTGTGCCTGTTCCAGCAGCTGATCCCGGTTCAAGACACGCCCTTTGTTTTCCGCAAAGACCTTGAGCAGACTGTACTCCATCGCCGTGAGCTGAACCTCGGTCCCGTCCGAGGAAAGAAGCTTTGCCGCCTCTTTATCCAAAGTGTAATCTCCAAACAGCGCGTAGTCTTCACCGGGTTTTGCAGAAGGCGCGCTGTCATTCATCGAACCGCGCCGCAGGATGGCCTTGATCCGGGCTTCCAGTTCACGCAGGTCAACGGGTTTGCCCAGATAGTCGTCGGCACCCATTTCAAGGCCGATGATGCGATCCACCACGTCGCCTGCTGCGGTTAGCATGATCACCGGAGTTGTATTCTCGGGGCGAAGGGACCTCAGGATCGAAAGGCCGTCTTCTTTCGGCATATTGATGTCCATGATCATGACGTCCACGGGTTCAGCGGCAGCAATTGCCCGAAGTTCTTCGCCTCCGGATGCCGCCGACACCTGGTAGCCGCGTTTGCTGAGGTATTCCTGCAGCATTTCGCGCACGTCGACTTCATCATCGCAAACCAGGATATGGGTTTTTTGATTATCCATCTGTTTCGTCCTTCCGGTCGGCAATCAGCTTCCCGACAAGTGTTCTGAGCTCTGTCGGCGAGACCGGTTTTTCCAGATAGGGCAGGCCGGAGTCCTGCAACAACCCCAAGGAGCTTTCGCCCATCGTGTCGCCGGTGATGTATGCGGTTCTGGGCAGCATGTCGGGAAAGCGGGACACCAGCGCCTCGTATATCTTGCGGCCATCTACGCCGGGCATGTTCAGATCACTCAGGAAAACGTCATATACGGCGGATTGCAGGCGGTGCAGCGCCTCTTCGCCGGATGAGACGAAATCGACGTGAAAGCCTTCTCTCCTGAGAATTTCGGCATTCAACTCGCCCACCTCGACCTCATCATCCACCACCAATACGCGGTGTTGAGCCACGGTCGGGGCTGGGTCGTGCGGTTCATCAACCTCATCTGTGTTGGACACCGCAACAGGCAGCGTGATCCGAAAACAGGTGCCCGACAGGACAGTTTGATCAAGCCTGATCTGCCCGCCATGAGACAGCACGATCCGGTGGCAAAAGGCCAACCCGATCCCGGTTCCGTCGCCAACCTCTTTTGTTGTGAAGAAGGGCTCAAAAATGCGGGGGCGGATGGATTTGGGAATTCCGGGGCCGTTGTCTTCGACCGTCACCTCGACCATTCCTGCGCCGGGATTGGCCGCCGCCGACAGGGTGATCCGGTCGCCAACACCGCTGGAAGTCATGGCCTGTTCTGCATTGAATATCAGGTTCAGGATGACCTGCGTCAGTTGATCGGCGTCCCCGGCAATCGGCGGCAAATCGGCGGGCAGGTTGCGTGTGATGCTGATCTCGCCCGAGGTGCTGCCATAGCCCGCAACATCTGCGGCGGTTTCGATCATACCGGGTACATCGACCTGTTCGATCTTGCTGGGCTGCTGGCGTGCCATCGCTAGAAAAGTCTTCACGATCTTGGCGCAGCGTTCCGCGGCACTGCCGATTTTTTCGATCCGGGCGGTCAGGTCGGGGTCCGTAATCTCTTCTTTCAGCATCAGCGAGTGGCCCACAACAACTGACAGCGGGTTGTTCAGTTCATGCGCGACGCCTGCCAGCAGCTCACCCAAAGCGGACATCTTTTCGTTCTGGAACAGCAGCTCTCGCTGTTTTTCAAGTTCTGCTTCGATTGCCAGTTCGTCCGTCAGATCGCGGGTATTGGAAACGATGACTTCTTCGCCGTTAAATTCAATAAGGCGCGAAGAATCCGCGCCCCAGAACCTGCGCCCCTTTGCATCCACAAATTCCATGCGCCGGTCTTTCAGCGCACCTGCTTGTCGAAGGTCCTTTAAATAGCGATCCCGTTCTTCGGGGTCTGCGTAGTAGGATTTGGAACTTTTGTTGTCACCGAACAGCGCCTTGATTTCCGGCGTGGCAAATAGAACCTCGCCAGTGTCGGCATGCGTCATGTTGATGGCGGCCGGGTAGGCCTCCATCACCTGGCGGATCAGGGCGTCGGCTTCTTTCTGAACAGTCAGATCGATGATGCTGGTGACGATGACCTCTTCGCCCTTGTAGTCGATCAATTGCGAAGAAATGGACGCCGGAAATGTCCTTCCCTGCGCATTCACCAGATCGAGCTTGTAATCTTCGACCTGACCGTCAGCCAACAGCAGAGTAATAAAATCCGCGCGCTCTTCGGGGTTCAGATAGTGCTCTCGCGCAGATCTGGACGGCCCGAACATCTGCAGGGCCGCCGGCGTGCGATACAGGATCTGTCCGTCGCCAATCCGGGCCATTGTCACCACTGCCGAACTGGCGTCCAGAACCTGTCGGATCAGAAGATCGCCGTCGCGTTCTTCCACCTCGGCCTGTTTGCGGTCGGTAATGTCCTCGCGGGTGACGACAAAGCCGCCCAGCTTGGTGGGATGGACCGAGACCAGATAGGTGCGCCCGTCCGTTTCGGTCAGTTCAAAATCCTGAATGAACTCGATCCCGTTGACCAGCCTGTCTGAAACCCATTGCTGTTCGTTGCCTATGGCGTCAGCGTAGATCCCCCGGCGCGCGGTCTCGCGCATAAGGATTTCCCAATCCAGACCGGGCTCCAGCAGATCGGCAACCCCCTTGTTCATTTCGGCATAGCGCTGGTTGAACATCACAAGGCGACGGTCGTCATCATAAAGGGCGAACCCTTCCTTGAGCGATTCAATGGCGTCGCGAAGAAGGTCTCGTGCCTTCTCAATCTCTTCAAGATTGTTCGCCATGCCCATCGTCATCCTGATTTTCTAAGATACCATTGTTTCAGTGCCATTTCAAAATCGGCCTCTTGTGTTTCAATTGTTTCACAGCGCGCTCCGCCGCGCCAGCTTCAGCCCGAAAGCTGGTTGTTTTCGAACCGGATAGCCAGTTGTGTGAACCACTTCACCAAGCAACAACTGAAACACTTTGCGCCGCATTCAGAAATCACATTGAAACAATGAAAGGTCAGTTATTGCCCATCACAAACGCAATTGGGTAAGTACGATGACTATTTCATTTAACACTTCTGAACTCACCAACGCTCCTATTGTCGCGTTGCATTCTTCTGCTTCTAACGGCGGGCAATGGGGGCCGCTGGCAGCGGATCTGGACGGCCGCTTTTCGGTTCACGCCTTTGATCTGCCCGGCTATGGCCAAGCGCCCCTTACAGGTGACGCGTCCCGGACCGGTGCGGCCGTTTCCGCCATGCCGGTCATCCGCGAAATCGAGGCGATGGGTCGCCCTGTCCATCTGGTTGGGCATTCCAACGGTGGCGGTATCGCGATCAAGATCGCGCTGATGCGCCCGGATCTGGTGAAAAGCCTTACGGTTTACGAACCCGCCGCCTTTCATTTCCTCAAGCATGGGACTGAAGACAGCAAGGACCTGTTTCGGCAAATTCAACTGGTTGCGGCCATGGTGACGGCGTCGGCGGCAGACGGCAATCCCGCTGCGGGTATGCGTCATTTCCTGGATTTCTGGAACCATAAGGGGTTCTGGGATGCGCTTCCAGCGCCTGCGCAAGATCGGTTCAGCGGGATGATCGCGTCCATCATGACCGACTTTGCCAATGGGTTTGCCGAGACCTGGACACTGAAGGATTTGGCCGGGATCGAAGTTCCGACGCTGGTCATGACCGGTCTGGAATCCCCGGAAATCGCTCAGCACACGTCGGTTGCGATCGCCAAGGCCCTGCCCAACGCACGGATCGCGCTGCTGCCAGAGCTGGGCCATATGGCACCGGTCTTACAGCCCGATTGGGTCAACCCAAGAATTCTTGAGCACGTGGCCAGTGCGGAACGGCCCGTCATGAATATCAGCTGGCCGGATCGGAAAGCTGCTTAACCCGCATGTGACGATGCGAATTTTACAAAACCCGCTGGTGTCAGGCCGGCATACCATCAAAAGGAACAAAATCATGGGTATTCAAACAGCTATCGCCTCTACAACAGACTTTACGGCAATCAAGGCCAAGCAGAACGTTGCCTGGGGATCCGGGGATTACAGCAAGGTTGGCGTCACCCTTCAAATCACCGGCGAAGAGCTTGCCGAGGCCATGGACATGACCCCAAGCGCCAAGGTGCTGGATGTCGCGGCCGGGAATGGTAATGCCACTCTGGCCTTTGCGCGGCGCTTTTGCGACGTGACCTCGACCGACTATGTCGAGGCGCTGTTGGAGGCCAGCAGCCAACGCGCAAAGGCAGAGGGCCTGTTCGTGACCTACAAGGTGGCGGATGCGGAAAACCTGCCCTTTGCGGATCAGTCGTTCGACGCGGTTGTGTCCACCTTCGGGGTGATGTTCACGCCCAATCAACAGCAATCCGCGGCCGAACTTCAGCGCGTGGTCAAACCCGGCGGCAAGATCGGCATGGCGAACTGGACACCCGAAAGCTTTATCGGCCAACTGTTCAAGACCATCGGCAAGCATGTGCCGCCGCCCGCTGGCGTGAACTCCCCCGCGATGTGGGGCAAACAGGACTGGGTCGAGGACACCTTTGGAGACAAGTGCGAGGTTATTTCCTTCCGGCGCAAGAACTTTATGTTCCGCTACCGCTCGGCCGAGCATTTCCTGGAATACTTCCGGACGTTCTATGGCCCCATGCAAAAGGCCTTTGATGCGCTGGACGAAACGGGGCAGGCGGCATTGCAGGCCGACCTTATGGCGCTGATCGAAAAGTTCGACATCTCGACCAACGGTTCCCTGTGCATCTCGTCCGAATATGCCGAAGTCATCGCCCAGCATCGCTGACGGTGTGACATGGAAACTCAACGCTCTTGCGGTTTTGCACCCGAGGGCGTTGAGACTTGGCGACCAAGGCATCTGGGTCGCGTTTCTTTATCAGTTTGTCAAAAGGGGTTTCGAAATGGCTGAACGCACACTTTACGAGAAATACGGCGGGTTCTCGAAGATCAGCAAGATCGTGATCTCATTCTACGACACGCTTTTGGACAATGATGAGGTTGGCCCCTTCTTCGATCATGTGGACATGACCAAGATGGTCGATCACCAGACCAAGTTCATTGCCTCGCTGCTAGGCGGTCCGGCTTCTTACACAGACAACCAGTTGCGCCAGCTGCATTCTCACCTTGAAATCACGAATGCGCATTTCGATGAACTGGAAACGGTGTTGCAAGACGCTTTGCAAAAACACAACGTGGCTACAGAAGATATTGCGGCCGTTGTCGCCGAATTCGCGAAACGGCGCCCTCTGATTGTAGGTAAGCCATGACTATTGCAGCCATAAACGAACAACTGCTTCGCGCCATTGGCGTGGGCGTTGCCCTGCTCGACCGCCAGACACTGCAGTTCGGTTTTCGAAACGACACGTTTGACGAATGGTTCAGCGGCGACACCCCGTCGGACCAGTTGCAACAGCTTTTTCCAGATCTTGATACCAGCGCGGTGCAGCAAAGCCTGCATGAGACTGGGCGGCATACGTCCGAGATCAGTTTCAAGAAAAAGCGCCGAACGCTGGTCATCGCGCTCGACTTCACGGTGGCGCATGATGACGTGCTAGTTCTGGTCTGCCAGAACATCACCCGCATTAAAGAGCTGGAATCCATGATCGATTCCTATTCGATGATGGTCGAGCGCAACACGCGCGAGTTGAAGCGCGAAAAAGAGCAGGTCGAAAAGCTGCTGCTCAACCTGATGCCACGGTCGGTTTACGAAGAATACAAAACCTTCGGCGTCGTCACGCCGCAGCTATACGATCCGGTATCCGTCCTGATGCTGGATTTCGTCGGGTTCACTGAAATGGTCGCCGCGCAAGAACCCAGCGTTACCGTTACGGAACTGAACGATATCTACAGCGCCTTTGATCGCATTGGTGAGCAATTTGGTTGTGAGCGCATCAAGACAATCGGGGATGCTTATATTACCGTGGCGGGCCTGCCTGATCCGACGCCGGATCATGCCAAGGCGATTGCCAACACGGCCATTCGGTTTGTGCGCTACCTGAACCGCCGCAACCTCAGCCATCCGCATCAGTGGCGGTGCCGCATCGGGTTGGCGTCAGGGTCTGTCGTTGGGTCCGTGGTGGGTATTCAGAAATATGTCTACGACATCTTCGGCCCCGCCGTTAATCTGGCTTCACGGCTTCAGGAATTCTCGGATCCGATGCAGATCACGGTTCAGGATGAGGTCGCGGATATTCTCAAAGATCAATTCGACCTCGAGCCAATGGGGTCCAAGGCAATCCGTGGATTTGATGAGCAGGAGGTCTGGCGTCTGGCCGACAAAAGCTGATGTCACAGCATCTGGCAAAACCCCAAAATCAGACCAACGCATACTGGGGCGAGATCGCTCTTGACGCCCACTTGACCTTCACATAGGAAAGCCAAACCGTGAGCGGGTATAGCTTAATGGTAAAGCCCCTGCCTTCCAAGCAGGCTATGTCGGTTCGATTCCGTCTACCCGCTCCAGTTGTTTCCCCTTAAATTTCTGCGTCAAATGGCCCTGTCGGACCAGCAATCAACTGGGTCCTGCTTGACCCCGGATGCCGCTGCCGC
Source organism: Ruegeria sp. AD6 (assembly GCF_056542325.1). Taxonomy (NCBI): domain Bacteria; kingdom Pseudomonadati; phylum Pseudomonadota; class Alphaproteobacteria; order Rhodobacterales; family Roseobacteraceae; genus Ruegeria; species Ruegeria sp. AD6. The sequence continues at coordinate 206,776 of NZ_JBQFZQ010000006.1, read as the reverse complement.
CAAGAAGCATGGACCCAGCAAAGTTCAGGAAACAAGGGCCCCACATGGCAAGACGGACTGAAACCAGTCAACCGACCGCACCGGCACCCGGGGCCAGCGAGGAACGCGCGACCTCCAAGAAAATCGGCGTGCTGCGGGCGCTCTGGCCGTTTATGCGGCCTTACAAGCTGTTGATGCTCGGTGCGACTCTGGCCTTGATTCTGACGGCGAGCATGACGCTGACCCTGCCTTTGGCGGTGCGCCGCGTGGTGGACAATTTCCGCATTCAGGATGGCGAACTGCTGGATTGGTATTTTCTGGCGGCACTGGTTATTGCGGGCATTCTGGCAGTTGGAACAGGTATCCGCTACGCGCTGGTCACACGCCTGGGTGAAAGGGTGGTGGCCGACATTCGCATGGCCGTCTTTGACCGCGTCATCGGCATGAGCCCCGAGTTTTACGAACGCATCATGACTGGCGAAGTGCTCAGCCGGATCACCACCGACACGACTCTGATTCAGTCGGTGCTGGGCTCGTCCGTCTCGATTGCCCTGCGCAATTTGCTGATGTTTGTCGGTGGTCTGGTGCTGATGCTTTTGACCTCGGCCAAGCTGACCGGGCTGGTTCTGTTGCTGATCCCGGTGGTCATTGTTCCAATCCTGGTTCTGGGCCGCCGCTTACGGGCAATCAGCCGCGAGAATCAGGACTGGATCGCCGCGTCCTCGGGCAATGCGGGTGAGGCCTTGGGCGCGGTCCAGACAGTTCAGGCCTTCACCCACGAACAGGCCAGCCGCGCGCAGTTCGATCAGATGACCGAGACATCCTATGTCGTCTCACTGCGGCGCATTCAGACCCGCGCGGTTCTGACTGTCATCGTCATCTTTCTGGTCTTCTCTGGCATCGTCGGGGTGCTGTGGATGGGGGCCAATGACGTGCGAAACGGGGTCATGACCGAAGGCGTTCTGATCCAGTTCGTGATCTACTCGATCATCATGGCAGGCTCGGTCGCCGCCCTGTCCGAAATCTGGAGCGAACTGCAGCGCGCCGCTGGCGCGACCGAGCGTCTGGTCGAGTTGCTGCATGCCGAAGACACAGTGACCGACCCGGGACAACCCAAATCGCTGCCTTTGCCGGTTCGCGGTGAGATCCGGTTTGAGGACGTAAGCTTCCGATATCCCGCAAGGCCGGATGTGGTTGCGCTGGACAATCTGTCCTTGCAGGTGAAACCGGGGGAGACAGTTGCATTTGTGGGCCCCTCGGGCGCGGGCAAGACCACCGTGATCCAGTTGATCCAACGGTTCTACGATCCAAATGCAGGGCGTGTTCTGATCGATGGCGCAGACCTGCAGGATCTGGATCGGGCAGAGTTTCGGACGCATATGGCGCTGGTGCCGCAGGATCCGGTGATCTTTGCCGCCTCGGCGCGCGAAAACATTCGGTTCGGCCGTCTGGACGCCTCGGATGCCGAGGTCGAGGCTGCCGCGCGGGCCGCTGCCGCGCATGAGTTCATTGCGGCTTTGCCCGAAGGCTATGACAGTTTTGTAGGCGAGCGCGGCGTGATGCTGTCGGGCGGTCAGAAACAGCGCATCGCCATCGCCCGCGCCATCCTGCGCGACGCGCCGGTTCTGCTGCTGGACGAGGCGACCTCGGCCCTGGATGCGGAAAGCGAACGCGCGGTGCAAGGTGCTGTGGACCAGATGCGGGCGGGGCGCACGACGCTGATCGTGGCGCACCGTCTGGCAACCGTGAAAAAGGCAGATCGGATTGTTGTGTTGGAGGCCGGGCGTATCGTTGCGCAGGGCACCCATGACGATCTGGTGGCACAGGATGGCCTGTATGCCCGTCTGGCGCGGCTGCAATTCACAGACGGAGTGGCTGCGGAATGAAGTGACGTACGGAAATTCCCGGTTCCGCCGCAGCGTCATTCTACATTTTGAGCATTTTCGTCGCTAAGCGCTTGCTTGCGTCGGCAAGGTTGTGATCCCATCTTAGGACGGATCATAACCGCGTGTGGCGCGCGGGAGATTATAAGACGGGAGGAGCCACATGGCCTTTGTTGGGCTGGAAGACAAAACGCGTGTTGAACAGGAAATGCCGTGGGAGGATCGTGACCTGCCGGTTACGTTTCATCAATTGCTGTCACGGACAGCCGGGAAATTTCCAAATCACAACGCAGTCAGTTTCCAAATATTTTCAGGCCCCAATGACAAGGCCGAAACGCTGACGTGGTCGGACCTTCTGGGACAGGTCAATCAGGCGGCGAACCTGTTCCGCTCGCTTGGAGTTGGGGAAAAGGATGTGGTGGCTTATGTGCTGCCCAACTGTAACGAGACCCTTGTGACCATGATGGGCGGTGCCGTAGCGGGGATCGTGAACCCGATCAACCCACTGCTGGAGCCCGAGCAAATCGCAGCGATTCTGCGTGAGACGGGTGCCAAGGTCGTCGTGACGCTGAAGTCATTCCCGAAAACGGATGTGGCGCAAAAGGTGGAAGAGGCCGTTCGACACGCGCCCAAGGTCAATACCATCCTGGAAATCGACCTGAACCGCTATCTGACTCCGCCCAAATCGTGGATTGTTCCTCTGTTGCGTCCGAAGATGGGCGACAAGGAAAAGCTGGCCCATGCGGATTACAAGAACTTCAACAAAGAGCTGGCCAAACAACCCAAGACGCTGACCTTCGAGGATAGCAAGGAAGACCGCGTCGCTTGTTATTTCCACACCGGCGGTACGACAGGTATGCCCAAGGTGGCACAGCACAAGTATTCCGGCCTCGTCTACAATGGCTGGTTGGGTCATACGCTGTTGTTCGATGAAACTGACGTCATCATGTGCCCGCTGCCCATGTTCCACGTCTTTGCCGTCCACGTCATCATGATGGCGGCGGTGTCATCTGGCGCTCATGTGATCTTCCCGACACCGCAAGGGTATCGTGGCGATGGCGTATTCGACAATTTCTGGAAACTGATCGAACGCTGGAAGGTCAGCTTCATCATCACGGTGCCGACGGCAATCTCGGCCAAGATGCAGCGCCCGGTAGATGCGGATATTTCCACAGTCAAAACCGCTTTCTCGGGTTCGGCGCCGCTGCCGGTTGAGCTGTTTCGCCGGTTCGAGGAAGCCACCGGCGTTACCATTGTGGAAGGCTATGGCCTGACCGAAGCCACCTGTCTGGTGTCCTGTAACCCCGTGGATGGCGAGAAGAAGATTGGCTCGATCGGTATCCCGTTCCCTTACACGGATGTCAAAATCCTGCAGGACGGCCCCGATGGACCCAAGGAATGTGCACCGGATGAGATAGGAGAAATCTGTATTTCAAACCCGGGCGTCTTTGCGGGCAACACCTATACCGAAGCCGATAAGAACGTGAACCTGTACCACTATGACAAATACCTGCGTACAGGCGATCTGGGTCGTTTTGACGAGGACGGTTATCTGTGGATTACCGGTCGTGCCAAGGATCTGATCATCCGCGGCGGTCACAATATCGACCCGGCCGAGATCGAAGAGGCGCTGTTGGGTCACGAAGCCGTTGCCTTTGCCGGTGCCATCGGCCAACCCGATGCGCATGCGGGCGAAGTGCCTTGCGCCTTTGTCGAACTGGTCGAGGGGGCCTCGGTCACCGAAGAGGCCTTGATGGAGTTCTGCAAGGTGCATGTCCACGAACGCGCTGCACAGCCCAAGCATATGACCATCCTTTCGGAACTGCCCAAAACCGCCGTCGGCAAGGTGTTCAAGCCTGATCTGCGCAAACATGCCATTACCCGGATCTACAACGGTGCGTTGGAAACGGCAGGCGTCGATGCGCGCGTGGTCTCGGTCATTGACGATAAGAAACGCGGCCTAGTCGCGCAGCTTGACGCGAACGGCGCGTCAGAGGACGATGTCAGCAAAGTGCTGGGGTCGTTCACCCGGCCATGGGAGTGGGCTGCCTGACCGGGAGGGAACATGGATTATGAACGTCTGATTGATGAGGAAACTTGGGCGTTCATAAGACGCACGGCGGAAAGCTATCCTGACGACGCGGTGGATCTGTCGATTGAGGATCAGCGCCGGGTTTACGACACGATGTGTCAGGACTTTCGCCAGCCCCGTCCAAATGGTGTTGAAACACAGGACAGGCGCGCCGATGGCGTGCCTGTTCGCATTTATACGGCCGGAGATCCCACCCGGACTGTGGTCTATTTCCACGGCGGCGGATTTGTTGTTGGCGGGCTGGACAGTCATGATGACGTCTGCGCCGAGATCTGCGCACAGACAGGGTATCGAATCGTGGCGGTGGATTATCGCCTTTGCCCCGAACATGTGCACCCGGCGCAGTTTCAGGATTGCCTGACTGCGGTGAACTGGGTCGTGTCGGAATTCGGTGACCCTATGGTTCTGGCCGGTGACAGTGCAGGCGGCAATCTGGCCGCTGCGGTCGCCCATCAGCTTCGGGGGCAGGGGGCGGAAATACTCGGCCAGGTCCTGATCTATCCGGGTCTGGGCGGCGACAACTCGAAGGGTTCGTATGTCGAACACGCCCACGCGCCGCTTTTGACCCGCGACGAGATTCTGTTTTACGAGAATGTCCGCTGTGGCGGCCCCGCCCCGCACGACGATCCGACCTACGCGCCGCTTCACGACAGCGATTTCTCGGGCCTGCCACCGACCGTTGTTGTCACCGCGGATTGCGACCCGCTGCGTGATGATGGCTCGACCTATTGCGAACGTATCTCTGCCGCCGGCGGGCAGGCGCACTGGATCAACGAGGCGGGCCTGGTCCACGGATACCTGCGCGCCCGAACCTCGGTCAAACGCGCGGCGGACAGTTTTGAGCGCATCTCTGTCGCGATCGAGGCTTTGGGTCAGCGCATCTGGTCCTACGACTAAAGCCCAAGATCACGTCAGGAACGGTTTCCCCTTCATGGTGTCCGCAATCGGGGCGCCCATACGGTTCAGGATCGTGGGCGCCAGTTGCACCTGCTCGATTACCGCGTCCGCGTCGGGTCCGGTTGCATCCCCGAAATAATACAGCGCAGTTTCCTGCTGCAATGGCCCACGCCCGCCGTGGTGGCCGCGTTCATCCTGACCATGATCGGCGGTTACGATGACGTCATAGCCCAATTGCCGCCAACGCGGGATGAAGGGGGCAAGCATTTCATCCGCGACAAAGCAGGCGTGGTCCATTTCCTCGCAATCATGGAAGAAGCGGTGGCCCATACTGTCCAGCGTGCAGGTGTGCAGAATGCCGTAGTCCAACCCAAAGCGCAGGCACAGGTTGGTCAGGGTCGCATACAGATCGACATCCGACGGGGTCATCTGATTGGCGCTGCCATAGCCGGTCATGGTGTGGAACCGACCGTGGTTGATGGTCATGCTGTCCGGCTCGTCATATTCAACATCGCGGACATAATCGAACGGGTGGCGGTTGAAGAATTGCGACCAATAGCTGTGGGTCACGGCTCCGGTCACGCCACCGGCTTCGCGGACCTGACTGAACACGTCCTTATGGCTCAGGCGAAAGACGTTGCCGTTGCCGGTACAGCCATGTTCCTGCGGCGTCACACCGGTGTGGATTGAGGCATAGCAACTGGCCGAGGTCGAAGGCAGCACGGCGCGCAGTTTCCAGACCTTTGCCTCGCCACTGTCGACCCAGCCTTCCAGATTGCCGAACAGGCGACGGAAGTTGCGCCAGGGAACACCGTCCAGAATGATGAGAAGGAGTTTGCGGTCCATGTCAGGCGTCCTTTGCTTCTGCTGATGCCTGTTTGACGCGCCGGGCCGCGCCGGGCAATGCGAAAAACGACATGTTGCCGGTCGAAGGCGCGTTGAAGCCGATGCCGCGATTGTGAGGTCGCCTGACCGCGCGAACGCATATGCTTCTGACCAGGCGAAAACACTCGGGACGAACCATGGCTAAAGTCTCAAAACGAAAAAAGGCGCAGATCGAGAAGGCGAAAGCCACTTCGGCACAGGGCGCGTCGCGTCGCGATGTTCTGAGGCTGGCGCGCAATGGTGCAATCGCTGCGGCAGTTGTGGGCGGCGGTGGGTTTTTCACGATACGATCCGTCCGGGCAATGCAGGCCGAGCATGACCTGACGCGGGTCGGGCAGGGCAAACCGGTCGTGGTGCAGGTGCACGACCCGCAATGTTCGACCTGTACCGCGCTACAGCGCGAAACCCGCAAGGCGATGAAGCAGTTCGGGGAATGCGATCTGATCTATCTGGTCGCCGATGTCAGCCAGCAGGACGGGGCCAGATTCGCAAATCAATACGGCGTGCCCCATGTGACCTTGTTGCTGTTCGATGCCGAAGGCGGGCTGCGCCAAACCTTGCAGGGGATGCGTTACCGGGATGAACTGAGGCAGGTTCTGACCCGACACCATCAACGCTACGGTCAAAAGGCCTGAGCCAAATGAAAACCGGCGGGCCATCGACCCGCCGGTTTCTTTCTAAGGCCCCGGATCAGTTCCCGGCGCTTTCCATCTTGCGATGGGCGACAACCTCTTCCAGCCAGCCCAGATGCATCTCGGGCACCGAGCTGAGCAGCAGGTCGGTATAGTCGTCGAACGGCGGGCTCAGCACCTGTGATTTCGGGCCATAGCGGACCACGCGCCCCTGATACATCACCGCAATGCTGTCGCTGATCGCCCGGACCGTTGCCAGATCGTGGGTGATGAACAGATAGGCCACGTTCTCGATCTTCTGCAGGTCGAGCAGCAGTTTCAGAATGCCATCCGCCACCAGCGGGTCCAGCGCCGAGGTGACCTCATCACAGATGATCATCTTGGGTTTGGCCGCCAGCGACCGCGCAATACAGACACGCTGTTTCTGACCACCGGACAGTTCTGCCGGATAGCGGTCGATGAACTTTTCGCCCAGTTCGATCTCGTCCAGCAACTCGATGATCCGTTTGCGCTTTTCCGCGCCACGCATGCCAAAGTAGAACTCCAGCGGGCGGCCGATGATCGTGCCAACGGTCTGACGCGGGTTCATCGCCACGTCTGCCATCTGGTAGATCATCTGCAACTCGCGCAGGTCCTCGCGGGTGCGGCCCTTGAGGTCGGACGACAGCTTGCGACCGGCAAAGGTGATCTCGCCATCGCGTGGCGGCAGCAGGCCGGTGATCACCCGCGCCAGTGTGGACTTGCCCGAACCGGATTCGCCCACAACCGCCAGCGTCTGCCCCGGATGAAGCTCGACGTTGACGTTGTGCAGCACGTCGAAATTCAGCCCCTTGTAGCGCGCGGTGATGCCGTCGACGGTCAGCACCGGATCCGGCGTGGGCTGTTTCTCTTCATGCTCAATCGAACGGACCGAGACCAGAGCCTGCGTGTACTCTTCCTTAGGGTTGTTGATGATCTGGTCGGTGTCGCCGTATTCGACCGTATTACCCATCCGCAAAACCATGATGTCATCGCTGACCTGCGCCACGACCGCCAGATCGTGCGTGATATACAGCGCGGCAACGCCGGTATCGGCAATGGCTTCCTTGATGGCCATCAGAACGTCGATCTGGGTGGTCACGTCCAGCGCGGTTGTGGGCTCGTCGAACACCACCAGATCAGGCTCGGGGCACAGCGCCAGCGCGGTCATGCAACGCTGTAGCTGACCGCCCGAGACCTGGTGCGGATACCGATCCCCGATATTGTCCGGATCGGGCAGGCCCAGCTTGGCGAACAGTTCACGCGCCCGGGCTTCGGCCACTTTGCGGCTGAACTTCTTTTGCTCGACCGCGGCTTCGACCACCTGATCCATGATCTTTTTGGCGGGGTTAAAGGACGCAGCGGCGGATTGGGACACATAAGTGACCTCACCCCCGCGCAGTTTGCGAATGTCGCCATGAGACGTTTTCAGAATGTCACGCCCGTTGACCCAGACCTCACCGCCGGTGATCTTCACGCCACCCCGGCCATAGGCCATGGACGCAAGACCGATGGTGGATTTGCCGGCCCCGGATTCGCCGATCAACCCTAGCACCTTGCCGCGTTCGAGGTCGAAATCGACCCCGTGCACGATTTCGATGTCATGAGGCTTTTCGCCCGGCGGATACACCGTCGCGCCAATCTTCAGCCCGCGGACTTTGAGAAGCGGTTCACTCATCCCCGGCCTCCTTTCAGCGATGTGGTGCGGTTCAGGACCCAGTCAGCCACAAGGTTGACCGAGATTGCCAGCGTCGCAATAGCGACAGCGGGATAAAGCGCCGCGCCGATGCCATAGACGATGCCGTCCTTGTTTTCCTTCACGATGCCGCCCCAATCCGCCAGCGGCGGTTGGACGCCCAGCCCCAGGAAGGACAGGGTCGATACAAACAGAACCATGAAGATGAAACGCAGGCCCAGTTCAGCCACCAGCGGAGACAATGCGTTGGGCAGGATCTCCCGGAAGATGACCCAGACCTGGCCTTCACCTCGCAGACGCGCGGCCTCGACATAGTCCATCACGGCGATATCCACCGCGACAGCGCGGGCCAAACGATAGACGCGGGTCGCGTCCAGCAGGCCCATGACGATGATCAGAACCGGAATGGTGACCGGCACCATGGCCAGAACCACCAGCGCGAAGATCAGCGACGGGATCGACATGATCAGGTCAACGGTACGCGACATGACCTGATCGGCCCAGCCCCCCAGCACAGCGGCCAGAAAGCCCAGAACCGAGCCGGTCACAAAGCTTAGGATCGTTGCCGCCGTGGCGATAAAGATCGTCGTGCGCCCGCCATAGATCATACGGCTGAGAAGATCGCGGCCAATGTTGTCGGTGCCCAGCCAGAACTCTTTGCTGGAGGGCTCCCACACGTCGCCGACCACTTCGGCCATGCCGTAGGGGGCCAGCAGGGGCGCGAACAGGGCGATGATGAAATACAGGACTGTGAAACCCAGCCCGATCATTGCAGAGATAGGGATGTTCTTCATTTCGGATGCCTCAGCCTTGGGTTGGCCAGAATGGCAACGATGTCTGCAATCATGTTCAGTCCGATATAGATGGCCGCAAAGATCACCCCACAGGCCAGAACGACCGGCACGTCACGCTTTGTCACATGGTCCACCAGATACTGGCCCATGCCGGGATAGACGAACACCACCTCGACCACGACGACGCCAACGACCAGATAGGCCAGATTCAGCATCACCACGTTCACAATCGGCGCAACGGCGTTGGGGAAGGCGTGACGGTAGATGACCTGAAAGTTGCTCAGGCCTTTCAGTTCGGCGGTTTCCACATAGGCAGACTGCATCACGTTCAGGATGGCGGCGCGGGTCATGCGCATCATATGCGCCAGCACCACGAGGGTCAGAACGATGACTGGCAACGCGATCGAGTTCAGCTTTTGCCCAAGGGACATGCTGTCGTTGATCATCGCCAGAGGCGAGAACATACCCAGTTTCACGGCCACGAAATAGACCAGCACATAGCCGATCAGGAACTCGGGGATCGAAATCGTCGTCAGGGTGACGGCCGAAATCATCTTGTCGGGCCAGCGGTTCCGGTAACGAACAGCCAGAAGGCCCAGGAAAATGGCAAGCGGCACCGAGATAATCGCGGCCCAGAACGCCAGGAACAGAGTGTTGCTCAACCGGCTGCCGACGGATTCGGCAATATCAAGCTTGTTTGTCAGGGATTGGCCCAGGTCACCTTGTACGATGCCACCCAGCCATTCGAAATAACGGGTCAGGGCCGGACGGTTTAGGCCCATTTCCTCGCGCAGGTTCGCCAGCGCCTCGGGGGTTGCGGATTGGCCGAGAACCGCTTGCGCAGCGTCCCCGGGAAGGGCTTCAGTGAGGCCGAAGATCAGAGCCGATGCACCGAAGAGAAGCAGGAGTCCCAGCGCCAAGCGCTGGAACACCAGTTTGATGATGGGATGCATTATCCGGGGTCCGTTTTATGCGAACCACAATTTGCGCGAAACCTGACCGTTCATCAGCTCGCCGTTCGGGTCGGTTTCCCATCCATCCAGCGTATTGCTGGAGGCATCGACAAAGTTGTTGAACATCGGGCAGATCAATCCGCCTTCGTCACGCACCATCATACCCATCTGGCTGTACAGGCCCTTGCGCTTGTCAGCGTCCAGCTCGGCCCGTGCGGCAAACAGCAGATCGTCGAACGCCTGTACCTTGAATCGCGTGTCGTTCCAGTCTGCGGTCGACAGATAGGCGGTGGCATACATCTGGTCCTGAACCGGACGACCACCCCAGTACGAGGCGCAGAAGGGCTGCACGTTCCAGACCTCGGACCAGTAGCCGTCATTGGGTTCACGCTTGATCTCAAGCGGGATACCGGCCTGTGCAGCGGTTTGCTGGAACAGCGATGCGGCGTCCACGGCACCGGGGAAGGCCCCATCCGCAACGCGCAGAACAATGGGTGAGCCGTCATGGCCGGACTTCTTATAGTGCTCTGCCGCTTTCTCGACGCTGAACTCGCGCTGGGCGATTGTTTCATCGAACAAAGGATACGCCGCATTGACCGGCATGTCGTTCCCGACAGAGCCATAGCCACGCAGAACCTTGTCGACCAGTTCTTCACGGTTGATCGCGTATTTCAGCGCGGTGCGCAACTCGTTGCTGTCAAACGGGGCCGTGTCGCAGTGCATGATGAACACATAATGACCGCGGCCCGGTGTCGACTGGACCGTGATGTTTGGCGCGCGGCCCAGCAAGTCGGCAACCTTCGGCTCGATCCGGTTTGCAAGCTGAACCTGTCCACCCTGAAGCGCAGCAGTCCGTGCAGTCGCATCATTGATCACAACGTTTTCAACGCTGTCAAAATGGGCGTCGTCATTCCAGTAGTTGGCAAACTTGGTGAACAGGTGGCGCACGCCGGGTTCGTCGACTTCAACCTGGTAAGGACCTGTGCCGATACCGGCGGCTGGGTTGTCCATGCCTCCATCGGGCTGAATCACAAGGTGATAGTCCGACAACAGATAGGGAAGGTCGGCGTTTGCTTCGGTCAGAGTAACCTGAAAGTTGTCGCCATCGGCCTTCATAGATTCGATGCCCTTCATGATGCCGAGGGCACCGGATTTCGAATCTTCGTTCGAATGGCGTTCCATGGTCTTCAGAACATCTTCGCTGGTCATGGTCTTGCCGTTATGAAACTCGACCCCCTGACGCAGCTTGAATGTCCAGACCTTGGCATCCGCGCTGCCTTCGACGCTTTCGGCCAGACGTGACTCGATCGTGCCGTCGGGTGCAACTTCGACCAGCGTGTCCCCAAAGTGACGCCCGTTCATGTACGGAACCGAGCTTGCATAGGTTGCCGGGTCCAGCGAGTTGGTGGACTCGCCGCCCTGAAGACCCAGTTTCAGATCGCCGCCTTTTTTCGGGCCTGCCGCCCGTGCAGCATCCGCGAACATTGTGCTGGCCATTGCCGCCGACACACCCAAGGCCGCAGCTTTCCCCATGAATTCGCGGCGCGTGAGTTTGCCCGCAGTGACCTGGCTGGCCATGTGCGTGAGTTGTTCGTTCATTTAGTGTATCTCCCTGTTGAGTGATGTTTGCCCCTGAGGGGCTTATTATTGACGCATGAGTCAACGTTGGCGTATTTCCGGCGACCGGGCAAGTTTTATTGTTCCGCGTGCATTGATGTCAGACGCAATCATATTTCCTGACCGCGGGCTGGCAGAGTTTCGTTTCGGCGGTGCTATCCGCAGTTCATGAAACAAAAGTGACGGGCTGAGCCCGAAAGGTGGGGTCCAAAGCGTCAGATCAGCCTCGGATTGCGACAATCAGGTCCATCACATTGGTACCTGTCGGCCCGGTCACCAGCAAAGCGTCCGCCTGTTCAAGGAATGTGCCGCTGTCTGCGGCATTCAGCGCCTGCTCGCCCCCCTCTGCCCAGGTTGCGCCTGTGATGACACCCCCGGCGGCGTTGGTCGGGCCATCGGTTCCGTCCGTTCCGCCCACGACAACCACCAGATCTTCGAGGCCCGAGATCTCTTTTGCCAGCGCAAGCGCAAGGGCCTGATTGCGCCCGCCACGACCCGGAGAGTCCGGCAGAACAACCGTCGGCTCGCCACCAAAGACCATTGCGCCGGGTCCCATATCCCGCAGGCTCTGCCCGACATAGGTCGCAACCGCCAAATAGTCAGCGTGAAGCGCTTCTTCATTGGCATGAACTTGCAGACCGGCTGCCTGCGCGCCCTTGGCTGCGGCGTCGCGGGCATGTGCATTGGACGCGATGATCCGGGTGCTGGCATCAAAGTCATATGTCCGGGGCAGCGAGCCGATACCGGATCCGATGACGTTCAGATCGTCCCCCGGCACGTCCGAGATCGCCAATACCGTGGCCTTGCCGCCCTTGAAATGCGACAACAGCCCACCGCATTTGACTCGCGACAGTTTGCGCCGTTCGGCATTCATCGCCGCAATGTCCAGCCCTTCGGCCAGCAGCTGACGGTTCAGGGCTGCAAGGTCCTGCAAAGATTTACCGGGCACAAGATCCTCGGCCAGCGAGGAGGCGCCGCCTGATACCAGAAGCAACAGGTGCGATCCTGCCGCCATCTGTTCCACCGCTTCACGCAGGGCGCGGCCCCCGTTCAGGCTGCGCTGGTCCGGCACGGGATGAGAGGCCTCGATCACCTCAACCCCATCCGGCAGATCGCGCCCGTGATCGTCCTTGGTCACCACAAGGGTCGGAACATCCCCGAACTGATCCAAGGCTGCCCGCGCCATGGCGGCGGCAGGTTTGCCCACAGCCAGAATGCGGTCGGGTCGGGGAACACCGGGCAGGGCCGCTTTTGTCGCCGTATACCCATCAACCGCCGCCACGCCAGCCCGCCAAAACTCGATTGCTTGTTCGGTACGCGTCATCAGTTTTCCATCCAGATCGTCACCGGTCCGTCATTGACCAGTTCAACAGCCATATCCGCCCCGAATTGCCCCGTTTCCACCGGGATACCATGCGCGGCGAGGTCTTTGGCAAAGGCTTCATACAAGCGTTCCCCGACATCCGGCGGGGCCGCCGTGGAAAAGCCGGGGCGGTTGCCGCTTGAGGTATCAGCCGCCAGCGTGAATTGGCTGACCACCAGGGCCGATCCGCCACTATCAACCACCGAGCGGTTCATCTTGCCCGCTTCATCCTTGAAGATACGCAGCCGGGCTATCTTTGCGGCCAGTTTCGCGGCCTGACCTTCGTCATCTCCCTGCATGGCGCAGACAAGGATCATCAGGCCGGGGCCGGCCTGCCCGATAACAGACCCATCCACCGAGACCCTGGCATGTGAGATACGTTGTATGACTGCGCGCAAAGCTCCCCCCTTCGGTATTTTTACCTGCCGGTTTAGCCGCGCCAGTCGATAATGTCACCCAATGCGGCCCGGTCGGTGCGAAAACTGTTCGCCGGGTGATCGGCATCGGCATAGCCGAACGAGATTGCGCACAGGATCAACCGATCATCAGGAATATCGAAATACTTGTGCAGGAAGGGGCCGTAGGCTGCGACAGCGGCTTGCGGGATGCTTGCAACCCCAAGCGCCTGCGCGGCCAGCGTGAACGCGGTGACGAACCCGCCGCTGTCCATTGCGCCATAAGGCCCAAGTTCGGCCGGGCTGGACAGGATCGCGCAATGGGGGGCACCGAACAGGGCATAGTTTTCCATCATCTGGCGCGCCGATCCCGCCCGGTCGCCATGTTCGACGCCAACGGCTGCGTACAACGCCCAGCCGCAGGCGCGCCGTCGATCCTGATAGACGCCGGAATAAGAACTGGGGAAAGCAAGGTCCGGAGCAGGCGTTCCGGTTTCGACTTCATCGCGCAGGGCGCGGCGGAACCGATCCGTTTCCTCTCCGCTTGTGATCACCAACTGCCAGGGCTGCGCATTGCACCAGCTGGGCACTTGTGAGGCACTGGCAACGATCTGCTCGATATCCTTTTGCGGCACCGGGTCCGGGCGAAATGCCCGGCACGAATATCGATCCGTCAACAATGTGTTCAACGCGGATAATGTCACGGCGATAATCTCCTTCCCGGCAATCGCGCCGAAGATGACCGCCGCCATCAGGATGTGCAAGGGGCTGGTTTTGCGCCGCTACTGCTGACCGGTTGTCATGAGGTAGCCAGCACCTGCTGCCACCAGTAGGCCCAGAACCACGGCAATCGTGATCTTGATCGCCGACCAGGGACGTTCGCCCTGAACGCGCCCGGTGCGCCCGTTGACGACAAAGCGATAGGTCTCGCCCCGGTATTTATAGGCCGCCATCCAGACGGGCAGCAGAATGTGCTTGAACGTGACATCGCCCACGTCGGTTTCGACCGAATGAATGCGCTGACGGTCGCCGCCGATATCAAACCGCACATCCCGTTCGATTACACGTGCCATGTGCTGACGTGCTTCGGCGTACCCGTCTTGCAGGTCCACCGTGTAGGCCTCGGCCCGGAACCCGGCCAGATATTGCGGCTGATAAGGTTCCAGCGCAGGCAGATCCCACGGCTCCAGCGCGTCCGTATACGCCTTGGGCAGGGACCGTGAGGCCAGCACCAGCACATCGTCAAAAAACCGCGCGACACGACCGGATTTGGGGGTCCAGCGCACCTTTGGAACCTGCTGCTGCACGCGCTTCCCGTCACGCATCACGGTTCGGGTTTCGTAGTAGACCACCCCACGCTCGCCGCGGTAGCTGGATTTGGTGTCCGCGTCGAAGGTCCAGTAGGGAACATAAATCCCCTGCATCTTACGGCCCTTGCGCGCATAGTCCTGCAACCCGTTGGGGGCGAACCACAACCGGCCCAGCCAATCGTTCATGGCGGTGTGGGCGGTCCGTTCGTCCAGCGCAAACGGCAGAACACCCTTGGGCTTGATATGTCGGTTCACGCCGGTATCCGTCACCACGGGGGTGGCGCAGAACGGGCATTCGGCGGCGTGGGTGTTCGGGTCGAACTCGACCTGAGCGGCGCAGTTGGGGCAGGAGAGAACCCGCGTTTCTTCGATCTCGCTATCGGGCAGACGATCGGCAATGGCGGCGTCAAAATCCAGCTCGCGCAGCTTCGCACCGCCCCAAGGGCCCGCGCCGATGGGTTGGGCATGCCCGCAATGGTCACAGGTCAGCGTGCCATCACCGGGATTGAACCGATAATCCGCGCCGCATTGTTCGCAGGGAAAGCGATGTTCTTCGTTCATGTCAGAGCCTTGCACATTTGACTCGTCCGCCCGTTCTGGTCACGCACCCGGCGGTGGGGGCGGCAGAATGGTAAACAGCTGCGCCAGTTCCTGCACCTCACCCGCTTTCTTCCAGCCGTCCTGACCGGCGGTCCAGACGTGTGTCTCACGGGTCAACTGCCCTTCGCTGGCCATGCGTCCCATTTTGGCCTTTGAAAACGGACCGCTGGTCTGCCCGTCCACGGCGATGTGCCAGACATGTTCAACGGGAGGTGGGGGCGGCGGCGCCGCATGTGCTGCCGGTTGCGGGGCAGCGGGGGCGGGCGATCCCCACGGGCCGCGCGGCTGACCCGCTGCCATGTTCGCCATCTGCTGCGCCATGGCCATTCCCATTCCCATGCCCAGACCGGCACCCATGCCGCCACCCTGACCGGGGTTGTTCGCCGCCGCTGTCATCGCCTCGGCTGCCGAATACTGGGTGAACTTGCCCAGATCCCCCGCCAGCCCCATCGAGGTGCGCTTGTCCAAAGCGGCTTCAACCGCTGGCGGCAGCGAGATGTTCTCGATGTAGAACTCAGGCATGTCCAGCCCATAGCTGTCCAGTACCGGAGACACCTCAGCTGCGATCAGCTTGCCCAGATCGGCGGTGTTGGCGGCCATGTCCAGAACCGGGATGCCGGATCCCGCGATCACGCGGCTGAATTCCTGCACGATGATGTTGCGGATCTGAAAGCTGATCTCGTCCATGGTGAATTCACCATCGGTGCCGACGATCTCGACCAGAAACTTGGCCGGGTCCTTCACCCGCACTGTATAGGTGCCATAGGCGCGGATGCGCGTTGGGCCGAATTCCGGGTCGCGCAGCATGATCGGGTTCTTCGTGCCCCATTTCAGGTCGTTGAACCGGGTGGTGTTGACGAAATACACCTCGGATTTGAATGGCGACTGAAAACCGTGATCCCAATGCTGAAGGGTCGTCAGGATCGGCATGTTGTTGGTCTCAAGAATATAAAGACCGGGCGTGAACACATCCGCCAACTGCCCTTCATGCACAAACACCGCCGACTGACCCTCGCGCACGGTCAGCTTGGCGCCGTATTTGATCTCGTGCCCTTCGCGTTCGAACCGCCAGACCATCGTGTCACGGGTGTCGTCCACCCAATGGATGACATCAATGAACTCGCCTGTCAGAAAATCGAAAATTCCCATCTGGGTTCTCCTGTCCTTGGGGTCAGAGCGGCTGACCCATCAATTCGCGTGCAATGATCCTGACAACAGGGCGGGCCTGATCGACCGATACACCGGGCTGAAGCCGCGGATCGTAGAGCATTTGCAGCAGTTTCTCATCATGACTGGTCAGCAGGGCAAACTCGTCATCATCGTTGAAGATCGAAGGCCGCGCGGCGGGGCTGTCATTGGACAGGCCAAGGCCTTGCGCAATTTCTTCGTGGATACAGCTTAGCCGCACCAGATCTGGCAGTTCCGCGCGGATCAGAGTGACCGCGCGCACGTATTTGTTGGGCGAGGATGTGGTGGCCGAGGCAAAGACAAAACAGTCGAAATTCGCGCGCGGATTGGCGACCAGTTCCAGCGAGGCCTGACTGATATTCGGGATCAACTGCCTGAGGCGGGACACCACATAGGCGCTATCATCCTTGCCGGCGAAGAACACGTGAAAGTTGGCCTTCCGGCTGACAGTCGAAACCGGGTGCCCGGTCAGGCGCGCCAGACGGGCGGCATATGACTGCACATCCGCCGCATCCTTTTCCCGCGTGGCGGGCAGGACCGAAGGGCCAAACTCGGTCTGGATGCGCACAGGCCCATCCCAGCGGCTTAGCTGGCCATCGGTCTGGCGCGATCCCAGTGAGACGCTGTGGTTTGGGTATTCGCTGTAAAACGCAATCGTCTCGAAATTCCGGGTCAGATCGTCGGCGTCATACGGCGCGTCAGGCCCGCCGCCATCTGTCCGCAACAGGCCGCGCGTCAGCAGATCGCGTTCGACGCGCTGATAGAACCGGGCCAGGTCCTGACTGGCGGCTGAGGGCGGTACATAAGCGTTGGCCGCAGGCGGTGGGGCTGCGGGGCGTGGCGGAGGCACGACGGCGGATGTCAGGGCTTCCTCACAGCCGACCAGCGCCAGCAGCGCGATACCCCCAAGGGCCAGTTTGACAGAGTTCAAAGGCCGCACGCCCAGTCCACCTTATCCCGGAACAGCCGTTCCTGCATTGTCGCCGGTCCCGTCGCGCCGCGCCTTGGCGGCGGCAAGCGTGTCGCGGAGTTCGGTTTCCATCTTCTGCAACTCCTGCTCGGCGGCGGCGCGCTTGGCCTTGCCTTCGTCGGCAATGGCGAGGCTTTCGTTGATCGTGCCGATCAGGTCGGCGTTGGCCTGTTTGACGGCCTCGATGTCGAAGACGCCGCGTTCCATTTCCTCACGGATCATCTTGTTGGAGTCGCGCAGATTGGCTGCGTTCGAGGTCAGCAATTCGTTGGTCAGATCATTGGCGTCGCGCACGGCGGCTGCCGCCTCGGCGCTGCGCTGAATGGTGACGGCCTGCGCCAGTTGGGTTTCCCACAGCGGCACCGTGTTGACGAGGGTCGAGTTGATCTTGGTCACCAGCGACTTGTCATTCTCCTGCACCAAACGGATCGAGGGCAGCGACTGCATCGTCACCTGACGGGTCAGTTTCAGATCATGCACCCGGCGTTCCAGATCGTCGCGCGCCGCGCGCATGTCGCGCAATTCCTGCGCTTTCATAACCTGTTGATCTTCGGGCGCGGCCTGAACTTCGGCCTCTTTTTCCGGAATATCGTGGCTGTCCAACTCGGTCAGCTTTTCCTCACCCGCCGCGATATAAAGCGCCAGTTCATCATAGAACCCCAGCGTTTTTTCATAGAGCAGGTCGAGCGATTTGATGTCTTTCAGCAGCGTATGCTCATGGCTCAGCAGATCGTCTGTGATGCGGTCGATCTGGCCCTGAACCTCTTCGTATTGGGCGGTGAACTTGGCAAAAGGCGCGGCCTTGCCCAGCAGTTTTTCCCACCAGCTACGCTCGCGCCGCACGTCCAGTTCACTGACCGAGAAGCCCCGGATCGTGGTCACGATGTTGCGCAGGCTATCGCCAGCGGGGCCCACATCCTTGTTGCGCACATCGGCCAGCATGGCCTGGCTGATCTCTTGCAACTCTGCCTGCGCGGACGAGCCGAATGAGACGATCGAATTGGTGTTGCCCATATCGATCTCATCCATGCGCTTGCGAATCTCGGCACTGACCGGTTCGTCGGCTTCCTCAAGCGAGACAACCTCGGCCATCGGTTCGGGCAGCGCCACGGCGGTGACTTCCTGCACCAGAGTTTCGGCCTCGACCGCCTTGTTCTTGATCTCATCGGACATGGGGATGTTCCTCGCTCAATTTTTAGCCGGTCAGTCCAACCGGACGCCTTCGCGTTGCAGCCTGTCGCGCAACACGTCAATCTCGACCGTCAGATCACTGCGGTCATCCAATAGCATCTTCCGCGTGCGCGCGGCGAAATTCTGTTCCAGATCGTCCAGCAAGGCGGAATAATCGGCCAGCGCCTGCCCGTCGCGGGTACGGGCATACACGTCTGCGAACTTGACCGTCGCATCGCGTGCGCCCTGCAGGTATACGGTCAGATACTTGCGCGCCCCGGCCAGATCGCGGGGATCTTCTTCGACCGTGCGGAACAGATCGCGGGCGGTATCCTGAAACCGTTCAACCCGCGCCTCGACCCGGCGATCACCGGCGCGTTTGATCGCATCCGTCATCTCGGACAGGTGTTGTTCGGCATCATCGACCACACGGGCCACGCGATCCTGCTGGAATGTATCGACGCCTTCCATGCCTTTGTCCTTCATCGGGTCCAACCCGAATGACACGGAATGCAAAACGGTTGCGGCAACTCCAAACAGCACGGGCGCCAGCAGGCTGACCTGTCCGGCGGTTTCTGCATCCAGATACTCGGTCCGGTACGCAGCCAGCGCGGTGCCAAGCCCGGTCAGAACACTGGCAAATATCTTCCGGGGAAAGGCTGGGCGGCGGGCGGTTTTGCGTGAATGATACGCGGCCTCGGCCCGCAACCCTTCGCGCAGAAGAAAAGCGGCAGCGGTCAGCAGGCCCGCCGCGACCAGGCCGATGGTCATGCCAATCGCGCCGTCGTTCAGAGACAGGAAAACCAACGGGATCGCAGGCAGAAACAGAATATTCGCCCGCGCGCCCGCAGGTTCGACCCGCGCGCCATCAAACTGGCCGCGCGGCAGCGGCGCGTCGGAAGAAGACTCACCTTGAGGGCTGTATTTGCCGCCAAACCGCTTGGCCATGCTCAAAGCCCCCCCAGCAAGCCGGTGCACACGCCCAGCATCAGGACCAGCAGGACCACATAGGCCAGTTTTTGCACTCCGCTCCCGGACATTGCGCCCCCCAAATAGCAGCATTCCCAGAAAATTTAAGGGATGCGCAGGCTTGGCGCTAGGGGGAAGGTTGCCAAACCCGCGTCACTTGCGGGGTTTCTTGCCGATCGGTGGTCGTTTTCTTTGCGGGCGGGTGGCGCGTTTGGCGGTACTTTCGGGTTTTGTGTCACCATCCAGGCCCAACTGATCGCGCATCACGCGGCGGCGCACCTCTTCCACCTGACCGGGTTTCAAATCGCCCAGCTGGAACGGGCCGTAAGAGACACGCAGCAACCGGTTCACGGTGAAGCCGATATCTTCCATCGCCCGCCTGATCTCGCGGTTCTTGCCTTCGCGCAGTCCGATGGTCAGCCAAGCATTCGCACCTTGCTGGCGATCCAGCGAGACGGTCATCGGCTGGAACCGCTCACCATCAATCACAAGCCCTTTGCGCAGGGGGGCGAAATCCTCTTCCTTGGGTCGTCCGTTGACCCGCACGCGGTATTTGCGCAGCCAGCCGGTCGAGGGCAGTTCCAGCTTGCGCTTGATGCCGCCGTCATTGGTCAGCAGCAGCAAGCCTTCGGAATTCAGGTCCAGCCGCCCAACGGACATCACGCGCGGCATATCCTCGGGCAATTCGTCGAAAATCGTCGCGCGGCCCTTTTCGTCCTTGGTCGTGGTCACCAGCCCGGTCGGCTTGTGATAGAGCCACAGGCGCGAGGGTTCGGGTTCCGAGACCGGTTTGCCGTCCACAGCGATCCTGTCTTTGGCGGTCACGTTCAGCGCGGGGCTGTCGATCACCTTACCGTTCACGCTGACACGGCCTGCTTCGATCATGCGTTCAGCCTCGCGCCGCGAGGCGACACCTGCACGGGCCAGCACTTTGGCGATCCGGTCGCCGGGAGGAGGGGTATTGCTCATGCCCCCGGCCTTAACCCATCCCGCCCGCTTGCGAAAGGCAGGTTTCTGATGCAGTCAGGGGCATGGTGTTCAAATCGCATATGGACAAGGCGCTGGCCGAGGCCCGCGCGGCGGCTAATCGGGGTGAGGTTCCGGTGGGGGCCGTTATCGTCTCGCCCGATGGCCGGGTCGTCGCGGCGGCTGGCAACCGAACGCGCGAATTGAACGATCCGACCGCTCATGCCGAGATCTTGGCCTTGCGCGCCGCCTGCGCCGAGGCCGGGTCCGAACGTCTGCCGGATCACGATCTTTATGTGACGTTGGAGCCTTGCGCGATGTGCGCCGCCGCGTTGGCCGCTGCGCGTATCCGTCGGGTGTATTATGGCGCATCCGACCCGAAATCAGGCGGTGTTGCCCATGGTGCGCGGGTGTTTTCTCACCCTCAGGCGCATCATGCGCCCGAGGTTTATGATGGTATCGCCGCTGACGAGGCGGCGGCACTTTTGAAGGATTTCTTCGAGGCACGCCGCAAGGATATGCCGGGCTGAAGCCCGGCCTACAGATTGATCGGCTGCATCACTTCGGGTTCGATCACGTCCACTCCGGGCAATCCGTCGATCAGCGTCTGCGCCGATTGTTCGAGGATGGGGAAGGTCTTGTAATGGCAGGGAATCACCGTCTTGAAGTTGAAATAGCGCTTGGCCGCATAGGCGGTCGCTTTCATATCCATGGTGAAATGCCCGCCCGCAGACAGGATGCCGATATCGGGTTTGTAGTAATCCCCCATCCACTCCATATCCGCCATGATGTCGGTGTCGCCCGAGACATACAGCATCCGCCCTTCGGCTGCGATCATGAAACCCACCTCGCTGCCCCCGGTCCGTAGCCCATCCGGGGTCGAGAAGGTGGAACTGTGCGAGGCAGGCACCATCGTCACCTTGACCCCGTTCAGATTGACCGTGCCGCCTTTGTTGAAACCGATGGTCTCGATCCCCTCGGCCTCGGCCCAATAGCCCATCAGGTCGTACTGCCCGACGACCGGCACGTTCAGGTGTTTTGCCAAAGGCAGAACATCCACCACATGATCGAAATGGGTGTGGGTCAGCAGGATATGCGTCGCGCCGTCCACGGCTGTATCGTGCTGGTCTTCCGGCAGAACCGGGTTGCCCGTCAGCCATGGATCGACCAACAGCACCTGCCCCTCGGTTTCGATGCGAAAACTGCCGTGGCCCAACCAAATGATGTTCATGCCGAAATTCCTCCTGCGATGCCTATTGGCTCCAGCCTAGCATTCGCTATGTAAAATTCCATGGACTGGATGCAGCAAATCGACGGCTATTGTGAGCGATTGTCCGCCGCCTATTGGGCCGAGCCCATCAATGCGGTCACCAACGCGGCCTTTCTGATCTCGGCCTTCATCATGTGGCGGCGGGTGCGGGGGCAGGATATGCCGCTTGCGATGGCGTTGGTCATGGTGTTGGCGGCGATTGGCGTTGGCAGCTATCTGTTTCACACCCATGCACAGGTCTGGGCCGCGATTGCCGACGTGACGCCGATCCTGCTGTTTATCCTGATCTATATTTTCGCGGTGAACAAAAATGTCTGGGGCATCTCCACGGGCTATGCGCTGAGCGCGACGATCTTGTTCATCCCCTATGCCGCGGTGACGACGCCCGTGTTTCAGCTTGTGCCGGGATTGGGTGGCTCTGCCGCCTATGCCCCGGTGCCTTTGCTGATCTTGATTTACGCATTCCTGTTGCGGCATCGAGAGCCAGCGTTCGCAAAGAACATGGCGATTGGCGCAGCTCTTTTGATCTTGTCGATTACCTTCCGCGCACTGGACGCGCCGATCTGCCAGCAGTTTCCTACCGGCACGCATTTCCTGTGGCACATCCTGAACGCCACTATGCTGGGTTGGATGATCGAGGCCTACCGCCGGGTGATCATCCGGACGCGCGCCGCTACAACCCCTGATCCTTGATCACGCTGGCGATCCGTTCGCCGATGATCCGGCTGGATTTGCGCGACGGATGGATCAGATCGAATGAGAAATACGATGCATCGCCAGGCCGCGCCACATCCTGGCTTGAGACAAAGGTGATCCCCTCATCCAATTGCGCGAGCCTTGCGATCCGCGCCTCGAATTCATCGCCTTCGGCCTTGCAGTGTTCGATAGGCGTGAACAGGTCGGGGCTGCGCAGGTAGCCCACATAGATAACCCGCGTACCGGTTTCGCGAATCTGGCGCACAAAGCGGGGTATCTGGCCGCTTTGCCCATCTTCCGAGATCATGTTGTCCAGCACCGCATCGCAGCGCGAACAGCCACAGCCCAGCATCAGATCATTGCCGCCGCCATTGACCACCGCCCAGGACCAGTCGCCTTTGACGAACTGGGCCTGCACCCCACTTTGGGGCGCGCCCTTGTCGTCAAACTGCGTTTGCAACCACGCCGCAGATACCGTGCGATCCACCACCGGAGCGCCGATGTTTTCTTCGATCACATCGGGAATCGACGACCCGGAGGGCGAATTCCAGGCCATCAGCGAATCGCCAACCGCAATGACCTTTGCATCCGGCTTGCTGGACGGCAGTTCCTGACAGCCCAGCAACAGGCACAGCAACCCGGCGGCGAGATACAGTTTCTTGAACACGGCTGAGACTCCGGAGATTCTACGGGTCTCAGAGTGAGCGTTAAATGGTTAATGCCCGATTAACCGCATCAAAAACACGAACAGGTTTGCGTCAGGCCCGGAAAGCGGCGGCCAAATGCTCGGGCAGGTCGAACTCTGCCAACACCCGCGCGCGCCCGCCTGCGGACATCTTGCGGGCCGTTTTCTCGACAATGCTCTGGATTTTCTCAGCTGAATGCTTGCCGGCGAAGGGTTGGAAATACCACTTGAGGAACACAAAGCAGATCACGTCCTCCAGCGCCTGAACCTCGGAGTCACGTTTTATACCCTGCTTGCGCAGCATCCGTCCGGCGGCTTCGGCCTCTTCTTCGCTATACCCACCCTCGGTCATCAGGGACATCACCACATCTGCATGATGTTCGCCCTGCGCTTTGCGCCAGGCCAGATACCCGGCCCGTCCTTCGGGGTATTCCGTGCGCGCCAGTTTCCAACGTTCGACATGTTGACCGCGCGCCGCGATTTGCAGCGCGTCCGAGGCATCGGGGAACAGCCGCTCCAACTCGGCGCTCATGCGGGTGCCATACAGCAGCGCTTCGGGTTGGCCATCGTCGAGATTGGGATCTTTTTCATTGGCCGCATCAATTGCGTCCAGAACCGCTTGCTTGCGCGCGCTCATGTCTTGCTCCGTTGGCTTTGCGGATGCGCGTTTTGCGTTGATCATCCGATTGATTTTCAAAGCCACCGTAGCGTGATGCCGCAGAAGGTGCAGCACCCAATTGCATCAGGGCCGAGTCAGACGGGGGGCCTCTGACCCGGCCGAGGCGGGCTGGTTACTTGCCCGGCTTGACCTGATCCTGCGTGACCGGTTCCGAGACAGGGGAGGGGAAGCTCAGGTTGCGGGTCAGGTTGGTGGAGTCGATGCCCAAAGCCATGGCCGGCGCGGCCAGAAGTGTGGCGGACAAAGTGACGGCTGCGATGAGGCTTTTCATTTTCAGTCTCCGGTTTGTGTTGTCTTGTGAGATGTAAAATGAACAGTACAGTTCAGTTTTTCAAGTCATAAAATGAACTAAACGGTTTACTTTTTTGCATAGCGGGTATGCAAGATTGAATGGCAAGCGATTTGCGGGGGTGTGAATCATATGTTGTGCAGGGGCCTGCCGGTCTTGCGACTGCTGCAACAGACGGGTAAATGCCCCCCTGAGCGTATATGAGGTTTTCCGATGTCGATTGACCAAAGCACCGCCGCCAAGGTGGCCAAACTGGCCCGGATCAAGGTCGAGGATGACGCCCTGCCGGCGCTGGCATCCGAGTTCAACACCATCCTCGGGTTCATCGAGCAGTTGAACGAGGTTGATGTCGAGGGCGTCGAGCCGATGGTTTCGGTCGAGCCGATGCGCCTGAAGCGTCGTGAGGATGTGGTCACGGACGGAAGCCAGCAGGACAAGGTTCTGGCCAACGCCCCCGACGCGCGCGAAGGGTTCTTCGCAGTCCCCAAAGTGGTGGAGTAAGACATGAGCGATCTGAATAAACTGGGCCTGGCCGAGGCCCGCGACGCGCTGCGTAAGGGTGACGTGACCTCGGTTGAACTGACCGAATCCTGCCTGAAGGCCATCGACGAGGCCGACGCGCTGAACGCTTTTGTCCACAAGACCCCCGAAATCGCGCTGGACCGTGCCAAGGCGGCTGATGAGCGGATCAAGGGCGGCGACGCGCCGTCGATGTGTGGCCTGCCGATCGGCATCAAGGACCTGTTCTGTACCAAGGGCGTTCCCTCGCAGGCGGCCTCGAAGATTCTGGAAGGCTTTAAGCCGGAATACGAATCCACCGTATCGCAGCAACTGGCCGATGCCGGTGCGGTGATGCTGGGCAAGCTGAACATGGACGAGTTCGCGATGGGGTCGTCCAACGAAACATCCGTTTACGGCAACGCGGTCAGCCCGTGGCGGCGCGGCAATGACGACGCGCAACTGACACCGGGCGGGTCATCCGGTGGCTCGGCCTCGGCTGTGTCCGCCGACCTGTGTCTGGCTGCGACCGGCACCGATACCGGCGGCTCGATCCGCCAGCCCGCCGCCTTCACCGGCATCACGGGCATCAAGCCGACCTATGGCCGCTGCTCGCGCTGGGGCATCGTGGCCTTTGCCTCTTCGCTGGATCAAGCCGGTCCGATGACCAAGAACGTCCGCGACGCGGCCATCATGCTCGAGGCGATGTGCGGCCACGACCCCAAGGATTCGACCAGCACCGAACTGGCCGTCCCGAATTTCGAGGCGATGCTGACCGGCGACATCAAGGGCAAAAAGATCGGCATCCCCAAGGAATACCGCATGGACGGGATGCCCGCCGAGATCGAAAAGCTGTGGGCCGACGGTGCGGCGATGCTGAAAGACGCAGGGGCCGAAATCGTCGACATCTCGCTGCCGCACACCAAATACGCGCTGCCTGCGTATTATGTGATTGCGCCTGCCGAGGCATCCTCGAACCTCGCGCGTTATGACGGTGTCCGCTATGGCCGCCGCGCGACGCTGGCACAGGGCGACGGCATCACCGAGATGTACGAAAAGACCCGCGCCGAAGGGTTCGGCCACGAGGTGCAGCGCCGCGTGATGGTCGGCACCTACGTTCTGTCCGCAGGTTTCTACGACGCCTACTACAACCGCGCCCGCCGCGTCCGCACCCTGATCAAGAAAGACTTCGAGGATGTCTTCGCCGCAGGCGTCGACGCGATCCTGACCCCGGCCACGCCCTCGGCATCCTTTGGTCTGGGCGAGATGACCGAGGCCGATCCTGTTCAAATGTACTTGAACGACGTCTTTACAGTGACTGTGAACCTTGCCGGTTTGCCGGGTATCTCGGTGCCCGCGGGGCTCGATAAACAAGGGCTGCCGCTGGGTCTGCAACTGATCGGACGCCCGTGGGACGAAGGCGATCTGCTCAACACCGCCTACGCGCTGGAAAACGCCGCCGGGTTTGTGGCAAAACCAGCGAAATGGTGGTAAGCCTCGGGCTGCCAGTTCACCAGTATCGGAGCGGTTATATGCGTCTTTTGCCAGTGATCCCTTTTGTTGCCCTGGTGGCGGCCTGTAACACGGTTGCACCGGTTCAGGGCACAGGGTTCAACACGCCGGAATACCAGGCCCAGCGTGAGGCGCAACTGGCCGGACAGGGCATTGCAGGCAACCCGTTGCTGGCCCCGGTCGACGTATCGCAGCAGCCATTGGGCGCGCCCGGCACCGCCGTGGCGACGGGCGAAAACGCAGATATCGCGAACCAGGCTGCGGCGGCGCTGGCCAGCACTTCGGGGCAAGCAACGGTACCTGCGCCCGGCAACCCCGCGATCTCCGATGAACAGGACTTTGCCGCGGTGTCCGAGCGTCGCAGCATCGAATCCGACGCCGCTCGGATTGAGCAGAACCGCCAGACCTACGAACTGGTCGCCCCGACCGCCGTGCCCGAGCGTGGCGCGGACGGTCAGCCCAACATCGTGCAATATGCGCTCAGCACGTCGAACCCTGTCGGCACCCAGCTTTACAGCCGCGCGGGGTTCAACCTGCAGGCCAAGGCCCAACGCAACTGTGCGCGTTTCCCGTCGGCAGATCAGGCTCAGATCGAGTTCCTGTCCAATGGCGGCCCGCAGCGCGACCGCAAGGGGCTGGACCCCGATGGCGATGGCTATGCCTGCGGCTGGGATCCCAGCCCGTTCCGCAGTGCCGTCAGCAACTGATCACCCATCTGCCATCTGGCATCCTTCACCCAATTTCGGCCCGCGCCGGGATGGGCTGACGCCAGCCATTATCGTCCTGCACTATACCGCAATGGACAGCGCAAGGGCTGCGCTGGACCGGCTCTGCGATCCACAGGCCGAGGTCTCGGCGCATTACCTTATCGGCAATGACGGAACCCTCTGGCAGATGGTGCGCGAACAGGATCGCGCCTGGCACGCCGGAGCGGGTGAATGGCGCGGTCAGGACGACATCAACTCGCGCTCCATCGGGGTCGAGCTGGACAACACGGGCGCGCACCCGTTTTCCGACCCCCAGATAACCACGTTGGAAAGGCTGATAGAGGGCATCATGGCACGTTGGTCCCTTCGACCTGAGAATGTCATCGGCCATTCCGATATGGCTCCGGGCCGGAAGATCGACCCCGGCCCCCGATTCGATTGGCAGCGCCTCGAAAAACAATGTCTGGCCGGTAAGCGCGGTAAGGGTCCAAACTTACCAGGCCCACCCCCACAGGCATTCCGCACCCTGGCCCAATACGCAGGTTTTACGGCAGATGTCGATGACGACACCCTTCTCGCCGCTGTCCGCCTGCGATACCGACCTTGGGCCAAAGGTCCGCTGGAACCCGCTGATCTGACTCCGCTCATCAGGTCTGGCCCACAGACTTGATCCGCCCTTCATCTGGCTAAAAATATCCCGGGGATGAATTGTCCGTAGGCCAAGAAGGGGCTGGCCCCTTCAGCACCCTATCCACTCTTGACGCCGTCAATCACTGCGCATACCCAACCCACGCGCGGAGGGCCGGATGGCCGCTGGGGTCGCAAGACCCGAGAGGAAAGTCCGGACTCCACAAGACAACGGTGCCGGGTAACGCCCGGGCGGGGCAACCCGACGGAAAGCGCCACAGAAATCAGACCGCCTGCGACTTCGGTCGAAGGTAAGGGTGAAACGGTGGGGTAAGAGCCCACCGCGCCCCTGGCAACAGGGGCGGCACGGCAAGCCCCACCGGGAGCAATGCCAAATAGGGTCCCCGCGCGGGCCGGTCGGCGTCAGCCGATACCGCCGCTAAGCGCGTCTTGGCCGAGAGGGACCGGGTTGGCAGCTTGAGCCGCGCAGCAATGCACGGCCTAGAGGAATGGTCATCGAAGGGGGCAACCCCGGAACAAGATCCGGCTTACAGGCCCTCCGCGCGTATCCAAAATCCGGCTAACCTATAAGTGGCGATCCGCCCAGAACCTCGCAAATGGTGTTCTCAACCCTGTTCCGCTGCTACGCTTGTAAACAGGGATTAGTGAACCCAGGAGGATTGTTATGAGTTTCATGAAGGCATTGGCATCGGTCGCCGTGGGTTTTGCGGCGGCCAAGGGAATGGAAAAATACAAGGAAATGGGCGGCATGGCCGGGTTGCAGAAAATGATGCAAGGGTCCGGCGGTGGCTTAGGCATGGACCAGCTTGGCAAAATGGCCGAGCAGTTCGGGATGCCGGGCGGTGCGTCGGGTTTGCAGGACATGATCGGCAAGATGGGGCTGGGCGGTGGGGCCGCCGGTGCTGCTGGTCTGGGTGGCCTTCTGAACGCCATGCAGGGTGCTGCTAAGACCGGCAGCCAGCAAACGGCCGACATGATGGAGACGGTGTTCAGCGGCACGCCCGCCGGGGCCGCGATGGAAGAGCAAGCCAAACTGATGCTACGCGCCATGATCCAGGCCGCGAAATCCGACGGAGAGCTGGACGAGCAAGAGAAACAGACCATCATCGGAGAGTTGGGCGACGACATTAGCGACGAAGAACGCGCCTTTGTTCTGGAACAGCTCGAATCCCCGGTCGATGTCATGGGGCTGGCGGCGGCTTCGGGTGGGCCGCTCAAAACGCAGATCTATGCCACATCCCTGGCGGCGATTCGGCTGGATAACGAGCGTGAGGCGGCGTATCTGCTGCAACTGGCCACTGCGCTGGGCTTGTCCGACGCCGAACGGGACCAGATTCACGCCTATATGGGCGCCCCGACCTTATCCGCCTGAGGAGCGGGGTCGAATCCTGAACGACACGAGGCCGATTGGCCTTGACATGGGCGGTGCAGCGCGTAAAAGCGCACGCTCATAGGAATTCAACCGAAAGGCCCCTGCCTTTTCGGACGCAGGAGATCAACCATGGCGAAGCCGACGACAATCAAGATCCGTCTGAACTCGACCGCGGGCACGGGCCACTTCTACGTGACCAAGAAGAACGCACGCACCATGACCGAGAAAATGACCATTCGTAAATACGATCCGGTCGTTCGGAAGCATGTCGAGTACAAGGAAGGCAAGATCAAGTAATCTGCCGTTCTGAACTGACTTTCGGGAAAGGCTCTGCTGCGGCGGGGCCTTTTTTCGTGCTGGCATTGGCGTCATTCAACGGCTGCTAAATCGCACAGTCCGTTGCAGCCGCGCATCAGGGCAAGGGGCAATCGTCTGGGCGGCGGCTTGCTTTTTGCAACCCGCTGCACTTACGGTTGAGCAAACCGCCACAAAATGTTGACCGCCATGAAAAAAATCTTGTTATCCACAATTGCCGTTCTGACCCTTACGGCTTGTGAAGACCCGTTCAACCGCCAAGGTGTTGGGTTTACTGGAATTGATGGCGAACCCCGCACCATTTCCGACGTTCCGGGCGCGGTGGCCTTTGTCCCGCCCGCAACGAATATCCCGGCTGAACTGGCCGAATTGCCAACCGTTACAGTTCTCTCGGATCAGGTCGATCCGAACAAGGTGGCCCGTGTTGCCATCGACAATGGTGGCCGGAACCCGGACACCGCCGTACAATTGTCGGGCAGCGATACCAACCTGTACCTGAGCACGGTCAACGTGAATGGCACGCTTTTCGGAGTGCTGCGCACATCCAACAACAGCACCCGCGTCGATAACTCGATCGGTGCAACCTTCGGCAGCGAGACTGAGCGCTTTACCGGATGCCTTCCTGCGGGGGACGTGTTCCGCAAAGGCTCGTCCGAGCGGAGCAGCGGGTTTGCGGTGCCATTGAACTGCAGCTGACGACTTAGACGATTTGGAATTACAGCCCCCGCTTCCGCAGCGGGGGTTTTTGTTTGTTGGACAGAGGGCAAAAGAAAAGGGCCGGTCACTGACCGGCCCATCGTATTTGTCTTGCCTTGCAGTCGTTATTCCTGTTGCCCCATGAACATCAGCAGGAACTGGAACATGTTCAGGAACGAGATATACAGGCTCAGCGCTCCATCAAAGGCAGCTTTGTCCAGCCATTCCTGATCGCCATGTGCGGCGTGTGCCACATAGGTGTTCTTGATGTCCTGCGTATAGAACGCGGTCAGACCGGCGAAGATCAGGATGCCGATGGCCGAGATGGCCAGCATCATCACGCCCGACTGCAGGAACAGGTTGATGATCATGGCAACCAGCAGACCGATCACGCCCATCATCAGGAAGGTGCCCATGCCGCTGAGGTTACGCTTGGTGGTGTAACCGTACAGGCTGAGGCCGGCGAATGCGATTGCTGTCACCAGGAAGGTCTGCGTGATCGAGTAGGGCGTAAAGACCATGAAGATCGAGCTCATCGAAACGCCCATAACGGCCGCGAAGATGAAAAAGCCCAGTTGCACAGCCGCAGCCGAACCGCGCCGCATCAAAGCGCCCCAGCCAAACAGCAGGAAGCCCAGCGGGGCAAACATGACAACCCATTTCAGCGGCGTCAGGAACAGGGTGCCACCAAGGCTGGTCAGATAGCGATCAGCGCCGATCTGGGCGACCGCATTGGTCGGATCGCTGGTTACGGCAAGACCGGCAATTGCCCACGCGGCCAGCGCCGTGATCAGCATGCCGACGGACATTGTGCCGTAGACTTTGTTCATATGGGCGCGCAGGCCCTGATCAATCTCGGCGGCGCGCGCGCCGGATACCGTCCGGATCGTGTCGAATTGTGCCATCAAAGGGTCTCCCTTATCGTCCTGTTAGAACGCCCCGACAGGGCGGGGCGGTTTTCCCCTCAAATATCGGCAACTAATGGCTGTGTTTCAAGACTTTCCGGCGGAAAACCGACGAAAACACCCAACAAAACGAGCGACAGGCGACACTGCGTCACCAATCGCTCGGGAAAACATGACTATCCAGGTCATCTTTTCCAGATTTGCGGCGCGTCCCAGAAAAACCGATCCGCTTCTGCCGAGGCTTCGGCGCGGGTAATGCCAATGTCTTTCAGCGCGGCATCGTCCAGTTGTGCCAGTTTGCGACGCTGACGCTTCACCGAAAGCGCCTGAAGCACCAAGGAAACGAACGAGCGTTTGGCGGGTTTGCAGCTGTGATGGATTGCAATTTGGGTCATAGCAATTGTCCTTTCTGCGATTTTCGATGGATTTGTCGCCATCGATCAACTTCCTTGATTGATATGGCAAAGCATGTCATATTTTGAAAACGAATATTTATGATGTAACCCATAAGGAATCGTGAAGATGCGAAATCTGGACATTACAACCCTGCGCTCTTTCGTGGCCGTGGCAGATCAGGGTGGTGTAACCCGCGCAGCCGGATTCCTTCACCTGACCCAATCCGCAGTTTCAATGCAGTTGAAACGGTTGGAGGAGCTTCTGGGCCTTGAACTGCTGGACCGCAGCGGACGGACCATTGCGCTGACAGCCTCGGGCGAGCAATTGCTGGCCTATGCCCGACGGATGATTGCGTTGAATGATGAGGTGATTTCGAAACTCACTGATCAGGCGTTTGAGGGCGAAGTGGTGCTGGGCGTGCCCCATGACATCGTCTACCCGGCGATTCCCCGTGTCCTGCAACGGTTCAATGCCGACTTCCCACGCGTGCGGGTGCAATTGGTCTCGTCCTACTCACTCCAGTTGAAGGATATGTTCAAGCGCGGTGAGTGTGATGTGATCCTGACCACCGAACCGTCATCGACGGACGGGGCTGAGACGATTGCCGAACTGCCGCTACGCTGGATCGGCGCGCCGGGCGGGTCTGCCTGGCGTAAAAACCCATTGCCTTTGGCGCTGGGGCGGCGGTGTCTGTTCCGCCCGCAGGTGATCGCGGCGCTGGACGCGGCGGGTATCCCATGGGAATTGTCCGTGGAAACCGAAAACGACCGGACCATCGAGGCCACAGTCAGCGCCGATCTGGCCGTTCACGCGATGCTGGACGGGACCGAGGCCGCGCATCTGGAACAGATCGACTCGGGCGGTGCGCTTCCGGACTTGCCCGCGCATATGATCAACCTCTACGGCGGCGATTCGGGGCGTGACCCGGTTGTCGAGGCATTGGCCCAACTGGTGCGTCAGAACTTCCGCATGTTGGGGGGCAGTCAGTTGCGGGCGGTCGTCGGGTAGGCGCGCTCAGATCGTGATAACGATCTTGCCGGTGGATTTACGCTCTTTCAGCAATTGCATCCCCTCTGCCACAGCCGCCAGAGGAAGGGTGTGGCTGATATGCGGTTTGATCTTGCCCTCGCTGTGCCAGCGAAACAGCGTTTTGAAACTGTCCTGAACGATCTTGGGGCGAAAGCTGAGATAGCCGCCGATGTAAAACCCGATCACGGTCAGGTTCTTGACCAACAGATGATTGGCCGGGATTTGCGGAGCCTCGCCACCGGCAAATCCAATGGGCAGCAAGCGACCTTCAGGGTTGGTGGCGCGAAAGGCCGCCTTGAATACGTCGCCGCCAATGGCGTCGTAAACAACGTCCGCACCGCCCAGTGCTTTGACGGTTTCACGCAGATCCTCGGATGCATCGATCAGGTGATCCGCACCCGCATCTTTTGCAACGGCCAGCTTTTCGGCCCCCCGCGCCTGAGCGATCACGGTCGCGCCCATCAGCTTGCCAACCTCGACAGCCGTCAGACCAACCCCGCCCGCGGCACCGGTGACCAGCAAGGTCTCGCCCGGTTGCAGCCGGGCCCGGTGATCCAGCGCAAGATGGCTGGTGCCATAGGCGATCTGGATCGCAGCGGCATCCTCGAAACTGGTCGTGTCGGGCAGGGGGATCACACGATCTGCGTCAAATACCCCGAACTCGGCCAAACCACCCTGACCCGAGTAAACCGCGACCCGGTCGCCCTGTTTGAGATGCGTGATGTCCGGGCCAGCCGACTCGATCACCCCGGCAATTTCCAGACCCAGCGTGAACGGAGTCTTGGGGGTGTCCTGATAGGTGCCTTTCTGCATCAGCAGGTCTGCAAAATTCAGCCCGCAGGCCTTGATGGCAACGCGCACCTGACCCGCAGACGGGGCCGGAACCTCGACCTCACACAATTGCGCGACTGCGCCGTCGGATTGAACACGATATGCCAGCATAGATTGACCGCCCCTTGATTTGCGGAAATAGGCGCGCGTCGCGCGTCGCTTGTCAATATGCACGCCACGTCGGGAATAATCGGCCCGTCGAATACAACCAATGGTGTAGGGTCCAAAGGGACACAACCACAAACCACCATGTCGGGTGCATGACTCAACCAGCTTGAAAAAAATTCCAAAAGCAGCAATATAGGCACCTAGTGCTGTAATCGGGGGGTGGCACGATCCAGGTTAGGGAGTGGTTAAGGCCCGCTCGCTAAGGTTGCGATCACGGACGTCGCGCAATCCCGTACAGATGTTTGTGTAGTAAAGGAGAATACCAATGACTCATCACGTCGATGTCCATGTGGGCAAGCGCGTTCGGCATCGCCGCTGGCTGATTGGGATGACCCAGCAGCAATTGGCGCAGCAGGTTGGTATCAAGTTTCAACAAATCCAGAAATACGAAACCGGAGCCAACCGAATCAGCGCATCCCGCCTGTGGGACATCGCCGAGGCATTGGACGTTCCGGTCAGCTTTTTCTTTGAAGGTCTCGAAGAAGCAGAAAAAAGCCCGTCGGACAAGAAATCGGTGCCTGCTGACCTGATGGGGGACAAGGAAGCCTTGGATCTGGTGCGCTCTTACTACGCAATCCCGGAAAACCAGCGCCGCCGTCTGTTTGAACTGGCACGGGTTCTCAGCGACGTCGCCTGATCGCTTGACTCTGCCGGGCGTTGGCCGCACCAGTGGCCCATGCACCAGACGCCTTTGACCGACATGGATGTAGCCGAAGCAATGGCCGACGCGGCGCGCGCGGCTATTCTTCCGCATTTTCGCCAACACGATCTTGAAACCTCGAACAAGCTGGAAGACGGGTTCGACCCGGTCACCGTTGCGGACCGCGCTGCGGAACAGGCAATGCGCGAGGTTCTCAGCCGTCACCGCCCGGATGATGGGATTCTGGGGGAAGAATACGGCCAGACCGAAGGCAGCAGCGGACGCGTCTGGGTTCTGGACCCGATTGACGGCACACGTGGGTTCGTCAGCGGCACACCGACCTGGGGCGTTCTGATCGCGCTGGGCACAGCGGATGGGCCATTCCTGGGTGTGGTCGATCAGCCCTATATCGGCGAACGGTTCATGGGATCCTCGGACATAGCGCAACTGAAGGGCCCGTTGGGCACATCTGATCTGGCGACACGCAAAACAAAAACGCTGAACGAGGCAATCCTGTTCACAACTTTCCCCGAGGTCGGCACGGCGCAGGATCGCGCGGGGTTCGAAGCTGTATCCAAACAGGTCAAGCTGACGCGCTATGGGATGGACTGCTACGCCTACGCTCTGTTGGCGGCAGGGCAGGCGGATCTGGTGATCGAAGCCGGTTTGAATTCCTATGACATCCAGGCACCGATTGCTGTGATCGAAGCCGCTGGCGGCATTGTCACCGATTGGCAGGGCGGGCCGGCCCATAGTGGCGGCCGCGCTTTGGCCGCCGCCAACGCCGAGATCCACGCCGCAGCCTTGCAGATTCTGCGCAACCACTGAAATTGGTTGCCGCTTGCCGGGCCTGCAATTACAGTAAGCAGCAGCCGGTTCTTACGCCCGTTTTCCACCGGCCGCACACTCCTTGCATGAGACGGGCAGATGCAGGAGTGCTGATATGACCGAAATTCTCATCAAAAACGCCGATACCATCCTCACCATGGATGACGACCGCCGCGAATTGACCAGTGCGGATCTTCTGATCCGCGACGGCCAGATCGCGCAGCTTGGCCATGGGCTGACGACAACAGGCGAAGTGCACAATGCCAAGGGCTGCGTGGTGACGCCGGGGCTGGTGAACACGCATCACCACCTCTATCAAACCCTGACCCGCGCGGTTCCGGGCGGACAGGACGCATTGCTGTTCGGCTGGCTGCAAACGCTCTACCCGATCTGGGCCCGCTTCGGGCCGGATGAGATGTTTACCTCGGCCCAGATCGGGCTGGCAGAGCTGGCGCTGTCCGGCTGCACGCTCAGTTCCGATCACCTGTACCTCTATCCCAATGGCGCGCGGCTTGAGGATACGATTGCCGCCGCCTCGGAACTCGGCCTGCGCTTTCACCCCACCCGCGGCGCGATGAGCATCGGCGAAAGCGATGGCGGCCTGCCGCCGGATAGTCTGGTCGAGGCTGAAAGTGACATCCTGAACGACATGATCCGCGTAGTCGATGCGTTTCACGACCCCAGCGAAGGTTCGATGTGCCGCGTCGGCCTCGCACCTTGTTCGCCCTTCTCGGTCAGCCGCGATCTGATGCGCGATGCGGCCTTGCTGGCGCGGGACAAGGGCGTCATGCTGCACACCCATCTGGCCGAGAATGACGAGGATATCGCCTATTCCCAGGCGCAATTCGGCTGTCGCCCCGGACAATATGCCGAGGATCTGGGCTGGACCGGTCCCGATGTCTGGCACGCCCATTGCGTCAAGCTGGACGGGGCCGAAATCAACCTGTTCTCGAAAACCGGAACAGGCGTCGCCCATTGCCCGTGCTCCAATTGCCGTCTCGGCTCGGGCATCGCGCCGGTGCGAACCATGCGCGATCAGGGCTTGAAAGTTGGTCTGGGCGCGGACGGGTCGGCCAGCAACGACAACGGCAACCTGATGCTCGAGGCGCGGCAGGCCATGTTGTTGCAACGTGTCGCCAATGGGGCCGACGCCATGTCCGCCCGCGAAGCGCTTGAGATCGCGACCCGAGGCGGCGCGGATGTGCTGGGACGGCCCGATTGCGGGCGGCTTATGCCGGGCAAACGGGCCGACATCGCGGTGTGGGATACACGCTGCATCGAAAGCGCGGGCAGTTGGGATCCGGCGGCCCTGCTGCTGGCCGGACCGATGCAGGTCAAACATCTGTTTGTCGAAGGACGTCAGATCGTGAGGGGCGGCCAAATCACGACAATCGACCTGCCACGCGCCATCGAAACCCAAAACCGTCTGGCGCGCGCGCTTGCACAATAGCGGGATCCGCCCTTCATCTGGCTAAAAATATCCCCGCCGGAGGCATGCGCCGCAGGCGCATTCAGCAAGCGGCTTGCGTGCCTCCGATCCAGACCTCGGCAATGGCGCGGTCGTCGCCCATCATGATGGTCGGGAACACGGCCTCCCACAGATCATCTGCGTGGGCCTCACGCTGGGCAATCGCCGGGGTCGAGGCAAGGTCGATCACAATCAGATCCGCCTCCATCCCCGGAGCAATATTGCCGATGCAATCCTCCATCCGCAGTGTTCGCGCCGAGCCGACTGTACCCAGCCACAGCAACTGCGCCGGGTGCAGGGGTCGGCCGCGCAACTGGCCGATCTCGTAAGCGGCGGCCATCGTGCGCAGCATCGAAAAGCTGGACCCGCCGCCCGTATCGGTGGCCAGCCCGACCCGGTGGCCGTCATGGATCAGCCCGTTCATGTCAAAAAGACCCGAGCCAATGAAAGTGTTTGAAGTCGGGCAATGCACCAGCGCCGCGTCCACCTCGCGCAGTCGGTCGCGCTCGCGGTCTTCCAAATGGATGACGTGGCCATACAAGCCGTTCTGACCCAGCAGGCCGAATTTCTCATAGGTGTCCAGATAATCCCGCGCGTCGGGGAACAGGGACCGGACCCACTCGATCTCGTCAGTCTGCTCGCTCAGATGAGTTTGCATCAGGCAATGCGGATGCTCGGCCCATAGCGCCCCCAATGCCTCAAGCTGTTCGGGCGTCGAGGTGGGCGAAAAGCGCGGCGTGATCGCGTAGGACAACCGATCCACGCGGTGCCATTTCTCCAGCAGGGCCTCGGACTGGTCATAGGCTGTCTGCGCGGTGTCCTGCAGCCCTTCGGGGGTGTTGCGGTTCATACAGGTCTTGCCCGCGACGACCCGCTGGCCGCGCTGTTGAGCGACCGAGAAGAACGCATCGACGCTTTCGGGATGGATCGTGCAGAAACTGCACATGGTCGTCGTGCCATGTGCCGTTGTCAGGTCGAGATAGCGGTTGGCAATCTCAGTCGCATAGCCCGTGTCGCCGAACTTCATCTCTTCGGGGAACGTATAGGTGTTCAGCCAATCGATCAGCCGTTTGCCCCAGCTGGCGATCATTGCGGTTTGCGGATAATGAACGTGGGGATCAACAAAGCCCGCCATGATCAGATGGTTGCCATAGTCCCGCGTTTCGGCATCCGGATGCGCGCTGCTCAGCGCGTCCAGCGCGCCGACGGCCTGAACGCGCCCGTCTTCGATCAGAACGGCTTCGTCCAGCCGGGTCGCGTCGGTTGGCTCCCCTTCAAACGGCGATCCGTCGAAACTCAGAACGCGCCCTTTCAAAAGCGTCTTTTGCGCCATTCGCCCTGTTCCCTAGCTGTTTGAGACCGTTGATCAGCATAGGCGTGCGAAAGATGTGGGTAAATCGGCGCATTGTCATTGTTTTCCGGTAGCTGCTTCTTCTAATTAAGGGCCAATGGCAAAATAAGCGGGAGCAGCACATGACGACAGGCTTTGATGATCCCGTAGCCGACTCTGCCACCGACGAAGACGTCTATGCGCTGGACCGCCGAACCGTGGCGGCGATTCTCTATGCGGTGGATGTGGAAGATCGGTCCCAGCTGATCGAGTTGATGGAGCCGCTGCACGCCGCCGACATCGCCGACCTTCTGGAACAGATCAACCCCTATGACCGCGCCCGCCTGATCCGTCTGTATGACAAGGAATTCGACGGCGACATTCTGTCGGAACTTGATGAAGCCGTCCGGGAAGAGGTCATCGGTGTTCTGAAGCCGGATGTTCTGGCCGAAGCGGTGCGGGACATGGAAAGCGACGATGTCGTTGACCTGCTGGAAGACCTTGAGGAACCCCAGCAGGAGACCATTCTGGACGCGCTGGAAGATTCCGAGCGTTTGGCGGCAGAGCAGGCGCTGTCCTACCCCGAAAGCTCGGCCGGTCGCCTTATGCAGCGCGAGGTCGTCATGGCGCCCGAGCATTGGACCGTAGGGCAGGCCATCGATTTCATGCGCGCCAATGATGACCTGCCCGAGCAGTTCTATCACGTCGTTTTGGTCGATCCGCGCCTGAAACCCATTGCGCAGGTCACGCTGGGCAAGCTGATGGCGACGCGGCGCGAGGTTCCGTTGCTGGATCTGGCCGAGGAGGAATTCCACATCATTCCCGTCGATCAGGACGAAGAGGATGTGGCCTATGCGTTCAACCAGTACCACCTGATCTCGGCCCCCGTGGTTGACGCCGATGGCCGTTTGGTCGGGGTGATCACCATCGACGACGCCATGGTGGTTCTGGATGAGGAACACGAGGAAGACATCCTGCGTCTGGCCGGTGTCAGCGACGAAAGCTCTCTGTCGGATAGTGTGGCCGCGACCAGTCGTCGGCGTCTGCCGTGGCTGGCGGTGAATCTGTGTACGGCCATTTGTGCCTCGCTGGTGATTTCGCAGTTCGAGGCGGCGATTGATCATCTGGTGGCACTGGCGATCCTGATGCCGATTGTGGCCTCGATGGGCGGCAATGCGGGTACGCAGTCGCTGACCGTTGCGGTGCGGGCGTTGGCCACGCGCGACCTGACCGGTTCAAACGTGGGGCGTGTGATCCGGCGAGAGCTGTTGGTCGGCATGCTCAACGGGCTGTGTTTTGCCATCGTTCTGGGGACGGTTGGGATGCTGTGGTTCGACTCGCCGCTGCTGGGCGTCGTGATTGGATCAGCCTTGGTCGTGAACATGATCATCGCGGGCTTTGCGGGTACGGTAGTACCGGTCTTGCTGGACCGAATGGGCGTTGACCCAGCTCTGGCATCGGGGACCTTTGTGACAACCACAACGGATGTCATGGGGTTCTTTATCTTCTTGGGGCTGGCCAGCGTGGTGCTTTTGTGACCGATCTGACTGAAATCAAGGCTACGGCGCGCAAAGCAGCGTTCGCCCGCCGCAAAGCTGCGTTTGACGCGCGCCTGCCCGCCGCCGCCGGGCGTCTGTCCGAAGTTCTGGCTGGCTACCGCGGTGTGCCGCTGTCGGGCTACATGCCGATCCGAACCGAGATTGATCCGCTGCCCGCCATGGCCGAGGCTTCGGCCTATGGTCCGGTTGGCGTTCCGGTGATTCAAGCCGCCGGTCAGGCGCTCAAGTTCTCGCGCTGGACGCCCGAAGGCGCGTTGAAAGACGGCCCGTTTGGGGCAAAAGTGCCCGAGGTTGACGACTATTTCGACCCCGAGATCCTGATCGTCCCGCTGGTGGCCTTCGATTCTCAGGGTGGCCGGTTGGGCTATGGCGGCGGATTTTATGACCGCACACTGGAAGGACTGCGCGCCAAGCGTCCGACGCTGGCCATAGGTTTCGCCTTCGATGCGCAAGAGGCCGAAGGGCTGCCGCTGGAACCGACCGATCAGCCGCTGGATATGGTCATCACCGAAAGCCGGGTGCTGAGTTTCGGACCCTAACCCATATTCTCTGCCCGGAAATACTCCCACGCATCTTGTGTTGAGCCATCGGGCAAGGTGCAGGTCCCTGTTTGACCGTCCGCGCTGTCCTGTATCTCGTACTGCCCGCCTTTTTCGACGCAGTAGGTCGCCGCCGGATTGGCAAGTTCGGTCGATTGTTCCGACGGCTGATCGCAGGCCGCCAGAGGGATAAGCATGGCAACCGAAATGAGGTAGCGGGTCATAAATCTCTCCTGTCCAATGCAGTTTTGCGCTCTATGGCCATAGTTTAACCGCTTGTGCTTGGCATTGACCACACTTAGGACGGTTGGCATGAGGATACTTTTTCTGGGTGACGTCATGGGCCGCGCGGGACGCACGGCCATCCAGCAGCATCTGCCGCGTCTGCGCGAAGACTGGCGGCTGGATTTCGTTGTGGTGAATGGTGAGAATGCCTCGAACGGGATGGGCCTGACGGGCGATCACGCCAAGCTGTTGCTGGATGCGGGCGCGGATTGTCTGACGCTGGGTGATCATGCCTTCGATCAGAAGGACATGCTGCAATTCATCGAGAAAGAGCCGCGCATCGTGCGCCCGGTGAACTTTGCCAAAGGCGCACCGGGGCGGGGGCATCGCCTGTTCAATGCGCCCGGCGGCCGCAAGGTGCTGGTGGCTCAGGTGCTTGGGCAGGTCTTCATGAAACGGCCCTTTGACGATCCGTTTTCGGCCATTGAACCGATCCTGAAATCCCACCCGCGCGGCGGGCAGGCCAACGCCATCATCGTTGATATGCATTGCGAGGCCACGTCCGAGAAGATGGCGATGGGCCATTACTGCGACAAGCGCGCCAGCCTTGTGGTGGGGACGCATACGCATGTGCCGACGGCGGATTCACAGATCCTGCCCGGTGGCACCGCCTATCTGACGGATGCGGGGATGTGCGGCGACTATGACTCGGTCATTGGCATGGACAAGATCGAGCCGATGCGCCGTTTCATCACCGGCATGCCCAAGGCCCGCTTTACCCCGGCGAATGGCGAGGCAACGCTAAGCGGTGTGTTCGTCGAGACCAACGATCAGGACGGCAGCGCAAAATCCGTGCGAATGGTGCGCGTCGGTGGGCGGTTGGAACAGGCGGGGCCGTAAAGGCTTGCTCTGCCCAGCGCAATGCGGGAAACTACCCGTCAGGCGCTTGGGCCAGGGTTCGGACAGAATACCACGAATGCAATTCCTCACACTGACAGATACGGGCAGCGCAATTCTGGCGCTTTTGATTGTTGCGGGCATGTTCGTCATGTTCCTGCGCGAGGTCTACCCGACCGAGGTTGTGGCCATTGGCGGCGTTGCCCTGATGCTGGTCACTGGGATCTTG
This sequence comes from Ruegeria sp. AD6, assembly GCF_056542325.1. NCBI lineage: Bacteria > Pseudomonadati > Pseudomonadota > Alphaproteobacteria > Rhodobacterales > Roseobacteraceae > Ruegeria > Ruegeria sp. AD6. The sequence continues at coordinate 165,988 of NZ_JBQFZQ010000006.1, read as the reverse complement.
CCCTATCAAAGCGCGCTGGCCGTCCTGTCGAACCCGGCCCCATGGACCATTGCCGCGATGTTCATCATCATGGGGGCGCTGGTCCGCACCGGAGCACTGGACGCCTTCACCTCGACCGCGCAGAAACAGGCGCAGGTGAACCCGCGCATTGCCATTGGGCTGCTGATGGCTTTTGTGGTGCTGGCCTCGGCGGTTGTGTCGAATACGCCGGTTGTCGTCGTGATGATCCCGGTTTTCGTCCAGATCGCGCGCACGCTGAACGTACCGGCCTCAAAACTGCTGATCCCGCTGAGTTATGCGGCCATTCTGGGCGGAACGCTGACCCTGATCGGAACCTCGACCAATCTGCTGGTGGATGGCGTAGCCCGCGCGCAGGGCATGGCGGCGTTCACGATCTTCGAGGTTACGCCATTGGGCATCGCTCTGGTCATTTATGGCATGGTCTATCTGCGTTTTGTCGCCCCGCGCCTGCTACCGGATCGCGACAGCATGGCAACCTTGCTCAGCGACCGGTCAAAGATGAAATTCTTTACCGAGGCCGTCATTCCCCCCGACAGCAACCTGATCGGGCGCGAGGTCACTGGGGTCCAGCTGTTCAAACGCCCCGGCGTACGTCTGATCGACGTGGTTCGGGGCGACGAGTCCCTGCGGCGCAACCTTAAAGGGATCGAGCTGCGCGTCGGTGACCGGGTGGTTCTGCGCACTGAAATGACCGAGCTTCTCAGCCTGCAAAGCAACAAAGAGCTGAAGCGCGTTGATCAGGTCTCGGCGGTTGAGACAAAAACTGTCGAGGTTCTGATCACCCCCGGATGCCGCATGGTCGGTCGCACGTTGGGCGCAATGCGTCTGCGTCGCCGGTATGGTGTCTATACTCTGGCCGTACATCGCCGGAATCAGAATATCGGGCGACAGCTGGATGATCTGGTGGTGCGTGTTGGTGACACGCTGCTGTTGGAAGGGGCCCCGGCGGATATTCAGCGTCTGGCGGCGGAAATGGATATGGTCGATGTCAGCCAACCTTCGGCCCGAGCGTTCCGCCGCAGCCATGCCCCGATTGCGATTGGCGCATTGATCGGGATCGTCGCTCTGGCCGCGCTGGGCGTGGCGCCTATTTTGTTGCTGTCGATCCTTGCGGTTGCGATTGTCCTTTTGACCCGCTGTATCGACGCGGATGAGGCGTTTTCCTTTGTCGAAGGCCGCCTGTTGGCGCTGATCTTTGCCATGCTGGCTATCGGGGCGGCGCTGGATGCCTCGGGCGCAGTATCGCTGATTGTGGAAGCCATCGCGCCGTCGCTGGGGCTGCTGCCGCCCTTCCTGATCATCTGGGCGGTTTACCTTCTGACCTCGGTCCTGACCGAGCTGGTGTCCAACAACGCGGTGGCGGTGGTTGTGACCCCCATTGCCATCGGTTTGGCGCAGGCGGTGGGCATTGATCCGCGCCCGCTGGTTGTTGCCGTTATGGTCGCCGCCTCGGCCTCGTTCGCGACACCTATCGGCTATCAGACCAACATGATGGTTTACGGCCCTGGCGGCTACCGGTTCACCGATTTCATGAAGGTTGGCATCCCGCTGAACCTGACGGTCGGCCTGCTGGCCTCGCTGCTGATCCCGCTGATCTGGCCGCTGTGATACCGGCGCTGTTTTGCCGAACGCAACGTCGCAACCTTGTAAATCCCGTTTCTGTCCCAATCTTTTCTTCAAATGTTTGAAGTAAAAGGACAGAATGATGCCTTTTCCAAAGATCGGTCAGGCCATTGTTGCCGGTGCAATCGTATTGACCCTGTTGGGCACCCACAGCATGGCGCAGAGTGACAGCGATCCGGCGCAAACACCGGATGCCGCGGTGTTGGAGAACACAAAATGGTCCGCCATCGGTATCGACGGGGCCGTGTTAAACGCCGAAAAAAGCCCCGAACTTGCCTTTGAAGCCGATGGTGCATTTGGCGGCAGCGGCGGGTGCAACCGGTTTACCGGACGGGCCCAGATGTCTGGGGATCGGATCGAATTCCCCGAGAATATCGCCGCGACCTTGATGGCCTGCCCGCCCGAGGCCGAGCAGACGGAACGCCAGTTCTTTGACGCGCTGCAACAGGTCGCGACCTATGCCGTTGCGGGCGACAGTCTGGTCATGCTGGATCAGAATGGCGAGCCGGTGTTGAAATTCATCCGCCTGCCCTAAGCGTTTACGCCACGGCCCGGGACCGGCCTGCGTTGCGGCCCGAGAAGATGCAGCCACCCAGGAACGAGCCCTCAAGCGCGTTATATCCGTGATAGCCACCGCCGCCGAACCCGGCGACCTCTCCGGCGGCGAACAGGCCGGGGACGACCTGACCATCTGCGCCGATCATCTGGCTGTCCAGATTGGTCTGCAATCCGCCCAAAGTCTTGCGGGTCAGGATATGCAGCTTGACCGCGATCAGCGGGCCATTGGACGGGTCGAGGAATTTGTGCGGCTTGGCTGTGCGGATCAGTTTGTCGCCGCGATAGTTGCGCGCCGCCAGAATCGCCGCAATCTGCGCGTCCTTGGTAAAGGGGTTGTCGACCTGGCTGTCCCGCGCCTCGATCTGGGCGCGCAGATGCGCCTCGTCGATCAGGCCGCCGCCCAGTTGGTTCATGCCGCTGACCAGTTCGGTTAGCGTGTTGGCAACAATGAAATCCTCGCCATGTTCCTTGAACGCTTCGACCGGGGTAGTGGCTTTTGACCCGGTCAGGACGCGCTGGAACAGCACCTCGCGCCAGCCACCTTCGGTCATGTCGGGGTTTTGTTCAGACCCCGACAGGGCGAATTCCTTCTTGATCACCTTCTGGGTCAACACAAACCAGCTATAGTCATACCCGGTTTTCAGGATTTCTTTCAGCGTGCCCAGCGTGTCAAACCCCGGCAGACATGGCGGTTTCATCCGGTTGCCGCGCGCGTCGAACCACATGGAACTGGGGCCGGGCAGGATGCGAATACCGTGCGAGGGCCAGATCGGGTTCCAGTTGCGCAGCCCTTCGGTGTAGTGCCACATCCGGTCGCCATTGATCACGTGCCCTCCGGCCTTTTCGCTGATCGCGATCATGCGGCCATCCACATGAAACGGAACACCCGCCACCATGTCCTTCGGGGGCTCGCCCAGCCTGTCACGGGGCCAGTTCTTGCGCACCATCTCGAAATTGCCGCCGATCCCGCCCGAGGTGACGATGACCGAGGGCGCATAGACCTCGAACTCACCCACCTCATCCCGGTTGGTTTTGGCACCGTGCGGAGCGGTATCATCCGCCAGCACCTCGCCCGAGACGCCCTTGGCGCTGCCGTTCTGCATGATGATATGGCTGACCTGATGGCGGAATTTCAACTCGATCCGTCCGGCGCTGACATGATCGCGGACGCGGCGAATGAAGTGTTTCAGAACGCCCGGGCCGGTGCCCCACGTGATGTGAAACCGGGGAACCGAGTTACCGTGACCGTCCGCATATGACCCGCCACGCTCGGCCCATCCCACGATTGGGAACCAGCGCAGACCCATCTCGTGCAGCCATGGGCGCATTTCACCGGCGGCAAATTCCACATAAGACTCGGCCCATTTGCGCGGCCACGCGTCCTCGTCCCGGTCGAACTGCGCGCTGCCCATCCAGTCGCGCAAGGCCAGGTCGTGGCTGTCCTTGATCCCCATCCGACGTTGTTCGGGGGTATCGACCATGAACAGCCCACCAAGGCTCCAGAATGCCTGACCGCCCAGAAAACGCTCGGGCTCCTGATCCAGCAGGATCACCTTTTTACCCCGATCACCCAGTTCCGCTGCCGCAACCAATCCCGCCAGTCCGCCACCGACGACAACCGCATCTGCCGTGTTATTGGTCATGAACAGTCCTTTCAGCGTTGGCGAAACCAGACAAGGAAGGGGAACACGACCGCATACATCGTAATCCCATAGACAGCAGATGGCAGGGCCAGGGGGCTGAACCCGCTATCCGTACCGGTGATCAGGGCCGCCAGAGTGATCCCCAGCGTCGAGTTCTGGATACCGGTTTCGACCGAGACAGTTTTACTCTCGGGCCATGACAGATTTGCGGCACGCGCGATCCCCAGCCCGATCAGCAAAAGCGCAACGTTCAGGGAAATCAAGCCCGCACCCATGATCCCGAGGTTATCGACGAAAAGCTGCCAGTTTCCGGCCAGCGCGGCGACGACGATCAAAACGAACAATACGGTTGCCAGCTTGGACAAACCGTTTTCGATCCGGTTTGCAAACCCGGTTGCAAACCTGCGAAGTCCCACGCCGATGGCCACGGGAAGTGTTGTGATCAGGAACATGGCAATGGCCAGACCGCTGATCGAAACCTCGGGCGCGTTTTCGCCCATGAAATGCGTGATGGACCATGCCGCAAGAACGGGTACCGTCAGGATCGACAGGATGCTGATCACCGCCGTCAGGCTGACCGACAGGGCCACGTCCCCCTTGGCCAGTTTGGTCAGGATGTTGCTGGTCACACCGCCGGGACAAAAGCTGAGCAGCATGAAACCGACCGCGATTTCAGGTGGCAGGCCGAACAGCTTGACGGTCGTGAACGCCGCGATTGGCAGAAGGACGACCTGACATGCCGCACCGATTGCAAAAGGGTATTTGCGGCTCAGCACACGCCGGAAATCCGCGATTTCAAGCCCGACGCCCAGCGACAGCATGATAATGGCCAGCGAGATCGGCAGGCCGACATTAATAAGCAGATCCAAGAACAACTCCTCCCCAAGTCGTTTCGGATCAGCCTATGCGAGCCTGAAAGCCGCAGGCAATACCGCCGTTGGGTCACTTGTAGCGGTCGACGAAGCGACGCAGGATTTCTCCGGGTTGGGTGACGTCTGCAGCGTTGCAGATATCGATCAGACGTTGCGCGTCTTCGGGCGGGAAATAGCCGTGGTGCTTGTAGATATTGATGCGCTGCTCGAAATCCTTTGCGTCCGCCTCGGGGTGAAACTGCGTGGCATAGACGTTCTGGCCCCAGCGGATCATCTGAAACGGGCAGGGGTCAGACGCAACAAGGTGTACGCAGCCGTCAGGCAGGGCTTGCACGGCTTCCTTGTGGCCGACAAAGGCGTCGAATTCCGGGGTCAGCCCGGCTGTCAAAGGGTCTGATGCGCCGTCGTCGGTCAGTCGGCAGGATGATGGACCAACCGGCTCGCCGAACCGGGCTTTGCTGACATCTCCGCCCAGATGCGCGGCCAGAACACCCAGCCCATAGCAGCAGCCCATGAAGGGATGATCTTGCGCCGTGATCTGAGGCATCAGCCCCATTACCGCGCCTTCGATCTTTGCGTCCAACGCGGATTTTGTCTCGGGCTCGTCACTGACGCAGCCCGGGCCGCCGCCGACGATGATGCCCGCATAGTCGGTGACATCCAGCCCCGCGGGCAGATCTTCGCAATCCAGCCGAATGCGGTGGGTCTGCTCGGGCGACAGACCGGTCTTGTCCAGGATCGAGGCATATTCCGCGTCCGAGGCATCGGTTTCGGGACGCAGCTGGAGGATCAGAAAACGTTTCATGGGCTGGCTTTACCTGTCAAAGCGGCCAGAACACAAGGATAGCGGGGATCGATACGGTGATGATCAGGATCTCAAGCGGCAATCCCATGCGCCAATAGTCGCCAAACCGATACCCTCCGGGACCCAGAACCAGCGTATTGTTCTTGTGCCCAATCGGCGTCAGAAACGCGGCCGAGGCTGCCACGGCCACCGTCATCAGGAACGGATCCGGCGAAACGTCAAGCGTGCGGGCCATCTGGATGCCGACCGGGGCGGCGACAATGGCGGTGGCCGTGTTGTTCAGAACGTCCGACAGTGTCATCGTCACAACCATCAGCACGGTCAGAATGGCCCAAGCGGGCAATCCGCCAGTCAGTTGGATCAGGGCGTTGGCGATCAACTCGGTGCCGCCCGAGGTCTCCAAAGCGCTGCCCAGCGGGATCATCGAACCCAACAGAACGACAACCGGCCATTCGATATGATTGTAGATGTCGCTGATGGGCATGATCTTGGTCAGGACATAGGCAATGACCACCAATCCCAAAGCGATAGGCAGATAGATCAGGCCGACACTGGCGGCCAGAACGGCAGCTGCGAACAGACCAATGGCGAGCCACGCCTTTTCGTTCGCCGTCACGTTCAGGCCCCGTTGTGCCAGAGGCAGACAGCCTAGCCATTCGGTGACGTCGGCTCCGCGGTCGCGGGGGCAGAGCAACAGAAGGATGTCACCGGCCTCGACTTCCGTCTTGCGGACCTGTTCGGTGATCCGGCGGCCCTGACGGGAAATACCCATCAGAACCGTACTCTGCCGCCAGGCCAGCCCCAACCCTTGCGCGGTACGGCCCGTGATCTGGGCGCTTTCGGTGGCGACGACCTCGATAACCTCAAGCCCTTCGCCTTCGGCGGTCAGCACTTCTTGCCGCCGGGTATCCGAGAAATCGAGGTTCAGGGCGGCGCGGAACTCGTCCAGCGCCTCGGGGCGGGCTTCCAGAACCAGCGCGTCGCCTTCGGCCAGAGTCGCATGGGCAGAGCGGCCATAGCGCCGCTTGCCGTCCCGGATCAGGCCGATAATGGCCACGTCGGATTTTTCGGCGGCCTCGTACAGCTCGCTGACACGCTTGCCGATATGGGGTGATTCAGGCGGCAGGGTCAGTTCGGCGATATATTCTGCAAGGGTCTCGGACGCCTCTTCCTGCTTGCCCCGGTTGGGGATCAGTCGCCAGCCGATCAGAGATACAAAGGCCAGCCCGGCAATGGCGGCAATGCCGCCGACCGGGGCGAAATCGAACATCCTGAAGGGCTCACCCAGCGTCTCGGCCCGAATTGAGGCGATGATGATATTGGGCGGCGTGCCGATCAGGGTTGCCATCCCGCCCAGAATGGTCGCGAAACTCAGCGGCATCAGCGACAGGCCCACGGATCGCCCCGCCTTGCGTGCGGTCTGAATGTCCACTGGCATCAACAGAGCCAGTGCGGCGACGTTGTTCATGAAGGCCGACAGCACCGCACCGATCCCGCCCATCAGCGCGATATGCGCCCCCAGACCGCGCGAGGCATCGACCAGAGTGCGCGTGATCAGGAACACGGCCCCGGATCGAACCAACCCGGCCGAGACGACCAACACGAGCGCGACGATGATCGTGGCCGGGTGCCCGAACCCCGCAAAAGCGTTGTCGACCGGCACCACGCCCAGCACGACGCCCACCATCAAGGCGGCAAAGGCCACAAGGTCATAGCGGAAACGCCCCCATAGCAGCAGCCCAAAAACAGTAATGAAAAGCGCAAAAAGAATGATTTGATCTGTCGTCATGGGCTCACCATACCCGCAAGGGGGCGTCTCGCAAGCCGGTCTCTTGATCCTGCCCCCCGCAAACGTCTATATGAGCGCCGAATACGCAAACACGATGACGAGGACGCATTATGGCAGGCCACTCCAAATGGGCCAATATCCAGCACCGCAAGGGACGTCAGGACGCCGCGCGGTCCAAACTGTTTTCCAAACTGTCGAAAGAGATCACCGTGGCCGCCAAGATGGGCGACCCCGATCCCGACAAGAACCCGCGCCTGCGTCTGGCGGTGAAAGAGGCCAAGTCGAACTCGGTCCCCAAGGACGTGATCGACCGCGCGATCAAGAAATCGGTTGCGGGTGAAGGCGACGATTATGAAGAAATCCGGTACGAAGGCTACGGCCCCAATGGCGTTGCTGTGATCGTCGAGACGATGACGGATAACCGCAACCGGACGGCCTCGACCGTGCGCTCGACGTTTTCGAAGAATGGCGGCAATCTGGGTGAGACCGGCTCGGTCGGGTTCATGTTCGACCGCAAGGGTGAGGTGGTTTATCAGGCGGACGCCGGCGATGCGGATACTATTTTCGAAGCCGCGATCGAGGCCGGGGCCGAAGATGTCGAAAGCTCGGAAGATGGTCACATCATCTGGTGCGCGGATACCGATTTGAACGATGTGTCCAACGCGCTGGAAGAGGCGCTGGGTGAATCCGAATCCACCAAGCTGGTCTGGAAACCCACGACCACAACCGAACTTGGTCTGGAAGACATGCAAAAGCTGATGAAACTGGTCGATGCGCTGGAAGACGATGATGACGTGCAGCGCGTCACAACCAATTTCGAAGCGACTGATGAGGTCATGGCGCAGCTCTGACCCTTTCAACCCGATTGGTGTTGGGCCCGGCCAGTTTGGCCGGGCTTTTTTGTTTCGGGCATTTCACGGGATGCTTGGTCAAGGCACGGGAACGCAATAGTCTGGGGGCCTGACAAAGCAACCGGGACGGGCGCGCAGGCTGGCTGCGTGGCTTGGGATTTTGACAAGCATGGCACAAGACCCATCAGATCTGGCAAGGCGGAACGTTCCGGTTTTGGCGGGGCAGAGCATTCTGTCCCAGGTCGCGTGGACGTTGGGAAGCCCATCCGTTGTTCTGCCGTTTCTGGCGGTGTCTTTTGAATTGCCGATGTTCGTCGCCGGGGCGTTGGTCTCGGTCCGGATGGTTGGCAGCATGATTGCCGATTTTTTCCTGGCCCGAACCATTGCCGCCCAGACGCAGAAAAAGCGCGGGATCGCGCTGACCGAAGTTGCGATTGGCGCCTGCCTTTTGATCGCGATAGCTGTGGCTGCGACGGGATTGGTACCCCTGATCGCGGTTGCATTCATTTCGATCTTTTTCCTGATCGGTTTGTTCGATGAAATTCAGAACCTGATGTATACAGATCTGATCGGGGATCATGTTCAGTCCAAATCCCGAATGCTGATGCATTACCTGCAACTGGGCGCAGGCGGTCTGGGCGCAATTGGGCTGGCGCTGCTGGTCCACGAAATCACCAAGGACAACCCGCCATTTTCCCGCCATTCTGCCGTTATTGCCGTTTCGGTCACGTTCTTCCTGCTGTCCGGCCTGTCGATCCTTGCCATGGCCGAGATTGGTCAGGCTACACAGGGCAAAGGCACTGAAAAATCGACATTGAAACTGTCGCTGAGGGCCAATATCCAATCCGTTCTCAGCATGTTTCAACATCAGTGGTTCCGGCGCTATCTGGTCATGCGGATGCCGCTGGTGGTTGTCTCGCTATCTGTGCCCTTCTTCGCGCTGATCGCGGCCGAGGCGCATCACAGTTCGGCCAAAGGGCTGACGGCGATGATTGTGTCGTCGGCCTCGGGATACCTGGTCTCGGCCCCATTGTGGCAGATCGTGAACATGAAATCCCATCGCGCGGTCATGGTGGCCGGAACGCTGATGGTGGCGGCGACGGGGATCATCCTGCTGGGGTTTCACTATCTTGGTATCGATCACGAGGTTCATCTGCACGCGATTGCGTTGTTCATCGTCACGGTCGCGGTGACCGGGATCAGCAGCGCGCGCAAGCTGTACTTTCTGGACGTCGCGCCCAAAGAGCAGCGCGTTCAGGGGTCAGCCGCGATCAAAAGCATCGTGCGCCTGACCGCCGTTGCCGTATCCGCCGCCCTTGCAGGCGTTGCGCATCTGCATGAGGTGTCGCTGGCGGTCGCCTTCATCGTGTTGTGCAGTTTGATCGCCGCGGTGGCCTGTTACCGTGTGGTTTTGCCGAAAGAGGCACAGGTTGCGCCAGGCAGCGCAACCGGCACCTGATCCAAGATCGCGTTGCTTAGAAGAAGGAGGAAATCTCCTCCAGCGGCTTTTTCAACTTGGCCACAGCCGGAACCGTCGCGCTGTCCGACGGGTGTCCGACCGCAATGATCATCGTGGGCTTTTCCGAGGCCGGACGCCCCAAAGCGTCGTTGAGGAATTTCATGGGATTGGGCGTGTGCGTCAGGGTGGATAACCCCGCGTGGTGCAAGGCGGCCAGCAAAAAGCCGGTGGCGATGTTGACGCTTTCGGGAACGTAGTAGTTCTTGTAGCGCGTCCCGTCCTCGAACTCACCCCAGCGCTGGGCGAACACCACGATCAGCCAGGGGGCGATGGTCAGGTGCTCTTTGACGGCGTCGGTGCCGATGGGTTCCAGCGCCTTGATCCACTCATCGCTTGCACCGCCATCGTAGAACCGGCGCTCTTCTTCTTCTGCCTCTTCGCGGATGCGCTGTTTCAGGGCAGGGTCGGAAATGGCCGCGAAATGCCAGGGTTGATGGTTCGCACCAGAGGGCGCGGAACCCGCCGTACGCAGGCAGGTCTCGATCACCTGTTTTTCAACCGCTCGATCTGTGAAGTCGCGGACCGAGTGGCGCTGCCGCATCTTGTCATAGAAGGCCTGCGCCGCCTCCTGCATCTGTGCGTCTGTGATATCGCAGCGGTCGGGCAGGGGAATGGGATCATAGCTGAGAGCGTCGCGTGAAAACATAAAGTTACTCCGAAGGTTTCCCTTTTATCCGGCGGTCAGCGACAGAGATCAAGACTTTGGCAGCAGCGTGTTTGACTGCCCGGGTCAACGGGGCCAGCGCCGGGGCCAGAACGCGCCTGACCTGCCAGGTCAGCGCAATGTCCAGCGGCGCGTCCGGGACAATCGGCTGCAAGCGCCCATCTGATATGGGGCCGCGCACAAGGGGTTCGGGGTTCATGCCCCAGCCGATCCCCGCAATCGCCGCATCGACGAACCCATGGGATGACGGCAAAAAATGTGACGGAGGAGAAATGCGGCGACTGGTCCGCCCGGCAATCCACGCCTTTTGCAGCCCGTCCTTGCGATTGAACACAAGGTTGGGCGCCGCGCTGAGGGATTCGGCATCGACACCGTCGCGAAACCAGCGTCGGATGAAGTCCGGGCTGGCAGTTGGCAGGTATCGCATGGCCCCAAGCTCGACCGCGTCGCAGCCCGTGACCGGCTGGCCGCCCACGGTGATCGCCGCGCTGACTTCGCCCCGGCGCAGCCACTCGGCAGAATGGTCCTGATCGTCGATGACCAGATCGAACAGCAAGCCCGGTGCGCTGGCCATCGCACCCACGAACCACGTGGCCAGAACATCTGCCGGAATCGCCACCCGAACACGTGCCGGATCGGTGCCTTGATCCAGCGTGAGCTCGCGGGCCAGCTGCGCCTCTAGCAGTCCGATATCCTCGGCATATTGTGCGATGCGCAGGCCAGCCGGTGTGCCGGTGCAGGGTGTCCCCCGGTTGATCAGCGCCGCGCCGATGCGATCCTCCAGCGCTTTGATCCGTTGCGAGATCGCCGAAGGCGTCACCGCCAGCACGTTTGCAGCGGCATCAAAGCTGCCATGGCGCAGAATGGCGGACAAAGCCGACAGATGGTTGGGATCAAGCAGCATTAGCCAGATTTAATTCGCTTCAGCATCTTTAATTTGATAGAACGCCCCGCGACCGCTAGTCAACGCCTCGCAACAGCAGGAGGCCCCATGTCGACAACCCTCATCGCCGGATTTGTACTCAGCTTCAGCCTGATTCTTGCCATCGGGGCGCAAAACGCCTTCATCCTGCGGCAGGGTGTGCGGCGCGAGCATGTGTTTGTCCTGTGCCTGACTTGCGGGGTCTCTGACGCGATCCTGATTGCAGCGGGTGTGGCGGGGTTTGGTTCGTTGGCAAAGGCAATGCCCTGGTTCGAACCCGTCATGCGGTACGGCGGGGCCGCGTTTCTGACCTGGTACGGGCTGCGCAGCTTTCTGTCGGCCTGGCGAGGTGGCGCGGCATTGGAGGCAGGCAATGGTCAACGCACCAGCCTGCGCAGCGCGTTGCTGACAGTGTTGGCCTTCACCTGGCTGAATCCGCATGTTTATCTGGATACGGTTGTCCTGATCGGTTCGATTTCGGCGCAATATGACGACCGGCTGAGCTTTGCGGTCGGGGCCATTCTGTCCAGCTTTGTGTTCTTCTTTTCCCTTGGCTACGGGGCCCGAATTCTGTCCCCGCTTTTTGCACGTCCTCGGGCCTGGCAGGTGCTGGATGTCCTTATCGGTCTGGTCATGCTGAGTATCGCTTTGAAACTTGTTATCATGTGAAGGGTTGTTCCCGACCGGGTTTCAGTGTTCAACCAAAGCCATGACCACCCTTGCCGTTTCATCCCGCCCGATCGCAGGCATGTTCTGGATGTTTTCCGCCGGGCTGTGCTTTGTTGTCATGACCGCGCTGGTGAAATCGCTCGGTTCGACGATGGACCCCATTCAGGCGGCGTTTCTGCGCTATGCGCTGGGGCTTGTGTTTCTGCTGCCCGCCTTGCGATCCATCTTGGCCACCCGTCTCAGCAAACGTGATCTGACGCTGTTCGGGCTACGCGGCGTGATCCATGCGGGCGCAGTGATGCTGTGGTTCTATGCGATGACCCAGATCCCATTGGCCGAAGTTACCGCAATGAACTACATGACGCCGGTTTACGTCACTCTTGGGGCTGCGCTGTTTTTGGGCGAAAAACTCGCCTTTCGCCGGATCGCTGCCATTCTGGTCGCGGTGGTGGGCGTGCTTATCATCCTGCGCCCCGGATTCCGAGAGGTCTCGACCGGGCACATAGCGATGATCGGTACCGCTCTGACGCTGGGCGGGTCTTACCTGTTGGCCAAGCTGCTGGTGCGCGACATCCCGCCCTCGGTCGTGGTGGCGCATTTGTCGATCTGGACGACGCTGGCTTTGATCCCTTTCGCCATTGCGGTCTGGAGCGCGCCCAGCCTGCGCGACATCGGTGTTCTGTTCCTGATCGCCACTTTCGCCACTGCCGGGCATTATTTCATGACGCTTGCCTTGCAGGCGGCCCCGGTTGCGGTGACGCAGCCGGTAACGTTCCTGCAACTGATCTGGGCGACCTTGCTGGGCGCCGCTGTGTTTCACGAAGGCGTTGACGTGTGGGTGGTGGCTGGTGGTACGTTGATCCTTGCGGCGGTCAGTTTCATTTCCTGGCGCGAATTTGTGCTGAACCGCCGCGACGTGACCCCACCCAGCATCGCGACCAAGCTGTAACCCGGCGCGGCTTCGTTATTGATTGACGAGTCAATAAAAACGCCCTAGCTTTGGCGTGTAGCGCCAGTTCAGGGGGTAGGGATGCCGAAAGTCGGAATGGAACCAATCCGTCGCGATGCGATTGTCCGTGCCACGATCGCCGAGCTTGGCGTGAAGAAATCCCTGGACGTCACGGTCAGCCAGATCGCCAAGCGGGCGGGCATGTCCAGCGCGTTGGCCCATCACTATTTCGGTGGCAAGGACCAGATCTTTCTGGCGGCCATGCGACAGATTCTGTCGGATTTCGGGGCCGAGGCACGGGCCGAGCTCAAAGCTGCCGCCCCGACCGAGCGCGCGCAGGCCATTATCCGCGCCTGTTTTGCCCCTTCGTGTTTCTCGCCGGATGTGATCGCCGCCTGGATGACATTCTATGTTCTCGCGCAGACCAATGATGATGCGCTGCGGTTGTGGAAGATCTATCAGGCGCGGATCCGGTCGAACCTGATCGTCGGGCTGCGGCCCTTGCTCGACGATCCGGTGGCTGCTGCGGAAGACATGACCGCGCTGATCGACGGGCTATATATCCGCGCGGCGCTCAGCGCGCCCGAAGACCCGCAACTGGCCGTGAACCATGCGATGCGTGTCCTCAACACTCTGCTCGAGGCTGAAAAATGACAAACCCGAACATTCTGATCCTGATGGTGGATCAGCTGAACGGAACCCTCTTCCCTGATGGTCCCGCGGAATGGCTTCATGCACCGAACCTGAAAAAGCTGGCCGAACGTTCGACCCGGTTTGCCAATGCGTATACGGCGTCCCCGCTTTGCGCGCCGGGGCGAGCGAGCTTCATGTCCGGTCAGTTGCCCTCGCGCACGGGGGTATATGACAACGCCGCTGAGTTTCGTAGCGATATCCCCACCTATGCGCACCACCTGCGCCGGGCGGGCTATTACACCTGCCTGTCGGGCAAGATGCATTTCGTCGGCCCCGACCAGTTGCACGGGTTCGAGGATCGCCTGACCACCGACATCTACCCCGCCGATTTCGGCTGGACCCCTGATTATCGCAAACCGGGCGAACGCATCGACTGGTGGTACCACAACATGGGCTCGGTCACAGGCGCGGGCGTGGCCGAAATCTCGAACCAGATGGAATATGATGATGAGGTCGCCTACAACGCCAAGGCCAAGCTTTACGATCTGGCCCGGGGCAAGGATGAGCGCCCGTGGTGCGTGACCGTCAGCTTTACCCATCCGCACGATCCGTATGTGGCGCGCCGGAAATACTGGGATCTCTATGAGGATTGCGAGCACCTGCTGCCCGAGGTCGCAGACCTTGGCTATGACAATCAGGATCCGCATTCGCAGCGCATTTTCGATGCCAATGACTGGCGCAGCTTTGACATTACCGAAGAGAACATCCGCAAGTCCCGCCGGGCCTATTTCGCCAACATCTCGTATCTTGACGACAAGATCGGCGAAATCCTTGAGGTACTGGAAAGCACCCGGCAAGAGGCGATCATCATGTTTGTCTCGGATCACGGTGATATGCTGGGCGAGCGTGGTCTTTGGTTCAAAATGACCTTCTACGAAGGTTCGGCACGTGTACCGCTTATGATTTCCGCGCCGGACCTGCCTGCCGGACGGATCGATACGCCGGTTTCGACCATCGACGTCACGCCGACCTTAGGCGCATTAGCAGGCGTGGATATGGCCGAGATCGCGCCCTGGACCGATGGCGAAAACCTTGTGCCGCTGGCGCAGGGCGAGGAACGCACCACACCGGTGGCAATGGAATACGCGGCCGAGGCGTCTTATGCGCCGCTGGTGTCGCTGCGCTATGGCAAATGGAAATACAACCGCTGCGCGCTGGACCCGGACCAACTGTTTGATCTGGAAAACGACCCGCAGGAATTGACCAATCTGGCGGGCAATCCGGAACACGCAGGCACGTTGCAAACCCTGCGCGCCAAATCCGAGGCACGCTGGGATCTCGACCGGTTCGATGCTGATGTCCGCGCCAGTCAGGCCCGCCGCTGGGTGGTTTACGAGGCGTTGCGGCAGGGCGGTTATTACCCCTGGGATTACCAGCCGCTGCAAAAGGCCTCGGAACGCTACATGCGCAACCACATGGATCTGAACATCGTCGAGGAAAGCCAGCGCTTCCCGCGCGGCGAATAACCTCTTCATCTTTTTGAAAATACTCCCGCCGGAGGCGAATTGATTATGCGACGGATAATCTGGGCTGGGGGGCAAAGGAGACCCGAAAATGGAAGCTGATTTCGTCATTGTGGGTGCCGGTTCCGCCGGTTGCGCGATGGCCTATCGCCTGAGCGAGGCCGGGGCCTCGGTTCTGGTGATCGAGCATGGTGGCACGGATGCCGGACCGTTCATCCAGATGCCCGCCGCGCTGAGCTACCCGATGAATATGTCGCGTTATGACTGGGGCTTTAGCTCGGAACCCGAGCCACATCTGAACAACCGCCGTCTGGCTTGCCCGCGTGGCAAGGTGATTGGCGGGTCGTCCTCGATCAACGGCATGGTCTATGTGCGCGGCCATGCGCGCGACTTTGACACCTGGGCGGAAATGGGGGCCGATGGTTGGTCCTATGCCGATGTGCTGCCCTATTACAAACGGATGGAGACCTGGCACGATGGCGGCCATGGGGGCGATCCCGAATGGCGCGGTACGGATGGTCCGCTGCATGTCTCGCGCGGCCCTCGCGAAAATCCGCTGTTCCAGGCTTTCGTCGATGCAGGTCGGCAAGCGGGATACCAAGTCACGGGCGATTATAATGGCGAACAGCAGGAAGGCTTTGGCCCGATGGAGCAGACCGTCTGGAAAGGGCGGCGCTGGTCGGCGGCGAATGCTTATCTGCGGCCTGCGCTCAAACGGGACAATTGCGAAATCATCCGCGGTCTGGCGGCGCGTGTGGTGATGGAAAACGGACGCGCCACCGGTGTCGAGCTGGTGCGTGGGGGAAAGACCGAAATTATCCGCGCCCGGCGCGAAGTGGTTCTGGCCGCATCGTCGATCAACTCTCCCAAACTGCTGATGCTGTCGGGGATCGGCCCTGCGGCCCATCTGGCCGAGCATGGGATCGATGTGGTCGCAGATCGCCCCGGCGTGGGTGCGAACCTTCAGGATCATCTGGAGCTTTATATCCAGCAGGCCTCGCTGCAGCCGATCACGCTGTACAAGCATTGGAATCTGATCAGCAAAGGGCTGATCGGGGCGCAATGGCTGTTCACCAAAACCGGGCTTGGTGCCTCGAACCAGTTCGAAAGCGCGGCCTTTGTCCGGTCGAAACCGGGTGTGGAGTATCCCGATATTCAGTACCACTTCCTGCCTATGGCTGTTCGGTACGACGGGCAGGCAGCGGCCGAGGGGCATGGGTTCCAGGCGCATGTCGGTCCGATGCGCTCACCCTCGCGCGGGGCAGTTACCTTGCGGTCGAGCAGGCCCGAGGATGCGCCTGTTATCCGGTTCAATTACATGAGCCACGAAGAGGATTGGGAGGATTTCCGAACCTGCATCCGCTTGACCCGCGAAATCTTTGGTCAGGATGCCTTTAAGCCCTATGCGGGGAAAGAAATTCAGCCGGGCGCAGATGTTCAAAGTGATGAGGAATTGAACGGCTTCATCGCGGAACATGCCGAAAGCGCCTATCACCCCTGCGGCACCTGTCGGATGGGGCGGGCGGACGACAAGATGTCCGTTGTCGATCCCGAAGGTCGTGTCATCGGTGTGGACGGTTTGCGCGTCGCCGACAGCTCGGTTTTCCCGCAGATCACAAACGGCAACCTGAATGCGCCGTCGATCATGGTTGGCGAGAAAGTCTCGGACCACCTGCTGGGTAAAGACGCGTTGCCAAAGGCCAATGATCGCCCGTGGATTCACCCGCAATGGGCCATTGCGCAACGGTGATTTGATCCGCGTCAAAGCGGGGTGAGGCAGCGACCTGTAGATGTGACTTGCAATAACATAATTCAGGAGCGAACAGGAATGTCCCACACCCCGCATGAACTGGCCGAAGAGTTTCCGGACAAGGTCGAATTGATGAGCCAGCTCAAGCAATCGGACGCGCATTTCGCCCGGTTGGCCGAGGAATATCACGAGATCAATCGCGTCGTGCATCGGGCCGAAACCAATATCGAGCCGATGGAAGATCTGGCTGAGGGTGAGATGCGCAAGAAACGCGCAGCCCTGAAAGACGAGATCTGGGCGATTCTGTCAAAAGCCTGAGCCATGTGGCGGGGGCTCTGCCCCCGTCGCGGCAGGCCGCGACTCCCCCGGGATATTTTCAGCCAGGTGAAGTTCAGGTGACCTGATAGGGCAGGGTGCCGCGGGTATGGGTGTCGATGGTGAGGCGACGTTCCAACGGCGGAACCGAGCGCTGGTGGCAGGTTTGCCGCTCGCAGATGCGGCAGGAAATGCCGATGGGCTCATAAGCGCTGGCGTTGTTGATGTCGAGGTTGTCGGCATAGACCAGGGCTTGGGCGTGGCGCACCTCGCACCCCAATGCAATGGCATAGCGGCGGACGGGCGCGCCATAAGATCCGCCCGATTTCGAAACATCTGTGGCCAACGAGATATAGCGGACGCCATCCGGCGTTTCTGCAAGTTGCAACAGGAAGTGACCGGGTGTCTCAAACGCGCGGTGAACGTTCCACAGGGGGCAGGCACCGCCGAAACGCGCAAATTGCAGCCGCGTGGCCGAGTGGCGTTTGGTGATTGTTCCGGCCTGATCGACGCGTACGAAGAAGAACGGGATGCCCTTTGCGCCGGGTCTTTGAAGTGTGGACAGGCGGTGGGCGATTTGTTCGATTGATGCCCCGAACCGGGTGCTGAGCAATTCCAGATCGTGCCGGTAATCCTGTGCGGCGGCCAGAAATTTGGCATAGGGCATCAGGGACGCGCCTGCAAAGTAATTGGCTAGTCCGATTTTGGCGATCGAGCGCGCCTCCTCGCTTTGGAATTTGGCGAAATCCAGTGTGGCTTCGAGGAGCTTGTCCTGGCTGATCAGAGCCACTTGCAGCAGCAGTTGAAAAACCTGCGTCTGTGGTGCGGTCCGTGAGGACAGGCGCAACGTTTTGCTTTCGGCGTCGTAGACGCGCAGGTCCTCGATATCGGAAAAGACGACCTGAATCCCGCGCTCGGACAGGCTGCTGAGGGCTGCTTCTCGTATGCCGCCCGGCTCTTCTGCGCGGTTGGCAAACAGTTCGGCTGCGCGGTCGACGGCGTCGATATAGTTGTCGCAATAATGGAAGAAATCCCGCACCTCTTCCCAGGGGCTGGCCTGTGTGCTGGCATCCTCGCGCCCCAATGCTTCGTCCAGCGATGCCAGACGTTCGTGGGTCTGGCGGTAAGTGCGGTGCAGTTCGATAAAGGCGCGGGCCAGGGCCGGGGCGTTCGAGGCCGTCAGGCGAAGATCGGCCAGCGGCGGGACCGCGTCGGCAAAGACCGGATCGGCCAGCGCCTCGCGCATGTCCGACACGAGGCGTTCGCTGTCACCGGTGCTAAGCTCGGTGACGTCCATGCCAAATTCCTGCGCCAAGGCCAGAACCACTGTGGTCGAGATCGGACGGTTATTATTCTCCATTTGATTGAGGTAGGGCAGTGAGACGCCAAGCTTTGCGGCGAATTCCCGTTGTGTCAGGGACATTCGTGTGCGCATCTCGCGCAGTTTTGCACCGGCGTAGAGTTTCTGGGTGGCCATGGAATGCCTTTGCAACTTTACTTTTGTTGCAGGCTAACTTTGCAAACCCACAATGGCAAGCGATGTTAAAGACCCAATTGCCGCTCGCGCCAGATCACGGTGCAGATCGCGCAGATGGCCAGGATGGCGGTGGTCAGCATCAGCCAAAGCAGCGGCATGGCGCCCGATTCCACGGTCAGCAATGCGCCGGCTAGCGCGCTCAGGCCCGCCCCGCCGCCCAGCATGATCGCCCCGCTGAGGCCCGAGGCCGTGGCCGCCAGATGCGGGCGCACGGACAGCGCGCCGGATGTGGCGTTTGGGATGGTCATGCCGTTGCCGACGCCGACAAAGGTCATGAAACTGAAGAAGCTAAGCGCAGTCCCCATCCCGGTCAGGAAAATGACCGCAGAAATGGCGACGCCGGTTGCGTTCAGAATGCTGCCCCACAGAACCATACGGTTGACGCCAAAGCGGACAGAAAACCGACCGCTGAGGAAGTTGCCGAGGAAATACCCGACGGCAGGCGCGCCAAAGTAAATGCCGACCTCGGCCGCGCTCAGGCCAAAAACCTCGGTTCCGATGAAGGGTGCGCCACCGAGATAGGCAAAGAATGCGCCTGACGAAAACGCTGAAGACAGCGAATAGCCCCAGAAGCGGGGGGATTTCAGAAGCTCGGGGTATTCGCGGAATTGCTGGATCAGGGTTTTGCCGCTTTTGGCCGAGGTCTCGCCGAAGTCCACATATGTCAAAAGAAGCGTCAGTGCGCCCAAGGCAAATGGCAGCCAGAAATTGGCCTTCCAGCCGAAGGTCTCTTCGAGCAATCCGCCAATGGCGGGACCGATCATCGGAACCACCGCCATGCCCATTGTGACATAGCCGATCATTGATGCGGCTTGGTCCTGATCGTATAGATCCCGCACGGCTGCCCGGCTGAGGACCATGCCGACGACAACCACCGCCTGACACATGCGGAAGGCCAGAAATATCTCGGCAGTTGGAGCGAAAATACAGCCCAGCGTGGCCAGCAGGAACAGCGACAGCCCCCACAGGAGAACCGGTCTGCGCCCCGCCTTGTCAGCCAGCGGGCCAAGGAGGATTTGCAGGACAGCGTTCACCAGCAGGTACAGCGCGATGGACAGTTGCATGACCTTGTAGTCGGTCTCGAAATGCAGCGCCATGTTCGGCAGGCTGGGCAGAAACAGGTTCATGCTGAGCGCGGCGAGGCCAGACAGCAAGACAAGTGTGCCGATCTTTGGGGGTGTGCGGCGGGCCGGTGACGTTCTGAACTGCATAGTTCACATGTATAGCTGCGGTTCCGAGGAATGCCAGACGGGTGCTGCCGCCACGTCAGCAATTTGCACTTTTACAGTTTTCCAAAATGCAGTTGCCAAAACTTTGCAAATTTGCCGAAAAGGGCTTTGGTCGGATCACAACTGCATATACTGTCCGTCCAAATTTAATAGGGGATACGCGCCATGAAAGACATCCTTTCCGAGCTTGAAGACCGTCGCGAAGCCGCCCGTTTGGGTGGTGGGCAAAAGCGAATTGATGCACAGCACGGGCGTGGCAAACTGACCGCGCGCGAGCGGATCGAACTGTTGCTGGATGAAGGCAGCTTTGAAGAGTTCGACATGTTTGTCAGCCATCGCTGCACAGATTTTGGGATGGATAAACAAAAGCCTGCCGGTGACGGTGTGGTGACCGGCTGGGGCACGATCAATGGCCGTATGGTCTATGTGTTCAGCCAGGATTTCACCGTGTTCGGCGGCTCTCTGTCTGAAACGCACGCTCAGAAGATCTGCAAGATCATGGATATGGCGGTGCAGAACGGCGCGCCGATCATCGGCATCAACGATTCGGGCGGTGCGCGAATCCAGGAAGGTGTTGCCTCGCTTGCCGGTTACGCCGAAGTGTTCCAGCGCAACATCACGGCCTCGGGCGTTGTGCCGCAGATCAGCGTGATCATGGGCCCCTGTGCCGGTGGCGCGGTGTACAGCCCGGCGATGACGGACTTTATCTTCATGGTAAAGGATTCGTCCTACATGTTCGTCACCGGCCCCGACGTGGTGAAAACCGTCACCAACGAGGTCGTGACCGCCGAGGAACTGGGTGGCGCATCGACCCACACCAAGAAATCGTCCGTCGCGGACGGCGCATTCGAAAACGATGTCGAGGCGCTTGCCGAGGTGCGTCGTCTGGTCGATTTCCTGCCGCTCAACAACCGCGAGAAGCCGCCGGTTCGCCCGTTCTTTGATGAACCGGACCGCGTCGAGAAATCGCTGGACACGTTGGTCCCGGACAATCCGAACACGCCCTATGACATGAAAGAGCTGATCACCAAGATCGCGGATGAGGGCGATTTCTACGAAATTCAGGAAGATTTCGCCAAGAACATCATCACCGGTTTCATCCGTCTCGAAGGGCAGACGGTCGGCGTTGTGGCCAACCAGCCGATGGTTCTGGCCGGGTGTTTGGACATTGATAGCTCGCGCAAGGCGGCGCGGTTCGTGCGCTTCTGCGACTGTTTCGAGATCCCGATCCTGACTCTGGTAGACGTGCCGGGCTTCCTTCCCGGGACGCAGCAGGAATATAGCGGCGTCATCAAGCACGGGGCCAAGCTGCTGTACGCGTATGGCGAAGCAACCGTGCCGAAGGTCACAGTGATCACCCGCAAGGCCTATGGCGGTGCTTATGTTGTTATGGCGTCCAAGCACCTGCGTGGCGATTTCAACTATGCATGGCCCACTGCTGAAATCGCCGTGATGGGCGCCAAGGGCGCGACCGAGATCATCCATCGCGCCGATCTGGACGATGCCGAGAAAACGGCGCAGCATGTGGCGGATTACGAAGACCGCTTTGCGAATCCGTTCGTGGCGGCCGAGCGTGGCTTTGTCGATGAAGTGATCATGCCGCAATCGACCCGCCGCCGTGTATCGCGCGCATTCGCCAGTCTGCGCGGCAAGCAGCTGAAGAACCCGTGGAAAAAGCACGACAATATTCCGTTGTAAGCCTACGGGGTGGGGCAACCCACCCCATCCGGCCCTTGGCCGGGTAACGCGAAAAACAGGTCAGAACTCACCGCCAAATGAGGCAGGTTTGACAATAGCCGATAAATAGTTAAATGATCCGTCCCACCAGACATAGAACCGCGCAGGCCAACAGCACTGCGCGCGCGACTCCGGAAGGAGGAGCCTGCCGTCGGCGGGTCCGGGGTCGCGCCATTGGTCTGGTACTATCCGTTCTTGGCACCGCCGCCTTTGCGCAATCCGACGTAACCTTGCCGGTTCCGTCAGGGCAGCCGGTGCACTTGAACGACGTCTTGCTGGACAATAACCCCGGAGAGTTGTGGGTGCGGTTCCGGTTCATCGCTCCGAAGATCGGCGCGACGGTGGGACGGATCGGATATGATGTGGCATCGCAGGACATGGCGCATCTGTGCCAGACGCTGGCGGTGGCCTATGTTGCGCAGCATGAATTGGACCCGGCGCTGGTGATCATTTCGCTGGCCGATCGCCCGATCGAGTTCGGCAACACGGCACCGGATGCCACCCAATTCTTCGAAGCCTACCGGCTGGAATCATCAGATTGCATCTGGGAGGGGCTTTGATCATGTCCTTCGGGTTTCACGACGTCAGCGCGCCGCAGGCCAAAGCTGCCTTATTCGGGGTGCGCCGCATGAAAGCACCCCCTAAAGGCTGTGTTATTTCCCGTCTTGGTGCTACCCGGGGCACGGAGGTAACGACATGCTGAAACATCGTGGATTCCCCGGACGTCTTGCCGGGACAGATTTTCAATTCACCATCCGCCGCGCCAACCCCAAGGGCGTGACCCCGATCACACGGCGCGAGCGGTTTCGGGATCGCAAACCGGCGGACCGGCGGGCCGATGCGGCGTTCATGGAAGCGCTGTGGCACCATTTCGGAGATCAGCCGTTTGAACGCGGCAACCTGGATGCAGGCCGGTTAAGCTGGCTGTTCGGGCGCGAGGTTGTTCCGGCGGAAGATCCGTTTGATCCGGCAAGCTATGATGCGCTGCTGGTGATCGACCCGGATGCGGCGCGTGCGTCGTTCCCTGATCTGTTTGGAGCGGCCTGATCATGCAGAGGCCGATGCCGCATAATCTCGTCCGGTGTGGCAAGACCCCGCCCAGAAATGGGCGAGGCCGATTTGCGGTATCAGAAGTTCAGCTGGGCGGCGACTTGTACCCGGCTGCCATCGAAGGTGTCGCCGGAATTCACGTCATTCCGCTCACCGTAGATGTACTCGGCGCTGAGCGTCAGGTTGTCGGTGGCCTTGTAGAAGGCGTTGACGTGGATCGTCTCAAGTTCGGTGAAGGCCAGATCGCCGGTCGAGGTGGGGAGGTCGTAATCCTCGCGACCGTAGGCGATGCCGACATTCCACTTCGGGCTCAGATCCTGCCGGAACTCTATCGTGTAGCCGTCGACATCGTTGGCCTGCCCGCCGACGATTGGATCACCAAGGCCGATCAGGTAGGGGCCAAGCGCTTCGCCGGTCACGTAGTTGACTTGGAACAAGCCGCCCTGCCACGGACGGATCGAACCGGACAGTGTAAAGCCGGTCTGATCCACCTCGACGCTACCGGACTCAGCCTTGCCGTAGAGCGCCGACGCACGCGCGATGTACTTGCCATCATTGTACTCCACCGCACCGGTCAGAACCGGATCGTCCGAGTTCGAGCCGCCTACGTTCTCTTCAACAGACACTGCGAAAGTAGTGTTCGCGCCAATGGTGTTCGTGTAGCGCACTTGGGGTACGCGAGCGAACGGAATACCAACCGGACCGTTGAATTCGACCGAGGTAGGATAGGTGTCCAGCGGCTGGAAGTTTGTCCAGTACTGACCGATGAGCCAATGATCACCAATGGTGATGTTCGCGTGACGCAGGCGAAGCTCAGCAGCGCCGCCACTGGCAAACAAGTCCAGTTCCAACTGACCTCCGATTTCGCCGATGCTGGTGGGGGTGCTTGTCCGCAAACCGATACGCGATTGGCGAATCGTGGCGCCAAACGTTCCGTCAGTAGCCGCAGAAGGCTCACCGATGACGTTCACAAAAGCCGTGTCTCCCTGATCGAAATCGAAATCGTAGAAGAAGTCGGCTTTGACGTATCCGTAGACGTCCAGAGTGGTGTTTCCGATTCTGAAGTCGCCATTGGCGGGGCCGGACTTGTTGGCCTCGAGCGCTTCGACCCGGGCGCGCAGCGCGTCGAGTTCGGCCTGCGAGGCGTCCTGGGCAAAAGCAACCGTGCCGGTCACACAAAGCGCAGAGGCAGCAAGCAGGATTGCCTTGGTTCGTATGGTCTTCATGTAGGTGTTTCCTTGTGTGCGAGTGTGCGCTCGCACCGTTTCACGCAGTTGTTAGTGAAGGAAATCACGAGAATGGGATCGAAAAAGCCAAACTTCTCAAGCAATTGTGCATTGGTTGCGGAAAATTCTCACGCCAAGGTGAACAGATCGGTCAACTCTATGAATCCGAACGTGTTTCTGCACGGCGGCGAGTCATTGGATTGTGATGCTGCGTGTGCGAATAGTCTCAGCCAGAGAGAAAAATGTAACAGCAATGTGACTGCTGATCACCGCCGTTTGGCGGAAATGTCAGACCCCCGGATCGGCACGATTTTGCGCGGATTTTCGCCGGATGGGCAATTTCCAGCCGGAATCTCGCTTGGAAACAATACTTTGTTTGCGGCCATGATTGTGGCGTGCAACCTGTTCAAGCCGTGCGGCTCTACTTTGCCTGCGCCGCACATGCACCTACTATTCCGTACCCCTTCCTTCCGCGGGCAGGCTTGTGTTCCCCACATAGTCCTGTCCGCGTTTTTCTTTGCGCAGCCTGTAGGCGTAAAGCGGCATAAATCTGCGCAAAACGCGGAAATGCCGCGTCTGATATTGAATAACAAGGCCCAAAACCGGCATCTGCCCTCAAAGCTATCGAGACGACAAAAAGGGCAGACATCATGCGACTCTCACGTTTCTTCCTTGTTGCGGCAACCTGTGCGGGCCTTGCCGCGTGCGGCGACACAACCGGCGAACAGGCCATCCTGGGCGGCGGTGCAGGGGCAGTTGGCGCTGCCGTGCTCAGCGCCGATCCGCTGTTCGGGGCCGCAGTGGGCGCCGCGGGCAACGTGCTCTACTGCAAAACGCAGAACACCTGCCGCTAACCTGAAATTCCCGGGGCGCGTTTCGTCGCCCCGTCCGTCATCGCGCATCACGCCGTCGTGGGGGTCATTCCCTGCGGCGGCGTTGTGCGTTTCCAGAACACCAAGCCAAAGGACGTTCCATGTTCAATAAGATCCTGATCGCCAACCGGGGCGAGATCGCCTGCCGGGTTATCAAGACCGCCCGTAAGATGGGTATCGGCACTGTCGCCATCTTTTCGGACGCAGACAAAAACGCGTTGCATGTGTCGATGGCCGACGAATCCGTGCATATCGGCCCGCCCCCTGCGAACCAGTCCTATATCGTGATCGACAAGGTCATGGACGCCATCCGCCAAAGCGGCGCGCAGGCGGTGCACCCTGGCTATGGCTTCTTGTCGGAAAACGCCAAATTCGCCGAAGCGCTTGAGGCCGAAGGCGTTGCCTTTGTCGGCCCCCCGAAAGGCGCGATTGAGGCGATGGGTGACAAGATCACCTCGAAAAAGATCGCTCAGGACGCCGGTGTTTCCACGGTTCCCGGCTACATGGGTCTGATCGAAGACGCGGAAGAAGCGGTCAAGATCTCGAACGAGATCGGCTATCCGGTGATGATCAAGGCCAGCGCCGGGGGCGGAGGTAAAGGCATGCGGATCGCGTGGAACGACGAAGAAGCACGCGAAGGTTTCCAGTCGTCCAAGAACGAAGCCGCGAACTCGTTCGGCGATGACCGGATTTTCATCGAGAAGTTTGTGACCCAGCCGCGTCACATCGAGATTCAGGTTCTGTGCGACAGCCACGGCAACGGCATCTACTTGGGCGAGCGTGAATGTTCGATCCAGCGCCGGAACCAGAAAGTGGTGGAAGAAGCGCCATCGCCATTCCTGGATGAAGCGACCCGCAAGGCGATGGGTGAGCAGGCCGTGGCCCTGGCCAAGGCCGTGGGTTATGCCAGCGCCGGTACGGTTGAATTCATCGTTGATGGTGAAAAGAACTTCTACTTCCTTGAAATGAACACCCGCCTGCAGGTGGAACACCCTGTGACCGAGCTGATCACCGGCGTCGATCTGGTCGAACAGATGATCCGTGTTGCAGCCGGTGAGCCCCTGTCGATCACGCAGGATGACGTGACCCTGACCGGTTGGGCCATCGAAAACCGCCTGTATGCGGAAGACCCCTATCGCAACTTCCTGCCCTCTATTGGGCGTCTGACCCGCTATCGCCCGCCGCAAGAGGTCGCGGCTGGCCCGATGTTGGTGAACGGCAAATGGCAGGGCGAGGCGCCCGAAGGTGAGGCCGCCGTGCGTAACGATACCGGCGTCTATGAAGGCGGCGAGATCAGCATGTATTACGACCCGATGATCGCCAAGCTGTGCACCTGGGCCCCGACCCGTGAGGCCGCGATCGAGGCAATGCGCGTGGCGCTGGACAGCTTTGAGGTCGAAGGTATCGGCCACAACCTGCCGTTCCTGTCTGCGGTGATGGATCACCCGAAATTCATCAGCGGCGACATGACCACCGCCTTCATCGCCGAGGAATATCCCGAAGGGTTCGAAGGTGTCACCCTACCCGAGGGCGATCTGCGCCAGATCGCAGCATCGTGCGCCGCGATGCACCGCGTGGCCGAAATTCGCCGCACCCGCGTATCGGGCCGGATGGACAACCATGAACGCAAGGTTGGCAAGCGCTGGGTCGTCTCGCTGGAAGGTCACGAGTTCGCCGTTCAGGTCAACGCCGACAAAGAAGGCGCGACGGTCAAGTTCGAGGACGGCTCGACCCTGCGCGTGGCCTCTGACTGGACACCGGGCGACCAACTGGCCGTTCTGGACGTCGATGGCAGCCCGCTGGTTCTGAAGGTTGGCAAGATCTCGGGCGGGTTCCGCGTGCGCAACCGGGGTGCTGACCTGAAGGTGCAGGTGCGCCGTCCGCGTCAGGCTGAACTGGCCAAGCTGATGCCGGAAAAACTGCCGCCGGATACCTCGAAAATGCTGCTGTGTCCGATGCCCGGCCTGATCGTAAAGGTCGATGTCGAGGTGGGTCAGGAAGTGCAGGAAGGTCAGGCGCTGTGCACCGTCGAGGCGATGAAGATGGAAAACATCCTGCGCGCCGAGAAGAAAGGCGTGGTTGCCAAGATCAACGCAGGCCCCGGCGACAGCCTTGCCGTGGACGATGTGATCATCGAATTCGAGTGATCATGACCGCGTTTTTGTCATATCTCCAAAGGTATCCGGCGTTTTGCGCTGGGGCCTTCGGGCGTGGCAAAAACGCTCAGCCGCCCTCGCGCCGCTCGCGGATTTCGCGTTCGCGCAGGGGGGTTTTGTCGATGGACCGGCCAATCTCACGCACACTCCACGGCGAGGGCTTGCGCAGTTTGACCACGCCGTCCTTGTCGACAAACACCATCTGGAACCCACGCGGGCGCAGTTGCGACCGGATCGGGGATCGGGCCGACGGATCGGTGTCGGTCAGGACCACCACATCTCGGTCCCGCATGGCCTCTTCCCCCTCAAGCAGCATGTCGACCTGTTGCTGGAACCGGGGGTCGGCTGGCGTGTCTGCGAAGACGATTATGGGCCGGTGGGTCCACAGAAATTCAGACAATTCACTGTCGCCGACCGGGCGGACAAATTCATCATCAGCAGGTGCAGACCCGTCAGCGGCCATCGCGGCCAGCGGGATTAGTGCCGAGAAAACAAGGGCAAGCGTTCTGTTCATGGGGCCTCCTGTCCCGTTGAATATAGCCTCTGCGCGCGCGAATGCGACTGACGAAATGCACATGATGCTCAATTTGTTGCGCGTTGCCCCGACCGATTGGATGCTGATCAACCATACGCACGGATTGCAGCCATCTGCGATCCGAATTGACAAGAGGACCCCTCAATGACCGACACAAAGGATTGGCGCGCGCTGGCCGAGAAAGAGCTGCGCGGACGGCCATTGGACGATCTGACCAAGGAAACGCTGGAAGGCATCGACGTCAAACCGCTGTATACGCAGGAAGACACCGCCGATCTGCCGCATATGGGCTCGCTGCCCGGTTTCGGCCCGTTCACGCGCGGCGTGAAGGCCACTATGTATGCGGGGCGCCCGTGGACGATCCGTCAGTATGCCGGTTTCTCGACCGCCGAGGAATCGAACGCGTTTTACCGCCGCAACCTGGCCGCCGGTCAGCAGGGCGTCTCGGTCGCGTTCGATCTGGCGACGCACCGCGGTTATGACAGCGACCACCCGCGCGTGGTTGGCGACGTGGGCAAGGCCGGTGTGGCCATCGATAGCGTTGAGGACATGAAAATCCTGTTCGACGGCATTCCGCTGGACAAGGTCTCGGTCTCGATGACCATGAACGGCGCGGTGATCCCGATTCTGGCGAACTTCATCGTCGCAGGCGAAGAGCAGGGCCATGACAAGTCGCTGCTGGCGGGAACCATTCAGAACGACATTCTGAAAGAGTTCATGGTGCGCAACACCTATATCTACCCGCCCGAGCCGTCGATGCGGATCATCTCGAACATCATCGAATACACGTCGAACGAGATGCCGAAATTCAACTCGATCTCGATCTCGGGCTACCACATGCAAGAGGCCGGGGCGAACCTGGTGCAGGAGCTTGCCTACACGCTGGCCGATGGCCGCGAATACGTACGCGCCGCGACCGAGGCCGGGATGGATGTGGACAAGTTCGCGGGCCGTTTGTCGTTCTTCTTTGCCATTGGCATGAACTTCTTCATGGAAATCGCCAAACTGCGCGCGGCCCGGACCCTGTGGCATCGCGTTATGACCGAGTTTGGAGCCAAATCCGAGCGTTCGAAAATGCTGCGCACCCACTGCCAGACCTCGGGCGTCAGCTTGCAGGAACAAGACCCCTATAACAACGTGATCCGCACCGCCTATGAGGCGATGAGTGCGGTTCTGGGCGGCACCCAGTCGCTGCACACCAACGCGCTGGACGAGGCGATTGCGCTGCCGACTGACTTTTCGGCCCGTATCGCGCGGAACACCCAGCTGGTGCTGCAGGAAGAAACCGGCGTGACCGATGTGGTCGATCCGCTGGCGGGCTCTTACTACGTCGAAAGCCTGACCAACGAGTTGATCGAAAAAGCCTGGGCTTTGATGGAAGAGGTTGAGGAGATGGGTGGCATGACCAAGGCCGTGGCCTCGGGTATGCCCAAGCTGCGGATCGAGGAAAGCGCTGCACGTCGTCAGGCGATGATCGACCGGGGCGAAGAGGTGATCGTCGGCGTCAACAAGTACCGCAAGGAACAGGAAGACCCGATCGACATTCTGGACGTCGACAACGTCGCCGTGCGCGAGGCTCAGGTCGCGCGTCTGGAACGTATCCGTGCAACGCGGGACGAAGCGGCCTGTCAGGCCGCGCTTGAGGCCCTGACCACCACCGCCCGCGAGGGCGGCAACCTTCTGGCCGCCGCCGTCGAGGCCGCCCGTGCCCGCGCATCCGTAGGAGAGATCAGCATGGCAATGGAAAAAGAGTTCGG
Source organism: Ruegeria sp. AD6 (assembly GCF_056542325.1). Taxonomy (NCBI): domain Bacteria; kingdom Pseudomonadati; phylum Pseudomonadota; class Alphaproteobacteria; order Rhodobacterales; family Roseobacteraceae; genus Ruegeria; species Ruegeria sp. AD6. The sequence goes on along the minus strand of NZ_JBQFZQ010000006.1, from coordinate 136,783 downwards.
CCGTCACCGCGCCGAAGTGAAAACGCTGGCTGGCGTCTATGGCGCGGCCTATGAAGGCGACGAAGGTTTTGCCGCGATCCAGAAATCCATCGAGGAATTCGCCGAGACCGAAGGCCGTCGCCCGCGTCTGCTGGTGGTCAAGATGGGCCAGGACGGTCACGACCGCGGTGCCAAGGTGATTGCCACCGCGTTCGCCGATATTGGCTTTGACGTGGATGTCGGCCCGCTGTTCCAGACGCCTGCCGAGGCCGCTCAGGACGCGGTGGACAACGACGTGCACGTGATCGGCATTTCGTCTCAGGCGGCGGGGCACAAGACGCTGGCACCGCAACTGGTCGAGGAACTCAAGAAAGCCGGCGCCGAGGATATTATCGTCATTTGCGGCGGTGTGATCCCGCAGCAGGATTACCAGTTCCTGTATGACCACGGCGTCAAGGCGATCTTTGGACCTGGAACAAACATTCCCGAAGCGGCGCAGGACATTCTGCGCCTGATCAGCGAAGCGCGCGGCTAACAGCGACCGCGGTTTTTCGACGAAAAATCTTGTGGTCCGCCGCCTTTGGCGAAAACATGCGACCAGACCTGCTTGGGTCTGGTCGTTTTGTTGGGAGGGCGCGCATGATACTCGATCATTTGGCCGTTGCGGGCGAGACGCTGGAAGAGGCGTCCGCGCATATCGAACAGGCGCTGGGTGTACCGCTTCAGCCCGGCGGAAAGCACGAGAAATTCGGCACCTATAATCGCCTGCTGGGCTTGCGGGATGGTCTGTATCTGGAAGCAATTGCCATCGATCCGGATGCTCCGGTGCCCGAGCGTACCCGCTGGTTCGATCTGGATCGGTTCGCAGGCAAGCCGCGCCTGACCAACTGGATATGCCGTGTGCCCGATATCGAAGCGTCGCTTGCTTTGTTTCCCGATGGCGTCGGCACGCCGATTGATCTGACCCGTGGGGCATTGCGCTGGCGCATGGCTGTGCCGCCCAATGGCCGCCTGCCTTTTGACAATCTGTTTCCCGCGCTGATCCAGTGGCAAGGCGATCTGCATCCGGCGCAGATGTTGCAGGACAGCGGGTGCAGCTTGCGGCGACTGGTGGTGTACCACCCGGACGCGATGCGTTTGGCGCAGCATCTGGGCGCACTCGATCTGGTTGTCTTTGACACCGGTCCGGTGTCCATGCGGGCCGAGTTTGATACGCCGCACGGGCTGCGCGTGCTGGAATGAGGGTGCGTCAGGCCCAACCTTCGGACGCCGCCGACATTGCCGCGATCAACAACGCGATCATTCGCGACACGCTGGTGACCTTCACAACCGACGAACGCAGTGCCGAGGCGATTGCAGCCGACATCCGCCAACGTGGCCCATCCTATCTGGTGGTCGAGGATCACGGTGCGGTACTAGGCTCTGCCACCTACGGTCCATTTCGGCACGGGCCCGGCTATGCCCGTAGCTGCGAGCATGCGATCTATTTGGCCCCAGATGCGCGGGGCAAAGGCGCGGGGCGGGCTTTGATGACGGAATTGGAAGCCGCCGCATGTGCTGACGGAATCCATGTTCTGGTCGCCGGGGTGTCCTCGGCCAATCCTGCGGCCATTGCGTTTCACAAGGCGTTAGGGTTTCAGCAGGTCGGCCTGATGCCGGAAGTGGGGTTTAAATGGAACCGGTGGTTGGATCTTGTGCTGATGCAGAAAATTCTTGCCACTGAGTGACCTGTTCCACCTGACAGTCCCGAAATGGGACGCTAGGGTACGCCCATGTCGATCTGGACCCGCATATCCGATGCGCTGAGCGCGCTGGCCCAAGGCGAAAGCCTGACCGCTGTTTTCGAGAAGCTGCGCTCGCCGCCCGAGCGATCCGTGGCATTTACCATCGCGGTGATTGCCCTGGGCGCCAAAATGGCCAAGGCCGATGGGCAGGTGACACGGGATGAGGTCACGGCCTTCCGCGATGTGTTCCAGATCGCGCGCGAGGATGAGGAAGGCGCTGCACGCGTCTTCAACATGGCGCGGACAGATGTGGCAGGCTATCAGGACTATGCCCGCAAGATCGCCCGGATGTTCGCCGAAGACAGCACCACGCTGTGCGATTTGATGGAGGGGCTGTTTCACATCGCAATGGCGGACGGGTTCTATCATCCTAACGAGAACGAGTTTCTTGAGGATGTCAGTCGCATTTTCGGCCAGACCGACGCGCAGTTTCTGGCCCTGCGCGCGCGTTTTGTGCCGGATGCGCCAAACGATCCTTACGTGGTGCTGGGTGTCTCGCGCGATATGCCGGTGTCCGAGATACGCAAAGTCTGGCGTCAGTTGGTGCGCGAGACCCATCCCGACGCTATGATGGCAAGGGGCGTGCCGGAAGAGGCGATCCGGCTGGCCGAGAAAAAGATGATCGACATCAACCGCGCCTGGGACGACATCAACGGCGCGCGAGCCTGAGCGGATGCGGCTGGCGACCTACAATATCGAATGGTTCGCCAATCTGTTCGACAAGAACGACGCGCTGATCGTGGATGACAGTTGGTCCGGGCGGCACGACGTGACCAAGGCGCAGCAGGTCGAAGCGATTGCCAAGGTTCTGACTGCGCTGGATGCGGATGCGATCCTGATTGTCGAGGCTCCGAACACCGGACGCAAACAGAACACCGTGCGGGCGTTACAACAGTTTGCCGAAGCGTTCGATCTGCGAACAAGTCATGCGATCATGGGGTTTGCCAACGATACCCATCAGGAACTGGCGTTGCTGTATGATCCCGGAGCCCTGACTGCGCGACACGATCCTCGGGGCGATGCTCATACGCCCCGTTTTGATGGCGATTTCCGCATCGATCTGGATGTGGACGCGACCGAAGATGTGGTGCGCTTTTCGAAACCGCCGATGGAACTGTCGATCCAGACACAGGCCGGATTTGAATTTCGTCTGATCGGGGCGCATCTGAAATCCAAGGCACCGCATGGGGCGGAAACGCGGGACGAAGCGATCCGGATTTCGATTGCCAATCGGCGCAAGCAGTTGGCACAAGCGATCTGGTTGGCCCGGCGGGTCGAGGCGCATGTCGAGGCGCAGGAACCGGTGATCCTGCTGGGGGACCTCAACGACGGGCCGGGACTGGATGAGTTCGAACATCTGTTCGGGCGATCCTCGGTCGAAATCTTGCTGCAGGCGGGTCTGTTTGATCCGCATGCGGTGACGGCACATGGCCCGCGACCGGGCTCGGTCCCCTCGACTGCGCGGTTTGCGCGGCCCAAAGAGGGGAAGTTCCTTGAAGCGCTGCTGGATTACATCATGATCAGCCAGGACCTGCGGGCCTGCCGCCCGGCCTGGCGCATCTGGCATCCGTTTCGAGACACGACCTGCTGGTCGAACCCGGAACTGCGCGAGGCGTTGCTGACGGCCTCGGACCATTTCCCGGTCACGCTGGATATCGATCTGTGATCTTTCCTCACGCCACCCCGGTGCCTATATTCCTGACATGAAACACATTCTGATCATCGCCGCCTTGTCGTCCGGCATCGGTACAACTGCGTTCGCGCAGGAAGAGGACAGCAAATCCCTGATGGAGCAAGGGGCCGAACTGTTCCTGGAAGGCTTGCGCAAGGAAATGGAGCCTGCATTGGACGAGTTGTTGGGCATGGCAGAAACCTTCGGCCCGGCGATGCAGTCCTTTCTGGAAGAAATGGGCCCCGCGCTGGCGGAACTGGCCGCAGAGGTCAAGGACTGGAGCGCCTATGAAGCGCCCGAAATACTGCCAAATGGCGATATTATCATCCGTAAGAAGCCAACTCAGGACGCGCCAGAGGATCCGAAAGCCGAGGAAGAAACCCCTGACGAAGGCACGGATATCTGAAGCGTTTCGTGCTTAACCTTTGATGATCACCCGCGCCTCGGATTTCAGCGCGCTTGAGAGCGAGTTCAGGCGCGCCTCGGCCACTTCGTTGAACAGAGGACCCGCGGCTTTGGGCAGGAACAGGTCAAGCTGCCGCTTTTTGGGATAGAACCGCAACCGTCCCATATTGGCATCGTTATGCATCCACAGCATCGCGCCGAACCGCATCGCCTTGCCCAGAATCTCAGCCTGTTTTTGCCCTTGCTCGTCCAGCAGCTCGTAAAACGGTGCGAACCGGTTGCCTTCGCGTTTGTTGCGATAGCGATGCTGCAAGGCGAGGCCGATAAAGACCCGTTCCGAGTGTTTCAGGCCCCCCAGATTGGCGCGGGTGACATAGTCAAAACACACCTCGGCCCGGTAGTCGGGATGCGCGCGCCAACTGACGTCGTGCAAAAGGCACGCCGCCTTGATCAGCCGAACCCGCGCGGGCGGGGCGGATTTGAACAGGGGCATGACGAAGTCATACAGGTGCCGCCCAAAGCCCGGCAGGCGCGCGTCTTTGGATTCGGAAAATCGGCTGGCCTCGATCAGCGGGTCGCGGTCGCGGATTTCCTGCGACATTTGTTCGTACAGCAACCCCTCGCGGATGCCATAGCTTGAGATCGCGATATCCTTGGGTTTGAAGGTGCGGATCAGTCGGGCCAGAACATCCATCGCATAGGGGATCAAAGCCATCCGGGAACTGGACACGCCAGCCTGACTGCGCAGCTTGTCGTGATCATTGGCTTCGATGAACTTGATCGTCTCGCGCACCTGTTTGGTGGTCATGCGGTATTCGTGCATGACATTCAGTGGGTAGCCGCGCCGCAACATGTCCAGCCGCGCAAAGGCGCGCCAGCTGCCGCCGACCAGAAACAGGCGGTCGCGCTGCTGGCCAAGCTGCGCGCGCAGGTCTTCCATTGTGCCCTTGATGTGTGCTTTGCGCGCCCGACGCCCGCCCTTGATGTCGCGCAGTTTCAGGGGGCCAAGGTCCGAGGTTACACGGCGACCCACTTGCCCGTCGCCAATCTCGGCCAGTTCCATCGAGGATCCGCCGATGTCGCAGATCAAACCATAGGCTCCGGGCCAGCCCAGCAGCACGCCCTGAGCGGACAGCCGGGCCTCTTCCCCGCCGTCGATCACGGCCACATGCAGGCCGGTTTCGGCTTTGACCTGGGCGCAGAAATCCGGGCCGTCCTTTGCCTCGCGCACGGCGGCGGTGGCAACGACATGCAGGCCGGGCAGGTCCAGATCGCGGGCCAGATGCTGGAACCGGCGCAACGCTGCCAGCGCCCGGTCGCGCCCGCGCGGGTTCAGCTTGCCGGTCTCGGACAGGCCGGCGCCAAGCTCGCACATGACCTTTTCGTTGTAGAAATAGGCGGGCGAGCGCGCCGCGCCGTCAAAGATCACCATTCGGACCGAGTTCGACCCTACATCGACGACCCCCACCCGCGACAGCGCGCGGCTGCCAGGGTCATCGAACAGAGGTTTACCGAAGGGGCCCCAATCCGGGATGTCGGTTTCGACGGTCTGATCCATGTGTCTTCCAGATATTCCAGACGTAAGATGCGAAATCCCCGGTGCCCGGTCAATCGCCAGTATCCATTTCGTATTGGTCCGTGTTCAGAACCCGGATGGCCAGCGACCGCGTGATTTCGCGCTTTTCGGCCAGCGCCAGTTGGTCCAGTTGTTGTACAACGTCCGCTGCGGTTTCAAAGCGGCGGTCCATGTGTTTGACCAGATAGGCAATGACCTCGGGTCCGGGGTTCAGCTGGCGGTCGACGAACAGCTTGGCCAGCACTGCACCCAACAGCGCGTCATCGGGGGGATCCAGTGCTACGTGATGCGCACCCTCGACCCGGCTTTGCAGATCGGCCAGCGGCAATTGCCAGAACCGAGGCGCAAGGCGGCCGGTCATCAGCAGGGCGTGACCTTCGGCAAGGACCAGATTGTGCAGGTGAAACAGAACCTTTTGCTGTTCGATATCGGCAGCAATATCCGGCACGTCTTCGACCGCGATGGCCGAGCGTGCCAGTTCCGGCACCTCGTCATGTTGCAGGTCCGCCGCGCGCACGATACGTCCCCCGGTTTCGGCGGCCCAGACATGTGCCAGATGGGTCTTGCCCGCGCCTGCCAGGCCGCTCAGCACCAGTTTGTTGCCGGGCCAGGATGAGGCCGAAATCATCGCCACGGCCAGCGCATTAGAGGGCGAGACAAAGAAATCCTCGCGCCCCAGCGCGGTTTTGGCTGGTAGATCAAAGCTCAGTTGTCGAGCCATTTATTTGTCTTCCTGATCCGGGCTTTCAAGGCCGGTGTAAAGGCGACTGTCAAGATAAAGCGATGTGCCGAACCGCGCTACGACCCCCAAGGCTGCGGCGACAGGCACAGCGATCAGCATCCCGACAAATCCGAACAGCGCGCCAAAGACCGACAGGGCCAGCAGCAGCCAGACCGGGTGCAATCCAACCGAACTGCCGACCAGTTTGGGCGTCAGGAAATTGCCTTCGGTCACCTGACCCAGCGCGAAAATCCCGGCAACCAGACCGATATGGGCCCAATCGCCCCAGAACTGGAACAGGGCCAGCCCGATGGCCAGAGTACCCCCGATCAGCGCGCCCAGATAGGGGATAAAAGTGACCAGCCCGGCGATAAAGCCGACGATCAGCCCGAACTGCAGGCCGACAATCATCAGGGCAACTGCGTAGTAGGTACCCAGGATCAAACAGACCGTGCCCATACCGCGTACGAATGAGGCCAGAACCGCATCGATCTCACCGGCCAGCCGCTTGATTGTGGGGGCGTGATCGCGGGGCAGAAGCTCTCCGATACGGGCGATCATACGGTCCCAGTCCAGCAGCAGGTAGACCGCGACAACCGGGACGATGACCAGCAGAACAACGATGTTGATGGCCGAACCCAGCGAGGCCAGCACCGTTTCCAGCACGTCGCCGGTTTTCGATTTCAGGGTTTCCCCGAATGAGACCAGCATCTGGTGGGTGCTGGATTCGCGATCGAGCAGCGATGGGAATTGTTGTTCGATGAACCCGCGCAATTGTTTGAACAGGCTGGGCAGGATATCGACCAGCTCGAGCAGCTGCGTGATCAGGGCCGGGACGACCATCAGGATCATCAAGACGAATCCCAGAACGCCGACAACGGTTATGATGCCGGTCGCCGCAACCCGAGACAGGCCCAGCTTTTCCAGCCGGTCCGCAACCGGATCAAGGAAATAGGCAATCGCACCGCCAATCACAAAAGGCAGAAGGACGTCGCCCAAGGCCCACAGGATCAGAATGAAAATCGCTGCGGCGAAGCCCCAGTATCTCAGTTGATCCTTTACCGGAAGCGCCATGGTCGTCCTCGTGCTTTGACCGTCGGGGATGTTCTTCGCTTATACCGGCACATGATGCAAGCGGTTCATGACACGCAGATTTAGGCGCTCAATCCGCCAGCGTCCCCAATTCCGGAGTGTCGCTTGTCGCCGCCTCGTCCGGCCAGTTTGTGCGCCAGATTTCCGCGGACCAATGACCGCAATGCACGGCCGGGCGATCAAAACCGGGCAGGGTGGGCAGCAGCGGCTGGACCACCACGTCATGGCGCGGGACGGCGAAATAAGGGAATGAATACCGTTCCTTGCCGGATCGATTGACGACGCGGTGCGGTGTCGATTTCAACCGCCCGCCTGACCATAGCTCTAACATGTCGCCAATGTTTACGACAAAGCCACCTTCGGGACAGTCAGGTGTGATCCAGCCACCATCGCGGGTTTGCACCTCCAGCCCGCCAACCGGGTCGGGGGCGATGATTGTCAGCGCGTCGGTGTCTTTGTGCGGATGGATACCATACCCGTCCTCTTCTGCGGCTTGCGGCGGATAGTGCAGCAGGGTCATGTTGGTCAACGGATCGCGAAATGCGTCTTGCAACTGCCCCGGTGTCAGGTTCAGGCCAGTTTCAAGCGCGCCAAGCAACAGGTCGGTCACGTGGTCCAACTGGGACCAATAGTTCAGAATGACCCCGCGCGCCTCGGGCGCGTGGTCAGGCCAGATATTCGGGCCATACAGCGCACAGACCTGCCGGATTTCCGCGTCTTCCTGGACTTCATGATGCAGCTTGTAGCCTTCGTATTTGTCAGCTTTGCCCGACCCGTCATTCGGGGTGAAAAACCCCATCGGAATGTAGCCGCGATAGTTTTCGCGCGTGATGGCCTGATCCCATTTGCGGCTCTCTTCCAGGTCGAAGATCTTGCGCACCGTCTGCCGGACCTGATCGACGCTGCCCTGCGACACGCCCGTCCCGGTAATCGACAAGAAGCCGATGCCAACACAGGCGTCGAGTATCTGTTGCGCCGTTGCCTTGTATTCGGGGCTGTCCGGGTGTGCCAGTGCCGAGATATCTATGGTCGGGATTGTATCCATCAGTTGATCCTTACGCCCTGACGTTCCAATTCAGTATGCACGGGGGTCAGATTCAACCGATCCAGCTCCTGATTGCTTTTCAGCGACAGCGCGGCCGCAATGCCTGCGCCCTGACCCATGACGGCGCAACAGGCCATGTTGCGTGTGGCGGCATGGGCCACCCGGTCCGCACCGTGCGAGCGCCCGGCGACCAGCAGGCCCTTGACCCCTTTGGGCAGCATCGAGCGATAGGGGATTTGCATGTATCGCCCCGTGGTCGGCAGGATCAGGATGCCGTAGCCGTCGATGAATTCGGGGTAGATGCCGATCGTGTCCTCGAACCGGCCCTGATGGCGGGCGTCATCCTCGGTCATATTGTAAACCGCGTCGATCTTGCGGGTGTCGCGGATGCCGATGGTCATGCCAAAGTTCCGAAGCCGCGCGTTTTCGCATCCCGGCATAAACCGGCGCAAGGCTTCGATGGCCAGCATCGACTGGCGTCGGCCTTCGATCTCACCCTTTGTCAGGCTGTCGGGGTCGGTGCCGTCCACCTCGGCCAGATGGATGAGGTTCATATAGGTCAGCTCACCCGTGTCATGCATCGCACCCCATGTGCCCGCGATGGTGTTCAGATGCGGCGGAATCAGCCCCTGATCGATGGCTTGCTGGAACGGCTTGTGCACGAAGGGTGAGAACATGTCGTCCTCTTTTCCGCTGGTCTCGATATTCCATTCACCACCGCCGCCCCAGTCCTTGTAGGTCTGGGGGTCGGCCTTTACGCCCTCCATGAACGCGCGCTTATCGACGCCTGCCAGATGGAACATGACCGAGGCGGCCATCATGTCTTCGCGCGGCGTCTTATGCGTGGGCGCTCCGGCACGAAGGGCCACATCCGCGTCGCCTGTGGCGTCGATCACCACCTTGGCCAGGATCGCCTCACGCCCGGCTTTGGATTCGGTAATGATGCCGGTGATCCGGTCGCCGTCCATGATCGGGGCGACGAACTGACGGTGCAGCATCGGATGCACGCCCGCTTCTTCGACCAGCTTGTCGGCCACCAGTTTGAAGCCTTCGCTATCCAGCTCATAACTCAGCGACTGGCTTTCGGGCACTGCCGCGCCCATCTCTTTGGCGCGGGTTTCGAACTCCATGCCGATGCCGCCGGCTTCGACGGTCTGTTCGTGGCGATACCAGGCGAACCCCTCGACCCCCACGGCGGTGATATTGCCGCCCATGCAGCCGAACCGGTCGACCAGAGACACCTCGGCCCCCGCCCGCGCCGCCGCCAACGCAGCCGCCAGCCCGGCGGGGCCTGAGCCGACGACCAGAATATCGGTTTGGTGCACCACTGGGATTTGGCGGGCGGGTTCCTGAATCGTCTGCATCGGCACCTCATGGGTTTTACATTCCTGTCACAATTGAAAACCCTGACTGGCGGGTCAATCAAAAACCGACAGGTCCGGCGTCGCAAATTCGCCAATGCCCGATTGCCCCCGGCGGGGCTTTGGAATAATGACCTTTGAAGTCCAAATTCACCTTTGAAGGTCCACCCATGCGCCTCAGCCGTTACTTTCTGCCCGTTCTCAAGGAAAACCCCTCCGAGGCTCAGATCGTCAGCCACCGGCTGATGCTGCGCGCCGGAATGATCAAGCAGGCCGCCGCCGGGATTTATTCCTGGCTGCCGCTGGGCTTCAAAGTGCTGCGCAAGCTGGAAAACATCGTGCACGAAGAACAGGCGCGCGCGGGTCATATCGCGATCCAGATGCCGATCCTGCAATCGGCGGACCTGTGGCGCGAGTCCGGGCGGTATGACGATTACGGTCAGGAGATGTTGCGGATGCAGGACCGCCATGGCCGCGACATGCTCTATACACCCACAGCCGAGGAACTTGTGACAGACATTTTCCGCGGCCATGTCAGCAGCTACAAAGACCTGCCGCTGACGCTGTACCAAATCCAATGGAAGTTCCGCGACGAAATCCGCCCGCGTTTCGGCGTGATGCGGGGGCGCGAGTTCTACATGAAGGACGGCTACAATTTCGACCTGACGAAAGAGGATGCGCTGCACGCCTATAACCGCCATCTGGTCAGCTATCTGCGCACCTATGAACGCATGGGTCTGCAAGCAATCCCGATGCGCGCGGACTCTGGTCCCATTGGCGGCGACGACACGCATGAATTTCTGGTACTGGCCGACACTGGCGAGTCCGAGGTTTTCTATGACAGCGCAGTGACCGATCTGACCTTTGGGGATCGGGAGATCGACTATGACAACCGCGACCAATGTCAGGCGATCCTGGAAGAGTTCACCTCGAAATACGCGCGCACCGATGAAACCCATGACGAGGCGCTGTTCAACGAGGTCCCCGAAGATCGCCGCCGCGTTGCGCGCGGGATCGAGGTCGGCCAGATATTCTATTTCGGCACCAAATACTCCGAGGCCATGGGCGCGACCGTTCAGGGCCCCGATGGCAAGCCGGTTCCGGTACATATGGGCAGCCACGGTATCGGCGTCAGCCGCCTGATCGGTGCGATCATCGAGGCCAGCCATGACGACAAGGGCATCATCTGGCCCGAAGGCGTGACCCCGTTCCATTGCGGGATCGTCAACCTGAAGCAGGGCGATGAAGAGGCGGATGCGGCCTGTGAGAAACTCTACGTCGCGCTGACGGCACTAGGCCTTGAGCCGCTCTATGATGATCGCAACGAACGGGCAGGGGGCAAGTTTGCCACGATGGATCTGATCGGTCTGCCCTGGCGGATCACTGTCGGACCGCGTGGTTTGAAAAACGGTGTGGTTGAATTGACCAGCCGCCGGACCGGCGAAAGCGAAGAACTAAGCCCCGAGGCGGCTGTTACCAAGATCGCGGAAATTTATCAGGGCATCGCCTGACCACGGCGATAGGCCTCGATCAATGCTGGCGCGGTGTTACAACCGCGCCGACGCAGGGCGGGCGATCAGCAGCTCGCCATCCGCCTGATTGCCGCGTGCAACCACGATGGGGCGGCCCAGCCGGTTGACCAGTTCTTTCAGCTCAAAGCCCAGAAACCGTATCCCGCAGATGCGCTGACCGGTTGTACGATCGGTGATGCAAAGGCGGCCTTTGAGAAAGGCAAGGCGATAGCCCTTTTCCCTTAGCCGATCCGCTAAGCTGCCCCAGCTTGCTGCTTTTGCGAAGATTGGCCGGATCGCGGCCCGCAGCAACGCGGCCGTTTCGCAATCCAATTCCGTTGATGATGCGCGGACCAAAATCGGGTCCAACCCTTCCGGTGTATTGTGAATATTCATTGAGCGACCCCCGCTCTGAAATGTGTTCCCCCGCAAGCAGGGTGACAAAGTTTCTGAAAATAAGCAAAAAGCGAAATAATATTGCTTACTATATGTGGCATTTTGAGTTCAGTCGATCACGCAATGCCGATATTGACTTCATAGCTGAAACAATGACGCGCGGTCTGTGAAGGTCGTCACAACCAATAGTGTAGTCTTTGATTCTAATATCACTTTTTATCTGAGCGCTGTGTCCGGCAGCCGGAACTGATTCGGTTCGATATTGGGGTTTTCCACGCCGAATTCGCCTGCCGGGACCGACACGCCCATAAGCGGCTTGACCATCGCGCGAAATGCCGAAAGGGTCGCCGCCAAACAACAAGACCGGAGCAGGCATGGCCAAGACACCCCCGCCTTTTGCCCCTTTCGAATGGAAAATCGCGTGGCGATACCTTCGGGCCCGCCGGGCCGAGGGGGGCGTCAGCGTGATGACGTGGATCTCGCTGATCGGGATCACTCTGGCGGTATTTGCCCTGATCGCGACCCTGGCGGTGCGGTCCGGGTTCCGGGCCGAGTTCGTGGGCACGATCCTTGGGGCCAACGCGCATGTCGCCGTGTATTCCTCGGGCGAGATTGACGCGCAGGGCCGCCCGGTGCGCACCATGGCAGATTATGAGGAACGGGCCGCGCGGATCGCTGAGGTGCCGGGCGTCGAACGGGCTGCGCCGTTGGTCAAAGGTCAGGTGCTGATCACCAACCGCGACCGCAGCAGCGGGGTCGAGGTATTTGGCATCCGTCCCGATGACCTGATGGACCTGCCAGGCATTGCGCAAGCCGAACAGGCGGCAGGGGATCTGTCCCTGTTTCAGACGGGCGAGGATGTGATCGCCATCGGCTCGGGCGTGGCGCGCAGCATCGGGGCCACTGTGGGGGATACGGTCAAGCTGACGTCACCCAACGGGGTGAAAACCGCCTTTGGAACCTCACCGCGCGTCAATGCCTATCGCGTGGTCTACGTGTTTTCCGCCGGGCGCTATGACATTGACCGCACCCGCGTCTACATGCCGTTTTCCCAAGCTCAGGGGTTTTTCAACCGCGAGGGCGTGGCGGATGAGATCGAGGTGATGGTCAACAAACCTGAAACGCTGGGCCCGATCCTGATCCCCATCCTCGAAGCGTCGGGCCAGCGCAGCCAGATCTGGACATGGCAGGACGCCTCGGGCGGGTTCCTGCGCGCGCTTGAGGTTGAGGACAACGTGATGTTCATCATCCTGTCGATCCTCGTACTGATTGCGGCAATGAACATCGTCTCGGGCCTGATCATGCTGGTCAAAAACAAGGGGCGCGACATCGGCATCTTGCGAACGATTGGTCTGAGCGAGGGCTCGGTCCTGCGGGTGTTTTTTATCTGCGGTGCCTTCACCGGCATCATCGGAACCGTGATGGGCGTGATCCTGGGTTGCCTGTTTGCGATCTATATCGATCCGATCTTCTCTTTCGTGAACTATGTGATGGGCGGTGGCGTCTGGGATCCGTCCATTCGCGGCATCTATGCCCTTCCGGCTGAACTGCACCTGAGCGACGTGCTCAAGGCCGTAGCTTTGTCGCTGGGCCTGTCCTTTATCGTCACTTATTTTCCCGCCCGCCGCGCGGCGCGGCTGAACCCGGTTGAGGCGCTGCGCTATGAATGATGTGACATTGCGACTGAAGGGCCTGACAAAGACGTATCTGAAAGGCACCCCCGGCGAGGTGCAGGTGCTGCGCGGCGTCGATCTGGACCTGCGCGCGGGTGAGGCTGTGGCGATGGTTGCGCCCTCGGGGGCTGGGAAGTCCACTTTGCTGCATATCGCGGGCCTTCTGGACATGCCGGATGACGGTCAGGTCGAGATCGGCGGGCAGGATGTCAGCGGCAAGGGTGACCGGACGCGCACGGCTTTGCGCCGGCAGGATGTGGGCTTTGTCTATCAGTTCCACCATCTGCTGCCCGAGTTTACGGCATTGGAGAACATCACCTTGCCGCAACTGGCCAATGGTGTCTCTGAGAAAGCAGCGCAGGAACGGGCCATGGGCCTGCTGGGCCGCGTCGGCGTGGCCCCGCGCGCCAGCCACCGCCCGGCGGCGTTGTCGGGTGGCGAACAACAGCGCGTGGCGTTCTGCCGGGCGCTGGCCAACAAGCCCAGGGTGCTGCTGGCCGATGAGCCGACCGGGAACCTTGATCCCGAGACGTCAGATCAGGTGTTCGATGCGCTGATGACGCTGGTGCGGGACGAGGGTCTGTCGGCCCTGATCGCCACGCATAATATGGAGCTTGCGGCGCGTATGGATCGGATGGTGCGGCTTGAGGGCGGTATTCTCAAGCCAGTTGAGTGATCGCCACACCAACGGCCATCACGGCGATCCCACCTGCGCGTATCCAGGTCAGCGGCGTGATCTGTGCGCCAAACAGCCCGAAATGGTCAATCGCGGCGGTGCTGACCAACTGACCCAGCAAAACAAAGAAGACGGCGTTTCCAACCCCGAAATGCGGGGCGACATGGGTGATCGACAGCACGTAGAAGGCGATCAGAACGCCTGCCAGCAAAAGGTGTTTTGGGGCCTGTGCAACCTTGGACAGCGCCTCGAAACCGGGAAACACCAGCATCACCAGGGCCGACGCGGCAAACGCAATGGCAAACAGGATCACGGCGGCTGTTGTGGGTGAGCCGATCAGCTTGCCGAGGGCCGCATTCAATGCCGCAAGAATGGGAACGCCGATCCCGGCGGCCAGCATGATGGCTGCGTATTGTGTCATGGCCCGAACCCTCCTGCCTCGTTGATCTGGATCATTGCGCCAAGCCGCCGCTCGGGCAAGCCTGTAAATGCCAATGCTGACAGGAGGATGCGATGAAGTGGTCAAAGCTCGGAACTGTATCTGTCTTGCTTTTGTTCGCCGGACACAGTGCGGCGGCGCAGGATGCGCAAACGGGCGCGGAACTGTATCAGCACTATTGCGCGACGTGCCATGGCATAGATGCCACCGGCCAAGGTCCGATGGCCGGGGTTCTGGTCATTCAGCCGACCGACCTGACGGGCTTGGCGAAAGGGGGTGGCTTTCCAACCGCGCGCGTTGTTGCCCGGATTGACGGGCGTGATCCGTTGGTCAGCCACGGAAGCCCGATGCCGGTTTACGGGCCGTATTTCGACGGGCAGGACACGTCGATGAAAACCGAAGATGGCCAGCCTATCCTGACAAGTCAGCCAATCGTCGATCTGGTGGCGTATCTGAAAACCCTGCAGCGTAATTGACGCTTAGCTGCAGATCCCTTCGACCTTCGCATCGCTCCATGGGATGGCAACCGCACGCTCGCGCCCTTCCTGCGGCAGCGGAGAAAGGTCAAAATGCGCGCCCAGCATACGGTGCAGCCGTTTGGTCCGCTGCGCCTGTGGGTCCAGCGCGCGGCAGCACACATACTCTTCGACAATCGCGCCCTGCTGTTCATAGCCGTAGGACAGGAAATCGGGCGAGGTATCCAGATCGAACAGATACGGATCCTTGCGCCCGCCATGCTCTGCCGCTGCGCGCAGGGGGTGATAGCCAGTGGTCTTGCGATTTTGCCATTGCCAGACATGGGTCAATTCATGCGCCAGCAACATGGCCGCGATCAGGTTCATCTGCTCGGGATAGTCAGACATATAGTCCTCAAGATACCAGTCGCGGGCGAAATAAACCTTGTTGAACAAGGCGATGGCCGCAGGTTTCCCGGTAACCGGTCCCGGCTCGACCGGGGGCAGAATGCGCTCGCGGCAGGCCAGACGCGGGCGGGCTTCGCGGTAATAGGTGATCGGCGCGACCGGGGCACCTTCTACAAGACGAACGCGATCCAGATTCAGCGTCTCGCCTTGCACGGCATCAGCAAAGTCGCGTTCCTGCTGAGTCAACGGGCGTCCGCAAGCCGCCAGAAACAGAAACGCCAGAACCAAAAAACGCAAACCCATGAAGAAAAATTTAGCTTGCCCCATCGGTTCCGCAAGCCGTTTTCATATGCTCATCGCCAGAACACGGCTGATTTCCGTCAGTGAGCGTCCGGACTGATCCATCCATGCATTGAAAGCCTCTTGCACGGCAGCCAGCGCCTTTTTGGAGGTCGGGGCCTTGTCGATCACGCCCTCGGCAATCAACCGGGCTGTCACGTCTTGTGACAGGATGAAACTGTCGCGCCCGGCAAACCGCATCGCATATTGGGCCGAGGCCCCGCCCAGCCGTGATCCCCGTTTTGCCAGCATCGCCAGAAGGCCGATGTAATCGGTCGAGGGCCAACCGCCCAGAACCTGACCGGCCCCGCCTTCGTCCCGCAACTCCAACAGAAACGCCGCGTTGTCGCGGACGGTTGCGATCTTGGTGCCGTTGCGCACGATACGGGTGTCCTGCAAAAGCGCGTCGAATTTCTCGTCATCCATAAAGGCGCAGCGGCCCACGTCGAAGCCGTCAAACGCCTCTTCAAACCCGTCCCACTTGGCCTCGATGACCTTCCAGTTGAACCCGGCCTGAAAGATGCATTTGGTCAGGGTCGCAAGCCAGCGATCCTCGGGCATCGCAGCCAGTTCTGCGGGGGTTTTGGGCTTGCTCAGGTTTGCATTCAGGGCGTCGACCCCACCGTGGCGACCTGCTGCGATGTCGAAAATCTCATCAAATGAACGCATTGTTGCGACCTCCGCCTGTGACGCTTGTCCTTTGATGCCAGATTGCAGGAGGTTTTGCCAATCCATGGCCCGGCGACTTGATTTCGGACAAAGACCCACCGGTCCGGTAAACCTACCAATTTCAGAAAACAGGTTCGGAGATCGAAATGGCCGGATGGGGCATCTTCATAGCAGCGTTGACAGTATTCCTGCTGAGCCACGCCATTCCCGTGCGCCCACCCGTTCGTGGATGGCTGATCGATGCGATGGGGCGGCGGGCCTATTTCGCCGCTTATTCGTTGTTGTCCGTCGCAGTGCTGATCTGGCTGATCATAGCCGCCGCAAACGCGCCTTATGTCGAGATCATCCCACCGGCGCAGGCCCTGCGATGGATTCCGCTGTTGGTCATGCCGCTTGTGTGCTGGCTGACAATCGCCGGCTTGAGCATCGAAAACCCGTTCTCGTTTGGTGGCATGGATACGCGCAGGTTTGACCCCGAATGCCCGGGTATTCTGCGCACCACGCGCCATCCGATCCTAGCCGCCTTGATGCTGTGGGCCGCCGCGCATCTGGTCGCCAATGGCAGCCTGTCCCATGTGATCCTTTTTGGGCTGTTTGCCGGGTTCGCACTGATGGGAATGGCCCTGATCGATCGCCGCAAGGCCCGAGAAATGGGGCCGGAGTGGGTGCGCCTGTCACGCAATACCGCGCGCCTGTCGCTGCGCGCGCCCCGCCCTTGGCCCGGGCCATGGGTGTGGGTGACCGCAGTTGCGGCCTATGCAGTGCTGCTTGGGCTACACCCTCTCGTGATCGGCCTGTCGCCGCTTCCCTGACGCCGGGAGTAGTCGAGCCGCAGTCGGCGTGCTATTTGAAACTCTGAAACTCATCCCACGGGGGTCCAAAGATGAATCTGGCCTATGTCACAACCACCGACCGCGGCGCAACCGACCGCTTGCTGAGCGCAGTGGCAGAGCACCTGCTGGCATCGGGCGCGAAGCTGGCAGGCGTTGTCCAGACCAACACGGAATGCGCTGACAGCAGCAAATGCGACATGGATGTGCGTGTGTTGCCGGAAGGTGAGACAATCCGGATATCCCAATCCTTGGGGACCGAATCCCGTGGGTGTCGTCTGGACCCGGCAGCGCTGGAACAGGCGGTTGGCTATGTCACCGCCTCGCTGTCGGATGCGCCACAACTATTGATCATCAACAAGTTCGGCAAGCACGAGGCTGATGGCCGTGGGTTCCGCCCTGTGATTGCCGAGGCATTGGCGCAGGACATCCCGGTTCTGGTCGGTGTGAACGGGATGAACAGCGAAAAGTTTCAAGAGTTCACGGATGGCGAGGCCGAGCAGCTGGCCCCGGACCTGACCGCCGTGTCCGAGTGGTTCAAGCGCGTCTCAGCCCTGCGGGCCAACGCGGCCTAGGTGCGGGTCACGTAGCGTAACGCGCTGATTCCCTGACTTGTTTTACAGTCTGCTGGCTGCAATCCTCTTGCAACGGAGGAGCAGGAGCATGTGGTCAAACTGGGCAGGGAATGAAAGCGCCAAGATCAACGTCGCGCGCCCCGAAACGCTTGCAGACTTGCAGCAGACGGTATCCGCGCCCGAAAGCCTGCGTGTGGTCGGGGCCGGGCATTCGTTTACGCCCATTGTGGCAGGGGCCGACAGAATTCTGGACCTGTCAAACCTGAACCTGCCCACAGTCGGCGACGTTAGGGATGGTCAGGTCTGGGTGAACGCCAACGCCCGCCTGCGCGACCTGTCGCCCGCATTGGGTCAACAGGGTCTGGCCTTTCGCAATCTCGGAGACATCAACGCGCAGTCTCTGGCCGGTGCAACCGCAACTGCGACCCACGGCACCGGGCGCGGCTTGCCCTGTTTGTCGGCCGAGATCACCGATGCCCGTTTGATCAGCGCAGGCGGAGAGATCTTGACCACGGGTGACGTGCCGCTGGAGATGATGCAGGTATCGCTTGGCGTGTTTGGGGTGCTGACCGAGGCGCGCATCAATGTCGTGCCCAAATACAACCTGCGCCGACGCGTGACCCTGACCGATTTGTCAGAGTGTCTGGCCAATATGCATCAGAACTGGGCCGAGAACCGGAATTTCGAGTTCTTCTACATCCCCTTCACCGGCAAAGCAGTCGAACTGAGGCATGCCATCGTCGAAAGCCCGGAAAGCAAGGCGCCGCGCGATCTGGATATGATCGCGGTCAAGGTGCTGAAACTTGCCCGAAATGCGGGCCGCTTCAGCGCGGGCTTACGATCTGTGCTGTTGAAGCTGCTGACGCTGGCGCAGTCCGATGAGGACTATGTTGGTGAAAGCTGGAAGGTTCTGTGCAGCGACAGACATATTCGTTTCAAGGAAATGGAATATCATCTGCCGCCCGATACAGCCGGTGACGTGCTGAATGAAGTATTTCGCAGGCTGGAACGGGATCACAAGGACATCTATTTCCCGATCGAGGTCCGGCAAACCGCCGGAGACACCGCGTGTCTCTCGCCATTTCAGGGCGGCCCCCGGATCTCGGTCGCGATCCACACAGATGCGGATGAAGATCACAGCCGATATTTCAATGCGCTTGAGCCGCTGTTCCTTGAGGCGGGGGGAAGGCCGCATTGGGGCAAGATGCACAGCCTCACCTACAAGGACCTGTCCGGGCTTTATCCGGATTTCGACCGCTTCTGCGCCTTGCGCGCGCAGCTGGACCCGCAGGATAAATTCCTGACACCCGCATTGGCGCGGCTGTTCCGGCCATGAGCGATCCGTATCTAAACCGATTGTCCGAAACGCTGCACAAACATGGCGTAGATCAGCCCGTTGTGGCCGTCGATCTGGACCGGTTAGAGGCGAATTGCGCAGCCGCCGATGCTGGCGCGGATGCTGCGCTGGATCGGCGACTGGTGGCCAAATCTCTGCCCTGCCTGCCGCTTTTGGATCATATCAGAGGCCTGATCCCAACCTCGGGCCTGATGACGTTCTCTGCGCCGATGCTGACGGCTTTGCTGAAAGCAGAAAGCGGAACGGATCACCTGATCGGAAAGCCTCTGCCGGTTCGATCCGCCGCCCGTGTCCTGGCGTCCTGTCCTGACGCGGCGGAGCGGGTGCAATGGCTGATCGATACGCCCGACCGGTTGCGTGAGTATCTGGCCCTTGCCGATCAGACCCAGTCCCGGCTCCGCCTGTCGCTGGAACTCGACATCGGTCTGCATCGCGGCGGTCTGACGCCCGAGCAGGTCGCCGAGGTCGCCAAGGGCATCCAAGCGCATCCCTTGGCACGGCTGAGCGGTGTGATGGGCTATGAGGCCCATCTGGCGAAACTGCCAGGCTTTCTGAGAAACAGAGCGGCCCGCGCCTCGGCCCAGACCTTTCGCTGCGCGGTCGCCGCACTGCCGGATCAAGGCGCAGGCCTGTGCCTGAATACCGGGGGCAGCCTGACGTTCCAGACCCATGCCTCGGACAATTCAGCGACCGAGGTCGCCTTTGGCTCGGTTCTGGTCAAACCCTCGGATTTTGACCACAGCGCGACCCGTGCCTTTCAGCCAGCGGCGTTTATAGGGACGCCAATTCTCAAGGCCATGCCCGGCAACGGGTTGCCCGGGCTGGATTTTCTGCCCCGTCGCAAAACCGATATCGCCGTGTTTGGCGGTCACTACCTCGCACATCCGGTGCATCCAAAGGGGTTCGCCTATTCCTCAATATTCGGTCGCTCCAGCAATCAGGAGGTTTGGACAGGACCTGCCACAAGCGCAGCCCGACCCGGCGACATCGCCTTGCTACGCCCCAGCCAAAGCGAGGCTGTTCTGAACCAGTTCGGTACAGTCCTTGCGGTATGCAGCGACGCTGTAGTCGACGAGTGGCAAACCTTGCCGAATTGATTGGTGGTCTTGTTAGACTGCAAATCCAGGTAGATTTGGTGGAGCCTAGGGGAAACGCCGCTGAACGCCTAATGTTCTGATAGTAAACACTATTGTAGTGTGTTGGTTTGTAGTGTGTCTCACCTTAGTGTCACACTTAGCTATGCACAACTCATACTGTTTGCTTGTATCAGCATAAGTCGCGGGACGTCGGTACCTGCCTGCATGGATCGCGTAGGCTGCGGGTAGCTATTCGAACTCTTTGATCAGGCGACCGCCAACGATCAGGTTTGATTGGAAAGCATGCACAGTCGTATTTTAAACTCAGGAGATGAGAGTTAAATTCCAGAGCTCAAGCAAACGAACTAGTTTTTCGTTCGAATGCCAATTACATCCAACTTGCTCTCAGCATTCACTGATCTTCTGCTGGTTCCGTGGTCGGCTCGTCCTGATTTGCCGCCTCGTTTTCACTGTCTTCCGCAGCTAAACCGCCGTGTTCGTCGCAAAAGGATTTGAGAGCTGCCCATTTTGCTGTTTCGATGACCTCCGGCGTACCGAAGTTCTTCTGTTCGATGCAAACTTCTGCGATATATTTGTTAAATTCTAGAACTTTAGCAGATGGTCGCAGCCACCATACCAAGAAAAACACCACAAATAATAATGCTCCACCGATTACCATCGGTCTCATGCTACTGAATTGCCTTTTAGAGTTCTTGGAAGTCCCGCTTTCTTGAACGCTGGCTGCTTGCTTAGCGCCACTCGGCGTAGGCATTGTGTCGCTACTCTTTGGGCTGGCGCTCTCTCCGGCGACGACTATCTGATCATCTTCGTCAAAGGCTTGCTTGCGTCGCTTTCCTTTCGCTTGGATCTGATAATCCCGCTCGTCCTTGGCTCCCCAGTCATCGCTCCTCTTTTGTCCCATCATACGAAAACCGCTTTGCGTAACAATAAGTCCCTGAGAATTAGACAGTTTTCTCCGGTTCTTATCGATCCCAACATTACATGAACTTTCAAGTTCAACCCCACCGTGAACATCTCTAGTCTTTCGACCAGTGGTTGGTATGCCTCAACCGCACGCTCTCGCCCTTCTTCACTGGAGATCAAATCCACCTTATTGATAAACAGCACAACACACTTTAGGGCATTCCGGTTAAGCGGGCTCAGCAATACCTGCAAAATCTCTTCGTTCCACTTCGCTAAATTGTGTGCAATCCGCTCTTCGTCAGGCATGGGGCGGCGCTCAGTGTCTTCTTGAAAGGCTCCACTCATGTTTCGCGGTGGCGGGAATAGATCTACGATTAGAACGACCGAGTTTACATCTGACGCATTGATATCATTCCCACCGGATAGCCCACTGACAAGCGTACCCAAGTTTTGGCCACGGTAATCACAGTAACCCATAAACAGCGAGTGTACCTGAGTTCCCTTTTTGGGGTTTCGCCGCTCGACGGAATACGCCTTGCCATAGACTTTGTATTCGCCAGTCGAGAGTTCGTTGTTTGCGTTCGGGTCATCCGTTAAGTATCTAGCTAGTGTGGTCTTACCAACGCCACTCTCGCCAATTGGAACAACTATGTTCTGCAATTCCTGGGCGCGAAAAGACTTGGCTAGCTCCGCCACCAAATCCAGCGCCGATTTGATCGAAGCTAGGTCTCCGGGAAGTTGTAACCCTTGCCCTTCACTATCTCCATTGGCTTTGCGGACAACGTAAGCGCCGCAGCTAGCAATCACCAAAAGAATGGTAAGTAGGCTAAAGAGTTCCAAAACACCGGCTCCCAAAAATAAGTAAAAAAAATTAAAAAAGTGGCTGTTTAGTACCACAATTTTGGGTTTTTGTTAATACTGACGATAATTTGCGAAATAAGTCTGCACGCTTACGCGCCCTAGTGCTCCAATACCAACAGGTCAGATATTAACTCTTTATTTGGTAAAGGCTTACAGCCACTGCAAAATTAGTCATAATGTGTATTGTGTCTGAGGTTTGCGCTGCGTGAATTTTGAACCAAACCATTTGCAAGGTCCGATCCTGTGGAAGTACTGATACTGCTTGTCGTTGTTGGGGTAATTGTGTGGTTTGTTGTGTGTAGCAAACGCCAGCCAGACAGAACCACTAAGCCGACCTATCAACCAACTTCGGACTTTAAGCCGAGATTGGATGCATCCGGCCCGCAAGGCGTTCAGCGGCCCCCGCGTTTCGATGCTGGCAGTGCAGTACCGAAACCCACCACAACCGTATTGGAAGGTCCTGCCTATGTTGTGGACGGCGACACGATAAAAATACGGAAGAAGCAAGTGCGCTTGTTCGGCGTTGATGCGCCCGAGATTAACCACCCCTATGGCAAGAAAGCCAAGTGGGCTTTGGTATCCCTGTGCAAGGGGCAGAGAGTTAGAGCAGAGGTTACTGCCGAGGATGCCCACGGTCGTACAGTGGCAAAGTGCTATCTTGAAGATGGGCGCGACCTTTCTGTAGAAATGGTCAAGCTCGGGATGGCGATAGACTGGCCTAAATACTCAGATGGTAAGTATAGGAGCCTTGAGGTGCCGGATGTGCGTAAGAAGCTATGGTTGGCTGACGCACGGCAAAAGGGGCGAATGAAGGTTTGGGAGCAATATGAAGCCAAGCAAGCTCAGCGCAACCAGAATGAGTAGCGGCTAGCCACTATCAACACGGTAGAACCACTGGAAACTGCAGGTTTGCACAATTACGTCTGTCGCATGATCAAATCGCTAGTCTCTGCATTTGCGACTGCACTGGTTCTTTCTTCGTCTCCGGTGGTTGCCGAGAACCTTGTCTTACCAAAACGACTGTTTCCGAATGGGGCCGAGATCGCCCTTAATGTTGTGTCTTGCATAAACACTGTGAATGGCCATGTCGAACCCGTTGTTGGAACGCCATGGGAACTGACACAAGCGGTCCTCGAACTGCCATATGAACATGAGAGCAAACGGTTAGCAGACGGGTTTTTTCTTGTTGGTGGTAGATCGCTTGGGTTTCACGGTACTTGGGTAGCCCTTCTTGATATCTCACGAAGTGATTGGGTTGCTTATGAAGTTAGGGACGAAGGAGCGAAGCATTCAACTTTTGGAACAGGTCTTGTGCCAGCCGAGGTTATTTTCGCGTTAGGTGAATGCGATGTGAAATGGGGCGGGTATTGGGCCAGTGAGTTCCCAGTAGTCGTTTTAGAAGCTCCTGCAGTTGCACCGTTGTCGAAGGAACAGGGGCTTCCAGAAGACCCCCTAAGAAGCGGCGCTGACTTGCTGCCACCAATTGTGGCGAGCGAATAACAACACTTCGTCAAACTGTTAGCTGGGAGGCTAGACGGCACAGCAAAGATCATTTGTCGGTCAGAAATCCCAAACGCAACTTCTGTCCCTTGCTGCCGTTACATTGTCTACTTTGTGCAATTTACCCGGTTTCAACTTGAGGGCTGAACCAATCCTCTCCGATGTCAAGTCGATGAGTGTAAACAACTGGCGATAGTTTTAGGCCAATCTTCGGAAACTTGACCCGATAAGCTAAAAGGCCAAAAAGACGAACCTGAAACTGTGCGACGTCATAGTTGCCCTCAAAAGCAATCCCATGAAAAGCATCGGGTTTGTCAGCCCACCTGCAATCCAGCATCTCTTTCGCCAATTCCAGATCCTGATCCTGCAGGACCTGTCTAAGCGAATTGAAGGCTGGGTCATAAATCGCGCCGCCTATGAGAAGCGCTGCAAATTCATATGCGGTATTCAACGGAACGAGGGGGCTTAGCGAGGGCTCGGTATATGTTGGTGTTGAGGGATGGCCTTCCCATTTTTTGATACGTAAGCCTTGGGCAATTTCGACTTCCTGTCCTGTAGGGGCGTGTTCCCAACGTTTTATCGCTTCATCAATTTCCGACGCTGTGCCACCTTTCTTTTGAACGCGTGACTTTATCTGGTTTGGAGTGTCTGCTTCTGGGACCACGAGAGAACCGTCTTCCAGACTAAATGTCCCTGTCTTGCCATCTTTTCGCAGCCTCGCCTGTGCAGTCAGGCCGCCAAACTGACTTTGGTATTCCGCACCGCGTTCGAGCTTTTCTTCCAATTGAGCTAGGTCTGTGCCAAGTCCCGATGCTGCTTTGCGGAGTTCTGGTGCAAGTCGAGCCGCTGCTTCAAACGTGGAACCAAATCGGCTGTTACAGCCGCGACAAATAATACGGGATGTCAGGATACCACCTAGGCTATCCGGTATCACGTGTTCGAGGGTCAGTTTTTTCGATGCTAGGCAAACGATGCACCGTGAATGCTCCCAGTCTATTCTCATTCTTCGTCCTCGAAGTTGAACGTACTTTGACCGAAGGAGGAAAATGTAGGCAATGCACCCTGTAGGCGCATTGGTATCGCCTGTGCGATACGCTGCTTTCAGGGTTAGCTACGTTCGCTTATCAGTCAAGAAGCCGTTCGCCAGTATCCGGTATAGCTCGTTTATGTTGACAGCCCGAGATGCACTTTGCAGTCGATAAATGCGTTCAACGCCGCCCAGCACAATTTCCGATAGAAGGTCCCTCAATTGTGATACCCGGTGTATCGAACGAGTTGGTGTTAGCATTGCTGTTCTGTACCCGGTGTAGTCTCTTCAATTTGGTTGCTAGACTACTTATTCTGTTGTGTCTTTAATCGCAAAATTCGACTGGACACAATGATAAATAGTTTTGCAAACAAATAGATATACTGTTCTAGTTGGATGTATATACCAAGTATACTAGTCTTCATGCTGATACTGGGTAACCATCCAGCGCACTATGCATATGGGTGTATAATATTGTTATTGGTATGATGTTTTGTGTATATACATATCCTATACAATACTAGGTATCTACAAATGATGAGTATCTAGAGTACATACATACAGTGTGTAATCTATGTAGAGCCATTGATATACTATATGTATACACACACTAACTCGGCTAGTTAGGTATAATACAGTGTAAATACTATAGATGCTATCTACTGATGTATATACAATAAATATACTATACAGGCATTGTTGCTATCATCGGATCATATCTAATCTGTAACCTTGCAGAGGCAGACAGATGACATATTCGAAAAAATGTATCTGTTTGCTTCTTCCTTCATTAGAGGGAGGGCTTAGTAGTCATCGGGCCGTACCCGGTCAAATTGCCGAGCTGCAAAGAAGATAGATGACCCGGCACGAGCGCACATCTGTTCAGTTTCAGATTGGCACCTGTCCAGCCCGCCATCATCTGGCGTAGCAGCGGTTAGCTTTGGTCTGCATTTAGTATCCGGTACACCGACGCGCGGCTTATACCGAGGTCTTGAGCGATCTTGGTAGCGCCGATGCCTTCGCCTGCCAGTGCAAGCACCCGGCCCGACTTTGCTAATGCGGTTGGTTTGCGCCCTTTGTACTTTCCGGCAGCTTTGGCCTTGGCAATTCCTTCGCGCTGTCGTTCCAGCATAATCTCACGTTCAAACTCGGCCACGCTTCCAAGCAGGTTCAACATCAGCTTGCCTTGGGCCGTAGAAGTGTCGAGATTTAACCCCAATATCGTTAGGTGTGCGCCAACGGCGTCAAGCTGGCTGCGAATATCCATCAGGTGAGCCATAGAGCGTGCCAGACGGTCCAGTTTGGTGACTACTAGGTGATCACCCTCCCTGATGAAGTTGAGCGCCTCTGTGAGCTTCTCACGCGCCCTCACATCCACTGAGGATACCTGTTCGGTGAATACCTTCTCGCACCTGGCCTTTTCCAGCTCCCGTAGTTGAGCATCAAGCCCAGCCGTCTGATCTAAAGTGGAAGTCCTAGCATAGCCAACAAGCATGATCTGTTCCGTCTCTCAAAATCTTAGATATTGAGATACATACTGTCTCAAAAGTTAAAGTCAATATATGTGAGACACAATTTGCGTATGTGCCAGTTGTGTCGCTGGGGCAGGGTTCAATGGAACAGGATTGCCAATGGCCCACGACCAACCATCTCTGCCGCCCACCCCTATGGGGGAAACTAAGGCACTAGGTGCTATAGATGCGGGCTCGAAAAAGTTTGTCAGTTTTTCAGATATGGTCACAGTTCATGGTGCGCATGTTTAGACAGGAACGCGGGATTAACGACCTGAGACAACTAAAAATTTTAGAGGTATGGCAAGCCTGACCCAAGGCCCCGCTGCGCGCAACTCGGATAAAACCAACCGTGCGTAATTCGCCTCTGGTAAGGCACGAATAGGTCAGCTAGGAATTTAGCATGCTTGAACAGTTTAGAATTTCCGACTTCATTGAATGGCACAATGAGAAGAAGTTGCTCCTAAATCCGGAGTTTCAGAGAGGCAGTGTTTGGGTTCCTGCGGCGCGGGTGTTTCTCATTGATACTGTCCTGCGCGAGTTGCCCGTTCCAAAGATTTATCTCCGCACAAAGATTGATGTGGATCGACAAGTGTCGGTGAGAGAAGTTGTTGACGGGCAGCAGCGTCTTAAGGCGATCCTTGACTTTGCATCGGACAAAATTCGCCTTACTAGCCGAGCCGGTGAGTTCGAAGGCTATACATACTCCACTTTGCCTGAAGAGCAGAAGAGCACTTTTCTTGAGTATCCGCTTGCTGTGGAACAACTATTGAATGCGGATGATGACTTTGTGCTTGAGGTTTTCTCGCGTCTCAATTCCTACAACGTGACACTCAACCCGGCAGAACGACGTCATGCCAAGTACCAAGGAAAGTTCAAGTGGAAAGTCAGACAGCTTTCAAAGGAATGGTCCGGACTTTGGACGAATTACGGGCTAATGAGCACCCGCCAAAGAGTTCGTATGGAAGACGACGTAACCATGGCACAGTTGCTGATGATCGCTGTGGATGGCTTGCAAGACGGTGGGTCTGACAAAATTGATAAATACTATAAGGCCAACGACGACGACTACCCTGACGCAGATCGGGCATGCGAAATAGCAAACGAAGTGTTGACCGTTTTCACCAACCAGATTGGGGAGGTTATCAAGAGCACTAGGCTGGCGACGACGCCCCAATTCTTGGTTCTTTACGCGGCGCTCGCGCACCGCCTTGTCGGCATTCCACAGGGTGACATTGATGGGGAAATGCCCCTGCCGAGAATGGGCTTAGGAGATACTCAGACAATTGAGGCAAACCTAACGAACCTCGCAGCCGCTTTGGAAGCTGAACAACCGCCAGCGAAGTTCGCGTCGTTTGTCACACGATCAACTTCTTCGACACAACGGATTGCTTCAAGACAAGTGCGCTTTAGGTCCTTTTACGATGCTCTAGGGGACCAGCCGATCTAAGATGCTCTCGCAGAACCTTCAGCGGTTTCAAAAGCACACCGAAAAGCTCAGGAGGGCGTATCATGAAGCGGGACAACCGCCGTATACGTCAAATCCGGTCTTACAGCAGGCAAGCCGGCAAATGATTGTCGTTCGGCTGCAAGACTATTGGAGCCAGTTTGTTCGTTCTCTAATCGTGTTATCTGCCTCCGGAAAAGCCACGACGCTCGGTGGCTCTGGAATTTCCAACACGCAGTCTCTCACTAGTTTTGGAATGGTGGAAAGCTGGCTAAACGGGCACAAACGTGGAAGTCGCGAACCGGATTGGCATGTTAGCCATGTGTCGCTTCGGCTCGCCAAGCAGCTTGGTATTAGCAACTTACACAGCATTAGCGCAGCACTGGGGAGCACCAACTCTCCCGAGCAAAATGTGCGTACCTATAGAAACTACATAGTACATCGCAATCAAGATACTGCATCACGTCTTCGTACCAGCATCCGCAACCAAGGGCTTCGCCCTACACAACTTCACACATTGCCAGATGAGTACGTCACAGGCGGTGTTAAGCTGATTGATGAGTGGGTGCAGAACTTTCAGTTAATTGCCAAGGTTGCGTCCAACTAAGACGTTGAAGGGCACATTTGCCTGTGCTTACCTATGTGGTCCAGCGACAAGCCGGTAAATTCAACTTTGGCGATGGCTTCATGCAGAACTGATACAGGCAATTTACCATCGCCGTAGCGTCCTGCCATACCGGGCAATGCATGTCCTAAAAGAATGTCATTGATATCGGGGTTAACCCCTGCATGGCGGCAGGCGTCTTTGAAGTTGTGACGGAATGAGTGGAAGGAAGTCTTTTTCGTCTTCGCTCCTATCGCATCGATGTAGCGGCTAAAGTCTTTACTGGCCTGTTCTGAGTGATAACCCACAGCCCCAACTTTTAGGTCTGGGAATACTCTTCTTTGGTCTGCATCCCGCTGTGCCTGAACAAAGCGCAAAAAGCCAAGGCGCACCAGCTCGGGATGTATGGGAACTATCCTGCTCTTGCCGAATTTAACGCGTTGGTCCTCGTCCCCCTCTTGGACCCGGATAAAAGGTATGCCGTCTTGCTGGTCGATATCGTCAACACTCAACTGGCACAATTCGTTCAGCCGTGCGCCTGTCCATAGGCCCAGTAGCGGAAGCCAATACCAGCGCGTGTCGCTTAGATCGGTATCTCCGGGGATGGTGCGGAACCGCCTCGATTTGCACCCTGTGTAAAGGGGACTGTTGAAGATGTTTTGCAGTTGCTCTTTGGTGAACGGGTCGTGTTGGTTTCTGGCGTTGTTGTTGTCAGCTATCTTCATCGGCCCAAAGATGTCTGCGACCTCCTCGTCCAACTGTTTGTCAGCCCACTTCCATATCCCTTGCAGCCTTCCCAAGGCCTTGTTGACGGTACTTACGGATAGCGTTGGTAGACCGTGTTCTTTAGCTGCTTGTATGGCTTCTCTAGGCGTTAGGCCTATCGTTTGCGGTAGTTTATTCCTGTTGCTTGGAAGCTCAATTAGGACATTCTTGAAGTCGCGTGCGTCCGGTTTTTTGTAGTCTAGAACCGGACGGTCGCCTTGCAATTCTATGAAGAGGTCTGTCCAAGCCTGATAATCGTTCAGCAACTTGGCTGACCATTGGCCTGTCTGTTCCGCCTCAGCTTTTCTATCAGCGAACAGGACTGACAGGAGCGGGCTGGAGAGCGCCTCTGGAGGCTTCTTTTCAACTTTGGTGGCGATACTGCCGGAAGTGGGTTCCGGGCTCACTGCGGCACTCACAGCCGCGCTGGGCGGCACACTGAAATCGTATGTCTCGAAGGTCTTGTCCTGCTCCAGCATTGCTTCATGAAACCCGATCCAAGCCTTCCGAATTTCGTCAAGAATTGCCCATTGGGTTTTGGCAGGTTGCTTTTGGGGAACACCAGATGCGTCGCAAAAAGATTGGTATTGCTGGGTTGCGTAGCCCTTCTGCATCATGCCCCAGAAGTCTTCGTTGTCCGCCTCATGTAGACGGATGGTGTCGACGATACGCTCTCTCTCTAGTTCGGTGTAGGGGCCAAGTTCATTTCTACGCGCCTTTGCCTTCTTTAGTACTTCCGTGAAGTGCTCATGCACTTTTGTGCGCAGTTCGCCGTGGTTCATGCCCGATACTTCTATGTGCTTTGTTATTGTGTCGCCGCACACTGCAAGACGCCGTGCCAGAGTGCCAGCCTCTTTAGGGCATCTCGTACGCAAAGACACCCGAATGGTCCTACGTGTGGTGCTTGGTCTAGTGTGGGGTTTCGGTCTTGTGTCGGGCAGTGGCCAACGAAAGTAGTAGATGCCATGTCTGGACAGTGAGAGATACGCATGCAGCTTCATTTTGTGTCACACCTGTGTGTCACACCGCTCTAATGCTTGCTATCTAGTTGTATTGTTAGGTTTTGGTGGAGCCTAGGGGAGTCGAACCCCTGACCTCTTGCATGCCATGCAAGCGCTCTCCCAACTGAGCTAAGGCCCCATCCGGGTACTGCCGAAGCAGTGGGCGGACGTTTATGAGACGACGGCGGGGAGTGCAAGTCCAAAAATGGAATTGTGCAAAAACTTTCCGTCGCCATCCGCACAAAGAACCAAGGCGGCCCAGGGCCGCCTTAAGATCAGTTTTCGTCTTCTGATGACATGTCCTTGATGTCGTCCAGCGAGACGTCATCGTTGCTGTCGTCATCATCGTCCAGCAGATCGTCGTCCAGATCCACGTCGACATTGTCGTCGTCATCCAGAACCATATCGTCCTCGGATGCGTTTTCGCGTGCTTTCGCGGTCGCTGCGTCCTCGGCATCGGCGGCAATCATCCGGCTTTTGCCGGTTTCAAGCTCCACGATCTCGCCCGTGTAGGGGCTGACGATCGGGTCCTTGTTCAGGTCGTAAAATCGCTTACCGGTGGTTGGGCAAACGCGCTTTACGCCCCATTCTTCCTTGGGCATGTCAAATCCCCTTGATATCAGGTGAGTCGTCTAAAAGATTCAGTTCACCTGCCACAGGCGGCGGGCACTGTCAAAGCCTTTGCGCAGAAGAGGACGGGATATGGGAGAGCACGCTTTGCCGGGAACGCCGCCGGTGCCGCTGACGCTGCGCAGATCGACGCGGGCGCGGCGGATCAGCCTGCGGATTTCCCAATTGGACGGGCGGGTTACCCTGACTTATCCGCAAGGCGTGCCCGAGGCCGAAGCGTTGAGTTTCGCGCGCAGCAAAGAGGAATGGATCCGGCAACATCTGTCAGGCCAACCCGATCTGGAACAGGTGCGTCTGGGCAGTGTGATCTGGATCGAAGGCACCGAGCGTCGAATCGTGCCCGCGCCGGGGCGGCGGGTGGTGCTGAGCGCAGATGCAGTGGCCGTGCCTGACGGGGCCGAGGGGCGGCGACTGGCCCGGTTTCTGAAAGAGCTTGCGCGGGATCGGCTGAGTGGGGCCTGCGACGATTACGCCGCCATTCTGGGGCGCTCGTACACCAGTCTGACGCTGCGGGATACGCGATCCCGCTGGGGGTCGTGCAGTTCGCATGGCGGGTTGATGTTTTCCTGGCGCCTGATCCTCGCGCCGTCCGAAGTTCTGCACTATGTCGCCGCGCATGAGGTGGCGCATTTGGCCGAGATGAACCATTCGCCCGCCTTCTGGGCGCAGGTCGAACGTATTTTTGGCCCCTATGATGCCCCGCGCCGGTGGTTGCGTGAAAACGGAGCGATGCTGCACAGATACCGCTTTGACGCGTAGCCGAGTTGACCCCACAGGTTTTTGTGATCACATGAGACCATGTTAGCTACACGCCCGACCGACTCGCATATCGCAACCCATGACCGGGTGTATCGCACTCTGCGGTCCCGTATCCTGCACGGAGAGATCGCCCCCGGCGAGGCGCTGACCTTGCGTGGGATCGGCAAGGAGTTCGATGTCTCGATGACGCCTGCGCGCGAGGCGGTGCGCCGTCTGGCGGCGGAAGGGGCGTTGTTTCTGTCCTCATCGGGGCGGGTTTCGACGCCGGAACTGACGAATGACCGGATCGAGGAACTGGCTGCATTGCGCGCCTTGCTTGAGGTGGAACTGGCCAGCCGCGCCCTGCCGCGTGCCCATATCGCGCTGATCGACCGGTTGCAGAGCATCAACATGACCGTCGCCGAAATGGTGACCAAGCGCGACGCCGTGGGCTATATCCGGTCGAACCTGGAGTTTCACCGGACGCTGTATCTGCGCGCGCAGGCCCCCGCGATGTTGGCCATGGCCGAGACGGTCTGGCTGCAACTTGGCCCCACCATGCGGTCCTTGTACGGGCGGCTTCGGCGCACCGAGCCGCCGCATTATCACAAGCTGATCATCGCCGCGCTGAAGGCCGGGGACGAGCCGGGGTTGCGCCTTGCCGTGCGGTCGGACGTGACGCAGGGGCTGCGGTTGCTGGTTGCTTAAGCGGCGAACCGCCGAAGCGTCGATTTGGCGGCAGCCACTCTCGGTCGTTCTGGTTTGCGCGTCCGGTCTGCGCTAGGCTGAGGCAAATCACAAACAAGAGCAGATTTCAGTCATGATCAATCGACGGAGCTTTTCCATTGGCCTTGGCGCGGCAATATTGGCCGGGTGCAGCGACGAGGGCGCGCCATCCCGTGCGCGTGCGTCGCGTATGCAGTCGGTGCCGAATGCGGGCTATGATGCCTGGGTGGCCAATTTCAAATCCCGAGCCGCGTCGCAGGGGATTTCCCAGACGACCATAAATCGGGCCTTTCAGGGTGCGGGCTATTTGCCCGGCGTGATCGAGCGCGACCGCAATCAAGTGGAATTCAAACGCTCGCTTGAGGACTACTTGGCCATCGCCGCCTCGGACGAACGCATCAGCACCGGGCGGCAGATGTTGCAGCGGTACAATGGGACGCTGTCGCAGATCGAGGCGCAATACGGTGTCGACAAAGAGGTTGTCGTGGCCGTCTGGGGTTTGGAAAGCCGATACGGCGCGCGGCGCGGCGACGTGCCGGTGATTTCGGCCACGTCCACCTTGGCGTATGAGGGGCGGCGCGGAGAATTTTTCGAAAAGCAACTGGTCGCAGCCCTGAAGATCATTCAGGAGGGCGACACCTCGCCCGCCAACATGACCGGCAGCTGGGCCGGGGCGATGGGGCATACGCAGTTCATCCCAACCTCGTATCTGGCCTATGCGGTGGATTTCACCGGCGACGGTCGGCGCGATATCTGGTCCGAGGATCCAACGGATTCTTTGGCCTCGACGGCGGCCTATTTATCCCGTGCCGGTTGGGTGCGCGGCCAACCTTGGGGCGGCGAGGTCGGCACCGTGTCGGGTACACCGGTTGCTGTGCTGCAACCGCAGGTGCCGGGGCCGCGCATCGCCGTGTTCCGCAATTTCAATGTCATCAAGCGGTACAACAACTCGGACAGCTATGCGATTGGCGTGGGGCACCTGTCGGACCGGATTGCCGGAGGCGCTCCGTTTCAGGCCTCATTCGGGCCAGATGCCACGGGTCTGACGCTGGAGGACCGCAAAGACCTGCAGCGCCGCCTGACCTCGGCCGGGTATGACACGCAGGGCGCGGACGGGGTGATCGGGAACAACACCAAATCCGCCATCAGCGGCTATCAACGCGCCAACGGCCTGCCTGTGACCGGCGAGGCATCGGTTGACCTACTGCGTCGTTTGGGCGGTTGACGGTTTACGCCGCCAGCCCTTTCGACCCGATATCCAGGAATTTCTGACGGCGGTCCTTGATCAGGGCCGCTGCATCTTTGCCGTCCAGCTCTTTCAGCATGGCGGCGATGGCTTCGCGCACCGATTCAACCGCCTCGGGGCGACCGCGATGGGCCCCGCCTTTGGGCTCGGGGATGATCCGGTCGCAGACACCCAGCTTGTGCAGGTCCTGCGCTGTCAGGCGCAGCGCCTCGGCGGCTTCGCGCATCTTCTCGGCGTCTTTCCACAGGATCGAGGCGCAGCCTTCGGGTGAGATCACCGAATAGACCGAATGTTCCAGCATCGCGACACGGTTGGCGGTCGCAAAGGCCACAGCCCCGCCGGACCCACCTTCGCCGATAATGACCGATACTAGCGGCACACCGATTTTCAGACACATTTCGGTCGAACGCGCGATGGCCTCGGACTGGCCGCGTTCCTCGGCGCCTTTGCCGGGATAGGCGCCCGCCGTGTCGATCAGGGTGATCACTGGCAGACCAAACCGTCCGGCCATCTCCATCAGGCGCACGGCCTTGCGATAGCCTTCGGGCCGGGCCATGCCGAAATTCCGTTCGATCCGCGATTTGGTGTCGCTGCCCTTTTCATGGCCGATCACCATCACCGGCTGGTCGTTGAACCGGGCCAGCCCGCCGATCACCGCCAGATCGTCGGCAAAGTTCCGGTCGCCCGCCAGCGGCGTGAATTCGGTGAACAGCTCTTTGACATAGTCCTGGCAATGGGGCCGTTCGGGGTGGCGCGCCACCTGACATTTCCGCCACGGGGTCAGATCGGCATACAGTTCATCCAGCAGCTTGGCGGCCTTGGCGTCCAGCGCGGCGGCTTCTTCGCTCACGTCCATTTCTTCATTGGCACGGGCCAATGCGCGCAGCTCTTCAGCTTTGCCTTCGATCTCGGCCAGTGGTTTTTCGAAATCCAGATACTGGGTCATGACGCCTCTCAACGCGGAAGTTCCCTGCTATATGACCTGACGTCGCCCCGGATGCAACTCAGCAAGATTTGTGGGCCGTGAATATGCAAGCTGAGGAAAGCAATGAGAAGAAAGATGCCGATGGCAACCAGCTACGAAGACCGGGTTCTGCGCGTGCTGAGCTATATCCACGACAACCCTGCCGGAGATCTGTCACTGGACGCGCTGGCCGATGTCGCCGCCATGTCCCGGTTTCACTGGCACCGCGTGTTTCGCGCCCTGACCGGCGAGACCTGCGCGCAGGCTGTACGCCGCCTGCGGCTGCACCGCGCGGCGACGCTGTTGGTGCGAACCGACACACCGGTGGCCCAGGTCGCGGCAACCGTTGGCTATCCCAACCCAAGCTCATTTGCGCGGGCCTTTTCCGAGGCCTATGGCAGCAGCCCCGGTGCCTTTCGCAAGGCGGGGCAGTTTCTGCCGGCTCATCCCAACTTTAGAACCGGAGGATACCCGATGCATCCCGTGACAACCCGTACCGAACCCGCCCGCCGTGTGATCGCGCTGCCCCACAAGGGGGCCTATTCCGAAATCGGCAAGAGTTTCGAGGCCTTTGGTGCCTTGTGCGAATCCCGCCAGCTCTGGCCGCAGATCGGCCCGGTTCTGGCGCTGTATCTCGACAGCCCCGAGGACGTGCCCGAGGATCAGTTGCGCAGCTATGCCGGGGCTGAATTCCGGGGCGATGAGACGCCCCAAGGCATGGAGGACATGCAAATCGCTGGCGGGAAGACTGCGGTGCTAACCTACAAAGGCCCCTATTCAGGTATCGAGGCCGCCTATCACAGCCTGTTCGGCAACTGGTTGCCCGAATCCGGCGAAGAGCCTGCGGATCAGCCATGCTATGAAATCTACCTCAACGATCCGCGCGAAACCCCGCCCGAAGAGTTGCTGACCGAGATCTGTCTTCCCTTAAAGTGATCAGCTTGGCCACAGGACCGGATACAGCGAGGCGACCAGCAGTGCTGCCATGGTCCAATTGAAAACCAGCAACCGGCGCGGATTCGTCAGGAACCGCGCCATTTGCTGGCCCAGCAGGGTCCAGGTGCTGACCGACGGTAAATTGACCGCGCCGAACACCAGCGCGACGACAACGATCACGTTCAGTGTCTGATCCGGCGCATAGGCTGTGGTCGCGGTCAGTGCCATGGCCCAGGCTTTCGGGTTGACCCACTGAAACGCGGCGGCCTGCAGGAACGTCATTGGAGTGCCCACTTCGGCCTTTCCACCGGCGGGCGCGGCGTGTGCGATTTTCCAGGCCAGATACAGCAGATACGCCACCGAGGCGACTTTCAGCACCGTGTAGCTGGCCGGGTATTGGTTGAACAACTGCACCAGCCCCGCGCCGACAAGCAGGACCATGAAGGTAAAGCCAAGCCCGATTCCCAACATATGCGGGATCGAGCGGCGAAAGCCGAAATTGGCCCCTGACGCCATCAGCATCAGGTTATTCGGCCCCGGAGTGATCGAGGACACGAAGGCAAACACAATCAGGGCCAGAAGGATGTCGTAAGTCATGGCCCGAATATTTGCGCCAAAAGTGGCAAATGAAATTGCGTTTTGGTGCGCTTCTTGTTTATTTTCACAATTAATGACGAAGATGGATCAGATAAACCGCGATATATTGCGTGAGCTGACCGCAGATGGGCGGATCAGCAATCTGGAACTGGCGGATCGCGTGGGCCTGTCCCCCTCTGCCTGTCTGCGCCGGGTGCAGGAATTGGAAAGGGCAGGAGTGATCACCGGTTACCGCGCCGTTTTGGACCCCGTCGCGCTGGGCAAGGGGTTTGTGGCCTATATCGGCGTTGGGCTGGGCGAACATACCAAGGCCGCGCAGGAAGGGTTTGAACGGGCCTTGCAGCGCGCGCCCGAAGTGGTCGAATGCCACAACATCACCGGCACGATCGAATACCTGCTGCGCGTCGAATGCGCCGACCTTCCATCCTATAAGACCTTCCATACCGATGTGCTGGGAACGCTGCCCCATGTCACCTCGATCACGTCCTATGTGGTTATGGGGTCGCCCAAGGATTTGCGGGCCTGAGCGGCCACATTGTGAAGATTCACGCTCTTGCAGGGTAAAAATTCACATCCTAGTGTGACGTTAATGATGCCGTAGACCAAAATACCAAACAAACGCGGCGCACACAGGGAGATGATGATGAAACTCTTTCGTACAGGTGCGATTGCGGCAGCCGCCGTTTTGATCGCCGGGGCTGCTCTGGCGGCGCCGCTGAAACTGCAGCCTGCAAGCCCTCAGCCCAGTCCAAAGGCAGGGCTGGACGTCAAATACGCGTGGGAGGGGAACCCGCCGCGCAAAATCCAGAACCTGTCCAAAGTGGACTTTTTGCTGAAGAAGGCAAAGCCCGGTCAACCTTTGCGGGGATTGGACTATCGCGATACCTCCGAAGGCGATCCGGTTCTGACGTTCAACGAAGCCTATAACGTGGCGGCTGAAGTATCGGGCTACATCCGGTTCGACTCACCGGGTGTGTATGAACTGGAAACCTGGTCGAATGACGGCATCGACGCCTGGGTTGGCGGGCAACAGATCGGTTACGTCAACGGGCGTCAGGGCTGTGAGGCCAACCAAAGAACAGCGGTCGAGGTCCCACAAGCCGGGTGGTATCCGCTGAAGATCAAGTATTTCCAGAAATACGGCACATCCTGCCTGATGATGAAGTGGGGCAAGCAGGGTGATCGGTTCACCTGGACGCCAAACAACGTGTTTGGCCGGTAAAAAAAGGCGCCAGATCTGGCGCCTTTTTCAGTCTGGTCAGCCGTTGGCCGCGATCAGCTCGGCCTGTGCCACGATGACTTCGGCCTGTTTGATTGAAGCGATGTCGACAAGACGGCCTTTGTAAACTGTGGCCCCTTCGCCATTGGCCTTGGCCTGTTCCATCGCGGCCAGAATCTCGCGCGCTTCCGAGACGGCTTCATCCGACGGGGTGAAGACCTGATTGGCCAAAGCGATCTGTTTGGGGTGGATCGCCCATTTGCCAACCATACCCAGCGTGGCCGAGCGTTTGGCCTGCGCGATATAGCCTTCGTCATCCGAGAAATCGCCGAACGGCCCGTCTACCGGCAGAACGCCGTGCGTGCGGCAGGCGGCGACGATGGCGGCCTGCGCCCAGTGCCACGGATCGGACCAGTGCTTTTCACCCTCGCGCAGCATGTAATAGTTTTCCTGCGTTCCGCCGATGCCAGTGGTCTGCATCCCCATCGAGGCTGCAAAATCCGCAGCACCAAGGCTCATGGCTTGCATACGGGGCGAGGACGCGGCGATTTCTTCGACATGGGCGATACCTGCAGCGGATTCGATAATCACTTCGAACGAGATCGGCTTGGTCCGGCCCTTGGCGCGCTCGATAGCAGTAACCAGCGCGTCCACGGCGTAGACATCTGCCGCGCAACCGACCTTGGGGATCATGATCTGGTCCAGCCGGTCGCCCGCCTGTTCCAGAACGTCAACGACATCGCGGTACCAATAGGGTGTGTCCAGCCCGTTGATCCGCACCGACATATACTTACCACCCCAGTCGATGGTGTTCAACGCTTCGATGACATTTGCGCGGGCGGCGTCCTTGTCAGATGGGGCAACCGAGTCCTCGAGGTCCAGATTGATCACGTCTGCGGCCGATGCTGCCATCTTGGGGAACAGCTTGGTGTTCGATCCGGGGCCGAACAATTGGCAGCGATTGGGGCGGGCCGGGGCGGCGGGTTGAATGCGGAAACTCATCGGGGCCTCTTGTGGGTAAGGAAATTGCGATTTTTCTCTCGATTGAGGTATTAAATTACGTAGATCAGCGCAAGCGGGATTGTGCGCCTGCGGCAATGCGCGTGCAGAAATCGCAGTTTCGACTGCGAAGTAAGGGTGATTAAAGTTTAATCAGTTTGAAAACTTCGAATATTTTTGCGTGCCTAGCAAACATTGCGCATAAACCTCGCGTGCTGTGCGGGGTTAGTCGGTGAAAACGCGAAGCGCTCGTATTGGCGCTTGTCTACTTTGCGTCGGAATCAAAGGAGTGACCGCAATGATCGAGACACCGTACCTGCTGTTTTTGGGCGATGCGCCCGACCAACTGGCCGCCAAAGTTGCAATCGGAATCCGGGACTGGCGTCCCGAGAACGCCGTTGGCCAATTGCGGATGGACGGCTGCAAGGCCGACCTGGGCATGACCGACATGACGCTGGAAGAAGGCAAGGCCGCCGGTGCCAAGACCCTGGTTATTGGTGTTGCGAACCGTGGCGGCGTGATCAGCCAGGCCTGGAAAGAGGTTCTGATCGCTGCGCTGGAAATGGGTTACGATCTGGCGTCGGGTCTGCACAACCTGCTGCGGGACGAGGGCGATCTGGTCGCGGCGGCGCAGACCCACGGCGGCACATTGCACGACGTTCGTGTACCGACCGTTGGATACCCGATCGCAAATGGCAAAAAGCGCAGCGGCAAGCGTTGCCTTGCCGTCGGAACCGACTGTTCCGCCGGTAAGATGTACACCGCCATGTCCATGGACGCCGAAATGCGCAACCGTGGCATGAAGTCGACATTCCGCGCCACTGGTCAGACCGGTATTCTGATCACTGGTCAGGGCGTGCCTCTGGACGCCGTCGTTGCAGACTTCATGGCAGGCTCGGTGGAATATCTGACGCCCGAGAATGATGAGGATCACTGGGATCACATCGAAGGGCAGGGGTCCTTGTTCCATGTCTCGTATTCCGGCGTCACCATGGCGCTGATCCACGGTGGTCAGCCGGATGCCCTGATCCTGTGCCATGAACCCACCCGGACGCATATGCGTGGTCTGCCCGAGTATTCCTTGCCGACGCTGCCGCAGCTGCGCGATACCGCATTGCCGCTGGCACGGGTTGCAAACCCGGACTGTCAGGTGGTCGGCGTGTCGATCAACACCCAGCACCTGAGCGAGGATGAAGCGAAGGCCTATATCGCCAAGGTTGAGGCCGAGATGGGCCTGCCCGCGACCGACCCGTACCGTTTTGGTGCCGGTAAACTGGTGGACGCGCTGGCCGCGCTGTGATCTGAACGGCGCGCCGGAGGCGGGTGTTGATCCGCCTCCGGCGGCCGTATTTTGAACGAGAAGAAGGAGCGTGCGCGTGCAGATTGACGTCTCTCGTGATGTTTTCCGGCTGGCGCAGGTGTTCACCATCTCGCGCGGGTCGCGGACCGAGGCAAAGGTGCTGACGGTACGGCTGTCGGATGGGGCGCATGAAGGCTGGGGCGAATGTGTGCCCTATGCGCGCTATGACGAGACGCTCGAGTCCGTTGAGGCCGAGATCGCCGGGTTGCCTGCGGAGTTCACGCGTCAGGCGCTGATGGATCTGCTGCCTGCGGGTGCGGCCCGGAACGCGGTGGATTGCGCGCTGTGGGATCTTGAGGCCAAGCGAGCGGGCAAACGCGCCTGGGATCTGGCCGGATTGCCGGTGCCGGGGGCTGAAATCACCGCTTATACCCTGTCGCTGGACACGCCCGAGGCGATGCAGAAGCAGGCGGCCGAGAATGCGCATCGCCCGTTGTTGAAGATCAAGCTGGGCACCCCGGACGACATGCCCCGGCTGGAAGCCGTGCGCGCGGGCGCGCCGGATGCCAAGATCATCGTGGATGCGAATGAAGGCTGGTCTGCCGAGGTTTACGCCGATCTGGCACCGCATCTGGTGCGTCTGGGTGTGGCGCTGGTCGAGCAGCCTCTGCCCGCCGGTGACGACGACGCGCTGATCGGCATGGAGCGCCCGGTGCCTGTCTGTGCCGATGAATCCTGCCATGACCGGACCAGCCTGCCCAAGCTGAAGGGCAAGTATGATGTGGTCAACATCAAGCTCGACAAGACCGGCGGTCTGACCGAGGCGCTGGCCCTGCGGGAAGCGGCGCTGGCCGAGGGTTATCGCGCGATGGTTGGCTGCATGGTTGGCAGTTCACTGGCGATGGCCCCTGCGACCTTGTTGGCGCAGGGCGCGATGGTAACGGACCTTGACGGCCCGCTGTTGTTGGCCGAAGACCGCGCGACACCGCTGACATTTGATGATGCCGGAGTGCACCCGCCCATGGCGGCACTTTGGGGCTAAGGAGAGATACATGACTCGCACCGTTTACGTGAATGGCGAATACCTGCCCGAGACCGAAGCCAAGGTTTCGATCTTTGACCGTGGTTATCTGTTTGCGGACGCCGTTTACGAAGTGACCAGCATTCTGGACGGCAAGCTGATCGATTTCGAGGGCCACGCCGTGCGCCTCAAGCGGTCCTTGGATGAGCTGGAGATGGCCGAGCCGTGCTCCAAGGAAGAGCTGCTGGAAATTCACCGCAAGCTGGTTGAATTGAACGGCATCGAGGAAGGTCTGGTTTACCTGCAGGTCAGCCGGGGTTCGGATGGCGACCGTGATTTTGTGTTCCCGTCGGCGGATACCAAACCCAGCCTCGTTCTGTTCACGCAGAACAAGCCGGGTCTGGCGGATAGCCCGGCGGCCAAGAAAGGTGCCAAGATCATCTCGATTGATGACCTGCGCTGGGGTCGTCGTGACATCAAGACCGTGCAGCTGCTCTACCCGTCGATGGGCAAGATGATGGCCAAGAAAGCGGGCTGCGACGATGCATGGCTGATCGAGGATGGCTATGTGACCGAAGGCACCAGCAACAACGCCTTTTTCGTCAAGAACGGCAAGATTGTCACCCGCCCGCTGTCGAACGACATCCTGCACGGCATCACCCGCAAGGCCGTGCTGCGTATGGCGGCTGAGGCGCAGATGGAAATCGAAGAGCGTCTGTTCACCATCGACGAGGCCAAAGAGGCGGACGAAGCCTTCACCACCTCGGCCAGCGCCTTTGTCATGCCGGTGATCGAGATTGACGGCGTCACTCTGGGCGACGGGACGCCCGGCCCGGTCGCCAAGCGTCTGCGCGAGATTTATCTGGACGAAAGCCGTAAAGCGGCGATCTAAAGAAAAGGCCCGCCAATCCGGCGGGCCTTATTCGTTTCGGGGGCGTCAGCCTTTCTTGGTGACGTTTTCCTCAAAGGCGACCTTGAAGGCGGCCTGTTTTTCGGGGCTGGCCTCGGTCTGGTAGTTGGCCTTCCACTCATCCATGGTCATGCCATAGAAAATCTGGCGCGCTTCGTCCTTGCTCATCTCGATGCCCTTTTCATTGGCCGCTTCCTGATACCAGCGCGACAGGCAATTTCGGCAGAACCCGGCCAGGTTCATCATGTCGATGTTTTGTACGTCCGTGCGGTCTTCCATCAGGTGCTGCTGCAACCGGCGGAAGGCGGCGGCCTGAAGTTCGATTTCGGTTTGCTTGTCCATAAGTCTGGCTCCGGGTGGTTCTGGTGCGTGTCACACCTGACCTAGCGGTCCGGTGGGGATGTTTCAATAAACAGGATGTCAGACCAGTTTCAGGGCCAGCCACGGGATGATGCAGAAGATCAGGGTGAGGATCTTGTAATTGGCGAGATACCGGAAATACGCCTGTTTCACATCCGCGCGGTCCATCTGGAACATCCGACCGTGAATACAGGCGATCCAGTCCTGCATCAGGACGATCATCATGGTGGTGAACAACAGAATGGCGATATTCAGCACCGCCATCCAGCCAAAGAAGCTTGTCAGGAACTCTTGAGTCATGCCTGCCTCCTTTCCTTCATTATATGGGGAGGCAGGATCAGGAGTGGAATACCCGTTGAGGATCTGAGGCTAAAGGTCGCTTTCCTCCAGCGCGTCCGTCAGGACAACTGCCAGCCGCTCGGCCCATTCCCGTTGCCCGGCGTGATCTGCGATCAGATCATTGCGCAGCTCGATCAGGGCGTTGGGGCGGCCATGGGTTGTGCAATGCTTGTCTATCGCGTCACCGGGCAGGACCCCGGTATAGGGCTCGTTCACGCCGACGCACAGGTCGTCCTCGGCCCTTAACCGGTCAATCAAAGGACCCGCGAATCGCTCGTCCGGGGTGTGCAGCACGCCAATATGCCAGGGCCGTGGGTCGCGGCCACGCAGTTGGCGGGTGAAGGAATGCATCGACACGACAACCGCATGGGGCAGGGCGGCCAACCTCCCAAGTGCCTCGTGATATGGGCGGTAACACATGTTCAGGCGACGCTCGCGCTCGGCCGCATCGGCGTGGCGGTTGCCGGGAATGATCGTGCCGTCGTACAGCTTCATCAGCAGGGTCGGGTCATCCTCACCCCGGTTCGGATCGATCACCAGGCGCGAGAAATTGGCGGCGATCACCGGCGCATTCAGGATTTCGCCCAGATGTTTCGATACCTCATAGGCACCGACATCATAGGCGATGTGACGCTCCATATCTTCACGCGGCAGGCCGAGGTCGCCGTCACCCACATCGGGCGGAACGGTATTGGTTGCGTGGTCGCAGGTGATCAGCCAGCGGGACGGGCGATCCTCGCCGTGGATAAAGAACGGAGTGTACGTCATAAGCCTGTCATCAAGTTTGCCGCAGGTGTATGGCAGTTGCTTCGGAAAGGGAATTGCGCAATAAGCAGCCAAGGCAATGTTTGCGGTAACATTGCCCTAACACCGTGGGATTGAGGAG
Source organism: Ruegeria sp. AD6 (assembly GCF_056542325.1). NCBI lineage: Bacteria > Pseudomonadati > Pseudomonadota > Alphaproteobacteria > Rhodobacterales > Roseobacteraceae > Ruegeria > Ruegeria sp. AD6. The sequence goes on along the minus strand of NZ_JBQFZQ010000006.1, from coordinate 94,233 downwards.
AGCAAGACCAATGCGACGCCTTAGAAATGTGAAAATTGTGGCGACGCTGGGACCGGCGTCCAACGACTATGATACCATTCGTGCCCTGCACGAGGCCGGGGCGGATGTGTTTCGCCTGAACATGAGCCACGGCAGCCATGACGAGATCCGCGAACGGCATCGCATTATCCGTCAGGTGGAAAAGGATCTGGACAGCCCGATTGCGATTCTGGCCGACTTGCAGGGCCCCAAACTGCGCGTCGGCGTATTTGCCAACGACGCTGAGGAACTGGAAGAGGGTGCCGCGTTCCGACTGGACCTTGACCCACAGGCCGGGGATGCGGCCCGTGTCTGCCTGCCGCACCCCGAAATTTTTGCCGCCCTCGAACCCGGTGCGCGGCTGCTGGTCAATGACGGAAAGATTCGCCTGATCGTCAATGATTGTGGGCAGGACTATGCCAATTGCACGGTTGAGATTGGTGGCAACATCTCGAACCGCAAAGGTGTGAACGTGCCTGACGTTGTGTTGCCGCTGGCCGCTTTGTCGGCCAAGGATCGCGACGATCTGGAATTTGTCTGCCAGCTGGGCGTCGATTGGCTGGCGCTGAGCTTTGTTCAGCGCGCCAAGGATGTGTTCGAGGCGCGCGCGCTGGCGGATGGCCGCGCCGCGATCCTGTCGAAGATCGAAAAGCCCGCCGCCGTGCAGGCCTTTGACGATATTCTGGATGCCTCGGACGGGATCATGGTCGCGCGTGGCGATCTGGGCGTGGAACTGCCGGTCTCGGCGGTGCCTCCGATCCAGAAACGTCTGGTGCGCAAGTGCCGCGGCGCTGCCAAGCCGGTCATCGTCGCCACTCAGATGCTGGAAAGCATGATCGAAAGCCCGATGCCCACCCGCGCCGAGGTTTCGGATGTGGCGACCGCGATCTATGAGGGGACGGACGCAATCATGCTGAGCGCGGAATCCGCCGCAGGCTCGTATCCGATCGAAGCGGTTCAGACCATGAACAAGGTCGCCATCGAGGTCGAGGCCGACCCGACCTATGTGCAGATCATTGCCGCCTCGCGCACGGCCAAGGGCACGACCGTTGCGGATGGCATTGTCGCAGCTGCCCGCGAAATCGCCGAGAAAACGGACATCAAGGCGATCTGCTGCTTTACCCAAAGTGGCACCACAGCCTCATTGACCGCGCGCGAGCGACCCGGTGTGCCGATCATTGCCATGACATCCCAAATGGGCACGGCGCGCAGGCTGTGCCTGAGCTGGGGCTGCAACTGCGTGATGACGCCCGAGTTGCAACGGTTCAAGGGGGCCGTGGTCAACGCCGCACGCGCCGCACGGGCCGGCGGGTTTGCAACGGAAAGCGACCAGATCGTCGTAACCGCCGGTGTGCCCTTTAACGTCCCCGGAACGACAAACATTCTGCGGGTTGCACCATGTGACGAACGGCTGATCTACAGCACCGATCCCGAATAAGCCCGATACAAATCAGCCCCTCAACCCGCCCCGCATCATGCCGGGCGGGCTTGTTTCACCACGCGAATATCGCTGATTTTTAAGCGAAATTTGACCGCTTGGGGCGAATTTTGCAGAATAGAATTCATTTTCTGATGGAAATTTCGGATAAAGACCCTGAGGGCAGTCAAATTCACAAGTTCCAAGTTCCGGCTGCTCTGCCGGGGGCACGGGCCCCGGATAACAACGAAAACGGAGGAACGAGATGACAGCGAAAATTGTCATAGGACTGGACGGGACAGAAACCGGAGAGCGCGCATTGGCCTTCGCCAAAGACCTGGCGGAACGGCTGAATACGTGCGAGCTTTTGGTCGCTTATGTGATCGAATGGTCCCCGTACACATTCCAAACCCCTGAAGAAAACGCACAACGCCACAAACGGCGCGAGGAAGAGGTCGAGCTGGCAACAACCCGCATCGTGACCCCTGCTGTGGACGCGTTGAATGCGGCCGGATTCCAGGCGCATGGCGTCGTGCGGCACGGAGACGTGGCCGAGACGCTGAACAAGATCACTGTCGAAAACGGCGGATCGCAGATTGTGGTTGGCCGCGCTTCGGCTGACGGCATCAAGAAGCGGCTGTTTGGCAGCGCCACGCAGAATCTGGTGATGCATGCCGACGTGCCAGTCACCGTTGTGAACTAAGGGGGTAGAAAATGAAAACCTTCAAATATCTCAGTCTTCTTGTCGTATCGATGCTGGTGGCAGGTGCGGCAACGGCCCAAGAGGCTCCGGGCCTGGACGACAAGATCAATCAGGCCTTCGCCGATGCGACCGGGCCGTTTGTCAGCTTTATCTTCGCGCCGTTCCCGGGAACCGGGTTCCCGTGGATCGTCGGCTGGCTGGTGGTCGCGGCGACCGTGTTCACGCTTTATTTTGCCTTTGTTCAGTTTCGGTTCTTCGGACACTCAATCAGCCTGGTCAAAGGCGACTATTCCGACCCAAACGATGCGGGTGAGGTCAGCCACTTTCAGGCTCTGGCCACAGCCCTGTCGGGCACGGTCGGTCTGGGCAACATTGCCGGTGTGGCCGTTGCCATTGGGATCGGCGGACCGGGCGCGACCTTCTGGATGATCGTCGCGGGCCTTTTGGGCATGGCGTCGAAATTCACCGAATGTACGCTGGGTGTAAAATACCGCAACGAATACGAAGACGGCACCGTTTCGGGTGGCCCGATGTACTATATGTCCAAGGGCTTTGCCGAACTGGGCCTGCCGGGTGGTAAGATTCTGGCGGTTTTGTTCTCGATCTTCTGTATCCTTGGCGCGCTGGGCGGGGGCAACATGTTCCAGGCCAATCAGGCGCATCAGCAGATTGCAGGCATCGTCGGGGACTATCCGGGCTGGATCACCGGTTTGGTCTTTGCGGCCATCGTTTTTGCGGTGATCGTGGGCGGCCTGAAATCCATCGCGCGCGTGACCGAAAAGGTCGTTCCCTTCATGGGTGTCATGTATGTGCTGGCCGCACTGGTCATCATCATCATGCACGCGGATCAGATCGGCTGGGCCTTTGGCCAGATCTTTGCTGGCGCCTTTACCGGCCTCGGTGTTGCCGGCGGCATGGTTGGCGCGCTGATTCAGGGCTTCCGCCGTGCGGCGTTCTCGAACGAAGCGGGCGTTGGTTCGGCTGCGATTGCACACTCGGCTGTGCGGACCAAGGAACCGATCACCGAAGGCTTCGTGTCGCTGCTTGAGCCTTTCATCGATACCGTTGTGATCTGTACCATGACGGCGCTGGTGATCATCATCACCCAGCAGCTGATCGTTGATCCGGCAACCGGAAACTACATGCTGAACGAGGCAGGCAATGCCATCGCAACCGTCGACGGCAACTCGGGCGTCAGCCTGACTTCGGCGGCCTTCGGCAGCGCGTTCAGCTGGTTCCCGTTCATCCTGGCGATTGCTGTGGTGCTGTTTGCCTTCTCGACCATGATCAGCTGGTCCTATTACGGCCTCAAGGCCTGGACCTATCTGTTCGGCGAAGGCCACACCAAGGAACTGGTGTTCAAGATCATCTTCTGCATCTTCGTGGTGATCGGTGCGGCGGCCAATCTTGGCCCGGTCATCGACTTCTCGGATGCGGCGATCTTTGCCATGGCGGTTGTGAACGTCTTTGCGCTGTACTTCCTGATGAAAGTGGTGCGTCAGGAACTGGCGTCCTACGCGGAACGTTTGAAAAGCGGCGAGATCCGCAAATTCGAACACTGACCCAAAGACCGGGGCGGCCTTTGTCGCCCCGGTACGTCGCCAGCCTGCGAAAATCGCAGATTCTGGGCCGAACCCCCTTGCCAGTATGACCGAACTTGCGTAAACGGCGCTTCTGATCGCGTGACCGGCCGAGATGGCATGCCGAGTCGCGTCTGAAACCGAACCCGAAAAAGGAGACGGAAATGCCTAAGATGAAGACCAAATCGAGCGCCAAGAAGCGCTTCAAGGTGACTGCGACCGGTAAGGTCCTTGCTGGCCAGGCCGGCAAACGGCACGGCATGATCAAGCGGACCAAGAAATTCATCCGCGACGCCCGTGGCAACACCACCCTGTCCGCCCCCGACGCCAAGATCGTCAAGGGCTACATGCCCTACGACCGCTAAGAGGAGATTAAGAGATGTCCCGCGTTAAAGGTGGAACCGTAACCCACGCCCGTCACAAGAAGGTCATCAAGGCCGCCAAAGGTTACTATGGCCGCCGCAAGAGCACCTTCAAGGTTGCCCGTCAGGCCGTCGACAAGGCCAACCAGTACGCAACCCGCGACCGCAAGAACCGCAAGCGCAACTTCCGCGCGCTGTGGATCCAGCGTATCAACGCTGCTGTGCGTTCGCATGACGAGGCTCTGACCTATTCCCGCTTCATCAACGGCCTGAACCTGGCCGGTATCGAAGTGGACCGCAAAGTTCTGGCCGACCTGGCCGTGCACGAACCGGAAGCGTTCGGCGCGATCGTTGCCAAAGCACAGGCCGCTCTGGCTGCCTGATCCTCTGAAAAGAGACAGTGAAAAAAGGGCCGTCCCATTTGGGGCGGCTTTTTTGTTTTAGGTAGGAGGGATGTCGGTTTCGAGCCCAACGTGACACATGCTTCGCCTTGCATGAATGGCCGCTTTTGAACCGTGCGTCATTGCCAGTTCAGACCAATCAACCACTCTTTGGCTGCTGTAAACGACGCTCTTGATGTCTGATCCGCATGCGACAACATCCAAACTTCCCTTCTCGGAAGCTTGGCGCAGTTTTTTGGCTCGATTACTCGAAATCTTGAATCGGACAATACGATTGCTCTTGGAAGTAGCGTTTTTCCAATTCCCGCCGCTACGGCCTGAATCGCCGTCTCAACGTCCATTACTCGCAAACCCGCACGCAGGTGTTCTGACCTCGCGGTCCTTTCAAGCCAACGCGCCTGCGGCAGGCGAGAATGTGCCTCGTCGTAGGTGATCCAACCCAATTTCGCACATTGCTCCGGTGAGACAAAACTTGCAGCACAGGCAACGAATGAAATCTCGCCCAGCTTTTGCGCTTTGGTGCGTAGACCCCCATCAGATGGACGTGCAAAGCGAACTGATAGATCGGCCTCACGCTTGGACAAGTTCAGATTGTCCGCACGCGGAACAAGCTCGACGCTGAGGTCTGGATGGAGGCGGGTCAAAAGAGGAAGATGAGGTACCAGAAAACGGTTCACGATAACAGGCACCGCGCTCAGACGTACGGAACCGGTAACCTTGTTTGTGCTTTCGCCTGAAATTGCGCTTATCGCAGCGTGACTCGTCTCGATTTTCTCGGCGTGTGACAGAATGCGCAACGCAGCGTCCGTCGGTTCGAACCGCCCATTTGCGCTACGCAAGAAAAGGGTCGTAGCCAAAGCCTCTTCAAGCGTTTTTATTCGGCGTGCTACCGTTGTATCGCTGACGCCAACCGTCCGCCCTGCTTCGGTCAGTTTTCCTTCGCGATGAAGCGCCAAAAGATACTTTAGATCATTCCAATCATGACTCTGCATTTTTGCAGAGTAAATCTCCAGTATTACTGACTCAATCTTCGATTTCGATGTGGCAACTATGATTTCACAAATCTGTAGGAGAAAACAATTGAAGTTCATCATCCTGTTTGAAGACGCACCAGACGCTGATCCTGATATCCGCAAAACGCACATGGTTAAGCACCTCGATTTCCTTGAGCAGAACGCAGACAAGATCGAGGCTGCTGGCCCTTTGTCCGACGCCGAAGGTCAAGGGCGCGACGGTTTATGGATTGTGGAAGCAGGCACAGAGGACGAAGTCGATCAACTGGTGCATGATGACCCGTTCTGGCCGACTGGTCTCAGGAAATCGTATTCGATCATAAAATGGAAACAGGTCTATGTTGACGGTGCGCGGTTGATCCATCCGAGCTGAGGCTTAAGCGCTTAAAAAGCGTATAGTAAACATTGGCGTAGCCACAGCGAAAGCTCACTTTGTCCGCATATCGGCCATCAAAACAAAAAAACCGGCGCAGTAGGCGCCGGTTTTCATAGTTGCTTTGCAGCGGTATCTTACCCGAACACACGTCCCAGTGCACCATCAACCGCGTCGGTGATCTGGTCGATGTCGTCCGGCGTCGCGATCAGTGCGGGCGAGAAGCACAGGGTGTTGTTCTTGCCCGGCAGCGAGCGGTTGGTTGCGCCGATGATCACGCCCTGGTTCATACAGTCGGCCACGACGGCCTGAACCAGTTTCTCGTCCACGGGGTCTTTGCTTGCCCGGTCGGACACCAGTTCGGCACCCAGGAACAGGCCCTTGCCGCGCACGTCGCCGATGACTTTGTGCTTTTCCATCAGCGCCTGCAGGTTGCCCAGCATACGGTCGCCCATATCGGCGCAGTTCTGCAGCAGGTTTTCATCCTGAATGATCCGCATGTTCTCGATCGCGGCGGTCGGACCGGCGGTGCAGCCACCAAAGGTCGAGATGTCGCGGAAGTAGCCCATGTGATCGGACGGATCTTCTTTGAACATGTTGAAGATCTCTTCGGTGGTCACCATGCAGGCAATTGCCGCATAGCCCGAAGCCACACCTTTGGCCATGGTTACCAGATCCGGCTTGATGCCGTATTGCTGATACCCGAACCAGGTGCCGGTCCGGCCCAGGCCGCAGACAACTTCGTCGATGTGCAGCAGCACGTTGTACTTCTCGCAGATTTCCTGCACGCGCGGCCAGTAGCCCTCGGGCGCTTCGATCACGCCGCCGCCTGCTGTCACAGGCTCAAGGCACAGGGCGCCCACGGTGTCGGGGCCTTCGCGCAGGATGACCTCTTCGATCTGGTTTGCGGCCCATTCGCCGAAGTTCTCAACCGGCGCGCCGTCCAGCTCGTGCTTGCGGTATTCCATGCAATGCGGAACCTGCACGAAATCGGGCGCGAAGGGGCCGTATTGTGCGTTACGCTCGATCTGACCGCCCGCCGACATGGTCGCCAGGGTCGAGCCGTGATAGTCACGCTCGCGGTACAGGATCTTGGTTTTCTTGCCGCCATAACGCTTGTGCGCGATCTGACGGATGATCTTGAACGCCTTCTCGTTCGCTTCCGCGCCCGAGTTGGTGTAGTAGACGCGGCTCATGCCTGGCATCTTGTCAATCAGCATCTCGGCGAAGGTCGCGCCGGGGATCGAACCTGCGGTATTGGCGAAATAGCACAGCTTCATCATCTGCTCGTACACGGCCTTGCAGATCGATTCGCGGCCATAGCCAACATTGACGGTCCAGACACCGCCGGACACGGCGTCCAGATGCTCTTTGCCCTTCTGGTCCCAGACGCGCATGCCTTTGCCTTCGACAATGATACGCGGATCGTTGGTTTCAAAGGGTTTGTGCTGGATCAGGTGGTGCCAGACGTGGGCGCGGTCGGCTTCGACCACGTGGGAAAGATCGTTTTCGTTGAACGTGCCGTCCATGACAAGTCCTTTCAATGAAGTGCTTCGCGCGGGTCATGGACCTGCCACGCCCGGTCGGGTGTTTGAGATAATCCAGAACACCGCGAATGGCCAGTTTGAGATAGGGCCAGATCATATCATACCTTATTGCCAGACGGGATCGGTGTCGTAGTTTTACGGATTTGTCAGGATGGCGACTTTGTGATCAAGTCGCCCAAACGGTTTATGGGGAGATAGCCGATGTCAGCCAGCATATATGACGATCATCTGGACAAGTGCCGAGCGAATTACACACCCTTGTCACCGCTGAGCTTTATCGAACGCACCGCTCAGGTTTACCCCGATTACCCCTCGGTCGTGTATGGCGAACGTCGCTATACATGGGCCGAAACCTATTCACGCTGCCGCCGGCTGGCGGGTGCGCTGTCCGCGCGGGGGATCGGACGCGGGGATACCGTGTCGATCATCGCGGCCAATATCCCCGAGCTTTACGAGGCGCATTTTGCAATCCCCATGGCTGGCGCGGTTCTGAACGCGATCAATACGCGGCTGGATGCGGCCATCATCGCCTTCATCCTAAACCATGCCGAGGCGAAGGTGCTGCTGGTCGATCCTGAATTCTCGGCCGTGGTCAAAGAGGCGTTGCAGCGGGTCGATCACGATCTACTGGTCGTGGACATCGAAGACCCGAGTTTCGAGGGCGGTGAGCGTCTGGGCGATCTGACCTATGACACTCTGCTATCCGAGGGTGACCCGGAATTCGACTGGTCTCTGCCAGCCGATGAATGGGACGCGATAACGCTGAACTACACCTCGGGCACGACGGGCAACCCGAAAGGCGTCGTCTACCATCACCGGGGGGCGGCGCTGAACGCGCAGTCGGACCTGCTGGACTGGGATATGCCCAAGCATTCGGTCTATCTTTGGACCTTGCCAATGTTTCACTGCAACGGCTGGTGCTTCCCCTGGGCGATGGCCGCCAATGCAGGTGTTTCGGTCTGCTTGCGCGCGGTCCGGGCCGAGCCGATTTATGCCGCATTCCGCGACGAGAAAGTAACCCATTTCTGCGGCGCGCCGATTGTGCTGAACATGCTGGCCCACGCGCCGGATCATCTGAAAGACTTCGACCACCAGATCAAGGTGATGACCGCAGGTGCCCCGCCGCCCGCCGCCGTGATCGAAGCGATGGAGGCGATGGGCGTCGAGGTGACTCATGTCTACGGTCTGACTGAAACCTACGGCCCCTCGGTCGTCTGTGCGTGGAAAGAGGAATGGAATGACAAAAGCCCCGAGGGTCGCGCGGTCCTGAAAGTGCGGCAGGGGGTGCGCTATACCGCGCTGTCCGGGCTGATGGTTGCTGACCCCGATACCTTGCAGCCGGTGCCTTCTGATGGCGAGACGATGGGTGAGATATTCATGCAGGGCAATGTGGTGATGAAGGGATATCTGAAAAATCCCGACGCCACCGACGCGGCCTTCAACGGCGGATGGTTTGCCTCAGGCGATTTGGGTGTGATGCATCCGGATGGCTATATCGCGATCAAGGACCGGTCCAAGGATATCATCATTTCGGGGGGCGAAAATATCTCGTCCGTCGAAGTGGAAGGCATCCTGTACAAGCATCCGGCGGTGATGGAGGCCGCCGTGGTGGCCCGCCCCGATGACAAATGGGGCGAAACGCCGTGTGCCTTTGTGGAACTCAAACCCGACACATCCGCGACCGAGGCCGAGTTGATTGCGTTCTGCCGGGACAACATGGCCCATTTCAAAGCGCCCAAAACGGTCGTGTTCGGCGCATTGCCCAAGACATCCACCGGCAAGATCCAGAAATTCGTATTGCGGGATCAGGCGCGCGCGTTGGGCTAGGCTTTGTCGAAAATCGACAGATCCAGTTCCAATAGCTCTCCCATCCACAACGCATGGTCGCGGTGATCGGCCAGGTGATCTCCGGTTTCGGGATGGGTGAATACGGTCAGGCCCTGCCGGTTGAGCATCAGCCACGGGATGACCTTATCGAACGCGTCGGCGGCAAAGCCCAACTGGCAACTCCAGCGGGGGTGCGGGCCGACATTGCGGGCGTGCATTCGGCCCATCTGCACGGGGAACAGGCGCGCGGCCTCTTCGCAGATACGCTGGGCGGTGTCTTGCGTCTGCGCGTCGAAATAGACATGCGCGTGATAGCCGGTGATCTCGGACATTGGGACCTCGTTCTTGACGGATTGCGTCAAGGTATGAGCGCGCCGAGAGGATTGATACCCTTACGCGCACACAGAATATGTGCGCTAGGTTTCGGGCTGGTGATGGTCCGGGTGCGCGGCCTGAAAAGCCGGAAGGGTTGCGCAGGCGGCCTCGACATCCAGTAGGCGTGGCATATCCGACAGATCCACCTGCCAGCGGCGCGCGTTGTATAGCTGTGGGATCAGGCACAGATCGGCCAGCCCGGGCCGGGATCCGGTGCAATAAGGGGCTTGCTGGAACCCGCCCAGCAGAGCCTCAAACGCCAGCAGACCAGGCCGGATAAATCGTTTCATCCAATCGCCCGGCATACCCTCGATGCCGCCGCTGAGTTGCGTGGCATACTGTGCCACGGACAGGTTGCAGACCGGATGAATATCGATGGCAATGCTGTGCGCCAATGCTTGCGCCTTGGCACGCTCGGCCGGGTCGTCAGGCAAGAGGCGCAGCCCACGGGTCTGATCCAGATACTCGATAATGGCCAGTGACTGGGTCAGACGTGCGCCATCAATCTCGAGCACAGGTACAAGCCCTTGCGGGTTGCGGGCCAGATGGGTGTCCGAGCGCTGCTCGGCGCTGGTCAGATCAACCGAAACGGCGCGGTAGGCTATCCCGGCGAGGTTCAGGGCGATCCGCACGCGGTAGCTGGCCGAGGACCGCCAGTAGTCATAAAGAACAGTGCCAGTCACGCGGATCCCCCAATAAGCGGCTTGTCAGGACCCTTTGAGCGTTGCCGCCCGGATTGCCTGCGACAACACTGTGCCATCACCGATATGATTGGCCAAGACCAACACCAGCCGCGCATTCAGCGCGTCGCTATCTGCCTTGTCCAGACCCTCATGGGCGGCCAGAAGGTCCGCATAGAAGGCATCCGGGTCGTCAAGGTTTGGGGTCAGGGTTACATCCGTCATCTTGCTTACTCCTTACCACAGGCGCGGCGAATGGCCTGCCGGAATGCGTTTTCTTCGAAACTGTCGCGGCGCGCAGCGATGTGCTGATCGGGGCGGATCAGATAAACCGCGCCGGTCGCATTGCCCAGAAAGGCGCGTTTCAGCGCCAGCGACGGATCGTCTTTGACCGACAGTGCCAGACGCGTGACCTCGATCCCGTCTACTTCGAGTGTCTCGGGCGCTTCGGCATCAATCGTCAGCAGGGTGAATCCGTCGGTTAGTTTTGGCAGCAAGAACTCATCGCCCAACGGCACATCCGGGCAGGCCGAGCCCGGACGGGTAAGCGCTGGCCCATCCAACGCATCGGCCGAGTTCAACGCGGACCCGTCATAAGTGCACGGCTGGCTCAATCGGCCTGAATTCACCAGCGGGCGTGCGAAGTCATAGACCTCGCTCAGGTCCAGCACGGCATCGCGCAACAGGCGGGACATGTCGGACTTGGGCGTGATGAATTCCGTGGACTGGCTGGATTTGCGCAGGTTTTCATCAGCGCCCTGCGCCCGTTCACCAACATAGCTGTCCAGCAGGGTTTCGGGGGCCTTGCCGTCCATCACAAGTTTCAGTTTCCAGCACAGGTTGTCGATATCCTGAATGCCGGAATTGGCGCCCATCGCGCCAAACGGGCTGACTTGATGCGCGCTGTCACCGGCAAACAGAACCCGATCTTTGCGGAAACTCTCCATCCGGCGGCACTGGAACGTGTAGATCGAGACCCATTCAAGCTGAAATTCAACGTCATCCCCCAACATCGCCTTCAGGCGTGGGATCACGTTTTCGGGGCGTTTTTCTGTTTCGGGATCAATGTCGTTGCCCAATTGCAGATCGATCCGCCAGACATTGTCTGGCTGCTTGTGCAACAGTGCGGATTGGCCCCGGTTGAACGGTGGGTCAAACCAGAACCAACGCTCGGACGGGAAATCAGCCTCCATGATCACATCGGCGATCAGGAAGTTATCCTCGAACACGCGCCCGTCGAAATCGATGCCCAGCATCTGCCGGGTCGGAGATTTGGCCCCGTCGCAGGCAATCAGCCAGTCGGCCTCGACAACATAGGGGCCTTCGGGCGTTGCGACTTCCAGCCGGACGTGATCGTCATGGGTGCCAATGGCCTCGACCTTGTTGCCGCCCCGCAGGTCGATCGGCGCGCCGCTGGCCTGCAGGTCGCGCACGCGCGCCACAAGGAACTCTTCCAGATAATATTGCTGCAGGTTGATAAAGGCGGGGTTGGCCGCGCCTTTTTCGGGTTGGACGTCGAAGGTATAAACCTCGCGCGTGTCAAAGAAGACCTTGCCCTGATCCCATTGCACGCCCTTGTCCAAAATCGGGCGCGCACATCCCAGCCGGTTGGCGATATCCAGGGTGCGCTGCGAGAAACAGATGGCGCGGCTGCCGAAACTGACCTTGTCGTTTTCGTCCAGAACCACAACTTCGACGCCATGTTGCGCCAGATCGATGGCGGCGGCCAACCCGACCGGACCCGCCCCGATCACGATAACCTTGTGACGGGTCGGAACAGCGAAATCCTGGTCCGAACTGCGCTCATAGGCATAAAGCGGAAAGTCGAATATCTTGTTCATGGGCAACCCCCAATCCTGATCTGTCGATGACCCGCGCCGTGACTGTTGCTGGCGGGTATTGGGGGCATCGTCTCATCGATTCTGGTGGCGCAAAACGATCTGGATCAAATGCGGCGGAATGCCCCGGGTCGTGTCGCAAAGGCCCGCGCCGAGGTGCCGGTGGCGCATGTCGGACGCCTCCGGCGGGAGTATTTTTGAAAAGATGAAGCCTGCAGCGTCATGTTTTATACGGGGTTTCCAGGGCGGGCAGGACGGTGCCGGTGCAATCCCCGAAGCCGATTGTGAACCCGTCCCCTTTGGCGCTGCCTTTCAGGGTCAGCGTGTCACCGTCCTCGATAAAGGTTCGGGTTTCTCCGGTGTCCAGCGTCATGGGTTCTTTTCCGCCCCAGCTTAGCTCCAGCAGCGAGCCGCGATTTTCCTTTTCGGGGCCCGAGATCGTGCCGGATCCCAGCAGATCGCCCGTGTTCATTGGGCAGCCCGAGGTCGTGTGATGCGCCAGTTGTTGCGCGGCGGAATAGTACATTTCCTTGTAATTGGTCCGCGCGATGGTGGTTGCGGTCTGACCTTCGGGCGCAAGCGTGACCTCAAGATCCAGATCGTACAGCATCGGGCCGCAGTCCTTCAGGTGGTCCAGCAGGTCAAACTCGCGCTCCGGCGTGTCGCATCGAAATGGTTCCAGCGCGGCTTTGGTGACAATCCATGGGCTGATCGAGGTGGCCGTGGCCTTGGCCTGAAAGGGACCGAGGGGCTGATACTCCCACGCCTGAATATCGCGGGCTGACCAGTCATTCAGCAGGACGTAGCCGAAGATATGGTCATCCGCCTGCTGGACCGAGATCGGGCCGTCGGACGGGGTGCCGACGATGGCGCCCATCTCGAGCTCGATATCAAAGCGGCGGCTGGGCAGAAAAGCGGGCAACTCCTGATCGGGGGATTTCAACTGGCCCCACGGGCGACGTATGTCTGTGCCCGAGACCACCACGGATGAAGCACGGCCGTTATACCCGATGGGCAGGTGCAGCCAGTTGGGCGGCAGCGCGTTTTCCGGCCCCCGGAACATGGTGCCGACGTTGAAGGCGTGGTGGCGGCCCGCGTAGAAATCGGTGTATTCGCTGACTGCGAAGGGCATATGCAGTACGGCGTCGGCCTGCGCGACCAGCAGCGGTTCGACGGCGCCCTGTTCCTGTGAACCCTCGGACAACAAATCCACCAGACGGTTGCGCAGCGCGGTCCAGACAGCGGGGCCTTGTTCCATCAAAGGGTTCCAAAAGGGCAGGTCGAACAGAGGTTCATCGCTCAACGCGATCAGCCCTTCGTGTTCGGCCGTTGTGATGTCGAAGATCATATCGCCGATAGCAACACCGCAGCGGGGCTCCTCATCGCTGGCGGAAAACACCCCATAGGGCAGGTTGTTCAGCGGAAACGGGTGGGACGGATCGTTGGCCGAAGTCACCCAGGATTTCATCAATGGCATGTTGTCTCCAAATATCTGACCCGAAACCGGGTTACTTCTTGCCCGGCGTTCCGTCGAATTTCTTTTCCAGCGAGGTCCAGCAGTCGATGTAATCATCCTGCAATGGGGCCTCTTTGGCTGCAAACTCGGTCAGATGCTGCGGGAAGCGTGTTTCGAACATGAAGGACATGGTGTGATCCAGCTTGTCCGGCCCCAGATTGGCGTTCGAGGCTTTGTCGAATGCCTCGCGATCCGGTCCGTGCGGGATCATCATGTTGTGCAGGCTCATCCCGCCGGGGACGAAGCCCTGTGGTTTGGCGTCGTACTGGCCGTAGATGTTGCCCATAAGCTCTGACATGATGTTCTTGTGGTACCAGGGCGGGCGAAACGTATCTTCGGCCACCATCCAGCGTTCGCGGAACAGGACAAAGTCGATATTGGCCGTACCGGGCTGGCCTGATGGCGCAGTCAGGATGGTAAAGATCGAAGGGTCCGGGTGGTCAAACAGGATGGCACCAACCGGGCAGTAGGTACGCAGATCGTATTTGTAGGGCGCGTAATTGCCATGCCACGCGACCACGTCCAGCGGGCTGTGGCCGATCTTAGTTGTATGGAACTGCCCGCACCATTTGATGGTCACGGTCGAGGGTGTTTCACGATCCTCAAACGCAGCGACCGGAGCTTTGAAGTCGCGCGGATTGGCCATGCAGTTGGCCCCGATTGGCCCGCGCCCCGGTAGTTCGAACTTTTGCCCATAGTTTTCGCACACAAAGCCGCGTGCCGGGCCCTCCAGAACCTCGACCCGGTACAGCAGGCCGCGCGGCAGGATGGCGATTTCCTTGGGCTCCAGATCGATGATCCCCAATTCGGTCGCAAAGCGCAGGCGGCCTTCCTGCGGCACCACCAAAAGCTCGGAATCAGCCGAGAAGAAATATTCATCCACCATCGACTCGGTCACCAGATAGATATGGCTGGCCATGCCGACCTGAGTGTTCACGTCCCCGGCGGTGGTCATCGTGTGCATCCCGGTCAACCAGGTCAGGCCCTGTTCAGAATGCGGAACCGGGTCCCAGCGGTACTGGCCCAGGCTGATCACATCAGGATCGATGCAGGGGGCCGATTTCCAGTACGGCAGGTCAATCTTCTCGTACCGGTGCGAGTGTTTGACCGATGGCCGAATGCGGTAGCACCACGTCCGCTCGGGCGGGTTGGCGGTGAAGGCGGTGCCGCTGAGCTGCTCGCCATAAAGGCCATAATTGCAGCGCTGCGGGCTGTTCATGCCCTGGGGCAGCGCGTCGGGCAGTGCCTCGGTCTCAAAGTCGTTTCCAAAGCCGGGCATATAGCCCGAATGGGTGCCAACCGGCGTGCTGGCCTGGGTCAGGCGGTGTGGATCAGTCGGACGATTCATCGCGTGTTCCTCCGTTTGCTGCTTGTCGGATAATAGTTGATTTTGTAACTAACAAGAATGACAAACGATGATTTCAGCAAAAAAGATGCCTTTGATCTGCAGAATTTCCTGCCCTTCCTGTTGAATCAGGCGGCTGAGGAGGCCTCGTTGGATTTTCAGAAGATCTACAAGGGTCGGTATGGGATGCTGCGCACCGAATGGCGGGTTCTGTTTCACTTGGGAATGTTTGGCACTTTGACCGCCAAGGACATCGGGGATCGCGCCAAGCTGCATAAAACCAAGATCAGCCGCGCCGTTGGGAAACTGGAAGCACGGCGTTATCTGAAACGGACGCGGGATGAACAGGACAGGCGTGTGGAATGGCTGACGCTGACGCCGATGGGCGAAACGGTATATCGCGAACTCAGCGGTGTTGCCCGGGAATACGATGTCAGGCTGGCCGGCCCCTTCGATGCGGCCGAGACCGCCCTGTTGCGTAAAATGCTCAGGCGTCTGGCCGGAATGGATTGACCTCTGGTACTATCGCATGACCGACCCCATCTGTGGCACAGAGCTAACACGGATTTTCATATGACCATTTCTGAACGCCTGTCGCCAGCGACATACGAATTGATCGACTGGCTTGTCACAAAGGGCCTTGAAGGGGCCGGACAGGAAGAACTGCTTGAAGGGTTTTGCAATGGGTTGATCGATCAGGGCCTGCCCCTTATGCGCTTTCATGCGGCCCAGTCGACACTGCACCCCGTCTATGGCGGGATGGGGTATAGCTGGTATCGCGCCAAGGGCGGCACATCCGAGAAGTTCGAGAACTCGGACACCCCCAGCGAAGAATGGCTGCGCAGCCCCTTATACGCCCTGCTGGAAGAGGATATCGAGGACATTCGCGTTCGGCTGGTCGATCAAAACGAACCCAGCCGCTTCCCGTTGCTGAATGACCTGCGGGAAGAGGGGGCGACGGACTACTACGCAACCGGCATTCCCTTTGAAAAGACCGAGATGCGGAACACCGGGGCGCAGAAGGTCAGTGATGGCGTGTTGATGTCCTGGACCAGTGACGCGCCAACCGGGTTCGAAGACAGGGATATCGAACATCTTCACGCGATATTGCCGCATCTAGGGCTGGCGCTGAAATCCGCCAGAAATCAAATGATGTCGCGGGACCTGCTGCGTGTTTATCTGGGACGCGACGCGGGTCAGCGGGTCTTGTCGGGCGAAATCCGGCGCGGGTCCCTGCAGCAGATCGATGCGGTAATCTGGAACTTTGACCTTGAAGGCTTCACCACCTTGTCCGAGGACCTGCCGGGAACCGAGATTATCGACATGCTGAACGACTATCTGGCCGTGGCGGTCAGTGTTGTGCATGACTGCGGCGGCAATATTCTGAAGTTCATGGGCGACGGGCTGATGGCGATGTTCGATGTCGGCGAGATTGACGAAGACGCCCGTGCGGCGCTGTCAGCCGTGCCTTTGTTGCAAAAGCGGATGGATGATTTGAAGGCGCGCCGTGCCGAGGAAGGGTTGCCCGTGGCGAATTACACACTGGCGTTGCATTCCGGAGAGATTCTCTATGGCAATATCGGCTCGGAATCCCGTTTGGATTTTACGGTGATCGGCCCGGCCGTCAATCAGGCGGCGCGTATCGCCGGAATGCACAGGTCGCTGGGGCAGCGGATCCTGATCTCGGACGATGTCGCCCGCGCGGCCGGGTCCTGCCAGCAGGAACTGATCTCGGTCGGGCGCTACATGCTGCGGGGCGTGAACGAACCGAAAGAGCTGTTCACGGTGTACGGTCCGGTCGAGTGAGCGTTGGGTGAATTAAAAGCTATGTGAATTTGGTATGAGAGTTACTTCAATTGTACTCCATAGCTGCAAGCTTCAGCTTCTTATGACATTTACCCTGATCTAACTTGTAATTCAACGTGGAGGTGTTCTTGAGCAATTCATTTAAAGACATTTTGGTTTCGGCTGAATTTTATACTGAGTGCGGTGAATACGCATGTAACTTTATCGACTACGTTCAAGCCCTGACATTTCTTCTAGCCGTCTGCGCAAGCATTGGAGCGGTCGTCAAATACTTTGCGGATCAAAGAGAGAAAAATAAACTTCACGAGAAAGAAAGTAAAAACCTGCAGGCGGAAAGACGTTGGAAACACTTGTTAGAAGCCAAGAAGTATGTCGATGAATTTCGCCGATCAGAGAAGGTACAGGCCGCCCTCAAAATGATTGATTACTCTAAGGCTAAGTATGGCTTGATGGATGGTGGTCACGATGCGTTGATAACGCGGAAGGAAATTGAAGACGCGCTTTTGAAAGGAACGGATGGCCAGAACGTCAACCTGACAAGGATAGACTATTTCGTGCGAGACTGCTTCGATGAATTCTGTGAAAAGATAGCCGAAGCCTCCATATTTCTTGATGAACATGAGGTCGGAAAAGAGTTCTTCGGTCCGTCTATTGGATACTACGCTATAAAGGCTGCCGAAATGGATGGGTTAAAGCGATACTGCGGGGCTTTTGGATTCAGCCTCAGTTGGAAAGTGCTGACCGAGCTTGCTGAAGCTGAGACAGCGCACTCAATCGAAGTGGGGGTCTCATTGGAGCATTAAGGCCGCGGTCAAAAGAAACGAAGTTTTTCCATGACAGCAGAGTAGATATTGAATCTTCCAATACAACCTTTGGACTAAGGAATGGTCGATCATCCATTGACCGGAAACACGAAGTGCAGCAGCTTCTAGAAGGACACAAGCAGCCAAAAAAGCGCCGATCCTAGAAATCGATCTCAACGCCGGGCAGGTTCAATTCGCGCATCATGTCGCGCAATTCCTGCCGGGCCGCGATGTTCGAGATGTTCAGCTGTTTCACCCCGATATCCTTGAGGTCCAGCAGCGTCAGGCCGCGCGGAAACAACTCGCGAAAGATAACCCGTTCGGAAAAGCCCGAGGCGACGCGAAAGCCGATGCGCTGCGATAGCATCTCGATCGCGCGCTGCATCTTTTCCTTGTTGACCATGCGCTGGGTGCCGACCCGGTTGCGCACGACCACCCAGTCGATGGGCTTCAACCCGGCCTGCGCCCGCAACTGTCGCGCGTTCCAGACCATCTCGGAATAGACCGATGGGCCAAGGATTTTCTCACCCTTTGAATCGATCCGCGCCAGCAGGTCGAAGTCGATGAAACTGTCGTTCAGCGGTGTGATCAGCGTATCGGCCAGCGAATGCGCCACCTGGCTGAGGCGGGTGTGAGAGCCGGGGCAGTCGATCAGGATGAAATCGCTGTCGCTTTCCAGTTCAGCAACGGCGGCAGACAGGCGGTGGTCATAGATATTCTCACCGGGCTTCAGCGTGCTGGCGTCAATCTCGGGCAGGTCGTGATGGCGCGGGCTGGGCAGCGCGAATTCGGCACCGTTCAAAAAGTTTCCGCGGTTCTCGAAATAGCGGCCAAGGCTGCGCTGGCGAAGGTCCAGGTCCAATGTGCTGACCTTGTGCCCCAGCCGTGCCAGCGCCGTTGCAACATGCATCGACACGGTCGATTTGCCTGCGCCGCCCTTTTCGTTTCCGACAACGATTATATGTGCCATGCTTGTCGTCCCAAGTCTTGCCGTGTTTGTCCACACGTTGTTTAGAGCCACTATATGTTGTGTCTGCTGGGAAGAAAAGAACCTCAGGCCGTGGTTTGGGCCTTTATCAGGCTCTAATTTGGAAAACTCTGATCTGTTCGCGGGTTAGATCGGATTGCTTGCCAAACACGCCGGCCCGATTCACTGTCTGTTTAGAGGCCGGGCAAGAGGAGCGCGGGTTGGAGCACCTGTTTCTGAACGTTTTCAACGTGGTTTTGCCTGTGCTGATTTGCGCCGGGATCGGCTATGGGCTGGCACTGACGAAGGCCCCGTTTGACAACAAGGTGATCGGCGGGATCGTCTCGAAGGTTGGGTACCCGACGCTGATCATCTCGCACGTGACGGGCACCAAGCTGGATGTGGGGACGTTTCTGGACATGATGAGCGCCGCCGCGCTGGCCGTAGCGGGGTTTGGTGTTCTGGGGTTTGTCGCGCTCAGGGCGTTGCGCCTGCCGGTGCGGGCATTCCTGACGCCGTTGATGCACGGGAATGTGGGCAATATCGGTCTGCCGATCACTCTGCTGGCGCTGGGGGATGCAGGCATGGCCTACACGATGGCTTTCGTCGTTGTGGTGCTGATCAGCATCTTCACCTTCGGCATGTGGATCCCTGCCGGAGAATTCTCGCCCAGGAAACTCGCGACGTTGCCGATTATCTACGCCGTTGCGGCATCGCTGATACTGATGGCAACAGGGATCAGCCTGCCGCAGCCGGTTGCAAAGTCCTTTGATATTCTGGGCGGCCTGTCGATCCCGCTGATGCTGCTGACATTGGGTCACACGCTGGCAACCCTGCGGATCACCAGCCTTGGGCGCGCGGTTCTGCTGACCGGTCTGCATCTTGTGATGGCCGTGGGCATCGCCAGCGCGTTGGTCTGGCTGTTCGGCTTCACCGGAGCCGAACGCGGAGCGTTGATCCTGTGCTGCCTGATGCCGTCATCCGTGGCGACCTATCTGTTCATTGACCAGCATGTGCCTGAATACGGACCGGATGTGGCGGGATTCATTCTGGTGTCGACCTTGGCGACTATTTTTGTTCTGCCGCTTGCCTTGTCCTATTGGCTGTAAGCTCCGGCTGTTGTCGGTTTCGTGACTTGTATACCCCGGTCACCTGGCAGACGATGGCCCGGAGATTCCCCATCAAACACAAAAGGGTTCCGCATATGATCGGATACGTCACCATCGGTGTTTCCAACCTGGACAACGCCAAGCAGTTCTACACGTCGCTGTTTGCAGACAAAGACGCGCAAGTCCTGATCGATGCGGGCCGCATCGCTTTTATCGGCAACGATCCCACTGCACCGATGCTTGCCGTGTGCGAGCCTTATGATGGTAATGAGTGCGCCTCGGGTAATGGCAACATGGTATCCTTTCCGGCGGACAACAAAGAGGCAGTCTCAACCATGTATGAAAAGGCAGTCAGCCTGGGTGCAACGGATGAGGGTGAACCGGGCCAGCGCGTGCCGGATCGCTTCTATGGGGCCTATGTGCGTGATCCTGATGGCAACAAACTATGTTTCTATGTCTTTGGGTAAAGACTTGAAGCACCGCAAACAAAAAAAGGCCGCCCCAAACGGGCGGCCTTTCGCATTCGGTAAAGGTATAGCTTAGAAGCCCAGGCCTTCGTATTTCTTCTTGAACTTCGACACGCGGCCACCGGTGTCCATCAGGCGCGACGAACCGCCGGTCCATGCGGGGTGCGAAGAAGGGTCGATTTCCAGAGCCAGCTGGTCGCCTTCGGCGCCCCAGGTGGATTTCATCTGAACCACGGTGCCATCGGTCATTTTGACGTTGATGACGTGATAATCGGGATGGATGTCTTTTTTCATCTTTCCGCTCCTTACGCCTCGGCGCCAGCCTTGGGCTTGTAGTTGGTAACCTCTGCGATACGCGCGGATTTACCACGGCGCGAGCGCAGGTAGTACAGTTTGGCGCGACGGACGCGGCCACGGCGGACAACGGTGATGCTGTCGATGTTGGTCGAGTGCAGCGGGAACACACGCTCCACGCCTTCGCCAAACGAGATTTTGCGAACGGTGAACGAACCGGCGATGCCGCTGCCACCTTTGCGCGCGATGCAGACGCCTTCGTAGTTCTGCACACGGGTACGCGACCCTTCGGTCACTTTAAAGCCGACACGGATGGTGTCTCCGGCTTTGAAATCGGGGATGTCTTTCCCCAGGGCGGCAATCTGTTCCGCCTCAAGCTGTGCGATCAGGTCCATCGCAGTTACTCCTATCTGCTCGTGGTTGGTCCACGAAGTTTGGGCACGGCCTGAGAGCTCTTGGTCTTCACCGGGTCCTGCTGTGCAGCCCGCCAGAGGTCAGATCGAATGTTCCTTTGGTCCGGTCCGCCCTGTCGCGCCGTGGCTGAAGAAAGCCGGGCGTCACGTCAGGATGCAAACCAAAACACCGGAGTCGCTGTTCGCGGCACCGGATTGCGCTGCTTTAGGGGGTTTGGGGGCAGGGATCAAGCCTAAATTGCAGGCGTCACCGGTGAGAATTCGCCACTTTGCAACTGCGCCGTTGCCTTGGCCCACGGTTCGGGCATTCTGAGGTCAATTGAAAGAGCAGATTTAACAAAATCAGGACAGGGTAATGCGGGTTTCCGTCTTATTGGCACTATTGGGCGTTGCGTTGATGTCATGCGGGCGGCAAGGGCCGCCCCCGCAGGTGGTCGAGCCAACGCCGGGCGTGGATCGAACGGCCCCATCGGTGATCTACCCGGATTTCGGAGACGCCGATCCCCATGACTGGGAAGGTCGGCATCCCGGGCTGTACCCGGTGCACGGGCTTGACGTCTCGCGCTGGCAAGGCCCTATCGACTGGAGGCAGGCCAAGGCGTCGGGTGTCAGCTTTGTTTTCATGAAGGCAACCGAGGGTGGCGATGTCTTCGACCCAATGTTCGACGACCACCGGCGTGGCGCGCAGGCGGCGGGTGTGCCTTGGGGGGCGTATCATTATTACTACTTCTGCCGTTCTGCGCGGGAACAGGCGCGGTGGTTCATCAAGAACGTACCCAAAGGCGCGGACCTGCCACATGTGCTGGACATGGAATGGACGCCACATTCCAGAACCTGCACCCTGCGCCCCGATGGCGCGACCGTTCGGGCCGAGGCGCAGCGCTTTCTGGATATCCTCGAACGACACTATGGCCGCAGACCCATCCTTTATACGACGGTGGATTTCTACGACGACACCAATATCGGCCGCCTGCCAAAGACCGAGTTCTGGTTAAGATCCGTCGCCGGTCATCCCAGCAAGGTCTATCCGCGCTCGGTCTGGCGTTTCTGGCAGTATACGGGCACGGGTCTGGTGCCCGGCGTTCAGGGCCGGGTCGACATCAACGTCTTTCACGGAACGCCCGAGACCTGGGCGCTGTGGAAAGCCGCGACGCCTTAATAAATTAGCTGCGATCTTTGTCCTGCGAGTCCAGATATTCCTGCCAGATATCCGGGCGTCTTTCGCGGGTGATCTGTTCCGCCATCTGATGCCGCCAGTCCGCGATGCGACCATGGTGGCCGGACATCAGGACATCCGGAATCGGACGGCCATTCCAGTCCGACGGACGGGTGTATTGCGGATGCTCCAACAGGCCGGAGGAAAAGCTTTCCTCTTCCGTCGAGGCCTGATTGCCCAGAACGCCGGGGATCAGGCGCACGGTGGCGTCGATCAGGGCCTGCGCGGCAATCTCACCACCGGTCATCACGAAATCGCCCAGAGACACTTCCTGAACGCCGTAATGCTCTAGCACACGCTCATCCACACCTTCGAACCGACCACACAGCAGGGTCATTCCGTCGCAGCGCGCAAAGGTCTGCATCATGCGCTGATCCATTCGACGCCCGCGTGGGCTGAGATAGATCAGCGGCCAGTTGCCGCGAATGCCTGACATCGTGTGCTCGATTGCCGGGCCCAGCACGTCGGCGCGCAGGACCATGCCCGCGCCACCGCCCGCAGGTGTGTCATCAACGTTGCGATGCTTGCCAATGCCGAACTGGCGCAAATCCACGGTTTCCAGCTGCCACAACCCTTCTTGCAGGGCTTTGCCGGTCAGGCTTTCGCCAAGAACGCCGGGAAAGACCGAGGGAAACAGCGTGATGATCTTGGCTTTCCATACGCCGTGCAGATCCGGCGTGGGCGTCATCAGCTCTCGCGGTTTCAATGTCGGGCGGATGGCCTTGCGGCCGTGGGATTTCTTGGGTGTGTCGGTCATGTCTGGCCAGCCAATGCGGTCCGTGCGCTGCGAATAAGGGCCTTCTTCTGCGCGATCAGCGCGGTGTCGTCCAGCGGGGATCGGTTTAGCGTCAGCAATTCGGACAACACGTCATGGGGCAGGCCCGCGTTGGATTTTGTGGGCGGCACCAGCTTTGACGTCTTGTCATGAGGCAGGTTCAGAAAGTCTGCAAAGGGCGTGCCGGGACCGAACCGGGTGTCCTGCAGGTCTTCCAGCCACCGCGTCTGAACGGTCACCTCTGGCAGTCGCTCGTGAATTCTGTCTGCGACGGTTGGCAACCCGGGAAGGTGATCGAGGGACCTGCAAAACTCATCGAAATCCTGAACAAGCCGCCTGCGTTGCAGGTCATGCGCCCAAAGACTGCGCAGCCATCCGGTTTTTTCACGAAGCGACAGGTAAACGGTGATGTCCACCTTGTCCCCCACCAACCGGCGGCGAATTGCGCTGACCAGCGTGGCCGCAAGTTCGGGCGTGGCCGCATATCCTTCGGCGCTGTTTCTGCTGGGACGCAGACCGGCAAAGTTCTCGTCGCTCAGCACAAGGCCGCGTCGCGTCCCGAAATCGATGTCGCCCAGAAATGCGTTCAACTGGTTGCCGAACGTGGCCAGCGTATCGTCCAGCCGATAGACTGAATGGCGCGTGGCCGCCGCCGCCAAACCCGATTTGCGCGTCTTGTAGGGCAGCAGCAGCGAATAGTGCGGCCAGATCAGCGAGCGGTTTTCATAAAGGAAGGATTGCGCGGCGGTGGTGCCGGTCTTGTGCAAGCCAAGATGCAGCAGGACGCGCCGCATCAGATCAGACCTTCGGGCGGGTCCGCGACGATGCGGCCTTTGTCCAGATCAACCGTGGGCACGGCTTCAAGCGTGAACGGCAGCAGGACGGTGGATTTCAGCCCCGGACCATGCAGTTCCAGCAAATCCGCAGCACCATGGTTCTGAACGGATTTCACCCGCCCCAACAATGTGCCGCCAGTGTCATAAACCTCAAGCCCGATCAGGTCGGCGTGGTAAAACTCGTCATCCGGAAGCGAGGGCAACTGATCGCGCCGCGCAAACAGGCGCAGGCCCTTCAACTCGTCAGCCTGTTCCTTGGTCTCGACGCCACCCAAACGGGCAGCAAAGCCGTTCTTGATCGTGCGGGTCAGGACCAGCGGATAACGTTCCTTGCCGGATTCGTCGGTCAGGGGCGCGTAAGCCTCGATATCCGAAGGCTCGGCGCAATAGCTTTTCAGCCGCACTTCGCCGCGCACGCCGTATGATCCTGCAATGCTGCCGACGCAGATCAGGTCACTCATTGGTCACACCCGTCGTTACACATAGCCCGTTTTTCCACTGCCCAAGCCCGTCGCAGGCCTCGCGTTGATTGCTGCGTTCAAAGAACACGCCGACAATAAAGGCGATCAGCAGCAGGATGGGAAGGCGTAACAGACCGAACATCGCTTATCGCACCTCGATGGGAAGCGCGTCGTTGCGACTTTCCCAACCCACACGTTCCAGCTCTGGCGTGTCGGACAATTCTTTCGGCCAGCCGACACAGAAATAGCCGATCAGGCGCCAATCTTCGGGCACGTCCAGATCGCGCGCCATCCGGTCGGGGTCGAGGATCGAAACCCAGCCCAGCCCCAGCCCCTCGGCCCGCAAGGCCAGCCAGAACAAAGTGACGGCGGACACGACGGAATAACGCCGCATCTCGGGCATCGAACCGGCACCCAGCCCAAGCCCTTTGTCCGTTGAATCGTCGCAGAAAACGGCCAGCTGAACTGGGGCCTCTTGCATCCCCGACAGTTTCAACTGGCTATAAAGTTGGGCTTTTTCGCCCGAATATCCACCCAGCGCCTGCGCGTTGGCGGTTTGGAAATTCTCAAGCGCCGCATTGCGCGCGGCCTGGCTTTCGACGCGGATCACGCGCCAGGGTTCGCTCAGCCCCACCGAGGGGGCCAGACGAAACGCGTCGAGGCAGCGCGTCAGCACTGCCTCGTCAACCGCGTCGGTGCGGAACCGGCGCACATCGCGCCGGAGCCGCATCAACAGATCGAACTGCGTGCGAAAATCATCGGTGAAAGTCTGATCCCGCACGAGCCCGCCTGCTTATTCTTCTGCTACCGCTTCTTCAGCCGGTGCAGCAGCCGCTTCGGCAGCTTCAGCAGCCTTGGCCGCTTTTTCTTCCGCGCGTTCCTGAGCTTTCTTGCCAGGGGTACCCTTGTTGGGGTTGTTGCGCTCGGCCTTGTCGCGGGTGCCGGCTGCTTCCAGCATACGTGCGATACGGTCGGTGGGCTGTGCGCCCTGATCCAGCCAGTACTGGATGCGCTCCATGTTCATTTTCACGCGCTCTTCGCTGTCTTTCGGCAGCAGCGGGTTGTAGGTGCCCAGTTTCTCGATGTAACGGCCATCGCGGGGCATGCGGCTGTCGGCAGCCACGATGCGGTAGAAGGGACGCTTTTTCGAGCCGCCGCGGGCGAGACGAATTTTCATTGCCATGGTGGTATCTCCTTTGAATGGCATCACGCCAAAGGCGTGTCTTTTGTTGAGCCGGCGCAGATGCCGGTTAGTTTTGATGTTTCTTATGGTGTCGGATGACTTCCTGAATGATGAAATTCAGAAAAGCTTTGGCGAAGTCGGGGTCCAGATCGGCCTCTTTCGCCAGGTCTTCGAGCCGTGCGATCTGCGCTGCCTCGCGCGAGGGATCGGACGGGGGAAGGTCGTGTTCGGCCTTGAGCTTGCCAACGGCCTGCGTGTGCTTGAACCGCTCGCCCAGCGTGTAGACAAGGATCGCGTCCAGCCGGTCGATGCTTTCGCGATGCTCTTTCAACAGCGTGGCAGCCTGTGTCACGGGGTTGGTCATTGGCCGGTCCTTTCGGTGGTCAAGTCAATCTGCGGGTGGCGCCAGATCTGGGCGCGTTTGCCCAATAGCTCGGCGTTTTCAATCTCCAGCGTCGCACCAAGCCGTTCGGCCAGCGCGCGCGAGCGGTCATTGGCATGGGCGATATAGCTGATCACGCCGTTGAGGCCCTGATGACGGGCGGCATAGTCGCGTGCTGCTTGTGCTGCCTCGAAGCCCAGCCCTTTGCCTTCGGCCTCGGCCATCAGGGTCCAGCCAAGTTCAGGCTCGGCCCAGCCGGGGGCAAAGATCATACCGGCCCACCCGACAAAGCGTCCGCCGGATTTCTCGGTCAGATGCCAAAAACCGAACCCGTTCAGTGCCCAATGCCCCAGCCGCTTGGCCAGCGACCCCCAACAGCCAAACTCGTCCATTGGCCCGCCGACCATATGGCTGCGCTGGGTCGCGAAGAACGCGGTCATCGCCGGCAGATCGTCCATGTGCGGCGCGCGCAGGATCAGGCGGTCTGTTTCAACGGTCGGGATGGTGAATGAGGTCATGCGTAGGCCTCCATCCCGCCGTCGCCATCGGTGGCGAGGTGGCGATACACCAAGGTCACACCGTCCGCTTCAACGATCTCGCGTTCCACAAAAGCGCCAAGCCGGTCTGCCAGACGTTGAGAGCGTTCATTCCCTTTGACGATAAAGCTTGCCAAAGTGTCCCAGCCGAGTTGCTCAAACGCAAAGCCACGCGCGGCGCTTGCAGCCTCAAACGCATAGCCGTGGCCCTCGCCTTCCTCGGTGAAGATGAAACCAAGCTCTGGCTCTGGGTCTTCCGGCTCGAAGCCGAGAACGACAAAGCCCAGCAGTTGACCGCCTGCCTTCGCTTCAACCGACCAAAGGCCATGGCCACGCAGCGACCAGATGGCGACCATCTGAGCGAAATCATACCACGCATCCTCGCGCGACATGACTGTCAGGTACCGCGCGCGCGGGCTGGCCACGATCCGGGCATAGGTGTCGAAATCCGACAATTGTGGCGCGCGCAGAACCAGACGCTCGGTTTCGAGCGTCGGAATCGCGCCCGCCACGCGAGCCGCCAGTTCAGCCCCTTGAACATTTGGCGCAACTTCGAACCGGAAGGTCATGCGTAGGCCTCCGATCCGATTTGCCGCTCATCCGGGTGAGGGTGACGATAGACGACATCCTCGGGGTCCGGGCGCGCTGCGCTTGGGTCTTCACGTGCCCCAAGCCGTTTGGCCAGCGCAATTGAACGGGTGTTCGGCGCATCGATATAGCTGACCAAAGACGTCAGTCCGGTATTCTGAAACGCCCAGTCACGCGCGGCACAGGCTGCTTCGAATGCATAGCCCTTGCCTTCAAATTCGGGGAAGATACACCAGCCGATTTCGGTTTCCGGGAATTTCGGAGGTTTGTTGATCCCGACCTGCCCAATGAATTCACCGGTTTCCGTCAGATCGACCGCCCACGCGCCAAACCCGAGAAACTGCCAACTGGCCACGTCCGAGCCCAGCATCGACCACAGGTTCTGGGCCGAGTACGGGCCATCCATGTACTTCGCCCAATCCGTCGCAAACAGCGCGGCCATCGGCTCGAAATCCTCAAGCCGGTGGTGGCGCAATGTCAGGCGCGCAGTGGATATGGTGGGCGCGAGGGTCACTTACTTTTTCTTCCCGAACCCACTCAGACCCGAAGGCAGGCCCATGCCGCCGCCCATGCCGGGCAGGCCCCCGGGCATCTTGCCGCCCATCGCCTTGGCCGCTTGTTCCAGCGCCTTGGGGTCCATACCTGCGGCCATATCCTCGGGCGAGGGGCCGCCTTTGCCGAACATGCCCTTCATGGCCTGTTTCAGCATCTTGCCTTTGCCCATCTTGCCCATTTTCTTCATCATGTCCGACATCTGCCGGTGCATCTTGAGCAGTTTGTTGAGGTCGCTGACCTCCATCCCCGAACCCGCTGCAATCCGTTTCTTACGGCTGGCTTGCAGCAGCTGAGGGTTGGCGCGTTCGCGTTTGGTCATCGACTGGATCATCGCGATCTGCTGGCGCAGGATCTTGTCGTCCAGACCGGCCTGATCCATCTGTTTCGCCATTTTGCCCATGCCCGGCATCATGCCCATCATGCCCTGCATGCCGCCCATCTGGATCATCTGTTCCAGCTGCATCTTCAGGTCGTTCATGTTGAACTGACCCTTGACCATGCGCTTCATCATGCGCTCGGTCTGTTCCATCTCCATCGTTTCCTGGGCCTTTTCGACCAGGGCCACGATGTCGCCCATGCCCAGAATACGTCCGGCGATCCGGTCCGGCTCGAAGGTCTCCAGCGCGTCCATCTTCTCGCCCAGACCGACAAAGCGGATCGGCTTGCCAGTGACCGCGCGCATCGACAGCGCCGCACCACCGCGCCCGTCACCGTCCATCCGGGTCAGGACCACGCCCGAGATACCGACCTTGGCGTCGAACTCCTCGGCAACCTCGACGGCGACCTGACCGGTCAGGCCGTCGACCACCAGCAGAGTCTCACGCGGGTCGACCACATTGCGCACCTGCTCGACCTCGTCCATCAGGACTTCGTCGATATGCAGACGGCCCGCGGTGTCGAGCATGTAGACGTCATACCCACCAAGCGTCGCCTGCTGCTTTGCCCGTTTGGCGATATCGACGGGTTTCTGGCCGGGAACGATCGGCAGCGTATCCACACCAACCTGCGTGCCCAGCACCGCCAGCTGATCCATCGCCGCCGGGCGATAGACGTCGAGCGAGGCCATCAGGACCTTCTTGCCCTCTTTCTCTTTCAGGCGCTTTGCCAGCTTGCCGGTGGTGGTGGTCTTGCCCGAGCCCTGCAGACCAACCATCAGGATCGGGGCGGGCGGGTTGTCGATCTTGAGCTTGCCGGGGTCTTCCTCGCCGCGCAGGGTATCGACCAGCGCGTCATGCACGATCTTGACGACCTGCTGGCCGGGGGTGATCGACTTAGTCACCGCCTGACCGGTCGCCTGTTCCTGCACCTTCTTGACGAAGGCGCGGGCCACCGGCAGCGAGACGTCAGCCTCAAGCAGCGCAACGCGCACCTCGCGCAGGGCGGTCTTGACGTCTTCCTCGGACAGGGCGCCCTGTTTGGTCAGCCGGTCAAAGACGCCAGAGAGGCGTTCGGATAGATTTTCAAACATGCCTTCGGCCTCCTTCGCCGGTTGTCTCTTGGCGTGTCCTAAATAGGATGCGCCGGTTAAATGCACAAACGCCCCCTCCCACAGAATTATACGTGGGGGTAATGCCAAATGGCATTGCCCCCACGGGCGAAACTCGCTGGTGGGGGGCGATCCCTGAACGACTCAAGGGACCGGAAGGATGGTTTCTTCCGGATGTTTGCGCGTCGTCTACGCGCCTGAAGGCACCGAGTCAAGACAGGCGCTTTGTATGGAACCCCCTGTGGTGTAGCGTCGGCAAGCAGGATGCAAGGGTCGGAGGGTGAAGGTGAGCGGTACATTTCCACAGCGGACCACCGACTACGTGGGCCCGGTGACAAATACGGATATCTGGCCCGATTTCCGGATACGCCCTGACGATCTGTTTGTCTGCACGCCGCCCAAATGCGGAACCACCTGGACGCAGACACTGGTGCGAATGCTGATTACCGAACAGGCCGATCCGTCGATCTATGACAACAAGGTCTCGCCCTGGCTGGATTGCGCTTTTCGCGACCGGGTCGCGCAGGCCAATTCACTGGAAGTTCAGGACCACAGGCGCTGCATCAAAACGCATACACCGCTGGATGGCATCACCTATTCGCCGGATGCCCAGTATCTGGTGGTTCATCGTCATCCGGTCGATGTGCATTTTTCGCTGCGTAGCCATGTCGAGAACATGACCGAAGACTGGCTGGACTATCTGTTTCCCGACGACCTGTCCGAAGCGTTTGCGATGTTTCTGGACCGCCCGGCCTCGACCAAAGGGACCGATGATCTGACGCTGGCCTCGTTCGTGCATCACTTCCGGTCTTTCTGGGATTATCGCGACCTGCCCAATATTCATTTCCTGCACTATGCCGAGCTAAGCCGCGACTTGCCGGGACAGGTCAGGCGATTGGCCGGGATCATGGGAATGAACATCGACGACCGCATGGTGGCCGGGATTTCGCAAGCGGGAAGCTTCGGGTCGATGAAAGACAATGCCAGACGCCTGTCGCAGACGCCGGGGTTTACCAGCGTTTTTCGCGATTTCGCGCAGTTTTTCTCGTCAGGCACCAGCAACAAGTGGGAAGGTAAGCTGACCGAGGCCGAGATGGCGCGATATGACGCCCGGATGGCCGGCATGGTCACCCCGGCTGAGCGGATGTGGCTGGAACATGGTCGGGCCGTGTAACCCTCAGGCCTGTTCCCGATCTGGTTTCTGATCGCCAGCGGGCAGCCAATAGTTGATCGCATCCACCAATCCGTGCGCCCCGCGTCCGCTTGAGAATGCCTCGACGATGGGATGTCGGCCCGCGCTCATACCCTTGTCGAGTATCAGGACCGGGCGGTAGAGGGTCGACGATCCTTTGGTGCTGCGCGACACCGAGCTTTCGATCTCGGCATGGGACAGGTCTGACAGCGCATGTTCGACCGCGTCATAGCCAAAGACCGACTGCCTGCGGATCACGAGGCTGCCCTTATTGCGGTCCAGTATGACCTGAACGCGCCGGACGAAGGTGCAGAACGCGCCGAACCCCAATCCTCCTCCAAAGAGTGCAAAGAAAAGACCGAACAGAATGCCTTCGCCGCCTTCGCTGACCATGAACAGACCTGCGCCGACAAACGCGAGGATGAAGAAGACCAGCGTGATGCCGATGAACCAGGGCGTGTATGTCAGGATCAATTGGTCCGGGGTATTGCGCGACACTTTCATGGCGGCACGCTAACACTGAATTCCGGCACTGTCGTGGCTTGAATTTCCACCTTTGTTGCGCGATGAGCGCATCAGACAGGAGGTCACGATGGACGCATCATCCGCTTTTCAGGACACATTGCCCCTCAGTTCTGACGCCTTGTTGGCGCAACTGGACGATTGGGGGCTGGTTTACCGGCTGCACACTCATCCTCCGCTGCGCACGGTCGAAGAGTCGAAGGCCGTCGAGGATCAGTTCATGGTGCCCGGAGAGAACGCGCTGCGCCTTAAGAACCTGTACCTGCGCGACAAGAAAAAGCGGAACTATCTGGTGACGCTGGAACAAAGCCGCGAGATCGATCTGAAAGCACTGGGGGCAGAGCTGGGTGTGGGCAACCTGTCGTTCGGCTCGGCGGATCGGTTGTTGCAGAACCTTGGTATCCGGCCCGGCGCGGTCAGCCCGCTGGCCATGATCAACGGGGTGCAGAATGATCTGCGCTTTTTCATGGATGCAGCCGCACAGCAGGCCGATGTGATCTATATGCATCCGCTGGTCAATGACCGGACGGTTGCGATGTCGCGGGGTGATCTGATGGCGTTTTTCGAAAAGATCGGCTGTCAGGTGACGTGGCTGCCCTGACTGGACGTGCGCCTTTCAGGCGCACGTGCCTCCGGCGGAGGTATTTTTGAACAGAAGAAGGGGCGGGCGCTTTAGTCCGCGGGCAGCGCCTGTTTCAGGGCGGCGGCCACATGGGCGGCTGAGGGGTTGATGAACAGATGCCCGTCTGCCTCGAATACCGGGTCGTCCAGATGGTTGGGGAAGGCCAGCGGCAGTTCGGTGCAGGCCAGCAGAATAGCGGTGCCGGGTGTTGCGTGGCGGTTGCAGAAGGCCAGCAAACGGGCGTGCGCGGTCCCGGACGCGCCGCCATAAAAATCGCTGTCGATCATGGCCTGCATCTCGTCGACGTCCGGATCCGGCAGTCGGACGTTTGCGGTGACGCCTTCGACCGCCAGCCTTTCGGCATAGTTGGTCGCTTGCATGGTCACGGTTGTTCCCAGCACCAGCGCATGTGATGCGCCGGTTTTTGCGGTGGCTTCGGCAGTGGCATCGAAGATGCTGAGGATGGGCATCGAAACACCCTGACGGATCGCGTGCAGGCGGGCATGGGGCGTGTTCGACGCAATGATGCCGAAATCACACCCTGCGTTTTCAAGGGTCAGCAGCGCGTCGCGGAAGACCGCGTCGAACTCTGCCCAGCTTTCTTCGTTTCCGGCCACACCGCGCAGCGCCCGTGTTCTGGCTTGCGTCACCGACTCGATCGTCATCGGCGGTACGGGCAGGGGCGAGCCATGGCCGCGCGCGGCAAAATATCGGCCCGCCCCTTCGGCGATGGCTCTGTAGTAGTCGACGGTCGAGGCCCAGCCGACTCCGCCCAGAATTCCGATCTTTTTCATGATTGAATGTCCAACCCGCAAAATACCTGTTTTGCAGATTGGACATTTCTGGTCGCGAAGGCCAGTGCCGGTTTAGGCGGCCAGTTCGGATACGGCCTTATGCGCATTCTGCACTGATGCGTCAGGGTCGATGGCCAATTGGTCCGCGGCGACGACGTCCACATCGTGAATTCCGATAAAGCCCAGAACATGCTTTGCGTAGCCAGACGCGTAGTCGATCTCGGACCCCACGGCGGTGCCGCCCGAGGCGATGGCCAGAACGGCGCGTTTGCCTTCCAGCAGCCCCTTGGGGCCGTTTTCGGTATAGGAAAAGGTCAGACCCACGCGGGCAACCAGGTCGATCCACGCCTTGAACGCGGCGGGTACCGAAAAGTTGTAGATCGGCAGACCAATGACGATTGTGTCGGCCTGCTGAAGCTCGTTCACAAGCTCGTCCGAAAGGGCCAGTTGATCCCGTTGAACCGCGTCGCGCTGATCTGCCGGGGTAAAGTTCGCGGCAATCCAGTCTTCGGTCAGCAGCGG
This sequence comes from Ruegeria sp. AD6, assembly GCF_056542325.1. NCBI lineage: Bacteria > Pseudomonadati > Pseudomonadota > Alphaproteobacteria > Rhodobacterales > Roseobacteraceae > Ruegeria > Ruegeria sp. AD6. Next base: position 61,709 of record NZ_JBQFZQ010000006.1, on the reverse strand, counting down.
CAGGGGCGAGGCCAGATCACGGCGAATGATGCGCCCGGCGCCCAGATGTTTGACGACACGGTCTGACAGATCACGTGTTGCCGATCCGGTGCGGCGGGCCGAGGCGTCGATGTGGAGAATGGTTTTGGTCATTTCTGCAGTCCTTCGATCAGGGGTGATGTGGTCTGGGCTCAATATGATTGTTGCGCTGGCGAACAAAAGTCGGATACATCAACAGCGTCTGTTAGAAATTGCACAAAGATAGCTTTGCCATGGATAATTGGGATGAAGTGAGAACCGCATATCAGGTCGCGCGGATGGGGACAGTCAGCGGCGCGGCCGAGGTTTTGGGCGTGCACCATGCAACAGTGATCCGCCATATCGACGCGATCGAGGCGCGGTTGGGTGTGAAACTGTTCCAGCGTCACGCGCGGGGATATACGCCAACCGAGGCGGGTGAAGACCTGTTGCGCGTGGCGCAGGCGACCGAGGATCAGTTCAACCAGCTTGTGGGTCGAATGAAGGGCCGGGGCGACGATGTCTCGGGCGAGTTGGTGGTGACCTCGCTGGCGTCGCTGGTGCCGTTGGTTGTGCCCACTCTCAGCGAGTTCCAAAAGGCCCACCCGGGGTTGATCGTGCGCTATCTGACCGGGGACCGCCTGTTTCGCCTTGAATATGGCGAGGCGCATGTTGCCATTCGCGCCGGGTCAGCGCCGGATCAGCCGGACAATGTTGTGCAGCCCTTCGTGACACAGGACGTGGGCTTGTTTGCCAGCAAGGATTACGTCGCCCGCCGGGGCAAGCCGCAAAGTGTCGAGGATTTCCCCAAACACGCCTTTGTTGGAAATGATGACGAAAACAGCCGCGCGCCGTTTTCGCAATGGCTGCGGGCCAACGCCCCGGCCGAGGCGCTGACATTCAGGTGCTCGAACAACTTCACCGTGGCCGAGGCCGTTCGGGCCGGGGCCGGGATCGGGTTCATGGCCCGATGGGAGGCTGCCAGATACCCGGATCTTGAGGAAGTGATGGACAGCCTGCCCGAATGGTCGGGCAAACTGTGGCTGGTCACCCATGTCGATCTGCACCGCACGACCAAGGTGCAGGCGTTCCTGTCCTTCCTGAAGGAACAGTCGCGGACCTGGCTGCCATGACGCCGCAAGCCCGTGGCCATCTGGCCATGTTGTGCTTTTCGGCGCTGGTAGCAGGCAGCTTCTCGCTGGGGTCGATGATCGCGAATGAGATCGCCCCAGCTGCGTTGAACGCGGTGCGCTTTGCGATTGCGGCGGTAGTAATTGGGATTGCTGCCTATGCCACGACCGGTGTGCCACGTTCCGCCACGCAGGCCCCGTGGCGCTATTTGGTTCTGGGCGGTCTGTTCGCCACCTATTTTGTCCTGATGTTCTACGGTCTGCAGACCGCTCCGCCGGTTAGTGCTGCCGCCGTGTTCACGCTGACGCCGGTCGTCTCGGCCATTGCTGGGTGGGTGTTGCTGCGGCAGGTCACAACCCCGCGGATGGCTTTGGCCCTGTCCGTCGGGGCGGTCGGCGCATTGTGGGTGATTTTTCGCGCCGACTGGCAGTTGTTCCGGGCTTTCCAGATCGGGGTGGGTGAGGTCATCTATTTCGTGGGCTGCGTCGCCCACGCAATCTATACACCCATGGTCCGCAAGCTGAACCGGGGCGAACCGGCGGTTGTGTTCACCTTCGGCACTCTGCTGGCCGGGTGCGTCCTGCTGACGGCCTTCGGCTGGTCGGATATAATCAGCACCAATTGGTCCAACCTGCCGAGCATCGTCTGGATCGGGCTGCTGTACCTGTCCTTCTTTGCAACGGCAGCCAGCTTTGTTCTGGTCCAGTTTGCGGCGCTGAGGCTGCCCTCGGCCAAAGTCATGGCGTATACCTATTTGGTGCCCAGTTGGGTCATCCTGTGGGAGATTGCGTTGGGCAACGGTGTGCCGACCGGGCTGATCGTGGTGGGCATTGCCTTGACAGTTCTGGCCCTTCTCTTGCTGCTGAAAGAGGAAGTCCCCGAGCCGGCATCCCTTCGCCGCAGTGCAGATTGACGCTTGTGTTCCCATCAGCTTCTGGCAGCATCCTATCGGCCAAAACGAAAACGAGGGCAGGGGAATGAAGCCATTTCTAACGGGCGCAGTTTTGATCGCACTGGGCGCTTGTACGCAAGGCAACTTGCAGGGCTCCGGCGACGAGACATCGCTGCAAGCCAGTTGCGAGGCGCTGGTCTCTGCCGAAAGCGGCACGCGTATTGAAGACGTCAAGGCGCTGGAAACGCAGCCCGACCCACGGGGCTCCGTCACAGCGGTTACTGTTGCCGGGCAAAGCCGCCCATGGACGTGTTCGGCGGACCCAACAGGCGTCATTTACAGCGTCATACCCGGCTGATTGCGGTTCGGCTGTGTTGTTCGCCAAGGGGGCGAACAGCCCCTCCGTTGAGGCAGATCAAGGCTGAAACCGGGCATGTCTTCTATACTTTCCACAAGGAAGAGGAGGACGAAATGTTCAGTCACATCATGATCCCCGTCGATCTTCACTTGCCGCCCGAAGTGCAAAAAGCCGTTGCTGTGGCGGGTGAGATGGCCAAATGGCAAAACGCACGTGTGACCCTGGTCAGCGTGACTGGTACCCAACCCGGTGATGTCACCGCATCGGACGCCTCTATCGCCAAGGACCTTGCGGCTTTGGCCGATGACCTTTCGGCCAAAAGCGGTGCAGAGGTCGGCACTAAGAACATCCATTCAGTCGATGTTGCGGTCGAAGTTGATGGGGATTTGACGCGTGCAGCCGAAGAGATTGGCGCCGATCTGATCGTCGTGGGAACACACGCGCCTCGGATCACGGACTATATCTTCTCAAGCCATGCCGGGTATCTGGCGAAACACGCCAAAGTGTCCGTGTTTGTCGTCAGGTAGGCGAGTCATCCGCGCCATCCGTCGCGGGCAGTTCGACCTCAAGAAACCGCTCGAACGCGTCCAGGTTCACCGGCTCGAACTGTCCGAAGCCCTGCATCCAGACCGAGGCCGTCCGCAGGGCGTCGGGCTCCAGCTTGCACCACTTCACCCGCCCGCGTTTTTCCTGAGAGATCAGCCCGGCCTTGGTCAGAATGACCAGGTGTTTCGAAATCGCGGCCAACGACATCTCGAACGGTTCGGCCACGTCTGTGACGGCCATATCATCCTCAAGCAACATCGCAAGGATGGTGCGCCGGGTCGGGTCGGCCAGGGCGGCGAATACGGTGTCAAGGTCGTCGGACATGATCCCGCTGAACCACAGCGCCGGAGTTTGGTCAACCATTTGGTTGAATATGTGGATTCAGGGTGATTTCGGATTGCCCACCCTTCGACCTGCGATTTACCTGCACCTTCGCAGCGAAAATACCGATTGAAAACAGGCGTTTATCCTGCGGCAATTCGGGCGCTCAACACCGTTGACTCTGTGCCCTGCGCCCCTTAGCACCTAGCCCCAAGACTGTGCGAGGAAAACGCCCGTGACCGATGACGACCAAAAGCAGCGTATGGCGCAGCTGGAGGCCAAGATCGACGCGGCGAAAAAGGCGAAAGCGCCAAAACCTCGTGCGGATGCTGACGTGTCCGGGGGCGAGCTTGCCTGGAGGATGGTCATCGAAATGGTATCCGGTCTGGGGATCGGATTTGGCATCGGATACGGGCTGGACAGCCTGTTCGGGACGATCCCGATCTTTCTGGTGCTGTTCACATTGCTGGGCCTTGTCGCGGGCGTGAAGGTTATGCTCCGCAGCGCGAAAGAGGTTCAAGAGAAACAAGCGGCGGCTGAGGCGGCCGAGAAGGACGAGAGGGACTGAACGTGGCAACTGAGACCACCGCAGCAGAAGGCAGCAGCCTGGTTTTCCACCCGATGGATCAGTTCATCGTTAAGCCGTTGTTCGGTGACGGTGCGGTGGGCATGTTCACGATCACCAACGTGACGCTGTGGCTGTTCCTTGCGATCGTGGCCATCATTCTGCTGCTGATCGTGCCGACCTCGAAGCGCGCGATTGTTCCGACCCGGATGCAGTCGGTCGCAGAACTGGCCTATGGCTTCATCTACAAGATGCTGGAAGACATCTGCGGCAAGGAAGGCGTCAAGTACTTCCCCTATGTGATGACTCTGTTCATGTTCATCGTCTGCGCGAACTTCCTGGGCATGATCCCCATGTCCTTCACCACAACGTCGCATTTCGCCGTGACCATCCCGCTGGCGCTGTCGGTCTTCCTGACCGTGACCGTGCTGGGCTTTGTCAAGAACGGCGCAGGCTTCCTGAGCCTGTTCTGGGTGTCCAGCGCCCCGCTGGCGCTGCGTCCCATTCTGGCGATCATCGAGCTGATCTCGTACTTCGTGCGCCCGGTCAGCCACTCCATTCGTCTTGCTGGTAACGTCATGGCAGGCCACGCTGTTATCAAGGTGTTCGCAGGCTTTGCCGCGATTGCCGCGATTTCGCCCGTGTCCGTTCTGGCGATCACCGCAATGTATGGCCTTGAGGTCCTCGTGTCCTTCATTCAGGCCTACGTTTTCACCATTCTGACCTGTGTTTACCTGAAGGACGCTCTGCATCCGCATCACTAAAGATGGGTGAAATCACCCATCCTACGCAGGAACGATAACCCAACATCGAAACTTCCAATTCGTAAGGAGATACATCATGGAAGGCGATCTCGCACACATCGGCGCAGGCCTGGCAGCAATCGGTTCCGGCGCAGCCGCAATCGGGGTGGGCAACGTTGCAGGCAACTTCCTGGCCGGCGCCCTGCGCAACCCTTCGGCGGCTGCTTCGCAGACCGCAACCCTGTTCATCGGTATCGCGTTCGCAGAAGCCCTGGGGATCTTCGCATTCCTGGTCTCGCTGCTGCTGATGTTCGCCGTATAATCTGCGGAACCTGATCCTTACGCGCAGGTGGGCCCAAGCCATAGCGGCCCACCTGTTGTAAAGACAAGTTTCCGACGGAGGATATCATGGCGACTGAACCCATTACTAAAGAGGTAGCCGGCTCGTGCGTCGACTCCTATGGCTCTGCCATCGGGATGCCACAGCTCTGCTTCGATTGGTTCCCCAACCAGATTTTCTGGCTGGTCATTACGCTGGTCGTCATCTTTCTGGTCCTGTCCCGCGTGGCCTTGCCGCGCATCGCGGCAATCCTGGCTGAACGTCAGGGGACCATTACAAATGACCTGGCTGCGGCCGAAGATCTGAAGGCCAAGGCGGTCGAGGCTGAAGAGGCCTATAACAAGGCGCTGGCCGATGCCCGTTCTGAGGCACAGCGTATCGCAGCGGAAGCCCGCGCCGAAATCCAGGCTGGTCTGGATGACGCGATTGCCAAGGCGGACGCGGAAATCGCTGCAAAGGCGGCTGAATCGGAAAAGGCAATTGCCGACATCCGTGCCGGTGCGCTGGAAAGCATTCAAGTGGTTGCCAAGGATACGGCGGCTGAACTGGTCACAGCACTGGGCGGCGAGGCGGATGCCAAAGCCATCGACGGTGCCGTAGATGCGCAGATGAAAGGATAAGTGACATGCGGAACACTCTTGCCCTTATCCTGACCTTCGGTGCCGCAAGCCCGGCGCTGGCCGCAAGCGGCCCGTTCTTCTCGCTTGGCAATACGGACTTTGTCGTCACTCTGGGCTTCATCGTCTTCATCGCGGTCCTGTTCTACTTCAAGGTCCCCGGCATGATCGGTGGCGCGTTGGACAACCGGGCCGAGGGCATCAAGTCCGAACTGGACGAAGCCCGCGCCCTGCATGAAGAAGCGCGCAGCCTGCTGGCCTCGTACGAGCGTAAGCAGCGCGAAGTGCAGACGCAGGCGGATGCCATCGTGGCTGCGGCCAAGGATGACGCGGCGCTGGCAGCAGAGCAAGCCAAGGTCGATCTGGAGAAATCCATCGCGCGCCGTCTGGCGGCCGCACAGGACCAGATCGCGTCGGCTGAGGCTTCGGCTGTGAAGGAAGTGCGCGATCAGGCCATCACCGTTGCTGTCTCGGCAGCTAACGCTGTGCTGGCCAAGCAGATGACCGCTGCTCAGGCGAACAAGCTGATCGATGCGGCCATTGCTGACGTGGGCGAAAAGCTGCACTGACAATTGCCTATCCCGAATTAAGAAAACCCGGCGCAGTCGCCGGGTTTTTTTGTTTCAGGTGCCCAAAGCGGTTTCGGCGCCTAGGCTTGCCCCGTCTCATGCGCCAGGCGTTGCTGTGCAATCGCCTCGTTGCGTTCGGCCTTTTGCTGATCCTTCATGCAGCGCTCGACGAAATCCAGATGCTGTTCGACCGCCAAACGGGTGGCCTCGGGATCCCGAGCTTGCAGGGCTGTGTTGATCGCGCGGTGCTGGTCCAGAATGGCCTCACGCGTGGCGCGTTGCTGAAACATCATCTGGCGGTTGTAAAACACACCCTGCCGGAGCAGATCGTACATCGACCGCATCATGTGCAGCATGACAACGTTATGGCTGGCCTCAATAATGGCCATGTGAAACTCGGCGTCCAACCCGGCTTCTTCTTCGGCGGCGTTGCGCTCATGTGCCGTCTCCATCCGGTCGAAAATGGCCTGAACCACCTTAAGATCGCTGGTGGACCCAAGCCGCGCAGCGCGCTCGGCGGCCAGCCCCTCCATATCCCGGCGGAAGGACAGATAGTCGAACACTGCCTCGTCATGGCTGCTGAACAACCGGATCAGGGCAGGGGAAAAGGCCGAGCCCAGAACTTCGGCCACATAGATACCGGATCCGGCCTTTGCGGTCAGCAACCCTTGGTCCTGCAGATCGGAAATGGCATCCCGCAAAGATGGGCGTGACACGCCCATGCGCTCGGCCAATTCCCGCTCCGACGGCAGACGCTCGCCGGGGCGCAGGATGCCGCGTAGGATGAGCAATTCGATCTGCCGGACAACTGCACTCGACAGCTTTTCGGTCCGAACTTTTTGAAAGGGCATATACACGTCCAAAATTGGTCAAAACATATGACCACAGTGGGGGTTCGGGTTCAAGAAGGGCGGTTTCACTTTGATTGAAACATTAGGTCAGTATTGTTGACTTTAATACTGTTCTGCATAGGCTGCCCGAATTGAGATCGGAGGAGCCTCATGACCGCGCAGACCCTGTTCGCCACCCGTACATCCAGAATGAAAGCGTCCGAGATACGGGAATTGCTGAAACTGCTGGACCAGCCCGGCATCATCTCATTCGCTGGTGGAATCCCCGATCCGGCCCTGTTCCCGGCAGATGCGTTTTCGCAGGCGTTCCAGGCAGCGCTTGGGCCGGACACTCAGGCGCAGGCGCTGCAATACTCGGTCAGCGAAGGCTATGCGCCGCTGCGCGAGTGGCTGGTCCGCCATATGCGGGAGATCGGGGTCGAGTGCGAGGTCGACAACATCCTGATCACCTCGGGCTCGCAACAGGCGCTGGACTATCTTGGTAAGCTGTTCCTGTCGCCGGGCGATACGGCCCTGGTCGGATGGCCGACCTATCTTGGGGCTTTGGCAGCTTTCAACGCCTATGAGCCGCGGTTTGACCGGCTCAGCATCAACGGCAATCGCGGTGCTGGGGAATATCGTGAGGCGGCCGGGGACGGGGCGGTCAAGTTCGCCTATCTGTCACCGGATTTCTCGAACCCGACCGGAGAGACGGTTGATTTGCACGGGCGCGAGGCGCTGCTGGACCTGGCCGAAGAACTGGAATGCGCGGTGATCGAGGATGGGGCTTATCAGGCCCTGCGTTATGATGGCGAGGCTATTCCACCGGTTCTGGCGCTGGAACTTGCGCAGAAAGGAACGATTGAAAACTGCCGCACGATCTATTGCGGCAGCTTTTCGAAAACACTGTCGCCGGGATTGCGGATGGGCTGGGTGGTCGCTGCCAAGCCGGTCATCTCGCAGATGGTGCTGATGAAACAGGCCGCTGATCTGCACTCGGCCACCATCAACCAGATGGCCGTGCATCAGGTGGCCGAGGCGTGTTTCGACACCCATATCCCCAAGGTCCGCGCAACCTATCAGGCGCGGCGCGATGCGATGCTGGCCGCCTTGCAGCAGCACATGCCAGATGGCGTGGTCTGGACCCGGCCCGAGGGCGGCATGTTCATCTGGGTCACGCTTCCGGTGGGCACAGACGGGTCCGACCTGCTGGCGCGTGCATTGGCGACCGAGAAAGTGGCGTTTGTGCCCGGTCAGGCGTTCTTTCCGGACGGCAGCGGGGCCAATACCATCCGGCTGAGCTTTTCCAATTCGGATGAGGCAACGATCCGCGAAGGTATTCGCAGGTTGGGCAACGTGCTGCGGGCCTGACGCGGAAAGGGTCTGTTAACCAATTTACTGCAACCCTGCGGCATGATCCGGTATCTCGCCCTCTTTCTGCTTGCGGCCTGTTCGGCTGGCACGCCCCATTTTCGCAACGTCCCTGCCACGCGCGTTGCCGTAAACGGCAGTGTGTTTGACGTGCGCGTGCGCGGCGAACTGGCCGAGGCGGTCCGCGTCAACGCGCAATACGCCCCACGCCTTGGCCCAATCCGGGATCGTGCAGCGCTGGCCATGGCGCAGGTGTCGGGTTGCCCGATCCTGGATGTGCTGGGCGATGCGGCGGTGACGGTCGGCGTTTTGGGTTGCGACCGCGAGGCGGGGGAGCGGTTGCTGCTGACCGCCATCTCGCGACCCAATTACGAATGTATCAACTATGGCGCGTCCAGCGGCTATGCCTACGAAGTGTTCGAGTGTACGCCATATTGAGAACTGCGCTTATTTGCGTATTTCGGCAAGATATTGTGGATAAGTCGGGCCAATATCCCATATCCTGCGCAATCACGTTGACACCTCGCCCCTCCGTTGCGCAGACTTCCTGACAACAGGAATCAAGGGACTCGTCGCTTTTGCGCTTTAGCAAACTCAAACTGACCGGCTTCAAAAGCTTTGTTGATCCGACCGATCTGATCATCGCGGACGGGCTGACCGGTGTGGTGGGGCCGAACGGCTGCGGCAAGTCCAACCTGCTTGAGGCTCTGCGCTGGGTCATGGGCGAAAACCGCCCCAAATCCATGCGCGGCGGCGCGATGGAGGATGTGATCTTTGCCGGTGCCGCCACGCGTCCGGCGCGCAATTTCGCCGAAGTGGTCCTGACCATGGACAACTCAGAACGCCTCGCGCCCTCGGGGTTCAACGACAGCGATCAGCTTGAGATCGTGCGCCGCATCACCCGCGATGTGGGCAGTGCCTACAAGACAAACGGCAAGGACGTGCGGGCGCGTGACGTGCAGATGCTGTTCGCCGACGCCTCGACCGGGGCGCATTCCCCGGCGCTGGTGGGGCAGAACCGCATTGCCGAACTGATCAACGCCAAGCCCCGCGCCCGCCGCCGCATTCTTGAGGAGGCTGCGGGAATCTCCGGCCTTTATCAGCGCCGGCACGAGGCCGAGTTGAAGCTGAAAGGGACCGAGACCAACCTGACCCGTGTCGATGACGTGCTGGAACAGTTGGGCGCGCAACTGGCGCAGCTGGCGCGTCAGGCCCGTCAGGCCGCGCGGTATCGTGAAATTGGCGAGCAATTGCGGCAGGCCGAGGGGATGTTGCTGTATCGCCGCTGGAAAGAGGCCGACATGGCCCGCCAGCAGGCCGAGGAAAAGCTACGCGAGCGCCTGACCGAAGCGTCCCGGGCCGAGGCCGAAGCCCGCGCCGCAGCCGCCAAACGCGCCGAGATCGAAGAGACCTTGCCACCCCTGCGCGAGGAAGAAGCCATCGCCGCCGCCGTCCTGCAACGCCAGCAGGTGCAGCGCGATCAGCTTTCGGATCAGGAGACCCGCGCGCGCCAGACCATCGAGACGCTGACCAACCGGATCAGGCAACTGGGCAACGATATCGAGCGCGAGGCCGGTCTGAACCGCGACGCGGGTGAGATGATCGAGCGTTTGGAATGGGAAGCCCGCGAACTGGCCAAGGCCGCCGAGGGGCATGACGACAAGGTCTCTGAGGCCGCTGAGATTGCGCGCGAGGCCGCATCGGTGCTGCAGGACCGCGAGGATCACCTGTCACAGCAGACCGAGGATATGGCCCGCCTTGTCGCGCGTCACCAGTCCGCGCAGCGTCTGGTCGAGGACAGCCGCAAGACATTGGCCCGGTCGGAAGCCGAAGAGGACAAGGCCCGCTCGGCAGTTGCTGACGCCAAATCGGCCCTGACTCGGGCCAGCGAGGCGTTCGAGTCTGCGCAAGAGGGCGAAGAAGAGGCCCGCGAAGCGGCTGAAGCCGCCGAAGAGGCCTTGGCCGCCGCAGATGAGTTGCGCAACGACACCCAGGCGCGTGAGGCCGAGGCCCGTGCGCAACGGTCCGAGGCTGAGGGCGAGCTGGGCGCAATTCGCGCCGAGACGTCGGCGCTGGCCAAACTGGTCGAACGAGATACAGCCGAGGGCGGGCAAGTGCTGGACCTGCTGCGTGTTGAGCCGGGCTATGAAAAAGCTCTGGGCGCGGCATTGGCCGATGATTTGCGTGCTCCGTTGGTGGATGGAGATGGCCCGTCGGGCTGGGTGCAGGTTGCGGGATATGACGCAGACCAACCACTGCCGGAAGGTGCTGAGCCGCTGGCGCTGCATGTATCCGGCCCCGATCGTCTCAGCCGCCGGATTGCTCAGATCGGGCTGGTTGATGCGGATCAGGGTGCGCGGTTGCAGGCATCATTGCAGCCGGGTCAACGGCTGGTATCGCGCTCGGGCGATCTGTGGCGCTGGGACGGATTCCGTGCCTGGGCCGAGGATGCGCCAAGTGCGGCGGCCCTGCGGCTGGAACAGCTCAACAAGCTGGAGGCGCTGAAACAGGAACTGGCCCGGACCGAGGCGCAGGCCGATGGTGCCCGCGCTGCGCATGAGGCGCTGTCGCAGCAACTGGCTGATGTGACAGAGGCCGACCGCCGCGCACGCGAAGCCCGTCGTGCCGCCGACCAGCGCATGGCCGAAACCGCCCGCTTGCTCAGCCGGGCCGAGGCCGACCGCAATCTGGCACAGGGCAAGCTGGAAACACTGACGCTGGCCGTGGACCGCCACAAAGAAGACGCCATGTCGGCCCGCGCACAGCTGCGCGAAGCTGAGGGCGCGCTGACTGGTCTGGGTGACCTCGATAGCGCCCGTGCGCAGGTTGAAGATATCAAGCAGACGGTCGAAGCGGCGCGGATCACCATGCTGACCCACCGGTCCTCCCATGACGAGTTGCGCCGTGAGGGTGAGGCGCGAACGCGTCGCAGTCAGGAGGTGACGAAAGACCTCAGCGGGTGGAAGCACCGGTTGGAGACCGCCGAAAAGCGTATCTCGGAATTGGCCGAACGCAAGGAAAGTTCGGAAGAGGAACTGACCGAGGCCATGGCCGCCCCCGGCGAGATCGCCGAGGCGCGTGAGGAACTGAACGAGCTGATCGAAACCGCCGAGGCCCGCCGCGCCGAGGCCGCCGACAAGCTGGCCGAGGCCGAGACCCAGCAGCGCGAAGTTGTGCTGGCCGAGCGTGAGGCCGAGCGACTGGCCTCAGAGGCGCGGGAAACTCGCGCTGCAGCCGAGGCGCGTTGCGATGCGGCCAAGGAAAGCGTTGTCGCCGCAGCAGAGCGGATTGCCGAGGATCAGCAACTGACGCCAAACCAACTGTTGAACCAGTTGGACGTGAACCCGGACCAGATGCCCGCCGCCGACGCACTTGAGGCCGAGGTAAACCGCCACAAGCGCCAGCGCGACGCGATGGGCGCGGTGAACCTGCGCGCCGAAGAGGATGCCAAGGAAGTTCAGGAAGAATTCGACACCCTGAACGGCGAAAAGGCCGATCTGGAAGAGGCCATCAAGGCCCTGCGCAGCGGCATCGCCAGCCTCAACCGCGAAGGCCGCGAACGGCTGCTGACCGCGTTTGAGCAGGTGAACTCGAACTTCGCCATGCTGTTCAAGCACCTGTTTGGCGGTGGCGAGGCCAATCTGGTCATGGTCGAAAGCGACGATCCGCTGGATGCGGGGCTTGAGATCATGTGCCAGCCGCCGGGTAAAAAGCTCTCGACCCTCAGCCTGCTGTCGGGTGGCGAACAGACCCTGACCGCGACGGCGCTGATCTTTGGCGTCTTTCTGGCCAACCCCGCCCCGATCTGCGTTCTGGACGAGGTCGACGCGCCGCTTGACGACGCCAACGTCACCCGCTTCTGCGACCTGCTGGACGAGATGTGCCGCCAGACCGACACGCGGTTCCTGATCATCACCCACCACGCGGTAACGATGGCGCGGATGGACCGGCTGTTCGGTGTGACCATGCAGGAACAGGGCGTCAGCCAACTGGTCTCGGTCGATCTGAAGAAGGCCGAGCAGATGGTCGCCTGACCGCTCACCGCAACGTTATGAACGTTGCGAAGGTATCGGGCTAACTTGGGCGCATGAGACGTATTCTGATCCTTGCCCTGCTATTGGCCAGCCCGCTTGCGGCGGCTGAATGGCCAACCAAACCCGGCGACGTCCCCCTCAGCCCCGAGGAACTGGACGCATTGGCGGGCCGCACGCTGACCTTTTACGACGACGGTCAATCCAAGTTTTCGGCGGGCGGGGCGTATTCCTACACCTATGCCAGCGGAGAATCGGCCTTCGGCACCTACAGCATCGCCGAGGATGGCAGCGTCTGCATTGCCTATCGTAATGGATTCAGCCGGTGTGATTTGTACGTGCGCAGTGGAGATCGATTAATTCTGATAGATGAGAAGGGGGATCGGTATCCGGTGCGGCCGGAGTGATAGTCGGCAATGTGGTCAGCCTTTAACCACCATGCAAATAGGTCGTCTCTTTAGTTTGAACGCTAAACTTGTCAGACTGACGAGATACTTGCCTGACATCTGCCCATCGAAGGACTTGATCTGTGACTGAAGACACCGACACACGGCTCGCACTTGGAAAAAAACGAGGATCGCATGGTCGCCAGCAGGATGACGGCGTTCTTGTCATTCGCACCATTGCGATGCCCGCTGACACCAACCCGGCGGGTGACATTTTCGGTGGGTGGTTGATGTCGCAAATGGATCTGGCTGCGGGCAATATGGCGGCGCGCGTGGCACAGGGACGAACAGCGACGGTATCGGTCGAAGCAATGCAGTTCCTGCAACCGGTCAAGGTTGGGGATGAAGTGACGCTTTACGCAACGCTGGTTAAAATTGGTCGCACATCCATGCGTGTGCATGTGGATGTCTGGGCACGCCCGAGACAATCCCACAATGGTCAAAAGGTAACCGACGCGGATTTCGTATTTGTTGCTTTGGACGATACAGGTGCACCGCGACCTGTCTTTGAAAGCGATCACGGCGATTAATGGGCTACAACTTCCCCAACAACTCCGCCGTCGGCCAAGCATCCGCGGGCAATCCCAGCCGCACCTGTTCCGCCTGAACGGCTGACCGCGTTCCTGCGCCCAGAATGCCGTCGATCTTGCCGACGTCATGCCCGCGCGCCTGTAGCTTGGTCTGTAGCTGTTTCATCTGAGCATCCGACAGGCCCGGTGTCGGGTTGCCCGCGTTGTATATCTGGCCGCCTTCCAGACGGGTGCCGAAATAGGCGGCGGTCAGGACGTAGACGAAGCTTTGGTTCCATTCGAAATAGACGTCGAAATTCGGATAGGCCAGAAAGGCAGGCCCCTTGTGGCCCTGCGGCAGGATCAGTGAGGCGGGCAGGTCGGCCAAAGATCCGCCGCGTGCCTCGATGCCCATCGCCTGCCACTCGGCCACCGAACGCGGTTTGCCGGGGCCTGACAGGGACCAGTCCATCTGCGCGGGCACGGTGACTTCCTGCAACCAGGGCTGGCCGGGTTGCCAGCCCAGATGGGACAGCATCTTGCCCCCGGACATCAGCGCATCGGGGGCCGAGGTCTTGAGCGAAACCTGACCGTCCCCATCCCCGTCTACACCATTGTCCAGAATGTCCTGCGGCAGCATCTGAACCATACCGATCTCGCCGGCCCAGGCTCCGGTGGTGCGCTGCGGGTCGAAATTGCCCTGGCGGAACAGCTCGATCGCCGCGAAGATCTGTGGGCGGAACAGATCGGGGCGGCGGCAGTCATGGGCCAGGGTCACCAGCGCGTTACGGGTGTTGAAATCGCCCTGCACCGCGCCGTAATCGGTTTCGAACGCCCAGAAGGCCAGCAACACGCCGCGCGAGACACCGTATTCCCGCTCGATCCGGTCAAACACGGCCTCGTATTTGCGCGACATGGACTGGCCGCGGTCAATCCGGTTTTGCGAGATCAGGCGGCGCGAGAAATCAATGAAAGGCATCTGGAACACGCCCTGCGCCCGGTCAGCCCGCAGCACAGCGCCGTCCTGCTGAACGCCCTGAAAGAACGCATCGACGGTGCCCTGATCAAAACCCTTCTGCACCGCTTCGGTTTTCAGGCCGCCCACGAACTGGCTGAACCCGCCACCGCATTGGGCAAAAGCGGGTGCCGAAAAAAAGGCGGCGGCGAACAGGGAAGGCAACAAGCGCATAAGGTGTCCTTTAGAAAATCAGCGTGACCCCAACCCACACTGACACGAGGCCGAGTGCAAGCCCCCAGACGGACCACAGCATACGGCATGCGCGGAAAACCTCTGCCGCGCCGATCTCGCGCCTTGCATTCCCGTTCACCCAGGCCAGATCGCGCAATTGCCCGTGATAGCTGCGGGGTCCGGCCAAGGCGATGTCCAGCGCGCGTGCCATTGCCGCTTCGGGCCATCCGGCATTGGGTGAGATATGGCGGCGCGCGTCCGCGATGATCTCGGTCCAGCGGGACCATTGGCCCGAAAGTGCGACGATCATCAGGCAGGTCAGTCGCGCCGGGATCAGATTCAGCAGATCGTCAAACCGGGCCGAGGCCCAGCCGAAGTCGCGATAGGTTTCGTTTCGGTACCCGATCATGCTGTCTGCGGTGTTGACGGCCTTGTAGATCAGCAGCCCCGGCAGCCCCCCGATCAGGAACCAGAAAGCAGGCGCAATGACGCCGTCGCTCAGGTTCTCGGCGGCGCTTTCGATGGCTGACCGCGCGACCTGAGCCTCGGTCATGTCGGAGATATCGCGCGAGACGATCATGGCGACTGTGGCGCGCCCTTCGGTGATCGAGTCAAGCAACCCGTCGCCCACGGCGCGGACATGGGCAACCAGCGAGTTCTGGGCCAGAAGGATCGCACAAATCACGACCTCGACCACCGGTCCCAGCAAGGCCAGAAGCCAGCCCAACGCCCCGGCGATACCGACCAGCAGAACCAGCGCGATCACGCCCTTGAGGCGTTTGTTTCCGCCCTGGTTCAGGCGTTTGTCGAGTTGGCCGACCCCATTGCCCATAAGCACCGCAGGATGACGCAGGCGCGACCACAGCCAATCAGGCTCACCCAACGCTGCGTCCAGACACAGGGCGCAGGCCAGCAGCAGCGCTGCGCTCATAACGCGGCGTCCAGCCGGGACCAGCCGTCCGAGGGGGGCAGGCCGAGGCGCAGATAGGTTTTGGAATAGGGGAAGATGCGGCTCCAGATATGAGCCTGAGCCAGACGGTCCTGCCAGACGTGCGCATCATCAACATTATAGAGACGGAACAGGGACGTTCCGCTCACCAGCTTGGCCCCTTTGCTTGTCAGCATTGTGTCCAGACGGGCTGCCTCCTGCGCCAGTCTGGTTCGGGTTTGCGCGGCCCAAGCCTCGTCCTGCAAGGCGCGTGTGCCGATGCGCAGGGCGGGGCCGGATACCGCCCATGGCCCGGTCAGATCGTTCAACCTGGCAATTGTGTCAGGTTGACCAATGGCAAAACCCAGGCGCAGCCCGGCCAGCCCCCAGAATTTGCCAAAGCTCTTCAGAACAATGATACCGGGACGAGATGCCAAATGGATCAAGGAAGCTTCGGGGATTACGTCGCAAAAGCTTTCGTCGATCACTGTCAGGGGGGCGTTGGCGTCGGCCTCCTGCCAAAGCCGCCCGTCCGGGTTGTTGGGGTGCACGATGACGCGGGCCTCAGCCGGGGCATCCGCATGCACCTGCCAGCCTTGTGCGGAAAAGGCGGCGGCGTGTTCGTTATAGGTTGGCGTCGTGATCTGAACCCGACCGGGCGCGGCAAGTGCGGGCAGGCGCGCGATTACGGCTGACGCTCCGGGCGCGGGCAGAATCGCGGCGGCGTCCGGGACGGACCAAAAGCGGCGCGCGGCCTCGCTGAGCCGTTCGAACGCGCCATGATCGGGTAGTTGCGTCCAGTCTGACGCGATCAGGTCTGAGACCTGATAGGGGTGCGGGTTGATTCCGGTGGACAGATCAATCCATCCGTCCCGCGTGCCGCCATACCGCTTGATCGCATCGTCCAGCCCGCCGCCGTGGTCGCGTTTGGTGCGCGGGTTCAAATTGGTGTCAGTCATCGCGCCATAAGTCCCAAACGCCGGATTCGACCTGCTTCAAGCGGATTTTTGCCGTTTTGACAAGCAAATCCGCGTGAACAGCGCGTGTCGGCACCATCGTTAACACTTTGTTAAGGAAATCACGGGATCACAGACCACGGGGGTCGGCACCACTCACCATACCAAGTGCCGAGGTTGTTGCAAATGAAAGTTCTGATTGTTGAGAGTAACCCCGACCTTGGTCGGGTCTGGAAAAGGCATCTGGAACGACAAGGTGCCGAGGTTGAACTGGTCGCCGGGCAAGAGGCTGCGATCCTCGCGCTGTATGGCACGGCCTTTGACATCATCGTGCTGGATCTGGTGCTGGAAAGCGGCAGTGCGCTGGCCGTGGCCGATTTCGCCAGTTATCGCCGCCCCGAGGCGCGGGTGATCTTTGTCACCAACACCACGTTTTTTTCGGACGGGTCCATCTTTGCCCACAGCCCCAATGCCTGTGCCTATGTGCAAAGTGCAACGCCGCCAGAGGATCTGGCGGCGATGGTTGAACATTACGCGGCGGGTCGCTGACCACGACCATGCGGTTCCATGTAGTCCAGCGCCGGGTTCACCGGGATGATCCGGTGCGGATTGATGCTGTCATGGCTGTAGTGATAGTGCCGCACGATATGGTTCATGTTCACCGTCTGCGCAACGCCCGGCCATTGGTATAGCTCGCGGGTATAAGCCCAGAGGTTCGGATAATCGACCAGCCGCCTTTTGTTGCATTTGAAATGCAGGTGATAGACCGGATCAAAGCGGATCAGGGTGGTGAACAGGCGCCAGTCCGCCTCGGTCACGCGATCCCCCATCAGATAGCGGTTGTGGCCCAGCCGGTCCTCCAGCCAGTCCAGCGTGTCGAACAGCGGATGAACGGCGGTATCATAAGCTTCTTGCGTGGTGGCAAAGCCGGATTTGTAGACGCCGTTATTGACGTCGGAATAAATGCGGGCGTTGACCTTTTCAATGTCGTCGCGCATCGCCTCGGGCCAGTAATCATCGGTGTTTCCTGTGATCCCGTCGAAGGCGGAATTGAACATGCGGATGATTTCCGAGCTTTCGTTCGACACGATGGTCTGTTGCTGCTTGTCCCAC
The DNA here is from genome assembly GCF_056542325.1 of Ruegeria sp. AD6. NCBI lineage: Bacteria > Pseudomonadati > Pseudomonadota > Alphaproteobacteria > Rhodobacterales > Roseobacteraceae > Ruegeria > Ruegeria sp. AD6. Next base: position 44,257 of record NZ_JBQFZQ010000006.1, on the reverse strand, counting down.
AGGATCGGGACCGTAACGCGACCGGAATAGCCGGGATCGGCCTTGGTATAGATCTGATGGGCGAAATCCAGACCGTAGAGGGCGTCGCCTGTTGCGCCGTGATCGTCCGTCTCAAACGTCCAGCCCTTGTCCATCATGTCAGGATGCACGACCGAGACCGGGATCAGATCGCTTAAGCCTTTTAGCTCGCGGAAGATCAGCGTGCGATGCGCCCAGGGGCAGGCGTGCGAGACATAGAGGTGATAGCGTCCCGGCTCCGCCTTGAAGCCCGCCTTGCCCGACGGGCCCGCGCTGCCATCGGCGGTCAGCCAGTTGCGAAACTGCGCGGCGCTGCGTTTGAATGCTCCGCCAGTGGATTTGGTGTCATACCATGTGTCGTGCCATTTCCCGTCGACCAGCAGGCCCATCGCGCGTCCTCCGCATCCCAAGTGTCAGGGCAAAGATAGGGCGCAGAGGCTGCCCTTCCTATCCCAGCTTTTGCGCAACCAACCTGCGTTTGCGCACAGACAGGCCTGAGATGTCCGCGCAACATTTTGCCGCTCGGTTCAGCCTATGTGACGCAGTTCACTGGATTTTTACGTATCGGTGTTCACAATATTATGCATTCAAGGGGGATATTTTTGATGAGTACCTATGTTTCCAAGGAGATTCGCGCCGAATTGGACGCTGCGCGAATCGCATCCCTGAAGAAATCCAGCCGTTTGCGGGTAGAGATTGGCGACAATCGCTACAAAATCCTCAAACTGTGGAAAGACGGTTTTACGGTCGAGGCCGAGACCACGCCGCGCCTGCGCGGGCTGGTCGATATCTACGACGGGGCCAACCACCTGTATCAGTGCCTGATCATCGCGGATGAGGAAGAGGGTGGCGAAATGCGATACGAGTTCAAGCGCAGCACTGCCGCCCATGACAAAGCACCGCTGGATTTCTACCGCGCCCCGGATGCCCCAATCGCGTTGCTGGGGCACGAGGAGTAGGGCGAAACCTCTCGGGCCGGGTTTTGTCGGTCGGTCCCGCTACGGCAATCCGGCCCGGCGAGAGCAGGCTTATTGCAGGTCCCCAAACGCCTGTTTCAACCGGGCGCAGGCCTCTTCGACCCGCGCGCGTTGGGTGGCCAGATTGAACCGTTCGAAGGTTTCTCCGCCCGATCCGAATCCGGGGCCGGATGAGGTGGCGATACGGGCATCCTCGCGCAGGCGTCGGACAAACTCGGCATGATCCATACCGGTGCCCGAGAAATCTACCCACGCCAGATAGGTCGCCTGCAGGGGCATCGACCATAGGCCGGGGATATCCGCGATGGCGGCGTCAAACAGGCGGCGGTTGCCGTCCAGATGCGCGACCTGGGCATCGACCCATTCGGCCCCTTCCGGCGAATAGGCGGCGGTAATCATGGCGACGCCCAGTGCGCCAGGGTCATAGTCCAGCGTAACCAACCGGTGATTCATCGCCGCGCGCAGCTTTGGGTCGGGGATGATCATATTGCCGGTGCGCTGTCCGGCGATGTTGAAGGTCTTTGACGCTGCCGTCAGGGTCACGGTCCAGGGGCGCGCCTCGGGTGCTGCAACATCCATCGGGACAAACTTTGCTCCGGGATAGACAAGATCGTGATGAATCTCATCCGAGACCAGAATCAGCCCGTTGCGATCCGCGAACGCCGCGACGGCCTGCAATTCCTCGGGCGTCCAGACACGTCCCGACGGGTTCTGGGGTGAGCACCACAGCAACAGTTTTTCCGACCCGTCCAGCCGCGACTGCGCGTCCTCAAAATCGATCCCATAGCTGTTGCCATCTCGGACCAGCGGACATTCGACCACGCGGCGGCCGGATTTGTTCACCTTGTGCGCGAATTCATGGTAGACGGGGGTGAAGATCACCACGCCGTCGCCCGGTTCGCTCCAGACGTCCAGGCACAGGGCGATTGCATTGCCCAGCCCTTGCGTGGTCAGAATCCAATCGGTGTCGATCTGCCAGTCATGCCGGTTCTGCATCCACCACTGGACCGCACCCAGATACTCGGGGTGCTTCCACGAATAGCCAAACACCCCATGATCCGCAGCGCGCCGGACCGCATCGATCACGCAGGGGGCTGTCTGGTAATCGGAGTCGGCGGTCCACATGGCCAACCCGCCCTCGGGCGAAACGCCATAGAGTTGCTCCATCTTGTCCCATTTTGAACTGTGTGTGCCGCGGCGGTCGATCAGGGTGTTGAAGGTCATGTCAGCTCCGTTTCTCTGGCCGAAAGCTAACGGCAAATCGGGCATGTGCAAGGGGGGCGTTGCGGCGGCGGGCGCGATGGCCTAAATCAGCCCCATGAAACGCAATATCCTGATCCATCCCGACCCCCGCCTGAAAAAGGTCTGCGCGCCCGTGGCTGACCTGACGGACGAGCTGCGCAAGCTGGCCGATGACATGCTGGAGACGATGTATGACGCGCCCGGTATCGGTCTGGCCGCACCGCAGATCGGCGTGCTGGACCGGCTGATCGTGCTGGATTGCGTCAAGGAAGAGGGCGAGGCCCCGCGCCCGCTGGTCATGTTCAACCCCGAGATCATTGCTTCTTCGGACGAGACCAATGTGTATGAGGAAGGCTGCCTGTCGATCCCCGAACAATATGCCGAGGTGACGCGCCCCAAGGTCGTGGATGTGGCCTGGATGGATCAGAACGGAAATGTCCAGCACGAGACGTTCGACGGTCTTTGGGCCACCTGCGTACAGCATGAGATCGACCATCTGAACGGCAAGTTGTTCATCGATTACCTCAAGCCGCTGAAACGGCAGATGATCACGCGCAAGATGCAGAAGCTGAAACGCGAAAAGGCGCGCACATGACGGTTCGCACCTGCCTGCCGTGGCCTGACAAACGCCTGCGCACCAAAGCTGAGGATGTCGCCGAAATCACCGACGAAATCCGCGCGATCTGGGACGATATGATCGACACGATGGAGGCGATGCCGGGCGTTGGCCTTGCCGCCACCCAGATCGGGGTGATGCTGCGGTTGGCCGTGGTAGATGGCTCAACCGAGCGGGGCCGGGCCGTGCGGCTTGCGAACCCGGAAATCCTGCACAGTTCGATTGAATTGCGCGAACATGAAGAGGCCAGCCCGAACCTGCCCGGCGTGTCGGCCAAGGTGAAGCGCCCGCGCGCTGTGACGGTCAAGTTTCTGAACGAAAAAGGAATGATCGATCGCCGCGATTTTGTGGGCATCGAAGCCACCAGCGTTCAGCATCAGATCGACCATCTGAACGGGCGGATGTATTTCGACCGGCTGAGCAAGGTTAAACGCGACATGCTGCTGCGCAAGGCGCGAAAATCAACCTAGGCCGGGCTTCAGCCCGGCACCTGCATAGTCTGGAGCCGATCATGCGCGTCATTTTCATGGGTACGCCCGATTTCTCGGTCCCGGTTCTGGATGCGCTGGTCGATGCCGGGCATGAGATCGCCGCTGTCTACTGCCAGCCGCCGCGCCCGGCGGGTCGCGGTAAGAAGGATCGCCCGACACCGGTTCACGCCCGGGCCGAGGCGCTGGGCCTGACGGTCCGCCATCCGGTGTCGCTGAAATCATCCGAGGAACAGACCGCCTTTGCTGCATTGAACGCCGATGTGGCGGTTGTCGTCGCTTATGGGCTGATCCTGCCGCAAGCCATTCTGGATGCGCCCGTGCAGGGCTGCCTGAATATCCACGCGAGCCTGTTGCCGCGTTGGCGCGGCGCGGCCCCGATCCACCGGGCGATCATGGCGGGGGATGCGGAAACCGGTGCCTGTATCATGCAGATGGAGGCCGGGCTGGACACCGGCCCGGTCCTGCTGCGGCAAGCGACCCCGATTCAGCCTGAGGAAACGACGGCCCAGCTGCACGACCGCCTGTCAGTTATGGGGGCTGAACTGATTGTCGAGGCGTTGAACCGCCTGTCCGAACTGACGCCCGAGCCGCAGCCAGAGGATGGTGTGACCTATGCCTCGAAGATCGACAAGGCCGAGGCGCGGATCGACTGGTCGCGCTCGGCCGAAGAGATCGACCGTCAGATTCGTGGCCTGTCGCCATTTCCGGGGGCCTGGACCGAAATGGACGGCGAGCGCATCAAACTGCTGGCCTCGCGCCGGGCAGACGGGCAGGGCCAGCCGGGGCAGGTGCTGAACGGTGATCTGCATGTGGCCTGCGGGCAGGGTGCGGTCGAGCTGCTGCGCTTGCAAAGGGCTGGTAAAGGTGCGCAGGATCGGGAAACCTTTCTGCGCGGCTGGCCGATCCCGATCGGCACACGGCTGACATCGGAGTAACACTGAATGTTCATGGTCCTAATGGGTACAGTCGTGATCGCCGGGATCGTCGGATACCTGTCCGAGAAAACCGGCTTTACCCATAACGGCTATCTGCAATCGATCATCATCTGCGTCGGTGGGGCGTTCCTGTTCTATTTCGTGCGCATCATGTTCGGCATCAGCTTTGGCCCACCGGGGCTGAATGCGGTTTTGTCCTCAATCGGCGCGCTGATCATCGTGCCGACCCATTGGAGGAAATGACATGCCCGTTATCGCTCTGATCGTCATCGGCGCGGCTGCGGGTTTTCTGGCCACCCGCCTGATGCGGATCGAGGCTGATATTCCCACGACAATGCTGATCGGCATTGTCGGTGCGCTGGTTGGGGGTTTTCTGCTGCGCGCTTTGGCGACGGTGATGGGGTGGTTGTCAGGTTTTGTCGGCGCGGTGCTGGGGGCTTTGCTGGTGATCTGGCTTTGGCAGGTCATCCGCCGCTGTTAAGTCTTGACCTTTCTTGGCATCACCCGCCAGATCACGGAAAATCTGCTGACAGGTGGCCCATGTCCTATGATCTGAACCCCGGTGACGTCGCTTTGATGGGCGTTCCGCTGGACCTGCACTCTTCCTTTCTGCAAGGTCCGGCCTTCGCCCCCGGACGCATTCGCGAGGCGCTGCATTCGGGTGCCGCCAATCTGACGGCCGAGGATGGCACCGATCTTGGCGCGTCCGAACGTTTCAGGGATGCCGGCGATCTGGACGTGTTCGAGATGCGCGGGCAGGAACCCATCGACCGGATCGAAGCGGGGGCCGCGCAGCGCATTTCAACCGGGGCGCGGCTGTTGTCGCTGGGGGGTGATCACTCGGTCGCGTTCCCGCTGATCAAGGCCCATGCTGACCGGTACGAGGGGTTGAACATCCTGCATATCGACGCGCATCCCGACCTTTACGACACGCAGGATATCGGCCCGCTGAGTCACGGCTGCCCGTTTGCGCGGGTGATGGAAAACTGTCAGATCAACCGTCTGGTACAGGTCGGCATTCGCACCATGAACGCACATCAACGCGCGCAGGCCGACAAGTTCGGGGTTGAAGTGATCGACATGCGCAACTGGCGCGCGGACTTGCAATTGTCATTCAATGGGCCGGTTTACCTGTCGCTGGATCTGGACGCGCTGGACCCGGCCTTTGCGCCCGGTGTGTCCCACCACGAACCCGGCGGGCTGAGCACACGCGAGGTGATCGACCTGATCCATCGCTTTGAAGGCCAATTGATCGGCGCGGATATTGTCGAGCTGAACCCGCATCGCGATCCCTATGGCATGACCGCGATGGTGGCTGCCAAATTCGTCAAGGAAATCGGCGCGCGGCTGTTGACGCGCTGAACCTAACGCTCGTCGCAGACGGCGGATGAGCCCAGTTGAGGTGCGGCGCGGGTGGTCATGTCGAACCGGTCCGCCTCGGCGGCAGTCATCCAGTGCATCTGGGCCGCAGGGGCGGCTTCGAGCGTGAACCAGTAAAACTCGTCATCCACGCCAATGTCCTGAAAATAGTCCAGATAGCGGTCGTGTTCCGGGTCATCCTCGGGCAACTCGGTTGCGACGATCCCCGACCCGCTCCAACTGTGAACGCCGACGCAGGCGCCGGGGTGCAAGGTGCGGTTATGGCCAGCCAGAAACAGATCGGTGCCGCCTGATGCGACCAGACCACCCGAGGGGACAACCGTGTCGAATCCTTCGTCATGGACAACGCGGCTGAAGACGACATTGGCGTCATCGTCCACCGAACCTTCGATGTACTGCAGAACAAGGGTCGAGGCCTGCGGGTTTTGTTCGATTGCATCTTCGAACGCATCCAATGTGGTGTGATCAATCGTGCCCGTGGCGATGATCTGATCGCCTTGGGCGACGAAGCTTACTGGCGTGTAGGACTCGCCGCAGGCCGCCAACAGGGACAATCCCGCCAGAACCGACAATGCTTTCATCTGAATCCGCGCTCCGAATGGTTTTGCACTTGGTAGCAGCGCAGGGGCGAGCCGTCTATCTTGGCGCTATTGGCGGGGTGGGCGGGCCTTATAGACGGGCAATTGCCAGCCAAACAGCAGCGAACCGGCCCGTAGCGCCCAGCAGACCAATGCGCACAGGCCCAATGTCAGAAGGCCGTCCAATCCCAGCTTTGTCGCCAATACGGCAATCAAAGCCCCCGCAAAGGCGCAGGACACATAGAGTTGCCCCTGTTTCAGGACCAACGGCACCTCATTGCAGACCACATCCCGCATCAATCCGCCCAGACATCCCGTGGTAACGCCCATCAATACAACAATGGTACCGGACTGGCCCAGCGACAGGGCCGCTCCGGTGCCCGCCGCAACGGCAATGGACAGGGCGAAACTGTCCAGCCAGACCAGCCAGTTATATCTGCTTTCAACCAGATGCGCCGTGAAAAACACCAGCACCGCCGCTGCAACCGCGATCAGGATGTAATCTGGCTGGCCGACCCAAAAGACCGGATGCCGGTCCAGCAGCAAGTCGCGCACGGTGCCGCCGCCCACGGCAGTCAGACAGGCGATGAAGGCAAAACCCACCAGATCAAGCTGGGCGCGACTGGCCACCAACGCCCCGGTCAGGGCAAAGATCAGAACCGAGGCATAGTCGAGCAGCGCAAGACCGCTCACGCCTGTGCCTTTTTGGGTTTGAACGGGGCCATGCCTGCGCGGGCAAGCTCATCGGCTTTTTCGTTTTCCGGGTGGCCCGCATGACCTTTGACCCATTCCCAGGTCACGTCATGGCGGTCCTGCGCGGTATCCAGACGTTGCCACAGGTCCACATTCTTGACGGGCTTTTTGTTCGAGGTTTTCCACCCGTTCCGCTTCCACCCGAAAATCCACCCGGTCACGCCGTTTTTCACATAGGCGCTGTCGGTGACGATGGTGATGGTCGAGGGCCGCTCGAGCGTTTCAAGCGCGCTGATTGCGGCCAGCAATTCCATCCGGTTGTTGGTGGTCTCGGCCTCGCCACCTTTCAATTCGCGTTCTTTCAGAACGGTTTCCCCGTCCATCGCGCGCAGCAGCACGCCCCAGCCGCCCGGTCCGGGATTGCCGGAACAGGCGCCGTCCGTATAGGCAAACAGATCAGGCATGAGCGGCCAGAGCGATAAAGTCAGAGACCGAGCCGTCCAGCCCGGTGCCGCTGCCAAGCCTTTGATCGGTGACGGTGAACCCTGCGTCTTCCAGATAAGTCTTCAATTCGTCCTCGGAGTAGTAACTGTAATAGCGTCCCAACCGGTCGGTGCCTTCGCCTTCGCCCAGTTTCACGGCGATGAAGAACGCACCGCCGGATTTCAAGGCGCGGTGAATGGCGTTGAGATGTGTGGGGAAGGCGGCGCGCGTAGCATGCAACAGACTGAAGTTGGCCCAGATGCCATCGTAGACCCCTTCGGCTTCCAGCGCGTCAAAGCTGGCCTGACGGGCCGAGACACCGGGATGGGCCGTGGCCAGCTTGACCATCTCTGCTGACGCATCCGTCGCGTCGACCTGCAACCCGGCTTGCGCCATGATCGCGGCTGATGTTCCGGGCCCGCAGCCCAAATCCAGAACTCTGCCGCCTTTAGGCATGGCCTGAATAAATCGCGCCAGTTGCGGATCGTCCGTATTGTCGCCATCTGTCAGTTCGGCATAACGCGCGGCCTGCGCGTCATAGACGGAAATGGTGTCGCGATCGCTCATAGGTATACTCCAACGGCAAGGCACAAAAGCACGATGGCGGTCAGCAGGATACGCAGCCGCATCCACCAGTTCGGGGCCAGACCCCAGTACCAGAACAGCGCGTCCAGCACCAAAAGTCCGGCAAAGCCGGTCATCAGGTTGGTGCCGGCGGTTACCGGGCCTCCTCCAGTCATGAAAAACGCCCAGAGCGCCGGTAGGACGGACAGGGTATAGCCCACAGTTGCCTTGCTGCCCGAGGTCTTGGTGGCAAAGCCCCACAACACGCCCGACATAAAGCTGAGGATCACTGAGCCATAGAACAACTGAACGTAGGGGCCGACAAAACGTGGCCCGATTTCGCGCGTACCCCAGGCTTGCAGGTCCGCGTTCAGATAGGTCAATGCGCCCCAGACAAACGGGATTAGACCCGCCAGACCCAGATATAATGCCGACTTGGGTACGCCGTTCACGCGGGTTGCCTCAGAACACGGGGGACTTTGAACTCGACGTTTTCCTTGGCGGTTTCGGCCAGTTCAACTGTCACATCGTAGTGCTCGCGAAACGCATCGATAACCTCGTTCACCAGCACTTCGGGGGCCGAGGCCCCGGCTGTGATCGCGACGCTTTTGATCCCCTCTAGCGCGCGCCAATCAATGTCTGGCGCGCGTTGCACCAGCTGCGCATAGGTGCATCCGGCGCGCGATGCGACCTCGACCAATCGGCGTGAGTTTGACGAGTTCGGCGCGCCGACCACCAGCAAAGCGTCTGCTTTTGGGGCGACGGCCTTGACGGCCTCTTGCCGATTGGTGGTGGCGTAACAGATGTCTTCCTTGTGGGGGCCGACGATAGAAGGGAACCTTGCCTGAAGCGCGGCGATGATGTCCTTGGTGTCGTCAACCGACAGGGTGGTTTGGGTGACAAAGGCCAGCTTGTCCGGTGTGCGTACCTGAACCTCGGCCACGTCCTCGACCGTTTCGACAAGCAGCACCTCGCCTTCAGGCAGTTGCCCCATGGTGCCGACAGTTTCGGGGTGCCCCTTGTGCCCGATCATGATCATCTGCAACCCGGCCTCATAATGGCGCTGCGCCTCGATATGCACTTTCGATACCAGCGGGCAGGTCGCGTCGACATAGATCATTTCGCGCTGAGACGCCTCGGCTGGTACCGATTTCGGCACGCCATGCGCGGAAAAGATCACCGGGCGGTCATCGGGGCATTCATCCAGTTCGCTGACAAAAACAGCGCCTTTTTCGCGCAGCCCGTCGACAACGAATTTGTTGTGCACGATCTCATGGCGCACATAGACGGGTGGGCCCCATTTCTGCAGCGCCATCTCGACGATTTTGATGGCACGGTCTACGCCTGCGCAAAAGCCGCGCGGGGCGGCCAGATACAGTGTCAGTGGCGGCTTGGTCATGTCGCTGTCTCCTTACTGCACAGGTAAGTCTTTTCCCGGCCTTGGTCCAGACAGGACAGCGTCATTGATCTGACATGAATCGGTGCTAGCCAGACGATGTTTCAGAACCAATCCATAGTTAAGGAAGCGCGGCCAGGGTGGTGAATCCTGACCGCGCAAATTTTTCCAACGATGTCGGGCCGAAAGATCAGCCGCCCGAGGCAACCGCGACGCTGCGCGGTTCAGCGGGCATCTCGCGCGGAGGGCGGCCGATGACGTCCCGCAGATCTTCCAGTTCGATGAAGTTGTCCGCCTGGCGGCGCAGCTCGTCCGAGATCATCGGCGGCTGGCTGCGGATGGTCGAGACAACCGAAACGCGCACGCCCTGACGCTGCAGGCTGGCGATCAGCGGGCGGAAATCCCCATCGCCCGAAAACAGCACGATATGATCGACCCGTGGTGCAAGCTCCATGGCATCGACGGTCAGTTCGATATCCATGTTCCCTTTGACTTTCCGACGCCCCATGCTGTCGGTGTATTCCTTGGCCGGTTTCGTGACCATGGTGAAGCCATTGTAATGCAGCCAGTCCACCAATGGGCGGATCGGTGAATACTCGTCATTTTCAAGCAGCGCTGTGTAGTAGAAGGCCCGAAGCAACTTGCCACGGCGCATGAATTCCTGCCGCAGAAGTTTGTAGTCGATGTCGAACCCGAGTGCTTTGGCGGCGGCATAAAGATTTGAGCCGTCGATGAACAGCGCTAGCCGTTCGTCTTTATAAAACATAAATATTTCCTTCCGGTACAATGCAGCGCGTTGAGTGATGGGTGTGTGAGTGTAAAAATGTCGCGCTGTAGTGACCCTATAATTAGGGCTTTTGTTGGCCATCGCAAGTATGCAGTGCGCCGAATATAGGAAGATACATGAGCGATTCCGCGCGAAATGCCATAGTTGCCCTAGGGGCAAATCTCAATTTGAGAGGATTTGGACCTGAAGTGACACTTCGACGCGCCCTTGACGCGCTTTCACGTCATGGGGTGGTGATTCGCGCTGTCAGCCGGTTTTTTGCGACCCCCTGTTTCCCCGCGGGGGCGGGGCCGGATTACGTGAATGCGGCGGCGGCGATCGACAGTGACCTTTCGCCGCCAGAGCTGTTGGACGTGCTGCATGCGGTCGAGCATGAGTTTGGGCGCGAGCGGATACAGCGTTGGGGAATGCGGACGCTTGATCTGGATCTGGTGTGCTATGCGGATACGGTTCTGCCTGACAAGGCCACCTATGCGCACTGGCTGGATCTGGCCCCGGATGAACAACGGAAGGCGGCGCCGGATCAGTTGATTCTGCCCCATCCCCGCCTACAGGACAGGGCATTTGTGCTGGTTCCAATGGCGGATATTGCGCCGGATTGGTGCCACCCGGTGTTGCAGCAGACAGTCACACAGATGGTTGCAGCTTTGCCTGCCGGGGATGTTCAGGCCGTCACGCCCCTGTGATCCCTGCTTTTGCGGCATTTCGTGCTTGTCAAGGCGGGCAATCGGTCTTAGATAAGCCTCTTCCTGACATGGATTCAGTAATGGAGAGCGCCCCATGGCCCGCGTGACGGTTGAAGATTGCGTTGACAAGGTTCCAAACCGGTTCGAACTGGTGATGCTGGCGGCCCACCGGGCGCGCGAGATTTCTGCCGGCGGTCCGATCACTGTGGACCGTGACAACGACAAAAACCCCGTCGTTTCCCTGCGCGAGATCGCCGATGAAACCCAAAGCGCGGACGAACTGCGCGAGCGTCTGATCGAGGCCAACCAAACCCAGATCGAGGTGGACGAGCCGGAAGAAGATCAGATGGCGCTGCTGATGGGTGCGGAATCCGACAAGCCTGCGGATGACGATATGTCCGAAGAGAAGCTTCTGCGCGCTCTGATGGAGGCTCAAGGCCAGGGCTAAGCCCCAAGCTACACGAAGGTGCGGACCGGATGATCTCTGCTGACGACCTGATTGCGCTGGTCCGCAACTACAACCCCAAGACTAATGCTGATCGCATCGCCCGGGCCTATGAGTTCGGTATGCAGATGCACGAGGGGCAGTTCCGCCACTCGGGCGAGCCCTATTTCACCCATCCCGTTGCCGTTGCCGCTATTCTGACCGAACAGCGTTTGGATGATGCGACCATCATCACGGCCCTGCTGCACGACACGATCGAGGACACAAAGGCCAGCTATGGCAAGGTGGCCGATCTGTTCGGGAATGAGGTTGCCGAGCTTGTCGATGGTGTCACCAAGCTGACCAACCTGCAACTGTCCAGCCGGGAAACCAAGCAGGCGGAAAACTTCCGCAAACTGTTTATGGCCATGTCCAAGGACCTGCGGGTCATTCTGGTCAAGCTGGCCGACCGTCTGCACAACATGCGCACGATCAAGGCGATGCGCCCGGAAAAGCAGGTGATCAAGGCGCGCGAGACAATGGATATCTACGCACCCCTTGCGGGCCGGATGGGGATGCAATGGATGCGTGAGGAGTTGGAAGACCTCGCCTTTCGTGTCCTGAACCCTGAAGGCCGTCAATCGATCATCCGCCGCTTCATCACGCTGCAACGGGAAACCGGAGATGTGATCCACCGCATCACCGGCGACATGCGGCACGAGCTGGACAAGGCCGGGATCGAGGCCGAGGTGTTTGGCCGCGCCAAGAAACCCTATTCGATCTGGCGCAAGATGCAGGAAAAGGATCAAGGCTTTTCCCGCCTGTCCGACATCTACGGGTTCCGCATCATCACGCCCAGCGAAGAGGATTGCTATCGCACCCTCGGCGCAATTCACCAGCGCTGGCGCGCGGTGCCGGGGCGGTTCAAGGATTACATCAGTCAGCCGAAATCGAACGGCTACCGCTCGATCCACACCACGGTGTCGGGCCGTGATGGCAAACGGGTCGAGGTGCAGATCCGCACCCGCCAGATGCATGACGTCGCCGAAACGGGTGTTGCGGCGCATTGGTCCTATCGCGATGGTGTGCGCACGGAAAACCCCTTTGCCGTTGACCCGGCCAAGTGGATTTCCAACCTGACCGAGCAGTTCGACAACGAGGAAGATCACGAAGATTTCCTCGAGGCTGTGAAGCTTGAGATGTATTCCGATCAGGTGTTCTGCTTTACGCCCAAGGGCGACGTGGTGAAGCTGCCGCGTGGGGCGACGCCGATCGATTTTGCCTATGCGATCCACACCCGCATCGGCCATGCCTGCGTGGGGGCCAAGGTCGATGGCATCCGCGTGCCGTTGTGGACCCGTCTCAAGAACGGTCAGTCGGTGGACATCATCACGGCTGACGGTCAGACGCCGCAGGTCACATGGCTTGAGATCGCGGTCACCGGCAAGGCCCGCACGGCCATCCGGCGTGCCCTGCGCGAAGTCGACCGCGAGCGATTTATCAAGCTGGGCAAGGAACTGGCGCGTTCGGGCTTTGAGCATGTGGGGCGCAAGGCAACCGACAAAGCGTTGGACACCGCCGCCAAACACCTGCGCCTGAAGGATCGCCACGAATTGCTGGCCCGTCTGGGCAGCGCCGAACTGACCGCCCATGACGTGGTCGAGGCGGTTTACCCCGAACTGACCAAGGACGAAGGTGACGCCATCCCGCTGCGCCGCGCGGTGATCGGCCTGGAACCGGGGCAGAAGTTCGACCGCGCGCCCTGCTGCCAGCCCTTGCCCGGTGAACGCATCGTCGGCATTACCTATCGCGGCAAGGGCGTGGTCGTGCATGCCATTGATTGCGACCGTCTGGGCGAGTTTGAAAATGAACCCGAACGCTGGGTCGATCTGCACTGGCATTCCGGCACACACCCCGCCGTTTATGGCGCGACGCTGGATCTGACCATTGGCAATGACGCCGGTGTGTTGGGGCGCATTTGCACATTGATCGGCGAGAAAAAGGCCAATATCTCGAACCTGGAATTCGTTGACCGGAAACCGGATTTTTACCGCCTGCTGATCAATGTGGAACTGCGCGATCTGGAACAGTTGCATTCCCTGATGCTGACGCTTGAGGCTGAAAGCGACGTTGCCGCTGTCGAGCGATACCGGGACCGGGCCAAAACACCCGTTTCGGCCGGCTGAGAAGGGGTGATCAGGAGTGGTTTTCAAGCGCCGAGATCGACGCTCGCCTGTCCAGATCGCATCGGAATTTGTCTATCCGCGTGGCGGCTGGACACGCGCGTTTCACTATGTCAAACACCGCGTCCGTCGCCTGCCGGACTCGCCTGAACGTATTGCACGAGGCATCGCAGCAGGCGTTTTTGCGGCCTTCACCCCGTTTTACGGCCTGCATTTCGTCGTAGCCGCCATCGGTGCCCGGCTGATCAACGGCAACATACTGGCCGCCCTAAGCGGCACCTTCTTCGGCAACCCGCTAACCTATGTTCCAATCGGTGTGATCTGCCTGCAGACGGGGCATTTCCTGCTGGGCACCGAATTCGAAAAAAGCGAAACCCGCGGCCTGATGGGCAAATTTGCCGACGCGATGGGGGACCTCAAGAACAATTTCCTCGCGATGTTCACCGACCGCATTGCCGACTGGCACGGTCTGAGCGTTTTCTACCGCGAGGTTTTCTATCCCTACATGATCGGTGGTGTCCTGCCCGGCATTCTGGCTGGGCTGATCTGTGGCTATCTGAGCCTGCCCCTGATCCGCAGCTATCAGAATCGCCGACGCGCCAAAATCAAGGCGAAGTTTGAAGAAATCAAACGTCTGGCCGAAGCAAAGCCTGACGTTTCCGTGCAAAAGGCTCTAGGTTCGGGTCAAACCGTGAAAAAGGAATCGCGTGATGTCTGACAACCACTTGCGTCTGGGCGTAAATATCGACCACGTGGCCACCGTACGCAACGCGCGTGGCGGGGCCTATCCCGACCCGCTGCGCGCCGCCAAACTGGCCGAAGAGGCCGGGGCCGATGGTATCACCGCCCATTTGCGCGAAGACCGCCGTCATATCTCGGATGCTGATATCGACGGGCTGATGGAAGTTCTGTCGGTGCCTTTGAATTTCGAAATGGCCGCGACGGACGAAATGCAGAAAATCGCCCTGCGTCACAAACCTCATGCCGTTTGCATCGTTCCCGAAAAGCGCGAGGAACGCACCACCGAAGGCGGGCTTGAAGTCGCGCGCGAGGAAAACAAGCTGGCCCATTTCATCGCCCCTCTGCGCGATGTCGGCTGCCGTGTGTCGATCTTCATCGCCGCCGACCAGCGCCAGATCGAGGCTGCCCACCGCATCGGGGCCGAGGTGATCGAACTGCACACCGGTGCCTATTGCGACGCCCATGCCGAAGGTCGCATGGAAGACGCCGCCCGCGAGCTGGAGGCCCTGCGCCAGATGTCCACCTTCGCCTATTCGCTGGGCCTTGAGGTTCACGCGGGTCATGGCCTGACCTACGACACAGTACAACCGGTCGCGGCCTTCCCCGAGGTGCGCGAGTTGAATATCGGCCATTTCCTGATCGGCGAGTCGATCTTTCTGGGCCTGTCCCCTGCCATTACCGAAATGCGCCGCCTGATGGACGAGGCGCGGGCGTGATCACGCCTGGCTTCATAGCCATCTGGTTGGCCTGGCTGATGGCCGGAGGCTCTCCGGGTCCCGCCACCATGGGCATCGCCGGAACCGCTATGAACGAAGGCCGCCGTGCCGGTTTGGTCTTTGCATTGGGCATTTGCGCGGGCTCTGCCGCCTGGGGCATTGCCGCCGCGCTGGGCCTGTCGGCGATCATGCTGGCCAATGTCTGGGCGTTTGAAGTGATCCGTTATATCGGCGTTGCCTATCTGGGCTGGCTAGCCCTAAAGGCCCTGCGCCGGGCGATGACTTCCGACGAGGTGGCGCTGGGCAATCCGGTCACAGGCTCTCTGCCGACGATCTTTGCAAAAGGCGCGGCCATTCACCTGACGAACCCGAAGGCGATCCTCAGCTGGGGGTCGATCTACGCCATCGTCGCCCCGAACGACGCCAGCCTTGCGATGCTGTTGGGTTATTTCGCTATGCTCTACGCAGGCTCACTGCTGATCTTCATCGGCTACGCCTTCCTGTTCTCGTCCGAGCGTATGGTCCGCACCTACCGCCGCGCCCGCCGCTGGTTCGATCTGGCCTTTGCCGGGTTCTTCGGGGTGGCGAGTTACAAGATATTGACGGTGAGACTGTCGTGATGAAACTACACGAGACAGCAAGCCCATTGAAAACGCTCTTCAAATCTCACGAAGATGTTGGCTTGAACCGTCTCGGCTTTTTGTGCTTCGTCTTCGTCGATCTGATTGGACTGTATCTAATAAAGTGGTGGTTCGAATTCGAATGGCCATTCGCAACCCTTCCACTGGGACTGGCGATGTTTTTGGCTGCCATGTCCTACGGAATGGACAAAGGTATTCGCGGCAAGCCTCTTGGCGATAGCTACAAAAGTTGGATTATCGCACGTCAGATGGTTCTCACAACATTGGCGGCGGTGGCGGCGCTGATAACTTTCGCACTCGTTTTCGATGGCCCCTCAGATATCCACGTTCTGAACAACAAGGCCCTGATAGCAGGTGCCGAGTTGGCGCTTTGTATGATCGTTTCATTTGTGTTGTGCCGCTATGCTTTCGTTTTCGGAGTTAAGCGAGGATATTCGGCCTTTCTGAAAAAGGAAAAGACAACCTAATGATCCTCGGCATCGGCACAGACCTCGCGAATATCGACCGCATCCAGGGCACGCTCGACCGCTTCGGCGACCGGTTCCGCAACCGCGTCTTCACCGAGATCGAACAGCGTAAGGCCGAGCGCCGCCATGACACCGCCGGAACCTACGCCAAACGCTGGGCCGCGAAAGAGGCGTGTTCCAAAGCGTTGGGCACCGGATTGCGCATGGGGATCGCGTGGAAGGATATGGCCGTTACCAATCTGAAAACCGGCCAGCCCGTGATGCACGTGACCGGCTGGGCGGCCGAGCGCCTCAAGGAAATGACCCCCGAAGGGCACGAGGCCATCATCCATGTCACCCTGACGGATGATCATCCTTGGGCCCAAGCCTTTGTGGTGATCGAGGCACGTGTCGTCACAGACCCGGACGCAGCCTTGACTCACCCCCAACCGACCCGCATGTAGCACCCAACAATCCAAAAGACCGGAGAGCAGTATGGCCGAGGAAGCCAAATCAGGTAACGCCGTGTGGGAAACGATCAAAACCATCGTCTACGCCCTGCTGATCGCGGGCGTCTTCCGCACCCTGTTCTTTCAGCCCTTCTGGATTCCGTCCGGCTCGATGAAGCAGACCCTTCTGATCGGGGATTTCCTGTTCGTCAACAAGATGGCCTATGGCTATTCCTATGCGTCCTGCCCCAGCCTGATCATCCCAAGCGTTGGCCTGAACATCGATGCCGAGGATCTCTGTGGCTGGATGCAAGGCGACGACAACAGCCGCATCTGGGCGGGCGAGCCAGACCGTGGCGATGTCATCGTCTTCCGCCACCCGGTCACGGGTCGTGACTATATAAAACGTCTGATCGGCCTGCCCGGCGACCGTATCCAGATGCGTCAGGGGCAGATCATCCTGAACGGTACCCCGGTTCCGCAGCAGCCCGATGGCGTGTTCACCGAAATCGCCGAACCGCAGGGCCCGCAACGCCTGCGCCCGCGCTGCGAAAACGGCCCTGTTGGGATCGGCGGCATCTGTGAAAAAACCCGGTTGATTGAAACCCTGCCCAACGGCGTATCCTACGACGTTCTGAATATCGGCAATCAGGGGTCTGACAACACCGGCATCTATACGGTGCCCGAGGGTCACTATTTCTTCATGGGTGACAACCGCGACAATTCCAGCGACAGCCGCCTTCCGCAATCCGCTGGTGGTGTCGGTTATGTGCCTTACGAAAACCTGATCGGTCGCGCCGACCGGATCATGTTCTCGTCCGCAGGGCGGTCCATGCTGTTCTTCTGGACATGGCGCGGCGATCGCTTCTTCAAGGCGGTCAATTGAAGCTATCGGCCGAGATAAAGGCGTTCCAGCAGCGTTTGGGGTACGAATTCACCAACCCCGAACTGCTGTTGCGCGCGCTGACCCATGGCTCGGTCTCCTCGGCCACGCGACCGGATAACCAACGGCTCGAATTCCTCGGTGACCGGGTTTTGGGTCTTGTGATGGCAACGGCGCTGCTTGAGGCCGACAAGAAGGCCACCGAAGGCCAACTAGCCCCCCGCTTCAACGCGCTGGTCCGCAAAGAGGCCTGTGCCGATGTCGCCCGTCAGATCGATTTGGGCGCGGTCCTGAAACTGGGTCGATCCGAAATGCTGTCAGGTGGTCGTCGCAAACAGGCCCTTCTGGGCGACGCGATGGAGGCGGTGATCGCTGCCATCTACCGCGACGCCGGTTTCGAAGCCGCACGCGATGTGATCCTCGCGCTTTGGGGGGATCGTATCCACACGGTCGAGGCCGACGCCCGCGACGCCAAAACCTCGCTTCAGGAATGGGCTCAGGCACGTGGGCAAAAGCCCCCATCCTATGTCGAAATCAAACGCAGCGGCCCGGATCACGCGCCGGTCTTCACCATCGCCGCCCGCCTGCAGGACGGGACCGAGGCACAAGCCACCGCCGGGTCAAAACGTCAAGCCGAACAAGCCGCCGCCAAAGCTCTGCTCAACGACCTGCCGAAATAACGGCCTAACCCGGATCCGCTCTTCATCTGGCCAAAAATATCTCGGGGGTGAGCCCGGATGAAATCCGGGCGAGGGGGCTGGCCCCCTTCCGGTCGGATTGGCGCAGCCAATTCGACCCTCAAACAACCCGGATAAACCCGGTCAGCCCGGTTTTCTGATGCTCGATCACATGGCAATGAAACGCCCAGTCGCCGGGATTGTCCGCAACCAGCGCAATCTCGACCACCTCATCCTTCAGCAACAACATCGTGTCCGTCATCAGAGGCGGTAATTTGCGCTGGTTCGACGTGAGGGGCACAAAGGCCAGCCCGTGCAGGTGGATCGGATGCAGATTGGGCGATTCATTGCGCAGCCGCAGTACATAGCTTTTGCCCAATTCCAAAGTGGCCAGAGGCCCCACATCCTGCGCCGCGTCGCCCGACCACGGCGTTCGGTTGATCGACCAGAAATTGTAACCCAGTGATCCGCAGAACCCGTTATTCGGCGTCCCACCCTCGGGCGTCCAGCCAAAGACGAACTCATGCACTTCAGCCCGCGTCAGATCTGGTTTGGCAAGCGGATTGGCGGGCAGGGGGCGCAAGTCCCGCAAATCCCGCGCAACCGATCTGCCGATGGCGCGCAGTCTGGCCATGGGGCGTGGCGGGTTTCCCGGCAGTTTTGCCATCAGATCAACAATCTGCCCCTCACCATCCGGCATCGAAACGGCAAAATCGACCCTCTGACCCGGACCAACCAACAAGGGTTCCTCGGCACTGGGCATCGGCAGGTCGACCTCAACCGGATGTCCGTCCCAGGCAATGATCCGCGCTTCGGCCCCGGTCAGGTGCAGCTTGTAGATACGGGTGGTATCGGAATTTAGGACCCGCAACCGCACCAGCCCGCCCGCCACGTGATCGTAGACAGGTTCCGTCAGCCAGTTCGCCGTCGGCACATTTCCGAACGTCCCGGCGCGGGCCGCCCCGCGCGCGGGATAAGCCGGCAGAAACTGATCGTCATCATCCAGCCGAAAATCCCGCAGATTGATCACCTGTTCGCTGTCAAAACCCGGATCGTCCGCCTCGGCAATCACCATGACGCCGGTCAGACCATGGGCCATCTGCTCCATCGTCATGCAATGCGGGTGGTACCAGTATGTGCCCGCATCCGGCGGGGTGAATTCATACTCAAAAACCTCATTCGGCCCAATCGGCATCTGGGTCAGATAAGGCACCCCGTCCATCCCGTTCGGGATACGCAACCCGTGCCAGTGCATCGCGGTGTAATCGGGCAGCGTGTTGCGTACAGACAGCCGCATCACCTCACCCTGTTTGCCATATAGCACCGGGGGCGGCGCATCGGGTGACACGCTGACCATGCCGGTTGTGGTCTGATCGCGCAGGGTAAAACTGGCCGGTTGAATAACCAATTCCTCAGTACCTGACGCGCGCCCGAAACCACCCAGTCCCGCCGCCCCTGCAGCGGCTGCGCTGCCGATTAGAAACTCACGACGTTTCATGTCTTGCCTCTTTGAAAATGGGGATGCCTGGCTGGATCTGGCGCGGCGTGATCCGAAGGTGTCACCGCAAACGCATGGCCGCAATGCGACAAATCCCTCTGGCCCGCGTCGCCATTCTGCTATAGGGGTGCGCACTTGCAAACAGGATCGCCAGAGACATGACCACACGCGCCGGATTTATCGCCCTGATCGGAGAGCCCAACGCAGGCAAATCCACCCTCCTGAACCGTATGGTCGGGGCCAAGGTTTCGATCGTGACGCATAAGGTGCAGACCACCCGCGCGCGCATTCGCGGCGTGGCGATGGAGGGCGACGCGCAGTTGGTCTTTGTCGACACGCCGGGCCTGTTCAAACCCCGCCGCCGTCTGGACCGCGCCATGGTCGCCGCTGCGTGGGGCGGGGCCGCGGATGCCGATGTCGTTGTGCTGATGGTCGAAGCCCATCGTGGGATCACCGAAGGGGTCGAGCGTATCCTTGAGGGGCTGGAGGAGATCGGGCAGGGACGCACTGTTGCGCTGGCGATCAACAAGATCGACAAGGTGCCATCCGAGAAGCTGCTGGCGCTAACCAGCGATCTGAACGGGCGTTATCCGTTTGCCGAAACCTTCATGATTTCCGCCGAAAAGGGTCACGGGGTCGACGACCTGCGCAAATGGCTGGCCTCGGAACTGCCGGAAGGCCCGTGGCTGTATCCTGAAGATCAGATCGCCGATCTGCCCCTGCGCATGATCGCTGCCGAGATGACGCGCGAGAAGCTGACCCTGCGCCTGCATCAGGAGTTGCCATATCAGTTGACCGTCGAGACCGAGAACTGGGAAGAGCGCAAGGATGGCTCGGCCAAGATTGATCAGGTCATCTACGTCATGCGCGACGGTCACAAAGGGATTGTTCTGGGCAAACGTGGCGAGACCATCAAGGCCGTCAGTCAGGCCGCACGGGCGGAACTGGAAGAGTTCCTCGACCGCAAAATCCACCTGTTCCTGCAGGTCAAAGTCCGACCCAATTGGCTTGAGGAATCCGAGCGCTATTCGGAAATGGGTCTGGATTTCAAAGACGGCAACGCATGACCCGCCTGACAGCCGAGTTCTGGGTCCACGCCTATTTGGCACGGCTGCGCTTTCAGGAAATCCCGGCCTTTGTCGTCGCCCATGGAGACAACACCGCCGGGGCAGTACTGGTCAAACTGAACACGCTGGACGGTCAGGCCGTCGCGTTCCAGCGCAGCTTTGACCTGATGAGCGGTGAGCGGAAGTGGATTGAACTCTCCTCTGGCCCCGAAAGCGACGTGGACGAGGCCATCCAACGCCAACGCCGCTTTGATCCGGACCTCTGGGTGATCGAGGTCGAAGATCGGCAGGGTCGGCATTTGCTAGGGGAAGAGGGGTTGGAATAAGCTTGGCAGTTGGGTCTTTTACGCGCCGCTCAAAGCGACTATTTTGATGCAGGATGTGGTTGGGAAAACTGGCCTGATTTTGGAATAGCGCAAGACAATGAGGTGTTTGCTTGGCTGAAACGCTTGCGGAGAAACTGGAAAAATCCGAGCTCGGTCACTGGATGCAGCGGTTCGAGGGGTTCATGGTTTTCATCGGGGTCGTTGGTCCTTTTGCCACGCTTCCCCAGTTAATCAAACTCTATTTCACCCACTCGCAGCACGCGACCGGCCAGTCCCTGTTGTCCTGGTCCCTTTATGCTGCGCTGTCGTTTCTGTGGTTTGCCTATGGGTTGGTCGTCGGCAAACTGCCCATCTATGTGGGCAACGGGATTTCGATGGTGCTGAACCTTCTGATGGTGATCGGCATTCTGATCCACGCGGGTATGACCTTCTGAGGCGGGCGTTCAGCCTGCATCGCCAAAATAGACAAAGCTCATTTTGTTCCCGTCCGGGTCGCGCGCGTAACCGGCATAGAAGTTAGGGCCATACTGAGGCCGGTCGCCCGGATCACCTTCGTTCGATCCCCCATTGGCAAGCGCCGCCGCATGCGCCTCGCCCACTTCCGCTTTGCTTTCGCACAGCAGACCAACCATGTTTCCGTTTCCGACTGTCGCCGCCTCTTTGTCAAATGGCGTCGCGACCCACATGGACCCACCGCCCCGCAGTTCATAGCAGACCGCGTGCGGCATATATTCAGCGATGACCTTGCCGCCGATTTTGGGCACAACCGCGTCGTAATAGCTACGGGCTTTTTCGACATCGTTTGAGCCGATCATGACGTAGTTAAGGGACATCTGCTGAATCCTTACGTTGAGAACATAAAGGGAATAATAAGGGAACATTACTGCGTTAACAGGTTTCACGCAACGTGTTTTTGGAGGCCTGTAAAACCACCCTGATCCGTTTCTATCTTGAACCTGTAACAGCGTTGAGATTTCCTGCACACATATCTGATAACCTAACGAGGCCAAACGTGGACTGGCGCGATCACGGCATACTTCTGACCTCTCGCCGCCACGGTGAAACCGCCGCAATTATTGAGGTCTTTACCGAAGCCCACGGACGCCACGCAGGGGTGGTACGCGGCGGCACCAGCCGCAAGATCGCCCCGATCCTTCAGCCGGGCGCGCAGTTGGACGTGCTGTGGCGGGCCCGGCTGGAAGAGCATATCGGCACATTTCAGGTCGAACCGCTGCGATCCCGCGCGGCGGCGGCGTTTTCGGGGCGGCTGGCATTAGCGGGTCTGAATGCGGTGGTCGCGCTGCTTTCCTTCTGCCTGCCTGAACGCGAGCCGCATCCCGCTATCTACAAGCAGACAGAACAGCTTATGGACCTTCTGGGGCAGGACGACATCTGGCCGCTTGCTTATCTGCGGTGGGAGGTGGCATTGCTTGAGGAGTTGGGGTTTGGGCTGGACCTGACCACCTGTGCTGTGACCGGATCCTCCGAGGAGTTGGTCTTTGTCTCGCCCAAGACCGGGCGGGCGGTTAGCGCGGCAGGGGCGGGTGACTGGGCGGACCGGTTGTTGCCGCTGCCGCCTTGCCTGCGCGGCGAGGGGGCCGCACCGGATACCGAGATTGTCGATGCCTTGAAAACGACAGGGTATTTCTTGCACCACCGCGTGGCCCCGGCCTTGGGGCACACACCATTGCCCGAAGCGCGGGCAAGGTTTGTGGATCAGCTTACTCGGCGGCTGTGAACACCATCTCGTGCCCGTCGTCGTTGCGCAGGATCAGAACATCGCCGGACACTTCGGATTGGGTCATGGTCAGCAGGGCGGCAAAGTACATGCCTTCCTGCTCAAGCTCGGGGCAGGCGGCGCGTGTGGCGCTCAGGTCCTGAACCTCGAACCACGGGTATGGCGCGTTCAGGCTGCCCTGATAGCTGTTGCAGGGGGCCTGTCCTGCGATCCGCCCCTCTTCCGGGAACTGTAGCAGAGCGTTGGCGGAATAGGGCTGACCATCGATCTCTTGCAACTTCCAGGTCTGACCGTCTGCGCCATAGGCAGCCACCGTTTCGTCCTGTTGGCATTGAAACAGCCCCATCAGCGGCAGGATCAAGGCATAGCGGATCATTGCAACCTCCTTCGGTCACGAGCCTTTGCAATACGCGTTTAGGCCGCTTCGTTTCGGCTGGTCAAGCCGTTGCGAGCGCTTGTGCGACAGGCGAGAAGGGCGATGCTAGAACGCCAGTTCGCCGCTCAGCAATTGCTCTCGCACCTCCAGCCGTGGACGCCAGTTGTATCTTGTGTCCTCTCGGACGGGCGCCCAGAACAATGCGCCGCTTTGGCGCCAGGGGTCCAGGATCAGGCCGTCATACATCGAATCCCCCTTGGCGCTGATCAGGGCCGAATGGTGGATGATCCGAAACTCTGTCGGTGGGGATGTGGCCCAGTGCAAGTCCAGCGTCCGGAAATTCTCCTGCCGCAACCGTGTGGTCATGGCCTGTGCCCAGTCATTGCACAGGCCCTTTTCGCGAAGGCCGTTAATGATCTTTGCGTTGTGAATGATCGCAGGGTCGGTGACGTTCCACTCTTGCGCCAGTTGCCGAGAGTAGCTGTAGGAAATCTGCGCCGCCGTACGCGCCTCGACCGGATCAACATTTGGTCCAAGGGACTGAATGGCCTGTGCCAGCGCATCGACATCGGTCTGGCTGGCGATTGGCACGGTCTTTGCGCACCCCGCCAAGGCAAAGGATACCAAGGTCGCCAAAAGCAAAAAAAGTCGTCTGGTCATTTCGGGTGCCTGTAAACCGTCTTGAGGGTCGTCGGGGCGCTCTAACCGGGTTTCGGGTCAATTTCAAAGGGGAAGTTCCGACCTCGGCGGATCACATCCAATTCCCATCGGCGCGGCACCCTGGATCCAGGCAAAACGGTCAACGAAAGAAAAAGACCCGGCGCAAAGGCCGGGTCAGTTGGGGAAACAGGAGTGCCGAATTCGGTCAGCCGAGCAGACGTCGTGCGATGACCTGTGCCTGAATTTCGGCAGCTCCCTCGAAAATATTCAGAATGCGTGCGTCGCATAGGACGCGGCTGATCTTGTATTCCAGTGCAAAGCCGTTGCCGCCGTGGATTTGCAACCCATTGTCGGCAGCAGCCCAGGCGACACGCGCGCCCAGCAGCTTGGCCATGCCCGCCTCAAGATCGCAGCGGTGACCATGATCCTTTTCCCATGCCGAGAAATAGGTCAACTGGCGCGCGATCATGATCTCGACCGCCATCATCGCCAGCTTGCCCGACACGCGCGGGAAATTGATCAGCGACTTGCCAAACTGCTTGCGGTCCTGTGCGTATTGCATGGCGATATCCAGCGCGCTTTGGGCGACGCCAATGGCGCGGGCAGCGGTCTGGATGCGGGCGGATTCAAACGTCTCCATCAGCTGTTTGAAGCCTTTGCCCTCTTCGCCGCCCAGCAGGTTTTCACCCTTGACCTTGAAGCCGTCAAAGCCCAGCTCGTATTCCTTCATGCCGCGATAGCCCAGCACCTCGATCTCGCCGCCGGTCATGCCGGGGGTGGGGAAGGGGGCGTCATCCGTGCCGGGGGTTTTCTCGGCCAGGAACATCGACAAGCCACGGTGATCCGTGGTGTCCGGATCGGTGCGGGCCAGCAGGGTCATGACATGGGTACGGGCCGCATGGGTGATCCAGGTCTTGTTGCCGGTGATCTCGTAGTCACCGTCGGCATTCTTGACCGCGCGGGTGCGCAGGCTGCCCAGATCCGAGCCGGTGTTTGGTTCCGTGAAGACAGCGGTGGGCAGAATCTCGGCGCTGGCCAGTTTAGGCAGCCAGTTGGCCTTTTGCTCATCCGTACCGCCCGCCAGGATCAACTCGGCCGCGATCTCGGACCGGGTACCCAACGAGCCGACGCCGATATAGCCGCGCGACAGTTCCTCGGACACGACGCACATCGACGCTTTGGACAGACCGAAACCGCCGAACTCTTCAGGGATGGTCAGACCGAACACGCCCATTTCGGCCAGTTCCTCGATGATTTCCATCGGGATCAATTCGTCCTTGAGGTGCCAGTCATGCGCATTGGGCTCGACCTTTTCGACCGCATAGCGGCGGAACTGGTCGCGGATCATTTCAAGCTCTTCATCAAGGCCCGAAGCTCCGAACATGGCAGAACCGACTTGCGCCTCCATCAGCTCGACCAGCCGCGTCCGAGCGGCCTGCGAGTTGGCCTGCGCCATCAGAGTTTGAATTTCCGAACTTTGGAAGTTGGACAGCGCGTCCCAGCCAAGGCCCAGATCCTGCAGGCGCACAAGCTCGCCCTGGTTCATTGGGATGCCGCCCGCGACCTGATGCAGGTATTCCCCAAAGGCGATCTGGTGCAGCAATTGCTCGATTTCGCCAAATTTGCCGTCTGCGTCCAACGCTTCGGCCCAGCGCTGCATCTGCTTCAACGACTGGTAGTAGGTGGCCAGCCAGGCCAGCCCGTGTGCGGCCGTTTGGTTGGCTTCGATCAGGGCGCCGGACACGCGACCGTCGGATGTCACCATCTCGCGAACCGAATTGCGCGCCTTCTCGAAAACGGCTTCGACAGCCGGGACGGCCTGCCGGGTCAAGGTCAGAAGATCGGGCAAAATCGCGTGTGTGGTCATCTGGGTCATATCCTGTCCGTCATGGGCCATGAATCGTGTCCTTTTCTGGGTCGTCTGGTCATATCATTTTGCACATGCAGCGCAACAAAAATACGTATTACGTGGCGATAAAGTTCGAAAATTTCCCGATCGTTTTGCAGTGCAGAAAGGGTTCATTGGGAGAATTAGCGGCAAATCCGTTGATTTCCACCGGGCCGGGCCGGGGTCAAATTGGGGGTATTTGTCGCAGGCCCGGGGGCGTCAACCGTCTGTCGATGACAGCTCCTCAGCGCCGTTTGTCGGCAAAGCGAAAGGCGAAATAGAGCCCGAGCATCAGGAAGAAAAGACCCGAGATGTCGCCGATCAAAAAGGCGATATATTCGACCGTCGCGCTGCCAAAGGCCAAATTGGTCAGGCCCGAGACCAGAAAAGATGTGATGATCCCAACGCCCATCACGCAAATCCAACAGGGCTTTTTGTCGGGGCGTGGGAACAGGTCCCATCCGGCCCATTTCAGCAGGTAGAAGACCACCGGAACGGTCGTGACAGCGATTGCCATCGCCATCAGGCGGCTGGGCAGGAAAACATCCGTTCCCCCCAGAAAAGCGAAGACCAGAAAGACGCCCGGCAGCAGCGCAAAGATCGCGCGCCAGCCTAACAGCCAGGCTGAAAGCACGCGCACGCCATGGGGCAGGAACAGCAGGCTGGCCCGGCTTGGGTATTCCGGAAAGAACATGTTCTGAAGCGGCATCAGAACCTCGAAGGTGAGGAACGATGCGACCACATAGGCCAAAGAGGCAAAGAAGGTTTCAGAGGCCCACTTGCGCACCGGAACTAGCCACCGATGCGCCCAAGGCCCAGCTTATCTGGGCGCATGTACGATATAACGTCCCCGGTTGGCATTGCCGCTTTGCGACAGATAGCCTTTTTCGACCAGAGATTTCAGCGCGCGGAAAAATGTCGGGCGCGAGACGCTCTGAACCAGTGTGTGTTCGATCAGACCAAAGGTGCGAACCTCCTGATCGGCCTTGGAAAGTTCCTCGGCGGCGTAGTAGATGTCACGCTCAACCGGGGATAGCTTTTCCAGCCCCAGCGTTCGCTCCATGCTTTGCATCAGCTTGCGCAGTTCGGTCAGTTTCGAGATTTCGGTCATAATTCTTACCTGTCTTTGTCCGTGCCAAACGCCGTCCAGTCACGACGGTTCAGAACACGCTGATCGCGAGATATGTCAGCAAGTCCCATATTGACACTCATCCCCATGCCAGTAGACTACCAGTCTGATTAGGTTGCCCAATTTGCCGAGGTGAGTGTGCTGGCTTAGGCAACCCAAAGGTCTTTTAAGTTTCGGCCCGGTGCAAATGCGCCGGGTCTTTTCGGTTTAATGACCCAAATCCCTATCCCAACCAGGCATTCAGAACAATAAATTTGTTCGTGAGGTGCGTCAGATGCAACTTTGGGTTGATCATTGGTGGATTCGCAAACGCAGAAAAAAGGGGCGCGGACGCCCCTTTATCCGGATCAGCCGATTGCGACGGCTTTGATGTCCTCATCGATGAAGGGGACATATTGTTCGAAGTTTTCGGCAAACATCTGAACCAGCTTTGCGGCCTGTTTGTCGAACGCTTCCTGATCATCCCAGGTGCGGCGCGGATCCAGCAGAACCTCGGCGACGCCGGGCACTGTGACCGGGACGTCAAAGCCAAAGTTGGCATCCTTGCGGAATTCAGCGTCGCGCAGCGAGCCTTCCAGAGCCGCCGTCAACAGCGCGCGGGTCGCGCGGATCGGCATCCGGCTGCCAACGCCATAGGCCCCACCGGTCCAGCCGGTATTCACCAGCCAGCAGGTCGCGCCATGCTGGGCGATCTTGTCGCGCAGCAGGTTGCCGTAGGCCTCGGGGCGGCGCGGCATGAAGGGCGCGCCAAAGCAGGTCGAGAAGGTCGGCTGCGGCTCGGTCACGCCCCGTTCGGTGCCCGCCACCTTCGAGGTGAAGCCCGACAGGAAGTGATACATCGCCTGCGCCGGTGTCAGCCGCGCGATCGGAGGCAGCACGCCGAAGGCATCGCATGTCAGCATGATGATGTTCTTCGGATGCCCGCCCAACGCGGTTTTCGACGCGTTCGAGATATATTCCAGCGGATAGGCGCAGCGCATGTTTGCGGTCAGCGAATCGTCGTCGAAATCCAGCTCCTTGGTTTCGGGATCGAAGACCATATTCTCGATGACGGTGCCGAATTTGCTGGTCGTCGCGTAGATTTCCGGCTCGGCTTCAGCGCTCAGGTTGATGGTCTTGGCGTAGCAGCCGCCTTCGAAGTTGAAGGTGCCGCGATCCGACCAGCCGTGTTCGTCATCCCCGATCAGGATCCGCGACGGGTCTGCCGACAGAGTGGTCTTGCCGGTTCCCGAAAGGCCGAAGAACACGGCGGTATCCACCGGGTTGCCAACCGCGTGGTTGGCCGAGCAGTGCATCGGCATCACGCCTTTTTCCGGCAGCATGTAGTTCAGCAGGGTGAAGACGGATTTCTTGTTCTCGCCAGCATATTCGGTGCCGCCGATCAGGATCAGCTTGCGGTCGAAGTTCATTGCAATCACGGTCTCGCTGCGGCAGCCGTGCTTGGCCGGGTCGGCCTGGAAGCTGGGGCAGTTGATGACAGTGAAATCTGCGATGAACTCATCCAGATCCTCACGATCCGGGCGACGCAGCAGGTGGCGGATGAACAGGTTGTGCCAGGCCAGTTCGGTCACCATGCGCACATTGATCGAATAGGCCGGATCGGCCCCGCCGACGAGATCCTGCACGAAATAGTCACGACCCTTCATATGCTCGACCATGTCGTCATAAAGGGCGTCGAAACCTTCCGGGCTCATCGCCGCGTTGTTTTCCCACCAGATGCTGTCGGCCACACTGTCGGTCTTGACGACGTGTTTGTCCTTGGGCGAACGGCCGGTGAATTTACCGGTAGTGACCAGAAAGGCCCCGCCATTGCCAAGGGTGCCTTCGCCCCGCTTGAGGGCCTCTTCGATCAGCGCCGGTTCCATGAAGTTGTAATAGACATTGCCCAGACCCTCGATGCCCTGATCTTCGAGGCGGAATTGCGGGTTAACCCGTCCAGATGTCATGCGTATCTTCTCCTGTGCGGCGCGGCGGCGGTTGGCCGGGTGCGCTCTTGGGGCATTTTGCCGGGACATACCGGCCGATGGGCGGGTCTTATCACGGTCGTTTGGGGCATGAACAGGACGGTTTGGCGCAGTTAGCGCAACCAAGTTAAAGTTTAGCGCCACCAAAGATTTCCTGTCGGAAAACCGGGCAGCATTTTGCGGGCAGCAAGGCATTTTTGCCTCATAGCTGCCGCAACAATGGCACGATTCGCAGTTACGCATTGATTCGGCGCATCAAAAACGCCAACAATGCCTTACAAAAAAGCGTATTATTGCGTAAGTGAGCAGGAATAGGGGTAAGCCCGATGTCAAAGATTGCACTGGTGGATGACGATAGAAACATTCTGACGTCCGTATCCATGACGCTCGAGGCCGAAGGGTTCGAGGTTGAAACTTACAATGACGGTCAGGCCGCGCTGGACGCGTTTAACAAAAAGCTGCCGGACATGGCCGTTCTGGATATCAAGATGCCGCGCATGGATGGCATGGATCTGCTGCAGCGCCTGCGCCAAAAGACGCAGATGCCGGTGATCTTCCTGACCTCGAAAGACGACGAGATTGACGAGGTTCTGGGCCTGCGCATGGGTGCTGACGACTACGTGAAAAAGCCGTTCTCGCAGCGTTTGCTGGTCGAGCGCATTCGCGCGTTGCTGCGGCGCCAAGAGGCCACCAGCGGTGACGCTTCGGCCGCCAACACCGGCGATACCAAAGTGATGGAACGCGGCGACCTGCGGATGGATCCGCTGCGCCATGCGGTCACCTGGAAGGGGACGGATGTGTCCCTGACCGTGACCGAGTTCCTGTTGCTGCAGGCGCTGGCGCAACGTCCGGGTTTTGTCAAAAGCCGGGATCAGTTGATGGATGTGGCCTATGACGATCAGGTCTATGTGGATGACCGCACCATCGACAGCCACATCAAGCGGCTGCGCAAGAAGATGCGTGCTGCTGATCCCGAGTTTTCGGCTATCGAAACCCTTTATGGTATCGGGTACAGATACAACGAAGAATAGGCGCGGCCATCTACAAGGGGTAATGGGGTCCCGTGCGCGACACCGAACAAGCCAATGAATTGCGCGACGGTGATGTCGTTCTTGGGGATGACTGGGTCATCCCGCAAGACCCCGAGTCTGCAGAGCTAAGCGCAAAACGATCCCGCAGAAACCTGTTTTCACTGCGCGGCTCGCCTCTGGCCCGCAAGATCATCACGTTCAATCTGATTGCCCTTGTGATCCTTGTCACGGGGCTGCTTTACTTGGATGACTCGCGATCCGAGCAGGTGCAGCAGACCGCGCGCAACCTGATCGGAGACGCGCATCTTGTCAGCAACGTGTTTGAGACGCAGCTGCGGCAGGGCGCGGTGAAATCATCACGCGATGCGGCCCAGCTTGATGTGAAAGACACGCTGTCCGGCCTTCGCCTGCCCGAAGGGGGAGAGGTGTTTGTCTACGACTCCCGCGGTACCCTGATCGGCTGGACCCGCGGCGCGCCACAGGCATCTGACATGCCCATCCTGTTGCGATCGGACGCGGATATGCAGACCGGAGGCACCGTCATCAGCGATGCACTCAACGCGGTCTGGACGGGTCTGTCGCGGGTTTTCAACTGGTCGTCCGACTCCGAAGCACCGACGCTGGCGCAGCAGGTTCAGGCCATAGTCCCACAAGCTTTGGCGGGTCAAAATCAGGTAAAGGCAGTACAGGATGACGCGGGCGACACTGTGATCGTGGCCGCGGCACCTATTCTCTACGAAGGCATCCCGGCCGGTGCTGTCGCAATATCCGGCCCTGCCGGTGAGATTGACGCGCTGGCTAGGCGCGAGCAGGAGCGCATTTTGCAGATGTTTGTCGTTGCCCTGCTGGTCTCAGTCGGTCTGAGCCTTGTTCTGGCTTCGACCATTGCCAACCCGCTGGCCGACCTCGCCTCGGCGGCGGAAATGGGCAAGGATCGGGGTACGGGCGTCAACCCGGGGCGCATCCGCATCCCGGACCTCAGCGCGCGCCCGGATGAAATCGGTCGGCTCAGCCGTGCATTGCGCGGCATGGTCACTGCGCTCTACAACCGGATCGATGCGAACGAACAATTTGCCGCTGACGTTGCGCATGAGATCAAAAACCCTCTGGCCAGTCTGCAATCTGCTGTCGGCACACTACGCATGGTCAAACGCGATGATCAGCGCGAAAAACTGCTTGGTGTGATCGAGCATGATGTGAAGCGGCTGGATCGGCTGGTCAGCGACATCTCGAATGCCTCGCGTCTGGATGCGGAACTGGTCAAGGAAGAAGAACAACCCTTTGACCTGCTCAAGCTGCTGGGCAATATCGGGCAGTTTTTGGGTGAAGATGCCCGCTCGCAGGGCATCGACTATATCACTGACCTGCCGTCGGATCCGATTGTGATCAACGGGCTCGAGGCGCGATTGGCACAGGTTTTCGTCAACCTGATCACCAATGCGATTTCCTTCTGCGAAGAAAGCGACGCCATCCGGGTCTGGGTGCGCCAGCGCGACAATCGCGTGCTTGTGGTGGTCGAAGATACCGGCCCCGGCATCCCGGAACAGGCCCTGACCAAAATCTTCAAACGGTTCTATTCGCAACGCCCGGCTGAGCATTTCGGCAACAACTCGGGCCTTGGGCTGGCGATCTCGAAACAGATTGTCGAGGCGCATGGCGGTGTGATTTGGGCCGAAAACATCCGCCCGACCGAAGCGGACGTCACCTCGGACCCGCTGGGTGCCCGTTTTGTCGTGGGGCTGCCTGTCTGAGGTCATGACCATTCCGTCCCTGACAGATGCGGTGAACCGGGACAGCGCCCGCGTTCACGCCAGTTGCGTCGCCGCCGGTGACCACGGGCTGCTGATTGTGGGCGCATCTGGGGCCGGAAAGTCGTCGCTGGCGCTGCAGATGATGGCTCTGGGCGCGGTGCTGGTCGGCGATGATCGCATTGATCTGGCGATGCGCGACGATCAGATCATTGCCTCCGCAGTCCCCGAAATCGCGGGTCTGGTCGAGGCGCGCGGGATTGGCCTGCTTCGTGCGCAACCTACGGAGCCTGTGCCGCTGCGCTTTGTCCTCGACCTTGACCAACCCGAACCCGCACGCCTGCCGGAACCCGCCACGACCCCGTTGCTGAGGCAAACTGTTCCCTTGCTTCGCGGCGCAGGCGTGCCCAATTTGGCACCAGCCCTGATGCAACTTCTAAGAATGGGACGCGTGGACCCGGAATGGCCGAACAAATGACATCGCAAAAGCGAATCGTTCTGGTGACCGGACCGTCGGGCGCGGGCCGCTCGACCGCCATTCACGTGCTGGAAGATCTGGGGTTCGAAGCGATTGACAACCTGCCCATGGGCCTGCTGGCGCGACTGCTTGAAGGTGCCGAGCCTGACCGGCCCATGGCGCTGGGTATCGACGCGCGCAACCGCGATTTCTCGACTATCGGGTTTATCGAACTGGCCGCAAAACTGGGTCGGATGACGCAGGTGGATCTGACCGTTCTGTACCTTGATTGCAGCGACGAAGTCCTGCTGCGCCGCTTTTCGGAAACCCGCAGGCGTCACCCCGTCGCCCAGGATGCAGGGCCGGAAACCGGTGTGCGGCGCGAGAAAGAGCTGCTGGCCCCCATCCGCGAGATTGCCGACACCCTGATCGACACCAGCACCCTGAACGTGCATCAATTGCGCGAAGAGGTCGAGCGCTGGTTTGCACCCCAGGGCGGGCGGCATTTGGCGGTTTCCATCGAATCCTTCTCGTATAAACGCGGCCTGCCACGCGGGTTGGATATGGTTTTTGACTGCCGATTTCTCGCCAACCCCTATTGGCGACCTGAATTGCGGTCCGAGGATGGTCGAAACCCGGATGTGGCGCGCTATGTCCAGTCAGATGCAAATTACGCGCCGTTCTTTGACCGCGTCATAGATCTGCTGAACCTGCTGCTGCCAGCCTTCCGCGCCGAAGGCAAAGCGCATCTGTCTGTGGCCTTCGGTTGCACCGGCGGGCAGCACAGATCGGTGGCGATGGCGGAAGCGGTTGCAAAGGCCCTTGCGGAAGGGGGGCAGCAGGTGGCAATTAGGCACCGCGAGATGGAACGTCGATCGTTGAATGTGAGGCCGGATTGATCGGGATTGTGATCGTAGCGCATGGGGGTTTGGCTCAGGAATATCTGGCCGCCATGCAGCATGTGGTCGGGCCGCAGCCCGGCCTGAAAGCCATTGCGATCGAGGCCGATCATGACCGCGACAAAAAACAGGCTGAAATCTGTCGTGCCGCGGATGAAGTGGACTTGGGCGACGGCGTTGTGATCGTTACGGATCTGTTCGGCGGCAGCCCCTCGAATCTCAGCCTGCGGGCCTGCGCCCCTCAGGATCGCCGAATCCTTTATGGGGCCAACCTGCCCATGCTGATCAAATTGGCCAAAAGCCGCCACCTGCCGGTCCCTGATGCCGTGCGGCAGGCGATGGAGGCTGGACGCAAGTACATCAATGCGCAAAATGTGACATTGGATTAAGACCGGACTCATTGAAATGACCAACCGAAGCTTGAAAATCATTAACGAAAAGGGCCTGCACGCCCGCGCGTCCGCCAAGCTGGTCGAGGTTGTGGAAGGCTTTGACGCAAGCGCCGAAGTGTCCAAAGACGGCCTTTCTGCATCCGGAGACAGCATTATGGGCCTTTTGATGTTGGCAGCCTCGCGCGGAACGACTATTGACGTCGAGACGTCCGGGCCGGATGCTGAGGCATTGGCAGAAGCTCTGGAAACGCTTGTGAATGACAAGTTCGGAGAGGGGTTCTAAGGCTGCCCCGCGGGACAGAAAGAACGGGAAGACCAGGAATTGGCGGAAACAACGCACGAGACCAAGACAGGCCCGGTGGTTGATGGGACCGAAGACCAGGGCGAAATCTACGACCGTAGAACCCTGACCTACGCGAACTCGTTCGACGATGCCTGGACCTCGACCGCCATTCGCGCCATCGAATGGTGTACCGGCAAACTGACCATTTTGCGGATGGTCAACAAGTTCGAGAAAAAGAACGAATACTATCGAGGTCAAAGGTTTTGGGGCGGTGCTCTGGCAACCATGGGCATCGACCTGACCACACCCGAGGAACAGATCGCCCGCATCCCCAAGACAGGCCCGGTTGTTGTCGTGGCCAACCATCCGCACGGCATGGTGGACGGCATGATCCTGGCCGAACTGATCGGGCGCGTGCGCAGCGATTATCGCATCCTGACCCGGTCCGTGCTGACCGGGCTGGACGAGGCTGCGACCTCATTCATGATTCCGGTTCCCTTTCCGCACGACCCCGAAGCACAGGCCAAGATGCTTGAAATGCGCGGCAAGGCCATGGAGCATCTGAAAAACGGCGGCGTTGTGGCCCTGTTCCCCTCGGGCGTTGTTATGTCCTCGGACGACTGGTTCGGCCCGGCGATCGAGCGGGAATGGAACGTCTTCACCGCCAAGATGATCCGACGCTCGGGTGCGCAAGTGCTGCCGATCTTCTTCCCCGGCAGCAACTCGCGTTGGTATCAGATCGCCAACAAACTGTCGCCGATCCTGCGGCAGGGTCTGCTGCTGCACGAAATCGTCCGGTCCTGCAAAAAACCGCAATCTCCGGTTATCGGCGAACCGATCAATGACGACGACATGCAGTTGCTCGAACGCGATCCGCGCGGCTTCATGGCATGGCTCAGAAACCGTACCATGTCTCTGGGAACATCAGACAAACCCTGATCCGCCCTTCATCTGGCCAGAAATATCCCGGGGGTGAGCCCGGATGAAATCCGGGCGAGGGGCTGGCCCCCTCTTACCGCGTCGGAACAGGTACTTCGCCCCGATAATCGTAAAACCCGCGTTCGGTCTTGCGGCCCAGCCAACCGGCCTCGACATATTTCGTCAGCAGCGGGCAGGGGCGATATTTGGTGTCCGCCAAGCCATCATGCAGCACGTTCATGATCGCCAGGCAGGTGTCCAGCCCGATGAAATCGGCCAGTTCCAGGGGCCCCATCGGATGGTTCGCGCCCAGCTTCATGGACTGGTCGATGGATTGCACATTCCCAACGCCTTCATACAGGGTATAGACCGCCTCATTGATCATCGGCATCAGAATGCGGTTGACGATGAAGGCCGGGAAATCCTCGGCGCTTGCGGCTGTCTTGCCCAGACGGTCCACCACTGCCTTGCAGGCTTTGAACGTTGGTTCATCCGTGGCAATCCCCCGGATCAACTCGACAAGCTGCATGACCGGCACCGGGTTCATGAAGTGGAACCCCATGAACCGTTCGGGCCTGTCCGTGCGGCTGGCCAGCCGGGTGATGGATATGGACGAGGTGTTCGAAGTCAGAATCGTATGCGGCTGAAGATGCGGCTGCAAATCCTCGAAAATCGCCTGTTTGATGGTCTCGCGTTCGGTCGCGGCTTCGATCACCAGATCGGTTTGCCCCAGTTGCGGCAGCTCCAGCGTCGTTGTGATCCGTTTCAAGGCGGCCTGCATCGCGTCATCGCTGATCTTCCCGCGTGACGCCTGCCGGGCCATGTTGCCCTCAATCGTCGTCAAGGCGCGATCCAGGGCCTCCTGACTGACATCATTCAGCAAAACGTCATAGTCCGCCAATGCCAGCACATGGGCGATCCCGTTGCCCATCTGACCTGCGCCAATCACTCCGACCGATTTCACATCCATATTCAGCTGCCTTTGCCTTGCGCGTTACGGCGACAGTATCGGCAGTTCGGGGCTTGCGGCAAGGGGCTGAGGTCGCTCGAATTCGCTTCAAATGCGCACATTAGGGGAATCTCAACATCCGGGGCGGCAAGATGGCAACCGGGTGAAAATTGGGTGAGTGAGATGAGCTATCATCAGACAGGCTCGGGCATGGCCGAGGATGACGTATGCCAGTATGACGGAACCAGATTGTGGTTTAGGGGGCCGCCCTGCACGCTGGACCTTCCGTTTATCGCCTGCATCGGCGGGGATGAAACCTTCGGGCGCTTTGTCGATTCTCCGTTTCCGGATGCAGTACAGAAGCAACTGGGCAAAACCTGCGCCAATTTTGGCAGCCTGTTCGCGGGTGTCGAGGCGCTGACGCGCGATCAAGGTCTGCTGAGGTTGGCAAACCGGGCGCAGAGATGCGTGATCCAACTGCCTCAGGTTCATGGCCAGTCGAACCGGTTTTACCGCGTGCATCCCCGCCGCAATGACCGGTTTCTAGAACCAACGCAGGACCTGCTGGATTTGTATCCCGATATCGACTTTACCGAGGTGCATTTTGTGCGCCACTTACTAAAGCGTCTGCAGGCAAGACATGATGCGCGGTTCGAAGTGATCGCACATGAACTGCGTCAGGGTTGGTTGCGGTCCCTTGGCACGTTTCTGGAGCAGCTGGACCCGCAGACGGTGCTGCTGCATCTGCAGATTCAGCGGGTTCATACGATCGAGGACGACCCCATCCCGGTGAACGCCGGCATGGTCGAGGCGTTGAGGCCGCAGGCCGCGCGGGTAGTCACGTGCTCTGTCGCCGTGTCCGGCGCGTCGGACACGCTTGAGGATATGTTGTTCGGGACGCTACAACAGCCGATGGCAGAACATATGCTTGGCCCGGCCGCGCACAGGCAGATTGCCGAGGCGGTTGTGCCGGTCCTGAGGGACCTGAACGCATAAGGCCCGCCAATGGCGGGCCTTTGCTAACGTCACTTTCAAAGACCTGGGGTCTTTGCTCAGCCGAGCTTCTCGGTCAGTTCCGGCACGGCCTGGAACAGGTCAGCGACTAGTCCGAAGTCGGCGACCTGGAAGATCGGCGCTTCTTCGTCCTTGTTGATCGCAACGATGACCTTCGAGTCTTTCATACCAGCAAGGTGCTGGATCGCGCCCGAGATGCCGACGGCAACATACAGATCGGGAGCAACAACCTTACCGGTCTGACCCACCTGCCAGTCGTTCGGCGCATAGCCCGAGTCCACCGCCGCGCGCGAGGCACCAACCGCCGCGCCCAGCTTGTCGGCCAGCGTTTCGATCAGTTTGAAGTCCTCTTCCGAGCCGACACCACGGCCGCCCGAAACAACAACGCCAGCCGAGGTCAGTTCCGGACGGTCGCTCTCGGC
This sequence comes from Ruegeria sp. AD6, assembly GCF_056542325.1. NCBI lineage: Bacteria > Pseudomonadati > Pseudomonadota > Alphaproteobacteria > Rhodobacterales > Roseobacteraceae > Ruegeria > Ruegeria sp. AD6. The sequence goes on along the minus strand of NZ_JBQFZQ010000006.1, from coordinate 7,492 downwards.
GACCTTGTCCTCAACCCAGGACGACAGTCCTTCGGAGCCGGGAACCGCGACGGTTTCGACCGATGCCGCGCCGCCTTCGCCCGCTGCGTCGAAGGACGCGGTGCGGATGGTGACGACTTTCTTGGCGTCGTTCGATTTGACGGTCTGGATCGCGTTGCCCGCATAGATCGGACGCTCGAAGGTCGAGCTGTCAACCACGCCGGACGCATCCGAGATCACCATCACGTCCAGCAGCGCAGCAACGCGCGGCATCACGTTTTTGGCGTCGGTGGTCGCAGGGGCAACGATGTGCTCGTAACCGTCGGCCAGCGACACGATCAGGGCTGCGGTCGATTCCGCCAGGCGGTGGCCCAGCGATGCGTCTTCGGCAACCAGAACCTTCGAGACACCGTCGATCTTTGCAGCAGCCTCACCAGCTGCGGCAGCGGAACCGCCAGCGGCCAGAACGGTGATGTCGCCCAGCGACTTGACGGCGGCTACGGCCTTGGCGGTGGCGTCCAGCGACAACTCGCCATTGTTGACTTCAGCCAGAAGAAGAACAGCCATTACACAGCCCCCGCTTCTTTGAGTTTCCCGACCAGCTCGTCAACCGAGCCTACGATGATGCCTGCGGCACGTGCCGGCGGCTCTTCGGTCTTGACGATTTCCAGACGCGGCGTGACGTCGACGCCGTAATCGGCGGCGGTTTTCTCGTCCAGCGGCTTTTTCTTCGCCTTCATGATGTTGGGCAGCGACGCATAGCGCGGCTCGTTCAGACGCAGGTCAACGGTCACGATGGTCGGCATCTTGACGCTGATGGTCTGCAGACCGCCGTCAACCTCGCGGGTGATCTTGGCGGTGTCGCCTTCGATATCCAGTTCGGACGCGAAGGTGCCTTGCGACCAGCCCAGCAGGGCCGACAGCATCTGGCCGGTGGCGTTCATGTCGTTGTCGATCGCCTGCTTGCCCGCCAGAACGATGCCGGGCTGCTCTTCCTCGACCACTTTGGCCAGGATCTTTGCGACGGCCAGCGGCTCGATGTCCTGATGGACGTCATCGGCGGCAACAACCAGAATGGCGCGGTCTGCACCCATGGCCAGCGCGGTCCGCAGGGTTTCCTGCGCCTGCTTGACGCCGATCGAAACGGCAACCACTTCGTCAGCTTTGCCCGCTTCTTTCAGGCGGATCGCTTCTTCCACCGCGATCTCGTCGAACGGGTTCATCGACATTTTGACATTGGCGAGATCAACACCGCTACCGTCCGCTTTCACGCGGACCTTCACATTATAGTCAATCACGCGCTTGACAGGCACGAGTACCTTCATTTTGCGCTTTCTCCTCACAAAAACGGTAAGTCGCAACGCGACTCCACCAATGCTCTCGGACGACTGAATAGCGTCTCAATTCACGGTGCAACAGGGCAAAATCGTCACGTCAGGGGCTCGGGACGTCGCGTTTCGTAATTTTTGACGCCACGGCGGAAAATAACAGTGCGGGGTGGGGCCGATTTTTGAGCATGCGGGATCAGGCATGTCGTGGCGTCAAACAACTGGGTCTCAGCCTGTTACGGGGCAACGCTCGTTCGTGCCTGCGGGGATTGAGCCCTAGGCTTTGCCCTTCCGGCCGCCAGAACGTCCACTGGACGTTTCGCCGCTTTCAGCGGTTCGCGCCCGGAACCCACAAGACGTCGTCTTTGCCGTTGTTGTTGGCGCACCGTGCGGCGACAAAGAACCAGTCGCTCAGGCGATTGAGGTATTTGACGGCCACCGCGTTCACCGGCTCCATGTTTGTCAGTTCAACGGCAAGCCGCTCGGCCCGGCGTGACACGGTGCGGCACACATGCAATTGGGCCGCCAGACGCGATCCGCCCGGCAGAATGAAGCTGCGCAAGGGTTCCAGATCGGCATTCATCGCGTCGATCTCGGCCTCCAGCCGGTCGATCTGGGCCGGGGCGATGCGCAAGGGCGGGTAATCGGCCTCGGCATCCTTTTCCATATCGGGGCGACAGAAATCCGCGCCCAGATCGAACAGATCGTTCTGGATTCGGGCCAGTGCGGCATCGGTTGGACCATCAGCCTCGGTCCGCGCCACGCCGACAAAGGAATTCAACTCGTCCACGGTGCCATAGGCCGCCACACGCCCAGAGTATTTGGCGACACGTTCTCCGTTCCCCAGCGCAGTCTTACCGTCATCGCCTGTGCGGGTGTAGATTTTGTTGAGTACGACCATTTACTGCGCTCCCTGTCCGCTGAGATAGACGTAGAGAAGGATCAAAACGACGGCAATGAACTGAAACAGGATACGCAGCCGCATCATCTTGTTGCTTTTCTTTGCAGCCGCCATGCCGCCTTTGCCGAAATTCGCGATGCCAAGGGTCAGCACGACGACCACCGCCGCCATGGCCAGAAGCAAAACGACCATCAATAGGTCCATCAGGTATCACCGTCTGCGTTTTAGTTTCGTTGGACCTGATCTAGCCCCACAAGATCAAAAAGCGAACCAGTAATTTCGTCTCAGATGCGGGACAGAATCCGGTCAATCGCCGCGGTCGGCAGAATCCGACGCAAGTATCCGGCGATATAGGTGGGTGTGGTCACATAGTATCGGGGCTTTGGTCTGCGCGCTTCAACCGCGTGCGCGAGTTTGGCCGTTACGGCTGATGCCGGAAGTTCGAACCTATCTGGACCCGAGTTTTCGTACAGCCGTTTGAGCAGCGTTTCTTCATATTTCTCGCGCAGCGCCGAGGTTTCCCAGTCGATGAACCGTTCAAAGACAGGGATAGCTTTTTCCCGCAGCTTCGAGGTGATCGGGCCTGGTTCAATCAGGATCACCCGAATACCGGTGCCCCGCAATTCAAGGCGCAGCGTATCGCTGAGGCCTTCAATCGCGTATTTGGTCGCGACATAAGCCCCGCGCCACGGAAACGCGACCAGTCCCAGAACCGACGAACACTGCACTATCCGGCCATGCCCCTGTTCCCGCATGACGGGAATCACCTGGCGTGTCAGCTCGTGCCAACCAAATACATTCGCTTCAAAGATATGGCGCAAACCATCTGTCGGGACGTCTTCGACGGCGCCGGGCAGCCCGTGCGCGCCGTTGTTGAACAGCGCATCCAGCGTGCCGCCGGTGGCCGCAAGAACCTCGGCCAGACCGGCCTTGATGCTGTCGGCGTCCTGATAGTCAATTCTGGGGCTTTCGAATCCCTGGGCGCGCAGCCGGTCGCAATCGCGTTGCTGACGGCACGAGGCAAAAACCCGCCATCCGCGTGCACGCATACCGTGTGCCGCGTCAAGGCCGATGCCGGATGAGCACCCGGTAATGAGAATCGATTTCTGCATGAGAATCCCGCCCCAGAATGTCACCAATAGCTATGGCGGGCATTGGGGCAGGACAATGACGGGCAACCTTAGTCTTGGGATTTTTGGACAAGAGATGCGGAAATCCATCCGATCTGTTGCCCGGGCAACACGCGCAGACGCAACCAGCCGGTTCCGGACTCGCTCATCACTTCGACCTTTTGGCCGATCCGGGCCTTGCCAATGATCGGATAGATCGTTCCGGGCCCGTCTCGCATGTTGACGCGCGTACCCGAGATTTCCCGGATGTCCTTCTCGGGTTCAGGCAGCGCCGGCACCTCTACGACCTCGGGGTCGGCGTCAGTTGCGACTTGTTGCAACGAGGTTATGCCGTCTTCCAAAGACGCCAGTGCCAGCGTCACGGTCTGGTCTTCAAACAGCGACGGATTGGCCTGCAGCCCCGCAGCAACCTGCGCCAACAGGGCTTTGGTCTCATCCTCGGTCAGGGCCGGTTCAGGCTGAGCCAGCGCATCAAGCGCAGGCGCGGGTTCCACTGCCGGTTCAGCGGCAAAGCTGACCTGCGTTACCAGATCTTCAACCGGGGCCGGGGCCTCGGGTTCGGGGGTTGGCTGGAAGGCCGCCGCCATGCGTTGCGGATTATCGGCCCGCAATCCACGCGGTTCGAAATCAGGACCGTCGCTCATCACGTAAAAGGCCCAGCCGAGTGCGGCAAAAGTAATCAGTATCAGGCGCGTCATGGCGCATCCCCCAAGGTCAATCGTTACAACAACAGAACAAAAATTTGGCAGCAATCATTCAATTGTTGGGATGGTACCATAATTGAGTGGCCGAGTCGAAAATTCGGGGAAAACACCAGCTTGTCTCCCCCTGTTGCAAAAAGCGCGACTTGTCCCCAGCAAAATGCACTCAGCTTGCTTTACCCAGACGGCCTAGCGTCGTATCACATCATGTATGAATGACACGATCGACGACCCCAATATGGAGGCCCCCGATAACGGGGGTGAGGTAGCCGAACCCCTGCGCCGCGCGATTGGTGAGCGCTATCTGACCTATGCGCTGTCCACCATCATGCACCGCGCCTTGCCGGATGCGCGGGACGGGTTGAAGCCGGTCCACCGGCGAATCCTCTATGCGATGAGAGAGCTGCGACTCAGTGCAACCGGAGGTTTCAGGAAGTCGGCCAAGATTTCCGGCGATGTGATGGGTAACTACCACCCGCATGGGGACGCTGCGATCTATGATGCGATGGCGCGTCTGGCGCAGGATTTCAACGTGCGTTACCCGCTGGTCGACGGGCAGGGGAACTTCGGCAATATCGACGGCGACAACCCGGCGGCCTCGCGCTACACCGAGGCACGGATGACCATCGTGGCCGAGGCGCTGCTTGAGGGTCTGAACGAGGACGCTGTTGATTTCCGCGACAACTATGATGGGACGCTGACCGAGCCGGTTGTGTTGCCTGCGCAGTTCCCGAACCTGCTGGCCAACGGGGCCAGCGGTATCGCGGTGGGTATGGCAACGAATATTCCGCCGCATAATATCTCGGAACTCTGCGATGCCTGTCTGCATCTGATCAAGACGCCGGATGCCCGTGACGACACGCTGTTGAACTACGTGCCCGGCCCGGATTTCCCGACCGGCGGCGTTATTGTCGAACCGCCCGAGAATATCGCGCAGGCCTATCGCACCGGGCGTGGATCTTTCCGCCTGCGTTGTAAGTTCGAGGTCGAAGACCTCGGCCGCGGTCAATGGCAGATCGTTGTCACCGAGATTCCCTATCAAGTTCAGAAATCCAAGCTGATCGAAAAGATCGCGGAACTGATCCAGACCAAGAAAATCCCGATCCTCGCCGATGTGCGCGACGAATCCGCCGACGACATCCGCCTGATCCTTGAGCCGCGTTCGAAAAACGTGGACCCCGAGGTGCTGATGGGGATGCTCTACCGCAACTCGGACCTCGAGGTGCGGTTCAGCCTGAACATGAACGTGCTGATCGACGGGGTAACGCCCAAGGTCTGCTCGATGAAGGAAGTGCTGCGGGCCTTCCTCGATCACCGGCAAGAGGTGCTGATCCGCCGCTCGCGTCACCGTCTGGGCAAGATCGACCATCGGTTAGAGGTGTTGGAGGGCTTTATCGTCGCCTTCCTGAACCTTGATCGTGTGATCGACATCATCCGCTATGACGATGACCCCAAGGCCGCGCTGATGCGCGAGGATTGGGGCATTGATCATGTTCGCGCCACCGACGAGTCTGATTACGTCACGCCCAAACCGGGCGAGGGGGAACTGTCCGAGGTTCAGGTCGACGCGATCCTCAACATGCGTCTGCGCAGTTTGCGCCGTCTGGAAGAGATGGAGCTGGTGCGTGAGCGTGACGAATTGATGCTGGAGCGCGCCAACCTCGAAGACCTGCTGGCCGATCCCGCCCTGCAATGGGCCAAAATCGCCGAGCAGTTGAAAGAGACCAAAAAGACCTTCGGTAAAGACTACGAAGGCGGCGCGCGGCGCACTCAGTTTGCTGAGGCCGGACAGGTCGAGGAAGTGCCGCTTGAGGCGATGATCGACCGCGAACCGATCACGGTCGTCTGCTCTCAGATGGGCTGGATTCGCGCCATGACCGGCCATATCGACCTGAAGCGCGAGTTGAAGTTCAAAGACGGCGACGGCCCGCGTTTCATCTTCCATGCGGAAACAACCGACCGCCTGCTGGTCTTTGCCTCAAACGGACGGTTCTATACGGTCAGCGCGGCCAACCTGCCCGGCGGGCGGGGCATGGGCGAACCGCTGCGCCTGATGGTTGATCTGCCGAACGAGGCGCAGATCATCGACATTCTGATCCACAAGCCGGGGCGCAAGCTGCTGGTGGCCTCGGATGCGGGCAACGGCTTTATGGTGTCCGAGGATGAGGTGCTGGCGCAGACACGGAACGGCAAACAGGTGCTGAACGTCAAAGGTGACGAAACAGCGATGATCTGCAAGCCGGTCGCGGGCGACCACGTGGCCGTGGTATCTCAGAACGGCAAGTTCCTGGTCTTCCCGGCAGAGGAACTGCCTGAGATGACCCGCGGCAAGGGCGTGCGCCTGCAGAGATACAATATGGCGCGTGGCCGGCAGGGAACGCTGGAACTAGATGGCGGCCTGTCGGACATCACCACCTTCAACTGGGAAGAGGGCCTGAAATGGTCCATGGGCGGCGACAAGACACGGCACGAGGCCGATATGTCCCAATGGCTGGCAAAACGCGCCAGCGTCGGGAAAAAGCCGCCTTACGGGTTCCCGCGCGACTATAAGTTCTCGTGATCTGAACAGGTCTCGGGTGGATTTCTGCCGATACGGCTTGGCACAACCCGCATCGGTGCGCTAGATCAAAGAAAACAGGCCTATCGAGACACAATCATGTTGCGCATTCTGACCCTGATCACCGGACTGGCCCTGATGGGCGCGTGCACCCAGACGCAGGTCTATGAAGAACCCGAGTCGCTGGGCGAGTTCAAGCTGCGGGTGAATTACGCGTTTGCCGAGAAAGCCAAACAAGGCCCAGTCTCGCGCGATGCGACGCCGCAGGAATGGGAAGCTGCGATTCAGAACGCCGTGGATATCCGGCTGGGTCGCTATGAGGGCGCGCAGGATTACGACATCGGTATCAGCCTCGAAGGCTACATGCTGGCCCCTCCGGGCATTCCGGTCATCTACAACCCCAAAAGCACGGCGATTGTGCTGGTCAATGTCTACGATGTGAACAAGAAAGAATTTCTGGCCAAGGCCAAGCAGTTCCAGGTTCTGGAAGACACGACCGGAGGCAGCGCGCTGAAAGGGTCCGGCAATGAGCGGACCAAAGAAGAACAAATGAGCGGTCTGGCCCTGAAAGTGGCCGACCGGGTCGAGGAATGGCTGGCAGAAGAACACAAGGACAATGGCTGGTTCGACAAGCGCCCAGACCTGATCCAACCGCTCGAATCCACCGAGGTTACGCAAAATCCGGCGTGATCGGCGCATTTCCCCAAGGATGTGCTTGATTTTCCCCCGTGAACCAAATATCTCGCGCGCGCAGATGTAACCACGGGACCAAGGGTCCCCCAAATCGCAAAAGGGCGCCTGAGGAATGGCAAAGGAAAAGTTTGAGCGTACAAAACCGCACGTCAACATCGGCACGATTGGCCACGTTGACCATGGTAAAACGACGCTGACCGCAG